>NZ_JAKKFD010000044.1 GCF_022229005.1 Micromonospora trifolii
GGCTTCTCGCGCCCCCACGCACTGCCCCTCCGTGAGTGCCGGGGTGCTCCCACGTGCGGGCTGTCGGTTCTGGGCGAACGGGGACGGGGGGTAGTCGCACGTAGCTTGCAAGGCAACCTGACGCAGCAAGGCATCGTCGAGCAGGTCGGGGTGTAACAGATGAACGTGTCCCGGCCGCCTACCCGCGGGCCGGTCAAGCTGCGGATACAGCTCAGCGCCGTACCGGGAGGATCCGGTCGAGGGCACCCTCGCCGCACCTCACGGTAAGGCGCTGAGCTGGATCCTCAGCTTGGCCAGCGCGCGGGTCAGCAGCCGGGACACGTGCATCTGTGACACCCCGATCTGCTCGGCGATGCCCTGCTGGGTCAGGTTGCCGTGAAAGCGCAGTGCGACGACCCTCCGTTCCCGGTCGTCAAGGACCGCCAGCGCCGACGTGAGAGCCACCCTGAGCTCGGCGAGGGCGAGTTCGTTGTCGTCGCCGCCGAGAGTGTCGCCCAGTTCCCTGGAGGTGGTGCCATCGCCGAACGGGGTGGACAGCGAGACCGCGTTGTAGGCGCGGGCGCCTTCCAGCCCTTCGAGGATCTCCTCCTCGGTGAGGTCGAGATGTCGGGCGATGTCGGTGACGGTCGGTGAGCGGCCCAGCAGCTGGGTGAGGCTGTTGTTGGCCTCGCCGATGGCCATCCGCCGCTCCTGCAACCGTCGGGGAACGCGGACGTCCCAGGTGCGGTCACGGAAGTGGCGCTTGATCTCCCCCACGATGGTGGGGACCGCGTAGCTGACGAATTCGATCCCACGAGAAGGGTCGAACCTGTCGATCGCGTTGATCAACCCCAGTGCTGCCGTCTGGGTCAGGTCGTCGTTCGGCTCGCCGCGGCCGTTGTAGCGCCGGGCGAGGTGGTGGGCCAACGGAAGCCATGCCTCGATGGCCCGGGCGCGGGCGGCCGGCCTGGACGGATGGTCAGTCGGCAGCGCGACCATCACGGCGAGGAGGTGGCTGGCCGGCGACTCGGGCGTGGTGCTGCGGTCAGCCAAGCTGTTCGTGGGTGCGGGCCGGCCTGCAAAAGTGATGGACATGGGTTCCTCCGCTGTCCGGTGTGGGCATCGTCGCGACCCCTGCGTGGGGAGGCCGCGTCGTGCTCAGACCGGGCGGGTCGCCAGCCATCCGCAAACCTGTATCAATGGACATCAGGTGGGCCTTCACGGCCGCTGCGCTCGCTGGCTCGTCGGGTCACGTGCGGACCTCCCGAGACTCGGGATCGTGTCGGGCACGTGGCTTGACCCAGAGAAGAGCCTAGAACGGTCGGCAGGGTTCTGCCACTCGTCAGCAGCCGTGCAGGGGGCCGGCGCGGCCGCACCTGTTGGCGTCGTACCGGATGGCCCTTGGCGAATGGGTGTTCTTCGACCTCGACCCATTGTCGAACGTCCTCGGTCGTCGGCGGCCGACATGGCACGATGGCCGTGTCCTGCGCCGCCGGTGGCCGGGCATGTCACTGATGGAGTCGGGATGTCAGAGCTGGCCGGCCCGCCGGTGCCAGGGTTGGCGAAACTGTGGACGCACGACCCGGTCACCGCCGGCCCGTATCGCCTGGTCGGGCGGTTGGGCGCGGGTGGGCAGGGGGTCGTCTATCTCGGTGAGGACGACGCCGGTGACCGGGTCGCGGTCAAGATGGTCAACGTCGATCTGAGTGATCCACGGGCGCGGTCGCAGTTCGTGAAGGAGATCGCCGCCGCCCGCCGGGTCGCCCCTTTCTGCACCGCGCAGGTGCTCTTCGCGGAGGTGGACGGCGAGCGGCCCTACGTGGTCAGTGAGTTCATCGAGGGTTTGACCCTGCACCGGCACGTCCGCGAACGCGGTCCGGTGACCGGCAACGCCCTGCACCGGCTCGCGGTCGGCACCGTCACGGCGCTCGCCGCGATCCACAGTGCCGGGGTGGTGCACTGCGATCTGAAGCCGGACAACGTGGTGCTGGGCGAGGACGGTCCTCGGGTGATCGACTTCGGTATCGCCCGAGCGTTGGGCAACACGGAGACGGCGTCGAGCCGGGTCATGGGGACCACCGCGTACATGGCACCGGAGCGGTTCCGCAACGACGCGATCGGTCCACCCTGCGACGTCTTCGCCTGGGCGGCCACTATCGCCTTCGCCGCCGGTGGTCGGCCGCCTTTCGGCAACGACTCGCTCTTCGCCGTGATGCACCGGGTGCTGAACGATGCCCCCGACCTGCCGGCGTTGCCTCCCGTACTGGACGAGTTGATCCGGGAGTGCCTGGCCAAGGAGCCGGCGGACCGGCCGGCTGCCGAGCGCGTGCTGGTGCGGCTGCTCCGCCAGGACGGCAGGGTCACCGAGCCGCTACGTCGGGAGAGCCTGCTGGAGGTCGGCAACGAGACCGCGGGTGCCCCGACGCCGGACCACCCGCTCCCCCAGGTCACGCCGACGACACCGCAACCATCCTCGACGCAGCCGCAGACGCCGGCCCGACCGACGGTGCCAACCCAGGCCCGGCCGACCCAGCCGGCACACCTCCCGGTGCAGACGCAGCCGGCACACCTGCCGGCGACGAAGCACGGCGTTGCTGCTGCCGGCGACGGCGCCTTGCGGCGGCTGCGTCGTGAGGCACTTGACGCCTGGGGCATCTCGACAGCGCTCTTCCTCGGTTCGGTTGGCGCCGCCGCCGGCTACGTCGCGTCGAGCACGCTCGTCCCGGCCGCCGCGGTCGGGGCGGTCGCCTTCGTCGTGGTCTACCTGGTCCGGCTGCTGGTCGCGACGGCCCTGGGGAGACGGTCCGCCCGCGGGTGACCGGTGCGCCGGGGTCGGAGTCGCCGACTGGCACCGCATCGATAGGTTGACTGCCACCAGTCGCCCGCCGAGGAGGACGTCCCGATGGCCCCACCCGCTACGCGTACGCGGCAGTGGTTGCCGTACACCGCCGCCGTCACCGCCGGGCTGGTGGTCATCGCCGGAGCGTTCGTGTTCGTCCGGCAGCGCGAAGCGGGCACCGGAGACTGTGCCACCATCCTCCAGGTCAATTCCTCGACCGAGAAGGCAGCTCTGCTGGTCGACCTGGCCGAGCGGTACAACCGCAGCGACCGGTCGATCGAGGGCGGCGGCTGCGCCCAGGTGCACGTCAGCGCGTTGAACTCGGGCAAGGCGACCGAGGCGCTGGCTTCCGGCTGGACCCACACCGGTCTGCCGCAACCACAGGTGTGGCTGCCGACGTCGAGCCTGTGGACCGGCCAGCTCCGGCTGCTCGACGATGCCGCCGGGCGGGAGTTGCAGACTCCGGACCACTACCCGTCGATCGCCAACAGCCCACTGGTGATCGCGATGCCGCAGCCCAAGGCCGAGCTGATACGCAAGCGCGGGTCGCTGGGCTGGGGGGAGATCCTGGATCTGTCCGGACGGGACGGGTGGGCGGCCTTCGACAAGCCGGAGTGGGGCCGTTTCACCTTCGGCAAGGACAACCCGAACCTGTCCACCTCCGGGCTGGCGGCGACCATCGCCACCTACTACGCGGCGGTGCAACGGGCCAGCGACCTGACCCGGTCCGACCTGGCCGACCCGGACGTCACCCAGTTCGTCCGCCGGATCGAGGCCAACGTGTCGCACTACAGCGACGACTCGGTGGACCTGCTGCGCAGCCTCGCCGAGGCGGACCTGGCCGGCGGGGCGGGCAGTACGGACGACATGAGCGCCATCGTCCTTCAGGAGGAGTTGGTGGACCTCTACAACACGGGCGCGCTGAGCCCTCGGCAGGAGGGACAGGAGCGGGGCCGCCGGCCGAACGTCCCGCTGGTCGCCGTCCACCCCAGGGAGGGCACGTTCAACCTGGACCACCCGTTCGTGGTGCTGCCCTCCGCCGATGAGCGGCAGCGCGCGGCAGCTGCGGACTTCCAGGAGTTCCTGACCGAGGACGCCCAGCAGGAGAGCTTCGCCCGCCTCGGTTTCCGGGACCACGAGCGTCGCGCCTCGGCGGAGCTGCTCGCCAGTGTCGGTGCCGAGCCCAGCGGCGGGTTGACCTACTTCGAGCCGCCGGCACCGGAGGTGGTGAGCGCGATGCTGGACGGCTGGCGCACGCTCCGCAAGAAGGCCAACATCCTGATCGCCCTGGACACCTCGGGGTCGATGGAGGCCAAGGTCGGCACCCGTACCCGTTTCCAGGTGGCCTCGGCGGCGGCAGGCAAGGGCCTCGCGCTGCTCAACACCGAAGACCGGGTGGGGCTCTGGTCCTTCTCCTCGGAGACGCAGCAGCGGCCGAAGAACCCCTACCGGGAGGAGGTCCCGCTCGGCGGGTTCGACCAGAAGCGGATCAACAGCAAGATCGCCGGCCTGCGGGTCGAGGGCGGTACCGCGCTCTACGCGACGGTCCGGGCCGCACATCGAGAACTGCTCGACCGGTACGACCCGCAGCGGATCAACGCGATCGTGGTGCTGACCGACGGCAAGAACGAGTACAGCAAGGACAACGACCTGACCCGGTTGCTCGCCGAGGTCGCCCTGGACCCGCGGCGTCCGGTGAAGGTGTTCTGCATCGCCTTCGACCGGGAGTCGGACTTCGCCACACTGGACCGGATCGCCAAGGCATCGTCGGGCAAGGCCTTCGACGCCACCGATCCCGCCAAGATCGACGAGGCGTTCGTGAAGCTGGTCAGCAGCTTCTGAATCTCGACCAGAGGTCGAGCGGTCAACCCACAGAGGATCCCGCGCCTGGCTGATGCGCATCATCGGATCGCCGCCCACCTGAATCACCCCCGTGACCGGGTGGCACCACGGCGGGAGTACGCGCTGGTGCACGGTGAACTCGGATTTCGCCGAGCGGAACATCGCCAAGGCACTCGCCGCAATCTGATGCCTCCGGGGCAGATCGGCCAGGGTGTGTGCGGCCCAAGGTCTCGCACGCACCCTGGCCAATCCGGCGAAGGCCACCAGTGTCGTCAAGTTCGGCATGGCCCACCGGCTGTGCGGTCAGACCAGTCGGCGGCGGACCCACCAGAGGGAGAACAGGGACAGCACAACGGTCACCGCGATCAGCACGCCGAACTCCCGCCATTGCAGGCCCCAGAACTTGGAGCCGGGTACGTAGCTCACCTTCAGGCTGAGGTTCTGCTCGCCCAGCCATCTCTGGCACGTCTCACGCCCACCGGACGCATTCCGACCGCACTTGGTCATGTCGGCCGGACCGGTGAACTCCGCTCCGGTCGAGGTGATCGTGGTGCTCGACACGACCCAGTCACCCCTGCGGTCGGGCTCGACGTGGACCGTCATCCGCCCGGTGTCGGGGCTCATCGAGATCCCGAAATCACCGTCGAACGTCAGAGGGCTGACCGTGGTGACCGGCTGGGCCAGCCAGGGGCGCACCACGAACGGCGCGGCGATCTGGAGGCTGACCACCACCAGCAGGGTCACCGCCATCGCGCCCAGGGTGCGCCGCAGCAGCAGCCCGGTGGCGACACCCACCACGAAGGCCAGCGTCGCGTAGCCAACCGGGACGATACCCCGGGCCGCGAACACCAGCGGGTTCATCCGGTCCGCCGAGGCCCCGTCGATCGGCTGCGCCCATTCGGTCAGCACCAGGCTGAGCAGGCCGGCACCGAGCGCGGCGGCAGCGCCGCCGATCGCCAGTTTGACCAGCAGCCAGCGGCCGCGGCTGACGGACTGGCTGAAGACCATGCGGTACGTGCCGGACTCCAACTCCCGGGCCACCAGCGGCGCGCCCCAGAAGATGCCCACCAGGGCAGGCAGCAGGTAGAGGGCCCCGATGGCGGCGATGTGGACCTCACTCGCCCATCCCGGTTGCAGCGCCTGGAGGAACGACTCGGCGGCGGCGCGACAGGCATCGCCCTGGCAGCCGGCGTATCCGGTCTGCGTGGACAGCTCGGTCACCTCCGACCAGGTCAGCGCCAGAGCTACCAGCAGCGCCAGCAACAGGGTGCCGGTGGCCAGGGCCGGGGTGCGGAACTGCCGCCAGGTCATCCAGATCATCGCTGCCCCTCCAGAACCCGACCCGCACCGTCGCCGGTGGCACCGCTCATGTACGCCAGCACGATGTCCTCCAGGTCCAGCCGGTCGACCTGCCAGGACGGGTCGACGATCGGCGCGGTGCTGCGCACCACGAGGGTCGACTGCACCTCGGTGTGACTCTGCTCGACCAAGGCTCGCCCGGCGCCCAGGTCGGTGGTGTCGCGCCGCCGCCCGACCAGGCGGTGGTGGGTGGCGAGCAGGTCGTCCACGTCGCCGGCCACCCGCACCCGGGAGGCGACAAGCACTATCAGGTGGTCGCAGACCCGTTCCAGGTCGGCGACGAGGTGCGAGGACATCACGATGCTCATGCCCTGCTCGGCGGCCAGCTCCATCAGCCCTTGAAGGAAGTTGCGCCGGGCGAGCGGGTCGAGTGCCGCCACCGGCTCGTCGAGCAGCAGCAGATTGGGACGCTTCGCTGCGGCGACGGTCAGGGCCAGTTGGGCACGCTGGCCACCGGAGAGCTTGCCCGCCTTCTGTGCCGGGTCCAGACCGACCTGGGCGATGCGCCGCTCGGCGAGCGCACCGTCCCAGGACGGGTTGAGGTGCGCCCCCATCCGCAGGTGGTCGGCGACGGTCAGGCCGGCATAGACCGGGGTGTCCTGTGCGACGAACCCGACCCGCGGCGACCCGCTGACCGGCTGCGCGCCGAGCACCTCGATCCGCCCCGCGGTCGGATCGAGCAGCCCACAGGCCAGTTGCAGCAGCGTGGACTTACCGGCGCCGTTCGGCCCGACCAGGCCCACGACGTGGCCGGCCGGGATGTCCAGGGTGCAGTCCTTCAGTGCGGAGCGCCGCCCGTACCGCTTGGTCAGACAGTCAGTGATCAGTGCGCTAGTCATGCTCGGGCCTCCGAAAACGCCCGAA
Source organism: Micromonospora trifolii (assembly GCF_022229005.1). Classification (GTDB taxonomy): domain Bacteria; phylum Actinomycetota; class Actinomycetes; order Mycobacteriales; family Micromonosporaceae; genus Micromonospora; species Micromonospora trifolii. The sequence continues at coordinate 6,884 of NZ_JAKKFD010000044.1, forward strand.
AGCTGCTGAGGAAGAGGGCCTCGATGCTCTCGTCGTCCAGGCCCGCCTCCCGTGCCTCGGTCAGCCAGCGCGCCAGGCCCTGCCGCAGCGGTTCGTGCTTGCTCAGCGAGTCGCCGACGAGCGTGCGGGTGACGAAGGTGCCCAGCCCGGGCCGAGCGGTGACCAGGCCCTCGTACTCCAGCTCGCGGTACGCCTTGGACACCGTGTTCGGGTTGATCGCGACCCGGGCCACCACCTCCTTGACGGTGGGCAGCTTGTCGCCTTCGTTGAGGACTCCGAGCCGGAGCGCGTGCCGTACCTGTCGGATGAGCTGCATGTACGGCGCGACCCCGGACCGTGCGTCCAGGTGAAACTCGATCACCTCGCCACCCCATTCCACTAGTTGCCTAGCACAATAGGGCCCCGGGTGGTCTGTTCGCTAGCGAATGGCGTCACCTCTCACCGACGTCATTACAGGCCCAGGCCCCGCAGGGTCGGCACGGTCTGGCCCACCCAGGCGAGGTCGGCGTCCTCGCGAGCACCCTGGGTGCGCTGTGTGCCGGCCAGGAACCACAGGAAGTAGGTGGTGTAGCCGGGCGCACTGACCACTGTGTGGTAACCCTCGGGCATCATCTGCATCACGTGGTCGCGGATGGTGACGTTCTCCTCGTACCCGTCGTCGGTGTAGACCCGGCTGATGCCGAACCCGTTCGCCGGGTTGACGCGGTAGTAGTACATCTCCTCGTGTGCGGCCTCGGCGGGCAGGTCGTCGACCTTGTGCCGGTGTGGCGGGTAGGTGCTCCAGTTGCCCGAGGGCGTGTAGGTCTCGCCGACGATGAGCCGGCGGGCGGGCAAGTCCGGCTGGGAGATCTCGGTGAGGATCTGGTGATAGGTACGGCCAAAGTTGGCCGCTCCCCAGCGGCCGCCCACGACCTGCTCCGGTGCGATGACATAGGGGTCCGTGGCCAGTTCGCTGGGTGCGCTGGGTAGGGCTATCTCCACGGCGGTGAGCGCCTCGACCCTCACCGAGGAGCCGGCCGGGATGTAGACGGAGTGCGGCTTGCCGGAGAAGACGTCCGGACGCTCGCCGACCTGCGGGAAGTGGCGGCCGGCGACGGTGAAGCTGGCCGTGCCACCGAGGATGACGGCCAGGATCTCCCGGTCACCGGACTCGCCGGTCCAGGACTCGCCGGCCGACAGCCGCAGCAGTGTGAAGTCCAGCAGCCGGCACGGATTGACGGGCAGCGTGTTCCGGCCGTCGGCGGCGGGAATGATGCAGTGGTAGCGGTAGTCCATGGTCACCTTTCGGGATGCGGGGCGGTGCGGGTCGGTGCGCTGTGGTCACCAAGGGCTGGTCCAGCCCGCAATGGTGGCGCGGGTCAGGGCTTCCAGGTAGAAGTAGTCGCCCCACAGGGTTCCCTCGTCGACGCCGACGCTCTTGGGTTTGTCGTAGACGCCATGCAGGATCAGCGCGTTCGAGACCGGATGGCCGTCGGTGGAGTAGTGGCCGATGAGTGAGCGCAGGATCTCGGCGGCGGCTGTCCGGTACCGGTCGGCGCTGGCCGGGTCGGTGAGGCCGTCCGCCAGTTCGACCAGACCGCAGGCGGCGATGGCGGCGGCCGAGCTGTCCCGCTCCTGGCCGCTGCCGTCGCCGAACTCCAGATCCCAGTACGCGACGTGGTCGTCGGGCAGGTGGGCGAGGAAGCGGTCGGCGCAGGTCCTCGCGGCGGCGAGCAGCGCCGGGTCGCCGATGTGCCGGTGGTTGAGGCTGAACCCGTAGATGCCCCAGGCCTGTCCGCGCGCCCAGCAGGAGTGGTCGGAGTGGCCCTGTTCAGTTTCCCCGCGTAGCGGCGCACCGCTGTCCGTGTCCCAGTAGAAGGTGTGGAAGGTCGTGCCGTCCGGCCGCAGGATGTGCTGGCGTAGCTGAGCGGTGTGCCGGCGGGCTGCGGCGGCGTAGCGGTCGTCGCCGGTGGTCTGGCTGGCCCAGAAGAGCAGCGGCGTGTTCATGAGGCTGTCGATGATCGTGCGCCCGCGTTGGCGAGGGTCGTTCAGGTCGCCCCAGGCCTGGATGATGCCGGCCGGTTCGAGGACGCGCGTCATCAGGTGGTCGGCGGCGGCGAGAGCCGCGTCTCGGGCCCGCGGGTCGCCGGTACGGCGGGCCGGGGTGACGCACGCGAGGGTGTAGAGGAACCCGAGGTCGTGGGTGTCCAGGTCGATGCCGTCGGTCACCCGGGCGGCGAAGCTGTCCACGTGGGAGAGCGCAGCCCGCAGGTAGCGATCGTCACCGGTCAGGTCGTGCGCCAGCCAGAGCATGCCCGGCCAGAAGCTGGTGGTCCAGCCGACGTTGGCGCCCTCGGGCTGGCCAGCACTCGGCGGCCGGAGCGGGTAGCGGTTGGCGTCGGTGGTGTCCGCGGGGTACCGGTCGCCGAAGGTGGCGATGTTCGCGTCGACGGTACGCAGCGCGGCGGCCACCGCGGCCGCCGAGCCTTCTGCGTCGGAGCTGGGACGGACGTCGGTCGCCGTCATGGATGCTGTTCTCCCTCGTGGGTCCGGTCCGGTGCCGGGCAGGTGTGTCATCGGCGTCCCGACTCGATGGCCGGGACGTGGTGTTCAGGTGCTCTGGGGTGCGGTCGTCGGCGGGTCGAGGGCGGCGCGCACTGTGAAGCGGCTGTTGGCCCACACGACGTAGAGCAGCGGCGCGGCGGCGAGGCCGAGCGCGATCGCGGGGCGGGCCGCCAAGATCTGGGCGAGCAGCACGAGCACGAGCAGGGACGCGGCGGTGAGGTACCACCGGCGTACCGCCAGATACACGCAGGCGCGGGCCACCTCGCGCAGCGGCGCGGTGGGTCGCTCGGCGACGGCCACCAACCCCAGCAGCGTGGTAGCGACGGTGAGGACGATCAGGGTCGCCAGCACCGGCAGGGCGAGTGCCCCGACCCGGTGGCCCCACGCGGCGCGGGCGTCGACGGCGAGCACGACCAGGGCAGCCATGGCCGCCGCCGTCCAGAGCATCGCGGGCCGGGCGGTGGCTCGCCAGGCGCGGCAGTAGGTGCGCAGCACGCCGCCGGAGTCGCCGGCCGAGTAGGCGGACATGACAGCGAAGGCCGCACAGAGCCCTGGCGCGCAGAGCGGGGCGGTCAGCGCGTACAACGGCCAGGACCGCGCCGCGTCGGTGGTGAGCGCGAGCGTCACCAGTGGCAGGCACCCGAGCACCAGCAGCACATTGGTGGCGAGCGCGGCGTAGATCCCGTCGAAGACGGCGGTGATGGTGTTGTGGCGCCAACGCATGGGCCTCAACCCTTCAGTCCGGTCGAGGCGACGCCCTCGATGAAGTAGCGCTGGCCGAGCAGGAAGATGACAGCGACGGGCAGCACTGACAGCACCGAGCCCGTCATGATCAGCGCGTACTCGGCGTTGTACTGGGAGATGAAGGTGTTCAGCCCCAGCTGGATGGTGCGCAGTTCCGGACTGCGCAGGTAGACGAGCGGGCCGAGGTAGTCGTTCCAGGTGGTGGTGAACATCAGCAGGGCCAGGCTGGCCAGCGCCGGCCGGGACAACGGCAGGATGATCCGCCGGTAGATGCCGTACTCGCTGAGCCCGTCGACCCGCGCCGCTTCGCTGAGTTCCTCGGGGATCGTCTCGTAGAACTGCTTCATCAGGAACACGCCGATCGCGCCGAACGCCTGGATCGCGACGATCGACCACAGCGTGTTCGACAGGTGCAGCTTCGACATGAGGATGAACTGCGGGATCATGTACGACTGCCAGGGCACCGCGATCGTCCCGACGTACGCCAGGAAGAGCAGGTTGCGGCCGGGGAAGCGGACCCGGGCGAAGCCGTAGGCCGCGAAGCTGCCGGTGAACACCTGCAGGAAGGTGACGATCACCGACAGCAGCAGGGTGTTCCACAGCCACGTCGTCATGTCCGAGCGCTGCCAGATGTCGAGGTAGTTTCGCCACACCACCGGATCCGGGAGCCAGGTGATCGGGATGGTGAAGACGTCGTTGTTGGTCTTCAACGACGCCACCACCATCCAGAAGAACGGCAGCAACAGCCCGGCCGCCGCCAGCGCGAGGGCGGCGTACCCGAGGATCCGCCCGCCCAGGGACCGGACCGGTCGACGGGGCGCGCGATTGCCGGGCGCGACGACGGCCGGGACGGGCGTGGAGAGGTCGGTCGCGGTCATCAGCTGTTCCTCCGCTTGTTGACCATGAACTGGATGACCGTGATGCCGAAGCAGATGGCGAACAGGACGATGGAGACCGCCGAGGCGTAGCCGAACTGGTTCTCCTCGAAGCCCTTCTGGTAGATGTACTGCGAGAGCACCAGTGTCGACTGGCCCGGTCCGCCGCCGGTCATCACGAGGATGAGGTCGAAGACCTTGAAGCTTTCGATGGTGAGCAGCACCGTGACGAAGAAGGTCGTGGTTCGTAACCCGGGGAGGGTCACGTGCACGAACCGCTGCCACGGTGAGGCGCCGTCGGTCTCGGCCGCCTCGTAGAGCTGGGCCGGGATGGTCTGCAGGCCGGCCAGGAACAACAGCATGTAGTAGCCCATGTACCGCCAGGTGCCGACGATGATGACCGCCGGCATCGACCAGGTCGCCGACGCGGTCCAGCCCGGGGGATCGTCCACCCCGACGGCACCGAGGAGAGCGTTGATCGGGCCGTACTCCGGGCTGAACAGCTGGTTCCAGACGACCGCGATCGCCACGATCGAGGTGATGTAGGGGAAGAAGGCGATGGTGCGGAAGAACCGCACGCCACGCAGTTTGCGGTTGAGTAGCAGCGCCAGCCCGAGTGCCGCCGCGAGGGTCAGCGGGATGTGGAAGGCGGCGTAGTAGACGGTGTTGCGCAGTGCGGTCCAGAAGCTCGAGTCGTCCCACATCCGCCGGAAGTTGGCGGTGCCGGTCCACTCGGCCACCCCGAAGACGTTCCAGTTGGTGAAGGCCACGTAGAACAGCACGACGACGGGTAGCAGGGTCAGCGCGGCGAAGCCGAGAAAGTTGGGAAGGATGAACGACCAGCCGGCGACCGTGTTGCGCGACACCAGCCGCCGGTTCCTGGGTCTTGTGCGCGGCAATGTTGCCATAGGGAGTCTCCGGAAGCGTTCGGCCTGGGGGCGGGACCGGCGTGCGGCGCAGGCGCGCCGGGCCCGCCATCAGCTCACTGGTTGAGGACTTCGTTCTTGGCGCGGTCCTGCGCCTTGCTCAGCTCCGCGTCGACGCCCTTGCTGTCGGAGAGGATCGCCGAGTGCGTCTCGTTGAGGAGGTTCTGCAGGCCGGCGGTGTGCTTCGACACCGGGTTCTCCGGCTTGATGGTGTGCTTGGCGTAGGCGAACTTCGACAGCTCGTCCTGCGGTACGCCGTCCAACCCGAACAGGCTCGCGGTGACCGCGTCGGTGACCTGGGCCGGAGTGATGCCGATCCCGGCCAGCGCCTTGCCGGCATCCGGGCCGGCGGCGTACTGGAGGAAGGCCTTGGCCGCGGCGGTCTTGGACTTGCTGATCTTCGGGTTGATCCCCAAGCCGGTCGGGTCACCGAAGGTGACAGGTGTGGCGGAGGTGCCGGTGGTGGACTTGTCGAACTGCGGCGCCGGGGCGATCCCCCACTGGAACTTGTCGGCGTCACCGCTCTGTCGCTGGTTGAGCAGCGTGGCCACGTACCAGGTGCCCATCAGCAGCATCGCCGACTGCTGCTTGCCGAACTGCGCCTGGTAGGTGAGTTTGTTGGTCTTCGCCGTGCCGAAGGTCGGCTGCGCGCCGGCCGCCTGCAGGTCCAGTGACCGCTCGTAGTACGGCTTCAGGTAGCCGAAGTCCCCGGAGAGCAGGTCCGCGTTGGGGGTCTGGGCGAGCGCGAATCCCTGCACTGTCGACTGGAAGGTGTGCTGGTAGGCGCCGGTCGCCTTCGAACCGGCCCCCTTCAGCCCGGTGTGCAGTCGCTTCGTCGCGTCGGTGTAGTCGTCCCAGGTCCAACTGCCGTCCGGCGGCGCCACCTTGGCCTTCGCGAACAAGTCCTTGTTGTAGAACAACACCCACGAGTCCTGCCGGTACGGCACCGCGTACGCCTTGCCATCCACCTGGTACGACGCGAGCGCCGGGCTCGAGCCGAGACCGGAGGTGGTGTCGGAGACGTCGAGCAGCTGACCACCGCTCTGGTACGTGTAGAAGTTCTTGAGGTTCTTCATGACGTAGACGTCCGGTGCGGTGCCGGCGGCCAGGTCAGTGATCATCTGGGTGTCGTAGTCGTTGCCTGGGGCGTACTCCTTGAGCTCCACAGTCACATTCGGGTGGCTCGCCTTGAAGCCGTCGGCGAGCGTCTTGAACTCGGGCGTGGACGACAGGCTCCAGCCGGCCAGCGTGATGGTCACCGGGGCGTTGGGGTCGACTGGCTCGTCTCCGCCGCCGCAACCGGCGAGAACAAGCGTCAGGGCCGTCGCAGCGCTGATGACGGCCGGTATCGCACGCTTCATCCCTCTCTCCTTAGGTCAAGGGGCCCGGACGGGCCCGCACTGCTACCAGGACGCCTGGGTGGGCCTGGCATGCTCCATGTCCAGACGGGTCGACGTGCTGATCCCGTCGGGCCAGTCGACCGCCACGTGGAGGCCTCGGCCGTCCTCGTCGACCACGGCCTGGCATGCCTGCCCGGCCGTGGCCACCGGCACCCTGGACAGCTCGGTGACTGTGGCGACCCATGCGCCCGGCCGGACGGGGTGGTCCAGCCAGGGCACGACCAGCCCGCCGTCCAGGGGCCCGCCGTACGGAACGGCGGTGACGCCGGCCGTTCCACCGCCGTGAACGCTTTCGAGCCGGCTGGTCAGGTCGGCCCCGGTTACGACCGCCACACCGCCGCCGGCGGTGGCCGTCGCATCCCCGGCAAGTGCCCAGCCGCCGATCCGTAGCCTCAGCGCAGCCGCCTCGACGCCGTCGGCGAGGCCGTCGACGCGGGTCAGACGTAGTTCCCAGGGGCCGCGGACCAGCGAATACACGGTGAGGTGCCCGGCCGCTCGGGACGGACCTTCGCGGCCGCCGCCGTGATCGCGCTGACCCGGATCCGGGTCGACCCAGTGGGCGAGGGCACGTGACCCGGCCACGCCCACGCCGTTGGCGTCGACGTGAACGGTCAGCAGGCGCATGCCGGCGCGGTGGGTGACCCGGCCCGCGTCGTCGACGAGAGTGACGGACTGGTCGAGCGGACCGGCCCAGCCGCTGTCGTCGAGGACCGGGGTGGTGGCTGTGGAGTAGCCCAGTCGGGCGTAGAGCGGGGAATCTGAGACGGTGGCACCCTCGACGGCGTGGTCGGTGCCGTGGTTGACGACGCGGACGATGCCGTCGGCACGGGTGCCAGAGATCAGCCAACCGGGCGCGTGCACCGCCCGCAGCGTGTCCCGCTCCTCGACCGGCAGCGGTTCCTCCGACGTCGTCCAGATCGGATGGTCGGCGGGTAGCGCGATGCCGAGCAGGCCCTTGCTGGCCCAGTACGGCGAGCCCGGCCCGGAGTACGACTGCGCCAGACGCGGCCACGGCCCGTGCCAGCCGACTGTGAGCAGGCCTCGTTCGTCCAGGGCGCCGTTGGCGACGAAGTGACGCACGATGCGGGTGGCCGCGCCGCGCAACCGGCCGAGGCTGACCGAGGGCACTCCGGCGATGGCGCCGACCCAGAACGGCGCCGCCGCGGCGAAGCGGTAGGTCAGACTTCGCCCCTGGATCAACGGTGATCCGTCGGCGCCCACGAGCGCTACCGCATCGCTCAGGAAACGGTCGAGGCCGGCCAGGTCCCGTTCGCGGCGCTGCTCGGCCAGGTCCGCGGCACCGGCCATCCGGGCCCACAACGTCGGGTACAGGTGCAGGGCCCAGCCCACGTAGTGGTCGTAGGCGCGGTGCGGCCCGTCGGACATCCAGCCGTCCGCGCGGGCGAAGCCGTCGTGCGTGCGCAGGTCCTCGGCCATCTCGTCGAGCGAGTGCGGCCCGCCAACCGAACGCAGGAACGTCTGTACGACCAGCCGGAACCAGACCCAGTTGATGCGTGGGTACGTGTCGTCGCCGACCGCCGGGCGCAGATAGTCCACTACCCGCTCCCGCACGGCGGACGGCAACCGGTCCCAGATCCACGGGCGGGTCAGGTCCAGGACCAGCGCGATGGAGGCAGCCTCCACCTTGGCCTGGGGATGCTCGTCCAGGCGCACCCAACGGTCCGGAGACCTCGGGTCGGTGCCGGCGGCGATACCAGCCGCGTACCGGTCCACGAGATCGTCCACGCCCACGCCCCGGGCACCGGCGATGCGGAAGCCGGCCAGCAGGAAGGTGCGAGCGAACCCCTCCAGGCCGTCGATGGCCCGCCCGTAACCGCCCTCTGGGCCGGGAAAGGTGACGAGGGCGTGGCCGGGCGACGCGAACGGCCGGGCCGCGGCGAGCATCCGGTCGGCGAGGGCCAGCCAGTCATCACGCTGCCAGGTCGCGGCTCCCGGGGCATCCGGGTTCGTCCCCGGTGCCAGCCGGTCGGCTGTCCCGAACGTCATCCGAGGTCCTGTCGCATCGGGCCGTCTCCGTGGAATGTGGCGAGCGGGGCGTTGCCCATGAATGTGACGTACAGACATCCGCCGGGTTTCCGAAGTAAAACGCTCACAACAGAGCAAGTCAATGCCGCTCTCAAACCAGTGTGGACACAACCGATCAAGAGAGCGCACAACACTGCCTTGATGCATCAAGCGCTCTGATACGATCACAATCGTTCACAGTCGCTCATCACCGCGTCCGGCCCAGCCGGCTAGCTCGCCCGCACCCTGCAAGAGCTCTCGCCGCACGAAGCGTTCCCCGGAGGCCCCCCATGACCAAGGACAGTCCTGTCGTCGCCACGGCGGAGGGGTCCCGAGGGCCGCTTCAGGTCGCCCGCCGCCAGCAACTGTTGGCAGCCCTGCAACGGGACGGCTCGATGCGCATCTCCGACCTGTCCCACGTGCTGGGCGCCGCGCCGGTCACCATCCGGCGCGACATCGCGGAGCTGGCCGCCGAAGGGTTGGTGCGCCGCGTCCACGGCGGCGTCTCCCTGATCCTGCCGGACGACGCCCCGGCAGCCGACGAGCCACCCGCCGCCGGCATCGGCCCGCTGGCCGGGCGCGTCCTCGGGATGCTCGTGCCCTCTCTGGACTACTACTGGCCGGACGTGGCTCGCGGTGTCGAGGGCGCCGCCCGTGAGCTCGACATGCGTGTCGTTCTGCGCGGCTCCTCCTACGACAGTGACGACGACCAGCCGCATCTGGCCCGCCTCGTGGAGCGGATGGGCGCCGACGCGCTGATCATCGCGCCGAGCATGGACACACCGAGCGCCGAACGCACCATCGAGTGGCTCGACCAGGTCGGCGTCCCGGTCGTCCTGCTGGAACGCACCGCCACGGTGGGCAGCCACCACGCGGTCATGGAGTCGGTGGTCACCGACCACGCGCTCGGCGCGGCCATGGCGGTGCGCCACCTCACCTCGCTCGGACACCGCAAGGTCGGCCTGGTGCTCGACGCGAACAGCCCCACCAGCCAGCACGTACGGCGCGGCTGGCTCGACGCCACTACCGAGTGCGGCCTCGACCCGGACGCGACGGTGGTGGCCGTGGCACCCGACGCACGGTCACCCGAGCGGGACACAGTGCTCAACAGCATCCTCGACCAGTGCCAGGCGACCAGGACGACGGCGCTGCTGGTGCACGCCGACGCGGAGGCGATCGCGCTGGTGCAGCACTGCGAGGAGCGGCACCTGTCGGTTCCCGGCGACCTCTCCATCGTGGCGTACGACGACGAGGTCGCCGGGCTCTTCAGCCCGCCGCTGACCGCGGTCCGACCGCCGCGACGCTCAATCGGGCGAGCCGCAGTGCGTCTCGTCGCCGACCGGCTCGCCGACCCCGACCGCCCCACCCACCGGGTCGTCATCAGCCCATCGCTGCGGATCCGAGGGTCGAGCGCGCCGCCACCGGCGTAGGCGGTCCTCCGCACCCTGTCGACGAGCGCGCACCTCACCGGATGCGATGACGTGAGCGCATCGCTACTATGGGTCAGCAGTCCAGAGGGAAGGGGTCGTGCCCGCGTGCGAAGTCCCGTCACCGAGACCGCGTCGGCGTCTGCGCCGGGCCGATCCGCGCCGCTTGTGGCCGGCCGGCTGCGCGGATTCGCCCGGCGGCTGGTGCTGATCGCCGCCGCCGTCGGGGCCGGTTTCGTCGTGGCCGCACTGTTTCAGGGCCCGGCCGCCGCCGACGGGTTGCGCAGCGGGTCCGGTGACGAGCCTCATCGGACGCTCGGCGGTCTGGTCGAGTCGGTCGCACGGTTCACTGTCGCCGAGCGCCCCAACCAGGGCCGCCACCGAGCCGCGGGCGCCGACGACAGTCGCCGCCACGGGCACCATACCCCGCTGGCAGGGCCGACCGGTGGCACCGTCGTCCCCCGCGACAGGCCCCTCTCGACGGAGTCTCGACGATTGACGGGTGCGTCGAGGGTCGGTGCACCCGTTCCCCCCGGCGCGGCGGCGGAGCGCAAAAGGCTCCGGCCGGCCTCCGTGGCTCGCGCGGCTCATCGTGTCGGGCTGTCGCGGCCGGCCGCCGATCCACCACGAAAGCCAGCCACCGCCGCACCCAAGCCGCCCGCGCTGCACGGACAAGGCGATCTGCCAGCGGTGGGCCTGATCACCGCCCCCCTGCCGTACGTCGTCGATGTCGTGAGCACCGTGCCGATCCGGCCCGTCGTCATGGCGCTCCTCCGGGTCGCCGATGCCGTTTTTCGACCCGCTGTCTGCCCCGTGACCGTTCCGGGGGCGACACCGCCACTGCCCTCTCCCCCAGCGCTCGGGCTGGCCGCCGTGCCGGTGACCCACCCGGCTCCCATACCGACAGTTCCGCCGCCACTGGGGGGTCCGGCGCTGACCCCCGTACCCGCCGCAGTGCCGCCGGCCCCGGCCACGCCACCGCGGTTGTCCGTCGTCGGTCCCACGCGTGCCACGGCCCCGACCGGGCGCCTCGCCGCACACCCGGCACCGGTGGAACCGGAGGGTGAGCATTCTGGCCAGCCGGTCGCGCCCGCCGACCAGGATGCCGCTGGTGTCGACAGTGGATCGACACCTGGACCAGGGCTGGTCCGCCCGCTCGATCGGCAGTCGCACCTCGCTGCCGGGCAGCCCTGCGAACTCGTGCCGCTTCTGGTCGAGAGCCGAACTCCGTCTGCGATCGCCCGCCCTGGCTGAGGCGGGTCGACCGACCCCGGTGGCTGGCCCGAGCGGCTGTTCCACCACTGGTCGGTCGATCAGTGTCCGCGCCCGTCCGCCGTGACGGTGCCGTGGGCCGACGCCCACCCGTCTGTAGCGCACGACCGCCCTGACCAACCCGTGGACGTTCCGGGGTCGGTGGCCGTCGTGACGCGTACCTGAGATCGGAGAAAACGTGGTGATCCACGTTGTCGTCGCCGAGGACATGGGTTTGCTCCGCGGGGCGCTCTGCGCCGCGCTGTCACGCGAGGAGGACATGGAGGTGGTCGCCGACGTCGAGGGAGTCGGCGAGTTGTTGACGGTGGTCCGGCGGTGCCGACCACAGGTAGTGGTGCTGGCCCTGACACCGGAGTTGCCCGACCCGGTGGAGATGGTCGCCCGGATCGACGTCGAGGCGCCGCACGCCGCCGTGTTGGCGATGAGCCCTCGGTGGAGTCCGGCGCTGGTGGAGGCGGCGCTGGCAGCCGGCGCACGCGGCCTGGTCGGCAAGGACAGCTCGCTGGCCGAGTTGGTGCGGGCGATCCGCGCGCTCGCGGCCGGGGAGCGGGCGATCGACCCGGCAGCGGCGGTCGCGGTGCTGAGTCCCCCGGAGATGCCGTTGACGCATCGGGAAATGGACGTGCTGCGGATGGCGGCCGAGGGTCTGCCCCTGAAGGAGATCGCCGTCCGCCTCTACCTGGCGCACGGGACGGTGCGCAATCACCTGTCGGTGATTCTGCGCAAGACCGGGGCTCGCAACCGGTTGGAGGCGGTGTCGCGCGCGCGGCGTAACGGCTGGTTGTGATCGTCGGGGCGGGTCCGGACATGTCCTCCGGACCCGCCCCCGTCGCCGTGCGGCCCCACCGGATGCGTGTTTGAATGTTGACGTTCTGTGATCACTCATCGGAGTGCGGGAAGGTTCATCGTGATCCGTACCCTGCTCGCCTTGGACGGCGCCCTGGTTCTGGGCGCGCTGTCGTTCGTCCTCGCCGCCGAGGAGGACATCCGTGTCGTGGCGGAGGTGGATCGCGGCGACGAGGTCTCCGCTGCCGTCCGCGCCCAACGCCCCGACGTGGTGGTGGCCGATCTCGATTTCGTCGAGGGAGTCGATCCCGACCGCCTCGGCCGGTGCCCCGTCCTGGTGCTGGCTCACCCACATCGGGCCCGGCGGCTGCGAGGCATGCTGTGCCCGACCAGGGCGGTCGGCATCCTGCGCAGTGACGCCGCCCCCCAGCGGGTCATCGACGGCATCCGTCGGCTCGCCCGCCGGGAGCCCGTCCTCGACGCGGATCTCGTCGTCGCGGCGCTGCGCTCGGACGGCCCCCTGACCAGCCGCGAGACGGAGGTGTTGCGGCTGACGGCAGCGGGGGCGCCGGTCGCGGAGGTGGCAGCGTCGCTCGGGCTCACTCGTGGCACCGTCCGCAACCATCTCGGTCGGATCGCCCGGAAGGTGGGCGCGCGTACCCGGGTGGAAGCCGTACGGATGGCCGGCGAGGCGGGCTGGATCTGACCGGCGCGGATGCGCGGGGTTCAGCCCTGCCGCGCCGCCGCCGCCGGGGACGGCACCGTCGAGTCGTCCCAGCAGCCGACGAGCGCCCGGTAGGTGGCCGAGCCGGCCAGCAACTGGTCGTGCGTCCCCACCACGGGCTCGTCGCCGTCGAGGACCAGCACCCGACCTGCCCGCAGCGCGGAACTGATCCGGTGTGCGATCACCACGAGGCTGCCGGGTCGCCGGGTGAAGGCGGTCTCGACAGTCGCTTCCAGCGCCGGGTCCAGGTGACAGGTCGCCTCGTCGAGGACCACCAGCGGGGCGGGTGCCAGCCAGGCCCGGACCGCCGCGATGAGTTGCCGCTCGCCGGCGGAGAGCAGGGCGGGCGCGACCGGCGCGCCCAGGCCGCCCAGTCGGGTCGCCAGGGGACGCGCGCCGAGCGTGTCGAGGGCGTCCTCCAGCGCGTGGTCATCGGCATCCGGGCGAAGGTAGCGGAGATTGTCGGCGAAACTGCCGGTGAAGACGTACGCCTCCTGGGGCACCAGCACTCGCATCCGGGCGAGAACGGCCGGCTCGACCTCGGCGACCGCCGTGCCGGCCAGGTGGACAGTGCCCGCCTGCGGCGGCACCAGACCGGCCACCAGGGCGGCCAGTGTGGACTTGCCCGCACCGCTCGGCCCCACCACGGCGAGATGCTCCCGATCGTCAAGTGTCAGCGAGAAGTTCCGCAGGACGGGCCGGGCGCGCGGGCCGTAGCCGAAGGTCAGTTCCCGGACCTCGACGGCTGGCGGGTTGCCGGCGGCACCGGTGGGTGGTCGGCAGCGGGGCATTCGGGCGGCGAGGGCTGACGGACGCTGGTCGTCGGAGACCGGATAGGCGCGCAGGATGTTCTCCAGTGTGACCGCGTAGCGGAGCCCGCCGCCGCCGAGGCCCTGCACCAGGGTGTGCAGCGCGGGTTGCAGACCGGTGGAGACGTAGATCAGCGCGCCCAGCACCGCGCCGGCGGTGAGACCACGCTCGACCAGCCACGGGGCGGTCACGACCAGCACCAGCAGTGGCAGCCAGCCGCCGATGCCGAGGCTGAGACTGCGGATCGCCGCCATCCGGGCGAGCATGCGTTCGGCGGCGGCCTGCGCCGACACCCAGCGTGCCACCTCCTCCGACACGCGTGTCTGCGCGCCGCAGGCCAGCACGTCACGGTGACCGGCCAGGGCGGTCGCGGCCGATTGGCCGAGCTGCTCACCGGCCCGGACGTATGCGCGCTGGTGCGTGACCATCGCCGGCAGCGCGGCGAGGAACACGACCAGACCGGCGACCAGCGGCGCGACCGCCAGCGCCGCCACCACCGGTGCCAGGGCGAACAGGCCGAGCAGGGCCGCGCCAGCGGAGAAGAGGAAACCGCGGGTCACCATCAGCAGACCGGCGAAGGTGTCGCGGATGATCTCCATCTGGTGCGTCAGCCGGGTCACGGCGGCGCTGTCCGGGCGGCCGCCCGCCCGGGTGGCGTCACGAAGCGCGCCCCGGATCACCTGGGCGGCCACGTCGTCGCGGAACGGCTCGACCACCCCGCCGAGGCTCCGGTACGTCCGACCGGTGGCCGCGGCGCCGACCAGGACGGCCACGGCGAGGACCCCCAACCAGGCCAGGCCGTTGAGCAGACGTCCGGCCAGGAAACCCTCGTCTACGGCGCGGGCGACCAGGTAGCCGGCGAGCAGCGCGGGCAGCGACTCGACGAGCGACCAGCCGCCGAGCCCGGCGAGCTCCCGCCGGCGGGCCCGCAGCGCCCGCCAGGTCACTCGGCGTACGCCGGGACGGCTCACGATCCACCGCCGGCCGGCTGGAAGACGGCACGGTAGTCCGCTTCGGCCCACAGGTGCCGGTGCGGCGCCACGCCGCGGAGCCGACCGCCGTCGAGCCAGGCGACGAGGTCGGCCGCCGCGGCCGCCGCGGTTCGGTGGGTGACCACCAGTCGGGTACGTCCCCCAGCGCGTCCGAGAACCGCCTCGGTGATCCGGTGTTCGGTAGCGGTGTCGAGGCTCGACGTAGCGTCGTCCAGGATGAGCAGCCGCTCAGCGGCGAACGCGCGGGCCAGGCCGAGGCGTTGGGTCTCGCCCCCGGAGAGCGGGGTGTCCACCAGCGGGGTGCGGTAGCCGCTGGGTAGACGGTCGATCACGTCGGCGACCGCCGCCATCCGGGCCGCCCGCAGAACGTCCGGCGTGGCCGGGCTCCGATCGGCCGGCGGTGCCGCCGAGTCGACCGGCAGCGCCAAGCCGATCGCGTCGTGGACTGTCGCGCCGATCAACACCGGCCGGTCGAAGGCGTAGCCGACGGCCCGGCGCAGCGTCGCCGCGTCCAGGTCCCGCAGCGGCACCCCGTCCAGTCGCACCTCACCGCCGTCGGGGTCGTACAGCCGTCCCGCCACGGCCGCCAGGGTCGACTTGCCGGCACCGGACGCGCCGACGACCGCCACTGTCGCGCCGGCCGGCACGTCCAGGTCGACGCCGTCCAGGATGGGCCGGCCGTCGTCGGCGTACACGCACACCCCCCGCAGCCGCAGAGCGCCGCCGCCGGGTGGAAGCCGGCGATCACCTGCCGGCGTGGCGGGCTGCGTCAGCAGTTCGGCGACCCGGTGCGCTCCCGCGCGGCTGCGGACCAGGTGGTTCAGGGTGGCGAGCACTGCACCGAGCCCGGCGCCGATGGCCGCGTACCGGACCGCGGCGACCAGTTCACCCGGCGTGAGCCAACCTGCGGTCAGGGCGTAGCCGCCGACCGCTATGACGCTCAGGTTCAGCAGCGGTGCCACGGCCGAGGTGCGCGCACTCGCGCGGGCCAGCAGTCGCCAGGTGCGCCGGCCGTGCCGGTCCAGCTCCGGTAGGGCCGCCAGCACCCGGTCCTCCTCGCGACGGGTGGTGCCGGCGGCGGCGATGGTGCGGGCACCGGTCAGCGACTCCAGTAGTCGGCCGGCGATGCTGCCGAGCACCCGTTGGTACCCGGCGGTCGCAGTCGAGGCGTCGGCCACGAAGGCGCGCATGAGGACGGCGAGCAGGCCGAGACCGGCGAGCAGGGTGACCCCGAGGACCGGTTCCATGATGGTGAGCGCGACGACGCTGCCGAGCGGCGGAAGCACCGCCACGATGGCCAGGACCACGGCGTTGCCGGCCTGTCCCGCGTCGGCGGCCTGGCCGACCAGTCGGCCGACGAGGTCACCCACCGGGTGTCGGCGGGTGGCGCGGACGTCCAGGGCGAACAGGTGACGCAGTAGCCGCCGGCGCAGCCCGGCGGTGGCGCGCGCCGCGCCGAACCCGCTGGCCAGGTCCGTCAGGGTATCGACGCAGATGAGGACGATGACGAGGGCGCAGGCGGACACCGCCCACCAGCCGGAGCCGCCGGTGAGGGCGGCGTCGACGGCGCGGCCCAGCGCCGCGGGTAGCAACAGTTCGGCGGCCGCACCGAGCAGCGCGACCGCCGCGAGTCCGGCGGTCCAGCCGCCGCCCGCCAGGACCGTCTGCCGCAGCAGCCTGTCCCCCACGGCGAACGTCGGCATCGGTCCTCCCGTTGGTACGCGGTTGCCCTGGGTCGGCACGTCTACCCACCCAGGGCCCCACGTGTGGTGGATCAGTTGCAGGTCGTGACGGAGAGCGAGCTGTCGCCGCAGAGCAGCAGGCTCGCCCGGCTACCGCCACCGGTGCGGTCGGCCGGAGCCATCTCCAGGCCCTGGAGGTCCAGAAGTGCCATGTCGTTCACCTCCCTTCCTTCCGTTCGCCGATCAGGTCGCCCCCGCTGTCGCGGGGGAGTCTCTTCGCGCCCGGAAGGGGCGCGAGGAAGGGCAGCACCGGCGGCCGGTCGTGTTGCGCGCTGGCCAGCGCGTACAGCACGCCGGCGGTGCCGGTGCCGAAGTCCATGGAGAGCCGCAGCAACTGCTCACCGGGGAATGCGATCCCCTCCCGGTACGGCAGCGCGTGCCAGGTCAGCCGGTCCAGCTGCGCGCGGAGTTCGCGGCGGTCGGCGTCGTCGGTCGAGGCGGCGAGGTAGGCGATGATCCCGGCGCGGCCGGCGAAGAGCCCGGACTGGGCGTAGAACGGTGAGCGCGCCGCGCGGCGGACCCCCGCGCTCGCCTCGGCGAACCGGTCGTCGGCGCGGTGGCGCAGGTACTGGTCGAGGACCAGCCCGATACCGACACTGCCGTGGGCCAGGTAGGGCATGGTGCGCCAGCCCTCATTGACCTCCAGGGCACCGTCCGGGCGCAGCACACACCGACGCAGATCCTGACGCAACGCCGTGGCGGCGTGCTCCAACAGCTCGTCGTCGCCGCTGAGCTCGTAGAGCCGCAACAGCATCAGCGCTGGTCCGGTCCGGCCCCGCAACAGCCCGGCGTACGGGTTGCGTCCGCCGCTGACGTCCGGGCCCGGGTCGTCGGCCAACCGCCCGATCACCTGTTCGGCGGCCCGCCACGCGGCGTCGCGCAGCGACACCTCCCCGGTACGCGCGGCCACCTCGGCCAGGTTGAGCGCGATCCCGGACAGGCCGCTGGCCAGGCTGTGGTCGAGCCCGTCCAAGGGTTCCCGCAGGCAGATGTCGAGAACGTCCAGCGCGTCCTGTCGGCGTCCGAGGTGGACGAGTGCGTAGGCGACGCCGTGCAGCCCGTCGTAGAAGCCGCAGCGGGTGCCGGACGGGGGCGATGTCGCCCGCCGCACCAGCCAGTCTTCGTGCTCGGGCCACCGGCCGGCACCGCTCTTGTCGAGCGCGTACAGCACTCCCGCCGCCCCGTGGGCGAGGTTGAGGCCGCCGCTGCGGAACTGCTCGATGTCACCGGGAAAGAGCCGGTCGTCGCGCTCGGGGGTGGCGCTGGCCACGATCGCCGTGGTCAGCCGATCCCGCATGGTGCGCCAGTCATCGGCGCCGAGAGTCCCTCGCGGGTCCGCTGTGACCCGCGGCTGACCGGTGATTTCCTCGACCGCCGGATCGAGGAAGGACCTCGGCACCGGAAAGTTCGCGGCGATGATGTCGGCCAGGTGAGTCACCTTCGCCGGGGCGAGCCGGACCAGTTGGGTCAGTGGCAGGAACAGCGCCAACCGCAGGCACGCCAGGGCGTACCGGTCGACCGCCGGCCCGCTGCGGTCCCTCGGTGCCGCGAAGCCCTGGTTGCGCAGCCCGGGTCGGCGGTGCCCGGCGATCGGAGCGGCCACCTCGAAGTCGACAAGGGCGACCCGGTCGTCCGGCCGAATCATGATGTTGAACAGGTGCAGGTCCCCGTAGACCAGACCGCGCTCGTGGATTGCCGCCACGACGGATTCGACCTGCTCGTAGATCTGGCGGGCCCATCGGGCGTACGCCGCCCGGTCGCCGTCGGTCGCGTCGGCGTCGATCAGCGGGTACCTGTCGACCAGCACCTTGTTCAGCGGTCGGCCCTCGATGAACTCGAGCGCGAGGAAGCGGTGCTCGCCGAGGACGAACTCGTCGTGCACCCGAGGCACCTGCGGCAGGTCGGCGAGTTGCCGCAGAGCCTGCGCCTCGCGGGCCAGCCGGGCGACGGCGTCGGTGCCGTCGGCGTCCAGGCCGGCGTCCGGTCGGGCCTCCTTCAGCACCACCTCGGTGTCGGTACGCAGGTCCCTGCCCACGTACAGCCCGCCGCCGTTCGAGAAGTGGATGACCCGCTCGATCCGGTACGGCACCTGGTTGGTGCTGGTGCCGCTCCGGGCGGCCAGGTGCGGGCCGAGGAAGTCGGGCACTGTGACCCAGGACGGTACGTGGAAGACGGGCTCCCGGCGGTCCGGCACCAGCGTGCCGCCGTCGTCCTCGATCGCCGGCACCACCTGGCCGTCGGGCGAGTGGCAGTAGCGGGCGGCGAAGCCGCCGTAACGCAGGTAGACCGGGCCGGCGCCGTAGCGGAGATCACTGAGGATGTACGGCCCGGTCTCGCCGGTGAGCAGTTCGTCGAGCTCCTTGCAGGCCAGCTCCAGCTCCGCATCGTCGCGCGGATAGACAGTGATGAACTTGCCGCTGGCGGCCCGGGCGGCGTACTTGGAATTGCGCAGCAGAAGCGTGCGCGGCCCGCGCAGGAACTTGAAGGACAGGCCGCGGGGGACGCAGTAGTTCCAGACCGTGTCCAGCACCCGCTCGGCGTTCGCCAGACCCGCCGACACATGAATCTTCCAGCCCTGCTGCGGCAGCGAGCCGCCGTCGGGCGCGTAGATCAGCCAGTCGTCGAGCGGCTCGCGGCGCCAGCCGGTCGGCGTCGGCCGGTCGGCGGCCGGGAAGACGGGCTGTGCGACGGCGCTGCCGAGCGAGTCGTAGAACAGCCGATCCGCGGCGCAGTAGCTGTCGTAGCGTTCGTCCACCGTCTCGCCGCCCCTCGAACTCGGCCGGCTGTTGTTCCGGCGTTGAATCGAGTCTCATCGACGGGACGTGGTGGGCTCCAGTGCGCTTAGTCACGACGTTCAATGCGGGGTGCACAGGTACTCATGACATTAGTCAGGCCCGCGCACCGTAGACGGCGGCTCCCATGGGCTTGTCGACGTCCAGGTCCGTGACCGCTGCGACCCGGGCGATCATCATGTACTGCCCGATCACCATCAGGAGTTCGACCACCTCGCGCGGGGAGAGCAGCCCGGTCAGTGCGGCGGTGGTGTCGTCGGGCGGGCAGACGTCACGGACGACCTCGGTGGTGAAACGCAGGACGATCCGCTGGTCTGACGTGAAGCATTCGTCCCCGATCTCGTCGCGCCCGAGCGCGTGGATCATCTCTTCCGTGGCGCCGACGGAGCGGGCGATGGGCTCGTGCTGAACCCACTCGTAGGTGACATCGCTCAGCTGGGCGACTCGCAGGATCGCTATTTCGCGCAGCAGTGGGTCGAGGGCAAGGTCCGTGAGCAGCGTGCCGCCCCAGCGCATCCAGTCCGGAAACGCCGTCTCGGCGTTCGCCATGACGCGGAAGAAGTTCAGGGGAAGCGCAGCCTGCAACGCGTCGCGGACCGGGGCCGGGGCATCGGCGGGGTTCACATAGGGCAAGCGGCTCATATTTTCCCCTCATGTACGGCAAGTAGGGTGTAACGGACCCTATCCGATCCCGGATGCGCTCGCCGCAGATCCGTTCGAGGAGGCCGGCGGCGGTGCGGCGATGAGCACTCGCGCGCGACGACGGTGCGGGCGGCCGGGTCAAATCCACGCTGATGCTTGTCGATGTTGCCAGAGCCGGCCCAGACGTGTTGGAATGGCTGATATCGCCGCAGCGCGGGGGCAACCGCGCTGGGAACGGCCAGCACGGGAGCATCGCAGCGCCGGCAGCGCGCCGCCCTTGGCGGACGCTCGCCTGCCGGATCGCCGGGCCATCTCTACGACGACGGGCGCCTTGCCGGGCAATCATCCTCGCCCGCCGTCGGTACACCCCGACACGTGTCCCCGACGACCGACGCGCTCGATGCCTGACCCGCCGGGGGGCGTCCGATTCGGCCTGCCAGCACCAGAACCGGCGACGAGGTGAGAAGCAATCATGATTTCCCGAGAGAACTTCGCGGGTTGGTACCGGAACCGCTTCGTGTGGGTGGCGGCGATCCTGCTGGTGGTGTCGGCCAGCGCGGTCGTACTGGTCAACCGGGCCGGCCCGGAGGCGCAGCCGGCGGATCTGCAAACGCAGATCACGGCCCGGATGCGCACCACGCTCGAGCAGGCGGACCCGGGGCAGCACAACCACACCGGACACGGAGCCCAGCAGGCGGCCACCACGGAGAAGCCGGCGGTGATCTGCGGGGTCCGCGTCTACGGCTACGAGCCGACCGGGGCCACCGCGCTCGCCGACGTGCAGACGGTCTACGGCTTCCACCTCTGCGGGGTCGCCGAACAGAAGCGCCCGTGGGACGTGGCGGTCAAACTGGCCGGTCCCGTGATCATGGACATGTCCACCGAGCCTGCGGGCATCCAGGTGGTCGAGGCGACCGAGGAGGTCATGTTCACCGACCGGGTGCGGCAGATGCTCCCGCCCAAGTACGCGGACCTGGCGCTCAAGGAGGCGCTGACCGAGTCGGAGATGGCCGACCAGCGCCGCCGATACGACGCCGCAGCAGGCCTGTGACCATTCCGGGCGGCCGATGGCGCGGTCGTCAGTCGCACCCGGATCCGAACCGGGCGGCTGCGGACACCCCGGTCACCTCGATCCACATCCGACCATAGATAGATAAGCATTGATATTTAATCCGATAGATGCAACAGTTGGTTTGGGAGCGTTCCCACACTGATCTGCAAGCCCGAAGAGCGGAGGATGAACAGTGCGTTCACTCAAGTCCGATCGATCCGGCGGACGATCCCGGTCACCAGTCCGTCGGTCCCTGCGAGCGTTCGTCATGGTGTTCGCCATCGTGGCCGGCATGCTGCCCTTCACCGGGGCGGCCCAGGCGCACGGCACGATCATCAACCCGATGAGTCGCGCCTACCAATGTTGGAAA
Organism: Micromonospora trifolii; assembly: GCF_022229005.1. Classification (GTDB taxonomy): domain Bacteria; phylum Actinomycetota; class Actinomycetes; order Mycobacteriales; family Micromonosporaceae; genus Micromonospora; species Micromonospora trifolii. The sequence goes on from NZ_JAKKFD010000044.1 coordinate 28,006, forward strand.
GCCTGGGGCAACCAGCACATGAACCCCGCCATGCAGCAGCAGGACCCGATGTGTTGGCGGGCGTTCCAGGCCAACCCCGACACCATGTGGAACTGGATGAGCCAGCTGCGCGACGGCCTCGGCGGCCAGTACCAGGCTCGCACCCCGGACGGGCAACTGTGCAGCAACGCCCTGTCCAGGAACGACAGCGTGAACCAGCCCGGGGCGTGGAAGACGACCACCGTCAGCCGCAACCTCACGGTCCAGCTGTACGACCAGGCCAGCCACGGCGCTGACTACTTCCAGGTCTACGTCACCAAGCAGGGGTTCAACCCATCCACCCAGAAGCTCGGGTGGGGCAACCTCGATTTGATCACGACGACCGGGCGCTACGCGCCGGCGCAGAACATCTCGTTCAACGTCTCGCTCCCGTCGCGCAGCGGGAACCACATCCTGTTCGTGCTCTGGAGGGCGTCGCACCTGGACCAGACCTACATGTGGTGCAGCGACATCAACGTCACCTGACAGGCACGACCGACAGCTACAGAACAATCCGGCTCAGGGCGCCAACGCCCCGAGCCGGATTGTTCTGCCGGCCCTGCCCTCAATCCGCCGAGCTGTCATTCCGTTCAGGACCATCACCACGACTGCACCGTGCAGAAGGTGCGAAAGTTGAAGGAAAGGCCGAATCCCGACAGATGCTGCGGATCGCCTCTACATAGGCTCTGAGCAGGGAATTCATCCCTGCACCGTCGCCGGCAACGGCGTCGGATTCCGCCGAGGAGTCCGTCGGTGCATCTGATCAAGGAAGTGCCTCTCATGCACCGTACGCTTCGCCGAGGGCTGCTCGTAGCCGCCACGATGATGGTCGTCAGCATCGGGATCACCGCGACGCCAGTCACCGCCGCCCAACCAAGCCAGAGCACAGCAGCGAGCCTCCCGGGGCGCGGCCTGCCCGCATTGGCCAATGGGACCTGCACCCTGCTGTGGGACCTGCTGAACGCCGGAGGCCGCAACGGGCTCGTCGCCATCGGCCTCACCGACGGACAGCAGCTGATCAAGTTCGCCGCCAACCGCCCCGCCCTGGCCTGCACCATCGGCCCGGTCGACCTGCCCGGCAGCGAAGTCCTCATCGGCATCGACTTTCGCGTCCAGGACCGCCAGCTCTACGGCGTCGGCAACACCGGCGGCGTCTACGCGCTGAACACGCGCACCGCCGCGGCCACGAAGGTCAGCCAACTGACCGTCGCACTGAACGGCACCTCGTTCGGCGTCGACTTCAACCCCGCCGCCGACCGACTCCGGATCATCAGCGACACCGCCCAGAACCTGCGCCACAACATCAACCCCGGCGGCACGACAGTCGTCGACGGCCCCCTCACCTACCCGCCCAGCACCACCGCCGTCGGCGTCACCGGTGCGGCGTACACCAACAACGACCTCAACCCCGCCACCGCTACCACCCTGTTCGACATCGACACCACCCTCGACCAGGTTGCCCTGCAATCTCCCGCCAACTCCGGGCAACTGGCCGCCACCGGCGCGCTCGGAGTCAACGCGAACCTCCAAGCAGGCTTCGACATCCACAGCCAACTGAGTGGAGACCGCGCCGTGGCCAACAACGCCTACGCCGTCCTCAACGGCATCGCCGGCTCCCGGCTGTACCGGGTCGACCTGCTCACCGGCGCGGCTCAGACGACCGGCGCGTTCAACGGACACGTGGTCCTCGATCTCGCCCTGCTCCTGCGGCAGTGACCGGTCGCCGCCGCGTCAGTCAAGGCGAATGCTTGCGAGGGCCAGTCGTTGGAAGGGCTCGGTCTCGTTCCACTGGCTGTCCTGGGTGATCCAGGACAGGCTGTAGGCGCGGGCCCTGCTCTCGTTGACCAACAGCCGGCGGGCGTGCAGCCGCACCCCGCCGGCCTGCTCGCAGGTGTACTCCCACTCCGCAGCGCCGCCCGGGCGGATGACCGGCCCGATGCTGATCTTCTGGTAGCCGGCGAGCGCCCCGGAGGTCAGCGCGTCGCGCTCGGCGGCCTCCCACCGCTTCGACGGTACGGAAGACGCTGTGGCGGCGGGGTCGACGGCGATGGCCCGCACCTCGGCGGGGTCTCGGAAGCAGACCAGGACGCCCTCGGTGTGCCGGGTCCACCCCTCGGGCACCGCCAGCAGAAAGCCGGCGGGGTCCTGGTGCCACGCCCACCCGTTCGGCAGGGCATACGGCAGCGGCGTGCTGGGCTCCCGCAGAGGCTCGGCTTCGCTGGAGGCGGCATCGTCCAGGCAAGGGTGGGCCGGCGGTGCCGTCACGGTCGGCTCCACCACGCCGGCGGCCACACCGCCTGGTTCGGCCGCCGGAGGGCTGTCCTGGCCGCGCCAGCCGCCGATCACGGCGCCGGTTGCCGTGACGACGACGGCCACGACCCCCAGCAGGCCCACCACGGCGCCGGCGAATGCCCAGCCGGTCGTCCGATCGCGGGTGGTGGGCGCGAGGACCGGAATGACCATTGTGGTGATCGCGTCCGCAGCGACCGGAGCCGTCGGCGTGACGGCCCGGGGCCGACGGCGCGACGCAGCGCGTACCCGCGGCCAGCGGCGCGCTCGCGGTGCCGGCGCGGGCGTCGCCGCGGCCACCTGCTCCAGCTGGTCGCGGGCCTCCTGCGCGGAGAGACGTTGGCGGGGGTTGCGCAGCAGGAGACCAGTGATCGCGGGTTCGAGCGGCGCGACGGTCATCCGGTCCGGCGCCTCGGTGGCCAGGGCGGCGAGCATGGCCAGTGTCGACTGCCGACTCCACGGGGGGCGGCCCTCCGTGGCCAGGTAGAGCGTCGCGCCGAGGGCCCACAGGTCGGTGGCGGGGGTGGCCCTCCCGTCGCGGGCCCGCTCCGGCGCGGTGTACTGGACCGTCGACAGGCTCGCCGCGGTGACGGTCGCCGGATCCCGGGTGTCGAAGATCGACAGACCGAATCCGCCGAGCATGACCCGCCCATCGTCGGCGAGCAACACGTTCTGCGGCCGGATCTCCCGATGCGTCACTCCCCTCGCGTGGGCGGCACTCAGTGCGGCGATCAGGTGCAGGCCGACCCGCGCCACCTCCGCCGGTGCCAGCGGACCGTCGGTGGCAACCACCTCGGACAGGGACCGGGAGGGTACGTGCTCCATGACGAGCCACAGATATCCGTCGGTGCTCAGCACGTCCCACATCCCGAGCACACCTGGATGATCCAGAGCGGCCAGGCCGCCTACCTCCCCGAGCGTCCTGTCCCGCAGCCGGGACCGCTCGGCGTCGCTCACCCATCCCGGCAGGGTGATCTGCTTGAGCGCGACCTGCCGGTCGAGCACCTCGTCGCGTGCCAGCCAGACCCGCCCCGGGGTCGCGGTGTCCCCGATCAGCAGGAGCCTGCGGTACCGGCCGGCGAGCAACTCGTCATCCATGCGAGTGATTCGGAGCGGTCCGCCGTCCGGATGGGTGAGGGTGACCAGAAGCACCAAAGTTCGGGCAGCGGACAGGGCCGGGCCGGCTGCCGGTGTGACGGCAGCGCGGCCCAGCTCAGCTCAGCTTGACCGTACCCAGGATCCGCGTCGGCGTGACCGAGCCGCCGACGGGCTCATTGGACACCCCGAACGTGCCCGCCTCGCCGACCGGGCCGATGACAGTGGTCGACGCCGTGTCCCCCTCGGCGAGCTGTCCCACCTTGCGGGGCTCGCTACCACGGATGAGCCAGAGCTCGTAGATCCGCCCGGCACCGGGCGCGGGCAGGTCGCGCAGCAGCACCACACCGCGGTCCCGGTCGCGGGAGACCACCACTGTGGCAGCACCACCGGGCTGCAGCGACCGCTCGAACACCCGGGCGTCCGGGGCGTCCAGGACGGCCGCGATCTGCCGGGCCTGGTCGCTGCTTGCCTGCTCGTCACTGATCCGATCGTTGCTGACGGTCCAGGTGACCGCGCTCGCGCCGCCGGCCACGAGGACGGCCGCCGCGGCGGCCACGGTGAGCTGCCGCCACCTGCCTGCCCGCCGTCCGCCGCTGGCACCCGCGGCGCTGACGCGCAGCTGCGGGGTGCGGGCCGCCTGGGCGAGGGTCCGCTCCCGCAAGCCTGGCGGGGTCGCCTCGACGACGGTGTCGTCGGCGAGGCGTGCGACGGTCTCCCGCAACTCGGCCACCTCGACCCGACACGGCTCGCACTCGGCCAGGTGCCGCTCGAACGCAGCCCGCTCGACGTCGTCGACCGCGTCCAGGACGTACGCACCAGCGAGGGTGTGCACATCGGCGCTCATGCCCGTCCCTCCATCTCGATGCCCAGGCAGTCGCGCATCCGGATCAGTCCGTCGCGCATCCGCGTCTTCACCGTCGGCAGTGGCGTCTGCAACTTCTCGGCGACCTCTCGGTACGTGTGACCGCCGTAGTAGGCCAGGGTCACCGACTCCCGCTGCACCGGCGTCAACCGGTCCAGGCACCGGCGGACCTGTTCCCGCTCCAACCGGGCGGTCACATCCTCGACCACCTCGTCGTAGGGGACGTGTGTCTCGGTCGCGGCGACCTGCTGGGTGCGGTTGGTGTGGGCCTGTTCGGAGCGCACCCGGTCCACCGCGCGGCGGTGCGCCATGGTCAGGATCCACGCCGAGGCCGAGCCGCGGGCGGCGTCGAAGCGGCCGGCGGTGCGCCACACCTCGACCATCACCTCCTGCGTCACCTCCTCGGCCTGCGCCGGATCGCGGACGACCCGCCGGGCCAGCCCGAGGACCCGGCCCGCCATGGCGTCGTACAGCGTGGCGAACGCCGCCTCGTCACCCCGCGCCACCCGCTGCAGCAGCTCGTCGGCGGTCGGCGGGGTCGCGGTGTCCGGCGGCACCGAACGCAGCCGCCGCCCCTGTTCCGGGTCACCGCTCATTCTCGGCATGTCCTCTCCTGTGCTGGCGACGGTTCGGTGTGCCGCCGCACTCGTGCTTAGGCGGGATGAGCGTGGGCGAGGCGGGCGTAGACGATGACATTGTCGCGGTAGTGCTGGGTGGTGTCGTCGAACTCGCCGCCGCAGGTGATCAGGCGTAGCGCCGCGTGGTCGGTCGCCCCGTACACCCCAGCGGTGGGGAAGCGGTCCTTGGGATGCTGCTCGACCTTCGTGACGGTGAACATCGCGGTGCTGCCGTCCTGACGGTCGACGGTGATCCCGGCGCCGACGGTCAGCTTGCCCAGGTCGAAGAACGTCCCGCGGTGACCCTTCCAGTTCACGTGCCCGGCCAGCACGGCCGGGCCGAGAGCGCCGGGCGTCGGCGCCTTGGTGAACCAGCCCACGTCGGTGGCGCTGTCCGGAACCTGCATCGCGCCGTCCGCCTGCAGGCCGAGGGCGACGATGGTGGCGGTGGCCTTCAGCGACGGGATCGACACCCGCGTGGGCGGCGAGCCGGCCATCAGCGGTCCCGTGGTCAACTCCCCCGGCCCGCTCGCCGGAACAGGCGACGCGTTCGCGGCTGGGGCCGCAGCGGACGCGTCGGGTCGGGGTGGGTCGCCGCTCCGGTCGGCGACTGCGACACCGATCGTCAGGGCCGCTGTCACGGTGAGGATGCCGGCCGCCGCCAGGAGCGCGTGGCGCCCCCGGCGACGGCCGGCCGGCACTGGTGCGTCGCCGGTGTCCATCACGATCGCCGTCGGCTCAGCGCTCGCCGGCGAGCCGGCGACGCGCGACGATCGCACCGGCCGCGCCGAGCAGCGCGAGGCCACCCACGGCGTAGATCATCATCGGCGATCCGTCGGAGGTGCTGCCGTCGCCGGTGGCGACACCCCCTGCGGGTACGGAGCCGGCGGCCGCGCCGCTGACCATGCCGCACGTCGCGGGGTCGGTGGCCTCGGCGGGGATGCCGTTGACGCCGACGGACTTGGCGAACGTGGACTCCCCGAGCGCTTCCATGTCGTACTTGCCGTTGTTGTTGGCGTCGATGCCGTGCTGCACGAGGTGCAGGTCCTTCAGGTGCGCGATAGTGCCCTGGGGCAGGTCCGCGGCGGGGATGGTGCGCTCGTAACTGAGGTTGCCCTTCGCGTCGGCCGTCGGCATCCGGTCCACCGCCAGGCCGCTGGCCTTGGTCGTGTCCCCGGTGGTGGTCAACGAGATGAAGATGTCCCCGTACATCTTGAGGCCCTCTTCGGTGCTGACGTAGCCGTTGCCGTTGGCGTCGGCGGACTTGTCCGGGCAGTGGAAGTCCATGCCGTTCGCTGCGCCGTGCACGTGCTGGGCGTGCGGCGAGTTCGGTGTCATGCCCTTCGACCGGATCATGACCTTCAGGTCACCGCCGCTCGTGGCAGTCAACGTGGCGGTACCGGTCGCACCGGTCTCGTTGAGGTCCTGCAACTGGACCTGCACGCTCTCGTCGGCGTGCGCAACGCCCGGAAACGCGAGGACCAGGGCGGCCGCGGGCACGGTGAGCAGGGCTCGGGACAATCTCACAACAAATCTCCGTCTCCGCCTGGGTACGGCGTCGATGCTCAGGTGCTGTCGTGGGGGATTCGTCGCCTCCCGTCCAGCGGATTGGTCCCGGCCCGGTTTCTTTTCGGGGCCGGACGGCGACCCGTCCGGCGCACCAGCTCAGGTGATGGTGACGGTGGTGCTGTGCCAGCCGGTCGCGCCGTCCGGGAAGGGCGCGGCCCGTTGGTCGGTCTGGGTGGCGCCGGTGGCGTCGGTGGCCCGTACGCGCACTGTGTGGCTGCCGGGTGTGGCGTCCCAGCGGTAGGTCCACTGCCGCCACAGGTCCGGTGAGGGGCCGTCGGCGAGGCGGGCCTGCCGCCACGACCCGTCGTCGATCTGCACCTCGACGGCGGTGATCCCGCGACGTTGCGCCCAGGCGACACCGGCGATCATGACGGGGCCGGCGGGCCGTTGGGCGAAGGGTTTCGGGGTGTCGATGCGGGATGCGGTCTTGACGGGCGCCTGGGCGGCCCACCCGCGCTGTACCCAGTAGGGATCGAACGCGTCGAAGGTGGTCACCCGCATGGAGGTGAGCCACTTGCAGGCGCCGACGTAGCCGTAGAGGCCGGGGACGAGCATGCGGACGGGAAAGCCGTGCTCCAGGGGCAGGGGTTCGCCGTTCATGGCCACGGCCAGGAGCGCGTCGCGGCCGTCGAGGATCGCCTCGAGCGGGGTGCCGATGGTCATGCCCTCCACGGAACGGCTGACGAGCTGGTTCTGCCCGGCGCGGATGCCCGCCTCGCGTAGCAGCGGCGCCAGGGGGATCCCCGTCCAGCGGGCGGTGCCGATGTAGGGGCCGCCGACCTCGTTGGAGACGCAGTTGAGGGTGATGTCGCGCTCCACCAGGCCGCGGGCGAGGAGGTCGTCGAATGTCCAGGTACGGGGCCGGTCGACCGCTCCATCCACTGTCAGCCGCCAGGTTTCCACGTCGACCTGCGGGACGGTGAGGGCGGTGTCGACCCGGTAGAAGTCCCGGTTGGGGGTGAGAAACGCCGAGACGCCGTCCACGCCGGCGGAGACCCCGCCGGGTAGCGGCGGCGCGGGTTGCGTCGGCGGCGGTATGCGAAGGGCTGCGCGGGAACGGGCCCCTGCGGCGCTGCGGCGACCGACAGCCTGGCCGGTGGTTGCCGCGGCGCCGGCCGTGACAGCCGCCCCCGCGGTGGTGGCCAGAAACTGCCGGCGGTTGAGCAGCCGCGGCCGACCCGAGCCAGGTGCCGGGACCGTCCGGGCGGCGCGAGACACCACCAGCATCGCGGCCATCCCGATGCCGGCGCCGGCCAGGACCGGCAGGACGTCCACGAGTGTCGCCGTCGGGCGGGACAGGGCCGCGGCGACACCGACGGCAGCGAACGCGGCAAGGCCCGCCAGACCGTAACGGCGCCGTCGTAACGTCGCCGCGCCGAGCAGGACCGCGCTCACTGCCAGCAGGGTGTAGACACCGGCGAGGAGGGCGATCTTGTCGTTCGTGCCGAAGGTGCGGATGGCGAACGCCTTGACCGGTTGCGGTGCGAGGTCGACAGCGACGCTGCCGACTGCCAGCACCGGGTCGGCGGCCGGATTGACCAGCGCCGCGACGAGATGGGCCACGCCGAGGGTGACCCCGGCGCTCAGCACGCCGACGACGAGGCCCCGGGCGACGGTCATGCTTCGGGACGACCCCGGCCGGCGAGTCGCCGGCCGGGGCGCGATGGTGGTGGGCACCCTCAGCTCTTGGGCATCAGGACGGTGTCAACGATGTAGACGGTGGCGTTGGCCGTCGAGACGTTCCCACAGACCACCATCGAGGTGCCGTTGACGGTGAACGACGTGCCATTACCGGTCACCGTGACGTCGTCACCCTGCAACGTCTTGTGGGTGCCGGCCAGGGTGTCCGGGGACAGCTGGGTCGGCACCACGTGGTAGGTGAGGATCTTCTTGAGCATGGCGTCGTCGGCCAGAACCTTGTCCAGGTCGGCCTTCGGGATCTTGGCGAACGCGTCGTTGGTCGGCGCGAACACCGTCACGCCCTGCGCGCCGTTGAGCGAGTCCACCAGGTTGGCCTTCTTCACCGCCGTCACCAGCGTCGACAACAGCGGATTGCCGGACGCGGCGGTGGCCACCGGCACCTTCGCCATCGCCTCGAAACTCCCCGGGTTGGACGCGTCGGTCGGCACCGCCGCGCACCCCGGGCCGAACTGACCCGACATCATCATCGACGGCGAGGCCGAGGCCATCGGCGCGCTGGCGGACATGCTCGGCGCGGCACTCGCGCCGCTGGCGGTGTCCTCACTGTCGGTACCGCCGCAGGCGGACAGGGCCAGCACGGCGATTACGCCGACCGTGGCAAACAGGCGCCGCTTCATACGAACTCCTCAGATGCTTGTACTCGATTGCTGCTGTCATGAGGCATTCGAGGCCGACCCGCGGGCGGATGGGTACAAGATCGGAATTCTTCTGCTGCCGAGCACGACCGCCGGGTCCGGCCCGCTTGACCCCGCCTTCGGTAAGTACTAGCTTACCGTTCGTGGCGACTTACCAAGCCGACGACGGGTGGGACGCGCTCGGCGATCCAACGAGGCGCGCCATCGTCGCGTGCCTGGCCGAACGACCCCGCGCCGTCGGCGAACTCGCCGAAGTCCTGCCGATCAGCAGGCCGGCGGTCTCCCAACACCTCAAAGTGCTCAAGGACGCCGGCCTCGTCACCGACCGCGCCGCCGGCACCCGCAGGGTCTACCGGCTCAACCCGGCAGGTGTCGCCGCCCTTCGAGACCAGCTCGACACGTACTGGAACCGCGCCCTCACCGGCTTTCAGGACGCCGCCGAAACCCCCACCGAGGAGGAGTCATGACTGAAAGCGCCGAAGTCGTCGTGCGCCGGCACATCATCGTGCAGGCCCCCATCGAGCGAGCCTTCACCGTGTTCACCGAACGGTTCGGCGACTTCAAACCGCGCGAGCACACACTGCTCAGCGCCGGGATCGCCGAGACCATCTTCGAACCGAAGGTCGGCGGCCACATCTACGATCGCAGCGCCGACGGCGAAGAATGCCGATGGGCCCGGGTCCTGGCCTACGAACCCCCGAAACGCGTCGTGTTCAGCTGGGACATCAGCCCAACCTGGGAGGTCGAAACCGACCTGGCCAACACCAGCGAAGTGGAGGTCACCTTCATCGCCGAAACCCCCCAACGCACCCGGGTCGAATTGGAGCACCGCAACCTCGACCGGCACGGCCCCGGCTGGCCCGCGGTCCGCGACGGCGTCGCCCACGACGAAGGCTGGCCGCTCTACCTGGCCCGCTACGCCAACCTGTTCGTCGAGGACAACTGAACGCCGCCGGTCTGTCATGAGGAACTGAAGCATCGTCGACGGGTGAGCCGGGGCTACTCCCCGCCAACGACGCTCGTCTGGGGTTCCCGCCGGGCGCCGAACAGCGCATACGCGAGCACACCGACGCCCACGCTGACGGTCATCACCGCCAGGTACCGGGCGAGGAGGTACTGCGCCGAGGGTCCGTAGCGACCACCCGCGACGAGCCCGACGGCGACCGAGGCAAGGACCGCGACGACGACGACGACCGCCCAGCGGATCCGCCGCCCCCGGATCAGCGAGACGAGCGTGAGAGCCGCGGTGATCATCAACGCCAGCCAACCGGCGCACCACAGCGCGGTCGCCCAGTTGTGGCCGGTCTGGGCGTACGTCGATGCCACGTTGCCCAGGCCGACGACGGCGCTCGGCCGGTAGGAGGCACCGTGCTGGGGCCGGATGAGGCCGAAAGCGCTTGAGCTGCCATCGGAAACCGGGTCGAGCATCGCCGCCCCGGTCAGCGACACGACGAGGGCGACGACGACGGACACCAGCAGGCCGGGATGGCGCACCCCGCGCCACGCCCGCCGTCGGGGCGACCACGCCGGGCCGACCAGCGCGAACCAGAGCATCGGCGGCACGCTGACCGCCAGCCGAAGCAGAAACCCATTGGGACCTTCGGCGCTGGCGTTGCCGTCGAACCACAGGACACCGCTACGCACCACACCGTGGTCGTAGACGGTGTCGCTGAACAGCGTCAGGAGTGCCTGGCCCAGCGTGAGAGCCAGGACCGCGGCCATCCCGGCCGCCCAACGCCACTCCTGCACCCGCGCAGCCGTGAACAGTGCGATCGCCGCGACGACCGGGACCACGGCGAGCACGTTGATGCCGGTGAAGTTGCGGACATCGTGGCCGACGATCACCATCTCGACGGCCTGAACCACAGCGATCAGACCGACGGCCACCAGTACGGCGAACAACGTCGGATGCGCCACCGTCGCGGGCCACCGCCCAGGCGTCGCAGACGCCTCCCCCGGCCGCTCATCTCGAACGCGCTGTGCGGCTGCGGCCGGCTTCGGCGTGGGCTCTCTCCTGGGCGTCGATGCCGACGCTGGGGTGGATGCCGGGTCTGAGATGGCCGTCGGCGCCGCTGCCGGAGTGCGCGCCCGAGCCGGCCGTTGACTCGGTACCGGGTCAAGACCCGGCGCGGGGGCGGGCGGCGGGACCGGACTGGCCGTGCCATCCAGTGCGGCCGCCGCGGCCACCCGCACGCGCGCGCTGTCGTCCTCGTCGCGCAGACGACACAGTTCCGTCGAGGCCCGCTCGGCGAGATTCGCGTTCGGTCCGCCGCGAAGTCGACGCAGCGCGGTGACCGCCTCCAGTCGCAGGGCCACCCGCTCACTGGCCAGGTCGGCGAGCACCGCCTCGGGCAGAGCCGCAGGCCGGACGCTGCGGGCGACGGTCAGGCTGCCCTCGACGCCGAACGTCCACTTCATCGGCGTCTGACCCGGGGTCCGCTCACGGACCTGCCGGTAGGTGTAGTCGTAGAGTTCGTCGACCGAGATCTCGCCGTCGCCGCCAAGGTCCGCCTCGCCGGTTGCCAGCCCGTCGACCAGCGCCGTGGTGAAGACCGACGTGCCAGCCTCCGCGCGGGTCAGGTCGCCGCCCTCGAACGCGTACTCGGTAGCACTGGACGCGGTGAGCACGATCCGGCCGGTGCCGGTGTTGAACTCGTCGCCGATGTGGACGCTCCGGTCGGCGCGAGCGGCCACGCCCCGGTTGAAGGCGCCGCTGTAGCAGCAGTCCAACACCAGGATCACGCGCTTGGACCGGGTCTGCGCCAACTGATCGTTGACGAATGCGGCGGCCACCCCGGTGGCGCCCAGCGACGTCAGGTCGGTATCGCGCGCGGCGAGATAGAGCCGGCCGTGCGGATCCTTGACGCCGTGGCAGGAGAAATGCAGCAGCAGCAGGTCATCGCGGTCGCGGTCGGCGAAGAAACCCGCGACCCGCCGCCGCACGGTGCGCTCGTCGGCGTCCATCAGCAGCTCGACGTCGAAGCCACCGATCGCCGGGTCGCCGAGCACCCGGGCGAGCGCGTCCGCGTCGTGGGTCGGGGCGCGCAGGGCCGCGAGCGCCGGGTCGTCGTACCGGGCGTTCGCGACCACGAGTGCCCGCCGTAGCCCGGTCATGGGCCGGCCGGGTTGGGCCAGGAGCGCGGCCACGATCGGCGCGACGTCGCTGTCGGCGGCGACCTCCACCTCAACCCCGGCCACGGCCAGTCGCACGCGTCGGCGGCGGCCGGCGACGCGGGCGAGGCAGCCACGGATCGCCTCCACCACCTTGGTCATGGCCTCAACGGTCTGCACGGCGGCGACGATGAACGCGATTGCGCCGAGCAGCTCGATGCCGCGGGTGCCGTCCGGCGCGGTACCAGTCGTCGTCTGGTCGATCCGAGTGGCACCCGCCTCGGCCAGCGCGAACCGCAGCATCTCGGCCAACTCGTCGACGCCTTCTCCGCCCGTGCCGTCCTCGGCGGACACGACCAGAGAGAAGTCGGAAACGCGGGAGGCAGTCATGCGGACCTCGCCTGGAGACGGTGGTGGCGCGCGAAGACAACGCGAAGCGGCGCCCGACAGAGCGTAGTTCTCACAGGGCGGACGGCGTACCACTGCTGCTGAATTCCGACAGGTTCCCGACGACGAGTCAGACGCCGCCGTCCGCTGTGGCGGCGCGCAGCTCCTTGAGCACGTACGTGGCGGCCTTCTCGACGACGCGGATGCCCTCTTTCTGGCTCACCTGATGGTCGGAGAGCACGGCGATCAGCCAGTCGTGACGGGCCTCGACGATCCGCCCGATGCTGTTCACCAGCCAGCGACCCCCGTCGACGTCAGCGGTGTCCCAGCCGTTCTTGACGTACTCGGAACGGCTGCCCGGCTCCCGCGCGGCGGTGACTCCCCATCGCTGCTCGGGGATCACCTTCTTCATGAGGCCCATGACGAAGGTACGGTCCTGCGGGGTCAACGGTCCCGTCGGCGACGTCAGCGCGGTCAGCAGCCGGAGCTGGTCGGCGACAGTGGTCGTGGTGAGTCCCCAGTGCGTGTTGGGCTTCGTCTCGCGCAGACCGAGCACCCGGTTGGCGGCGTTGAGCCCCCGCGAGCCCTCGATCCGCTGCCACAGGGCCACCGCCGCGTCGTTGTCACTGGACACGATCATGGCTTCGGCCAACCGCCGGGTGCCAGAACCCAGGGCCTTGCCCGGCGGGTTCTGACGCAGCAGAAGAGCGGCGAGAATGTTGACTTTGACGATGCTGGCGGTCTCGAACCGCTTGGCGCCGACCGTCACCGCAGCCGTCCCCTGTCGATCCAGTGCCGCGACCGCCAGGTGGCCGTCGTAGCGCTGCACGTAGGCCTTGATGCGCGTCCTCGCCTGGTCGATCCGGTCGATGGCCGGCGTCGTGGGGATCGGACTGGAAGGGGAAGAACCGTGCGATGGTCCGACCCCGTCGCCGTCGCGACCGCGCGTGGCGCCGAAGGCGGCCGTCGCGACGCCGGCCAACGACATGGTGGCCGCGGAGATGACCCAGCGGCGCGGCACCTGCCGACTCCGCTCAGCCAAGGCGGGCCACCGCCCTCGCGGCGATCTGATCCACCACGACCTGGCTGCCCGGATCGGGCAGGCGGACCGTCGAGACCGTCTCGCCTCGTCTCAGCATCACGAAGTACGTGACGGTGTTCGGGGTGTCCGCATGCGCGATGCGACCTCGAACGAGCATGCCGGTGCCCTCCAGATAGTGCGGATCGACGACGTCGAACGAGACCTTCGATCCGAGGACCAGATAGCTCGCGCACCGCAGGAGGACCCGACGGACGTCCTCGACGTTCCGCTCGGCCCATCCAGGTTCGTACGTCTCCACGACGTGGTGCGCCGGCGACGAGCCGTCAGACAGCCGGTAGTAGCGCTCCACGGCAGCGCGCCGGTGCGACTTGGCCGGGTAGTCGCTGCTCTTGTAGTGGGGGCAGCTGTCCTGCTCCCACGGCCAGGACGCCAGACCGGTTCGCGCGTCGTCCTCGTGCCAGTCCGCTCCCAGATCGCCCGCCCCCAGCAGCGGGCTCGGATAACTCCGTTCCGCTTCTGCGGAGTGCAGCTCGTCGGGGCCGACACCGGACTCCCCCCGATGGCACCCTCCGGCCATCACCATCAACGCCGACAGGACCGCCGGCACGGCGGCGAGCGGACGTCGGCCTCTGCCGCGAATCCGGCCCCGGCTCGTCCTGGAGCTTGATACGGACACCGCAAACCTCCCCAACACAGATACTTGCCACAGCAGGTGGCGCTTCAGCCGACGACGCGTGGTGGCACGTTCGTCGCCGCCGCAGCACCGGCGCGGCGGTTGCCGGCCGCCGGCTCGACACCACCGGGATTCGCCGCACCCCGGCGAGAGTCGAAACCCGTCAATGGCGTTCCTCGGCGAACAGCTCGGAACGGGTCTCGCCGAGCAACTCGCGCAGGCGGTTGAGGGAGCGCATGCTCTGGCTCTTGACGACAGCGATGGAGACGCCCACGACCTCGGCGGTCGTCTCCACGCTCAGGTCGTCCCAGTAACGCAGGACGATGATCGCCCGGTCCCGCAACGGCAGGGTGGCGACCGCGTCCAGCAATGTCATGCGCAGCTCGGCCGGATGTTCCTCGCTGCGCTCCGGAGGCGCCGACATCGCCAACTCGCGGCTGGAGCGACGCCGTTGCTGGTCGATCATGCAGCGCAGCAGGATCTTCCGGGCGTACGCGTGGGGGTCGTCGGCCCGGCGGACCCGTCTCCAGTTGGCGTACACCTTGGCCAGCGTCGTCTGGGTGAGGTCCTGCGCGAGATGCCAGTCGCGGCACATCAGGAACGCGGCGTCGCGCAGCCGGGCAACGGTCGCCTGCGCGAACTCCACGAAGTCTTCGTCAGCCATTCGACCGGGCCAGTTTCGGGAACCTCTTGGTTCCGCTGATGACGTACTCGGCCGGCAGTGTCGTCCCCCAGCTCGGGTTCGCGGCGATCTCGATCGCCTCTTTCACGGAGAGGACGGGCGGTGCCGGCACGGTTCCCTTGGCGTCCCAGATCAGGCAGGTGGAGATCATGAGATCGACCTGGAGGCCAGCGCGGTGGTGCACGGTGACCATCTTGTTCTGCACGCAGTTGTCGGGTACTTCGGTCAGCTCCACCGTGCCCGGGGCAGGGTCGCCGCCGAGGCGGTCGCGGTAGATGGAGAGCCGCAGCATGCCCGGCCCATCGCCTCGGTCCAGGTAGAGCTGGACCGACGGCATGCCGGGGCCGGTCCCGCTGCTCTCCAGACTCGCGTAACCGCTGGTCTTCCCCTTGGGCAGAAGCCGGGTCAGCAGTTCCAGCGCGCCCTGCGGCGTGGTGGTCAGCAGCTCACCGTCCGGCCCCGCCCCGATCCGCACGGTGTCGATCACGGTGGTCGAGGGAGTCGGCGGCACCGACCGGAAGGGGTCTCTGTCGGTGCCGTCCTCGAACCCGCCCACCACGCCGTCCGAGGGCTCTGCCGGGGACGGCGTGGTGGTGTCCGCCGACCCCGCCGGCAAAACCACGTTCGGCCCGCCGGGCTGACCGGCGTCATCCGCCCCGACGTTGAGCGGGCCGGCGGCCAGGCCGATCACGAGCAGCATCGCCAACGCCGTTCCGCCGGCGCCGAACTGCGCCAGGCGGCGCTGGCGGCGCAGTCGGCGGCCCTGCACCACCGACTGTTGGACCAGGTCACCCAATGGCGGGGCGGGGTGTCGGGCCAGGTCGTCCCTGAAACGCCCACGGACGTCGCCCATGTCCCTTATCCCTCCTCGACCGGCCGCCCGCAGTGGCGATCCATCACTCACACGACGGGTTGGCCGGCCAGTTTGGTTACCCCTTTTCGGCGTGAAGTTTCGGCCACGCGCGTCGGTGGAACGCGGTGTCTCCAGTACGTGTGCGGCCATCTCCGTAGCGTCACGCTCCCCCTGCCGGGGGTGTTACCGCGAGCGGCTTGATGAGCTGAAGCCTGCTGGCGGTCCCGGCCCCTGCTGCGCGGGCGACATGAGTCGGTCGACGCACAACCCGCAGAGCGTCCTAGGAGGTTAGGTCGTCGGCATGGAGCCTGCCGACGTCGACCGGTCGCGCCACCAGATCACCATCAACGGCGGCGGTCGACGCACTCCTGCGTGATTGACCCTCGTCGAACCGGTTCCCTAGGATGACCATCGATGAGGATCACGGGTTGGAGTCGCGCCACACCAGCCGAGGCAGCGGCGCTGGCAACACTCTTCCAGCGCGCCGAGGCGGTCGCCCCGGTCGGCATGGAGCAGCGCGCTGAGGACGTCCGGAACCGACTGGCCACTCTCGGGCCGGACAGTGCCGGACGTACCCGAGTTGGCCGCGACGACACCGGCAGCGTCACCGCGTACGGTGAGGTCGCCGACATGGGAACAGCGGACGACGTGCTCCGGATCCGCCTGACCAACGTGTTTCATCCCGACATCGCGGGTGACGTCCGCGCGGAGCTGCACCACTGGCTCATCGACCAGGCGAAGCAGTTACGGGACAACCGAAGATCGGCACAGGCCGTCCTCGGTATCCGGTGTGCCGAGAACGACCAGGCCGGCCGCGAGCTGTTGATCCGTGGCGGCTTCGCGCTGGTCCGGCACGAACGGGACCTCGTCCTGGCGGTGCCTGATGAGTCGCCGGCTCCCGTGCTTCCGCCCGGCCTGGTGCTGACACCTGTCGACGAGCGCTACGACGAGCTGGCCCGACTGGCCCACAATGAGGCCTACGTCGACAGCCCGG
This sequence comes from Micromonospora trifolii, assembly GCF_022229005.1. Classification (GTDB taxonomy): domain Bacteria; phylum Actinomycetota; class Actinomycetes; order Mycobacteriales; family Micromonosporaceae; genus Micromonospora; species Micromonospora trifolii. The sequence continues at coordinate 44,537 of NZ_JAKKFD010000044.1, forward strand.
CAGCGGTTCGACCAGACCAGCTCACCTGGCCCCAGCACGCGACCGGACACCCGCGGTTCCTGCCCGACCTCTCCTGCCTGGTGCTCGCCGAGGCCGACCGAAGCGACAACCCGGTGGCCGCCTTCCTCTTCGCGCTCGCCGACGGCAGCACTGACACGCCGACGGCGGTTCTGCACTGTCTGGGCACCCGAGCAGCCTGGCGGCGCAGTGGCTTGGCCACAGCGATGATCTCGCGGGTCCTGCACCGTGCGCATTCGGCCGGCTTCAGACAGCTCCGACTCAAGGTCACCGACAGCAATCACCCCGCTCTGGCGCTCTATCGGAAGCTGGGTTTCGTGGAGTCGGGGCAAGGGTTCGCGGTGCTGATGCGGCAACTCACGCCTGAGGTCGACGAACAGCCGTAGGCCCAAACGGTTCGTCGACTCGCGCTCCGCGCCGCGTACGAAGAACACCACCAGGCCGGCGACCACCTGGAGCATCATCTTCCGGACTTCGCTCATCGCGCAGCCGGTCCTGCGCCGGGACGCTCGCGCCGGCGAGATCGTGTCCAACAATCACGCCTGGCGAGGCGACGAACGCCGTGTCGAGAACGGCCAGCCGCCCTACCGCGCTGATCCGTAACAGGCCCGAAACTACCGGTTGAAAACTCTGGAATTTTCTGCCAGCCTGAGAGCCATCGACAGGTGTGAACGTTAACAAGATCACCTCAGCACCGGAGGCGCTCCAGCGGACGCCTGACGTGGTCCTGGCCCGCTCGGGCGGACTCACCATCGTGGCCGCCGCCACCCGAGCGGGGCCCCCAACGGAACAGCTACCGGAATCTCCTACCCCACCACAGGAGGATCAGCATGGTCTCCCGGACCCGTCCCATCGGACGCAGCCGACTGCGAACGCTCACATTTTCCGGAACAGCCGCGATAATTCTGGCCTTGGTCGTGTCGCTGCTGCCCAATCTGGCCCAGGCCGCCGAGACGACCCTCGGCGCCGCCGCGGCCACGTCCGGCAGGTACTTCGGTGCCGCCGTCGCCGCCAACAAACTCAACGACAGCGCCTACACGACGATCCTGAACCGCGAGTTCAACAGCATCACGCCCGAGAACGAAATGAAGATCGACGCGACCGAGCCGCAGCAGAACAACTTCACCTTCAGCAACGCGGACCGGATCGTGAACCACGCCATCTCCCGGGGGTGGAAGGTCCGGGGCCACACCCTGGCCTGGTACTCGCAGCAGCCGGGCTGGATGCAGAGCATGGAGGGCACCGCGCTGCGTAACGCGATGCTGAACCACGTCACCCGGGTGGCCACCTACTACCGGGGCAAGATCTACTCGTGGGATGTGGTGAACGAGGCGTTCGAGGACGGCAACAGCGGCGCCCGGCGCAACTCGAACCTCCAGCGGACCGGCAACGACTGGATCGAGGCGGCGTTCCGCGCCGCCGACGCGGCCGACCCGAACGCCAAGCTCTGCTACAACGACTACAACACCGACAACTGGACCTGGGCCAAGACGCAGGCCGTGTACAACATGGTGCGCGACTTCAAGTCTCGTGGGGTGCCGATCGACTGCGTCGGATTCCAGTCGCACTTCAACGCCAACTCGCCGTACAACAGCAACTACCGCACCACGCTGTCCAGCTTCGCCGCTCTCGGGGTGGACGTGCAGGTCACCGAGTTGGACATCGAGGGATCCGGCACGACGCAGGCCAACACCTACCGCAGTGTGGTCAACGACTGCCTTGCGGTGGCTCGCTGCAACGGGCTCACGGTGTGGGGGGTGCGGGACTGCGACTCGTGGCGCTCGAGCGGCACTCCCCTGCTCTTCGACTGCAGCGGCAACAAGAAGGCCGCCTACACGGCCACCCTTGAGGCGCTGAACAGCGTCGGCCCCACTCCCACGCCCACCACTCCAACGCCGACCCCCACGGTGCCGCCCGGCTCCGCCAGCGAGATCGTCGGCACGCAGTCCGGCCGGTGCGTCGACGTACCCAACGCCTCGACCACCAACGGCACCCGGGTTCAGCTCTACGACTGCAACAAACAGACCAACCAGGCATGGACCTACACCTCGGGCAAACAACTCCAGGTGTACGGCACCATGTGTCTCGACGCGGCAGGCACCGGCAACGGGGCTGCGGTGCAGATCTACAGCTGCCACAGCCAGACCAACCAACAGTGGAACGTCAACTCCAACGGCACCGTCAGCAACGTCCAGTCCGGACGATGCCTCGACGCCTGGAGCACCGCAAACGGAGCCCAGATCCAGCTCTACGACTGCCACGGACAGACCAACCAGCAGTTCCGTCTCGCCGCCCTGGGCGGTTCCACCCCGACGCCGACCACGACCCCAACCACGCCGCCGCCGACCGGCGGCACGTGTGACCTTCCCTCGTCGTACCGATGGTCGTCGTCGGGTGTGCTGGCGCAGCCGAGGTCCGGGTGGGTGTCGCTGAAGGACTTCACCGTCGCGCCGTACAACGGCCAGCAGCTCGTCTACGCCACCACCCACGACACCGGCACCACGTGGGGCTCGATGAACTTCGGCCTCTTCAGCAACTACTCCCAGATGGGCTCGGCCAGCCAGAACGCGATGAACTCGGCGACCGTCGCGCCGTCGCTGTTCTACTTCGCGCCGCGCAACATCTGGGTGCTGGCCTACCAGTGGGGTGGGCCGGCCTTCTCCTACCGGACGTCGACCGACCCGACCAACGTGAACAGTTGGTCCGCGGCGCAGACGCTGTTCACCGGAAGCATCTCCAACTCCAGCACCGGCCCAATCGACCAGGCAGTCATCGGTGACGACCAGAACATGTACCTGTTCTTCGCCGGGGACAACGGCAGGATCTACCGGGCCAGCATGCCCATCGGGAACTTCCCGGGCAGCTTCGGGTCGAACTACACGACGATCATGACCGACTCGACGAACAACCTGTTCGAAGGGGTTCAGGTCTACAAACTCCAGGGTCAGAACCGGTACCTCATGCTCGTCGAGGCGATCGGCGCGAACGGGCGCTACTTCCGATCGTTCACTGCCACCAACCTGGGTGGTACGTGGACGCCGCAAGCCACGTCCGAGAGCAACCCCTTCGCCGGCAAGGCCAACAGCGGCGCCACCTGGACCAACGACATCAGTCACGGCGAACTGATCCGCAGCAACGCCGATCAGACCATGACCGTTGACGCCTGCAACCTGCAACTGCTCTACCAGGGGCGTTCCCCCAGCTCCGGCGGCGACTACGGCCTCCTGCCGTACCGGCCGGGTCTGCTGACGCTGCAACGCTGACGACCGGACATCGCCGGGACGGGCGGGCTCGGCACCACACCGAGCCCGCCCGTCCCCCACCCACCTACTCACCCCACCACCAGGAGGTACCGACAGTGCGAGGACACGGACACCACCCCCCGCCCTCAGGGGACGCCCGCCCAGCCCGGGTGTCGGCCCGATTTCGGGGACGGGTGATCAAGCTCGCCGCGGCCGGGATCGCCGTCGCCGTCGGGTTGTTCACCATCACCGTGGCGACCGGGTCGGCGTCGGCCGCCGACAACCCGTACCAGCGGGGCCCGGACCCCACCCAGACCAGCGTCACCGCGGTGAACGGTCCCTTCGCCAACACGTCGGTCAGCGTCCCGACCGGGTACGGCTTCAACGGCGGCAGGATCTACTACCCGACCGACACCAGCCAGGGCACCTTCGGGGCCATCGCGATCTCGCCGGGCTACACCGCGTTGTTCTCCGCCGAGTTGGCCTGGATGGGGCCGTGGCTGGCCTCCCACGGCTTCGTCGTGATCGGCATCGAGACCAACAGTCGCAACGACTTCGACACGGCCCGAGGCACGCAGCTGCTCGCCGCGCTGGACTACCTCACACAGCAGAGTCCGGTCCGTGACCGGGTCGATCCCAACCGGTTGGCGGTCGCCGGTCACTCGATGGGCGGCGGTGGCGCGTTGAGCGCAGCCACCCGACGCCCGTCGTTGAAGGCAGTGGTCGGCATCGCGCCGTACTCGCCGTCGTCGAACCTGGCCAACGACCGGGTGCCCACCATGATCTTCGCTGGGCAGGCGGACACTGTGGTCACCCCGTCCTACGCCACCGGCCTGTACAACAGCCTCCCGGCCACGACGGAGAGCGTCTACGTGGAGGTCGCCGGCGCGGACCATGGCTTCATGGTCGGACGGTCGAACCCGGTGATGGTCCGCACCATGCTGCCGTTCGTCAAGATGTTCATCGACAACGACACCCGGTACAGCCAGTTCCTCTGCCCACTGCTGAACTCCAGCGGCGTGGTCACGTACCGCAGCACCTGCCCGTTGCTGCCCTCGACGCCGACCACCCCGACGCCGACCCCCACCGACCCGCCGACCGTCCCACCAGGCGCCGCTAACGAGATCGTCGGCACGCAGTCCGGCCGGTGCGTCGACGTACCCAACGCCGCAACCACAAACGGCACCAGGGTCCAGCTCTACAACTGCAACAAGCAGACCAACCAGGCATGGACCTACACCTCGAACAAACAACTCCAGGTGTACGGCACCATGTGCCTCGACGCGGCAGGAACCGCCAACGGCGCGGCAGTGCAGATCTACAACTGCCACAGCCAGACCAACCAACAGTGGAACATCAACTCCAACGGCACCATCAGCAACGTCCAATCCGGACGATGCCTCGACGCCTGGAACACAGCCAACGGAGCCCAGATCCAGCTCTACGACTGCCACGGACAAACCAACCAGCAGTTCCGGCTCGCCTCCCTCGCACGTTGATCACGAACGGGCGGACCCGGCGTCGCGCCGGGTCCGCCCGCCTCACGTGGCCGGAGGGCGGCGACGCCTGGCGTCCCGCAACAACGTCAGGGCGATGACGAGAAGGCCAAGCAGGGCTACGACGGCGTTGGCGGTCGTGAGACCTCGTCCGCGGGAGCGCGGAACGCGTCGAACATCTCCCTTGGCCGCGTGCTGGCCCGCCAGAGCAGGCCGATGGCCACGGCCGGAACCACCGCGAGGACCGCGAGGCGCAGGCCCACTGGTTGCCCACCCAACCAGGACAACCAGGTACGCCCGGCCAGGCAGCGCGACGGGCCCATGCACTTCCACGCGATCAGGTCCAGCGCGACGCCGGCGAAGGCAAGCACGTAGAGCGCGGTGAGCGTGAGCGCCAGCAACCGGCACAGGGATCTGACCATCGCATCGGAGCCAGGGTTCGCCGGTCGCATCCAGATCGCGAGGTTGGACAGCATGAACGGCAGGAGGAACACCAGCGTCAGTGTGCGGACCACGCTTCCGGCGGGCAGGTCACCCCAGCGGTACGCCTCCGTCACCCGCTCGCCGCTACGGCACGAACAGCGGCGGCGGGGCCGGTAGAAGCCGCCACTGCGGTCGCCCGCGACCTGCTCGACCTGCGACACGTTCAACACCTGCGCGGCGCTTGCGCTGGCGGCCCCGTGTACCCGCAGCTCCACCACGTCATTGGACATCCCCGGCCCGCGTGACCGCGCTGATGCACCCGACATCGGCCCCTCCGAAGCACCTCCGGTGGCCAAGCCTTGTGAACCAGCCCCCGCGCCACTCGCGGCGGTGTACCCCGCCCGGCCGAGACCAACCGTGGGCCTGCCGCACTGATGGCTGGGCGCTTGCAGGTCCTCGGGCCGCCCAAAATTCCCGTGTCGATGTGGTAGGCGGTGGTTAGCGTACGCGGATGAGCACTGTCCCGAGGGCCGGACTGCGGCTGCGATTCTGCGCCGATCCGGGCGAGTTCCTGGCCGCTGCCGGTGACTACCTGAGCGCCGATCCGGTCGTCAGCACGGTCGTGACCACCATCGCGAACCGGCACGTGTCGCAGCGGTCCGAGGGGATCGCGCAGCCCGACCGCTACTGGTGGCTGGTGGTCAGCGACAACTCCGGTGCCGTGGTCGGTGCCGCAATGCGCACGGCGCCGTACGCCCCCTGTCCGCCGTTCCTGCTGCCCATGCCCGACGAGGCGGCCGTTGCGCTGGCCCGCGCACTGCACGAGCGCGGGGAGGAGGTCCTCGCGGTCAACGGTGCCCTGCCCGCCGTTGACCTGTGCGCCGCCGAGCTGACCCGCCTCGACGGCGGTCGAGTCCAGGTCAACCAGCACACACGGCTGCACGAGCTTGGCGAGCTGACGTGGCCGCCACCGGTGCCGGGCGGCTTGGTGGTCGCGACCGAGGGCGACGTGGGACTGGTCACGGAGTGGTCCGCCGCTTTCATGGGCGACGCCGACGAACAGTCGGGCCGCCCGCGCGGTGCCAGCGCGCACGAGGTGCCCGACCGCGCGGAGATGCTGCGTCGGCTCCACGCCGGACGGCTGTGGTTCTGGGTCGACGAAACTGGGGAGCGGGTGCACCTCACCGGCGCCAACCCACCGTCGTTCGGGGTGGCCCGTCTGGGCCCGGTGTACACACCGCCGGCCCAGCGCGGACGCGGGTGGGCCAGCAACGCGGTCGCCGAGGTTTCCCGGCGAATCCAGGCCGAGGGCGCACGGGTCTGCCTGTTCACCGACCAGGCCAACCCGACGTCGAACAAGATCTACGCCGCCCTCGGCTACCGGCCGGTCGTCGACATGGCCAACCTGGTCATCGTGCGCGAGGCACTGAGCTCGCGGACCCACGTCGACCGCGGTGGGCCTGAATGACTACCGACGGCGGGCGGGTTCGTCGTCGCCCGGCTCGACGGAACGGCTTTCCGGAGGGCTGCCCGCTGATCGGCGGCGGTAGGAAACGGTTGTCCCCACCAGCAACACCGCTCCTGCGAAGAAGTAGGTGTTGATGCCGATGCCGGTCCAGAACTCGCCCGTGGAGATGTCCGCCGCCCCCACGAAACCACCGCGACGGATACCGGTGACCATCAGGATATTCTCGACCATTCCTGGAACACCCCGGACGACGAGCAGCACGCTGCCGGACAACAGTGGCGTCAGGAGTAGCCACCGGGGAAGGTGTCGAGCCGGCGGGCGGACTGTGGCGAGAACGACGGCTGCTCCGATGGCCGACATGAAGATGAGCACCAGGTTGAAGATCACGTAGGCCCTCATACCCCACGGTCCATCACCGGTTGGATCATCCCCGGGGAAGAACACCACGATCACGTGGGACACCACAAAGAAGATCAACCAAGCGAAGGCGCCGTACGCCCAGCGACGACCTCTGAAAGTGGGCATACCAGCACCCTCGCCGAGCCAACGCCGTGACGCCTCCCTCCCTGGGTCGATTCCACTCCCCCGGCAGAGCGAGGTGCGGGAGGTGTCGACGCACCAAACCCGGCAGCGAAGGCGCTACCGGGGTGCCACTCTCGGCATGATTCTCCGTTCACCGGTGGCGGCCATCGAGTGCACCGCCAGGCGGCGACGGAGTCATACGACTGATCCACGGGTACTTCCCCACATCTGCTGTGGACATCGGAGGCTCTGGCGCCGCCTGCCGCTGTCACGTGAACTCGTCCCGCAGCGGTCCGTCCGGCATTGACGACTCGGGTCCGCACGTCCACGGTGGATGTTCATCGACATACCCGGCGCCCCCGGCTGACAGCCGGGATCGCCGCCTGACCTCCTGTTCAGGGCCACGCCGTCGCGGCATCCGAGCGCGGGCCTGTCGGGCCATGCGCGACGGCCAGCAGGTCGTATCCCTGCTGGATGTCCTGCCCGCCTCGTTCGAGGACCTGCCTGAGACGTTGGACGCGGCCACGAAGACCGAGGTCACCCGCCGGCTGGTGCTGATGCCGATCACGGTGTAGTAGCCGAACAGCCAGGGGTCGGCCGAGGTGTGGACCACGGCGGATCGCGGTCTCGGCCGCCAGGGCGTTAAGGGCGTTACAGCCAGTCGTGTTCGCGGGCGTAGCGGGCCGCTTCGTGGCGGGTCCGGGTCTGGGTCTTGCGCATCGCGTTGGAGAGGTAGTTGCGGACGGTGCCCGGGGCGAGGTGGAGCCGAGCGGCGATGTCGGCGACCGAGTAGCCCTCACCGGTGACCCGCAGGACGTCGGCTTCACGGTCGGTGAGGGGGGAGTCGTCGGTGACGGCGAGCACTGACACGTCCGGGTCGATCCAGCGTTTCCCCGCGTGCAGGGTGGCGATGACCGCTGTGATGTGGGCTGGCTCGGCGGACTTGCTGACGAAGCCCTGGACGCCGAGCTTCAGCGCCTTGCGCAACACCCCGGGGCGGGCGTGCCGGGTCAGCATGAGGATCACCTGCTCCGGTCGCTCCCGGCGGATCTCGGCGACCGCGCCCAGGCCGTCCACGCCCGGCATCTCCAGGTCGATGACCAGCACGTCGGGCCGGTGCCGCAGGGTGGCGGCGATCGCCGTCCGGCCATCCTGCGCCTCGGCGAGAACGGTGATGTCGCCCTCCATCGGCAACAGCGCGGCCAGGGCCGTGCGTAGCAGCGCCTCGTCGTCGGCGAGCACGATGGTGGTCATCGGCCGTCCCCCGCAACGGTCGGGGCCGCGTCGGCCCGAGCGGGTGGGAAGACCGCTGCGGTCAGGAACCGCCCGTCCTTCTGTTCCACTGTCAGCTCACCGCCGTCGCCTGCCACCCGTTGCCTCAGTGCCGCCAGTCCCCGGAGCTCGGGGGGCGTGCTGGCGGTCACGCCGTCGTTGGCGATGGTGATGCCCGACGCGGCGAGCGTGATCTGCACCTGGGTGGCCTGCGCGTGCCGCAGGATGTTCGTGGTCGTCTCCCGCAGCACCTGCCCGAGCAGTTCGCTGGCGCGGGCATCGACCTCGGCCTCCCGGGTCACCCGGACCCGGATGCCGGCGGCCTCGAACAGGTTCTTCGCGTTCTCGATCTCCGCGGTGAGGTTGAGCCGGCGTTGCGCGTAGGCGAGTTCCTTGGTCTGCGCGATGGTGTCGCTGACCAGCGTGTACGTCTCCCGCAGCTCCTTCTCCGCCCGAGCGGTGTCGCGCAGCAGCAGTCGCTGGGCCAGGGCGATCTTCAGTTTGACCACGTGCAGGGTGTGGCCCTGGATGTCGTGCAGGTCGCTGGCGAACCGCACGCGCTCCCGGACCACGGCCAGCTCCGCCTCGCGTTCCCGAGTCTGTTCGAGCTCCCGGATGAGGTCGTAGAACCGCTCGCCCACCACTGTGAAGACCGTCACGACGACGGTGAGAGCGGTCGGGATGAGAACGTAGGTGAGCAGCACTGCACCGATGTCGTCCCGCTGCACCAGCAGCCGCGCCGCGCCGACGGCGGCGACGTAGGTGAACAGCCCGGCCATCGTCCGAGCCCGGTGCCGTCGCACCTCGCGTAGGGCAAGCGAACCTACGGCGCAGACACCCCAGTAGGCGTTGGGGCTGCCGGTCACGAGGACCCCGAGCGGCCAGACCGCTCCCGCTACGACCACGCAGGGCAGCGCGACCCGGGCGAGGTCGTTGGCCGTCCACCGTTCGAAGGCCACCACGGCCGCCACGGCCCCGGGCGCCAGGACGACGATGTGCCACCAGGCACGCGCGTCGGTCCAGAGCAGGACCACAGCGGCGAACACCACCGGTGGCAGTGACGTGGCGAGGTTGAGCCGGCGCAGCCTTCCCTGCGTCGACTCGGTGAAGCGCGGCGATCTCGCGGTCACCATGTCAGTATCCGGCAGCCAGGGGCCCCGACCAGTGACACCACGTCACATGCGGTGATGACGTGGTGCCACTGACAGGTTGGCCGCGACCGCGCTGTCATTGGTCCATGTCCACCACACCCGTCATCGAAGTCGAACGGCTGAACCTCACCTACGGCGAGTTCCACGCCGTGAAGGACCTTTCCTTCGAGGTACGACCCGGAGAGCTCTACGCACTGCTGGGCACCAACGGAGCCGGGAAGACCTCGACCCTGGAGGTCGTCGAGGGTCACCGGAGGCCAACCTCGGGCACCGTACGCGTCTTCGGGCGCAGCCCCGACGACCGGCGAGCGGTACGCCCCCGAATGGGCGTGATGCTCCAGGAGAGCGGATTCTCCCCGGACCTCACCGTCCGTGAGTCCGTCGGTCTGGTCGGTCGGCTCACCCGACGCAGCGACGACGTCGACCGGGTGCTCGACCTGGTCGACCTCACCGGCCGAGCCGGCCGCAAGGTGTCGCAGCTGTCCGGCGGGGAGAAGCGGCGGCTGGACTTCGCCACAGCGGTCTACGGGACCCCGGAGTTGCTCTTCCTGGACGAGCCGACCACCGGCCTCGACATTCAGTCCCGCGATGCCGTCTGGGCGACGGTGGACCGGCTCCGGGAGAACGGCGCGACCATCGTGCTCACCACCCACTACCTGGAGGAGGCGCAACAGCGCGCGGACCGGATCGGACTCATGCACGAGGGCGCCTTCCACCGGGAAGGCACCGTCTCCGAGCTGACCCGCACCCTGCCCGCGGTCATCCGCTTCTCCCTCCCGGCACCGGCGCCGACGCTGCCGGTGCGGGCCGCCGTCGACGCCGACGGCAAGGTCATGGTCGAGACCTTCGAGCTGCAGAAGGACCTGCACCTCCTGCTCGGCTGGGCGCAGGACCACGCCGTGGAACTGCGGGACCTGGCGGCCGGGCCGACCCGGCTCGACGACGTCTTCCGCGCCATCAACAGTTGATCCGATCTTCCGCGAGGAGCCTCACCGTGTTGTCCATCGCGTCCAGCGAACTGATCCAGATCTTCCGCAACCGGCTGGTGCTGATCACCAGCCTCATCATCCCGGCCGCGGTCTGTGTGTTCTTCGTCCGTCAGCACGAGACCTACGCCGCCATCGGGAGCCTCGGCTACATCGCCGCGATCGTCCTGTTCACTGTGGCCGCGTTCGGGCTCTATGCCACGGCCGTCACCACTCTGGCCTCTCGACGGCAGAATCTCTTCCTCAAGCGGCTGCGCTCCACCGCCGAAGGCGACGCCGGCATCCTTGCCGGCCTGCTGCTGCCCGTACTCATTCTCGCCGTGGTGCAGGTGACCGCGATCCTGACCGCCCTGGCAGTGGTCGCCGGCGGACCGGCGAACGTCGCCCTGCTGGTGGCGGCGGTCCTCGCGACAGTGGCCATGATGATCGGCTTGGCGCTCGCCACGGCCGGGCTGACGAACTCCCCCGAACACGCCCAGGTCACCACCCTGCCCGTTACCCTCGGGGTGATCGCCATGGCCAGTTGGGTGGGCATCTCCGGCACCGAGAACCTCGCCTGGCTCAAGCGGCTGCTGCCCGGTGGTGCGGCCACCGAACTGACGATGAACGCCTGGAACGGCGGCGTCGCCGTGACCGACTCCCTGCTCCTGCTCGCGCCCACGCTCGGTTGGGTCGTCATCGCCGTCGCTCTGGCCACCCGACTCTTCCGCTGGGAGCCCCGCCGATGACCACCGAAGCCCGGTCGGATGCGCCGACCCTGGTGGAAGATCTCCTGCTGCTCCTGTTCCAACCCAGGTCCGGGACCATCGCGGGAGAGAACACCCTCTTCTACGTCCTCGGCGGAGCCGTTCTGGCGGACCTCGCCCTCGGCGACCACCTGACCACGGCGGACCGGGGTCGGCTCAGGAGCGTGGCGGATCATCCACCGTCGGACGGCCTCCTGCGCCCGGCCTGGGACTACCTGGCCGAGAAACCGAGGGGGGTACAGACGGCCCTGGCCGCTGTCGGTCCCGCCCTGCGCCAGCCGGTGCTGGAGCGGCTCATCGAACGAGGCGACATCGACCAGGAGCCCCGCAAGGTGCTCGGCCTGTTCCGGACGACGGCCCTGCGGGACGGCAGAACCGAACGACGGGCCCGCCTGCTCGCCGACGTTCGGCGGGTCCTCGTGGACGGCGCGGAGCCGCAGGCGCGGGTCGCCGCGCTCGCGGCGCTGCTCTCGGCGAGCGGGACGCTCCCGCAGTTCGACCGTGAGATCCCGTGGACGTCATCGGTGATCAGCCGGGCCAAGGAACTCGAGCGGGGCAACTGGGGTGCCGACGCTGCGGCGGCAGCCGTGACCCGCACCGTGACGGCCACCGTCGTCAACAGCGCCATCGCGGCCATCACAGTGCTTCCTCGAAGCTAGGACGCGCGAGACCAGACCGGTCCGGTCATTGCGAGCCGGCGGACGTGTGCGCCTCGGTGACAGCTTCCCCGCTCACAGCCTGGAATTGGCCGGGTGCGGTCGTTCGGGCGGTTTCCCCCTGGCGTGCATGGCGTCGGAAGCGGCGATGCCGGCGAGGACGATGACGGCGATGACGGCCACGGCCAGCGGCGGCAGAAGGATCATGAACGGCGAGGCGCCGGCAAGCGCCACAGCGCCGACGATCCGAGAGCGGGACACCCGGGCGAATACGGCATGTTCCACCAGGGCCCGCCCGATCAGGAAGAGCATCGGTCCGCCGAGGACAACGAGGATCCACGCCGCGTTGGTGTGCCCGAACGGATGTTCGATCACGATCTCGTATCCGACGGCAACGGCGACGATCCCGGCCACCATGAGTACGTGCGCGAGGAAAGCCTCCCGGATGAGGTGCGCGGGCTCGGCGGCGGCTCTGATGGCCTCGGGCAACAGTTGGCCCGCCCTGAAGATGTAGACGCGAAACAGCAGCACAGTGGTGATGAACGAGACCGCGAAGGCAGCCGCGGCTCCGCCGTGACGAAACGATGTGTCGCTGTAGGCCGAGCCGGTCGTCAGAATCAGTTCACCCAGAGCGATGATGAAGAATTGTCGGTAGCGCTCAGACAGATATTCGGCCAGAACGGGCCACTGCCGTTGGGTGGGGCGGGACCACGGCGCGGGATAGAACAGCAGCAGTGCCGCGCCGTCGATGGCGATCGCGATCGTCCACAGCAGGGTGCGGGCCAGATCCGTCACGATCGCGCCGGCGATCCACGGCACCGCCGACAACGTGAACCAGAAGAACACCCCGGCCGCCCGGCGCTGCGCTTCGTGGCCACGCAGCAGCGGCACGATGACCAGGCCGCGAATGATGTGGACGGCGACGTACGCGCCAGCGAAGGCCAGACTCCTGTCCCCGAACGCGTCCGGCACCGCGACTGCCATCACCAGCGCGCCGAGCATGGCCGTGTAGACCAGCACCTGAAGCTGGGGCCGCTGCGGGTCGTAAAGGTCGGTGACCCACGCCGTGACGAACCACAGCACGATGAAGGCCAGCAGCAACAGGAGCGTCTCGCCGACGTCGATGAGGACGACCCGCTGATCGGTCAGCTCCTCGACCAGCCGCTGTGAGACCCGATTCAGGGCAAAGATGAAGACCAGGTCGAAGAAGAGTTCCAGAAGGCTCGGTCGCTGGGGTTGCCCGGGTTTTCGAAGCAGCGCTGCTGCCCTTGTCGACATGGGCCGCCCATTCCTGCCGGCTTCGCCTATCCGGGTATTGGTACCACGCCGGGTGGGTCGTCGAGTCGATACCCGGAGAATGCCGCACCGGGTTGCATCTCCCTTTGTGGGGTACGCCCGTTGCGCCACGCGGGCGCCGTCGGATCAGCCGAGCGGGCCGGTGTGCGCCGCGTACACGCCGGGGGGCCGGTACCGGATGGATCAGCGAGACGCGGGCGGGCGCCCTGGACCTGACGGCTTCGTGGAACTGCGGGTGCACGGGGTGTCCGCCACCGGCCCGGATGACCTCCTGGATCGACCGCACGTACAGCAGGTGGCGGGTGACCACCGGGGCGGCTTCTACCGACCCCGGCCGGGAAACCACGAGGGCGGCAAGGCTGACGGAGTGACGCTGGAGGCCTATCGCTGGAACAATCTGCCCGCTGGCAACGCGGTGCGAACGCTGTCGATGGTGATCCTGTTGCCCTTCATGCTGATCAACCTCGCCATCTGGATGCGTCCGGCCGGAGCCGGCTCCGACCCGGTGATCAAGGCCCTGTGCCGGTTGTTGGCGCTCAGCCTGACCGGGATGTACGTGCTGAGCATGGTGGGGATCGCGCTGGATGTGATTGCGTGGAAGTGCATGTCCTCACCGGAGTGCCTGGCGGGACGCAGTTGGCTCTCCTGGCTCGGGGGGCGTCCGGCCGGACTGCGTCTGGCGGTACTCGCGCTGGTGCCAGCTGCGGCCATCGGCCTGGTGTGGGGGCTCAGCGCTCGCCCGGCACTCCCGTCTCACGTCTTCCGCGCGGCCAACCAGCCCCTTGCGGCGAACCGGCTCACCGCCGTCGGCCGGTGGGACAATGAGCCGCTGGTCGGTCGACTGCGCTCGATTCACGTCGCGGCGGCGTTTGCCACGCTGGACCTCAGCCTGCTCGGCGCCCGGGCCGCGCAGGGCCTGTCGATCGGCACCGTCGCGCTGGCGGCAACGTCCGGACTCTTGCTGATCATGTGTGCGGTTCTGCTCTGCACCCCACCTCTGACCACGCCCACGGAGTGGCGCCTCGACCGGTTGGTCAGCGTGCTGCGCACGATCGCCCTCGGTCTGACCGTGCTGGTCTGGATCCACGTCCTGACCAGTTCGGCCTCCTGGCCGGAGCGCAACGGGCTGCCCGGCTACAACCTGACCGTCGTCGGGCTGTTCATCGGTCAGGCGGTGCTGCTTGCTGCCCTGGGGGTGGCGCTCTTCTGGCACCGGCGTCGAGAGCCGGATGTCGCGCCCGCGCTCGGGTTCGGCGCCCTGGCGACCTCCGTAGCCGCGATCAGTCTGGCGCTCACGTTCTCCGCTGAATTGGTCTATCGGGTGTCCGACGTCCTGAACAGGGGCGCGCCGACCGCGGAGGCCTTGATCACCAGCCCACCGCGTGCCTGCATCTGGGCGATCCTCGGCTTTTCGCTGGCGGTGCTGGTGACGCTGGCCGTCGCCGGCGTGGTGTCGGTGGCGTCACGGCCGGGACGGATCCGGGCCGCGTCGGCGATCGTTGCTCGTGACTTCCCTGACGCGCCGACCGATGCCACGCCGCGGCTGCGGCAGGTGCGCAAGAGCATCGCCCATGCCGGGTTCACCGAGCGGCTGGTGCCGCTCGCGGTGCTCTACGCCTGCCTGGCCGGAATCGGGATGACGATGGTCGCGCTCGGCCTACTGCCGACGCCTCCCGGCGAACTGATCCAGCGGTACGTGGGGCTGCCGGTCGGCTTCGTCGACTTCAGCATCGGTGTCGGCAGCTATCTGATCGCCGCCCTCATCGTCGGCCTGATCGTCGGTGGAATCTTCGCCCATCGCACCCCCGGATTCCGCCGGTACGTCGGCGTGCTGTGGGACCTGGGCACCTTCTGGCCCAGAGCCGCGCACCCGTTCGCGCCGCCGTGCTACGCCGAGCGGGCCGTTCCCGAACTGACCTGCCGGATCACCCACCTCGTCGACTCCGGCAACACGGTGGTGCTCACCGGACACAGCCACGGCTCCGTCCTGCTCGCCGCGACAGTGCTCCAACTGCCGCCACGGGTCACCGACCGGGTCGCGCTGCTGACCCACGGTTCGCCGCTTCGACGGTTGTACGCCCGGCTCTTTCCCGCGTACGTCAGCGACGAGGTGATTCACGAGATCGCCAACCGGGTGGACTGGCGGTGGGTGAATCTGTGGCGAGACACCGATCCCCTCGGCGGCCGCGTCTTTCCGCCGCAATCACCCGACGAGGCACCCGCCGCATCCGACCGCGAGACGGTGGACCGACGGCTCCGCGACCCGTCCGCCGTCACAGCTCCGGCCGGCGACATCTTTCCGCCACCGATCAAGGGGCACCGGCCCTGCGAATCCGACGAGGCGTTCGATGAGGCGGTGCGTAACCTCGCCGACCACCTCCGCTGAGCTGCGGTCGCAGACTCGAGGCGCCCCCATGTGCGCCGTGCACCGCGCAGGAATTCGACCACGAGTAGCGGACAGCCGACACCGCAGCACGAGGTAGCCGACTGTGACCATGGAATCACTGCGCGCACACTCCTCTCCGACATGTTCCCGTCGACTGGAGGACAGATGCGTCTCCGATCGTTCGTCACCGCAACACTGGCCGCCGTCCTGGCCGCCGGCGCACTCGCGCCGCCGACGCCGGCCGCGGCGGCCACCGCCGATCGCTGGGGTTTCGCGTACGTCAAGGACCCCACAGTGCCGGTCTGGACCGTGCTGGAAACCAGCCGGCAGTGGGGTAGCTGGAAGACCGCGTTCCCCGCCGCCTGGGCCGACGGCATCAAGCTCGCACCCGGCCGGTTCCAGGTCCGCTTTCCGCAGATAGGTGCCGGCTCACGGGGTGTGCCGCACGTGACCCCGGTGAACCGGACCGGGCACTACTGCGAGGTGGTCCGCTGGTTCCAGTCCGGCGCCGACGAGATCGTCGACGTGCAGTGCCACAAGCCGGGTGGCACGCGCGATGACACCCCGTTCACAGTGCTCTGGACGACCAGCTCGGGCGTGCTGCCGGCCGGGACCTCCCATGCGTACGTGCAGTGGAGCAGCGGCCTGGTAGCGCAGTCGTACAACTCCACGGGCGCGGTGAACACGGTCGGGCCGCTGGGCGTCGGACAGTATCTGGTGCGGCTGCCCGGCGTGGGGCTGGCCGGGGTCCTCGCCGGCAACGTGCAGGTCACCGCCGTGCAGCCGAACGCCGGTCCGCGTCGCTGCAAGGTCTACACCTGGAGCGCGGTCGGCAGCGGCGTGCAGGTGTACGTCTTCTGCTACGACCAGGCCGGCGCGTTCATCAACACCGACTTCGTCCTCTCGTACCACCGTCGGCGGCCGGTGGTCGGCTCGCTCGGACCGCCGTCGCACTTCGGCTATCTGGGCACCGCTGTCGGCGGGCCGACCAATGACAACTCGGTGCTCGGTGTGGGTGTGAACACCGTGGCACCGCTGGCACCTGCCGGCCGCTACCTGGCGACCTTCCCGCAGGTCGGCCTGAAGGAGACGCACGCCCAGGTGGTGGCGCAGGGCACTGGCAGCAACTACTGCCACCTCACCCAGCCCTGGACGTACACCACCAACGCCGACGTCGACGTCATCTGCTTCGACAACACCGGCGCAGTCACCCCACACCGCTTCCTGGCCACCTTCACCTCCCGACTCTGACGCCGCGCCGCGCCGCGCCGGCGGTCTCCATCGCCGCCGGCCCGGTAGGGGCCTCTGACGTCATCGCAGGAGCGGGGCGAGGCCGTCGAGGAGGCGCTGGAGGCCGAACTCGAAGAGCGTGTCCAGGCTCCAGACCATGTCGTCGGCGGTGATGAAGCGGGCCATCAGCGGGTGCCGCCCGTCGGCCAGGACCGTGCCGATCCGTTCTCCGTGCGCCGCCATCCACTGGGTGTCGGTCAGGCCGCTGTCCTGCTCGGCCTGCGCCTCCTCGGCCAGGTTCACCGCCGTGCCGCGCACGTAGTTGGCCACCGTCACCGCCGCCGTGAACTGTGCGTTCAGGTCGAGCCCGCGCCCGTCCAGGGCCCGCATCGCCCACTCGGTGTGGGCCATGGCGTGCGGGGCCGGCAGTGGCCGGGTGAAGGAGAGTGCCTGGGCCAGCCAGGTGTGCCGACGGTACATCGCCCACTGCAACTGGGCGACGGCCTCCAGGCAGGCCCGCCAGCCGTCGTGGTCCGGGGTGAGGGCCGGGGGCGGGTTGTCGGCCATTACCGTGTCGATCATGAACAGCACCAGCTCTTCCCGGTCGGCCACGTACCGGTAGATCGCCATCGTCGGAATGCCGAGCTGGCCGGCGAGTCGGCGCATCGACAGACCGTGCAGCCCCTCGGAGTCGGCGATGGCCACGGCGGCGGCGACCACCTGCTCGCGGTCGGGGTCGGGTGCTCTACCCACGCCGGCCGTGGCGACCACTGTGCCGACGCCGCGCAGGGGCTCAACGAGACCCCGTTCGCGCAGGGTCGCCAGGACCTTCGTCGCGGTCGCCATCGCGATCCCGTACTCGGCAGTGAGCTGCCGGGTCGACGGGATCCTCGCCCCGCGTGCGAACTCGCCTGACGCGATCCGGTCCGCGAGATCGGCGGCGATCCGGCGGTACGGCGGTTCCTCCACAGCAGCCTCCCGTGCACTAGTGCAGTCACGGTACCGGTAGACGAATACGGGGGACAGCCTGACTATTGTCGGGCGCTAGTGCACTCATACGCTGTACGACATGACTGATTTCGTTCCGCTGAAGTCGCTTCGCAGGACCTACGACGGCCCGGTGCTCGACGCCTCTAGAGGAGCGATGTCATGAGCCTGCTCCGACCTGGCCAGCCGGGCCACGCACTGGATGGGGCCGCGGCGAACATCGACGGCGCCCGGATCAACGTTGTGGACGCGTTACGCGGGATTGCGCTGCTGCTCATCCTGCTGGTCAACGTGTGGTACTTCAGCTCCGGATACGCGTTCCAACTGATCAGCGATCCGGCCTACGGCGCGCTCGACCGGCTGGTCGCCGGTGCGGTTGAGCTGCTGTTCGCGATGAAGGCCTACCTGCTGTTCTCATTCCTGTTCGGCTACAGCTTCACCCTGCAACTCGACTCAGCGGCCCGGCGTGGGACGGCCTTCGGCCGAACATTCCTGCGCCGGCTGTCCGGGTTGTTCGTGCTCGGGGCGCTCCACGCGGTGCTGCTGTTCCACGGCGACATCCTCACCACGTACGCGTTGCTCGGTCTCGTGCTGCTCGCCGTTCGGCGGATCGAGCCGCGCTCCGCCCTGCGTACAGCGGCGATCATCGTGGGCGTCACCGCGTTCGTTGTCGGTCTGGCCGCGGTTCTCGGCGCCGCGGTGGTCCCGGACCAGGCCGCCGCGGTCACCGCCGGTGCGCGTTCGACGGAGGCTCTACGCGGCGGGTTCGGTGATGTCATCCTGGAGCACCTGCGCTCGTTGCCGGCGATGCTCGGCGCACTTGCCGTGCAGGGACCGTTGGCCTTCGCCGCGTTCCTCGTCGGTCTGGCCGCTGGCAAGCACCGGATGCTCGCCGCCGCGCACGCCCACGAGGACCTGCTGCGCCGATGCGAGCGGATCGGCTATCCGGTCGGCCTGGCCGGCGCCGCCGTGTTCGCGATCGGCGGCGGCACGGCGAACATGACCGGACTGATGGTCAGCATCGTCACCGCGCCGTTCCTCGCGGCGGCCTACGCCGCGACTCTGCTGCGTCTGTTCACGCGGCGTCCACGCGTCGCGGACGCGTTGGCGCCTGCGGGGCGCATGGCGCTGACGAACTATCTGGGCCAGTCGCTCATCTGCGTGCTCGTCTTCACCGGCGTCGGGCTGGGCCTGGCCGGCCACACCTCGCCGGCGCAGACGCTGCTCATCGCACTGACGATCTTTGTGGTCCAGGTGGCAGCCAGTTACTGGTGGATGCGGCGGTTCCGGTACGGCCCCCTGGAATGGGCGTTGCGCGCGTGGACCCACGGCAGACGACCCGCCATGCGCTGGTAGGCCCGACAACTCACTACCAGCCTTGCGCAGCCGGACGGCGACCATCATCGACCGGCCGGCTGCGCGGCGGCGTTCAGGGGTGCGGCTGTGCCCGGCCGGCGACCTGGCCTGCGTACCCGGACCATCCGAACCTGAATGGCGACCACCCGCGAGCCCCGGTCAGATCCCGCCACACACGGGCCCTAGTTACAGGCGAGGTTGTTCCTGGGGGCCTTACCTGCACCGCGGGACACCGAGAGGAGCCCACGGTAGACGACTTTTTGGGCGCCGATGACTTTGGACCGGACGTCGTCCACGACGATCCTGACCCAGCCTCCGGCCGACTCCGGTAGCACGAGCGACTGGCCGACCGTCGCGGCGCTGACCATGCAACTGCGCTCATCGGTCACCACCGAAAAGCCGATTCGTTGGTCGTTGGTGCTCACCGCATGGACGCCGATGCGGATCGACCCGTCGGGGGTGCTGCCCGTGACGGGCTTGTCGCGGTCGTCGGGGTCCTCCGACAAGACGATCACGACGGGCGGGCCACCCCGCGCGGGTGCGGGCGACACGGTGGCCGCCGACGGACCGGTGACAGGCGGTGTGGGGTCGGATGATGTGGGGCCGGACGGAGTGGTGCGGGACGGAGTGTTGGACGTGCCGGGGCGCTGGGTCGTACTCCGGCCCTCGGGGGAATTCGGTCCGCCCCCCAGCAGGTCCGCCTGCCAACCGATGATCGCGAGGAGCAACAGGAGTGAACCCAGGGCACCCGCCCACACCGACCGGTGACGCGTCCACCGGCGCCCCGGGCCGGAACCACGTCCGGGCGGCGCCACTTCCCCGACCCGCTCGTCGTCCGGCGCGCCGCCCGGCGGGGTCGCAGCGGCGCGGTTGCGGGCGATGGCGATGCGGTGCCCGTCGTTGCGGCTGCGACGCTGCGGCCGTGGGTGGTTCCGCGCGTGCAGGTGCTGGTCGACAGCGGTGAACAGGGTGTCCATGTCCAGCAGCCGGGGCCCGCCCAGTACGCCGTCTCGTAGCGTTTGCACCAGCGCACCGGTGAAGGCGGTGTACTCGGCGCCGACCGCGGCGATCGCCGGCATGTTCTCGGCGGTGGCGGTCATCAGGTAGGCGCCGTCGACGACAGCCTGGTCGGCCAGTTGACCCGGGCCCGACATGAACCCGGACATCGCCCGCCCGCTGTAGCAGCAGTCGAGCAGCACCACCTTCGCCCGGCAGCCCCGGGCGGCGGTGATCATCTCGCGGCGGACGTCGGCGAAGCGGACCGCGCCCCACAGCCGCTCCCGACTGGCCTCGGGCAGCGCGAGGTACAACTCGGCGATGTCGTCGAGCAGGCCGTGACCGGCGAAGTACACCACCAGCGCATCGGTCGCGGCCATGGACGCCTCGTGCACGGCCCTGAGCACCTCCTCGCTGGAGGTGGGGTCGATGACCACGCGGCAGTGCTCGGGCGGCAGGCCCCAGAGGGTCGGGTCGGTCAGCAGGGCGGCCAAGCCGCGCACATTGCGCTCGGCCGCCGGGATGCCGGGCATCGACCGGTACTCGGACACTCCGATCAGGACGGCCCGCGACGCCGCCGGATCGGGCAGGGCAGCTGTCATGGCGATGGCGGGTGGTCGCCCCCGTCGGGAGCGTCGCCGCTGGCCGTGTCGCTCGCCGCGAGAAACGCGCTGATCATCTCGGCGGTGAGCTGAGACGTGTCGTCGACGGTCAGGCGGCTGCCGTCGGCCCGGACGACGGTGATCGAGGGGGGCCTGGGCCGGCTCTGTCGCCAGGCCAGCACCGTCACCGCGAGGCTGGACATCGCTGTCACATGGGTCAGGACCACGTCCACCACGTCGAGGGCGCCCATGCTGCCTGCAGGCGGCGGGGCGGACCGCACGTCGGCCGTTCGTGCCAGTGCCGCGTCGGCCCGCAACCAGCCATACAGGGCGTTGAGCTCGCCGGGACCATCGGTGAGGATCCGTACCCGCAACATCACTCCCCTCAGCGCCCAGCGGCGGACATCGACCACGATATCGGAGAGCACGAAACGGCGGCCGTCAGCCGCCGGCGGGCCGGCGTACAGGCGGCGGTCGATGACGAGGGGCGGAGCCTGACCGTCAGCTCGTCGTTGAAACGGTCAGCCTTGGCGCCACTTCTGGTTGGCGGTGCCGGCGCAGTCCCAGATGATCAGACGCGCGCCGTCGTTGCCGTTCCAGCCGTCGATGTCGACGCACTTGTTGGCCTGCGGATTCACCAGGTCGCCGGCCGCCGACAGGACGAACTGCTGAGCACCGGTGCCGTTGCAGGACCAGAGCTGGACGACCGTCCCGTTGGCGGTGGACCCGCCGGAGACGTCCATGCACTTGTTGTTCTGCGACCGCAACGCCCCGCCGCTGAACGTCCAGGCCTGGGCGGCAGTGCCATTGCATACCCAGGTCTGCAGCGGTACGCCTTCGGAGAAGTTGGACGAGGGCACGTCCATGCACTTGTTGTTCCAGTTACTGATCAAGCGGGTGTTCCCGCCGCCGCCGGAGGTGATCAGACTGAGCCCATAGGTGCTGAGGATCTCGTTGACCGGCTGGAACCACATCGTGGCACCGGAACTGCAGTTACCGGACCCGCCCGAGGTCACACCCTGCGCCTGGTTCCCCGAGATCCACGAGCCGCCGGAGTCCCCGGGCTCGGCACAGGCGTTGCTGCGACTCAGGCCGGAGACGGCGCCCTGGGCATAGTTGATCGTCTCGTTGCGGCCCAGAATCGTGCCGCAGCGCCAACCGGTCGTACGGCCGGACCGGCACACCGAGCTGCCGATCGCGGCGTCCTGCGAACCCGCAACCGTCACGTTACCGCCGGAGTAGTTGTTGACCCACGGCTGAGGTGTCCAGGAACTGTTGGTACGGATCCACGAGTAGTCGTTGCCGGGGAAGGACGAGCCCGCGAAGCTGCCCTGTGCGACGTTGTTGTAGCCGAGGGTGGGGCTACCGACGCCGCCACAGTGTCCGGCGCTGACGAAGCCGCCGACGACAGCGAAGCCGACCGAGCAGAGTGTGTTGCCGTTGATGACGTACTGGTCGCCACCGCGGACGTCGTACAGGGGCCGGGGTGCTTCGGGGGCCTCGACGACGGCGATGGCGTCGACGGCGATGCCGCTCTCCCGGGCGAACGCTCTGGCGGCCGGCTCGCCGCCGGACTGCACCCGCACGACGACACGGTTGGCCTGGACGTCGACGTACCAGCCGTGGACGCTCCTGCCGGCCGCGGCGCCGTGCCGGTCGAGCGCCGCGAGCGTAGCGTCGAGCTGCTTCTCGCTGCGGGAGACGACGCTGACGTCCGCGCCCTGCGCGGTTACAACGGTGGTGGCGGAGGTGTCGGTGACCGCGACGGTCAGGCGATCGCCCCCCTGGGGGATCCAGGCGCCGGCGAACGACGAGCCGAGCCTCTCGCGCAGCCGCCGCTCGACAGCCGGCGCGACGGCCTCGACCCGTACCCGCTTGACGATCTGGGCGTCGGTGAGGCGCAGATCCCGCCGCATGGCGGCGACCATCGCGGGATCCACGTCCAGGGTCGGCGAAGCGGTCGGCGCGTCCGGAGCCGGGCCCCGGTTGGCGAAGCCCACGGTAGGCGTGAGTCCGATCGCGGCGAGCACCACGGCGGCGATGCCGAACATCCTCGGTAGACGGTTCATTGCGATTCCTTCCAGCTCCCGGCCGCGCGTCGACTGCGGACCGGCGGTGGCGGAGGAGGTATCGAACAACCAGAGAGCGCTCTCTCAGTGAAGTGTGACCGAGGCATAAATCTGTGTCAATGCGATGTGGCTACCGGGGCGCAGCCGGGGGGTTGGACCGTCGCGGTGTCGATTTAATGCTCGGCGGCCGCCTCGACGCGGACGGTCCGAGCAGCCCGGCTGTCGTCGAGGGGGTCAGCCCTCGTCGTTTTTCTTCTTGTCGCGGTCCATGGCCAGGTCGAGCGCGAGGACGCTGCCGATGATGAGCAGCGGATCGACGCCGGCAGCGACCTGCACGGC
Organism: Micromonospora trifolii; assembly: GCF_022229005.1. Classification (GTDB taxonomy): domain Bacteria; phylum Actinomycetota; class Actinomycetes; order Mycobacteriales; family Micromonosporaceae; genus Micromonospora; species Micromonospora trifolii. The sequence goes on from NZ_JAKKFD010000044.1 coordinate 67,778, forward strand.
GTAGGTGTCCCGGATCGTCAGCCAGCGCTTGGAGACCGAGGCCACCTCGCTGCCGTCGCGTTCGATCACGTACTCGTGGTCGAGCAGGTCACCCTTCATCTCCAGGTCGCCGGGCCCCGGCACGTCGATGGTGAACTTGTCGCGGAACGGCGTGAGCAGCTTCTTGCGGACCTCTGCGGCCTTCTCGCCGCCGATCCGGATCTCGTAGGTGGGACGCAACGCCACCAGGTGCCGGTGCAGCGTGGCGACCTCCTGACCGGAAGCGTCCTCGATGACGACCTTGTTGCGGACGCTGAGAACCTTGCCGTCGACGTGGAAGACCTTGGTGCCGTGCTCGTCGAGCACGTCGAAGTCGTCGCCGATCGAGAAGAACCGCTCCTTGATGACAAACATGATTCGATTCTCCCCCACAGCAGACCGAAGTGCCGGCCGAGCACGACCGGCACGTACCGCAGCCCTCGTCAGCCGTCCAATGACGACCGAACGGCCCGGCGATCGTCCCTCCGCGGAGGGACGATCGCCGGGCCACCCCGGTGACGAGCCGCGCAGGGCGGCCCGCCGGTCAGCCGGTCAGAGGCCGGCGGCGTGCGCGGCGGCGGTGCCGCCGACCACAGGTAGGACGATGTTGCTGCTCTTCAGCGCGACCTGGAGGTTCGCGGCGGTGGTGTCCGCCTGGCTGGAGTACTGCGGGTAACTGGCCACGATGATCACACCGATCCGGTGGCCGGGCTTGAAGACATAGTCCTCGGGCAGGAGCGGGAAGCTGAAGTTGTACGACTCCCCCTGCACCAGCGGCACTGTGACGCGGATCGACTGCCGGTTCTGGGCGTCCATGATGCCCTTGGTGACCAGCTCGTAGTCGGCAGTGGCCACCCGCTTCGTCGTCTGCTTGTAGCAGCCGTCGTCCGTCGGGCTGCTCTGGCCCCAGCAGTCCTCGGTGGTCAGGGTGATGATGCCCTCGCCGGAGACCCGGTGCGCGACCCGCTCGTCGGTGCCGTAGTCGACCAGGATCGCCCCGAGGTTGGTGTCGGTCTGGTCGGCGGAGGCCCGCAGTTGCACTGTTGGTGTGCCGGAGATGTGCAGCGGCGCGGTGAGTGGCGCGGAGAGGAAGGCCAGCCGGTTGGGCTGCACCACGTCCGGGTTGAGGATCATGGTGTTCTGGCTCTGCGTGCGGTTGTCCTGGAACGCGCCGGTCGCCGGCTTCGCGGTGGGCACCAGCCCGAGACCGCCAGCGCCGGTGGTGCCGGGCTGGAGGAACACCTCCGTGTCGGCCTTGCCGGGGATCGGCCAGTCGGCGTGGGTCTCCCACACGTCGGCGGACCGCTCCAGGTCCACCCGCGGCTCATCCATGATGCCGTTGGCGACGTTCTGCAACCAGAAGTCGAACCACCGGTGCAGCGTCGACACCCACACCGCGCGGCGCGAGTCGAACGGGTCGACGTGGCCCTCCTGCGACAGCCACAGCTTGCGCGGCACGTTGTTCTCCGCCAGGGCGTACCAGAACTTGCTGAAGTGGTCCGGGCGGACGTTGTCGTCGTTGAGGCCGTGGTAGAGCAGCACGCTGGCGGTGACGTTGGGGACCTTCTTGACGTAGCTGCGCTCGTTCCAGAAGGCCGTGTAGTCGCCGTGCTCGTCGCCGTCGGCGGCGCCTATCGCGTCGCGAACCGGCTTGCAGTAATCCCGGCGCTCGGGGTTGGTGACCGTGTTGGCCAGCGAGGACACGTAGCTGTTGCCCCGGGTGACCACGCCGTTGCTGCGCACGTAGTCGTAGTACTCGGTCGGTCCGCTGATGGGCACGACTGTGGTCAGGCCCTTCACGCCGGTCACCGCCGTGGCCATGGCCAGTGACCCGTCGTACGACTTGCCGATCATCCCCGTCTTGCCGTTGTGCCAGTCCGCCTTGACGACCTCGCCGGCGGCGTTGCGGGCGGTGGCCCGGCCGTTGAGCCAGTTGATGGCCTGCTTGGCGCTCAGGTTGTCCTGGTTGGCGTTGGTGGTCGGGCAGCCGGTGGAGTTGTTGGTGCCGACCATGTCCAGCAGGATGACCGCGTAGCCGCGCGGCACGAAGTAGTTGTCGTAGAACAGCGGCCACTTGTCGAGCAGCCCGTCGCCGTCGAGGTCCGCCTTGCATTCGGACTCGTTGCCTCGGCAGACCGTCGAGTAGTAGGGGCTGGCGTCCATCACCACGGGGGCTTTGAGCCCCTGCGCGGTGGCCGCCGGCCGCATCAGGTCGAACGCGATGATGTCGCGCAGACCGTCGTTGTCGCTGTCGAAGGTGGAGTCGATGAACAGGCGTTCCCGGATGGCGTCGGCGTAGCCGAACACCGGCTGGGTGACGCCGTCCTGGACGACGATCGACGGCGGGCTGTCCGCTGCCAGCGCCTGCGGCGCCGCGCCGAGGGCGGCGAGCACAGCCGCGGACAGTACGGCCACGCCTGTGCGCCAGCGCGTTCCCACTGTAGGCATGCAATCTCCTTGATGTGTCCGAGGCTGCGTACGCTACGAGCCGGTGGCCTGTGCCACCACCTGCACGTGTAGGAACTTCACCGAATGTGGTTCGACTACGGCTGGTCGGCCAGCACCAACTCGCGCAGCCGCCGGTCGAGTGTCGGGGCGTCCAGCCCACCCGGCCAGCCGCGGAGCAGGGCGCCCCCCTTGGCCACCAGCACGACGGCCGGCGGCTCCCGCACCGCGTACGACCGCCAGATCGTCTGCTGCTCGTCCAGGACGACCGGGTACTCCACCCGGTGAGCGCGGAGGTAGTCCTGGACCTCGTCGGCCTGGTCCGCGCCGGCCACGCCGACGAAGACCACCCGGTCCCGATAGCTGCGGGCCAGCTCACTGAGGGCGGCCTGGTTGCTGGCGCAGGTGGTGCACCAGGAGCTGAAGAAGGTGAGCACGACGGGCCGCTGCGCCCACAGCTCGGCGGCGGCGAACGGTGTGCCGTCGGTCAACGCTCCGGTGAACGCCGGGGCGGCCGGGGCGGTGCCGGGCGCCGGGCGCAACGACAGGTCGGCGGGAACCGGCCCGGGCAGCGCCGCCGCCCCTCCGGCGGGCGCCGGCGAGGGCGCGGGCTCGGGCGTGCTGCATCCGCCCAACAGCGCCGCCGCCAGCAACAGCGGCAGGAGTGCCCGCCTCATGACGGAACCACCGCCACCAGCGCCGGGCCCTCGCTGGTGTCCGGCGTCAGGTCGAGCGCCGGGCGGCCGTCCACCTCCAGCCGGTAGGAGGTCCGCTGCGGCACGCGCACTCCGACGGCGAACTCGCAGTAGGTGGGCAGGCGCTCGACCCCCAGATCCTCGGCGAAGGCGGCCACCGCGGTCCCCGGCGGCAGCTGCCCGCTGGCCAGCGCCCGCCCGTCCGGGTCGAGCACGCGGAACGGCGCCCGGTTGTGGAAGTGCTGGTACGGACCGGTGCCGGCGCAGTCCACGCCCGCGGCCCGGATGTTGATGTCGCGAACCAGGACCCGGACGGTCATCGGATCGACCGCCTCCTGGGCGGCTCCGACGGCACCGCAGCCGGTCGCGCCGGCCAGCAGCAGGGGCAGCAGAGTCGTGATGCGTCGCCGCACGTCATCCTCCTTCCGTCCGCCTGCCGGGTCCGTGGCGGCCTGCCACCGCGGACCCGGCAGGAACGAGGTCAACCTCGGGCGTCGGTCAGGACTTCTCGACCCGGCACTGCTTGGTCACCGTCTTCGTCGGGTCGCTCTCCGAGGTCGCGGTGAGCTTCACGAAACCGGTGTCCACGGCGGCGGCGGTGGCACCCACCGACACCTTGACAGTGGTGGCCTTGCCGAACTGCGCGGTGGCGAGCTGGTTGGGCAGCCAGGTCCGCCAGCCCTTGCCGGCCACCTCCGCCGACAGGCGGTAGACGTCCGACTTCAGGTACGCGCTGACGTTCTCCGGGTGCTGCTGCCCGCCGGCCGAGTACGAACCGGTGTTGGTCAGCTCGAACGAGCAGGTCACCCCGCGGTTGGTCGGCTTGCCGCCGCCGCTCACCTCACCCTTGCCCAGCAGCACGTCGTGGTTGCTCGGCCCGCCGGTGCCGTCGAGCGAACGCACCGCCACTGTGTAGGAGAGCGAGCCGACCGAGTCCCGCTTGAGGTCGATGATGTAGAAGTGCAGCCGGTTGGCCTCGTCGACGTACTCGTACTGGCTGCCGGTGTCCGCTCCGGCGTGGAACAGCGCGTCGGAGAGCTGCCGGTAGTCACCCATGGTGATCTTCTGCGGGGTGCCGTCGGGCCGGTAGAAGTCGATCATGTCGATGTCCTGCGGGTTGGCGTCCACCACCCACTGGAACGGCGCGCTGTCGGCGTTCTTCGTCTTGCTGAGCAGCACGCCGCTGTCCGGGGTGAAGGAGTCCGCGCCCATCCGGTCGACGACCTCGACCGTGTAGTTGTTGAAGTTGCCACCGTCGCACAACGGGTCGGTGGTGACCCCGCACGTCGGCGACAGGTCCTTGTTCAGCGCGATGTTCACGCCGCTCAGGCCCTTCTGGCCGGCGTCGACCGCGCGGGCCGTGACCTGCGCGACCACCAGGCCCGATGAGGCCAGCGACTCCCGCGACAGCCGCAGCACGTGCTCCTCGCCGAGCAGGCCGATCTTGAGCTTGTCCCGCACCGTGTGCAGCGAGCCCATCGAGCCACCGTTGGTCGGCGGGATCTGCCAGCGGGTGTGCGGACCACCCGGGCCGTTGAACGACCCGCGCGACATCATGCTCCAGATCCCGGTGTACGCCCTGCGCAGCGGCTCGCCGTACGGGTTGTTGTAGTTGTCGCCGATGCCCAGCAGATGGGTCAACTCGTGGGCGTAGACGCCCATGCCGGAGCTCTCCCCCTGCGTCGAGGAGCCGCCGCCGGCGTTCGGCCACAGTGTCGCCGCCGCCTTCCACGAGGTCCAGTCCACGTAGCGGGTCTTCGCCCAGTTCGGCAGGTTGGGGTCCGGCGGGCCCCAGGCGTCCGGCACGTCCTCCTTGTTCTGGAAGATCATCTGCCCGAACTCCTGCCAGGTCGACGACTCGTCCTGGCCGGCGCTGAGGATGAACACCAGCTCGTACTGGTTGGCGACCTCCTCGCCGACGGCCGCCCGCCAGGCGCCCAGGCCATCGGTGCGGATGTTCTTGCTACACACGTCCCCGCTCGGGCAGGCGCCCGGGTTGAACCCGTTGTCCAGCCCGTACTGGTAGGACTTGGACGGCATCTGGTACGGCCCGAACCCGGTGAGGTCGACGCCGTAGCGGCCGTTGGAGTCCTGCATCCAGTACTCGTGCAGGGTGTGGCCCTTGTTGAGGGTGTTCGGGGTGTTCAGGAAGTCCTGGTAGAACTTCGGCACGTCAGCCCGGGGAATGTTGGTCGCGACGGACTGGGGATTGCCGAAGACCGTCGAGCGGGCCCGCTGGGAGACAGCGAACGTCTCGTCCGGATAGTCGAGCGCCACCAGGGCGATCTTGAAGTTGCGGACCGAGCCGGACACGCTCGGGTCGGCCCAGTTCTTGCCGGGCACGGCCTTGTAGTCGTTCCAGGTCATCGTGTCCGGGTTCTGCCAGGCCTGCGGGTCGAGGACCTGGAACGGCGCGGTGCCGCCGGCCGGGTTGGCCGGGGCCGCAGCGGCCTGCGCCGCCCCGGTCGCCACGAGCGTGGTCGCCACGGCTGCGGCCAGCACGGCCCGCCTCAGCCGTGTTCGGTGGGGGGTAGCACGGTGCACGGAACCACCTCTCGTCGGAGGAACGCGGCGCCGGCGTCCCGGTGGGGGTGTCGCGGAACGCCTGTCAGCAGGCCGCGCAGCGAATCTAGGAGTACGGGCCGGTGCCGGTCACTGTGCAGATGTCGGCAGGTGGGCCGGCGACTTCCGACACCTGAATGACCGACGCCCACCGGCGGATCAGCCAGGGCCGGCCCCGGAAGCCGGATCGGCCGTTGCCGCGAGGGCCCGCAGCACGTCGCGGCGCACCAGGTCGGCGGCGGCCCCGGACAGGGCTCCGCGCGGTGGGCGGCACCGCCCGCCGAACCGTCCGGCGCACTCCATGGCGAGCTTGACGGCCTGCACGGCTTCCGGGCGGGAGGCCCAGCCGAGGATCGGGTGCAGCTCGGCGTAGAGCGGCAGCGCCCGGCCCAGGTCGCGGGCGACGCCCAACTCGTACAGGCGCACGGCCTGGCGGGGCAGCGCGTTGGGCAGTGTGGCGACCCATCCGGTGGCGCCGCACAGCACCAGTTCGAGCACCACGTCGTCCGCGCCGACCAGCACGTCGATGTGCGGGCAGAGGTCCCGCAGGCGATGCAACCTGCGTACGTCGCCGGTGACCTCCTTGACCGCGACGATCCCGTCGATCTCGGCGACGGTCGCCAGCAGGTCCGGCGTGAGGTCCAACCGGGTGTCGTACGGGTCGTTGTGGGCGACCACCGGCAGGCCGACCGCCGCCACCTCCCGGTAGTGGGCGACGACGTCGGCGGCGCGGGCGGCGGGCCCGTCGGGTGGCCGCGCGAGCACGCCGTGGGCGCCGGCCTCGGCGGCCTGCTCCGCCCACCGGCGGGCCTGCCTGCTGCCGTAGCCGCCGACGCCGGGCACCACCGCGCAGCCGGACGGCGCGGCCTGCACCGTCGCCCTCACCACGGCGGCCCGCTCGTCGTCGGAGAGCGCCCGGTACTCCCCCATCGACGCGCACGGCGCGACCCCGTGACACCCCTCGGCGGCGAGCCAACGGACGTGTTCCTGGAGCTTGTCGAAGTCGACCGACAGGTCGGCGCGAAACGGCGTGGTGATGGCGACCAGCACGCCCCGCCAGGGCCTACCAGTTCCCACTCGGCAATCCCCTCCCCACCGGCGCCGCTCGTCATCCCACCGCGCGCGGCGGCGCTGGTGCGGTCCGTACCGGAACCCTAGGAACGTCTGTCGCTCCCGGTCTTCGGACAGATGCCGGAACCGTCGCGACGCCGCCCGTCTTTTTGTCGTGACTTCGACAGTGGACCTTGCGCGATGACCCACCGGCACCGGAGGGTAAGGACTGGCGGCCGCGCGATCCCTGTCACGCAGCGCAACCATGGGAGTTACATGCACGGTGAGCTCCAGCGAATCGTCGATGCCGTCGCCGCCCGGGTGGGGCGACCCGCCCTCATCGAGGACCGCCGACAGCGGGTGGTCGCCTACAGCGAGCACGACGGCCCGATGGACGACGTCCGCCGAACGTCGATCCTGCGCCGGCAGACGACGCCGGAGGTGATCGCCTGGTTCCGAGACAAGGGCGTGCTCACGGCGCACACGCCGATCCGGACCCCCGCGTGCGCCGAGCTGGACCTGCTGGCGAGGGTGTGCGTGCCGATCCGGCACGACGACCTGCTGCTCGGGTTCGTCTGGTTCATCGACGCGGACGGTTCGATGACGGACGCCGACATCGCCACCGCGACCGGTCCCTTCACCGACCTGTCGCTTGCCCTGTACCGGGAGAACCTGCTCGGTGAGCTCGCCTCACAGCGGGAGACCGAGGCCACCCGCACCCTGCTGGTGGAGAGCCGGCAGGCGCGCGAGCACGCGGCGCGGGCGCTGCTGGAGGAGGGCGTGGTGGTCGCCGACGGGGCGACCGTCGCGCTCGTCGCCCAGCTCGTGCCGGCCGCCGGGCGGCAGCCCGACGAGGTGGCCCGTATCGCCCTGGAACAGGCACTGGTCACCACCCGCCGGTGGATCGGCGTGCGGGAGACGCTGCACCTGGTCTGGCACGACCACGGGGTGCTGCTGGTCTGCGGTGACCGGGTCGCCGGCCGACCCTCGCCGGAAGCCTCCGCCGGGCACCTCAGCGACGCGCTGGCCACCGCGACCCGGGGCCTGGCCTCCGTCGACCGGACGGTGACCGGGATCGGTCAGCCTCGCGGCGGGCTGTCCAGCGCTGTGGAGTCCTACCAGGAGGCCGCGCAGGCCGCCCGGGTCGGCACGCAACTGCCCGCGCTGGGCGGGGTGGTCTCCTGGGCCGGCCTGGGCATCTACCGGGTTCTCTCGCAACTGGACAGCCAGCACCTCGACGTCGCGGGTGTCCATCCCGGGCTGGAGCGGCTGCTGCGCGACGATGCCCACCAGGTGCTGCTGGAGACCCTGGAGGCCTACCTCGACCTGGCGGGCAACGCGCACGCGACCGCCGAGAAGCTCCGACTGCACCGGACGACCCTCTACTACCGACTGCAACGGGTGGAACAGCTCGCCGGAACCGACCTCAAGGACGGCAACGAACGGCTGTGCCTGCACCTGGCCATGAAGCTCGGGCGGCTCAGCGGCGACTACCGCACGCCGTGACGCCGCCGCCCCGGCCGTGGGAACGGTCCCGCACTGTCCTCGTCACACGAGGCGCGTCATCCAGCCGTACGGGTCGGCGGCCCGGCCGTACTGGATGTCGAGCAGGTGGCGGCGCAGCCGCATGGTCACCGAGTCCTCGGCACCGGCCTTCGGGGCCGTCACCTCGCCGCCGTCCCAGACCAGACGCCCGACCGGCGTGACCACCGCGCCGGTGCCGCACGCGAAGACCTCGGTGATCGCGCCGGAGGCCACGCCCTCCTGCCATTCCCGGATCTCCACCGGACGCTCCTCGACCTCCAGGCCGAGATCCTTGGCGAGGATGAGGATCGATCCCCGGGTCACGCCCTCGAGGATCGTGCCGAGTTCCGGGGTGATGATCCGGCCGTCGGCCGTGATGAAGTAGACGTTCATACCGCCGAGCTCCTCCACGTAGCGGCCCTCGGCGGCGTCCAGGAAACAGACCTGCTCACAACCGTGCTCGGCGGCCTCGACCATCGGCGCCAGGCTGGAGGCGTAGTTGCCGCCACACTTCGCCTCACCCGTGCCGCCCCGCGCCGCCCGGGTGTACTCGGTGGAGAGCCAGATAGAGACCGGCTTGACGCCACCGGAGAAGTACGCGCCGACCGGGCAGGCGATCACCATGTAGGTGATCTCCTTCGCCGGGCGGACCCCCAGGAACGGCTCGGACGCGAACATGAACGGCCGCAGGTAGACGCTGTACTCGTCCTCGTCCGGCACCCACACCTGGTCGGCACGGACCAGCCCCTCGACCGAGGCCATGAAGTCCGGAACCGGCAGTTCGGGCAGTGCCAGCCGCCGGGCGGACCGGGCGAAGCGCTCGCCGTTGGCCTGCGGCCGGAACGACCAGATGGAGCCGTCGTGGTGCCGGTACGCCTTCATCCCCTCGAAGATCTCCTGGGCGTAGTGCAGCACTGCCGCCGCCGGGTGCATGAGGATCGGACCGAAGGGGACGATCTCGGAGTCCTGCCAGCCGCCGTCCGGCCTCCACACCGCCCGTGCCATGTGGTCGGTGAAGTACGTGCCGAACCCCGGATTCGCCATGATCTCGGCTCGCCGCTGCGCGCTCGCCGGGCTCGGATTCTGGTGCAACGGGAACGACAGGCTCATCGCCGGGTCCTCTCAATGGCCGCATCCCTGGGCGCTCAGGTCACCGAGAACGAACACGCCGGGGGGAAGGTTGTCGGATGACCGGTGCAGAATACCGAGCTGTTGTCGCCGGTCGTAGACCGCCGAGCCGCCGCCCCACATCGTCGAGATCACGCATCGCACCGGCATGCAGCTCGACCAGGAGGCCGCCGCCTAATTGAGGAATTCTGCGCCGCGGTGGTCGCACGGCGGGCCTGCGCACCACCACCACAAGGCTCGCCGACATCGACCTGACCCGGCTGCACTATTCGGCCGTGGCCGCCGGGAGTACTCTCACATCTGGTGCGCCGGGAAGTCTGGTCGGCAGTCATGTCGTGCTGCGGCTCTGGAGGCTCCGATGGGCGTTTCTGCCCTGCGCACCGAAAATCTTTCCAAGCGGTACGGGCGCCTACTCGCCCTCGATGGCCTCAGCCTCGACGTCGCGGCGGGCGAGGTGTTCGGTTTTCTCGGGCCCAACGGTGCCGGAAAGTCAACGACGATCCGGCTGCTGCTCGGCCTTGCCCGACCCACCTCCGGACGGGCCTGGATCTTCGACACCGACGCCGCCGACGTTGCCGCGGCCCACCGCAGGCTCGCCTACGTGCCGGCGGATGTGGCGCTGTGGCCACGGATGACCGGCGCCGAGGTGCTGGACCTACTTGCCCGCGTCGGCCCCGGCACGGACACCGCCTACCGGGACGAGCTCATCCAACGATTCGCGCTGGATGTGTCCAAACCGGCCGGCACCTACTCGACGGGCAACCGGCAGAAGGTTGCTCTGGTCGCGGCGTTCGCCACCCGGGCGCCCCTGCTGGTGCTGGACGAGCCGACCAGCGGCCTGGACCCGCTCATGGAACTGCAGTTCCGGCAGGCGGTCGGGGTTGCCCGCGACAACGGGCAGACGGTGTTCCTCAGCTCCCACCAGCTCGCCGAGGTCGAGGCCGTCTGCGATCGCGTCGGCATCCTGCGTGCAGGCGAACTGGTGGAGGTGGCATCTGTCGCGCAGCTGCGCCGACTGCACCACACCGACGTGGCCGCGACGTTCCCCGGCACGCCACCGGACCTCGCCGGCGTCCAGGGCGTCGACGGCCTGCACGAAGACGGTGCCACGTCTGTGCGGTTCACCCTGAGCGGCTCCCCCGCCGCGGCGCTGCGCGCCCTGGCCGATGCTGACGTGACGACGATCGTCGTCCGGGAGCAGAGTCTGGAGGAGATCTTCCTCGCCTACTACGGGCACAACGCCCGATGATCGTGACCACGACGGCAGCAGCCCGCCCGGAGCATGTGCTCAGGGGGCTCGCGGTGCGCCAGGTGCGCCGCGGTGGCCTGGTCGTGACCGCTGTGTGCGCGTGCATGTCCGCCCTGGTGGTGGTCGGCTACCGCAGCGAGGCGCTGGATCCGGCCGCTTTGGCGGCGCTGGCCCGCAACCCCGCGATCCGCACCCTGTTCGGCGAGCCGGTCGCGCTCGACCAGGCGGGCGGGTTCACGGTGTGGCGCACGAGCGTTGTCCTGGCCGTCCTGCTCGGTGTGTGGACGATGCTGACCGCTACTCGGATCACCCGTGGTGAGGAGGACGCTGGCCGGTGGAATCTGCTGCTGTCCGGCCGCATCACCCTTCCCGAGGCTGTCCGCCAACATCTCGGTGTGCTGGCCGTCGTTCCGGTCCTCGTGGGAGCGGCGACGGCGGTGGCGATGATCGCTGCGGGCGTGGACGCCACCGGTTCGTTGTTGCACGGCACCGGCCTCGCTGCCGTCGGGCTCTTCTTCGTCGCCGTCGGGGGCGTGACCGCGCAGTTGTTCGTCAGCCGGTCTGAGTCCAACGGTGTGGCGGCCGCCGTCCTGGTCGTCGGGCTCCTCATGCGGATGGTCGGTGATGGTGTACCCGCGCTGGCCTGGCTCCGGTGGCTGTCCCCGTTCGGGCTCATGGCGCTGACCCGCCCGTTCGACACCAATCGTGGGCTGCCGGTATCGGTGCTGGCGTTCGCCGCGGTGCTGCTGATGGCCCTCGCCGGCCGGCTCGCGGCGCGGCGTGACGTCGGCGCGGCGATTCTTGCTACTCCCGGCAGCCGGCCGGCGCGTACCACGTTGCTCGGGTCGGTACCCGCCTTCGCAGTGCGGCGCACAATGCGGCCGCTGGCCGCATGGTCGGCCGGAATCGGCGCGTATTTCCTGCTCCTGGGTCTGATCGCCCAGTCGATGACCGAATTCCTGGCCGGCAACCCCGAGTTCGCGAGCATGGCGGCCCAGGCCGGCTTCCCGGCGCTCGGCACTGTGGAGGGCTACGCGGCCACCCTGTACGCCCTGCTGGCCGTCCCCGTCGGGGTGTTCGTCGCCGTGCGGCTCGCCGCCACCGCCGCGGACGAGAACGCCCGGCGTCTCACCCTGCTGCTGGCCGCACCGGTGACCCGGGCAAGACTGTTGGGTGCCGAAGCGGCCGCCGCTGGGTGCGCTGCGCTGGTTCTGATCACGGTGGCGGGCATCGCCATGTGGGCCGGCACGGCCACTGTCCATGCCGGTCTTGCGCCCGGCGACGCGCTCGCCGGCGCCTGGAACGTCACGCCGGTCGTGCTGCTCTGTCTGGGAGCTGCTGTCCTGGCGCTCGGATGGGCCCCGCGCGCCGTCGCGGCGATCGGCGCTCTCCCGGCCGCTGGCGGGTTCCTGTGGCAGGTCGTCGCCGACAGCATCGACGCGCCCACGTGGACCCGCGCGCTGTCGCCGTTCACGCACCTGGCCGCGGTACCTTCCACCGCCCCGGCTTGGCCGGCAGCGTCGGTGATGGCCGGCATCGCCGCGGCAGGGGTGATCGTCGGCACGATCGGCTACCGCCGACGCGACCTGTCTGCCTGAGTTCAGGCAACAGCAGCCAGGACCGGGCCTGGAACAGCAGATGGGGCCGCAGCCGGACGTCGGTGAGCACAGCTACCGGGGCACCGGCCGGCTGACCGGGCGCAAGTCCGTGGTCACCGGTGCCGACAGTGGCATGGGCCGAGCCGTGGCCATCGCCTTCGCCGGGAGGGCGCCGACGTCGTCCTTTCCTACCTACCTGAGGAGGAACCGGACGCTCAGCAGGTGGTCCGGCTGATTGAGGCCGCCGGGCAGCGGGCTGTGACCATGCCGGGCGACGTCACCGACGAGGCGTACTGCACCGGGCCCCACCCTGCCAGCGGTCGGCCTGCCGGGTTCGGAAGACGGCGTGACGGGTAGTCCGCCACGTGGCCGCTTCCCGATCCGAGCCCGGTGATGACTCACCGCTGGTGGCGGTGGGTAGCCGCATCCGGACCCTGACGGCCGGTACCCGACGTCGGGGAAGTCGGGCGGGTCGGTTGCGGCGGCGCCAGATGGAGATCATCGGGCTGATCGCGGTGCAGGCCGGGCTCGCGGCGGCGCTCGCCTGGTGGCTGGCGCACGACCTGTTGGGTAATCCGAACCCCGTCTTCGCGCCGACAGCGGCGGTGGGCACCATCGCCGCGGCGATCGGCCAGCGGACACGGCGGACCGTCGAACTGCTGGTCGGCGTGGGGCTCGGCATCGCCATCGGCGACGGGCTGGTCCGCCTCATCGGCACCGGGGCATGGCAGACAGGCATCATCGTCACCCTCGCCATCGCCATCGCTCTCGGCCTCGTGGGCCGAGGCGGCACCGTGGTCAGTCAGGTGGGCGGTACGGCGGTGCTGATCGCCACGCTCTCCTCCAGCCAACGGAATCTGGAACTACCCCGGGTCGTCGACGCGGTCACCGGCAGCGTGGTTGGCTTGGTGGTGGTGGCGCTGCTGCTGCCCCTGCACCCGATGCGCGTCCTGCACCGGGCGGCCGCGCCGGTCTTCGACGCGCTCGCCGCGTATCTGCGTGACATCGAGACGGCGATGCGCACCAACGACTCGGACGGGGCGACGCGCGCACAGCACGGACTACGCGCCATGGGTCCAGACGTGGAGCGGCTCCGCGATGCCCTCAGCGGCGCCGAAGAGGTGGTGACTGTCGCACCAGCGCGCTGGCACTGGCGACGCCACGTCGAACGCTACGACCAAGGTGTCAACTACCTGGTTCGGGTCATCGACGACAGCAGAGCCCTGGCCCGACGGTCGGCCACGATGATCCAGTATCAGGAAAAGCTGCCCCACCACCTTCCCGACGCCGTCGCCGCCCTGGCCGAGGCCATTTGCCAGTTGCACCGGGAGACCCGGGCCGACAAGGCCCACGAGCCGACTCGGCACCACGCCCTGCGGGCCGCGGACGAGGCCGGGCGAGCCATGGCCACCGGTTTGCAGAACTTCGGTGTCACCACCGCGACGCAAGTCCGGGTGACCGCCAGCGACCTGCTCAGGGCAACCGGCTGCTCGCCGGACGAGGCGAACCGGCAGGTTCGACAGACAGCACGTCACGCGGAGCACGCGGCCTCCCCGGAGAGGTGACCATCGAGTTGCAGCCGCGCCCACCCGCCGGGAGCTCCCGGCCACTGTCCTGCAATGCGGCGGTGCCGGCACCCGAGAGGGTGCCGGCACCGCCGCTTTGGTCAACGCTTGGTGTCGTGCTTGGCCATCTGGGGCCGCTCGCCCTTGCCGACCTTGAGCAGCGATGCCGGCGCCGCACGAGGTGGTCGGTGGTTCAGGTGGTGAGAGCGACCTTCAGCCAGCCGGGGTCGCGGTCCTGGAACTGGCGGTACGCCTGCAGCACGTCGGTCATCGGTTCGTGCTCCGTCAGCAGCCGCGCCGGGTCGACGGTGCCGTTGGTCACCAGCCGCAGCAGCTCCGGGATGTACCTGCGGTGGTGGCAGTTACCGCTGCGGATGGTCAGGTTCTTCATCATCGCCTCACCGAACGGCCAGGTCGTGACGGTCTGCGGATAGACGCCGATCACGCCGAGCGCGCCGGCCTTCGCCACCGCCTGAACGGCCCACCGCGCAGCGAGGCTCGGCGCGTCGCCCGGCGCCCAGGCCGGATCGGTCTCCGGTGCGACCTGGTGGACCTCGCTGTCGTACTGCTGGGCCTGCTCGTCGGTCTGTTCGGTGGCGGGGCCCTCGGCGGGGCGTTCGGCGTCCACGCCCACGGCGTCGATGACCTTGTCGACACCGATGCCGCCGGTCATGTCGACGATGGTCTGCACCGGGTCCTCGGCGTTGAAGTTCACCACCTCGGCGTGCTGGCCGCGGGCCATGGCCAGGCGGTCCTCCAGACCGTCGACGGCGATGACCCGTCCGGCGCCCTGCAGGTAGGCCGACAGGACGGCGAGTTGGCCGACCGGTCCGGCGCCGAACACGGCGACCGTCTCGCCGGGGCGGACATCGGCGAGGCGGGCGCCGAACCAGGCGGTGGGCCAGATGTCCGAGAGCATGATCGCCTGGGCGTCGGTGACCTCGGCAGGAATCGGCACCAGGCCCACATTGGCGTAGGGCACCCGCGCGTACTCGGCCTGCAGTCCGTCGAACCCCCCGGCCGCCTCCGGTCCGCCGAAGAAGGCGGTGCCGGCGCGCTTGCCACCGGGGTTGGCGTTGTCGCACTGGGCGAAGTACCCGGCTCGGCAGTACGAGCAGTATCCGCAGGCGATGGTCGACGGCACGATCACTCGGTCACCGGCAGAGAGGTTACGTACGCCGGGCCCGACCTCGACGACCTCGCCGACGGCCTCGTGGCCGAGGACGACGCCGGGACGCAGGCCGGGCATGGTGCCCCGGACCATGTGCAGATCGGTGCCGCAGATCGCGCTGGTGGTGATCTTCACTATCGCGTCGGTGGGTTCCTGGATCTTCGGGTCGGGCAGGTCGGAGAACCGGATGTCCCCGACGCCGTGCCACGTGACGGCCTTCATCAGATGTCCCTTCGTCGGTTCGGTCTACACCGGTGACCTACCCGGTGCCGGCCGACGAAACCGTGCGAGCTAGACCCGCGCGCCTGTGGCGGACGCGATCTGCTGGATCGCTATCTGCTGGCGGGCAGGTGGATGACGAGGATGACGGTGTCGTCGTGAACGTGACCGGCGGTGAAGGTGGTGACGGCGTTGTCGATCGCGTCGACGAGCCGACCGGCGGAGGTGGCGCCGTTGCCAGCGAGGACGCGGTGTAGTCGCTCGATGCCGAACAGGTCGCTGCTGTCGGCGCGGCGGCCTTCGGTGACCCCGTCGGTGTAGAGGATGAGGCTGTCCCCGGGGTGTAACACGGTGCGTTTGTCCCGGAGGACGGGCTGGTCGATGAGGCCGATGGCCACGCCGTGATGGCCGAAGGATTCCACCCGGCCGTCGGCGCGGCGGATCAGGGCGGGCTCGTGTCCGGCGCAGCTGATCTGGGCGCTGACGCCCTTGGGGTGCAGGCGTAGGGCGGCATAGGCGGCGGTGAGGAAACGAGGATCCTTGGTTTGCCAGGCACGCAGTGTGGTGTTGAGGGTGGCGAGGTTGCGGCTCGGGGTGATGAAGCGACCCGCTGTAGCGCGCAGGGTGTAGCGGGCCAGTGCGGTGGTCTTGGCCGCTTGCGGACCCTTGCCGCACACGTCGCCCACGACGACGGCCCAGGTGTCGCGCGCCGATGGGAAGACGTCGTAGAAGTCGCCGAGGACTTCGGCGGTGCCGCCGGCGCCGCGCCGGTAGCGGACGGCGATCTCGACGCCGGGCACCTGTGGCAGGTGTGGGGGCAGCAGGCTTTCCTGCAGCGTGTCGGCCAGTTGTTGCGCCTGGTTGGCGGCGGCGCGCGCGTCGGCGGTCGCCTCGTTGGCCCGAGTCGTCGCGGCCTGCGCGTGGATGGTCGCCGTTTCGGCGTTCTCGACGGCTTCTCGCAGTGCGATCTCGCCGGCTGCCGCCAACGCGAGAGTTTTGAGGACCTCGATGTCGTGGGGGGTCCAGTGCCGTGTCGAGGTGTCGACGGCGCAGAAGGTGCCGAGCACGTGACCGTCCGGGGAGCGCACCGGGAAGCCCGCCCACGCGGCGACTCCCATCAGCTCGATGGAAGGGTTGTCAGCGGTCCGCGGATCCACGCGGGCGTCGTCGACGATGAGTTCGGCGTCGGCCTCGATGACGTATCGGCAGAACGACTGCTGCACGCTGTTCTGCCGGTCGGCGAGGTCGGTGCTGCTGACGCCGATGCAGCTCTTCCAGAATGATCGGGTCTCGTCGACCAATGTCACGAACGCGAATGGGGTACCCAGCAGGGTCGCCGCCAGACCTGTCAGCCGGTCGAACGCCACTTCCGGCCCGGTGTCCAGCAGCCTGGTGCGGTACACCGCGGAGATGCGGACCGGGTCGAGGACACGGGGGTGGTCCTGCGTCGAACGGGTCACCGGCCCGCCTCATTCACCACTGCGAACTGCGTGACCAACGGTGCGGGCAGCGGGCGGTCGCGGCGCTACCGGTGTCAGCATGATCAGCTTCCGGCATGGGGTCATTGTGACCACACCGCCGCCGCAGGTGGTAGCGGCCGATCGGCTCTGCCGGTGAGCGATCTGTCACCGGTGTCGCCGGAAGTTGCCTGATCCGTACCGGCGGCTCAGGCCGCGGGCCGTGTGGCGCACTGTTCGGTGTTCTCAGGCCGCTAGGTGAGGGTTGCTCGCCGGACCACGTCGGGCGCGGCACGTGCGTCTCGTCTCGCCAGTTCTCTGCGCGAGCTGATGCCGAGCTTGCGGAAAATCTTGCGCAGGTGATAATCCACAGTGCTCGGACTGATGAACAGTTGTGCCGCCACCTCGCGGTTGGAGGCGCCGTCCGAGACCCGCCTCGCGATGTCCCGCTCCTGGCTGGTCAGGCAGCAACTCTGGGCGAGATGGTTGGTCGTGTCGTGGACGGCCAGTCTGCTGCGCAGTTCACGGCGGGATGCGACACCCAACCGGTGAAACACTCCGCGTAGGTGATGTTTGACGGTATGGGTGCTGATGACCAGGTTCGTCGCGACCTCGACGTTCGTGGAGCCTGCCGCCACCAGCAGGGCGATCTGTTCCTGTCGTGGGGTCAGCACCGCACGGGGTAGGACTCGGGCAGGCTCGGCTACGGCGCAGCGCATGGTGCTCCTCGGGCGAGGGTTCGGGGTCTCGACGACCATCCGATCGCACCGTTGTGCACGACGAGTGCAGCCTGAGTGCTCGCCCTACCCGCTCACGACGTGCCCCTCATCAAGCTCAGCCGGGCCCGGACGTACGCGACCATCGTCCGGTACGTCTCGGCCTGCTCCATGCCGGAGAACTCGATGAGTTCCCGGAAGCCGTTGTCGGCGATCAGGCTTTCGAACTGCTGGCACCCCCGTTCCGCGCGCACCAGGTCGCCCCGATCGAATGCGGCCCGCGCGAGGATCGCCGCGACGGCACACCGGGGGCCGTCCGACTCACAGACGCCTTCCGTCAGTCCCCACTCGGACACCTCCACCGCTCGTTCGAGCCGGCCGAGCTTCCAGGAGGACCCGGCGATGAGCTGTGCGTAGTAGATCTTCAGGTGATCGAGGTGCTGCGCCACGGAAATGGCCAGCCCTTCGTCCGCGACCCGTGTGCCGGCCTCGATCCGATCGGACCCCAGGAGCGCTCGCGTGAGTGTCAGCAACGAGACGGCGAGCAGTTCCTGGTGCCCCGTCTGCCGGGCAAGGATCACCGAGCGCTCACCGTGCGCGTTGGCGGCGTCGTTGTCGCCGCGCGACGACGACAGCACGGCGAGGTTTCGCAGGACGTCTGCCTGCCCGGCGAGTTCTCCGGCGCCTTCGAAGATGGACAGGGCTCGACGGAGATAGTCGTCGGCCTGTGGCAGCGGGGCGAAGACCTCACCGACGGTACGGAGAAGCTCGGCCTCCATCAGCGGCTCGCCGAGCGCGCCGACCACGTCGAGGATCGCGAGGACGGTAGGTGTCCGGCCCGCGGGTATGGAGTTGCTGCCCGGTGCTGAGGCGGCGAGGACCATGGCCGCCGCGTCGTGCCCGAGGCCGTGTGCGAGGGCCAGGTCGATCGTCGCCCACAGCGCGGCCCGTTCCCGTGCATACCAGGCAGCGGCCTGTGGCACGCTGTCGAACGTTTCAGGCGTCACATCCGACGGCGGTTCGCTGACGGTGCCGGCTGGCTGCCGGTGGTGCCTCGCGTACGCGGCGCGCGCAGAGTGCAGGTAGTGCAGGACGAGACGCCGCTCATACTCCGGTCGCTCGTGATCTTCGTCGAGAAGCTCACCCGCGTAGGCCCGCAACAGGTCGTGCAGCACGTAGCGCCCGGGCTGGGACAGGTCGAGCAGGTTCGCGGTCACCAGTTCCATGAGCTGTACGCGCGCCTGTGCCCGACCGGCTCCGGCGACACTGGCCGCCGACTCCAGCGAGATCCCTGGACCCGGATGGACGGCGAGGGCACGGAACACCCGCGCCGTCGACGGATCGAGGGCCCGGTAGGACCACGAGAACACCGACCGGACGTCGTCGGACGAGTCCGCGCTGGACAGCGCGTCGAGCCTGGCGGATGGCGCCGAGACGTCGCTGGCGACAGCGCTCAACGGCAGGGCCGGGTTGAGGGCCACCCGGGCCGCGACGATCGCCAGTGCGAGCGGCAGCCCGGCACAGAGCGCGATGACCCTGTCCAACGCGTCCGGGTTCGCGGTGGCACGACGGGCGCCGAGGCGGTTGATCAGCAGCTGGCGGGACTCGGCCCCGGTCAGCCGATCGACGTGCAGGTAGCGTGCGCCCTCCCGGGTGACCAGGCTCGTCATCCGGTTGCGGCTCGTCACGATGACCAGACAGCCCCGGGAAGCTGGCAGCAACGGACGGACCTGGTCGGAGTCGCGCGCGTTGTCCAGGAGAATCAGCAGGCGACGACCGAAGAGACGACTGCGGTAACGAGCCGCCTGCGCGTCGACGGTCTCCTGCGGTGACGAGACCGCCTGCTCGCCCAGGGACGCGAGCAACGTGGCGAGCGCCTCCTCCGCTGACATGACGCGTCCGTCCGGATCAAGACCCCTCAGGTTCAGGAACAACTGGCCGTCGGGAAACTCGCTGGCGATCTGGTGGGCCCAGTGCACGGCGAGCGCGGTCTTGCCGATGCCACCCATGCCGCCGAGCACGGTGATCACGATGGTCGCATCGCTGAACGCGTCAGACAGTTGATCGTCGAGCACGGCGGCCACGTCGTTTCGGCGGACGAAGCCCGCGACCTGCGGCGGCAGCTGTGCGGGCCGGGGCGCCTCCGGCGGGCGCAGTTCCTCCTGGAGGGTCCAGCCGCCGGCGAGCAACTCCCGATACGCCTCCCGCAGCTCCGGCCCCGGGTCCACCCCCAGCTCCTCGACGAGATGTTGACGGGTCCGCTCGAAGACCCGCACCGCTTCCGCCCGGTGACCGGTGGCCACGTACGCGCGCATCAGGCACGCCTGCAGCGCCTCGTCCAGCGGCGCTGCGGCGGCAACGCTCAGCAGCGGGGTCAGCGCGGTACCGGCCATGCCGTGGGCGATCGCGGCTTCGCTGGCCGCGAGCGCCACCGCCACGCGCTCCCGTTCGATGGCGACGAACTCCGGCGAACCCAACGCACCGGCCGGAAGGTCGGTGAACGCGGGGCTGCGGCCCAGCTCCAGAGCGGTCAGGTACTCCCGTACGCCGGCCACGACGTCCCCGCCGTTCAGCGCCTCGCGGGCCCGCCGGACCAACTCGCGATACATGGCCAGATCGGAGGCCTCGGTGGCGAGAGTCAGTCGGTAGCCCGTGCCGGCCGGTAGGAGGTACCGACCGGTTTCGCGGACGTCCAGGTCCGGTTCGAGGATCCGCCGGAGGTTCCCGACGTGGCGGTGGATCTGGTTGGCGGCGCTGGCCGGCGGTTGTTCGTCCCACAGGCTGTCGATGATGTTGTCGAGGCTGACCGCGTCACCCCCGGCGGCGAGGAGCTTGGCCAGGATGATCCGCTGGCGGACCGGGCCAAGATCGACGTCCGAGCCGTCCCGGCGGCAGCCGAGACCGCCGAAGACCTTGAACTCGCAGTGGGACGGCGGCCCGTCCGGCAGCCTGCGGTCGGGCGTCGTCACGATTGACATCCTAGAGATGGAAGGGCAGCGGCTTCGCTTTTCGGCTCAGCCTGCGGTTTGTGCCGGGCCCCCGCATCGCCCACTTCTCGTTGTCTGTCGAGTCGTTCGCCACACACGGGACTACGTGGTTCGGGTGATTCGCGAAAGGGTGCCGTATCCGTACCTTCGGCAAGGTTCCCAGCGCGGAACGCAAGCCCAAGGAGTGCGCATGCCCCATGTCACAGTTGGCTCAGAGGGAGCCATCCCGATCGAGATCTATTACGAGGATCGCGGTGCCGGTACGCCGGTGGTACTCAGTCACGGCTACCCGTTGAGCGGGCAGGCCTGGGAAAAGCAGGTCGCCGCACTGCTCGCAGCCGGGTACCGGGTCATCACGTATGACCGGCGGGGTTGGGGCAATTCCAGCCAGCCCGCCAGTGGATACGACTACGACACGTTCGCCGACGACGTGAATGTGCTGCTCACGGAACTGGACGTGCGCGACGCCATCCTCGTGGGTCACTCGATGGGAACCGGCGACGTTGCCCGGTACCTGGGTCGTCACGGCACCGAGCGCGTCGCGAAGGCCGTCCTGATGTCGCCGATCCCGCCGTTTCTCCTGCGGGCTGACGACAATCCCGAAGGCGCACCGCAGTCGTTGTTCGATGGGTTCATCCAGGCCGCGCGGGCGGACCGGAACGCGTGGCTCAAGCAGTTCCTGGAGAACTTCTACAACCTCGACGTCTACGGCGGATCGCTCGTCAGCGACGAGGCGTTCCAGGCGAGTCTGAACGTGGCAGTGGGCGGTTCTCCCGTCGCCGCTGTGGCCTGTATCCCGACCTGGCTCACCGACTTCCGTGACGACCTGTCAAAGATTGACGTGCCGGTACTCGTGATCCAGGGCGATCAGGACCGGGTGCTACCCATCGGGGTGACCGGCCAGCGGGTGTCCTCCTTCGTCGGGGATTCGCGGTTGCTCGTCATCGAGGGCGGGCCGCATGCCATTGCCTGGACCCACAGCGATCAGGTCAACGCCGCCCTGCTCGACTTCTTTGCGAAGTGACGTGAAAGGAAACACAGTGAAATTGTCCTTCCGGCGGCGCCTCATCTCCGTAGGCGTGGTTATCGGTGCCCTCACCCTGGGTGGTGCCGGTATCGGCACCGCGCAGGCCTCGACGAGTCACACACTGCATCCGCGCCCCGCAACGGCCAAGCCGACAGTCGTGCTCGTGCACGGGGCGTGGGCGGACGGGTCGAGTTGGGACAAGGTGGCGACCAAGCTCCAGCACGACAGCTACCGGGTGGTCACGCCGCCGAACCTGCTGTCCGGCGTGGAGAACGACGCCGCGAACCTGCGCGCGTACCTGGACACCATCACCGGTCCGATCGTCCTCGTCGGGCACTCGTACGGCGGCATGGTCATCACGAACGCCGCTCTGGGTGACAAGCAGGTCAAGGCCCTGGTGTACGTCGACGCGTACATCCCGGAGCAGCACGACACAGTGCTGTCGCTGACCTCGGCGGTGCCGGGCTCGGTCTTCGCGGCCGAGGCGTCCACCGTCTTCGACCAGGTCGCGATCCCCGGGGACGACCCGCACAACGTCAACCTCTACGTGAAGCCGTCGATCTTCGGCACGGCGTTCGCCAACAAGAGCATTCCCGCCAAGGACGTGGCGGTGCTGGCGGCCCGGCAGCGTCCGCTGGCCTTCAACGCCCTGGTCGAGGAGTCCGGCGAGCCGGCCTGGCGCACCGTCCCCTCGTGGTCGGTGATCGGCAAGCAGGACGCCGTCATCCCCGCCGCTCAGCAGATCGCCATGTCCAAGAGGGCCAAGGCACACGCGATCGAGATCAACGCCCCGCACCTGTCCATGCTCACGGACGCGGGCGCGGTCACCAACCAGATCGAGGCCGCCGCCAAGGCGACCGACTGACACGACGACCGACTGACACGACGACCGGCCGTGGCATCGCTCACCGCGATGCCACGGCCGGCCTCGTCAGCCGTTGCTGCCGAGGGTCGTTGGACCGTCAGGCGGTCGTGCGGGCCGCCTCCAGGATGACCTCGGTGACCTCACCGGGATGCGAGATCAGGCCCAGGTGACCGGCGTCGATCCGGGTGATGTCGGCCCCTGCCCGCTTCATCATCTCCTCCTGGCGGGCCGGCGGGATGACCCGGTCCTCGGTGCCGATCACCGCCCAGACGGGGATCGTCTTCCACGCCGGCTCGGTGGCCGGCTCGCCCAGGGCGTTCGTGGCCAGCGCGCTCTGGGACACGGCGAGCACCTCCGCCTGCCGCCGAGGCAGACCGTTGGCGAAGCCGGTGATGAATATCTTCGGCAGGACGTACGCGTCGACAGCACCTTCCGGGGCGCCGGGGAACGGCACGAGCTTGAAGACGCTCGCGGGGTCGGTCAGGGCTGGCTCGAGCACCGAGCCGGAGCCGGCGGTGAGTTCCTCCACGGTCTCCCCCTTGTCCGGGGCGAAGGCGTCGACGAACACGAGTGCCTTGACATTCTTGTTGCCGGTCAAGGCGTCGCTCGCCACGAAACCGCCGTACGAATGGGCCGCGACCACGATGGGGCCTTCGATGGTGGACAGGAAGTCCTTCAGGTAGCCGCTGTCGATCGACGGCCCTCGGTTGGGTTGCGGCGCGACCTGGACATCGAAACCGCGCGCCTGGAGTCTGCGGACCTCCCCACTCCAGCTCGAACCGTCGGCCCAGGCGCCATGCACCAGGACGATTGTTGGTTTGGTGCGATGCCCCTCGTCCGGGGTTGGTCGCCCACCGCCGTCCGCGGACACGCCTGGGGCGGCTGAGCCGAGCACCGTCACCAGCGTTGCGGCGGCGAGCGTTGCGGCGATGGTCTTCGGCCGACGTAGCGAGATACCGAGCATGTCTCTTCTCCCTCGTTGGTCAGTGGTTTCCGAACGCGGGCAGATGTGCGTGTTGACGCGCCTGATCGCCCGACCTCACCGTATTCACATCCAGCGCGAATATCGGACAGAAGAGGAAAATAACTCAAGTTTCACCTTGGAGGAGGACGCGCCACCAAACGGGCCCAATCGCCGGACGGTGGGCGCTCCAGCCGGCCGCTCCCCCGACTTCCCGGTATCTGTAAACAACCCTTGATATTAAGTGTCACGAACGTCAATATGTGGAGGTCGCGGGTCGTCGAAGCCTGGGGAGTGAGCCATGAGAAGCCGTCGAATTTTCGCAGTGGTAGCCGGGGCGGCGATGACCGTCGCGGCCGCCGTCGCCTTCGTCCCCAGCAGCATGGCGGCCGTGCCGTCGGCCAATGCCGTCCCGATGGTCGCCTGCAGCGCCCCTACCTGGGCCGAGGGCCCTACCTACCAGGCGGGCGCCCAGGTCACCTACGGCGGCCGGCTCTA
Organism: Micromonospora trifolii; assembly: GCF_022229005.1. Taxonomy (GTDB): domain Bacteria; phylum Actinomycetota; class Actinomycetes; order Mycobacteriales; family Micromonosporaceae; genus Micromonospora; species Micromonospora trifolii. Next base: position 91,513 of record NZ_JAKKFD010000044.1, read on the forward strand.
CCAGGCGCTGGTCACCCACACCGCGCACCCCGGCGCCGGCTGGAACCCCGCCTCGACCCCGTCGCTCTGGCGTGACCTCGGCGCGTGCTCGGGAACCACGCCACCGCCCACCACGCCACCACCGACGACCCCGCCGCCCACCACGCCACCACCGACCACACCTCCCCCCACCACGCCACCACCAACCGGTGGGACCTGCGCGGTGAAGTCGCGGCCCACCGGCAAGGTGTTGCAGGGCTACTGGGAGAACTGGGACGGGGCCTCCAACGGCGTACACCCCGGCCTCGGCTGGATCCCGATCACCGACAGCCGGCTCAACCAGCACGGCTACAACGTGATCAACGCGGCGTTCCCGGTGATCCGCTCCGACGGCACTGTCCTCTGGGAGAACGGTATGGACGCCGGTGTGAAGGTGTCCACCCCGGCCGAGATGTGCCAGGCCAAAGCGGCAGGCGCCACCATCCTGATGTCGATCGGCGGAGCCGCCGCGGGCATCGACCTGAGCTCCACAGCGGTCGCCGACCGGTTCATCGCGACCATCGTGCCGATCCTGACGGCCTACCACTTCGACGGCATCGACATCGACATCGAGACCGGCCTGACCGGCAGCGGCAACATCAACACGCTGTCCACGTCGCAGGCCAACCTGATCCGGATCATCGACGGCGTGCTGGCCCGGATGCCGTCGAACTTCGGCCTGACCATGGCGCCGGAGACGGCGTACGTCACCGGCGGCAGCGTGGTCTACGGCTCGATCTGGGGCTCGTACCTGCCGATCATCAAGAAGTACGTGGACAACGGTCGGCTCTGGTGGCTGAACATGCAGTACTACAACGGCAGCATGTACGGCTGCGCCGGCGACTCGTACCCGGCGGGCACCGTGCAGGGCTTCACGGTGCAGACGCAGTGCCTGAACAACGGGCTCACGATCCAGGGCACCACCATCCGGGTGCCGTACGACAAGCAGGTCCCGGGTCTGCCGGCGCAGATCGGGGCGGGCGGCGGCTACCTGTCGACGTCGCTCGTCACGCAGGCCTGGAACTCCGTGCCCGGCCTCAAGGGCCTGATGACCTGGTCGGCGAACTGGGACGGGTCGAAGGGCTGGACCTTCGGCGACAACGTGAAGCGCCTGCAGGGCCGCTGACGGGTGACGGCGCCGGGCCTACCGCCAGCCGGTCTTTCCGGCGGGCGGTAGGCCCGGCGCTTCGCATGGCTGACACCGCGCTCGGTCGTCCGACGTGCCGACCAGGAACGAGAAGTCGTGCCACCATTGCGAACCAAAGTTCGGTCCCGCTGCGATAGGTAGGCATGACCGTCCAGGACGACGTCGGCCTCCTGGCCCTGATCGCAGGCGGCGACCGGAACGCGTTCGAGGCGTTCTACCGCCGGCACGCGCCGTGGCTGCGCCTACGCCTGTGCTACCGCTGCGCCGACGACGCCCTCATCGACGACGTCGTGCAGGAGACGTTCCTCGCCGTGTGGACCGGCGCCGCGGCCTCGTTCCGGCCTCGCGACACCGACGCCGCTGCCTGGCTGTGGCGGATCGGGTCGCGCCGGCTCATCGACGCGCTGCGTCGCCGCACGTCCCGCGACCGGCTCGGTCGGCTGCTGGCCCGCCTGCGCGGCCGCGACGAGTCGTCCGCCGAGGAGCAGGTACTGATCGGGCTCGAGCACGGCGACCTCGGCGGGGCTCTCGCCCGCCTCTCCCCGGAGCTGCGCGCTGTCATCCGCGCCACCGTCCTTGACGGCCTCTCCACCGCCGAGGCCGCGGTCCTGCTCGGCATCCCCGCCGGCACCGTCAAGACCCGGGCGATGCGCGCCCGCCGGCAGCTGCGAGAGGAGTTGACATGACCTGGCATCTGCTCGACGAGGACCTCCGCGCCTACGCCACCCGTACCCTCGCCGCCCCTGGTCTTTGGTCCACGGAGGCGCACCTGGCCGCGTGCGGTGAGTGCCGCGAACGCCTCGCCGCCGCCGCGACCATCGATTTCAAGTCGGCGATCGACGGAGGCTGGGCCCGCCTCGACGTCGCCCTGGACGCGCCTCGACCGGGACCTGTCGAACGGTTGATGATCACGGTGGGCGTTCCCGACCACACCGCGCGGCTGCTCGCGGCGACGCCGGCGCTGCGGCTGTCGTGGCTGGTGGCGATCGCGGTCACTGCCGCGTTGACGGCGACGGTCGCCGTGTTCACCGACCCGGTCGTGTTCCTCGCCGTGGCCCCGCTGTTGCCGCTGGTCGCGGTCGCCATGTCATTCGCGCCCGGCATCGACCCCACCTACGAGATCGCGGTGGTCGCCCCGATCCGCTCGTTCCGGTTACTGCTGTTGCGGTGCCTCGCGGTCCTGTCCGCGACCACCGCGCTGTCCGCCGTGGCCAGCCTCTTCATCGTCGAGTACGGGCTGCGCGCGACCGGTTGGTTCCTGCCGTCGCTCGCCCTGACAGTGCTGTCGGTGCTGCTCTCGCCTCGGCTCGGCGCGGGGCCGGCCGCAGTCGTCGTCGGCGTCGGCTGGGCGGCGCTGGTCGCCGCCACCGTCGGCGACCTGCTCGTCTTCACAGTGGCCGGGCAGGTCGGCGTCGGGATCGTCGGCGGGATCGCCGCGGTGGCGCTGTCCCGTCAGCGCGGCACCTACGACCGCTACCACGTCCCCAACCTGATGAGGAGAGCTTCATGACTGCCGTTCAGGCAACCGGTCTGGCGCTGCGGTACGGGCGCACCACAGCGCTGGAGGACGTGACGTTCACGTTGCGCACCGGGGTGACCGGGTTGCTCGGCCCGAACGGCGCGGGCAAGACGACGCTGCTGCGGATCGTCGCGACCGCCCTGCCGGCCGACGGCGGCACGCTGCGGGTCTTCGGCCACGACCCGAGCACACCACCCGGGCGGCTCGCGGTCCGGCGTCTGCTGGGCTACCTGCCGCAGGACCCGGGCTTCCACCCGTCGTTCACCGCGTTCGAGTTCGTCGACTACGTCGCGATCCTCAAGGAGCTCACCCACCGGGCTACGCGGCACACCGAGGTCGCCCGGGTGCTCTCCGCCGTCGGCCTCGACGACCGACGGCGATCCCGGATCCGGACCCTGTCCGGCGGCATGAAGCAACGGCTCGCGCTGGCGGCCGCCCTGGTCGGCGACCCGGACCTCGTCATCCTCGACGAACCGACGGTCGGCCTCGACCCGGAGCAGCGGCTGCGGTTCCGGGAGCTGATCGCGGACCTCGGCGAGCGCAAGACGGTGCTGCTCTCCACCCACCAGACCGAGGACGTCATGTCGCTGTGCCAGGAGGTCGTCGTCCTCGACCGGGGCCGGGTGCGGTTCGAGGGCACCCCGACGGAGCTGGCCGGGCTGGCCGCCGGCCGGGTGTGGACGAGCGCGGCGCGGGAGGCAGGGGCGCTGGCGTCGTGGCGGACGGGCACGGGGCTGCACCGCCACGTCGGCGACCCGCCATCCGGGGCCGCGCTGGTGGAGCCGTCGATCGAGGACGGCTACCTGACGCTGGTCGGCGCCGCCGCCGAGGCGTCGGCGATCGCGGGCGGCGCGCGATGACCGCGACAATGACGGTGGCCGCGCCGGCCCGTCCAACGCCGTCGTCCACGCAGGGGCGTCGGCGAGCGCTCCTCGCACTCGCCCGGTTCGAGTCGATCCGGATGCTGCGACACCCGCTCACCGTCGCGGCCGCGCTGTTGTTCCTCGCCCCGTGGCTGTGGGGCTGGCTGTCCGGCTCGGCCAACCGATATCCGGTGCTCCCCGACGAACTGATCACCATCCAGCTGCTCGCGTTGCCGATCCTCGGCGGGTCGGCGCTGATCGTGGCGAACCTCGTCACGCTACGGGCGCACCGGCACAAGGTCGACGCGTCCTACGACGTGCTGGTCCTGCCGCCAGCATGGCGGGTCGGCGGGTTCCTGCTGGCACTGCTACCGCTGGCCGGCCTCAGCCTCCTGCTCGCCGGGGTCCCGGTCGGGGACTCCGCGGCGCTGCCGGGCGCTGCCGGGTCGGTCGACATCGCCACGTTGCTGACCCCGTCGGCGCTGACGCTGCTCCTCGGCGCCGTCGGGGTGCTCGCCGGGGTCTTGATCCGCTCCGTGCTGATCGCCCCGTTGGTCGTCCTGCTCGTCCTCGTGCTGGAGTTCCTGGTGATCACCCCATTGATCATCGAGACCGGCTGGCGCTTCCTGCTGCCGGTCTACGTCAGCGAGTTCACGGTCCCGGTGCCCGCTGGTGTCTCCGACCGGCCCGCGGCCCGGCACCTCGCCTACCTGATCGGGATCACCGTCCTGCTCGCCGCGGCCGTTTTGGCCCGGGCCAACGCACGGCGGCAGGTCGTCGCGGCCGGGCTCGTCGTCGGGCTGATCCTCGCTGTCGGCGGCGGGCTGACCCAGTCGCGGCCCGACCCGGGCCTGGCGGCGGCCCGCGTGACGGTGGAGGAGCGGGCGGCAAGCATCCAGTCGTGCGAGATCCGCGGCGATGTCACGTACTGCTTCTTCGAGGGGTTCGGCGGTTTCGTTCCCGGGTGGGACGCGGTGGTGACCTCGGTACGCGCTGTCGTGCCGGCCAGCGCGGCCTCGTCCGGGCCGCCGCTCGCGGTGCGGCAGCGGGCATCCCTCGATGCGATCACCGCTGCGGGCTGGACCGGGTCCATCGCCGAAGACCGGCGGGTGGTGGCCGGTTGGAAGGTCGAGGACGCGGCGGCGGGCACCCCGGAGGCGGTCCGGGTCGACACCTCGTGGGGCGACGATCGGGCCGCCGCCGCCCTGGCCGCCGAGGTTGCCTACCGGCTGATGGCCGCGAAGGCGTACGACGGGGGGAACTTCCTCTGTGGGGCGCCGGCGGCACTCCTGGTGTGGCTGGTCGGGCAGGCGTCGCCGACCACCCTGGCCGGGATGCGTTCGCTGGACGAGACGAGCTTCGGTGCGCTCAGCTTCAGCGACATCTCCTCCAGGTACGGCATCCTGGTACCCGACCGGGCGGCGGCACCGGCGTTGGAGCTGCTGCGGCGGGCCGACGAGGTGGCACCACTCGTCGAGCGGCACTGGGTCGAGCTGACCGCGCCCGAGACACCGTTGGAGCGTTTCGGCGCCATCTTCGGGGTGCCGATCCAGCCGCTCGCTCCGGACGACGAAGCGCTGCCGTGCGTCGCGTGAGCGGGTTACCCGCCGTCGGCGCGTCGGGGCAGGCGGCCGGCCGGCTCGTGCCGGGGCGGGGTGAGCGACTGCGGACGGTGGCGGCGCTGGTCTGGCCGACGCTGCGGGCAACGCGGATCTCGCCGCTGTTGGCGGCCGGGGTCGTCGGCGCGGCGATCGTGACCCCACCGGCCGTGACCGGGTCAATCCTGCCTCCCGACGAGCACATCACGTTGCTGCGGTTGGTGATGGCCTGCGTCGGCCTCGGCGTCACGTTCACGCTCGACGATCCGGCGAAGCCGACCGCGGAGACCCTGCCGGTTGCGGCCTGGCTCGGCGCGCTACTCCGAGCGGTCCTCGCCGCGGTCGTCGGCGGGGCGTGCTGGGCGGCAGCGCTGCTGGTGACTCGCTCCGGGCCGGAAACCACGTCGCTGCCGTACCCGGACCTGACCCGTGAGGCCGCGACCGTCGCGGTGGTCGCGTTCCTCGCGTCCGCGGTCGGCTGGCGACGGTCGCCGCGCGGCATCGGCAGCCCGCTCGCCGCCCCGATGCTGCTGCTCGGCATGGCGGTGGTGGCGCTGCTGCCGGCTCCGGTGGCGCTCCTCGTCGGCACGGGCGACGGCTGGGACGCGGCCCACGACCGCTGGACGTTCCTCCTGGCGGGGACACTGTTGGTGACCGCAGGGGTGCTCACCGCCCGCCGGTGACCTGGGCGCGGCTGGCGGGATCCGCCGGCGCAGCACGCCCCATCGTGAGCCTCCAGTCGAGGCCGCCGACAAAGTGACAGCACGGTTTGGGCGTGCATTCCCCTGTGGTCAGTTTGAGTTCACCGCGTCGCTCTACGGTGCCATCGGACCGAGAACGCCCTGCTCGTACGTGCAGAGATGAGGATTGATGGCAGTAAGCAAGCGGGTGGGCCTGACCGCTGCGGTGGTCGCCCTGACCCTGACGCTGCCGGGCGCAGCGACCGCGACCGCGGCCGAGCGGAGCACGTGGGGCCAGGCTGAGTTGTTGAGGTTCGCCGCGCTGCGGGCGGCGACCTTCGTTCCGGGCAGCGAACCGTCCGGCTCGTCGCTCGGCAGTGCCCCCATCAACGGGTTCACCCCGCCGTTCGCCGACCAACCGATCCAGGGGTTCAGCGGCGTCCTGCGCAACACGGACGGCACCTTCGACGTGCTGTCCGACAACGGCTTCGGCAACAAGGCCAACAGTGCCGACTTCGTGCTGCGTGTTCAGCGGGTCGCGCCCGATTTTGGCAGCGGGGCGGTGGACGTGGTTGGTGGCATCAACCTGACCGACCCGTATGGCAAGGTGCCGTTCCGGCTCACTCGTGCCGACCGCGTGCTCACCGGAGCCGACTTCGACGTCGAGTCGATCACCCGGACGGCGGATGGCACGTACTGGCTCGGTGACGAATTCGGTCCGTACCTGCTGCACTTCGACCGGGCGGGCCGCTTGCTTCAGGCGCCGGTGCCGCTGCCGGGGGTGTTCGCCCCCGAGAACCCGGGCCGCGGTGCCACCCCGGCCAATCTCGCCAGCAGCAAGGGCTTCGAGGGTATGGCACAGTCTCCGGACGGTCGCATGCTCTACCCGCTGCTTGAGGGCACGACCACTGGCGACCCGGCGGGCACTCTCCGGCTCAACGAGTTCGACACCCGGGCCAACGCCTACACCGGCCGGCGCTGGGCCTACGCGCTCGACTCTCCTGCTCACGCGATCGGTGACGCCATCATGGTCGACCGCGACCGCTTCCTGATCATCGAGCGGGACAACGGCCAGGGCGACACGGCAAAGGTCAAGAAGATCTATCTCGCCGACAGGCGCGACCGGAACCGCGACGGACTGCTCGACAAGACGCTGGTCGCCGACCTGATGGCAATCGCCAACCCCCGGCACGTCGGCGGCTTCGGTGACCCGTTCACGTTCCCGTTCCAGACGATCGAGGACGTGGTGATCCTCGACGACCGCACGCTCGCCGTCCTCAACGACAACAACTTCCCGTCATCGGCGGGCCGAACGGCCGGCCAGGCGGACAACAACGAGTTCATCGTGATCAAACTCGACCGCCACCTGGACGCGGACAAGCGCGTCCTGCGTCGCTACTGACCCGATGTCAGGGGGGTGGGCAGACCAACCGGCTGCCCACCCCTCATCCCTCGGCAGTGGGTCGGCTGTGCACCACCAACTCGTCGATCTCCAACCGGCCGACGCGCAACTCCCGTACGACCGCCCGGCGGATCGCCAGCCGTCCGATGGTCAGCGCCCCGACGGCCACGGCCCCCACGGCCAGCGCCCCCACAGCGAGGGCGCCGATCGAGGCCGCCCCCGCAGCCCGCGCCCCGGTGGCCGCCGCGCCCGTCGCCACCGCGCCGTTGGCGCGCGTCCCGGTCAACCGCATCAGGCTTACGTCTCGCTTCATCCCGCCATTGTCCGCGTACCGCCGGCTGGGCGCCGATCAGGCGCGAAACGCCTCGATCGTCAGTGCGGCGAAGCGTCGAGAGGCGGCAACGCGGGCGTTCGTCGAGGTGGCGTACAGGCCACCGTTGGCCATCAGCATGAGGACGAGGTCGTCCAGGACCACGTCAGGCCGCAGATGGCCGGTGTCCTTGGCCCGGCGCATCAGTTCGGCGAGCGAGGCGAGGGCGGCCTCGCGCTTCGCGGCGAGATCCATGGCATGGGGAAATGCCGAGGTGAACGCCGCGGTGAAGCCTCGGCTTCGGGCTTGCAGCACACAGAGTTGCTCGATCACGAGGCACAGGCCGTGCCAGGGATCCGGGTCGGTGAGCCCTTCGTCGACGACGGCGACGCACGCGTTCATCTGATCCGCGAAGGCCTCCGTTGCCAACGCCTGCTTTGTGGGGAATCGGCGGTAGAGGGTGGCGGGGCCGACTCCTGCGCGCCGGGCTATCTCACGCATCGGCACGTCCATGCCTTCGGCGGCGAAGACCGCCCGGGCGGTGTCGAGGATCCGCTCACGGTTGTCCAACGCGTCCGAGCGCAGGTTCCGAGTCAAAGGGCCGCCCACTGTCTCACTCTAGCTAAACGGACGCATGCGTCCACTACCGTTCGGGCGTCCGCAGGGCCGGCTTGGGAAGGGTGACGAGCAGTGAAGGCAGTAATGATCAGGGAGTTCGGCGATCCCCGCGGGCTGGCGGTCGTCGACCTTCCTGTACCGGTGCCCGCTCCGGGAGAGGCGTTGATCACCACCGAGGCGGTGGGCGTGGCTGGCGCCGACGTCCTGATCCGGAGCGGTGCTCTCGCCGCGTACGGCTTCCGCGAGGGTCACATCCCGGGCGGTGAGATTGCCGGCACGGTCACGGCCGTGGGCGACGGCGTCGACCCGGCGTGGGTCGGGCAACGCGTCTGGGCCTTCACCGGTACGGGCGGTGGCTACGCCGAGCAGGCGGTGGCCCCGATCGGGGAGGTCCTGTCCCTGCCTGCGGGCCTCTCCGCAGTCGACGCCGTAACGCTCGGCAGCTCCGGGGTCGTGGCTCACTTCGGCCTCGCTCACGCCCACTTCTCGCCAGGCGAAACGGTCCTGGTCCGTGGCGCGGCCGGCAGTATCGGGATCATGGCGGTGCAGCTTGCGATCAGCGGTGGTGCCAGCGCCGTCGCGGTCACGACCTCGTCGACTGAGCGCGGCCGGCGGCTCCGCAGCCTTGGTGCGACCCACGTGCTGGACCGCTCCGGGGCAGGGGGTCCGGACGATCCCACCGGCTACGACGTCATCATCGACGTCGTCGCGGGCCCGGACATGCCCGCGTTTCTCGACCGACTCAACCCCAACGGCCGGCTCGTGGCCGTCGGCGCGGTCGGCGGCCAACCGCCCGCGGACTTCGGGACGAGGTTGATGGCCGCGTTCCAGAAGTCGATGTCGTTCGCCACCTTCAGCGCAGCGACGGTGACGGCGGCCGCTCAACAAGCCGTGCGAACGGAGCAGTTCGCCGCCGTCGATCGTGGGGAACTCCACACCGTGGTGCACGAGGTCCTGCCGCTCGAGCAGGCGGTGGTGGCGCACCAGAAGATGGACGGTGGCGAGGTCTTCGGACGGATCGTCCTGCTCAACAGCCCCTTCCATTGAATCCGCTACACCGATCGGGGTGGTCTCTTAGGCTGCGTGGGCGGGGCACCCGGTTCGACGAGTGTGGTTCGCGGTGGCGCTGTAGGGGCTGGTCGGGGTGCTTCTCTCGGGGGCCTGGCAGTACCGCTACCTCAATCGGCAGGGGGATCTGCCGCGACGGCGCCTGAGGCCCCGGTTTGTTCGCCGTCAGCGGTCGAGCCTGGCTACCGGTGAGGAGCACCGATGACGCAGAGTGAACGGGACCGCCCGGAGATCGTCGTCGGACTGGTGGCAACTCCGCCGGACCACCCGGCCCGGGTGGCCGCGCGGCTCACCGCCGAGCTGAACAGCGGCCTCGCCGAGCGGGTGAACGCGGACGTGCGGTGGATCGTCCGGGAAGGTTGGGGCGAAGTGGCGCCGCGCCGCGACGGCGGCGTTGAGGCGCTACTCGATGATCTCGCCCAACGGCGTGCCGACGACCAGTGGGACGTCGCCGTCTGCCTGACCGATCTGCCGCTGCATGCCGATCGGGTGCCGCTGGTCGCGCAGACCTCCGCTCGGCGTCGAGTCGCTGTGCTGTCCCTGCCCGCGCTGGGACTGCACCAGCTACGTGCGGCCCGCGCAGCCGTTCCGGACCTGGTGAGCCGGCTGCTGACCGAGGCTTCCGACCAGCGGTTGCCGCCGGCCGGCCGGGCATCGGCCGAGATGGCAAGCCGGGTGCCCGCCGTCCACCGGGTGGTCGGCGAGGCCGACGCCGGTGAGCGGCGCTACGTCGCCTCGCGGCTCATCGGCCGGTTACGGCTGTTGATCGGCATGGTTCGCGCCAACCGTCCGGGGCGTGCCCTGCTGGGCCTGTCGAAGCTGTTGGTCGGCGCGTTCGGCACTGCCGCGTTCGCACTGACCACGGACACCATCTGGCAGATGGGCGCTGCGCTCGGCGGACTGCGGCTCGCCGTGATCATGCTGCTCGGGCTGACAGCATTGGTGGCCTGGTTGATCGTCGCGCACGACCTGTGGGAGAAACCGAGCCGCGAGACGCCGACCGAGCTGGCACGGCTCTTCAACCTGGGTACGACCCTCACCCTCACTCTGGCCACGGTGCTGTCCTACGTTGTGTTGTTCGTGGGAACGGCGCTCGTCGCGGCGCTGCTGATCGACACATCCGTGCTGGAGCAGACCTTGCAGCGGCCGGTCGACGTCACCGACTACCTGACGCTCGCTTGGATCACCAGCTCGCTGGCCACCGTCGGCGGCGCGATCGGTTCCGGGCTGGAAAACGAGGAAACGGTACGGGCTGCCGCTTACGGCTATCATCCCCACCCCGATGGCTGGCGGGACGAGAAGAGCGGACAGTCCCACAGCGGGAGGTAAGTGGGAGTAGTCCCTGGTCGCGACGGTCAGCTGGTTGGCTGGAAGACGGCACGTACACATCCGTCGAGTTTCTGTTTGAACATCTCGTAGCCGCGCGGCGCTTCGTCCAACGGCATGGTGTGCGTCGCGAGATGCTCCGTGACCAACTCGCCGCGGGCCATTCGCTCCAGCAGCATGGGGATGTAGCGCTGCCCGTGCTGCTGTGCGCCGCGCAGCGTCAGCCCCTTGTTCATGACCGCCCCCAGCGGAAACTTGTCCACCAGCCCGGCGAACACGCCCAGCACGAACACACTGCCACCCTTGCGGCAGTTGTAGATCGCCTCCCGCGCCGCGATCGGACGGTCGGACTCGATCCGCAACTGCTGCTTGACCTGGTCGTACCAGAATTGCGGGCCGCTGCTGTGCGACTCCATACCGACCGCCTCGATGCATACGTCCGGGCCTCGGCCGCCACTGCGCTCAAGCAACTCGCCGCTGACGTCCTGCCGCTCGTAGTTCAGCGTCTCGACGCCAAGATGCGTCCGGGCCATCTCGAGCCGGTTGTCGAGTCGGTCGATCACGATCACCCGATCGGCACCGAGCAGCACGGACGCCCGGGCGGCCATCTGCCCCACCCCACCGGCGCCCCAGACCGCCACGACATCACCCGGTTTGACTCCGGCGAGGTCGGCGCCCATCCAGCCGGTCGGCGCGGCGTCGGAGGCGAACAGCGCGCGCTCGTCGCTCACCCCGTCCGGGACGGTGAAGGCGCCCTGGTCGGCGTACGGGACGCGGATGTACTCGGCGTGGCTGCCGGCGAAGCCCCCGAGCGCGTGCGAGTAGCCGTAGCAGCCGCCGGGCGCGGAACCCCAGACGTTCTCGGTGATCATCGGGTTCGTGTTGCCGTTGTCGCACAACGAGAACTGTTGTTGCTGGCAGTACCAGCACTTGCCGCAGGAGACGAACGAACAGACGACGACCCGGTCGCCTACCTTGTGCTTGCGTACCTGCGAACCGACCTCGACGATCTCGCCAAGGAACTCGTGCCCGAGGACATCGCCGTGTTCCATGAACGGGATGTACCCGCCGAGCAGGTGCAGGTCCGAACCGCAGGTCACCGTCCGACGGACCCGGACGATGGCGTCCTGCTCGTTGCGGAGTTGCGGGTCCGGAACCTGCCGCACCGCGAGCTCGTTGGCTCCTTCCCAGACCAAGGCCTTCACAGTCGTCCCTCCCGCCGACCCTGTTGGGTGGCCATCCGCAGTGGCTTGTTCATCGGAGTCGGCTCGGTGGTGGGTGGATAGTCGGGGTGGAGGACCTCACTGGTCTCGAGCAGTTGCTTCGACTCTCGCAGCGCAGCCCGGATCGCCTGCTCCGGATCCCGGCCGGTGGCTCGTCGAGCGGCGGCGGCAACAGGTAGTCGGGAGCCATCGCGCAGCCGTACGGCGATCTCCGTCCCCTGGTCGCCGGGGGCGGGCCGGAGCTGGACCTCGACGGCGTCCCCAAGCCCGGCCAGCGGTTCGGGGAGCTGCCCGCCCGGGGCGACGTCGCCCGCTGGCCGGTTCACCGTCGCCACGTGCCACCGCGGCCCGCGCCGCCGTGCCTGACCCCGTTGCCGGTGGCCGTCACCCTGGTCGGTCCCGCCGAGCAGACGCCGCGCGACCATCCCGCCGGCAACCACGACCGCTCCGCCGATCAGCCACCTCATGTCCACCCCTGTCGCGTAGTCTGCTCGTGCGGGTGCCGTCGATTATTGGCAACCTTCACAGCAAACCCTTTCATAAAGGGCGACCGCGTCGCGGTGGTTCTGGCACAGAATGAGCTCCTGCCGGTCCGGTGTCTCCCGCCGGAACGGCCGCTGGCCCTACAACATCTCCAGCGGTTGCGGGCCTTCCGGCGGCGGGAACGCCGTGTCGAGTGCCGCCACGTCCTCCTCGGTCAGCTGCACGTCGCGCGCTTCGGCGTTCTCCCGGGTGTGTTCCGGTTTGGATGATCGGGGGATGGCCGCGACCATCTCCTGCCGTAGCAGCCAGGCCAGCGCGACCTGAGCGGGCGTGGCCTCGTGCCGGGCGGCGGCCTCCGCAACCTGGGGGTGGCCGAGCAGTCGACCCTGCTCGATCGGCGAGTACGCCATCACCGGAATCCGCTGCTCACGTAGCCACGGTAGGAGGTCGTACTCGGGACCACGGCGGGTGAGGTTGTACAGAATCTGATTCGTCGCGCAGGCGCTTCCGCCGGCCCCAAGGAGGTCGGTCATGTCCGAAAGATCAAAGTTGCTCACGCCCCACTGTCCGATGTCGCCGGCGTCGACAAGTTCGGCGAACGCCTCGATCGTCTCCGCGAGTGGATGCGTGCCGCGCCAGTGCAGCAGGTAGAGGTCGATATGGTCGACGCCGAGTCGTTGCAGGCTGCGGCGGCAGGCCTGCAGGGTTCCCTGCCGGCTGGCGTTCGACGGCAGCACCTTGTCGACCAGAAAGACGTCGGCGCGTCGCCCGACGATCGCCTCGCCGACGAGTTCCTCGGAAGCGCCGTCACCGTACATCTCCGCAGTGTCGATCATGGTCATGCCCAGGTCGAGTCCGGTACGCAGGGCGGCCAGCTCGTCCTGCCGCCTCGCAGGGTGCTCGCCGAGGTACCACGTTCCCTGCCCGAGCACGGGCATGGTCTGACCGGACGGCATCTCGATCGAATCGCTGGCGAGGGTCATGTCGGCCTTTCCGGGTACCAGTTGGGTTGTCTGCCTTACCCGTTGCGACAGGCAGCACACGCGCGCGACGCGCCCGCTCCCGCCGGCACTGGTTGCGCTGCACGCAGGTGGGGAGAACTGTCCGCCATCGGGCGGGCTTCGCTGGCCTGTTTGCCCGTCCCCCGCACCGGGAAGGCGACCGCGATCCAGCGACGCGCCGCCGACGGGGTGGCGCCGCGAAGGGGAGGCCGCAGAGATGGCGCAGAGCCAGCAGCCACTGAAAGGCAAGCGAGTCGCTTGCCTCGCCGCCGACGGAGTGGAGGACGTGGAATACACCCAGTCCCGAGCCGCCGCGGAGCAGGCCGGGGCCGAGGTTCACCTGATCTCGTTGCAGTCCGGCGAGATTCAGTCGATGAACCAGGACATCAACCCTGCCAACCGCTACCGGGTGGATCGGACCGTGAACGACGTCGATGCGGCTGACTACGACGCCCTGTTGCTGCCAGGCGGGACGGTCAACCCCGACCGGCTCCGGATGAACGCGCAGGCGATGGACTTCGTCCGGGCGTTCTTCCAACAGCACAAGCCGGTGGCGGCGATCTGCCACGGCCCGTGGTCGTTGGTCGAGACCGGCATGGTCAACGGTCGGACTCTCACCTCGTTTCCCAGCCTGCGCACCGACATCCGCAACGCGGGCGGGACCTGGGTCGACCAACAGGTGCAGGTCGACAGCGGCCTCGTCACCAGCCGCAGCCCCAGCGACCTTCCGGCCTTCTGCGCCACAATGGTCGAGGAGTTCGCTCAGGGAGAAGACGTCCGCCAGATGGCGACGGCCTGACCGACGGGGGCTCAGGGCCGGGAGCAGCAGGCCGGTCCTGAGCCGTGGCCGCGGCTGTCCCGCCGCCCCGAAACGCCGCCGGTCCCGCGGAACAGCGGCTGTCGTGACGGCGGGCTGAGCAGCGAGACAGGGATCACCTCCCTACCGCGACCGATGGGCGGGTTGAGGTGGTATCCGGGGGGTATCCGGGCCCTACGGGTCGCGCCCCGGACCGTCGTGAACCGATAAGCGCGGCCGGGTGCGACCGGATACGGAGGCTACCCGTGACTCAACTAGCAACCCGAGAGGCAGCGAAGGCAAGGCAGGACGACGTGCAGCGGCGAGGACGCCGGCTCGGCTGGGTGAGTCTCGGCCTGGGCGTGGCACAGCTGGCGGCACCGGACACGGTGCGCCGGATCAGCGGAGTGGACGACTCCCCGACGACCCGGGCGGTGGTGCCGCTGGTCGGGGCGCGGGAGTTGGTACACGCGGCCGGGCTCCTGACGAGCCGGCGAAAGAGCGTGTGGGCGTGGACCCGGGTCGTGGGCGACGCGATGGACCTGGCCTCCCTCGGGGTGGCCATCGCCCACCGCAGCGGGCGCCGCCGGCGTCGCCTCGTCGCTGTCACTGGCGCCGTCGTCGGAATCACGGTGGTGGATCTGCTGACCGCCGTGCGGGCCACCCGGGCACAGAAGATCGGGTCAGCGCCGACGGTACGAGGCTCACGCGAAGGAGGACCCATGGAGCTGACAGCCACGACAACCATCCGCAAACCCCCGCCCAAGGTCTACGCGTTCTGGCGCGACCTGGGCAACCTCCCGACGTTCATGGCCCACCTTGAGGAGATCCGCACCACCGGCGACCGTACGAGCCACTGGTCTGCCAGCGCTCCGTTCGGCACGAACGTCGAGTGGGACGCGGAGATTGTCGACGAGGCACCCGGCGAGAAGATCGCCTGGCGGTCGACCGGGAACGCTGACGTGCCGAACGCCGGTACGGTCCGGTTCGTTCCCGCCCCGGACGGGCTGAGCACCGAGGTGCACGTCGTTCTGTCGTACGACATCCCGGGCGGCGCGGTGGGCAAGGCGGTCGCCAAGTACTTCGGCGAGGAACCGCACCAGCAGCTCGACGACGATCTGCGCCGGCTCAAGCAGGTGCTGGAGACCGGCCAGGTGGTCCGGTCCGACGGCGCCCCGTGGGGCAAGCGGGCCCGCAAGGAGTTCCCGCAGCGTCCGGCGCAACCGCTGTCGGATTCCGAGCTCGCGAAGGGGGCCGACGCGTGAGGGCGAACACCTGGGCGGGCCGCAACAAGGTCAAGGTCCGTGACGTGCCGGACCCGAAGATCCTGAACGAGCGCGATGCCATCGTACGGATCACCTCCACCGCGATCTGCGGCTCGGACCTGCACCTGCTCGACGGGTATGTGCCCACGATGCAGGACGGCGACGTCATGGGCCACGAGTTCATGGGCGAGGTGATCGAGGTCGGTCCGGGCGTCGATCCGGGCCGGCTGCGCATCGGGGACCGGGTCGTCGTCCCGTTCCCGATCGCGTGCGGTGCGTGCGGCGCCTGCGCCGCCGAGTTGTACTCCTGCTGCGAGAACTCCAACCCCAACGCCGGCATCGCCGAGAAGATGTTCGGCCACCCGGTCGCCGGGATCTTCGGCTATTCGCACCTGACCGGCGGCTTCGCCGGCGGCCAGGCCCAGTACGCACGGGTGCCGTTCGCCGACGTCGGTCCGCTGAAGATCGAGTCGGACCTGACCGATGAGCAGGTGCTGTTCCTCTCCGACATCCTGCCCACCGGCTACATGGGTGCCGAAATGTGCGACATCCAGTCCACCGACGTGGTGGCGGTGTGGGGGGCGGGACCGGTCGGTCAGTTCGCGATGGACAGTGCCCGGGCGCTCGGCGCCGCGAAGGTCATCGCCATCGACAAGGAGCCGTACCGCCTGCAGATGGCCGAACGGGCTGGCCACACGCCGGTGAACTTCGAGGAGGTCGATGTGCGGTCGCGGCTGCTGGAACTGACCGGTGGGCGGGGACCGGACAAGTGCATCGACGCCGTCGGCATGGAGTCCAGCCACGGCAGCGCGCACGTGCACGCGTATGACCGGATCAAGCAGGCCGTCCGCTCGGAGACCGAGCGACCGCACGCGCTCCGGCAGGCGATCCTGTCGTGCCGCAGCGGCGGCATCGTGTCGGTGATCGGCGTGTACGGAGGCTTCCTCGACAAGTTCCCGGCCGGGGCATGGATGAACCGGGCGCTGACCCTGCGTACGGGTCAATGCCACGTGCAGCGCTACATGAAGCCGCTGCTGCAGCGCATCGAACGTGGGGAGATCGATCCGACCCGAGTCATCACCCACACCCTGCCGCTCGACCAGGCAGAACGCGGCTTCGAGATCTTCAAGAACAAGCAGGACAACTGCGAGAAGGTCGTCCTCAAACCCTGACCACCACCCACGCATCCGGCCACCGCGGCACGCCCGGTGGTCGGATGCGTTGTCTGTCCGCAGGCGAGGATCTGCGGGCGGCCCCGCATTCGCCACCGAGCTGCCGGCTGTTTGCCGCAGACGACCCTGGGTAGCCGAGATCGGTGAGCGGGCCAGAAACAGACCTAGGCACCCGATCGGACACCAGCCGCGCCGTGGCGTTCAGCGATGCGATCTTCGCCATCATCATCACGCTGCTCGTCCTGGACCTCGGGATACCGGACGTCCCGCCTGGTCGTCTCCTGTCCGGTCTGCTCAGTCAGTGGCCGTCGTACGTCGCCTATCTCGCGTCCTACTCGTACGTGGCAGTCGTCTGGCTCAACCACAAGGCGGCGTTCAACCGCATTCGGCAGGTCGATCGTGGGCTGCACTGGATGAATCTGCTCGTACTGTTCAGCACGGCGCTGCTGCCGTTTCCGACGATTGTCGTGTCGCACGCGCTGCAGGAGCACAACAACGCGGACCAGCGTGTGGCCATCGCCTTCTACGCGCTCATCGGCGCGTTTCTGTGCGCGACGTGGCTGGCGTTCTACCACTACCTGGCCAGGCACCCTGATCTGCTGAAGGACCAGGTCAAGGGCAGCTTCTTTCACGTCGAGCGGTTCCGTGCCCTTGCCGGGGTCGTCCTGTACCTCCTCGCAGGGCTGATCGGCTACCTGGTGGCACCCTTGATCGGCCTGGTCATCTTTCCCTTCCTACCCGTCTTCTATGCCCTCACCAGCGCCGGCCTGTACCAGTTGCGGGTGACCCGGCATATCACCCACCGCCCTCCGCCACCATCCTGAGGGCAGGCGAACCGCCGTTTCACCCGGGCGGGGGCGGGAACCCGCCGCAATCCGTTTCGAGAGGGGATCCGAGGTGAACTACAACGAGTTCATTCAGTCTGTGGCGGCACGACCGAAGGTTTCACCGGGGCAGGCGGAACCGATCACCCGTGCCACGCTCGAGACTGTGGCAAAACGGATCACTGGTGGCCAGGCAAGGGACCTCGCCTCCCAGCTCCCCGAGGAGCTACGAGGCCTGGTGTCCCGGCCCACCGAAGACCCGGAACGGTTCGGTCTCACCGAATTCCTGGAACGGGTGCAGTCCCGGGCAGGGGTCGATCGAGAGATGGCCACCGACGGAGCGCGGGCCGTGATGGATACCCTGCGTGAGGCTGCCAGCGCGAAGGAGTACGGAGACTTCGTCGACCAGTTGCCGCAGGAGTTCTGGCAGTTGACCGGGCCCGGGTCCGGACAGCTCCAGCCTCGCCGGATCGGCACCTAGGCCCGCCGAGGATCGGAGCCACATTCCGATGGTGGGTTCCATTCGGTCCGGACGTTGGGCGAGGAGTGCGGGATGACCGAACCGGAGAGCCGGGACACGGGCGCACGGGAGTTGCCCGGCGAACGCTCCGTCGGCCCGACGAGTGGTGAGCACGGCCTTCCCCAGCCGACTGGCGGGCACAGCAGCAAGACCATGTCAGACCCGGACGTCGTCCTCCAGATTCCGCAGGTCAAGGTCGAACAGATCTACGTCGAGGTCGACGATCTGGACGCCTCTGTTTCCCTGCGAGCCCGGCTGGGTAGCCTGCTCCAGCTCGACGTGGGCGTTCAGGCGCATCTCGGCACGGTGAAGATCGATATCAAGGGCGTCGAGGCCGAGGCGATGCTCGAGGTTCGGCTCGACGAGCTACGGGGAATTCTCGACAGCGCCCTCCGCATGATCGAGCGCAACCCTCAGATCATCGAGTCGGTGGTGAAGACGGTGGACAAGACCGTGGACCAGGTGGGGCAGACAGCGCAGGAGGCGCTGGGGCCCAATGGTCCGCTGTCGCAGACGCTGCAGCAGGCCACCCAGCAGGTCGGTCAGCAACTCGGCCAGGCCGCCCAGCAGCTCGGGCAGTCCACCCAGCAAGTGGCTCAGACCAGCGGGACGACGGCTGGCAGCGCTGTGGAGGGTCTCGGCGGCGTGTTGGGCGGGTCTCCGGCCCGAGCGGCGTGGCGACGAATGAAGAAGACCATCCACGGTAGTCAGCCACTGAGGCAGGTCACGACGCGGCTAGCAGGACCGCAGGAGCAACCACCGCAGGGCTGATCGGCGTCCACCGTCGTGGTGGCATTGCAGTTGACCAGGTCACGCCACTGCATGCCCCACGGGGGTCATGATTGGCCCAGGTTGGTGACCAGGTTGACGGCGACGGCCAGGATGCCGGTTCCGAAGGTGTAGGAGAGCAGGGCATGCCCGAGCGCGATCCGGCGCATGCGGTTGCTTGTGGGCTCGTTCTCGCCCGGGGCGTAGGACATGCCGACGGTAAAGGCGACGTACGCGAAGTCGGAGTAGGCCGGTGGGTCTTCCCGCTTGAAGTCGATGCCGCCATCGTGGCGGTAGTACAGCCGGGCGTACTTGAGTGCGAAGACCGTGTTCACCAGCGCCCACGCCAGGACCACCGCGATGACGCTGAGGATCACCAGCGTGACAGCCACCACGTCCTGCTGGTTCGAGGCGCGGATGAGCGCCTCGGCCACGGCGACGAGGCTGATGGCGGACGCGATCAGGACCGCCACATCGGTGGAACGGGACTGCTGCTCCGCCTCGGCAAGCCGCTCGGTGCGCCCTGGGCTCGCCGACCAGCAGGCCCGCCACACCCAGAAGAGGACGGTGCCCGCCGCGATCGTCCAGATCACCAGCGGCGTCAACTCCGGCGCCCCGACCAGCGCGATGACGGTCCCTGCCACGACACCGACGGCCAACGACCACAGGGCACGCCTGACCGACAGGAGCCGTCCCCACGCCGGTCGTCCCGATTGCTGCTCCACCTGCTCAGCGTTCCAGCTGGAGCGGATCACGTAGGGAATACCCGAGGCGATTACCGGATCAGGTTGTGAATATCCGTGGAGGGCTCGCGGGAGGCTTCAGGCGGGGTCAGCGGGCCCTGAGCCGGACGGGCTCGGTTACGTCAGATCTGGCACCGACCCCGGCGAGGAATTGTCGGTAGACCGCCTCGTAGCTGTAGGCCATCCGGGTGGTCGAGAAGTTCTCCGCCACGTGCGCCACGCAGTCCGCCGGGTCAAGCCGCTCCACGGCGTGCAACGCGTCCGGCAGCTCCTCGGACCGCTCGCACACCAGACCGGTCACCCCGGATCGGACCAACTCCGGCACCGCGCCTCGGGCGAGCGCGACCACTGGCGTTCCGGTTGCCATCGCCTCCACCATCACCATGCCGAACGGCTCCTCCCACCGAATGGGCATGATCAGGCATCGGGCCTCTACCAGCATCCGCAGGGTGGCCTCCCGATCGGCGTTGACAACGACTGTGACGTCCTCGCCGAGCATCGGCTCGATCACCTCGTCGTAGTACTGGCGTTCAGCCGGCTCGTTGCACTTGCCGGCGAGCAGCAGCGGCAACCCGGCTGCCCGGCACGCGCGAATCGCCACGTCCGGGCCTTTGTCAGGACTGAACCGGGCCAGCCACAGCACCGGTCCGGCAGCGGGTTCGTCCTTGTACGGGATGCTTCGGGGGTCCAACGCATTGTGTACCGTGCCGGCCCACGGCAACCCCGGATTCAGCCGACGCTGCCCGTGCGAGATGGCGACCAGGCCCACTCCCCGGTCGGTGTCGGTGAGCACGTCGCCGTGCTCGCCCACCGGATTGCCGTGCACCGTGGCCACCGTGGGCACGGCGCGGCGCCCGGCGACCAGCGGACCAACCACTGTGTGGTCGTGGATCAGGTCGAAGTCCGCTGCCTTGATCAGGTGATTCACCCGGGCCAGATGAGCCAGCTCCGGCAGCGACTCGCCGAGCCGCGCGAATTGCACGTCGGGCGCGGTGGAGACGAAACTGCGGGCCGCGGTGCCGTGCTGGTCGCCCACCCCGAACAGGGTCACCGCGTGACCGTGCAGCACCAGGGCGTCCACCAATCCGGCGACGACCTGCTCCACCCCGCCGTAGCCCGGCGGCGGCACAGGCAGCCAGGGTGGAACGACCATCGCGATGCGCAGTGGACGATCACGGGTGACGGCACCTGCTTGGTCAACGGCCACGAGTCCTCCGATCGGTCACCGTACGCGTGGTCGACTGCTGGCTTCCCGCCAGACAGCATCACTAACGCGCAGCATCACAGTGACTGACTAATCAGTCACTCAGGGTGACGACTGGGTTCATTGACCGGGCGCTCGACGCGCTCTGGGCCTGTCCGTCGCCGCAGGTGCCGTGACACTCACCGACCACAGTGGATGGTCGTCCGCACGTCGGAACTCCGCCGGCGCCCGCCGTCGTCGCGTCGCGGCCCGACGCCGTCACCCCTGACTGACCGGGGACTCCGGGCGAGGTGCCCGACCCGTGCGCGAATCCGACGTCACCACACCCGCCCAGCGAGGATGGACCCCCGAGCCGGTGCAATTACCGGATAAGAGCCTTTTGTTGTGGTTCAGCCCGTTTACGATCGTCGAGCGTCCTACGGATCCAGGTCTCGGAGTGAGCCATGCCAAAGCCGGCGAGTACCAAGCCTGGTCAAGATCGCCAGGTGGCGATCCTGGCTCCGGCGGAGTTCGGTGGTTATCCCGGGCCACTACGTCGAGCAGTGCCCGGCAACACCCTGCTCAGGCTGCTCGCCACGACCGACGCGAAGCAGATCGGCCTGCTCTACCTGATCTCGTCGTTCTTCTTCTTCATCGCCGCAGGCATCGAGGCGCTGCTCATGCGCGGCGAGTTGGCTCGCCCGGGGATGCAGTTCCTCTCTCAGGAGCAGTACAACCAGCTGTTCACCTCACACGGCACGATCATGATGTTCCTGTTCGCCACCCCGCTCGCCTTCGCGTTCGGGAACTACCTCGTGCCCTTGCAGATCGGCGCACCGGACGTCGCCTTCCCCAGGCTGAACGCGTTGGCCTACTGGTTGTACCTGTTCGGCGGCCTGATGGTGCTCGGCTCCTTCATCAGCCCGGCCGGCGCCGCAGACTTCGGATGGACGGCCTATCCGCCGCTGAGCCAGGTGGAACACACACCAGGGATCGGCGGCAACCTCTGGGCGATCGGGCTGGTGCTCTCGGGCGTCGGCACCATCCTCGGGTCGGTCAACCTGATCACCACCACCCTGACCCTGCGCGCCCCGGGGATGACGATGTGGCGAATGCCGCTGTTCACCTGGGCCATGTTCATCACCGCGTTGATGGCGATCGTGGTGTTCCCGCTGCTGTCGGCGACGCTTCTCGCCCTGCTGTCCGACCGCGTTCTCGACAGCCACATCTACGACGCCGCCAACGGTGGTCCGCTGCTCTACCAGCACCTGTTCTGGTACTTCGGCCATCCCGAGGTCTACATCGTGGCGCTGCCGTTCTTCGGCATCATCAGCGAAGTGCTGCCGGTTTTCTCGCGAAAACCACTGTTCGGCTACAAGGGCATGGTCCTGGCGCTATGGGTGATCTTTTTCTACTCCCTGAACGTGTGGGCGCACCACATGTTCGCCACCGGCCAGGTTCTCCTGCCCTTCTTCTCGGCGACCACCTTCATCATCGCCGTGCCCACCGGAGTGAAGTTCTTCAACTGGATCGGCACCATGTGGAAGGGACAACTGACCTTCGAGACCCCGATGCTGTTCGCCATCGGATTCCTCGTCACGTTCCTCTTCGGCGGCCTCACCGGCGTGCTGCTGGCCAGCCCTCCCGTCGACTTCCACGTCCACGACAGCTACTTCGTCGTCGGGCACTTCCACTACGTCCTGTTCGGCACCATCGTCTTCGCCGCGTTCTCCGGCGTGTACTTCTGGTTCCCGAAGATGACCGGCCGGCTGCTCGACGAACGAATCGGCAAGGTCCACTTCTGGACCATGTTCGTCGGTTTCCACACCACCTTCCTGGTCCACCACTGGCTGGGCAACCGAGGAATGCCCCGCCGCTACGCCGACTACCTACCGCAGGACGGCTTCACCACCCTGCACACGATCTCCACCATCGGATCCTTCCTGCTCGGTGCGTCCACCCTGTTCTTCATCTACAACATCTGGAAATCCTGGCGCTTCGGTGCCGCCGTCACCGTCGACGACCCCTGGGGGTACGGCAACTCCCTGGAATGGGCGACAACCTGCCCGCCGCCGCTGCGCAACTTCGACCGCATACCCCGGATCCGCTCCGAACGCCCCGCCTTCGACGCCAAGTACGGCATCCGTGTCGCCGACCTCGGCCGAGACCTACCGCAACGCGCCGCCAAACCTCCACAGAGCGTCAGCGACGAGCTGCACCGCGAGAAACGCGCACCGGAGTCGACCAGTGTCGAAGGCGCCCACGGCGGTGGGGTCGCAACCGGCGACCAGCAGATCCCACGGTCCGGCGCCCGCCCCATCGAGGTACCCGAGCCCGAGCAGACCCGTCGCCCGAGCTTCGAGCGGACCACGGAGGCCGACGAGAACCCGCTGGACTCCCAACGGGGAGAGGAAGCTCCGCCGCAGTGGCGCCATCCCGGCGACGAGGGCGACGAGGGCGACGAGAGAAGGTGAAACTCGGGTCGCCCGACGCGCTGAACGGGATCGTCATCGAGCGAATGTGAGCTCAGGCCCCGCCCGTTCAGGGCTGATACTGACCGCGGGTGCGGGGCAACCACTGCGGATGATGGTCGCGAAGGTAGCTGACCAGCCCTTCGCGCAGATCGCAGCGCAGGTCCCAGGCGCTGGCGCCGTCGGCGGCCGAGGCCTGCACCTGGATGACCGCTGTCTGTGGAGTGGAGTCGACCATCTGGAGCACCCACTGGTCGCGATCCCAGAGCGGTGAGGACTCGACCAGCCGGCGCGCCTCCCGGCGCAGGTCGTCCAGGTCGGCGGTGTGGTCGACATGAATCTGGATCTTGCCGACAACCCGGGACTCGTTCCGGGTCCAGTTCTGGAACGGCCGCTCGGTGAAGTACGTGGTCGGCAGGATGAGCATCCGCTCGTCCCAGAGCCGGATCACCACGTTGGTCAGCTTCACCTCCTCAACTCGGCCCCATTCGCCGTCCACCACCAGCACGTCGCCGACGTGCAGGCCGTCGGCGAAGGCGACTTGGACACCGGCGAACGCGTTGCCGAGCGCGGTACGGGCCGAGAGGCCGATCAACGCGCCGACCACGCCCGCCGACGTCAGCACGGAGACGCCGAAGAGGCGTACCGGCCGGAAGGTGATGAGGATCAGGCCGATCGCGACGATCGTGACCACGGCGACCGTGAGCCGCCGCATGGGCCGAATCTGCGTCCGGGCCCGCCGGACCCGCCGGCTGGCGACCGCGTCACCAGGCAGTCGACTGAACGCGACCGCCTCGGCCACGTGCAACGCCTTGTTCACCAACCATGCCCCGGATATCACCAACGCCACCCGGGCGACGTGCCGCAGATGGGGCTGCCATTCGGCCGGACCCAACGGCAGCGCGTAGTACAGCGCCCCGACCAGCAGCAGCGCCGCCGCCGGGCGGCGGCAGGCATGCCGCAGGGGCTCCAGCAGCCACCGGTAACGGCCGCGGGCTACCCGGCGGACGACCATGCCAGAGACCAGGTCCACGACCACCGCCGTCGCCAGCGCGGCCACTACGATCAA
The DNA here is from genome assembly GCF_022229005.1 of Micromonospora trifolii. Classification (GTDB taxonomy): domain Bacteria; phylum Actinomycetota; class Actinomycetes; order Mycobacteriales; family Micromonosporaceae; genus Micromonospora; species Micromonospora trifolii. Next base: position 115,580 of record NZ_JAKKFD010000044.1, read on the forward strand.
CGCGGTACGCATCAGAGGCCGCTCACCGTAGTCCCGATGCCAGCTTCCCCCGGCTCACTGCCCAGTCCACGTGCTCAGGGTGCCACCCCGTCCAGGGGCAGGCGGCCAACATCGGCGAACACCCGCCGACCACACCTGCGTCAGGCGGGCGGTGTGGTGGGCGACCGATCGGCGGCCCCCGTACGAGACGACCAGGGCATCAGCACCGTCGCGGCGCGGGGCGACGCCCGTGACGAATCCCTAGGAGCGAGTGCGGATGATCGTCTTTCCGGTGATGCGCTTGGTCGGGTTGAGGGCGGCGACGGCGTCGTCGAGGTCTGCGACGTTGCCGATGTTTGTCCGCAGTCGTCCGTCCCGTACGCGCTGGACGATTTCAACCAGTTGGGTGCGGTCAGGCATCACGACGAAATCTATCGCCAGGCCGTCGGCGGGCCGCACCTCGGACGGCCCGACAACGGAAACCAGTGTTCCTCCGGCTCGAATCAGGCCTGCCGACCGCTTCCCGATGTCACCGCCGATGACGTCGAAAACCAGATCGACACCGCCGACGTCTTCCAGGGCGTCGCTGCCGAGGTCGACGAAATCGTGCGCGCCGAAGTCGAGCGCGGACTGACGGTCGGCAGCGCGTCCGGTGCCGATGACGTAGCCGCCGAACTCACGGGCGAGCTGCGTCACCATGGAACCGACTGCGCCGGCCGCGCCGTGCACGAGGACGCTCTGTCCCGTCCGAAGGCGGCCGTGCTCGAACAGTCCCTGCCAGGCGGTCAGGCCAGAGATCGGCAGGCTCGCGCCCACCGCGAAGTCGACGTCGCCGGGCAGCGGCGCGAGGTTGCGCGCCTCGACGGCCACATACTCCGCCAGGGTGCCGTCGCGGGTCCAGTCCGTGAGGCCGAACACCCGCTGTCCCACCGACAGCCCCGTCGTGCCATACCCGAGGGCACTGACCACTCCGGCCAACTCGTGCCCGGGGATCGACGGTGTCCGGTCACGGCCGAGGCGATCGGTCCAGGTCGAGGGCCACGCCATCTCGGTCGGGACGAACCCCGACGCATGAACCTGAACGACGACGTCGTTGAGGGCAGGTTCCGGCTCAGGCCGCTCCACCAGCGTCATCCCGGCCGTTCCCGCAGCCTCGTCCGTCACCACGATCGCCTTCATCAGATACCTCCTCGTATCCAGCCCTCGTCTGCACTGGCACGAGGAGCGCATTTCCGTTTCCCGTCATTGGCGATGCCACGCCTCGGCGCCGTGCCGCACCACGCTGACCGGTGGCCCTCGAACCTAGCTACGGTAAAACTGGTCCGTCAAGTCCACTATTGGGCCACGCGGGCGCTGCCGTGGCCAGTGGTAAGTACCAGCTCAGCCTCATCAGCGACGTCATGGCCAGGCATCGCTCAGACAAGCTCTGCCTGGACTATATAGTCCAGGAGCGGTAGAGACTGCGGGAATATCGCCGGCCCGAAGAGTGTCTTCACTTGCGTGTCCAGGTGAGCTGGCACGACGACAGGCAGGGAGACGATGTGAACACCGAAAAGGCAATCCTCGCCGGCGGCTGCTTCTGGGGCATGGAGGAGTTGTTCCGCCGCCAGCCCGGCGTCGTGTCCACGCGCGTCGGCTACAGCGGCGGCGACGTCCCGAACGCCACCTACCGCAACCACGGCACCCACGCGGAGTCCATCGAGGTCGTCTACGACACCGACAAGACCGACTTCCGCGCGCTGCTCGAGTTCTTCTTCCAGGTCCACGACCCGTCGACGAAGAACCGCCAGGGTAACGACATCGGCATCAGCTACCGCTCGGCGATCTTCTACACCACTGACGAGCAGAAGCGGGTCGCCGAGGACACCATCGCCGACGTCGACGCCTCGGGCCTGTGGCCCGGCACTGTCGTCACCGAGGTCACCGCGGCAGGCGACTTCTGGGAAGCCGAGCCTGAGCACCAGAACTACCTGCAGACCTACCCCAACGGATACACCTGCCACTTCCCCCGCCCCGGGTGGAAGCTTCCGAAGCGGGCGACGGCCTGACACCCCCGGCGCGCGGGCCCCGGTCCGCGCGCCGATTCGGGCCGACGGTGGTCCGCCCGAACAATTTTCGGCGTTTGAGGACCAGATAGTCCAGGTATTTGAACGGAACATACGTTTGCCCCTCGTAAATACGTCATCACGCCGGATGGACTCCGAGGTCCCATTTCCCCTAGATCATCTGGCCCGCTGGATAGGCTTGACAGATGAGCGACGAGCAGGTGGCTGCGCCGACGAACAGGCGGAGGATCAGTCAACGGGGCATCGCGACGCGAGACCGGATCCTCGAGGCAGCGAACCGCCTGATGCTCGTGCGCGGAGTGAACGCGACCACTCTTGACGACATCCGCGAGGCAAGCCAGACGAGCAAGTCTCAGCTCTACCACCACTTCGCTGACAAGCAGGAGCTCGTGCGCGCCTTGGTCAAATACCGAGGTGCGCTCGTGCTTCAGCGTGAACGCGCAGGGCTCGAACGACTGAGGTCATTCTCCGGACTGGTCCGGTGGCGCAACGCGCTGGTCCAGGCCAACTCGCTGAACGACGGCAAATACGGGTGCGGCCTCGGGTCGATGGCTCTCGAACTGTCTGATCAGGACGAGCAGGCCCGATCGTCGCTGTCGGAGACGTTCGCGGCATGGGAGAGGCTGATCAGTGATGGCCTGCACCGAATGCGCGACAGCGGCCTGCTGCGCCAGGATGCCGACCCGGAGAAGTTGGCCACGGGGCTGATGGCCGCATTGCAGGGCGGCTACCTGCTGGCGAACGCGGCGCACAACGTCGCACCCATGGAAGTCGCATTGGACATGGCGCTGGAGCACATCAGATCGTTCCTCGTGCAGCCGTCCGGCGAGCCGGTCCGTTAGATGTCCCCCGCCGCGTGCCGGAGGGGCCGGCGACTGATTCACGCCGGCCCCTCCGGGCACTGTCACTTCCCGTACAGCTCGAATTCGTAGAGCGAGAACCCGTACGAGGTGGCCCGTTTGACCCCGTACACCCGCACGTAGCGGGCGGTGACCGGGGCGAAGGTGGCGTTGTCGACGCCGCCGTTGCCGGTGGTGGTGGCGAACACCGGCGTCCAGGAGGTGCCGTCGCCGGAGACCTCGATCCGGTACGAGGTGCCGTGCGCGGCTTCCCAGCGCAGCACTGCCCGGCTGACGCTGCGGGCAGCGCCGAGGTCGACCCGCAGCCACTGGTTGTCGTTGTAACTGCTGGCCCACCGGCTGCCGAGGCTGCCGTCGACCGCCTTGTCCGGCGTGTGGCCGGTCAGGAACTGGGTGCTCGACGCGGTGGTCGGGCGGCCCTGCGCCAGGTTGGTGACGTCGTCGCCCCGGCGCGCCGGGAACGAGACGACCTGCTGGTAGGTGGGGCGGTTCTGCCAGGCGATCACCGGGTGGGTGATGCCGCCGAGCCCGGAGTGGGCGATCGAGTCGGCACACCACTGGTCGCCGGCCCCGCAGGACTTGTCTCCGGGGTAGACGGTGGTGGCCGGCACGGCGGCAGCCTGGCCGAGCGCGTCGAGCACTGCCTGCCGGCACGTGCCGAGGTTGCCGTTGCCGCAGTACGCGCGGCCCAGCCCACCGGCCACCGGGTCGCCGAGGACGGTCCGCAGGTCCTTGTCGACGTAGCCCCACCAGCCGTGCTGGAACGACGAGCCCTTGTGCGCCTGCCCCTGCAACGCCCAGCTCGCGGCGCCGTCGCGCCCGCCGTTCTGGCCGCCGGACGGCGCCTCGTTTACCTCGATGGCGTCGACCAGCGCGGCGTAGAGATCCGGCCCGAGGCCGGGGCGGAACTGCGCCGAGGCCAACAGCGGCCACCAGGCGTCGAAGATCCGGATGGCGTCGGCGTGCTGATAGACCTTGGAGCCGGGGGACGTCTCCACCCGACGGGTCCCGGCCTGCTGCCAGGCGCGCAGCTTGCCCACCGCGTCGGCCAGCGCCGGATCGGTGACCGGCGTGCTGTCCAGTACCCGCAGCAGGTCGCCGAGGACCTGCTGACCGCGCAGGTCGGTCACCGCCGCATCCGCCATGATCTTGACGACGTCGGCGCGGCCGAGCTTGCGCTGGGCGATCGCGGCGCGCACCGGGCCGTCGAGCAGCTGAGCCCGGTGTACGGAGCCGAAGCTGAAGTTGCCGTCGGCGGCCCCGAAGTCCCGCGCCTGCTTGTTGTTCCAGCTGACGTAGTAGTCCTGGTTGACCGACTGCGGATGTGCCGACGCCGGGGTGTAGGTGGCGTCGTTGGTGTCCGGGTTCCAGCCGGCCCACTCGTACGCCGGTTCGGTCTTTGTGGGCAGGTTCGGGTCGGCGGTGGCCGGACGGACCGGGTTCGCGCCGGAGTTGTAGTACGCCGCCTCGGTCGAGTTGACGTAGAACCAGTTGAACGCGTACCCGACGTCGGCCGCGGACGCCTGGAAGGCCGACGCGCTGCCCATTGCGGACGGGTCGTTGAACGCCTGGAAGCCGATCGCCGAGTCGGCCTCGTGTCGGTAGGTCGAGCGCAGTTTGGTGAACGCGGTCGGCTGCCCGTTCACGAGGCCCCGGTGGGCCACCAGCCCGTACCTGGTGCGCAGCGCGCGCAGTGTGTACGAGCCGGCCGGGGTGGAGTCGGCCAGCGTCGGTGACCAGGAGTTGCGTTGTTCCAGCGCCTCCATGGCGAGGCACTGCCCGTGGTAGAGGTAGCGGTTGGTGCGCAGCGTCGGGGCGCTGCCGTCGGTGGTGCACAGTGGCACCGCGTACGTGTCGGTGAGGTCCTGGGAGGCGGAGGTCGCACTCCACGCGTAGTCCTGGCCCCGGCCGAGCAGCACGTAGAGGTTGAGCCCGGCGAACGCGGCGCCGCGAGCGCTGATGCCGGGTCCCTGCAACTCCTGCAGCATCAGCAACTGCGGCGCGAAGTAGCCGGTCTGCGGCCCGAACACGGCCACCGGGTTGCCGGTGGTGGTGTGCCGCCCGGAGACCACTACCGCGTTGGACATGCCGTGCGCGCGCAGGTTGGTCAGGCCGCCGAGCAGCTCCTTGGTGGCGGTGCTGGCGCCGGTGCGGGTGGCAGCCCCGCCGGTGGCGTCGTAGGCGAGGGGCTCGGCGACCACCGAGCCGGCGTCGGGGAGCACCGCGCTGGTCGCGCCGGGCGGCGTCGCCCCGTACGGGAAGCTCTGCCCGTCGTGCAGGGTGAGCACGGTCTCCGGGTCGTTCTGGGAGCGGAACGCCGCCCACACCCGGTCGCCCTCGGTCGCGCCGTACTTGGCGCGGGCGGCCACCCGGACCAGCGCGGACTGGATCTCGCTGCCGCCGCCTCCGCCGAAGAGCCCGCCGATCACGCCGGCGGTGGCGATCAGGTCGGTCATGGTGAAGTGCTTCGGCTTGCCGGCGCCGGCGAGCACGTACTCACCCGGGTAGTTGTCCTCGGCGATCGACTTGTCGATGTAGGCGTTGATGCCGGCGATGTAGTCGACCACGTCGGTGTGGAGCTGCTGGCCGCGGGCGCCCTTGGTGCGCAGCGCGTCCACCTGGGCCTGGAGGTCCGCCTCCGAGTAGGGCGAGTTGGCCCAGACGCTCTGCTCCAGCTCACGGTTGCCGGGGGCGCCGCCGGCGAACGAGGTGACGTTGCCGCGGCCGACGTGCCGCAGCAGGTCCATCACCCAGAGCCGGTCCTGGGCCCCGGCGTAGCCGGCGCCGAACATGGTGCCGGCGCGGGTGGTGCCGGTGACGTGCGGGACGCCGGTGGCCTTGTCCCGCACGATGGTGACGTCCGATCGCGGCGAGACGGTGCTCTCCACCTGCGCGGCCGGGACGCCGAACGAGGCGTCGTTGTAGAAGTGGGCGATCTGCTCGTCGGTCAGCCCGGCGTAGTTGTAGACCAGGTTCGCGTACTCGTCGAGCTGGTCGCTGGAGTGCGCCGGGCGGGTGCCGAGCGCCTGGTGCGCCAGGATGGCGACCAGCGTGGCATTGCCGTTCTGCCCAGGGGGCAGGATGTCGGCGCACTGGCCGAGGCAGTAGTCGTTGGCGGCGAACGTCGTGGCGGCCAGCGCCGGTGACGGCGGGGTCACCGTCAGGACGCTCGCGGTCAGGACGGCGGCGGTGAACGCCGCGAGCCGGTTACGGACAGCGGGACGGGGCATGGCGATCCTCCGGGGACGCGGAGTCGGGCCGTTCGGTCACGCCCGGCTTCCGGTGCCGATGTCTCGCCCTCCGCGCCCGGGCGTTCCGCCAGGAGGTGAGAGTGACTCATATCTATCCTCGGGCAATGATCGACGTAGGACCCCCGCCCGGGATACCCGTCGTTCACCAGGCGCCAATGCCGACGTTTCGCCGCCTTTCGCCATCGGCAACACTGTCACCCCTGCCGGTTCCCGGCGCGATCGCGATGCGGAGGCGTCCAGCGTCGGCGACGACGCGCGAGGCGCGACGCCCCTCAGGCGGACCGCTGCGTGGTGTCGCCGCTGCCGAGGCTGTCCAACTCGGCGAGGTACATCGCCTGCATGCGGTCATAGTGCCGGACCAACAGCGCGACCTCCTCAACGCTGTAGTCCTCGATGAGCCGCTCCGCCCGCTCGGCGAACCGCTCGTACGGTCGCTCCAACTCGGCCATCCGCTCAGGCCGCAGGGCGACGATCACCCGCCGCCGGTCCGCCGGATCGCGCTCGGCCGTCGCGTAGCCCGCCTGCTGGAGTCGGCGGAGCATGCTGGTCACCGCCCCGGTGGTGAGGTTGGTCCGCTCGGCGACCTGCCCCGCGGTGGCGGAACCGACGTCCGCCAGGTAGTCCAGGCACTCCAGGTCGCTCACGGTGAGGCCCAGCCGCTCCGCGATGGCGTACCGGAACACCATGGACAGCCGCGACGTCTCCCGCCCGGCGCGCATGAGGTCGGCGATCGCGGACGCACGGGCCGGCTGGTGGGACATGCCCGCAATCATGCCTCCGGTACGGTGACCCGGTGCAGCCGAGGTAACACGCGGGTCAGCACCCAGTGCGGTGCGGCCGCTCCCCCGGTGAGTCGGCGCATCAGCCCGGCCGCGGTGTCCACGGCGCGGAAGGCGTAGGGCACCATCTCGTCCTGGTAGCGGGCGATCGCCTCCTCCACCGGCGCGCCGCTGGCCCGGGCCTCGACCAGTTTGTGGCCGAGCAGGGCGGCGTCGCGGAGCGCCGTGTTACCACCGTGAGCGCCGAACGGCGGCATGACGTGCACGGCGTCGCCCATCATCGTCGCCCGCGGAACCGCCCACCGGCGCGGGCGTCGGCCGGTGGCGAAGAGGTTGAGCACCGTGGCGTCCAACTCGGCCGTGCCGACCAGCCGCCGGATGACCGGGTGGAAGTCCGCACTCATCCGGGAGGCCAGTCGCCACAGCGCCAGCAGGTCTCCGCGGACGCCGATGGGCACCTCCTCCTGCCGGAGCAACAGCCCCCACATGACGTAGTCGTAGCCGGTGGGCGCATAGCTGCCCGGGGCCAGGCGCGCGAACGCCTCCGGCGGGTTCTCGCCGAACCGCATGGAGGTGAAGAAGAAGGCGCGGCCCGGCTGGTCGGCGATGGCCAGGACCCCGCTGGTACGCAGCGCGTCCGGGATGACGCTCTCGCCGTTGCGCCGCAGGGGCGACCTGCCGTAGATGCCCGCCATCGGGGTGTTCGCCGGGTGCGCGTCCGGCATGATCTGCGCGCGCAGCGCCGAGCCGACGCCGTCCGCGCCCACGACGACGGTTGCCGCGGCGGCCCCACCGTCGGCGAACCGCAGCTGCGGCCGTGCCGGGTCGCCGCTGTCCACCGCGACGGCCGCCTTGCCGTAGTGGATGCGCCCGTCCAGCCCGGACTGCAGGATCGACCGCAGGGTCAGTCGGTCGACCTGGCGGGTCGCGTGCGGCTCGTCCTTGAAGGTGATGGTGAACGCGTCCCGCAGCCGACTGTCGGTGAAGCGTAGGTGCCCGCCGGGCTCGTCGCCGGTGGTCAGCGCCAGGTTGTACAGCGAGCGGGGCAAACTCTCGCGCAACGCCGACAGCCCGTACCGGTCGAGAATGATCCGGTAGCCCTGCCGCCGGACGAAGGGGCCCGGGTCGCGCTCGTAGACGTGCACGTCGATGCCGGCGCGCATCAGGTACTGGGCGAGGCAGAGGCCGGAGAGGCCGGCACCGGCGATCGCCACCGAGAAGTCCGTCGATGTCACCATGCAGTTATCTTAATGACTAAGATGATTTGGGCAAGGCCGCCGGCAGGCCACGGTCCGTCAAGCCTTCCGGCCGAACACTTCGAACCGGTCCTGAGCGCACAACCGCGCTAGACGACAGGATCCGGCTTGCGCTCTACGGCCGAATGTCGACGGCCGGGCACCCGAATCGGGGTGACGTCCCGGCACTGGCAGCTTGACTGGGCGGCAATGTCGTCGCCGGCCACAGGATGGGTCGTGGCAAGTATTTCGACGCCGGCTGCTCCCCGCCGAGAGTTGGAGACGGCGTCCGAAGGCCGCAGCACTGCTGGGCACCGCCGACGACCCGGATCGCGGGTTCGACGCGATCGTGGTCGCCGAGCATGAACGGGCGTTCTCCGCCAACCACCTCCAGCACTTCGGCCCGCGCCGAGCCCGCGCCGATCACCGGTCCCGGCGCCCATCCCCAGCCCGCCTCCAGCCGCTCCAACACCACCTGCCCCCGCGCTGACCCGGTGGCGTCGGGGACCACGGTGCGTTTGCCCGAGGCGCAGGTGGCACAGCAGCTAGGGCTCGTCGGCCCATCCGAGCACAACTGCGGCGATCACGACGGCGATGGTCCAGGTGAGCACAGCCGGCACAATGCGGTCGTGCCAGTCAGCGCTCAGGCCGCCCAGGTAATTGAGCCAGTCGTACAACCAGCCCAGACTCAGCTTGTCGGCAGCCCACCGCGCCAGCACGGACCCCCAGAAAAGGAACGAGACCATTCTGAAGACCGCGAGCGGATTGGGTACGAGCATCTTCCCGCTCAGGGTGCTGAAGATCGCACCAGCGGTAACAGCCACCGCGCCACAGATCCAGAGCCAGTGATACGTGAACGTCAGCCACATTGCCGCGCCGACCGGCAGTATCACGAACACGATGAATGCAAGGTAGCGCAGGACCAACTCGACGCTTAGGCGCTTGCGGATCCTGGTGCCCGATTTGGGCGGGCCGCTCCACGTCAGGAGCGAGACCTTCGCCAAATAGCCGTTCATCTCCCATGCCGTCAGACTTCTCTCCGCCGCTCTTGCCCGGTCGACCACCGTGACGGTGACTCTTCCCCCGCGGCAGGCGAACAGCGCAGTCGGCGGCACCTTGGCAAGGGCAGCCCCGACGCTGCGGACGAAGGCAATTCCCTTTGGGTTGCCGTAAGCAACCCCCGCGAAGACCAGGATCGCGAGCGGCCACACCGCAGCGGTGAAAGCCAGCACCAGCAGGTAGTGAGTCAGGAGCGTAAGCATCGCGGCACCTCCTCTGGCCCGGCGGCCGATCGGTCATCGAAACAGCTGGTCGATGATGTCGTCCACGACGCCCGTGCGGCCGGGCGTCGTGTCGACGGCACCGGAGGGGCGCTTGGGTACGCCACCTTCTGATCCGACCCCTCCGCCGGAGGTGCCGATGTCAGTTGCGTCGTCATTGCCCGACAGAGTCTTTCCTCCGACACCGCTCAGCATGTCGATGATCCACTTGGTACCCGTCTCGGCGGTCGCCGCGCCGGCCACGCCGCCGGCCGTGGCGGCCACCAGCCACGTGAGCAGCGACCTGGCTCCCGGATTGCTGGGGACGGGCAGGCGCGCCGCCATGGCCACGGCCGCCACGACCCCGTATCCCCGCGCGGGATCGCCGAAGTCCTCCAACAGGTTCGACGCTGCACCGGTCAGCTGGAAGGTTGCCAGGGCGCGAGTCAACAGCAGCGGATCATTCGGCCGCCGTTTCGTGGCGGCCTCCCGCGCTTCGATCACCACCTGCGCGATGAGCGGTGAGGTGAGTTCGGCCAGATGCCCATGCCAGCCCTTCGGCAGGCGTGGCGCCTGGATCACCGGCGAGAGCGTGAACACGAACAGATCCAGGAGCATCCGCTCCGACGGCGTCTGCGGCGCCCGGTTCACACTGACGTGGTACTGCACCATCCCGGTGGTCAGCAGGCGGCGGATGCAGTCCTTGCCCTTGGTCTGCCGGCCGGACTCCGCCAGATCACGTCGGATGTCTTCGATCATGGCGGCCCGAACCCGGGCCGAACGCTTGACCGTGCTGTCGGCTGACGCGTCCACTGCGACAGCGCACGCCTGCGCGAGTCGGTCCATCCACGCGCGAAGGCCCGCGAGGTCGAGGGGTTCCCTAGCGGAAAAATTGTTGACGGTGATGTGCTGCGAGCCGGACCCCACCTGGTAGATCGACGAATCGCCAGTCGCTGTCGCGGACATCTGGACCGGTGTCCAGGGATAGATCGGCGAGCTCATCGCTCATTGACGTTGATAGTGCCAGTGCCCACTTGGAAGACACGTGCATCGTCGTAAGCGTGCGCGGTCTGCTGGACGGGACCGACGGATTCTGCGCCCGCCACGACGCCGTGTCGGCCGGTGCGGTGCCGGTCAGGGTCTAGGAGTAGAAGGAACCGTTCCGCCGCTGCGGCAAGGACGAGGACCGTTTCTGGGTCGGCCTCCCGGAGCAATTCTGCCAGTTGCTGCCGGGACTCGTCCGAATCATTCAGGTCGGTCATGTCGTTGCGGTTCGTGCGACGATTCGTCAGCCAGGCCCCTAGCTGAGCGCGTAGATGGGAATACGCATCGCCGACCGCCGAAGCTGTGGCGCCGGTGATGCCCGAAGCGGCCCCCGCCGTCAGAGCTGACACAATTAGTTCCGCTTGATCCATTGAGCTCGCCTGCCTCCGCGTTGGCAACGGGAACCGAGGCTACCCACGGTTGCCGATGACATCGATGGATGTGTCCGATTTTCGATTCGCAGGTGCGCCGACTTTGGATGATCGGCTCGGCCGCCACGCTATCCGGCCAGGTCAGAGTGACTGAGCCTTTCCGCGTAACAGACTGTCGCGTTGGGTGATCAGGTGGTGCGGTCGTGTTCGATGTGTAGGAGTACGACAGCGGCTGCGGCGATCTTGCCGATCTTCCAGGGGCAGAGGCTGATGTTGCGGAGGGCCTTGAACGTGGTCTTGAGCAGGGAGTTCCCACGTTCGCCGATGGCGCGGACACCGTTGTGGGCCTTGTTGAAGGTCCTCTCGGTGTCGGTGAGCTGGCCGCCCTTGGGCTTCTTGAACGCCACCGTGATGGTGTCTGCCTCGCCCTCGTAGCCCAGGTCGCCCAGCGCCCGCAGGTCCTCGCTGGTCCAGGCGGCTAGCAACGGCAGGACCTCGACGTGTTCGCGCAGGGCGGTGGTGTCGTGCTCGCGGCCGGGACGCACGTCTGAGGTCCACAGCGGCCAGCCGTCCGGGGCGGTGATTACCTGGATGTTCCCGCCGTGGTTGTCGCATTTGGCCGACCACCACAGATCCACGCCCACCGTGGGTCCGGGAGTGCGGCACCGGTCGGTCTCAATCACGGTCCCATCGATGTTGACGTGGCTGTAGCCGGCCATCTTCGCAGCTAGCAGCGCTGATTCCAGGTTCGGTGCGTGGGCGGCGAGTACGACGATGCCTTCGTGAAGGTAGTCGTAGGCAGTGGAGCGGCTGATCGCGTTGTCGGTGGCCAACTGCGTGACCGGGTGCCGTCGCAGAACCAGCGGATGACCAGAACCGCCTGCTTGAAGCAGCCCAGAGCGCGGCTACCGGTGCGGGTACCACGGCGCAGCCGTTCGGCGTGAAGCAGGCCGGAGACGAACAGCACGGTCTGCTCACGCACGGACAGGGCGGCGGTGTATGTAACGCTCATGGCGACGCAGAACCCCGGTATGAAGTTGATCTGTGGAAGGACCACTTTCATACCGGGGTTCTGCGTCTTTACGTTGCACCGCAACAGCTTCGGCACGCTCGTCTCAACCACAACCAAGCTGGCAACGTCGTGCGCCATCTGTCACCGTGCAAGGGGTAGTAGCCAGCGCGTGGGGAGGGCCCGTTCCCCTCAGCTGATAGTCCCGTCGTTGTCCACCTCGACACCGCGGCGCAGCAGTCCGACGAGCCGCTGGGCGTGTGCCACGTTGGTGCCGGTGAGAGCGGCACCGCTGCCGATGGCCAGCAGATCAGTCACGGTGAGCTCGGGCCGCACGGCGCCGGCGTCCCGCGCCCGGCGCAGCAGTTTGGTCGCGGTGGAACGCATCGACTCATGCCACTGGTCGAACATCCGGGTCCGGCGGGCGCCGGGGCCTTCAGTGGCGGCAAGGGCGAGCGCGCGTTTCGTCGCGACATGGACGACGAATGCATCCAGCCAGGTGAACAGTGCGTCTACCGGCGACGGGTCGCCGAGCAGGTCGGCGCCCTGGCGGCACAGCGCCGCTACTTCGTCGGCATAGACGGCGACGAGCAAGTCGCCCCGGGTTGGGAAGTGCCGGTAGAGGGTTGCGTTGGCGACGCCGGCCTGTCGCGCCACCTCATCGAGGGCGACCTCAGACCCGGATCTGTCGACTAGTTCCCGCGCCGCAGCGAGCAGCCGCTCTGCGTTGCGTGAGGCGTCCGCCCTGCGCCCACGCCTGGGAATCGTCGGGTTGTCCGCATTCAACGCCATCCAGCACTCCAGGTCTTGCCAAGTGGGGAGTTCCCCGCTTAATGTACCAAGCTTAACCGGGGAACTCCCCGATTAGAGCCAGGGGAGGATGCGATGACACTCACTGCCGAGGACCGCGCGGCTGTCACGGACCTGATCAACCGGCACGGCCACCTGACCGACAGCGGGGAGTTCGACCGGATGCAGGAGCTATTCACCGCCGACGCCGCCTATGACGTCACGGACCTTGGCGGCGGCGTGCTCACCGGGCTCGCAATGCTGAGGGACGCCGCGCTTGCCCTGGGTGAGCGAAACCCCGTCGCTCACCACGTCACTAACATCGTGCTCACCGAAGTAGCCGACGACCGCGTGCACACACTGTCGAAAGGCATCGGCATCAACGCGGACGGCACCATCGGCAGCGTGACCTATGAGGACACCATCGTGCGCGGCGACAGCGGGTGGCGCATCAGCCACCGCACCGTCCGCGCCCGGCGGGCCCCCCTGACCCGCTGATTACCGCCGGACCGGTTCGGGCCTGGTTGGACTGGCGGAGGCCGGTGGCGTTTGTCCAAGCCGGTGGGAACCTCACCCAAATGCGGTCGCGTGCGCTGTGAACGGCGCCCATCCGGTGGATGGTCCTGCCCGCAAACAGCGCAGACGATGATCCACCGCCGGCGGCGCCACTTCCAACGGACAGACACCCGGTTCTACCGGGAGGACGGGACGCACTAACCGGCGGCGGCCTCACGCTGGATCTGCTCGAATTGAGCGGCCATCGCGGCCGCCAGGGCCTGCGCGGCGGACAGCGGACGAACCATGACAGTGAACTCGTCGATCAGGCCGCTTTCGTCGAGGTGCAGGAAGTCGCAGCCCTCGACGGCGACGTCGCCCATCCGCGCCTCGAACACCAGCGCGTGGTCGCGTCCGTCGTCGCCGCTCAGCTCACGGACGTACCGGAAATCCTCGAACACCCGCAGCACGCCGCGCAGGATCGCCGCCGTGATTGCCTTGCCCGGATAGGGCTTGAACGCCACCGGGCTGTGAAACACCACGTTCTCGGCCAGGGCCGCCGCGATGGCATCAGGATCGCGTGCTTCAACCGCCGTGCGAAAGTCGATCACCGCACCAGCGTATGGGATTCTCCCCCGCTGCCGGAGACGTCCATCGCCGATTCGGCGGACCGGAGGTCCGTGCTCCGGCTGCGCGAGGACCGGAAAGTCGTCAGGCCCACTGGGGCGTTTGAGCGCTAGTTTCTTACCGTGGATCCATCGCAGTCGCTGGAAGGGCTTCGGGCCGGCTCTGTCGAAGGAGAGCCGACCGAGGGTGAAGGTGGCACTCCGCCACCTCCACCGACGGTTCCACTGTGGCGCACCCGACCGTTCCGGCTGACCATGAGTCTCATGGCTGGCTCTGTCATCTCGATGAACGTGTCGGCCCCCGTTGGCAGGCAGTCTTTCAAGAGCATGTTGGCTCGATGTTGGCCGAAGGTCAGCGCCAGTTGTGGTCCCGAATTCTTGACCTGGGGCAGCTTGGCTCGCTGAGCTGGGGCCGTCGTGCCACGACCGGGAACCCCGCCGGGTACGTCCGAGGAGGGAATCCATGCGGTTCGAAGTCCTGGGACCCCTGCGAGCCGTCGACGCATCTGGGTCGGGGGTGCCGGCCGGCGGGCGTCAACATCAGGTGGTGCTGGCGTGCCTCCTTGCCGCCGACGGTCGAACGGTTACCGATGGCACGTTGATGGAGACCCTGTGGGGTCACGGCCCGAACGACAGTAAGCGCGTGGCACTGCGGGTACTCGTCCATCACCTGCGTCGCAACCTGGGCACCGAATCGATCGTTCGTGCGACAGGTGGCTACCGAATGGTGCTGGACGGCCACGAGCTCGACGCGAGCGAGTTCGTGGCGCTCGTCGGCAGCGCCGCCCACGACGAGGCGCGGGGCGGGCTCGCTGAGGCACGCCGGAGCTACCGGAAGGCGCTCCGGCTGTGGCGCGCGTCGGAGGCGTACCAGGGCACTGCCGACAACGAGCTTGTACGGGCAGCCGCCGACCACCTGGACGAGCAGCGCATGATCGCTTTTGAAAGCTGCGTGGACATCGAGCTCAGCTTTGGACTGCACCGGGAGTTGTGCGCCGAGCTTTCGGCTCTGGCGACGGAGAACCTGCTGCGCGAGCGTCTCCAGGCACAGCTGATGCTCGCGCTTGTGCGCAGTGACCGCCGGGCGGAGGCGTTGACCACCTACGAACGGACCCGGCGCCTGCTCGCCGACGAGCTTGGTGCGGACCCGGGAGCTCGCCTGCAACAGCTGTACACCGCGATCCTGCGCGGTCCTGCGCCAGCAGGTGCACCGTCCGCCGTTCCCGATGCCGTCCGGCCGATGCAGCTACCCGCCCCACCCAGCAACTTCGTCGCACGCGAGGATGAGCTTTCGGTCCTGGACAGCTTGCACAAGAGGGTCGGTCCCGGCCAACGGCTCCGCGGGTCGATGGTCGTCACCGGCGCCGGTGGGATGGGCAAGACAGCTCTGGTCACCCACTGGGCCCATCAACACCAGCAAGGCTTCCCCGGCGGGCAGGTCTACCTCGACCTCGACGACGACGCTCCGGCGGCGACGGCACTGGCCAGGACCCTCATCGATCTCGGCGTCGCCCCGGACGATGTGCCGAAGCAGGCGGAGGCGCGGGCGGCGAAGCTGCGCTCACTGCTGTCCCGCCGAACGGTTCTGATGGTCTTGGACAACGTGAGCACCGCGGAGCAGGCCCGGCCGTTCCTGCCCGGTAGCGGTGACAGCCTCCTGGTGATCGTCAGTCGGAATCGGCTGGACGGGCTCGTCGCCCGCGAGGGCCTTGATCTGCTGGTCCTCACCCCACTGCCCGTCGAGCCGGCTACCCGTCTGCTTCTGGAGACCGCCGGGATGTCCGAGCCCGCGAGTGGCGACGCCCGTACGTTGGTGGAGCTGTGCCACGGGATGCCGCTGGCCCTGCGGATCGTGGGAGCTCACCTGCGGCTGGGAGCCCAGCCGGACATCCTCGTGGCGGACCTGGAGGATGAGCGGACACGCATCGCCCGGCTCACCACCACCGACGGCGACGTCAGTGTGCACGCGGTCATCGCGGTGTCGTACCGGCGGCTGGCGGCCCCGGACCGTCGGCTCCTGCGCGGCCTCGGACTTTCCAGTGCCGGTGCGACCCCGCTGGGTGCCGTCGCCGCACTGGCCGGTGCCACGTCCGGCACCGTGCTGACCGGGCTGATCGACAGGCTCACCGCGGTCAACCTCGTCGCCCTCGAATCGGGTCGAGTCAGCATCCATCAGCTGACCCGCATCTTCGCCCGCGAACAGGGCCAACGTGAGGACACGTCGGCCGATCGCGCCGACGCGGAACGGCGACTGCTGTCCTGGTACGGGCAGGCGACTGGCGAAGCGCAGCAACTCATCCGGCCGACCGCGGGCGGGACCGACGGTAAGGGCGCCCCCGACCCACTTCACCTTTTCCACCCTGAACTGCCCGATACGGCCGCAGCCGTCCGCTGGGTCGACGCCGAGTCGGACACGATCATCAAGATGATCACCGAGCACGCTCAGAGCCACCCTGATCTCGTCTGGCCCCTCGCCGCCCACATTCGCGGCTGGTTACAACGCCGGGCCAACCGCGACACCTGGATCGCCGTCACCGAGCGGGGGATCCGGGCCGCGGCCATGGCCGGCAGCAGCACCGGCGAGGCCACGCTGCAGGGGAGCCTGGGCGTGGCACACAGCCTCCTGCTGCACCGCGTCGAGGCCCGCGCCGCCTACCAGCGCGCCAGCGCACTGTGTCAACGCAACGGCGACCACGCCGGCCTGGCCGACGTCGAGGCGAGCCTCGGTGGGATGCTGGTCGAAAGCGGGGAACTCGACGAAGCACTCCCCCCACTGCTGCGGGCCCGGCACTCCGCGAACCTGCTGAACGACCCCGATCTCATCTTCAAGGTGGAACACAACCTCGGACTCCTGCATCGCCGGGCTGGCCGCCAGCAGGAGGCGCTGGACTCTTACACGTCCGCGCTGGCCGCCGCCGACCGATCCGGCAACCGGGACTGGCTGTCAGCGAGCGTCCACACCAATCTCGGCCGGCTGCACTTCCTGCGCGACGACGTCGACCTGGCCGAGACCCACTACGACACCGCCGTCCGACTCGCAAGGAGCACCGGCGACCGGATGCGGGAAGCCTGGGCGCTGCACGGCTGCTCCGACGTCGCAGCAGCGCGACGAGACGCTGCCGCCGCCGTCGCGGCCATGCAGGAAGCCGTCACCATCCTCGAAACACTGGGTGATCGTCGCCTCGACGAGATGCGTGCCCGGCTGGCCGAGTTGCTTTCGGGCAGCACCGTGGGACAGACGCCGCCTGATCAGTAGACCCGCGTAGGTGAGACCCGTTCGCCGTTTGATTCAGCCCGGTTTCAATGAGCTCGATCGAGACGACCCAACCAGAATCCAACATCGATTCAGCACGATCGTCCTCAACAGATGCCGCCCGCCCTGGGCTGGCACGGAATCGTCGGCGTCGAGACGGTGCCGCGAAGAGGGAGGACCGAGCCTTGTCTCTGCAGAGGAAGGCCGTCGCTGTAGGCGCCGCTCTGGGCATGACCGCAGCCACACTTGCCGTGGCTGCCCCGGCCAGCGCGGCGTCCAACTACATCTTCAACAGCAGCAAGATCGGCGTGGGGGTGATCCACGTTCGGGACGGCAACTACACGCGCGGAAACTACGACACGGTCCTCGCCGCAGGCCACCGTACGAGCGAGTTCTGGGCGAACGCCGCCGGCTACTACATCGGCCCCGGCTACTGCGGTTACGAATGGACCCTCACCGGCGGCAGCTGGCTCCTGACCGACGACAGCCTGGACCCGGGCCAGCACTACATTCCCACCACGCAAACCATCCAGGTGTCCGCCGCGCGTTGCTGACCGGCCGGTGACCACGGAGAGCGCTCGAACCGCGGTGGGGTGTACTTGAAGGCCCCACCGCGGTGGGCGCCGAACCGACCTGAAGACCAACCGCGTCAGCCAGGCCGGCTCAGCACACCGCTGCGCCTACAGGGCCGCCGTGGTCTTGCCCAGGAAACCGGCGAGTGTGCCGTAGTCGACGTCCTGCCCTTCCGTGATGTCGACGGTCTTGCGCTCACCGTTTCCCATCGACCGCAGGAATCCCTTGACCTCCGGGATGTCCGTCGCGTTGAAGACCATGAACGAGACCTTGGACTTGGCTACCGCGATGACGGCGGCGTAATGGCCGTTCTTCAAGTAGTGCGGCTTGCCGTACAGAAGCCGCTCCTCGACACCTGGAACCGTCTCGTCGATCATCGCACGCAGCTTCTCGCACACGTCGATCTGCCACGGCTGCGTCTTGTTGATGTACTGGGTGACGTCGTCGTTCACAATTGTCCCCTTCATGGTTCGGCAAAAGGCAGGTGCCTAGCGTGCGTGTGGTGGACGAGGGTGGAGTGCCTGCGCTCTCACCCTTCACCGCCTGGGACCCCGGGCTCCTGACCCCACCCGACGAGCTTCTCCCCGGCCGGAGCGTAGGTCAGCACGACCACTCCCGAGTCAAACGCCTGCGTGCCGACCAGTCGGAGGACCGCTGGCTCGTCCGAATCCTCGAAGAGCCGCACGCCACCGCCCATCACGACGGGGTAGGTGACCAGGCGCAGTTCGTCGACGAGCTCGTTGCGCAGCAACCACCTGACCAGTGAGACGCTGCCGTAGATCAGGATGTCGCCGTTCACCTCCGCCTTCAGCTTGGTGATCGTTTCGGCGACGTTGTCGCTGATGACTGTGGTGTTGTTCCACTCGCCCCGGTCCAGCGTCGTGGACACGACGTACTTGGGCATGCTGTTCATCTTGTCAGCGAAGCCCGCCTCGTCGGTCATGCTCGGCCAGGACGCGGCGAACCCTTCGTAGGTCACCCGGCCGAGCAGCAGCGCGTCGGCGGCGTGCAGTTGCGCCAGCCCGGTCCGCATGGAGTCCTCGCTCACGAACTGGAAGGTGAACCGCTGCGGGTCGTCGACGACCCCATCGGCGCTGGTAAAGATGGACAGAACGACACGTCCCATGATGTCTCCCACGTGGCCTCGGTGAACTCGGGTAGAGCCTGTTGCACCGGGGACGGGGCGGGCATCGGTGGCGACCACGCATTGCACCACTCACTGGACCACGCAGCATTGATCAGCGTCGGCCATGATGGGGCGATGGCCGCCCCGCATCCCGCCCGAGCGTCGAAGCGAGAAATCGAGGTGCTCGTCATGCTCGGCGCGCGCCAGTCGAACGCCGACATCGCCGGCAGGTTGCACATCTCCGTACGAACCGTGGAGAACCACGTCTCGTCGCTGCTGCGAAAGTACGGCGTCGCCGACCGGAGGGCGCTCGGCGAGCTCGCCGTACAGGTGCAGGCGGGGGCGCCGGTACCTGGGAGGCTGGCCGGTCTGCCACTGGCGCTCACCACCTTCGTCGGCAGGAGCGCCGAGCGTGCGCACCTGACGGAGACGCTGCGCGACGCCCGGCTCGTGACCCTCGTCGGAACCGGCGGGATGGGGAAGACTCGGCTTGCGGGCCAGATCGCCGAGGCGGCGGGACCATTCTTTCCCTCTGGCGGCGCCTTCGTGGACCTCACCGCGGCCCGTGACGGGTACGTCGCACAGGCAGTGGCCGCCGCGCTCGGCGTCAGCGAGCGACCCCAACAGTCACTAGAGGACGCCGTGGTTGAGCGGCTCGGGGAGAGCCGATCGCTGCTGGTGCTCGACAACTGCGAGCACGTGATCGACGCCGTGGCACCGTTCGCCGAGCGGGTGCTGGCCGACTGTCCAGGCACTCGCATCCTGGTCACCAGCCGGGAACGCCTCGGCATCCGAGGGGAACGTGCGGTGCTGCTGGGCCCGCTGCCGCTGGAGTCCGACGCCGAGCGACTCTTCATCGACCGCGCCACCACCGCGGATCCCAGGTTCGCGGCGGACCCTGCCGTGGTCGCCAAGCTCTGCGCGCGACTGGACGGCATGCCCCTGGCGATCGAGTTGGCGGCCGCGCGCAGTGCCAGCCTGGGCGAGACCGGGTTGCTGGCCGCGCTCGATGACCACCTGCGGCTGGTGGCCGGCGGCAGGGGCAGGAACGAGCGGCACCGCTCGCTGCGCGCGGTCATCGGCTGGAGCCACGACCTGCTCGATGACGAGGAACAGACACTGTTCAGACGGCTCGCCGTCTTCGCCGGCGCGTTCGACCTCGACGCCGTCGCCGCGGTGAGCTCCGCCGGGAGCCCTCGCGGCGCCATCGCCGACGTGCTCGGCAGGCTGGCGGACAAAAGCCTGGTCACTGTGCACCACCGAGGCGCCGCGGCGCTGTGGCGACTGTTGCAGACGGTGCGGGCGTTCGCCATCGAGCGGCTGGACGCGTCGGGAGAGCTGCCGGAGGTCCAGGCCCGGCACCTGCGCTGGGCGGCGAACGTCGCCACCGAGCTCGAGACAAAGCTGGACGGCGACGAGTGGTACGAGGAGTTCGACCGCCTCGCCGACGATCTGAGGGAGGCCCTCGCCGTCGCCCCCGAAGGCCCGGGTGAGCTGCCCCACCGACTGGCCCGGGCACTGGCACATCTCGCCTACACACGGCGGTTTCTGATGGAATCGCTCGGCCACTACCGGACCGCCGCCGAACGGGCACCCGCCCCGGGCGAAGCCGCAGCGGACCTGCACGCGGCCGCCGCCGTCGCCCATGCCATCGGCGACGACGGTCAGCGGCCCTTCGACCTGCTGATCGCCGCCGCGAACCTGGCCCAGTCGGCCGGAGATCGTGCCGCCACGGCCACCGCGCTGGCGCAGGCGGTCACCACTGCGAAGCGGCACCCGGCAGGGTTCGACGGCGAGATTCCGTACGAACGACTGCGTGAACTCCTCGACGCGGCGACGTCGGCGGCCGACGGGTCGAGCAACGCCGTGGTGGCAGCCCGCCTCGCCGAGGCAGCGGCCTGGGCCGCGACCTCCGACCGGCACCAGGCCGACCTGGCACTCCCCGAGGCGGCCGTGGCGGCCGCCCGGGCCACCGATGATCCGGTACTGATCAGCGCGGCTCTGGATGCGGTGGCCACCGCCGACCTCGTGGCCGGGCGGGCCGCGGACCTTCGCCGGATCATGGACGAACGGTTGGCTCTGCTGTCTGCGATGCCCCGGCACGAGCCGAGCGCCGCCCCGGAGATCATCGACACCTACCGGATGGCCCACCTGGCCGCCCTCGGCGTCGGCGACCTGCCGGGCGCTCTGTCGATCGGCCAGCGGACCATGGACGACGACCTCGTCGGCAGCTCCTATCATTCGGCCGCACTCCTGCTGACGCCGCTGGTGCTCAGCGGACGCTTCGACGAGGCACTGCGGATGGCGGGCACCGCATGGGAGGGCTGGCGGCGGGCCGGCCGGCCACGCACCGGCACGATGTCGCCGCCGATGGCCGCTGTCGCCCTCGTCCACGGGCTGCGCGGCGACGACGAGGGGTACGCGCTGTGGCGCTCCCGAGCAATCGACGTCATCGGCGAGCTACCCCCGCACCCCACGTTCTTGACGATGGTCGACGCGCGGCTCGCCCTTCACGCCGGCCGGCTGGAGGACGCCCTCGTGCTCGTTCGCCTGGCCTTCAACGGCACCCGCAGCTGGTCTCCGCCCTACGCACAGGCGGTTGGCGCCGAACTGGCCGTCGTCGCCGGGCTCTCGGACGCTCGGGACCTGCTGTCGGCCGCCGAGCGGCACGAGAGCGCGTGGGTCTCCGCCTGCACCGCCCGCGCCCGAGGCCGCCTTGACGGCGACACCACAGCTCTCACCGACGCCGTAGCGGGGTGGGAACGCATCGGTGCCCGGTTCGAACGAGCCTGCACGCTCCTGCTGTTGCCCGATCGTGTCGCCGAGGGCCAGCGAGACCTCGCCGCCCTGGGTGTCGGGGGCCCTGCTCACTGAAGGCGAGGCTGGCTCGCGACCCTCGACACTCCGGTTGGTGTTGTTCGCGAGGAACCAGATCCTGACCCCGGCGCACCGTCTACGCCGGCGGCCAACCCGCGAGGCACGACAAGAGCAAGGATGGCGACCGCCGTCGCCACCATCAGTGGCCGGTCTGCGCACGGACCTCTGCGACCGCGTCGGCAAGGGTTGCCACTCCGTCGGTGATGGAGCGTTCGGTGAGGGTGGCGTAGCCGAAGATCAGCCCACCCGGTCCGGCGGGGCTCAGTCGGTACCGGGAGACGCCTTGCACGACCAGTCCGCGCCGGGCGGCGGCGGCCACGACCGAGGCCTCGTCGAGGTCGTGCGGGAGCCAGGTCACGACGTGTTGGCCCGCCGCGACACCGACCGGTTCCAGTTCGGGCAGCCGTGCGCGCAGCGCGGCCAGGAGGGCGTCGCGACGACGGCGGTAGACCGGGCGCATGCGCCGTAGGTGACGGTCGAACTCGCCGCGGGTGAGGAAGTCGGCGAAGGTGAGTTGGTCGATGACCGGAGAGCCCCGGTCTGCCCGTAGCTTCGCCGCCGTGATGTCGTCGACCAGGCGTGGCGGCGCAAGCAGCCACCCGAGGCGCAGCCCTGGCGCCAGGGTCTTGCTCGCGGTGCCGCAGTAGACGACGGTGTCGGGCGCCAGCCCCTGCATGGCGCCGAGGGGCGAGCGGTCGTAGCGGTACTCCGCGTCGTAGTCGTCCTCGATCACCACGGCGCCGCGACGCTGCGCCCAGCCGATGACCCGGGCCCGCGCGGTGGCCGACAGGACGCCGCCGGTGGGCCACTGGTGCGAGGGCGTCAGCACGACGGCGTCCGCGTCGGCCTGTTCGAGCTCCTCGACGAGAATGCCGTCTGGGCCGACCGGAACCCCGATCACGTCCAGGCCGACGGCGGCCGCGACGAGGCGGGCGTCGTCGTCCGCGGACGGGTCCTCGACGGCCACCCTGCGGGCGCCGCGCGCCGCGAGCACCTGGAGCAGCAGCGCGACGCCTTGACCGTAGCCACTGCAGATCACGACGTTCTCCGGGCGGGCCGATGTGCCGCGGACCCGGCTGAGGTAGTCGATCAGGGCTGCGTGCAGTTCGGGTACGCCACGCCCGTCGAGGTAGGCGAAGCGTTCGTTCGGCGTGGTGGTGAGGACCGTTCGCACTGAGCGCAGCCAGGCGGCCCGGGGGAATGACGACACGTCGGTGCGGCCGTACCCGAAATCGATCCGGGCCGCCGGCCGGTCCCCGCCGCGCCGACCAGTCAACGGCGGAACCGGCTCGACCGCGACCTGGGTGTAACCGCCCGCCCGACTGGTGAGGTAGCCCTCGGCGACGAGTTGCTGGTAGGCCTCGACCACCACGCCGCGGGAGACTCCCAGATCGGCTGCGATGGTGCGGGTGGGCGGCAGGGACGTCCCCAGACGCCACCGGCCGGCCCGGATGCTGTCCCGGATCGAGGCGGCAATCTGCCGGTGCAGCGGTTCGGCAGCGGACCGGTCGACCTGGATGAGCAGGTCCTCCGCAGTGCTCGAATTGGTCCTGATTCGGCCCATGGAATCGGACCTTACCGGGTGTACCGATTTCCGTCAGGCTCCGAGGTATGACAACTACCAGTCCCCACTTCGACGGCCGCCTCCTCACCCCGGGTAGTCCGGGTTACGACGCGGCCCGCACCGTCTGGAACGCCATGATCGACCGGCGCCCGCGGATGATCGTCCAGGCCGCGAGCGTCACCGACGTGGCGGTCGCGGTGCGCCTGGCCCGCGAACTCGACCTGGAGATCGGGGTGCGCAGCGGCGGGCACAACGTGGCCGGCCTCGCCGTCCCCGCGGACGGCCTGATGATCGACCTGACCCCGTTGAACGGCGTTCGGGTCGACCCGGTCCGGCGACGCGCCCGGGTCCAGGGCGGCGCGCTGCTCGGCGCACTCGACCGGGCGTCGCAGCCGTACGGCCTCGCCACGACCGCGGGCAACGTCTCGCACACCGGCGTCGGCGGCCTGACCCTCGGCGGCGGCATGGGCTGGCTCGCCCGCCAACACGGGTTGGCCTGCGACAACGTCATCTCCTACACGATGGTCACCGCGGACGGGCAGGTGGTGACCGCGAGCCGAAGCGAGAACCCCGACCTCCACTGGGGCCTGCGCGGCGGGGGCGGCAACTTCGGCATCGTCACCGACTTCGAATTCCACCTGCACCACACCGGGACGCAGACCCTGGTCGCCGAGTTCGACTTCCGCGCCGAGGACGCCGTACCGGTGCTCGAAGGCTGGCGGGACCTCAACGCCGTCGCGCCGCGGCAGGCGACCTTCACCGCCGATGTCCAGAGCACGGCCAGGGGCCCTGTCGCCACAGTCGGCTTCGTATGGGTCGGCGAGCCGGCGCAGGGTCACCGGTTGCTGCCGGCGATGCGCGCGCTCGGGCGCCCGGTCGCTGAACGGGTCACCACCCCGTCATACCTGGAACTGCAGCAACGCGACGACACCGTCGGCGGCCACGCTTACCGCCGGTACTCCAGCGCGCACTACCTACGGCGGTTCCCCACCGCCGCGATCGAGGCGTTCCTGCTGCGCGGCGCGTCGGACCTGCACACCGGCGCTCACCTGGCCAACGTCGGCCTGCAGGCGCACGGCGGCGCCATCGCCGACGTCGCGGACGCCGACGCGGCGTTCAGCTACCGCGGCACCATGTTCGAGTTCGGCGCCGGCTCCCGCTGGACCGAGCCATCCGAAGACGACGTGCGGATGGCGGCGGCTCGCAGTGCGGGAGCTGCGCTCGACCCGTACGCCGACGGTGTCTACGTCAACTCGCTCGCCGCCGACGAGGGGCAACACGGGGTACGCCGCGCATACCCGGCCGCCAAGCTCGCCAGGCTCACCGCACTCAAGACGATCTGGGACCCGCACAACGTGTTCCACCTCAACCACAACATCCGACCCCACAGTCAGTAGTCGCAGCGATCCCGGTCGGCACTGGCGTCCGGAGGCCCGATCGTGTGTCAGGGTTCGCGGTGGAATTCTTCGCGTACCCGATCAGATCCGTCATCGGCGCACCCGATAGCGCAGGTGAAGCACCCGGCTGCCCTGAATCACCACGTCCGGGTCCTCCAGCAGGTGTTGCGCGTGGACCGATCCGAAGTAGCGCTTGCCGGACCCGAACACGACGGGTACGACGTCCATGCGCACCTCGTCGACCAGGCCCGCGGCAAGCACCTGGCCACCGACGTCGCCAGCGGCGACCTCCACGATGCGGTCACCCGCGAGCTCCTGCGCCTTGGCCACGGCTGCCTCGACGCCGTCGACGAAGTGAAACGGCGCCTCGCTGTCCCACCCCTCGGGCTGCGGCCGGTGCGTCACGACGACCGCGTGGTCGACCCCGCCCGGAGGCTTCCCGTCCCAGCCGTCCGTCATGTCGAAGACGTGGCGGCCGGCGATCGTGACGCCGATCTGGTCCCAGTAGGCCCGGGTGTAGTCGTAGGACGTCTGCGACACCGTCAACTCGCCGCTCTCGTCCAACGGCACGTCCCCGCTGAGCAACCAGTCGAACAGCGGTCCGGGTTGGTCATTCTCGTCCGCGATGAAGCCGTCCACCGACACCGAGCCGTACATGACCACCTTGCCCACGGGGCTCTCCTCTGCTTGGGGGAGCCCCCAAATTAGCGTGTCGGGTGCTGTCGCTCTTGTACGAAATCAATCGGCCGGCAGCGGCCAACTGTCCAGCACGTGGCCGGGATGTTCGCGCAGGAACCGCCGGCGGACTTCGAGGTACCGGGTTGGCGTGAGCCCGGTGAACGCCCGGAACTCGTGGCCGAAGTGGGCCTGGTCGAAGTAGCCTGCGCCAGCGGCGAGGTCGCCCCAGTCGATCGGTCCGGCGGGGTCGATCGAGAGCACGGTGGCCGCGAAGCGGTAGGTGCGAGCCAGCCGCTTCGGCGTGACGCCGATGAGCTCCTTGAACCGCTGTGCCAGGTGAGTGCTGCTGACACCGGCTGAAGCCCTCAAGTCGCCGATCGCGAGCGCTCCGCTGGTCGCCGCGATGACGCTGCCCGCATGGCGGACCAGGCCCAGACCCGCGGTCTCGCGCAGCCGTCGCGTCAGCTCCTCCTCGAGCAGCGTCAGCATCTCGTACGGCCCGGCCGCCGTCGCCAGCCGGTCCCGCAGCTCAGCGATCGCGGGCCGACCCCAAACCTGCTCCACCGTCACCGGCCGGTCACACAGCTCCGCCGCGGGCATCGGCAGGAACGGCGCCAGCCCCCACGGCTTGAAGTGCACGCCGACGGACCGGGTCCAGAGTGGGTAGCCGAACTCCCACGCGCGGGTGGGCATGGTGACCACGCAGCCGTCGGCGTACTCGGCCGCCTCGATGTCGGTGCCGGCGCGGATGCGGAACGGCGCACCGAGGTTGACGATGAGCAACGCCGACGGCGGCGGCAGCGTCAACCGGGCGTACGGCGGCGCACCCTCCAGGTAGTAGAGGTCGTCGATCAGCCCGTCCAGCGGCGGTCGCGGCACTCTGGACACGTACTCCACGGCCACAGTATCGCCGGCTCCACGACCGGGATGGTCCAGCCACGCTGCTCCGCCCGCACCGGGGAATTGAGCCGCACTCCTGTCGTCCCGGCAGACATGGTCAAGCTCAGGGCAGCGCGGTGACGAGTGCTGCTGGCGGAGTGCGGAGTTGGGTGTCCTTGCTGGGTGGTGTGCCGAACATGCGGCGGTATTCACGGCTGAACTGGGAGGGACTGTCGTAGCCGACGCTGAGGCCAACACCGGTGATGTCGGAGGGGCGGCTGGCGAGCAGGAGCCGGGCTTCTTGCAGACGGATGCGTTTCTGGAACTGGATGGGGCTCATCCCTGTGACGGTCTGGAAGTTGCGGTGGAACGCGGAAACGCTCATGCCGGCGATTTCCGCCAGGTCCTCCACGCGGAAGGCGGTGGCGTAGTTCTGCCGGATCTGACGCACGGCACGGTTGATATGGGCCAGTCCGCTGTCGGCGAGACCGAGCTGGCGGACGGCGACTCCCTGCTCGCCGCGAAGGAGATGCCAGAGGATCTCTCGCTTGACCATGGGAGCGAGGATCTTGCGGTCCGCAGGCTGCTCCAGCAGCCGCAGCAGCCGCACGATGGCGTCCAGCAGTGACGGCGAGGCCGTGGAGACGGCAATGCCGGGTGATGCGGCGCGTGGGGTGGCCGGCAGGTCTCGAGGGTCGGCTTCCAGGAGGAGCTCGGCAAGGGCTGAGGGAGCGAGAGTCATGCCGAAGCCGAGGGTGGGCTGCCCGGTGTCCAGGACATGGCCGGTGACGGGGAGGTCGGCGGAGGCGATCAGGTATTCGCCGGGCCCATACTCGTAGAGGCGCTCGCCCAGGGCGAGGCGTTTGCCGCCCTGGGCGATGACTGCGAGCACCGTCCCGGACATCCCGGCCGCCGAAGCATTCGGATGGTTGAACTTGCATACCCGGATGCCCTCGATCGCCGTGCTCATGTCGGGCCGCGCGTGCCGGTTGAGGAGCTCACGCATTTCGTCCAGGGCAGACATGGATTAATTCTTGCACAAACCTCCACGCGGGGCCGCTGGCCCAGCAGGATTGGGCACACATTCAGAGGTTCTGACCTCCGGAGACTTCGATGTCCTGCGCGGTGATCCACCGGCCTTCCTCGGACACCAACATGGCGATGACCATGCCGATGTCGTCGGGCTCACCGACGCGGCCGAGAGTGAAGGTCTTCGCCAGTTCCGGAATGATCTCCGGGTTCTTGCTGAACGCGTCGTCGGCGAAGCGGGTGACGGTGGCTCCCGGCGCGACCGAGTTCACGCGGATGCCGCGGGGACCGAACTCCTTGGCCATGTAGCGGGTGAGCACCGCCACGGCGCCCTTGAGAGCCGCGTAGACGGAGTATCCCGGTGCGGTCACCTGGGGCAGCGTGGAGTTGCTGGTCAGGTTGACGATGGCCCCGTTGTCGGCGAGGAGCGGCAGCAGGGACTGGGTGAGGAAGAAGGGCCCCTTGAACAGGCCGTCCGTGAGCCGGTCGAATTCCTCCTCTCGGGTGTCCTCGATCATCGCCATGCCGGCGAATCCGGCGTTGTTGACCAGGTGGTCGAAGGAGTCCCGCTGGAAGGTCTCGCGCAGCACCTGGGCAACGGCCTCCCGGAAGATGGTGAATCCCGACGTATCGCCGAGATCCAGGTGCAGCGCCACGGCAGTGCCACCCTGCTGCTCGATCCGCGCGACGGTGTCCTTGGCGCCCTGTTCGTTGGAGCTGTAGGTCAGGATGACGCCGGTTCCGCGCCGGGCGATCTGCAGGGCGGCGCTCTGGCCGATGCCGGAACTCGCACCGGTGACGACGGCTACCTTCATGGTGTGCCTCCTAGGGCGTGAGGATTCGTCGGAATCCGTGGGGAATGTGTCCCTTCCAGGAGACCGCTGCGCCGGGCCCGCGAAAAGAACGATCCTCTTCGCCTCTTGCCCAATCCTCTTGGGCAGACGGGGCATGGGCCGTGTCCGCCGCGCCCCCGCCGCTGCGCGCCCGCGCAGGGGTGCGTTGGCCCTTGCGTGGCTGCCTGGCTCGTCGCCGTGCTGCGCCTGCGCGTGCGCAGGATCGTGCAAGGATCCGCCAGGATGCCCCTAGCAGCCCTCCCAACGCGACGGTTGACTTGCACCAAAAGCCACTTCCGCCAGTTACGAGTGAGGCAGCCGACCATGACCGACATCGCGGACAGAAGCCACGACGTGGGCGCGGTCAGGCGCGCTCTGGCCATCGGCCCGGGCTCGCCGCGCGAGGCACGCACCATCGACATCACCACTCTGGGCCGGCGTACCGGCCGCCCGAGGCGCATCGAGATCTGGTTCCACCATGTCGACGGCCGCTGGTACCTCAGCGGAATGCCAGTGCCCCGAAGCTGGCACGCCAACCTGTCGGCGCACCCGCACTTCATCTTCCACCTCAAGAACGGCGTCCGGGCGGACCTGCCGGCCACCGCAGTGCCGGTCAAGGATCCCTCGGTGCGCCATCGCGTACTGTCCGCGGTCGTCGCCCTGCAGGACGACCCCGGTTTGCGCATTCGCGTCACCCAACGCCAGCGCCTGGAGGACTGGCTCAAGCACAGCCCGCTGATCGAGATCGTCTTCGACGACGAACGGCTGCGCCCTCCGCTGAGCTGACCACCTGGGCCGGCTCTGGCAGAGCCGGCGCGCCCGACGGCAGACCCAGGCAGATCAAGCAGGGTGAATCGGTGATTCCGCCCTGCGGATAGCTTCGCGACCGATACATTGCCGGCGTGGACACACCGCTGAGGGAACCCACCTTCCTGATCCTGACCGCGCTGGCCGGCGAGCCGCTGCACGGCTACGCCATCATCGGCGAGGTCACCACCCTCTCCCAAGGCCGGCTGTCACTGCGCCCGGGCACCCTCTACGGCGCGCTGGACCGCCTCGTCGACGCCGGCATGGTCGAGGTCCACCGGGTGGAGGTCGTGGACGGCCGGCTGCGCCGCTACTACCGCCTCTCCCCCGCCGGCGACACCACGCTCAGCGAGGAAACCGACCGACTGCGCCGCAACGTCGAAGCCGCCACGGCCCGACTCCGCGACCGCTCCCGCTCCCCTCGGGCTGTGCCCCGGACTGTCGGTGGGGTGGCATGAGGGACCTCGAACGCCGCTATCGACGGCTACTCCACGCGTACCCCCTGGGCTACCGACGGGCCCGCGGCGCAGAAATCGTCGGGACGTACCTCGACCTGGCCGAACCTGGTCGCCGCTGGCCGTCACCGGCCGACGCCATTGACGTCGTGACCGGAGGCGTCCGCGAGCGGCTGCGGGCCGCCGGCGCGGCCGACCTCATCCCCGGGGTACGCCTCGCCGCCACCCTCGCGTTCACCACCGCGACCGCCCTCGCCGGCATCTGGACGGCAGCCGAGACCACCGCCGGCCAGGTGCCCTGGGTGGTGCCGACCTTCGGACCATTCGCCACCACCGGGATCATCGTCTGGACAGTCTGGCTGCTGGCCGCCGTCGTCCGCTGCCTTGCTCCAATCCGGTGGACTCGGATGACCATCGGCTTGGCGCTGCTGCTAAGTGCCGCCGCGCTGCCGGTCGGCGCCCTGGCCGGCCTACCGCGACCGCCGTTGTTCGTCCTGGTGCCCCAGGCCACGCTCGGCCTTCTGGCACTGGCCATGCCCGCCGACCCGCCACGGTGGCACCGGCTCGTGCCGCTGGTTGTCGCCCCGCTGGCAACATTGGCCGCAGCTCACGGGATGGTCGAGCGAAATACCCCCTACCGGTCCGGCGAGTGGGGCAACTTCCTGCCCAGGGCCGGCGTCGCGCTGCTGCTGACCGCCATGCTCACCGCCGCGATCCTCGCCCTGCGCCACGACACCCGAGGACTGTGGGCCCTGTTGACACTGCTCCCCCCGATCGGGCTGCTCGGCCTCTACCCGTTGAGCGAGATCACCGCCGACCTCGTCGGCGCCAGCTACCCCGACTTCCAGGTCGCCACCGCAACCGCCGGCATAGTCGTCATCCTCAGCGCGGTGACGTTGACAGCGGCGGTCGCCGCCCGCCGCGGAGCGCGACCAGCCAGGGCAGGCACCGTCACCGCCGCGCCGACGGCGGGAGCCTGTCCCACCTGCGGACGGTGACAGCAGCAGGCGCGTACCGTCGGACATCTTCCGACCTGCGGCGCACACGGTCGGGATGGCAGACGGGGCGGCAGCACGAAAGGGTCACCTGATGGCAACCGGGGACGAGGCGCCGGATTCGCGTCGAGGCAGCGGTGGGTTCCTGCGCTGGGTCGAGTTGACCGATGACGACACGGACGAGTCCGGCTATCCGTTCACGCTGCCCGTCGTCGCCGGCCTACGGGCAGCCGGCCGGTTGGATCTGGACCCAGCGGTGACGTTCCTGGCCGGAGACAACGGCACCGGCAAGTCGACCCTGATCGAGGCGATCGCGGTAGCGGCCGGCTTCAACCCCGAGGGCGGATCCACCAACTTCCGATTCAGCACGAGGGCCACCGAATCGTCTCTCGGCGAACACCTCCGACTGGTACGCGGCACCAGGAAACCGCGCACCGGCTTCTTCCTGCGGGCCGAGTCGTTCTACAACGTGGCCACCGAGATCGACCGCCTTGGTGTCAGCGACGGCTACGGCGGCACCAGCCTGCACGAACGATCCCACGGTGAGTCGTTCCTCGACCTGGCCACCCACCGGTTCAAGCCCCAAGGCCTCTACCTGCTCGACGAGCCCGAAGCCGCCCTGTCCGTGCACGGCTGCCTGGCGCTGCTCACCCACATCCACGACCTCACTCAGGCCGGCGCACAGTTCGTCATCGCCACCCACTCCCCCATCCTGCTGGCCTCCCCCCACGCCCGGATCCTGCAGATCGAAACCGACGGCACCATCGGCCACGTCGACTACAACGACGCACAGCCGGTACTGCTGACCCGATCCTTCCTGGCCAACCCGCAGCGTTACCTGCACCACCTCTTTCACGGCGACAACTGACCCCGGCTCAGCGGCCGCCCAGCACCAGGCGGCGGGACGTGGACTCAACAGGTGATTTCCCGTGGGTCGCGTTCGGCCACCACGTTCGACAGGGTGACCAGACCGGTGGATCCGCGATCGTCGGGGACCGCCACTGCGTCATCTCCGGCCGGCCCGCCGGCAGCACCGGCGCGAGAAGCTCGAAGAGCCGGTTCGCCTGCTCCGGCCCGTACTCGTCCCAGGTTTCCGTCGCCAGGAGCCACCAGCCACCCGCAGCGAGCGGCTCCACATCAACGAACGTCCCGGACGCGCGGAGGCGATCAGCACCGCCGACCCGCTCGGCCATCTCGTCGCTGAGCACGGTCAGCCAACCATAGTTGCGCAGCACCTCACCGGGACGCTCACGGTAGTCAGCCGAGGATTGGCTGAGCGCCGCCTCCAGCGGCGTATCCGTCAGCGAACCCTGCGCCGCGACGGCAACCGCCACCGGAGCCATGCACCGTGCCAGGTGGGGACACTGGCGGATCAAGGTCACCCGTCGGCAGCGCGCGCACAGCAGCGCCGAACGCACCGTGCAGTCGTTGCGGGCACAGCTCGAACCAGCGCCGCATCGCCCGGACCACACGCTCCCGCTCCGGGCCCACCGGCACCGTCAACATCGCCGTGCAACGCTCTCGTCGCCCACCGGCCATGCCGCTCCCGTCCTCCCGCCGCCCGTCAGCGGGCAGGCCCGAAGTCCGCCGCAGCCGACGGCGCCCCTGCCGGAGCGCGGCAGCAGAGCCGCACCCCGGCAGGGACGCCAATCGGGACTCACATCACGACGACAGGTGTCGAGAGCCTCCGAGGCACCCCGCGGCTCCAGATCAGCAACCGAGCCGCTTACTCGAAAGGGCGATGTCGTCAATCCAGAGGTCGAACTCGCCCGGCGTCGTGCCGCCCTGGTAGAGCTGCCAGCCAATCTTCACGGTGTCGACCGTCGGCAGGACGAAGGGAACATCGTTGCCACCGTGGTCGCTCGTGGACGCGGTCAGCTCCGGATTCGCCACGCCATTGATCCACACGGAGACCCGGTTGTCCGCCGCGTCCATCTTCCACTCGAAGCACTGCCAGGTGTCCTCAGCGACCGGGGCGGACTCCCGCCAGTTGGTCCAGTCGCCGGTCGGACCGCCGTCGGCACCGACCCCCCAGAAGGTTCCGGGGACCGTGGGCGCGTACTGGCCACCGACCGGACGGACGACCTCCGCACTGCCGGTGCCGGTCGCTTCCACCAGCGTGAAGTGCGCCCAGTCCGGGGCAGTGGGGAAGGCATCGACGCGCAGACGCATCCGGCCGTAGAAACGGTTGCCCGGCGCGGCGAAGTCGTCGACGCGCAGGAAGGCCCGTCCGTTGTCAACAGTGTGGACGTGCAGCACCTGGTTGCCACGGCGGGCACGTTCGACAGTGAGCGTGCCGTGGCGGGTGTCGACGCCCCAGTTCAACGTGCTGGGCCCCCCGGGAGGCAGTCGCTCGAAGTCCTCGCAGAAAAGCAGGCCACGGGGGCACGAGGGCGGGGAGGCCCCCGACGCACCGGCCGGAGCGCTGCCGGCTGTGGCGCCCAGGATCAGGGCGGCGCTGAACACCGCGAGAAAACTGCGCATTGTCATCCTCCAAGACGGCTGGCTCCCCACCACAGGGGCCGGGCCAGCAGGAACGTTCGGGCCATGCGACGCTGAGATGCTTCCGCGCACGACCGCATCAGCCGTATCCATCGATGCTCGTCACTATATGCGAAGAGGTTGGCTTCGGTCGGCCCGCAGCCGGCCGACAGTCGAGTCCGACCTGACGTTGCCCGGGTGCAACCACGAGCAGCGGCGCGACTCGCTGCACCGACTCCCTGCACAGGTCCAATCGAACCGACGCGATCGACAAGAGTCTTCGGCGTTGACTCAGAGCCAGGAAAGCGCAACGCTGTGGAAGCGCTCCCATCGTCGAGCTCCTATTCGAAAGGAATGCTCGTGCGACCCACAACAGCTCTACTCCCGGTCGTGCTCGCCACGGCCCTCGGCGGTCTGGCCCTGCCGGAACCCGCCCTGGCCGCGGCCGGCCCGGCACTGGCCGTGGACACCACCGCAGCCCGGCACCAGATCAGCCCGTACATCTACGGCATGAACTTCGCCGACGAGGCCCTCGCCCGCGACCTGCGGCTGCCGGTGCACCGCTACGGCGGCAACGCCACCACCCGCTACAACTTCCGAGCCGACACCACCAACCGCGCGGCGGACTGGTACTTCGAGAACATCCCCAACGACAACCCCAGCCCCGATGACCTCCCGGAGGGCTCGGAGACCGACCGGTTCGTGCAGCAGAACAAGGCCACCGGCGCCGCCACTGTCATGACAATGCCGATGCTCGGCTGGATCGCCAAGGACCGGTCGCGGGCGTGCGGCTTCAGCGTCGCCAAGTACGGCCCCCAGCAGTCCACCGACCCCTGGGCACCGGACTGCGGCAACGGCACGAAGCCGGACGGATCACCGGTCACCGGCAACGATCCGGAGGACACCAGCGTCGCCGTCGGTCCGGAGTACGCCACCGACTTCGTCAACCACCTCAAGGGGCAGTTCGGCGGCGCCGCCGACGGCGGGGTCCAGTTCTACAACCTGGACAACGAGCCGGACCTGTGGCACTCCACCCACCGCGACGTCCGCCCGACCGGACTGGGCTACGACGAGCTCCGCGACCGCACCTACGAGTACGCCGCCGCGATCAAGGCCGCCGACCCCGGCGCGAAGACACTCGGTCCCGTCGGCTGGGGCCTGAACTCGATCCTCTACTCGGGCCTCGACCAGGACACCTGCTCGCGCACCGGCTGCTGGTCGAACCCACCGGACAAGGCCGCGCACGGCGGCCAGGACCTCGGCCCGTGGTACCTGGACCGGATGCGCGAGTACGAGCAGCAGCACGGCACACGCATCCTCGACTACTTCGACGTACACCTCTACCCACAGCAGTCCGGCGTGTTGGGCGACGCGGCCGGCGACGCCGACACCCAGGCGCTACGACTGCGCTCGACCCGCCAACTCTGGGACCCGACCTACGTGGACGAGAGCTGGATCAACAGTCCGGTCCGGTACATCCCGCGCCTGCGCGAGCTGGTCGACCAGCACTACCCGGGCACGAAGATCGCGATGACCGAGTACAACTGGGGCGCCCACGGGTCGCTCAACGGCGCGCTCGCCCAGGCTGACGTACTCGGCATCTTCGGCCGCGAAGGACTCGACCTGGCCACCCTCTGGACCGCACCCACGGCCGAGCAGCCAGTGGCCAACGCGTTCCGCGTCTACCGCAACTACGACGGCAAAGGCGGCGCGTTCGGCGAAACCTCCGTCCAGGCAACCAGCGCCGACCAGGGCAAGCTGGCCGTGTACGCCGCCGAACGGAACGCCGACAAGGCACTCACAGTGGTCGTCGTCAACAAGACCGGCGACGACCTGACCAGCCCTGTCGCCCTCACCGGCGCCTCCGCCAGCACCGCCCAGGTCTACCGTTACAGCGAGGCGAACCTCACCGGCGTCGTCCGAGAGGCCGACCAGCCGGTCACCGCCAGCGGCCTCACAGCCACCTTCCCGGCCAACTCGATCACCCACCTGGTGCTGCCGCGCGACACCACACCAGGCGACACCCAGGCACCGACCACCCCGGGCAAGCCCACCGCCGGCACGATCACCGGCGACAGCGTCGCGCTGACCTGGACGCCGTCCACCGACGACACCGCCGTCACCGGCTACGACGTGCACCGGGTCGACACCACCGGCACCGTGAAGGTGGGCAGCGCCACCGGCACCACGTACACCGTCACCGGGCTGACGCCGGACACCCCGTACACCTTCGTGGTCACCGCCCGCGACGCGGCGGGCAACGTCTCGGCGGCCTCACCTGGCCTGACCGTGCGGACCGCGCCCACCGCCCCGACCGTCGGCTGCACTGTCGGCTACACGGCGAACAGTTGGCCGGGCGGCTTCACCGCGACCGTGACGATCAAGAACACCGGCACCACCGCGATCGACGGCTGGAAACTCGGCTTCGACTTCCCCACCACCGGCCAGAAGGTCGGCCAGGGCTGGTCGGCCACCTGGAAACAGACCGGAACGAAGGTCACCGCAGACAGCATGAGCTGGAATGGCAAACTCGCCCCCGGCGCATCCACCAGCACCGGCTTCAACGGCACGTGGAGCGGCACCAACCCGTCGCCAACCGCCTTCAACCTCAACGGTCAACGCTGCGGATGACCTGAGAGACACCACTCCCCTACGGACAGGGCGGAGGGGTCCGGGGCGCAGCAGCGCCCCGGACCCCTCGCTCTCGAGCGACGGCCCGGGCCAATCCCGCGACAGGAGAACAACCGTGAGTACGCCGACTCATGCTCGGCCGAGTTGAGCCATCCACGCTGAACCGCATGACGTCTGAAGCGGTCGGCGCAGGTCGACGGGGTGTCCCGATCGTTGGCCTCCTGGCCCTGCTCTGGCTCTGCGGACTGATCGCGGCCGCCATGTGGTGGCTAGGCGTCGGCCTGAAGCAGTGGAGCGTCAGCTACGGCGACCAACCCGGCGAGTTCGAGGACCTCAAACGTCAGGCGAGCGTTGCCCTACTGGTCGCCGCGGTGGTGGCGGGCGCCGGGCCGGTCCTCATCGCGCTCGTCGCGTACCAACTGCGACAGGTACGCACCGCAGTCGTCTTCCTGGTGCTGGCCGCCGTGATCGCCGTGCCCGCCGTACCGTTCGCTGTCCTCGCCGGCCGGGACCTGAATCCGGCGCCGGCAGCGACGACGCCCGGCCCGCCGGGGCACTGCGTGGAACACAGCGGCGGCGACACCCGCTGCCCGGGCGGCTGACCGAACCGCTCGGCCTCCACAGTAAATGGCATGCATTCGAGATCGTGACCGGAATCGAACCGGCGTGCGCGGCTTTGCAGACCGCTCCCTGACCACTCGGGCACACGACCAGGCAGAAACGCCCGCGGAGGGAATCGAACCCCCGACACCCAGCTCCGGAAGCTGCTCTGTCCCCTGAGCTACGCGGGCATGCGTGGGAGTGGAGAGATTCGAACTCCCTGAGCGCGAACGCACCGGGGCTACAACCCGGCCCACCTCACCATCGGTGGCGCACTCCCTTGGGGTGACTGGAGGGTGCTGACCCCTCGTCCTCCGGTGCCACAAACCGGCGCTCTACCGCTGAGCTACAGCCACAACTACGGCCCGAAGGCCAGTGCCCGTGCCTGGACTCGAACCAGGGCGACCCGGTGTGTGGGACCGGCGCTCTGCCGCTGAGCTACACGGGCGTTACCAGGGTCGATCACTGCCAGCTCTCCCGGAAGGATTCGAACCTTCACCTGTACGCATTAACAGTGCGCTGCCCTACCGATTGGGCGACGGGAGAATGAGTAGAGCCGACGGGGTTCGAACCCGCACACACCGGATTGAAAGCCCGGGGACCTGGCCATTTAGTCGACGGCTCCATGCGTGCCCCGAGAGGGTGTCGAACCCCCGACCTCCGTCGCGTCAGGACGGCGCTCTCCCGCTGAGCTACCAGGGCGCGAGTTAGGGGGCTGGTCGCGGAGTGTATGCCGCGCTTACGCCTGGCACTCCCTGTGCCAGGGCCAACCCGAACGGACAGGACCGTTGGGAGCGGGACCGGGATTCGAACCCGGACCCGCGTTGAGGTCCATCCTGGACTCATAAGTAGGATGAACTTATGAGCCCGTTGAAGGACCCGGAAGCGCGGCGCGCGTACCACCGCGATTACATGCGCAAGCGCCACGCCAGCAATCCAGAGGCGCGTCAGAAGCAGCTCGACCGGGTTCGGCGCAACGACGCGCGATACAAGCTTGAAAAGCACGCCTGGGTGGACGCGTACCTGGCGGAGCATCCGTGCGTCGACTGCGGCGAGGCGGACCCTGACGTTCTCGACTTCGACCACGTACGTGGGGAGAAGAACGCGAACGTCTCGGACCTGCTCTGGGAGAAGTCCTCACTCAAGCGGCTTCAGGCCGAAGTCGCCCTTTGCGAGGTCCGCTGCGCGAACTGCCATCGCCGGATCACCCGCCGGAGGCAGCGCGAGTTGGTGACGAGGTTGGTGGCGGGATCGGGAGTTGAACCCGAGACCTCTGGGTTATGAGCCCAGCGCGCTTCCATGACTGCGCCATCCCGCAAGTGGGCCGCCGGGGACTCGAACCCCGAACCTACTGATTAAAAGTCAGCAGCTCTACGCCATTGAGCTAGCGGCCCGTGTGGTGCCCCGAGCTGGAATCGAACCAGCGACACGCAGTTTAGGAAACTGCTGCTCTATCCCCTGAGCTATCGGGGCGAAGTGCGCCGGGAGGGAATCGAACCCCCGTCTTCGGATTAAGAGTCCGTAGCTAAGCCACTCAGCTACCGGCGCATGGCGGTGAGGGCCGGGATCGAACCGACACGGGCTTTCACCCCAACTGTTTTCGAGACAGCGGCCGTCGCCTGCCCTCGGCTGGCCTCACCATGCGTCGGGTAGACAGGATTTGAACCTGCGGCCTCTCGCTCCCGAAGCGAGCGCGCTACCAAACTGCGCCACAACCCGTTGAGTCGGGACGGCCGGATTCGAACCGACGGCCCTCCGGCCCCCAGCCGGATGCGCTACCAAACTGCGCCACGTCCCGAAAGAGCCCTCGGCGCGAATCGAACGTGCGACACCGAGATCCGTAATCTCGTGCTCTATCCACTGAGCTACGGGGGCAGGACTTGCTGCGTGCCGACGCCCGGGATTTGAACCGGGGGCCCCCGACTTATCAGGTCGGTGCTCTAACCAGGCTGAGCTACGACGGCTTGGCGAAGGGTGAGAGATTCGAACTCCCGGCGGTGTGACCCGCTCCGCGCTAGCAACGCGGCGCCATCGACCAGACTCGGCCAACCCTTCATGCGCGCTGACGACGGGACTCGAACCCGCGATCCCCTCGCTGACAACGAGGTGCCTTAGCCGCTTGGCCACGCCAGCATGGTCCCGGCCGAGGCCGAGGGAGTGGAGACGAGGGGAGTCGAACCCCTGACCTTCTGAGTGCGAAACAGATGCCCTACCACCTGGGCCACGTCCCCAAGATGTTGCTGCGTGCGCTCGGGGAGAGTCGAACTCCCATGCCTTTCGGCACACGGGCCTGAGCCGTGCGTGTCTACCAAGTTCCACCACGAGCGCGTGATGTGCGTGCCGACGGCGGGAGTCGAGCCCGCGGCCTTCCCGTTATGAGCGGGACGCTCTGACCACCTGAGCTACGTCGGCGAGAGAGCCACCGGTCGGTCTCGAACCGACTGCCTTCCGCTTACGAGACGGACGCTCTACCAGGTGAGCTACGGCGGCAAGGTGTGGAGCCGGCGGCCGGGATCGAACCGGCGCGCGTCGCCTTACAAGGGCGGTGCTCTGGCCTCTGAGCTACGCCGGCTTGGTGCCCTCGGTGCGATTCGAACGCACACTGTGCGGTCCCTCGAACCGCTGCCTCCTGCCGTTGGGCTACGAGGGCATCGAGCTGGGAGCGGAGGATTCGAACCTCCAACCTTCCGATCCAGAATCGGACGTGCTGCCAGATTGCACCAGCTCCCATCGCGCCCGGCGGGGTGATGGCCCGCCGGCCGGTGTCAGCGCTGCGCCAGCGATCCCCACGCGGGCACGACCGGGTTGATGCGGAGCACCATGCCGGCCTCGGCCGGGGTCCGGTCGCCCTTCGCCTGGTTGCAGGGCGCGCCCGCGCTGACGGTGTTCCGCCAGGTGTTCTGCCCGCCCCGGGAGCGGGGCAGGATGTGGTCGACCGTCGCGGCCCGACCCGAGCAGTAGCCGCACTTCCGGTTGTCGCGGGCCAGGACGCCACCCTTGGACCAGGCGGGGCCCTTGGTGTACCGCCACCGGGTGACGACGTACCGGACGAGCCGCACGACCCGGGGCATCGGGAACACGCCGAGGTGGCGGTCCGGTTCGGCTTCGTGGATCTCGGCGACCCGGCGGCACAGCATCCGGATCGCGTGGGCGACCGTGACCCGGTGGAGGGGCCCGAGGTCGGCGTTGATGACGAGTACCGCGTCCACCGGAACCCTCCCTTTATGATCATTGCAAGCGAATCGATGGTGTCGTTGGCATGACACGTTGTCGGGCCAACAGGACTTGGCATTGACAGATGACCTGTCAATCTCGCGATATCGCTATGTCCCTTTCCCAGAGACATGGAGCGGCTACCGGGACTCGAACCCGGGACCTCGACGTTGGCAACGTCGCGCTCTACCAGCTGAGCTACAACCGCGTGGAGCCACCGGCGCGAATTGAACGCGCGGCCTTCCCCGTACCAGGGGGACGCTCTCCCAATCTGAGCTACGGCGGCATGGGGTGCCTCTCCCACTGGGCGGGAACGTACCTCTCACCCCGAAGGCGATTCAGTCCCGCTGGTGCCGGGTCGGCCGGCCGTACGGTTTCACTGTGGTCAAAGCGAGGCGTTGGGTGTGCCGAGAGCGGGACTCGAACCCGCAACGACGAAGGTTTGAGCTTCGCGCCTCGTGCCGGTTGGGCTACCTCGGCGTGGCTCCGGGTGCAGGAATCGAACCTGCGTCCTCTCGATCCAAAGTCGAGGCGCCCAGCCAGCAGGGCAACCCGGACCGATGTTGTGCCGGGGCAGGTACTCGGGGGCGGTGACCCTCTGCGCTGACTCGGGGAGCTGCCCCGCGCCGGCCGTTGACCAGGCTGCGCAACCTGGCCTCTGGTTTCGCGGCGTCCGCCGCCCCTGTTTCCCTGCCCCGTCGAGCGGTACCGGGGACTCGAACCCCGCACGTCCTGCTTGGAAGGCAGGGGCTCTACCAGATGAGCTAGTACCGCGAGATCGTGCGTAGGCCATGTCGGGCTCGAACCGACGATCTCCTGGCTGAGAACCAGGTGAGCTTTGCCGACAGCTCCAATGGCCCATGGAGCCGGCAGGGGGCCGTGAGCCTCACCCGGGAGGGTTCCCCTGCCGACGTGCCCTCTCCCCTGACTCGAACGGAGTCCTCGGGGACTTCACTCCCGTGGGCTACCGGTTACGGCAGGAGGGCTTGAATGCGTGGAGAAGAAGGATTCGAACCCTCGACCTCCGGTCTGCCCCGTGGTCCGGGACCGGGGTGTCGAACCCCGTGTCTCTCGCTCCCAAAGCGAGCGGGTCAGCCGTCTCCCTCGTCCCGGAGGTGGTGCCCCCGGCCGGCCCATGCAGGCGCCGGCCGGGGTCTTGCTCATACCATCCACTGTGAAGTTGAGAATTTGCGACGCCGCCGGCCGCAGCCGGGACGAAAAGCAGGGGCGGCAGGACTCGAACCTGCGACCTTCGGTTTTGGAGACCGGTGCTCTACCAGTTGAGCTACGCCCCTATGAAGTTGTTCCAGTAACGAGAAAGCCGCCCTATCCCTGTCGGGGTGGGCGGCTTCGCAGCTTGCGCTGGCGCTATTCGCGCCGCCACCCCGACTTCCAGTTCAACTCACTCGCGCACAGATCTTGGGCTCGCCCAATCGGGAGCAGCACGACACCGCCGCGCGGCATGAACCGCGTGGTTTCGGTGTAGGCGTACTGCGACACGGGGAACTCCTTGGGTTGGTCGGAACGGCCTTGCTCATTCAAGGTAGGCGTTGTGCCGTTCGGATGGCAACGGATATTCCGAGCCACCTTCATGTGACTCGCCGCCAGCCATAGCGGGTGTTCGGGTCACTCCTGGGGCGCGATCAGCCGGTCGTCTGTGGCGTCGTGGACCGTGATTGCCTCCACCGGGCACGAGTCGGCGGCGTCGAGGATGACCTCGGCCGGGGCGACGACGTGGGCCAGCGGCGCGGACAGGCCGTCGACCAGGCGGAAGTGCTCGGGCGCGGTACCGGCGCAGATGCTCGTGCCGATGCAGCGACGCGTGTCCACCCCGATCCGCCAGGCGGTGCTCACCAGGCGACCGGCATGCCGAGCAGGCCCCGCACCAGCATGCCCCGCTTCCACTGCAGATCGGCTTCGGGTACGGCGAGCCGCAATCCGGGCAGACGGGTCACGAGGGTGGCGACGGCGACCTGCAACTCCATGCGGGCCAGCTGCGCGCCGACGCAGTGGTGGACGCCGTGCCCGAAGCCCAGGTGCGGGTTCTGCTCGCGGTCGAGATCCAGCCGGTCCGGGTCGGCGAAGACGGTACCGTCCCGGTTCGCCGATGACAGTGAGCCGAGAACCGGCTCACCTGCCCGGATCAGCACGCCGCCGACCTCGACGTCCTCCTTGGCGTAGCGGGCGAAGGAGGAGCCGACGCCGAGCGGCACGTAGCGCAACAGTTCCTCGATCGCGGCCGGCACCAGCGACAGGTCGGCTTGCAGCCGCGCGAGCTGGTCGGGGTTGTGCAGTAGGACGTAGATGAAGTTGGGGATCTGGGTCACAGTGGTCTCGTGGCCGGCCGCGAGCAGCCCTCCGGCCAGCTCCACCAGCTCGGTTTCGCTGAGTCGATCCTGATTCTCGTCGCGGGCCCGCACCAACGCGCCGAGCAGGTCGTCGATCCCCGGCTCGCGGCGGCGCTCGGCGACCAGATCACCGATGTAGCCCCAGAGATTGTTCAGGTACTCCTGGACCGTTTCCACGGGTAGAGAGGTGGTCGAGACGATCGCCTCGGACCAGATGTGGAAGCGGTCACGGTCGGCGTACGGGACCCCGAGCAGTTCGCAGATCACCTGGATGGGCAGCGGCGTGGCGACGTGCTCCACCAGGTCGGCCGGAGGAC
Source organism: Micromonospora trifolii (assembly GCF_022229005.1). Lineage (GTDB taxonomy): Bacteria > Actinomycetota > Actinomycetes > Mycobacteriales > Micromonosporaceae > Micromonospora > Micromonospora trifolii. The sequence goes on from NZ_JAKKFD010000044.1 coordinate 157,399, forward strand.
CGAGCTCGACCATGTTGTCGACAAGTGCGTTGGCGATCTCCTGGGTCCGGGGTCGCAGCGCCTCTACCCGACGTGCCGTGAACGCCTTCGCCACCAGCCGGCGCAGCCGAGTGTGATCGGGCGGGTCCAGGGTCAGCATGCCGCTGTACTGCTGGCGCGGGGTGAGTCTGGGCTCGTCGCGCTGAACGGCGGGGGCGCGGCCGAACCGCACGTCGCCGAGGACGGTACGGACGTCTTCGTAGCGGGTGGCGAGCCACGCCTCCTCGCCGTAGGGGAGTTTGACCCGGGTCATCGGTTCGTTCTCGCGCAGCTCGCCGTAGGTCGGATCGACGACGAGGCGGTCGGGCACGCTGAACGGGTACGGCCGCGCGGGCGGGACGGTTCGGCTCTCGGTGGTCTGCGCGCTCTCCGTCATCCGGATTCCCTTCGTCGAGGGGGCGTGATCCTCAGGGCGGCACCACGTTCGTGGCGGTGCCGGATTGCCAGCGTCCAGGGCTTGCGAACAGCACGCATTGACGCTCAGTAATCTTACGACATCGGATCGTAGCGGGAGACGTCGATGATCGCCATGGAGGCGGGTCCGCGTCCGTAGGCGACGGCGGTCAGGAAGTGCAGAACGATGCCGGCTCGGTCAGGCCGAGGTCCTTGCAGTCCCATCCGGTGCCCTGGTCCTGGAATCGCCAGCCCGTGCCGGTCGTGTAGTGGAACAGGTAGATGACGCCGCTGGCGTCCGGACGCCGCACGTCGGCCGCCGCCCACGTCTCGACGCACTCCACGGCCCTGGAATCGAACGACCAGCCCGCCGGCAGCTCGACCAGGGTCCCGAGGGTCCGCGTCGACGGGCAGGTGGGATTCTGGGGTCCGTCACTGGTGCGGGTGGATGCGGGTGGCGTCGGAGGGTCGGGCCGGTGGCGGGTGGCGAGGGCGACCGTACCGCCGATGGCGAACATGACCGCCACCGCCGCGGCACCGGTGGTGACCGCTCTCTGTCGTTGCACCTGCCGGGATCTGCGCAGGGCGCGCTCGTACATGTCGGTGGTGCCGCCGTGCTCGCTCAGATCGGACATGGCCTGACGCAGCGGCCCGAGGTCGTCGGTCATCAGGCCTCCTCCATCACGGCCGAGAGCAGCTCGGGCGCTATCTCCCGCATGCGCGCCAGTGCCTTGCTGGTCTGGCTCTTGATTGTGCCGACCGAGCACTGCAACAGTTCCGCGGCCTCGGCCTCGCTGCGGTCCTCGAAGAACCGCACCACCAGCACGGCCCGTTGCCGCTGGGTGAGTTGGGCGAGGGCCTGGTACAGGGCGAGCTTGAGATCGGTACGGCGAGCGTGGTCACTGCCGGGCTGGACCACGTCGGCCATTTCCCCTGGCAGGGACTCGGCTACCCGGCGGCGCCGCCGCCACCAGCTCACATGCTGGTGGTACATGGCGGTGCGGGTGTACGCCTCGAAGTGTCCGGGATCATTGAGCCGGCGCCGGCCCCGATGGGTGCGGGCCAGCGCATCCTGCACCAGGTCCTCGGCGAGGTGCCGGTCGCCGGTCAGCAGGAACGCCGTCCGCAGCAACGCCGACGAGCGGGTCCGTACGAACTCACAGAAAAGATCGTCTATGGAGTCCGCCATGCCCCGCTCGTCCCCCCACGTACCCCAAAGTCTTTCAGGCAGCGGCGGCGTCGATGCGGCCGGTTGACTGTGGCGCACACCTTAGCTGGTGTGCGTCACAGTCAAGCCGGCCGCGTCTCCCCGGTCAGGAGATGCAGAATGGCGCTGGTTCGGTGAGGCCGAGATCCTTGCAGTCATAACCGCTGCCATCGCCGTAGTACTTCCAGCCCGTACCGGTCACGTAGTGGAACAGATAGACGCCGTCACCGGCGGTCGGGCCCTGCGGATCGGCTCCCGCCCAGTCCTTGACGCACTGGACACCGCCGAACGTCCAGCCCTTCGGGAGCTCGACCAACGTCTGGAGGGTCGCCACCGAGGGGCAGTCGGCGACCCCGGCCGCAGGGGTGGCCCCAGCGGGCGACGCACTGGGGGTGCCAGTCGCCGCAGCAGCCGACGACGGAGCAGACGTGGTCGGGCCAGGACCGGATGGCGCACCGGAGTCGCAGGCGGACAGTCCAATAAGGACAGTCGCGAAGGGCAGCAGCAGAAGGTGGCGTGCAGACATTTCCGGACCCCTATGGATCGTGGCGATCATCGCTGACATCCGGGTACATGCGATCCATCGCCCGCAGGTTGCCGCCGACCGGAACTTTTTTCAAGATCTTTAGGCGACCCGACTCAGACGGTGTTCACCGCAGGTGATGCCCGATGGCATCACACGCCCCGTCGGCCACGGCCAGCCGCGGTGATGAGCTTCGTGGTGCTCACCGCCGCGCTGCCGGCCCTCAACACGGCCAGCACACCGCCGACGAGGCGCGCCGGCCGCCCCTGTCGCTGCCCGGCGGTTGGCACACCAGTGCCGTGGCGGTGGTCGTGAGCGTCGGCGGGGGCATCGGAGGTCGGGCTGGTGTCGCGCCCGTTCGCGGACGGATCTATGCAGGCTCGCGTACACCGCCGGCGTTGCCACCATCGTCCGGCATGGGTTCGGCCGGGGCTTCGGGCAGTTCGTCCGGCGCGCCCGGCAGAAGGTCGCCCGCGTCGTCGGGCACCGGTTCACGCGGGTCGATGGGCGGATACTGTTCGGGGTCGAGATCCGGTTCAGTCATCAGGCGAGTATCCGTCGTCTTGCGCACTGCCGCTCGCCGGGCCGGCACGGGAGCTGGGCGGCGAGCACGAGCCGGCCGCGGGGTAGTTACGGCAGCGACGGCCTGGTGGACGTTCTCTTCACGGCTGCGGCCAGGGCGGCGTCGATGAAGCGGACACGAGACCACTGCCGCTCACCTCAACAGGGTCGGCGGCGGATCATGTGCTACGGTTGCCGTGTTGCAGTTTTGATTTCCGTAGACGTTTTCTAGCGCCTGATGGGGCATCTGAAACCCCTCCAGGCGCTTTTCGTTTTTCGTGTCGTTTCGACGCGGGTGATCAACGCGGCGGCGTAAGGGTCCGCACAGTGCGGTCTCTAACAGCCTGCGAGGAGCAGACATGACTACAGGTACCGTGAAGTGGTTCAACGCCGACAAGGGCTTCGGCTTCATCAGCCCGGACGACGGCGGCGCTGACGTCTTCGCCCACTTCTCCGCGATCTCGGCGAGCGGCTTCCGCAGCCTCGACGAGAACCAGAAGGTGGAGTTCGACGTCACCCAGGGCCAGAAGGGCCCGCAGGCGGAGAACATCCGCCCGCTCTGATCCACACTCTGCGAACGGCGGCCCGACTGATTCAGCGGGCCGCCGTTCGGCGTTTCATGCGCTCACCGCGCCATCTCAAAATCGTCTGATCGGCCATCTCGTGCAGCGAATGGACGCAGATGCGCATGGCTAGCCCTCCTCCACCGCTTGCCGGCATTCCACTGTGGAAGTCGAACGCGACCGGCCGGATACGATTTCCGCCGTGGCAGCAGTACCGGCACCGACAGGACCGTTCCGCTGGGACCTTGTCCCTTCGGCCCAGCTCGGCGCTCTCCTCGACGCTGCCCCCGAGCCCGATCTATGGTTCCTACCCGAGCTGCTCGAGTGTGCCGGCAAGGTCCTCGCCCGCAGCGCCGATGCGGACCTCTACTTCGTCGGCCGCTCCCCCGACAGCATCTTCGACCTGCTCAGCGGCGCGCTGGCCGCCACCACGTGGCGCGACCGCTGCCACCGACTTCCCCTGTCACTGTGGAGCGATCCGGATGCGCTGACCCCGGCGCAGGTCACCCAGTTCCGCAGCAACCTCAGCCACCTGGGAATCACCCCGCACGGGTTGGCCCACCGCCAGCGTCCGGTGGCATTCGTTGACCTCGTTCACGGCGGTCGCACCTACGAGAACCTGTTCTATCTGCTCCGACGCTGGATCAGCGAGGAGAGGGCCGCCTGGTCGGTGATCCGTACGAAGGTGCGGTTCATCGGCATCACTGCCCGAACGAAGACCAGCCCGAACACCTGGCGCTGGTACCAGGCCGCCCCATGGGCCACCCACCTTCCGCGTACCGCTCTGGTCGGCGTGTCCCTGCGCAGATGGCTGTGGGAGTACTTCGGCGACCACCAGCACAAGATCACACGCTCGTTCCCCGTCGTACGGTGGCTCGACCAGGACACGCACGTCCCGGCACGCGATCCCAAGGCGTTGGCCGCCCTCGCCGAGGCCGTGGCCCTCGTCGCCTACGGCCGCTCGGCCGAAGGGCGAACGGGGCTTGCCGCCGCGATAACCGGCGAACCCACCATGCGCCAGCCGTGGGTACGGTCGCTGGTAACCGAGCTACACCGGCCAATCAGCACCCGTCGGACCTGACCACCCAAGTGAACGACGTGCGCCTACCCATCGTGACTCGCCTACCGCAGGGATGGGGTTCGCGGACCAGGGCCCGTCATGGATCACGCTGTGGAGGGGCGGGTCTGTACGGGAATCTTGGCGGGCCCATCGAGAGCACCGTCCAGACCGGCCCGGTTGTGCAGGAGGGGCAGGAAGAGTTCGTCGACGATCGACTGGATGCGTGCGGGCTTCAGAGGCTTGAGGTCCATGAGCATGTCATGTCGCACACGTTCGAACGGCATGGCGAGCACGGCTGAGGGAATGCGCTCGAGGTCGATCTCGCCGCGGTCGTGGGCGCGTTGGTAGACGATCCGGATATCGGGGAGCTGCTGGGCATTCATGATCCGGTCGCGGGCCTGCTTTGGAGTGAGGCCGGTGTCAGCCAGCAGCCCTGAGAATGCGGCGGCTGCGGCGATGGCGAAGAAGCCGGCGAGGGCGCCAGTTCACACTGCTGAGTTTCGGAACGGGACCTGTGCTCGCAGCTCCTCACTCTGGCCTCAGGACTCTCCGCGTGGTCGGACGACCGACCGGCCCCGACGACATCGCCGGCACCGAAGGTCATCTTGCCAGCGCCAACTGCGCGGCCGACCGTACCCTCGTGCTGATCCGCCCCGACGGCTATATCGCGCTGATCTCCGATGCCGGTGATGTCGGGGCGGTGTCGCACTATCTCCACGCATTTGGCTGAGCCGCAGGTCCGGGGACCCGGGAGGCGCCACAGTGACGCACCGCGGTCTCGGTCCGGGACCTCATCCTGGCGGTAGTGGCGGTGTTCACCGACTGCGGCGGGCCTCGACGATCCAAGCACGAGAGTCGAAGTACACGCCGCCGTCGGTGTGATGGGCGTCGAGGGTGGCGCGTAGCCGCGTGCGTGCCTGCTCGGCGGCCGCGGCGTCGAGATCGGCAAGCAGGTTCCTGGACTCCCACAGGCTGAGCACGGCATCGAAGGCGGTGGCGCTGTCCGGGCCGTAGTAGACGGGCTTGTTCACGTCCGTGAACCTGACGTCCGTGAAGCCGGCCGACGTCAGGATGTCTTCCGTGACGGTCGGGTCAGCCAGCGAGAACGGGTTCGGGCCGCGCGGTGTGGCGGATGCGGTGCCGAGGGCCTGGCCGATCGCGTTGGCCCACTCATTGCGGTCGCGCTCTTGCCAGACCAGCAGCACCAAGCGCGCCCCTGGGCGCAGGGCGCGCCCGATATTGGTGAACGCGGCGATCGGATCGGCGAAGAACATCGTTCCGAATCTGCTGATGCAGACGTCGTACCGCGTCGATCGAAAGCGGTGGACCTGGGCGTCGGCCTGCTCGAAAGTGATGTTGGCCAGTCCCTCGTCGTTGCTGAGCTGACGAGCCCGTTCGAGCATTGGCGCGGAGATATCAACGCCTACCGCGCTTCCGGCGGCGGCGGCACGGGCGGCCTCGCGCGTGGACTGGCCTGTGCCACAACCGATGTCGAGCACACGGTCGCGAGAGCCGACGTGGGCAGCGGCGCGGAAGAATTCGTTGTGCAGGCGCAATTCTGCGTCGTAATCGAACAAAGCGGGCATCCTCGTCACCGGCCAAGTCTCGTCATCAAGTCACCTCGCGCCAGCAGCTGCCCAGGACTCCACCGAAGCTCGGCGTCCTGGGAGCCGTTGGCCCACCGTCGAAGGGCTGGACCCCCTCAGCTCGTGCGGCGGGTGGCGGCCACCTCCTTCACCCGGCCGATCTTGCCCGAACGCGTGAGGAGGAGCGCGCCACCGACAACGAAGACGCCGCCGAGCACCAGCCCGATGATGTCACCCCGGGACAGCGCGGAAGTGGTGAGCCCGACGAGGGCACGTCCGGGCCGCATTGAATCAGCCTACGGGCTATTACCATGCGAGCGTGGCTCACGTTGCCCAGGTTCGTCGGCCGTACCCGCTGCTCATCGCCGCGGCGGTCCTGTTGGCGCTCGGCGCGGCCGCGGCCTGGGGGGTCGGCGACACGCTGGGGCTCAGCCACGCCCCCTCCGCCGTGCCACGGGAGGACGCTGTCGCCGCACCGGCGCGGACGCCCGCACCGGCCCCGCCGTTGGCGTCCCTCGTCGTACCCGACGAGCCACGCGTCAGGAAGGCCGCTGCCGCCATCGCCGACGCGGTCGTCTTCCGCGGCCTGCCCCGGCCGGCGCTCGTCCCGGCCGCGTCGAGCCCGGCCAGGTCCGCAACGGCCGCGCCGGGCACCGGCACAGGGCGCGTCGCGGCCCCGGACCTGTCGGCGGTGAGGACGCTGCGGGCGGGCGTGCTGGCCACCCTCAGCGCTAGGCCCGAGTCGTACCGGCTCGACGTGCGCGGCGCCGAGCTCGCCGTCCAGGGCGGCGACGTCGCGGGCGTGGCAGCCGGGATGTACCGGCTGGCCGACCGGATCCGCTCCGGTGCGGAGGTGCTCCCCGCGGCGGACGCGGGTCGGGTGGTCATCCCCCGGCTCGGGCTGCGGTTGACCGACGCGGGTTCGGTGGGCCGCGAGCCCGACCCGGCCGTCTTCGCCGCCGGCGACGACTATGGCCTGAACACCGACGTGGTCGGGTCGGCGGTGCTGCCTCGCGCGCCGTGGGTGGACGCTGGCGCGGTGGCCCGCATCGACGCGCAGTTCCGGCAGTTCGTCGACCACTCGGTGGCGCAGGGATTCAACGGAATCGTCGTGCCCGGCTTCCTGGAGTACGTCACGTTCGTGAAGGTCGGCGACGGGCGCGCGGTCTACCCGCCCGGCGACCCGCACGTCGAGCGTGCACGGGCGATGGTCGCGGCGTTCGGCCCCGTCTTCCGTTACGCCGAGGACATGGGCGTGCGGGTCTTCCTGCTGACCGACATGCTCGCGGTGTCGCCCCCGCTGGAGGCGTACCTCACGCGGACCGTCGGCGGCCTCGACGTGGCCGACCCTCGGCTGTGGGCGGTTTACCAGGCCGGTCTGGCCGAGCTGTTCGAGAGCATGCCGTTCGTCGACGGCCTGATGGTCCGCGTCGGCGAGGGCGGCGAGGTGTACGCCGCAACCGGCTGGGACTACTCGTCACGGCTCGCGGTCACCACGGAGACGTCGGTGCGCGCGATGCTGCGGGCGCTGCTGGACACCGCGGGCCCAGCCGGAAAGGAGATCATCTTCCGCACGTGGACGGTGGGCGTCGGCGCCGTCGGCGACCTGCACACCAACCCGGTGTCGTACGCGCAGGTCCTCGGCGGGCTCGACGATCCGCATCTGATCGTGTCCACCAAGTACACACTGGGCGACTTCTACAGCCACCTACCGCTGAACACCACACTGCTGGGCGGTAGGCACCGCCGCATCGTGGAGTTCCAGGCCCGGCGTGAGTTCGAGGCGTTCGGGTCGCTGCCCAACGACCTCGGCCCGCTGCACCGCCAGGCGCTGCGCGCGTTCCTTGCCGCCAACCCGAACGTCGAGGGTGTCTGGAACTGGACCCAGGACGGCGGTCCGTTGCGCGCCGGGCCGATGTCGCTGTACCTGCGCGCGGGGTTCTGGCAGCTCTACGACCTCAACACGTACGCCGTCGGCCGCCTGGCCTGGGACCCGCACGCCGACCCGGCGCAGGTCACTGCGGACTGGGCGTACCGCACCTTCTCCGGCGACCCGGGCACCGTCGCCGCGATCGGGCAGGCCATGGCGCTGTCCCGGCAGGCGGTCACCAAGGGCCTCTACATCGGTCCGTACGCCGACCGGTCGGTGCGGGCGCTCGGGCTGGAACCGCCACCCATGATGTGGATCTTCGAGTGGGACATCGCGACCGGCGACTCCGCGGCGCTGGACAGCATCTACGCGGTGACCGGCGGCCGCGTCGACGAGGCGATCGAGGAGGGCACGCAGGCCGTCGTGCTGGCCCGGCGCATGCGCGACCTGGTCGCCGCGACCGAGCCGGCGACCTGGCGGGACGCCGAACTGCGTGGGCGCTTCACCGCCACCCTCGACTACCAGGTCGATCTGTTCGAGACGCTGAGCGCGTACCGGGCCATGGTGCTGCGGCACGCGCAGTGGCTCGACACGGGTGCCCCGGCCGCCCGCCACGACTGGCGGCTGGCCGCTGCGGCGTACCACGACGCGCGCGACGCGCACCGGCAGCGCTACGGCGCCGACCTGGACCTGCCCGCGTACAACTTCACCGCCGCCGACCTCGGGGCGCGGCGTGCCGACCGGGACCCGGCGATGGCCTGGGCGGCCCGGGCGATGCTCGGGTTGATCCTGCTGGTGGTGCTGCTCGGCCTGTACGGGCGCGGGTTCGGCGCAGCCGCCGCGCGCGGGCTGCTGCTCGGCGCGCTCCGGCCGTGGCGGGTCGCCGCGCTGCCGACGCCCACGACACGGGCGGACCGGGTGTTGGTGTGGCTGGTCCCGGCCGTGGTGCTGGTGGCGAGCCGGCTCGTGTTGACCTGGTTCGCCGCGCCGGCGCACCTGCTGGTCACCCTCGGTGGGTGGGCGCTGTTCGCCCTCGTCGTACGCCTCGTCGTCGGTCGCCGGGATCCGTTCCACCTGTGGGCAGTGGTCGGCGGCGTCGCGCTGCTGCGCAGCGTGCTGCTGCTGGCGGCGCTCGCCGGGCGCGGACCGGGCGGTTACTGGTTCGCCTTCTGGACTGCGCCGAGTCTGCGCGCGGCGTACGTCACCGTCGCTTTCGCGGCGTTCGGCTGGCTGTTCGTGGCCGTCGCCGTGGTCCTTCGGGACCGGTACGGCCTGCGCCGCCGAAGCGCTGTCGGGCTGACCCTCACCGCCGCTGGTGTGCCCCTCGGCGTGCTGTCCGCAGTGGTCTCGGTAGTGGGCCTGGAACGCGCGCTGACGGTGTGGAACGACCAGCTCGCGCTGCTGCCCTGGGGTCTGTCCCGCATCCTCGGCATCACCGTCCACCTCGGCATCCCCACCCAACTCCCCGCATACACCGCCGCCGCCGGAATCGCCTTGGCCGCCGCCGGCCTGCTCCTGTCACTCGGCCGCCACCGGCAAGCTGTCACGTCCGTCCGTTCGGCCTGGGATGGCGCAGAGCCGGGAGGTCAAGGCGGTACGGGCCCACTCTTCCCACGTGTCCGGTGACAGTCCCGGGCGCAACCGAGCCTGGCCTCGACGCAGCGAGACCCGGAGGAGGACGCCGTCCACCGCGCGCTTGAGGGCTACTACCGCTCCGGCAAGCCACCGTGGGACAGCGGCGTGACTCCAGGTGACGATCGAGGCTGTATCGGTTGCGGTGTGCCGCCGCGCCACGCCACAAAGCCATCGGCACCCGGCTCCGCTCGCCGTCAGGAGACCGTCAACTCGAGGAATGGCCGCTGGAAGTTGGCCTCCCTGCTGTTGAGGCCGACCCACGGGCCGTAACCAGCCGCCAGTTGGGCGACGCCGATGCTGATGGGCTTGCCGGTGGCCAGTTGGTCCTTGACATAGCTGGTGAGGTCGACGCGACGCCACCTCTTCTGCTCGTCCATGCCGGTCACGCCGAGTATCGCGCCCAACGCCGGACGGCCGTCGCACTTGATATTGGCCTCGGCCCACGAGTCCTTCACGCTGAGGACAGCGGACGTGGTGAAGTCCGCGTCGGGGTCGGCAGCCATCCCGCCGTAGAGCCACAGGGTGGCGCTGCGGACCGTGCCCGGGACGGAGGTCGGCTCGAACCGGAGGTAGCTCAACCGCCGGACCGAGTCAATGACCGTCGGGTCGTTCGGATGGTTGCGGATCTCCAGTTGTTTTTCCTCGCCGAAGTTGGTGCCGGCGTCGCGGCCGCAGCGGACGAAGGCGTCGGCTGCCGGCGTCATCCGGCGGGCCGGCACGTCCGCGTACGCGTCGGTGGTGTCGGCGTAGATCCGGACCTCGGCGACCACCGTGGAACTGGTGGAAGAGTTGCCCTGCCCGACGAGGCGAACATAGCGGGCGGTGGCCGGTGTGATCGGGTACACCTCGGCGTTGTCCGTGGCGGCGGAGGAGACAGATCTCGTTGCGGCGGTCTGCCAGTTGGTGCCGTCGGTGGAGGTCAGCACGTCGAAAGCGAAGCTTCGCTGCGAACCGAAGGCGAATGCGACGTTCACCGCACCGACGGTGCGCTGCGCACCGAGGTCGACGTCGAGGGTCGAGCCTGCCCAGGTGGTGCCCAGGTCGGCGTCGATGGTGGCCACGGCCCGGTTGGCCGACTCACCGGCGGTCACCGAGGCGATGGGCAGTGAGTTGCGGGTCTTCCCCGGCACCCGGAAGTGGACCTTGTAGCTCGGACCGGCGGCCCCGTCCTGGCGGTAGGTGGCCACGGTGGCGGTGCCGGGCAGCTCGGCGGCTTGGCTCACCTGGGCGTACCCGCCACTCTGGCTCACCGGCGTGACCTGCGGTGGATCGGTGGTGCCGGGTGCGACCACCACCTCGTACCGGAAGCGGTTCGGCGTGAAACCGGCCACCGGCGCGCCGTTGACGTGCAGCCCGGCCAGCTGAGTCGTCGGTGGCGCCGGCAGGGACCAGTTGGCGAGCGGCGTCAGGGACGGCGCCGCTGGCGGCTGCTCGCCGCCGAACAACGGGGACAGGCGCAGCGCCAGGGTGGCGTTTGTGACACCGGGCAGGTCCACGACGAGCTTCCGGAGCCCCGGCTGCGAGTTCTGCCCTGGCGGGTTGGGGCTGCCCGGCATCGGGGCGGGAAGTCCGAGGGACATCTTCGCACCGGCTGGGCCGACGAGTTGCACCGCGAGGCGCTCGTCCCCCCGGTGCAGGGTCGCGGACCTCCCGTCCGGGGCCAACACGACGTCGGCGCGGGTGTGCAGGAAGGACCGGTAGTCGATCGCCGTGGTGGACCGCACCTCGTCCTGGACGAGCACCTGACGACGGTCGTCGAAGAGTTGAATGCCGCGTCGGGCCTGCTGCACCCGGCCGCCGTACATGGCGGTCAGGTCGGTGATGGCATGCCACTGCTGGGAGGAGGAGCCGGTCGACACGATCCGCGCGCCCTGGGTCAGGGCGGTTGTCGGCGTCGGGCCCGCACCCAGCAGCATGGTGTTCTGCCCCTGCGGGTGGTTCACGTAATGGTCCCACCGGCCGCCGGTGTTGTTCTGCCACGTGAAGTAGTTGGCCAGGTCGTAGTCGTCCGCGCCGAGCTCCTCGAACCAGCGTGTCCCGCCTGCGTCAAGGACGAACGAACCGGCGTCCAGGTTCTCGTGGCCGGCGACCGGGTCGGACCCGGCTCGCAGTCCCTTCGTCGCGACGTGGACGCCGTTCGGATCGTCCCAGTCGCTGCGCGCCGTGGCCACCTCCACGTGCCGAAAGTAGGCATCGGTGGCGGCGGGATGGGTGGCTCCGGTCGCGGTTGCCGGGTCGTACCAGAGGATGTCCAGTGGTGTGGCCCCCTCGTCGGCCCGGGCGGCTGCCCAGGCGGCCCATTCGGGCCGCTGGTACCGCTGGGCCAGCCACATCAGATAGGGCACCTGCCGGCCCCCGGCCGTGAGTGAGTTGTAGAAGCCAGTACCGCCGTCGCCGTAGTTGAAGAGCGTTCCCTTTGGTCCGCTGACGTGGATGGCGAAGTCACCGGTCTTCGCCAGACCGGGTAGGCCGGAGACGCCGAAGTCGGTGCCCGTCGCGGTGGTGAAGGCGGCCAGCCAGGTGACGAGGTATTCGGTGGCGAAGAGCCAGTAGGCCGGACCTTCGGCGTAGGCGCCGTCGGGGCCGTACTCCGCGATGCCGTACTGGATGGAGCGGACGCTGCCGACGAGCAGATCGTTGACCTTGGTGCGGGCCGTGTCGCCGGCATCGGTGCCGATGGCCAGCGCTCCCAGTGCGACGCCGTTGCAGACGATGTTCCAGTTGTGCGGTGCGGTGAAGTTTCCTCCGCCCAGCAGGGGCAGTGTCGCATCGATGCCGTGCCTGATGATCGCGTCGCGGATCGTCGTCCTGTCGCTTGCGGACAGGGATTGGTAGAACCAGTCGTAGCCGATCGCGAGGGCGTGTGTCATGTGCGCGACGTCGAGGAACTTGCTGTGCGGATTCCAGGTCTGCAGGCTGGCGGCGGCGAGGAGTTCCGCCCTCGCGCGTTGGGCGTACTCCTGCGGGTTGGTTCCTCCGCCGGGGGCGATGTTCCAGACCAGACCCAGCGCGTAGATCCGGCGCTTCACGTCGTCGGCGGTGACCTCGCCGCTCGTCAACCGCTCGTTGGTCGGCAACTTCTCCGCGTTGGTGTCGAGGACCCGGTCGGCGCGTTCCCGTACCGCGGTGAACCACCGTTGTGCCCGGCTGTCGGTCGCGAGCCGGTTCCGCGCGTTGGCGAAGGTTTCCTCGGTGGCGAGCAGCCGAGGATGCGGCCGGCCGGCGATCCGGGACACGATGTCGGCTGGTGGTTCGATGGCGGCCAGTTGGCTGGCCGCCGATCGGCTGACAGCTGGTCCGGCACCCGCGGCCGGCCCGGGAGCGGAGACGGCGACGAGGCAGGACGCGCCGAGCACCAGGACGGTCAGCCGAGCACGCCAGCGGGCAGCCGCAGGCCTGATGACAGTCGACACAGACAACCCCCGTTGTAGCGTGACGAGCGCGTTGACAGTATCCGACCAGCCCCACCATCACTGTCCGCGCGTAACTCCGACCCCGGCCCAATTGTTGAGGTAGAACGCCAGCGGTCACCGGAGCACAAGGACGACTACATGAACGCTCCGGCGGTCGGGTGGTTCCGGGACGCGTAGCGCTTCAGCCGCGCCGGGCACTTTGCGGCAGGTGCGGACGCTGTCGGTGCGGTCAGTGGTCTTCGGCGTAGTGGGAGTGCACGGCGGGTTGTCCGGTGTAGTTGGGACCAGCGCGATCGTCGGCACCGAGGTAGCTGTACGGGAGGCGGGCGTCACGGCGGCCGGTGCAACTGATCCGGCGGCGACGGGAGTCGTAGGAGAACCCGGCGGCGCGGAGTCGAGCGGTGAGGCGCTGCCCAGCGGGTCGCCCGTCGGGAAGCCGAATGCTGGACAGGTCCAGGTCGGCCACGAGCCGGCCGGTGGGAGTCAGCCAGCCGGCCGCACGGGTCAGGACGGCGAGCTTGTCTCCGACGTAGTGCAGTCCGTGCAGACAGGTGATCAAGTTGAACATCCGCGTTGGCGCCCAGTTGGACACGGAGGCGCAGATCAGCTCCAGGTTCAGCGGTGGTGCCGGTACGGGATCGAAGGCGTCAACCAGGTCCACCCCGACGAGGACTGTCCGCTCGGTCAACCCTGCCAGCCGCAGCTGCTCGCTAGCTTGGATCAGCGCTCGACCGGTGCCGCAGCACAGATCCAACCAGCCAGCGGCTGCCAAAGGCTCGGCCCGGTCGGCGCCAACAGGGCCGGCGGCAAGAACGTCAAGAGGGTTGAACCCCAGCTCCCTGGTGTAGCTGTTGACCCCGGACAGCTGCCGCTCGCGGTTCATGGCGCAGTTCGCCACCACCGCGGACTGCTCCAGGGCGTCGTTGCCAAGCAACTCGGAACTGGCGCGTTGGTCGACCACACCAACATCATCCCAGGGACGGCTTTTCAGGCCGAACCCTCGACCGGCGGCAGGCACGTGCGTTGTGTCCTGAGTGTGGTGGTCGGCCTGAGCGCGCCTGCGATGATCGTTTGGTGGCGCAGGATTTCTCCGCGATGTGGCGGGCGAGGTGCTCGCCAGCGCTGGTGTGCATGGCCACGGCTCGGTCAGTTGGGAGCGTTCGCGCTTCCGTAACGACCTCGTCGTGGCAGATCCTGGGGCGCTCCACCTGTTTCTAGCGGGGCTCGGCGTACCGGATCAGCTGGCGTCGTTTCTGGCGCCCTTGGCCGACCTGCTGACCCTGCAGGAGGGCCGACCGCAGTTCCGGCCCAACGGGAGAGAGGGCAGGAGGTACCTGATCGAGCGTGGGGTTTCTGACGCGCTGCATCCCGTGTTGCTCGCCGCCACCGGTCAGCAATGCGGCGAGCTGTCCGATACGCAGGTCGACGATGTCCGGCGACGGCTAACCGCCGCCGCACCCTCAGCCACCGGCAGGGCGGCGGTCCTCCTGTCGTGGCTGGGCCGGCTCTCCATTCCGGCAGAGGCATTCTGGGGCGAAGGTGTTCTGGTGCGGCAGTTGCTCGCCGATCTCGCGCTGCCCGACATCGCGGCCGCAGCTGCCGAAACTCGCACCGGCGACGTTGCAATGGGGGTGGTCGACCTGGTCATGCATTCCGGCGACGACGGCACGCTGGCCACGGCCATCGGTCCGACACTGCGTCAACTGTTCCCACCGGCACCAGCGCCGAAGACCACACGCTAGCCGTCGGCCGTCAGGTCGGCGAACTGCTCGCGGACGCAGGCTGCCCGCAGTGGTCCGCGAAACCCGCACCCGGGTCGGCGGAGGTCGGCCGCGACGCGCCTCGCATCCACACCAGACCCAGGGATCGGTGCTCGTCGCCCAATAACTGATCCCACCCGTTGGACCGGGGCTGGTAGCGTGCGCCGAACATGAAGATCATGGGGGAACATCGATGAACCGAACTCGACTCGTCCTGAGTGGCTTGGCCGTTGCGGCGGCGATCGCAATGTCCGGCTGCGATCCGCAGCCCAAATCTGAGGGCACCACAACCTCGCCGTCCCCGGCGGCCTTGAGCGCCACCCCGACCGGCGGTGCGGCCACCACCGCGCCCAGCACCGCAGGCAACGACGCGGCCACAGTGAAGGCCTGCGCCGACATCAAGAAGGACATCAAGGACAACGCGGCCAAGGTCACCAAGGCCGAGAAGATCGGTCCGCCAGCCGGGCACTTCGCGGTGAGTGCCCAGTGGGCCGCCGGCTCGGTCGCGATCCTGGCGCACGCGATCGGGGCCAACGAGGCAGTCACCGCGGCCTCCGAAAAGATCCAGAACGAGATGATGGCCCTGAGCGACGCGTACAACAAGTCCGCCGACGCCAAGCCCAGCAAGAAGGCCCTGGAAGCCGCCATCAAGGAGCTGGACAGCACCTGCTCGGCCGCCTGACCGGTTCGACCACGCAATCGGCGGTGACCGTCACCCGGACGGTCACCGCCGATTCACATGTCCGTGCGGCCTTGCGGCACCTGGGTCAGCGCCCCCTGAGCAACTTACGGTCAGCCTGCGTGACACCGCGAAGAGCGGCGCGCTGTTCTCAGCAGGCCGCACATCCCTCCAGTTGCGTGGCTACTGCTGACGGAACCGGTTCCGTACGGCAGTGAGCTCTCCCGGAAACATCAGGTCCGGCCGACCGAACGGTAGGGCCGAAAGAATTCGCGCAGCTCCTGCGCGTACAGCTGGGGCTCCTCGAAGGGCGCGAAGTGGCCACCCCTGTCGAGCTCGGTGATGCGCACGACGTTGGCCGTGCGCTCGAGCCAGGCGCGCGGCGGGTGGAGTGTGTCGCCGGGGAAGAGCGCGAAGCCGGACGGCACTTCGACCCTGCGGGCGTGTTGTTCCGGCGGGATCGCGGCGTTGGCGACATACATGCGCATCGACGAACCGATCGTTCCGGTTAGCCATTGACATCCTCTCCGCCCTAAAGGACGGAGATTCCCTCCACGCTGCGCGTTCGTTCAGCAGATCCTCGGCTACTCGCCGCTGCGAACCGGCGTCGCCTTCCTGCCGTTCGCGCTGGGGATCGTGGTGGCGGCGACCATGGCAGGCAAGGCGATGGCACGCGTCCAGCCACGGATCATCGCCGGCATCGGCAGCCTGCTGGCCGCCTTCTCGATGGTGATGTTCTCGCGGCTCTCGGTGGACGACAGCCCAGCCGCCGCCGTACTGGCCGCCACCGGCGGCCCCACGGTCGGCGAGGATGTCAGCTACTGGGGTCAGGTGTTCCCGTACCTGATCACCATGGCCGTCGGTATGGGCATGGTGCTGGCCGGCCTCACCCCGGCCTCGCTGCACCGGGTGGCACCGGAGGACACCGGCGTCGGCTCCGGCCTGTTCAACGCCGCACAACAACTCGGCGGATCAGTCGGCCTCGCCGTGCTCAGCACTGTGTCTCTGCACTTCGCCGGGCAGCGCACCGAGCAGGTGATCGAACCGATCACCACAGCGCTTCCTGGCGACCCCGTGGGCGTACAGCGGGCGCTGTTGGAGGCCACCTTCACCGAAGGAGTCACCCACGCCTTCCTGGTCGGCTCGTTCCTCCTGCTGATCGCGTCGCTGATCGTCTGGACGAACACCCGAATGGAACCGCATGAGACAGGCACCGACGAGACTCACCTGGGCTGAATCTGCACCGACGCTCCGGAAGGACGATCCGAACCACTACCTGACTTGAGGAGATCAACGTGATCCACGACGAACAGCCGATTGAACCCGTCGAGCCGGCAAAAGCCGTCGTTCCCGACGATCTGCGTCATGATCGCGCCAGCTGAGCGTGCTCCGCTTTGTTGCAGCGCGCGCCGTGCTGGCTGTCAGTTCGCCGGGATGCCGGCCCGATGCGCCAGCAGGCCCGCCTGGGTGCGGTTGTCGCAGCCGAGCTTCTCCAACAGTCGGGAGACGTACCCCTTGACCGTCGCCTCGGAGAGGTGCAGTCGTCGGGCGATCTGCTGGTTGGAGCGGCCGGCGCCGAGGCAGCCGAGAACCTCGACCTCCCGGGCGGTGAGCGTGGTGAGCAGCTCGCGGACCCGTTCTCCGTCATGCCGGCTCGCCACCAGCCGCTGGGTCGCCGTCGGGGACAGCACCGTGTGCCCGGCGGCGGCGACCCGTACCAGGTTGACGAGATCCTCCGGCGCCGTCGACTTGAGCAGGAAGCCGACGGCACCCGCCCGCATCGCCCGCAGCACGTACTCGTCGAGGTCGAACGTGGTCAGCGCGACGATCCTCGGCGGCGCCGAGGACCGGGCTAGGTGCTCGATGGCGGTGAGCCCGTCGACGCCCGGCATCCGCAGGTCCATCAGGACCAGGTCCGGACGGTACCGGGTCACCGCCTCCACGGCCTCCGCGCCGTCGTACGCCTCGCCGACGACCTCGATGTCGGGGGCTGCTCCGAGAATCGTCCGCAGATAGGCGCAGACCATCCGTTCGTCGTCGACAAGGAGGATCCGGATCATCGCGTCGCGGTCGTCGGCAGGTACCCGGGCAGGGTGGCCCGCACCGCGAACCCGCCCTCCGGGGTCGCCGCCGCGGCCAGGGTGCCGCCCAGCACGTCGACCCGACTCCGCAGGCCGGCCAGGCCGGAGCCCCCGCCGGCGGCGGCGAGGTCCGGGTCGGGGGCACGGTCGGGCCGGTCGTTGGTCACTGTCGCGCGGACCAGATCCGGCTGGTAGCGGACCGACACGGTCACCTGCGAGCCCGGCGCGTGCTTGTGGACATTCGTCAGGGATTCCTGCACCACCCGGAAGAGGGTGCGCCGCACGGCCGGTGCCAGCACCGACAGGTCACCCTCCTCGTCGAGACGGACCGGCAGACCGACCGCGCGCGAGTCGGTCACGAGATCGTTCAGGTCACCCTCCGCAGCCGGGTCCTCCGCTGCGACGCGAGTCGTCGATGGGTCGCCGTGCCGCAGCACGCCGACCAGGTCGCGCAGCTCGGCCAGCGCCTGGCAGCCTGTCGTCCGCAGCTCCTCGGCGGCGCCGCGAACGGCGGGATCCGTGGTGCTGGTGCCCAGCGCCCCGGCGTGCAGCACCATGAGGTTGATCCGGTGGGTAACCACGTCGTGCATCTCGCCGGCGATCCGGAGCCGCTCGTCGCTACGGGCCTGCTCGGCAAGGAGCAGCCGCTCCCGCTCGGCGCGTTCGGCGCGGTCGAGCAGCTCCGCGACGAGCCGGCGGCGGGCACTCACGTAGAGGCCGAGCAGGGCCGAGATGGCCAGCAGTGCGGGCCCGCTGAACGGGTCGTCGACCGTCCAGAGCCGCGCGCCGAGCAGCCAGCACACCCCGAGCACCGCGATCACCGCCCAGGACCGCCGGCGGTCGCGACCGAGGACGATCACCGCGTACGGCACGAAGAAGACCGCCGACGCCGGCACCAGCAGGCTGACGCCGGCGATGACCAGAGCCATCGGGTACGGCCGGCGCTGGCGCAGCAGCAGGGTGGCCGCCGCGCCGACCTGCACCGCCGCGTAGAACCAGACGGGGGCCGGGAGATGCCTCGACCCGGCGCTCGGGAAGGCGACCTCACGGGCCACACCGGCCGCGGCCGCGACGACGACCAGCAGCACGTCGACGGCGAGTGGCGGCACCTTTCGGCGGTCCACCGCGCTCATGCGTTGCAGGTTAGCCCGGCCGGCCCGGATCAGCGCGGCGAGCGGCAGGAGTGCCGACGAAGGGACCGGGGGACGCGACGAAGGTAGGTTGCGGAGGCGACCTCCGGGCCTGTCCCGACCGGGTACGACTGCTGTGGCATTGCCGGATGGCACACTTGACCGATCCCGTGGCGCAACCGGCTGGGCCCCGCCGCATCGACGAACTTGACGCCCTGCGTGGGCTCGCGCTCCTCGGCATCGTCATGTTCAACATCGTTCAGATGACCCACCTGACCCGGGTCTCCGGACCGGCCGGTGAGCACCTCGGCGCGTACGTGTGGGAGCTGCTTTTCGTACAGCGGCCGTTCCCTATCTTCTCGCTGCTCTTCGGGATCAGCTTCTCGCTCTTCCTGCGTGCGGCGGCGCGGCGCACCGACCGTCCCCGGCTGGTGCTGCTGCGCCGGCTGCTCTGGCTGGGCCTCTTCGGTGCGCTGCACACCCTGATCCAGCCCGGCGAGGTGCTGAAGTTCTACGCCGTGTTCGGGCTGGTCGTGCTGCTGCCGGCGTCGTACCTGTCCCGCCGCTGGGCGCTCGGGCTGTGCATCGTGACGACCCTCGCCGCCGCGCTGACCTTCAACGGTCTCTTCATCATCCCGGGCCTCTTCCTGCTCGGCCTGGCGATCGCGGAGTACGGCATCCCGGACACGCTGCCGTCGCGCGGCCGGCAACTCGCCCTCGCCCTCGCCGTCGCGGTGCCGGTCGCCGCGGTGATGGGCTGGTTGCAGTTCCGGGCTGGAGTCGGTCCGATCGCCAACTACCGCATCCTGCCGGCCGGCCTCGCCTTCGCCTTCCTCTTCACCGTCGGGTTCCTGCTGCTGATGCGAACCGCCCTGCGACGCCCACTCGGCGCGCTGCTGTCGCCGCTCGGTCGGGTGGCGCTCACCAACTACGTCGCCGCGTCGTTCCTGATCGTGGCCGGTGATGGGCTTCTCGACATCGGCTCCCGGTCCTCCTACGGCGCCGTGGTCGGACTGGGCCTGGCGATCGGGGTCGTGCAGGCGATCTTCAGCGTGCTCTGGTTGCGCTCCTTCCGGTACGGCCCGCTCGAATGGCTCTGGCGGTGCCTTACCTGGTGGCAGCGGGTGCCGATCAGCCGCGCCCGATGAGCCGTCAGCCGTCAGCCCTCTCTGGCGATGCAGGCAAGTCAGTGGATGTCGTGCCAGCCGTCCGCATGGCGGGCCTCGCTGCGCTTCGTACCCTCGGCGGTGAAGCCGGCGTGCCGAAGCAGGACCACCCGTGCGGGGCCGGCCGACGCACGTCCGCCTCAGCGCAGGTAGCCCTGCCGACGCCCGAAGGTTGAGCCGGTCACCTATCGGAACCGAACTCGCTTGGCGGCGGATCAAGAGGAGTCATGACGAGCGCAACTGTGCTGAGGAATCCGCATCCAAGCGCCAGCAGCAGCGACGGGACGAATGCGGATGGCGGCGGGATCTATCCGCCGAGGACCCAGGGTGTCGCGACGATAAAGAGCACAGCTGTGCCCGACACGACCTCGTTTACGGCGAGCGCGACCGACATGCCTGAGCTGCGATTCCGCAGAATCCGAAATATCGGATCCGCCGACGCAGCGACCAGCAGGGCACTCAGGCACTCATACCGGCAACGCACACCTGCCGAGCGGGGCACCGGCCGTCCACGCGCCCGATCAGCGGCAGACCCGTACGCCGGTAGGAGCCGTCGCGCTGATGCCGCGGCGAGGTTGAATAATCCCCGCGTGGATGTTGTCGAACTGCTCGCTCGAGCTGCGGCCATGGTCCCGGCTGATGTCGTCAGCCAGGCCGGCGTGACGGCGGTGGACGTACGCGAGTACCTCGACCACGACGAGTGGGAAGTCGCCCTCGACCTCCTTGCAGACCTCGAGACGGGTTGGCGACCGCCGACCGCTTGGTGGGATCTGCTAATCGACAGCGCCGAGCTGATGTGGCTTCCCGACGCTGCCGCGTGGTGCCGGTGGGGTCGGTGGGAGAGCATCCACGGAATCGTCCGCGCCGAGTTGCGGCTCCTGCCGGCCGCCGAGGGTGGCCGGCAAACACCGATGCCGGGCAAGGGCATCCTCCGACCGCTGTGGGACCTCGGCCGGCGTACGGCCGCGGACGAGCCTGATCTGCTCGTGGCACGCGTCTGGGTGGAGTCCGCGCCAGCGTTGCCACCAGGCGCCACCGGTTCGGTACGCCTGGGCCCACTGTCCCCAGAGCTTTGGCGTCACCTGCAGCCGGGCATGACGATCACCATGCACGAGGGCCGGCCTGCGGTAGGAACGGCCACCATTATCGAGGCGTCGAATGCGCGCTGACTTCGACAAGTGAGGACACCACCGGCTGGCAGCGCGACCCACGGACGCTGACGCCTTCGTAACCACTGAGGTCACGCCGTCCTGCGTCGGTGAGCACGTCGGGCGCGGCGTCTCGGCGCTCGGGTCGTACTCCCGGCCGCCTGAAGGGCCTGCTCAGGACGCAGCCCGTGGAATCGGTGTCTCAGATGACGGAACCGCGACGGACCTCAGCCCGCTGAGTCACGACGCTGGCTGGGGAGCCCACGCAGTCGGGTGCGCACCACCAGGTCGTGCAGGGCGCCCACGGCTGCCGGGTCCGCGCGCTCGGGCAGCACCGAGATGTCCCGGGCCGTCTCCAACTCGGCGCGCAGCCGCGACACGTCGGTAGCAAGCCGCCCCGCAACGCCCGCGGGGAGAGGGCCATGCTCGGCCTCCCGTTTGGCGGCAATGAGATCCGGTACGTACGACAACCTCGTTCCGAGCACGCCAAGGTTCGTCTCAACACAGCCGGTCCGCATGAGGTGGATCCCGGTGAGCAGGACCCGCAGCGTGTACAGCGCAGGCTTGAGCTGCCCGGTTTTGGCGTACAACTTCTCCTGGGTGGCCGCGAACCCGAGGTAGTGGTGCGCATGGTGACGGGTGACCAGCCGCGGGGCCAAGGAGATAAGTTCGGCGTGCACCGCAGTGGTCACCACCACCAGCGGTGACAGCAGCTGCTCCAGAACGTACCCGTTGCGGCTGTTCAGCAGCTTGACGAACTTCAGCAGATCGTGGCTGACCACGTCCAACTCGACACCGTCGCGCACGCCCATGTGCTGCAACGTCTGCGGACCGGTGCGCAACCCGACAACCTCCTCGGCCGGGAGCAGGTGCACGGCCCGCAGATCCAGATCGGAGTCGATGGACGCGAATCCGTACAGATGCGCACCGCTGACGGTGGCGAACAGCAGCGGACGGGGCAGGGTGCAGGCTGCCTCAGCGGCCCACGGCGGCACCTCGGTGGTCACTGCAGGTTCCTCTCCCGCACAGCCGTGAGCAGCCGATCCACATCAACTCGGTCGGGCTGGTCCGGCAGCTCGGTGGCTGCTGCTGCCTCACCGAGCTCACCGAGTAGGTCCGCCGCCCAGGCGGCGACCTCATCCCAGGGCACCTCGCCGCGCCGAACCGCGAGCAGCCGATCACGCAAGTGACGAACGTCGACCAGCACCTCCCCGGTACGCAGCACGTGCGCTCCGGCGACCAGCAGCCGGATCATGTGCATGGCCTGCTTGTGATTCGTCTCGCCGGTGCGCTCGCGGCGGGCCGCCACTCGATTGAGCTGATCCCGGGCATAGTTGCCATAGGTTTCAGCCACCCGCCTCGACAGGAACGCCTGCCGTGCCGCCAGCAACCATTCCCCGTCGACGGTGATCGACTCAACCAGCGGGGACCAGAGCACCTCCAGGACTGTCGGGTTGCCCTGCAGGGCCAGAAGGCAGAAGCGTTCGAACTCCCAGGAGAACTGCTCCACCGCTGGGCCGTCGAGATGGGTGGGCGGCTTGTCGAGATGCCAGAACGACCGGGTGGGTGCCGCGTACACACCACGCCGGTCGTAGTCGGAGTCGGAGTCATGCAGCCCGTACGCCCGCGACCCGACCACAACGGCGAGAACCGTATGCCGCTCGACAAGCTTGATCACGCCCGGGACGCTACCCAATCACCGCCCTGCACGCGCCACCCTTTTCAAGCACTCCGCGTCCGTGAGGTTCGGCTCTTCGAGAGCAGGCCGACGGGGTCGACCAGCTTCTCCCAAGGCGCCATCGGGGTGGTTCATCGCTCGCCACTTTCAGCCACGTCGGAAAACGCGCCGAGACGCAGCCGCGCCGCGACGTGGTCGGCGAACCAGGTGAAGAAGTCGCTGGTCGGGTCGAGGCCTGCGCGGACCACGTTGCGCCACGATCATTCGTACCACCACCCTCGTACGGCGACAGACCGGATCGGATCGCCACCGAGTCGCCTACTCGTCAGCCCGGCATGCGACGCTCAAGCTCCCCGACCAACGGGCCACGCCGCGTGGCCCTCCCCCAGCCCCACACCTCTTGTGCCCGGAGGAACGCAGACCATGGACCACGCATCTCAGCTCATCCAGGAGCGGAGTGCCCCGCCGGCCACGCTGGTGATCTTCGGTGCCTCCGGTGATCTGACCCGGCGTAAGCTGCTGCCCGCGATCGAGAGCCTGGCTCGGCACGAGCGGCTCCCGGACCAGTTCGCGCTGGTCGGCGTCGCGCGCACGTCGATGACGGACGAGCAGTTCGCCGAGAGCGCCCTCGGCGAACGCACCCTCGCCAGCAAGCGCCAGCTCCAGGGCGGCGTGCGGTACGTGGCCGGCGGCTACGACGACCCGGAGACCTACAAGCAGCTCGTGGAGACCCTCGACGAGCTGGACGCACAGCGGGGCACGTCCGGCAACCGGCTCTTCTACCTGTCCACCCCCGCCGGGGCCTTCGAGCCGGTGATCAAAGGACTGGCCGGTGTCGGGCTCAACCAGCCACAAGAAGGCAGCTTCTCCCGACTGGTCATCGAGAAGCCGTACGGGCGCGACCTGGTCACGGCCCGCGAGCTCGACGGCGTCGTGCACAGCGCGTTCGACGAGCACCAGGTCTTTCGTATCGATCACTATCTGGGCAAGGACACCGTCCAGAACGTGCTGGCGCTGCGCTTCGCGAACTCGATCTTCCAGCCCATCTGGGATCGCTCCTGGGTCGACCACGTGCAGATCACCGTCGCCGAGACCCTCGGCGTCGGCAGCCGCGGCGGCTTCTACGAGGACGCCGGCGCGATGCGGGACATCGTGCAGAACCACGTGCTCCAGGTTCTCGCGCTGGCGCTGATGGAGCCACCGGCCTCATTCGAGGCTGAGGGCCTGCGCAACGAGAAGGTGAAGCTACTGCAGGCGATCCGGCTCCCCACCGACCGGGACATCGCCGAGGCCGCGGTCCGGGGACAGTACACCCGGGGCGGCACTCGCGAGGAGCTGATGGCCGGCTACCGCGACGAGGCCGGCGTCGATCCCCTGTCGCGGACCGAGACCTACGCCGCCATGCGGCTCAACGTGGACAACTGGCGCTGGGCCGGGGTGCCGTTCTACGTACGCACCGGCAAGCGCCTGCCAGCCCGGCTCACCGAGGTGGCACTGCAGTTCCAGCGGCCGCCGCACCTGCCGATCCCGAC
The DNA here is from genome assembly GCF_022229005.1 of Micromonospora trifolii. Classification (GTDB taxonomy): domain Bacteria; phylum Actinomycetota; class Actinomycetes; order Mycobacteriales; family Micromonosporaceae; genus Micromonospora; species Micromonospora trifolii. Next base: position 181,423 of record NZ_JAKKFD010000044.1, read on the forward strand.
CGACCAGCTCACCGGCCTCGATGCTGACGCCCTGATTCTGCGGATCCAGCCGAACGAGGGCATTTCGCTGCGCTTCGGTGCCAAAGTGCCGGGCCACTCCTTCCGGGTCCGCACCGCAACTATGGAGTTCTCCTACGACCAGACGTTCGTCGAGGAGTCCCCAGAGGCGTACGAGCGTCTGCTCCTGGACGCGCTGATCGGTGACGCGTCGCTGTTCATCCGCAGCGACGAGGTGCAGCAGTGCTGGCGAATCGTCGACCCGATCATCGACAACTGGGAGAAGGACAACTCGCCGATCCCCACCTACGAGGCCGCCTCCTGGGGCCCGACCGACGCCGACCGGCTCATCGGCCGGCACGGCCGCAAGTGGCGCAACTCCGCGTGACCCTGCCACACCGGTTGTGACCGCGCTGCCGAGCCCGATCGCTTGGTCGCACCATTGACGCGCAGCGGTGGGTGGGAGCCGGCTCCCACCCACCGCTGCGCCGAACCCCGGCGTCGCGCCTGCATCGACAGTGCCGGCATGTCGCCGCCAGCCTCCGCGGCAGCCGGCCCCGTCCATCCGCGTCCGTAGATCATCTGCCCGCAACGGGCACGGCAGCCCAGACACGTCGGGCAGCCGTCCGCGACCGGAATGCTGCCCGCCCCGGGGGCGGCATTCGAAGTCCTCCAGGTCACGCGGGCCGCAGGCTGTGCATAACGCGGCATCGTCCGCCGCGGGCTCAGCCACACGTCTGGACTGCCCGCACCGGGTTCGCGGCTGCGACCTGCTCGAGGTGTTTCGAGCCTGGCTTGCGGCGGTCGACCGGCCTCGGAGCGGTTTTTTTGGGGCGCCCCTGACGGCCCGGATGTGGTTTCCGTCGATCACCGCCCGGGACATGTCGAGTTGGTCGGCGGCTCAAGGACAGCTGAGTACGCGCACGGATGCGCCGCAACAAACTCGATGATTCTCTGGCCTCATGCCACGACACATCGGCACCCCTCGCCGGCCATTCACCTCGGCTTGCCACGGGGCGACAAGCATCAGTGGACTACTGCCCTGCCTTGTTGTGCTGTCATCCGCGGGATGCGGCAACTCGCACAACGTTGCCGAGGACCAGGTGATGGAGCGGGCTGAGCAGGTCGCCCACGAGACCGGGCAACGGGCGACCGACTCGCACAACCTGGAGGGCTGGGCGAGCAACCAGGCGGTGCTCAACCGACTCGTCTCCCAGACTGAGGGCGAGCGGCTCGCCTCTGTGGTCCACAACCCTGACGAGGATGGGGTGGGTCTGCTGGCAACGGTCGAGGTCGTGATGGCGGGCCAGGCAGCTGAGCACTGGTTGGGTGGGGAGGAGGTGAACTACAACATCTGCGTGCGCTTCGAGGTCCACAGGGAAACCACCGGACCTCGCGAGATCACGCCGGAGGCCTTCAACTGCCCGCGCGATGTCCCAGCCACCCGGGCATCCTGGTGACGTCGACGGCGACCGGTGTCCGCGTCCGGCCATTCAGGTGACGTCCGGGTGGCTGTCGAGGTGGTTGGCGCCGGCACAGCAGCTCAAAGCCCTCGTCTCTGTCCGGCGTCGGTGAGCACTTCGGTCGCGGTGACCTCTTCGCCAACCTGCACCCCAATCTGCTCCCAGTTGCAAGGCCAGGTCAACTACGCTATGTGACGACGTGACGTTACGGGCATCGATGGCGTGCTCCGCATCATTGCCGGTTCTGTACGGTCGTGCGGTCTGCTGATCGGCTGACCGCTGGCACAGCTGTTGGGCGGTTGGCGGCGTTAAGCTCCGTCCGTGCCGCAGCCGACGCGGCTCCCTTCAACGAGGAGACGCCGTGTCCAGCGAAACAACTCGTTCGCCGCTCGTCCTGTCGATCTCGTGGGGTCGGATGGACGTTGAGGAAATTGGGGTTGGCAAAGACTTCAAGCTCTACCCCGGCGGTGGCCGCCCGTGGGACTGGTCCGAGACCGGTACCCGCCACAGCCCCGGCATCCAGCCGGAGGATGTCCAAGAACTTCTATCTCATGGTGCTACGACCATCGTCCTGTCGCGTGGCATGGAACTGCAACTGCAGGTCGACCCGCGTACCCTTGGGCTGCTCGAGGAGCGCGGGGTGACCGTCCACGTGGCCCAGACCACCGAGGCAGTCCAGATTTACAACGACCTCGCCGCCGGTGGCACCGCCGTCGCAGGGCTGTTCCACTCGACCTGCTAGACGACATCCTGAGGGGCCGCTCACCCAATCTTCCGGTCACGTTCGTCTCCGGATCTGCCGTCGAGCGGGCGCGCGAGCCGCGTCACCGGAGTCACGCTCCGTAGCGAAGCCTTCGAGGTTGCCTGGCCCCGATACGGCACGATGGCGGTCATGGCTCGGCGGTTGAGCCGAAGACCTGCAACGGGCTACCCGCAGGAGGCACGGTGACTCAACGCTCGGGGCCACAGCGAGGCCACTGCCCAGTCTGTAAACGAATCGTCGCCCTCACCACCGACGGGAAGGTCCCGCGGCACAACGGCACCATCCGTGCCTACGCCCCGCCTGAGGACTGCCCAGGCGGGGGACAGCGAGCGGAAGCCGCGGGTCCTGAGTGATAGCGAGGCCGTGCCGGCTGTGGCTGGTCGTGTTCCGCCCATCCCACGCGACGCCAGAAGCCGTCCGACGCCAACCCGTCCGGTAAGACGATCCGTAACCGGACACGGTGTGCGGGTCACGACGCAGCTCGGAGGGTATCGAGCCGGCGCAGGTCGTCGTCGGGCAGGCGTAGGTCGGCCGCGGCGACGTTGGAACGCAGGTGGCGGACGCTGGTGGTCCCCGGGATCGGGATGACCGGCACACCGTGTACCTGCTGCCGGTGGTGCACCCAGGCCAGTGCGACCTGCCCACTCGTAGTGTCGTGTCTACTGGCGATCTCGCCCAGCGCGGCGCGTAGGCCGCTCGCTATCTGCTCGTCGGCTGTGCTCGGAGGCTGGTGGAGGAGTCCATGACCGTTTGGGGAGTGGGCGACGACGGCCACTCCGAGATCGGCCACGGTAGGCAGCAGCTCCTGCTCGATGTCGCTCTGCACCAGTGACCACTGCTCCTGGAGCGCCGCGATCGGGTGAACGGCGTGTGCGCGGCGTAGGTCGTCCGCCGTCACGTTGGACAGGCCAAGGGCGCGTATCTTCCCCTGGTTGACCAGTTCGGCCATGGCTTCGACGGTTTCCTCGATCGGGACCCTTTCACTGCGATGGTGCAGGTAGTAGAGGTCGATCACGTCGACACCGAGCCGTCGCAGGCTCGCCTCGCTCGCCTGCCGCACGTACGCCCGGTCAGCCCGTACATCGAAGCCGCCGGCGAGCTCACCTCGCCATACCAACCCGAACTTGCTGGCCAGCAGCACCTCATCACGGCGCCCTCGGATTGCCCGGCCGACCAGCTCTTCATTCTGGTAGGCATCTGCGGTGTCCACCATCGTGACGCCCGCATCAAGGGCGGCGTGGACCACCGCCACCGGGTCACGGTCGGTGCCGTCGCCGGTTCCATCGCGCAACCTCATCGCGCCGAATCCCTGACGGCCGAAGGTATCGCGACCCATGGATAAACGCGTTCCCATCTCGGCACTTGGCATGACCCACACCCTAAAACCTCAACCGCAATTGAGGTCCAGTCCGTTAGCGGTGCCCAGTCTGCGCCATCGGGACCGAGCAACCTCATACGGGACGCCACAGCTCAGATGGCCTCTGCACGGCAGGACCCGTCCGGTGAGCATTCCCGCACAGGGCCGCCATCCGGGACCCCTACGCTCGTTGACGGCCAGGGGTGCCGACCGTTCGCGTGGCGTGAGGGTCGACGTCCAGCCTCGACGACATGCCTCGGGCCGACGCGCCACCAGGTCGAGTGACATCGGTTCCATCAAGGCCAGTGCATCGACATGCAGGACAGTGATCGCACGCTCATCGGCAGATCCGTGCGTCCACACCCGATGGCCTACTGCGTTAGTTCGCTGGAGCCTGTCGCAGGTCAACTGGGGAAAATCTGTCCCGCAGCTCCTGTCGCACGACAACTGCCCTTCGTCGACTGATGTACGACAGGGCGTCCGCCGACTGATCTGCGAAACCCAGCGCGCTGATCGGGGCAGATCCGGTTACTCGGCGACGACTTGGAGGATCCAGGGCAGCATGGGCCCATGGCCGAGCGCGTGAACCCCACCGGGCCGATCGAGCAGCCCGGTCAGTGGCTGCTACCGGTCGGCAGCGGCGTCGTGACACAGCTGCGGATCGACTTTGCCTTCACGCTCATAGTTGAGGCGTGGATCGAGATCCGCATCGAAACCGAGTTCTCCTACGGCGCACCCGGCGCCGAAAGCCGGTTCGACCCCTCGACGTCAACGGGTCTGGCACCGTTGCTCGACCGGCACCAAGCGCAGATCACGGCCGCCGAGATCCGCAAGGACGGCCGGTTGACTCTGACCTTCGCCGACGACGCAGTCCTCGTCGTCGAGCCGGACGATCAGTACGAGGCGTTCACAGTCACGAGTATGCCGCCGCCGGGATTGCGGGGATTCGGCTTCGTCGCTGTTCCCGGCGGCGGCCTCGCACACTGGTAGCCGAAACATACACAGTGATGCACACGCCTTCACGACCAGCGGCAGGTCCATGCGCCCGATCTTGACAATGGCCCGTTACTCCCCCCAACGCCGCCGTTGGACTGAACAGCGCCGTTCGGGCAGACGGGCCCCTCCGTAACATGTTCGGCCATGCACCGCATCGTCATCCGGCCACGCGTCCAGATTCCGGTCCTAGTTGTGATCTTCGCGGTATGGACCCTGCTGGGCGTCACGTACTTCACCTCCGGTGACGTACTGGCCGAGCGCGACTGGTTTGGCATCGGGCTGGGATGCCTGCTCGTCACGAGCGGCATGGCCGGGATCTGGCGTGCCCTTCGACTCGGCGTGGTAATCGGCGGCGAGGGTGTCCGTGTCCGCGGCTTCGACAGCCGTGACCAGGTCACAGCGTGGAACGCGATCCAGTCGGTCGACTGCGTGCAGATCGACGTACGGGGAGGCTTGCCGCTCTATGCTCCCGTCCTCCGTCTCGGCGACAACGCCATGCCGCTGTCGGCGCTCGGCTCATACTCACGGCAGGACGCCGAGCGCAAGGTCGAGCAGCTGCGGAGCCTCAAGGCCAGCGCCGCGCGATCCTGACCGAGACGCAGAGGCGGGCGCCCGACCAGCGGCATGAGCGAGCACCTTCACACGGTCCCATGCGTACAGCCGGAAACGCGTTTCTCCGATCGGCGCTCGCTGCGTAGGATTTCGGCGATCAAGGAGGACGAACGGTGGGCGATTTCCAGCAGTTCGTGACGGACGTGACTTCGCGTCTGTCCACGATGTCCACGGGTGAGTTGTACGCCGTCGGCGACGGTCTCGACCGTGATTCACTCTGGCTCACCTTTCTCGAATCCTTCCCCGCCGGCACCAATCTGCGGTTCCGTGAGCGATCCGAGTACGACTGCTCGACCTGCCGCGGTTTCATCAAGCACTTCGGCAACGTCGTCGAGATCCACGACGGGAAGGTCCGTACCGTCTGGTCCGGGGTGTCGGCATCCGACCCGGTCTTCTCCGTCGTCGCCGCCGCTCTGGACGAGTTCGTTCTTTCGCTGCCGTTGTCCACCATCTTCCGGTCCAGTCAGGCGCAGTACGGGACGAAGACCACCCGAACGCTGCGCGACGGCCAGGTCGAGGTGTGGCACCACCTGCACGGCCGGGTGGAAGAGCGGCATCGCATCGACGACGTCGGCGCGGCACAGGGCAACTTCGACGCCGCTGTGCAGGTCTTCCAGCGTGGCCTGGCCGAGCTGACCCGGCACGCTCTGGACACCGTCGTCGGCCTCATCGACGACAACGCCCTCTACCGGGGCGCGGAGCATCGCCGGGCGGTGACCGAGTTCCGCTCGCTGCAGAATTTGTGGACCCAGGCGCCCGACCGGCGTGCCTTCGTCTTCGCCAACGCCATGAACCCGGTGGCCCGGTTGCGCAACACGGTGATCGGCACCCTCGTCCAGGATCTCTCCGCGGGCGTCGACCTGGAGCAGGCGGTCCGGTCGTTCGAGGCTAAGGTGGCGCCGCAGAATTACCAGCGCCCCACGGCGTTGATCACGCCGGGCATGGTCAAGGCCGCCATGAGGACCATTGCCGAGCTGGGCATCGAGGAGTCGTTGCAGCGACGGTTCGCCCGGTTGTCCGACGTGTCGGTCACCAACGTGCTGTGGGTCGACAACGACGCCCAGGCACGGATGAAGGACGGCATCGAAGGGCTGCTCATGCAGGCGGCCACCACCCGGTCGTCAGGTGCGCTCCTTCGCGACGCCAAGCCGGAGGAGACTCCCGTGGTCTCCTTCATGAAGGACATCCTGCCCGGCGCCGCCACCATCGACCTGTGGGTCGCCAACACCTACGAGCCGCACCTCGTCAGCCTCACCACCGGCCGGCGCGCGGCTGCTCCGCGGTTGTTCAAGTGGGACAACGATTTCGGCTGGTCGTACGGCGGCAACGTCACCGACTCGATCAGGGAGAAGGTCAAGCGGGCCGGCGGCAACGTCACCGGCAAGCTGCGGGTGAGCCTGTCCTGGTTCAACCACGACGACCTGGACCTGCACGTGTACGAACCCAACGGCGACCACATCTGGTACCAGGACAAGCGCAACAAGCTGGACGTCGACATGAACGCCAGCGGGACGCTCTCCCGCGAGCCGGTGGAGAACGTCACCTGGACCGACCGTGTCCCCGACGGTGAGTACCGGATCGAGGTGAACCAGTACCGCAAGCGGGACAGCAACCAGGTCGGCTTCGTGATCGAGACCGAGAGCAACGGAAAGATCGAGCATTACAGCCACGAGCGCGCTGTCGGCCACAAGGAGACCGTCGAGGTGGGCCGGATGACGGTTGCCGGCGGGGTGATCACCGCTTTCCGCCCGGGTAAGGACGTGCAGCCGGGCAGCGCGGGCAAGGAGTTGTGGGGCATCACCACCGAACAGTTCGTACCGGTGTCCACCATCATGTACTCGCCGAACTACTTCGACGACAACGAGGTCGGCAACCGGCACTACTTCTTCATCCTGAAGGGGTGCGTGAACGACCAGCCGACGCGGGGGATCTACAACGAGTTCCTCCGCAGCGACCTGCAACCGCACCGCAAGGTGTTCGAGGTTCTCGGCGACCGCACCAAGTGCGAGCCGTCTCCGGATCAGCTGTCCGGCCTCGGCTTCAGCTCCACGGTCCGCAGCTCTGTGGTCGCCAAGGTGACCATGACCGGCGGCCGGCGCCGCCTCATCAGCATCCAGTTCTGATTCCCCACCCAGCTATTCCAGAGAGGTTACCGTGAGTATTTTCGAGAAGGCCACACGGGAGAAGTTCCGCTATCCGTCGGCCAAGGGACTGCTGACCACGGAACAGCTGTGGGAGCTTCCGTTGACCGCCAGGTCCGGCTTCAGCCTCGATGATGTGGCCAAGGCGGTCAACGCCGAGCTCAAGGCCGTCGACACCGAGTCGTTCGTGGCCACCGAGGCCAATCCGGCCAAGGCAACCTTGGAAGCCAAGCTGGAGGTCGTCAAGCACGTCATCGCCGTCCGCCTCGCGGAGGACCAGGCGGCGAAGGCGGCGGCGGCCAAGAAGCTGGAGAAGGAGAAGCTGCTGGCGGTCCTGGGCCGCAAGCAGGACGCGGTCCTGGAGAACCTGACCGAGGCGGACCTACTGGCCCGAATCAACAACCTGTAGCCCGCCGACAATCAGCGTCTGCCAGCGGGCCCGCACATCGCCGAGAAGTACGGTCGCCATGCAAGACCTGTGGCGGCCAGGCCGGCGCTCATGGCCACTTCTCGGTGAACTACTGTGCGGTGCGGTTGGACGCAGTTCGAGGCCGTTCAGGGCACCCTGTTGCCTTCACCCTGCTTCCCCATACCGGGCTCGCACCGGGCCGCCGACCACCGACCGATCGTGAGCTGCCGACCCAGTGCTTTGGTTGGCACCAGCGCTGGCTCCCGCAGCCGCATGGGTCGATCGGGGAGCACGCTCACGGCCGCCGCGCCTGTCAGCGGCAGAACAGCGTGCCGCCAGGTTGCCGGAGACGTCCGCCCGCTGTCGACGAAACTGTCGTAACCAGCACTTAGGCTCGCGCGGTGAGCATGAACGGCAACTGGCTGCGCGTTTCGCCGGACGAACTGGAACAGGCGCGAACTGACCTCGACTGGGCCTACGAACTCGCCATGACGGAACGCGACGACAACTCCAAACGCTGGGCGGCCACCGACAAGGCATGGAACGGGTTGGACTTCCTACTCGATCGGCTGGGCTTCGAAATTCCGCTGGTCCTAGGCGCGGAGAGGTTCGTGGAGCTGCCAGACGTCGAGCCTGACAGCGACGAGATGTTCGACTTCCTAGAAGACCTCGAAGACGACTGGGGCTACGGGCCACCCTCTTATCTGACACCAATCCACGTAGCGACAGCGGCCTCGCGACTGGCCGCGCTCACCGAAGACGGCCTCATTCGGGGCGTCGACCCACAGGAGTTGAAACGGGCCGACATCTACCCCGGCCCCTGGGAAGGACCCAGCGAACTTGCGTGGGTGGCCCACTATCTACCAGGCGTCCAGACCTTCTTCGCCGCAGCCGCTAAGGATGGTGCCGCGGTGATCTGCTGGCTTGACTGATCGGCGGCTCAGCCGCTGCGTTCAGGGCACACCGCTGCTTACAACCTGCTCCCCCGATCCATGGTGTGCTCCGAGCGCAGACGCGTGGAGTGGACTGCCAGCCCTTGGCTTTGACTGGCGCCAACGCCAGTTCTGATCTGGATCGATCGGTTGGAGAGCATCCCTTTCCGCATCGCGAAGATCGTGGATTTTGGTACTGCTGTGCAGGGCCGGCGGCTTGGGCCGCTCGGCTCACCGTGTCAGAAGGGACCAGATGGCGTCGGCCGGTGGTAGCCATCGCTCGCACGGCTCACTGCCGGGGACATCGTCGGCGCGACACCCAGCGCGTCGGCCAGTGCCCGGAAGCTGCGGTCGCAGAGCTCACCGCCAGCCCCAGCAGTACGTCGATCTGCCTCACATTCCCTGGCCGGCTGCGCAGGAGTTGGTGGTGTCAGCCGAAGAGGGCGCCGGGGATGTCGGCGTAGAAGAGGGCGGGGTCGCGGGAGAGCGAGGCCTTGACGTTGGCGGTGGGACTGTCGGCGATCACTTCGAGCTTGCCCGCTTCCAGGCCGTCCAGTGCCATGGTGACCACCTCGTGGGGTGGAAGTTTGGGGATGTCGTAGGCGGCCATCATGTCGGTGTCGGCTATGGCCAGGGCCAAGGCGGTGACCTGGGTTTGCTGGTCGGCCAGCTCGAGTCTGATGCCGTTGGTGAGGGACCATTCCGCAGCTTTGGAGGCGGCGTAGCCGTTGCTGGCGGGGGCGAAGGCGTACCAGCTCAGTGCTGAAATGACGTTGAGGATGGCGCCGCCGGCAAGCCTGGGGGCGAAGGCGCGGGTGACGTTGAGGGTGCCCCAGAAGTTGGTGTCGAACTCGCGGCGGACGTTTTCCGTAGAGGGTCCGAGCAGGGGCGCGTTTGTGGAGATGCCAGCATTGTTGATGAGGACATCAAGGTCGCCCACCTCGGCTGCCGCGGCGTCGACGGATGCCGGGTCCGTGATGTCCAGTTGGAGGGGGACGACGCCAGGGATGTTGATGCGGTCGGGGCGGCGGGCGGTGGCGTAGACGGTGGTGGCGCCGCGGGCGAGGAGAGCCTCGGCAAAGGCCTTGCCGAGCCCACGGTTGGCGCCTGTTACGAGGGCTTTCTTGCCGTTGATCTGCATGCCGCCAGGCTAAAACCTCACGTTGGCGTGAGGGGCAAGTATTGCGAAGTAGGTCACTGTGCGGATCGAGGACTCGGCGACCCAGACGCGGGTCAGTGTTCGCGCGCTGCGGTACTACCAGGAGCAAGGCTTGCTGGCCTCGACACGGACTGACAGCGGGCAGCGGTTCTGTGGGAACCTGGCCGTCAACCGGATGCGGCTGATTCAGCATTTGTCCAGCGCGGGGCTGTCCAGCAAAACGATCTCGGAGCTCTTGCCACGCACAACGCGTCAGGGCGGGCGTGGGACTCAGCGAGCCGGTAGCGGCGGCCTCCAGACCCACGCCGCCTGCGGCAAGGAGTGCGCGACGCTGCGTACGCGAGCGCTCCTTGACCCGACCAGCGTGCCAGAGCGGCTCGCCTCTAAGGGGTAGATGAGCCGCCTGATCTTGATTTAGGTGGCGGTGAAGATTACTGAGCGGGCCGCCGCGGCGGCCCGCTCGTAGAACGTCTGAACATCAACGAAGTTGTTCCAGGTGTACTCAAAATCTTCGTCGTCCCGGGCACCGTCATAGTCGCGTCTATCGATCGCATCGAAGCGGCGGCGTAGCCAGGTCCGGTCGACAGTTCGCAGTGCCCCGGCCACATCCCGCACCTCGGCGGCGCTGACGTACACGACGTACCAGTCAACGGATAGGTGCCGGCCACCGAGCACCGCGTGGGACCACGGGTACGCGCCGCCGTCTGGGTCGAGCGTGCCATCGGTCAGGCAGCGGTGGATCGCGTCCCAGGCTTTGTCGGTGTCAACAGTCAAAGCGTCGTTTTCCCGAGACTCCTCCAGCTCCTCAAGGAACTCGCCCACCTTGTCGCCGTCCGCCGCTAGCAGCGAGCGCTCCTGCTCGGATGTGATGGCGAAGTGCACCCCTAGCATGCCGGCGATCGTACGGGGCGTGCACTGGACAGCGCGGCAGGCAGGGGTAGGTGCAGTTGAAGGCCGTTCGATGCCGTTGGACGCAGTTCAAGGCCGTTCCGGGCTCCCTGCTGCTCCCAACCTGCTCCCCCGGACCGGGCTCGCGCCGAGTTGCCGACCGCCGGCCGATCGTGAGCTGCCGGCCCAGTTTCTTAATTGACAGACACTTGCTGGCTCCCGCAGCCGCACCGGTTCAGGGAAAGGACGCTCACGATCGCCGCGCCCCCTGGACAGCGGCAGATCCGGATGCAGCCCAGAACCTGAACCAGTTTGTACGAACTATCATGCCTACCGTGAACGTCGAGGTGGAACTCATCGAGACTCTCGATGCGGAGAGCATTGAAGCGTTCTGCCGAGATGAGCCGGAGTTGTCGAGCCGGCCGAGTCGCCTGAGCCCGGAAGCACTGGCCCGCATGATCGCGTTGCCTGAGTTCCAGCTACTCGTCGCCCGACGAAACGGGGGCATCTGCGGAACGCTCACGCTCGCGGTCTACCAGATGCCCGGCGAAGTGAAGGCCCGTGTCGATGATCTGGTCGCTGAGCAGACCGAAGGCGGGCAGGCAATTGCCCTAACGCTGATCCGAGAGGCCGCACGGCGCGCAGTGGCGGCCGGCGCTGCTGCCATCCAAGTGGTGTCCAAACCGGCACTACTGGTAGCGAACAGCACCTTTGAACGGATTGGCTTCAGGCAGGAGCGCCCTGGGATCTACCGCCGGACATTCCATACCTAACCCCCGGCTCCCGCTCCGCGGCGTACCGCCACTACGGCGTACGGCGGTGGCATTCCCCGGACGACGGGCTTCGAGGCGGTGGAACTGGACTACCGCGCCCAGATCGACGTGCCCGCCGACCCCATCGGGGACTGGGAAGAACTCAAGCGCGTGGCGCCCAACCCCTTGGTCCCCACGTACGGCGAAGTGATCGCCGCCGCCCTGAGCGACGACGAACGCGGGCGTCTCGACACGTACATGACCGCCCTGGCCGCGGCCGGCACGCCAACTCGGCGCACGATGGCCACGGCCTTCCTTCGCGCACGGCGTCCGCACAGGAACCGCTGAGGACCTACCGCGGCACCCCGCACTCACCGACGCACCGGACACCCGTGTCCGCAAGGCCCAGAGGCGCCCTGCCCGAACCGTGATCGTGGGCTCGATGACTTCGCGGTCATGTCGATGAGCGAGGGTCGCAAGAGTCATGACGTTCTCGACCGTCGGCCCGCCGACCCACTCAGGTCACTCGGAACACCGGCCACCCGATCTCGGTGCGCCACATTGCTGGATCGCTTGTGTCCTTAGGTCCGACGAGGTAGACCTCCCGCACGGGCCCCGCCACCGACATCGCGTTCTTCACGACCCAGGTACCGAGCTCGCCGTAGGTGACCTCGATGCCATCGTGCTCGCCAACGTGGGTGGCCACCGCCACTTCCGCGGCGGGTAGGGTCGCGGCGTGGACCCGCCCGGTATGAGGTGGAGCGGCCGTCGGTAGGTAGACCAACGCGTGACCGCGGCCCTGCTCGAACAGGGAGTTGTCGTAGGTGCCACCCGGTGGACCGGTCACCGCGTCGCCTACGGCCACCTCCAACTCGGCCATCGCGCCCGCGAACCAGGCTTCGACCTCGCCCTCGTCGACCACGGCCGCCACCGCCGCGACCGTGCGGGCGGGCTCGGCGCGGAGCTCCACCTTGATCGGCGCGGGGTCGGGCTGGAGCAGGCGGCGCAGCGACGCGACAGCGGCTCGGGTGCGGTCGAGTTCGGCCTCCAGGCGTTGGAGGTGGTCGGCGATCAGGGTCGCGCGGACACCGGGGTCCGGGGACCGCAGGATCCGCTGCACGTCGCTCAGGGGGACGTCGAGTTCGCGGAGCCGGTTGATGACCTGGGCGGTCGGGATCTGCTCGATGGCGTAGTAGCGGTAGCCGGAGGTCTCGTCCACCACGGCGGGTTGCAGCAGGTCGCTCTCGTGGTACCGACGCAGGGTCCGCACGCTCAGGTGGGTCAGGCGCGAGAACTCCCCGATTGTCAGCATCCCCGCAGTATGAAGGCTCCCCCAGGGGGAGAGTCCAGCGCTTGACCTTCCTGCATCGCGAGGCCACAAGGTGGGCTCATGACACACCACGGCGACCTCCGGTCCGATCCACTCCCAATCACCGTCCGCGGTTTCCTCGCCGCTCACGTCGTTCGCGACGCCGACACCGCATCCTCGTTCTTCGCCGAGGACGCGGTGGCCGTCGATCAGGGCGAGTCCTTCCGCGGCCGAGAGCAGATTTACGCGTTCCTGCGGGACGCCGGCTCCGAGTTCGAGTACACGACCGAGCAGATCGGTGCCGCCCGCATCGACGACGACCACTGGGTGGTGACCCTGCGGCTCGAGGGAACCTTCCCAGGCGGCGTCGCCGAACTCGACTACCGGTTCACGATCCGTGAGGAAGCCGTCACGGAACTCGTCATCGCCAACCACAAATCCTGACAAGACCCGCACCACGTCAATCTTCAGAGGTGAGAGAGTGCCTACTTCAGATCGCGATCGTCTCGATGGACGCCGTGCGTTGGTCACGGGCGGGTCGAAGGGCTCAGGCAAGGCCGTCGTCGAGAGACTGCGGGAGATGGGCGCCGACGTCTACGTGACGGCCCGGACGATGCCCGAGGGGTACGAGCACCCCGACCGGTTCATTGAGGCCGACACCTCGACGGTCGAGGGCGCGAAGGCGGTGGCCGACCGGATCGCCGAGGCCGGCGGCGCACTGGACATCCTGGTGCACGTCGTCGGAGGTGCCTCGACGCCGTCCGGCGGGTTCGCGGTCATCACCGACGATCAGTGGATGATCGAGCTGAACTTGAACCTCCTCGGAGCGGTGCGGCTCGATCGAGCCCTCCTCCCGGCGATGATCGAGTCCGGGTCGGCGGTCGTGCTGCACTTCACCTCGATCCAGCGCGAACTTCCTCAGTACGACGCGTCCCTGGCCTACGCGGCAGCGAAAGCCGCGTTGCGCACCTACAGCAAGGGGCTCGCCAACGAGCTCGCCCCGCGCGGTGTCCGCGTCAACGCGATCAGCCCCGGCGGAATCGAGACGGAGGCCTACGAGAGGTTCGTGGACCGAATCGCCGAGGGCAACGGGATCAGCCGCGAACAAGCCAAGCAGAGCATCTACGACTCCCTCGGAGGCGTACCCCTGGGACGGTTTGCCAACACTGAGGAGATCGCCGACCTGGTCGGGTTCCTGGTCTCGGACCGCGCCTCGGCCATCGTCGGCGCCGAGTACGTGATCGATGGCGGAACAGTCCCGACCGTCTGAGCCCGCAAACGGTTTCGAGCAGCCACGTGTGAATACTCCTGTGACGTGGTTGGGCAGGCTAGTCGGCGAGCTCTGGGCAGTGATCCTCGCGACCTGGGAAATCACACCCGACTGGCGACGCCACCTCATCGACGGGCTACGGGTCTGAGATCGTGCTCGTCGGAGGCCGGGCGGGGTCAGGCGCCAAACGTCTCGGCCGGCAAAGCAGCAGCCACCGCGGGCCTGGCGTTGTTATCGGCATGAGGGATAGGTATACCCATGGACGCTGACCTCGATCGGGAGTTCAGCGATTTCATCACGGCCCGCTCGCACGTACTGTTCCGGACCGCGCTCGCCCTGACTGGGCACCGTCAGCAGGCCGAGGATCTACTCCAGACGGTCCTGACCAAGGGCGCCCGACACTGGGGGCGGATCCGCACCGGAAACCCCGAGGCGTACCTGCGCACCGCGCTGTACCGCCAGCAGACGAGTTGGTGGCGCAGCCTCCGGCGGGGGCGCGAGGTGAGCGCTGAACAGTTGCCGGAGGTCGCGACGACGGCCGACGCCACCGCCACCGTCGACCTCAACCTGGCGCTCAGACAGGCGTTGGCGCAGCTCGCGCCCAAACACCGGGCGGTGCTTGTGCTGCGCTACTTCGAAGACCGGCCGGACAGCGAGATCGCGGAGATTCTGGGCTGCACCCAATCCACGGTACGCAGCCAAGCCGCACGGGCTCTCGCCCGGCTACGCGAACTCTGTCCCAGGCTCGACATCCTCACCACGAAGGAGGCGGCAGACCGATGAACCCGCACCTCACCACAGCGCTCCGGACCGCCTTCGAGGAGCTGGCCGACACGGCGCCCGCGCCGGTCGGGCTGGCCCAGGCCGCACTGGTCAGCGCCCGCCGGCAACGGGTCACCCGGCTGGCCGTCGGCGGTGGCTTCGCCGCGGCGATCTGCGCCGCGCTGATCGGCGTGGTCGCCGTCATCGCCCCGATCAGCGGTACGGCCGGCGACCAGTTCGCCGATAATGGGCTGAGGCCACTCGTGGTGACCGCGTACAGCGGCATCCGCGATCCGAAAATCGAGGATCCAAGCCCGAACTTTCTGTACTCGCTCCTCCTGAACGCGAAGACCGGCCGGTACGACCGGGTGCCGTACCGGTATGCCATGCCGTCCCCGGACGGCAGCCAGGTGCTGGTCGCGACGGGTGACAACAGTCTGCGCTATCCAACCCGGGCGGGCGTACTGGACCGGGCCAGCGGGAACGTACGGTGGATCGCCGACTTCGGCAGCACCAGCGACGCCCGCTTCCCCGGCTATTCGAGCGACGGGCGCTGGTCGCCGGACGGGCAGCGCATCCTCTTCACCCACATGCCGCGCACGGGTACGCCCGGCTTCGTGCTGGTGGATCCGGAGACGCTCACGACAACGTTCGTCCCACTGCCCGACCTGGCCGCGCAGAACGACCAGGTCACCGGCCTGATCTGGACGCCAGACAGCAGCGGGCTCGCGCTGACGCTCTCCAAGTCCGTCGATGACTCCACGGTGACCGGGATCCGCTTCTACGACCTGGCTGGCAGAGTGGTGCGTACCGTTCCCGCCAGCGGCGGGCCGCCGGACGACGTCAGCTTCTCCCCGGACGGCGGGCACCTGGCGCTAGCGCCGTACCTCGATGGGGTGCAGCAGACCTCCGTCACCGTGGTCGATCCGGTCACCGGGGCGGTCCAGCACAGCTTCAAGGTGCCCATTTCCGGCGGCCTGATCGGCTGGGCGGACGACCAGCACCTGCTGATCCGCGTCTTCCACGACCAGGGCGGGATACCGGCATCCGACCAACCCGCCCCAGTCCTCGGACCAGGTGATGACGAGTACGACCGCCTGCTCGTGGTCGACCTGACCGGTCGGGTGACCCACTCGATGCACCTACCGGCCGAGTACGCCGACCACCTCTTCATCGGCTCCTCCACCGGCCTGCCGAGCAGCGCCGCGAAGATCACCTTCTGAGCCGTGATGCATCTCGCCATCGTCAACGAAGTCGGCCAGACCAGCTGACACCGGTACGGGGCGGGTCGGGTCACCGAGACGCGGCCCGCCCCCGTACCGCCCATCTGCAACACGTACCCCCTTGGCCCCTCCCCCGGGAGCCCGCCTTCTGTGCGCCCTCGCGCTGGTGCGCCCGACCCGGACCGGGCACCTGCCTGACGGGTTCTGATGTGCCCCGGCGAGGGTAGGGGTAACTCCCAACGCGACTGGGGTGTAGCAGGATCGAGCAAGATCTAGAAACCGTGGAAGCTCATTTTCATGACCACGCAGAAGATCTCCCGGTTCCATCGGGCCGCCCTGGCCCTCGTCCTTCCCGTCGCCGTGATAGCGGCAGTCGCCGGGTGTGATGACTCGGCGGCGCCGAAGGCCGCGCCCGTGGCCAGTTCGGTAGCCGCGCCCTCGACCTCGACAGGCGCGGCCGGCCCGGCAAGTGCGGCCCCCGCAGCGGGCTTGCACATGATCGCCAACAACGGACATCAGCTTGCCTTCCACGTCACGCCCGGAGGTTCTCCCACCATCGTGCTGGACGCCGGCGGTGGCGAAGACTCCTCGTACTGGGATGCCCTGGTGCCGCAGCTGTCGCAGGCCACCGGATCGCAGATCATCACCTACGACCGGGCCGGTCTGGGCGCCAGCGAGGAGGTGAAGGGCCCATGGGACCCGAAGGCCGCCGCTTCCGACCTGCAAGCCGGTTTGCGTGAACTCGGCGTCACCCAGAACGTGGTCCTCGCGGGCCACTCGCAGGCAGGAGAGGTGGCCCACTACTTCGTCCTCGCGAACCCCGGCGTTGTCTGCGGGACGGTGCTCATCGATGCCAACGTGCCGCAATTCTTCACCGACACCCAGACCCAACGCCTCGTCGCGCTAACCACGCCGCAGATCGAAGAGCTCAAGAAAGCGCCGTCGACCAAGGCGAACCGCCAGCTCATCGCCACGGCCGACAACTTCGGTCCCACGCACCAGGCGTTCCACAAGGTCTCCTGGCCCGACGGCGTTCCCGTCATCTATATCGTGTCGGACAAGACGCCCTTCGATGGATCTCCGCAGGACGCTCAGGCGTGGCGCGACGCGGCAGCGGCGTTCACCAAGGCGGGGCCCGACCGCACACTCGTCATCGCCGAAGGAAGCTCGCACGACGTTCCCCAGGACAAGCCCGCCCTGGTGCTCAAGGAAATCGAACAGATGACCGCCACCGTCAAATAAGGGCCATCGCGCCGACGGCTGACAGGACCGGCGAGCCTGGTTGACCGGCGCTGCCCCGGCGTTCTCGGTCAACCAGTCTTGCGCAGACGACCTCACCGCGTGCGGTCACCGGTGGGGCGAGCACGGAGTTCCGGCCGACGCGGAATTCGTTGTGGCGCAGCTGCCGATGGCCGAGGCGGCGCCGTGGGCGAGCGCGACAAGCCACACGGTCCGGATCCCGGTAACGGCGAGGTGGTGGTCGAGATTCGGGGAGCGGGCCGGAACTGCTTACACGATGGGTAGCGTGTGTGCGGGTGTCGATCGATCGAGCCGTCGATCGGCGATGCGAGCCTCCGTGGACCACGGACGGACACCATGGTCGCTGGATCCAACGCGACGTGGGGACACACCGACCGTGGGCAAGTGCGGATCGCCGGCCAACATGAATCACCAGCCCGGCGGTTCGGCACGATGCGCAGTGATGGAGTGAGATGACCGATAACAGCGGAACCGCCCTGTCCGGCGGCTCCTCGCCCTCGCGGGAGGGCTCCGGGCCGGATCGCGTCGCTCGCAGCGGTCCAATTCCGCGCTTCGCGTTGGCCCAGCGGATGAGCCTGCTGGGCTGGTCGCTGGTGCTGCTGTCGGGCGCGGTCCTCGGTGCCGTGCTGGCCACATTCTGGATCACCTCGTTATCGGTCGCCGCGCTTGGCGTCGGAATCCCACTGACCCTGCTCGCGACCGTACTGGTGCGCTGGTTTGCCGACCTGCATCGCCAGTGGGCCGCCGACCGGCTCGGCGAACCGGTGCCCGCCCGGCCCTATCAGCCGATGCCGGACGCCGGTTGGCCGGTGCGGCTCTGGATGATCCTGCGCGACCCGGCGACGTGGCGGGACTGGATCTGGTTGGTGGTCAACTCGATCACCATGTGGTTGAGTTCCGGACTGTCGCTGCTGTTCTTCGTCTTCGGAGTCCTATACCTGACCTATCCCCTCATCTATCAGCTGACGCCTTCTCAGGTATTCCGCACTCCGCTAGGGGAGGGCTTCCGGCTGCACAGCGTCGCGCAGTCGTTCTGGCTGGTACCGCTCGGACCGGTTCTCCTTCTGCTCTGGTACGTCACTGCGGTGCGCCTCGCGAACCTCAACGCTCGGGTGATCCGCGCTCTGCTCGGCCCCACCGAACAGGCGCGCCTGCGGGCCCGCGTCCAACAGTTGGCGACCTCACGAGCTGAGACCGTCGACACCCAGGCCGGTGAACTGCGCCGAATCGAACGCGACCTGCACGACGGCGCGCAGGCCCGGCTGGTGTCGCTGGGTATGAGCCTGGGCTTGGCCGAACAGTTACTGCCCAAGGATCCGCAGGCCGTCCAGCAGTTGCTGGCCGAGGCCCGCGAGTCGACCTCCGCCGCCCTGACCGAGCTGCGTGACCTGGTACGAGGCATCCATCCGCCGGTACTGGCCGACCGTGGCCTGGACGGCGCACTCAAGGCCTTGGCCCTGGTCAATCCGATCCCGACCACTGTGGTGACCCGCCTACCCAAACGGCTGCCGGCCCCGATCGAGTCCGCGGCCTACTTCGCCGTCGCCGAGGCCTTGTCGAACGCCGTCAAGCACGCCCAGGCCCAGCAGATCCGGATCACCGTGGAGTTCGCACCCCACCGGGGCGGCGCTGCCGGGGAACTGACGATGCTGGTGTCCGACGACGGCCGTGGGGGTGCTTCGATCGAATCCGGCACGGGCCTGCGTGGCATCGTCCGTCGGCTGGCGGCCTTCGACGGCACGCTGACCGTTGACAGCCCACCGGGCGGACCTACCGAGGTGAGGATGTCGCTGCCGTGCGTATCGTGATAGCCGAGGACCTCGCCCTGCTCCGCGAGGGCCTGATCAGGATCTTGCGGGCCAATTCATTCGAGGTCGTGGAGGCCGTTGACAACGGCCCCGCGCTGATCCGGTCGCTGACGACGCACCGCCCCGACGTCGCCATCGTCGACGTGCGGTTGCCACCGACGTTCACCGACGAGGGGTTGCGTTCCGCGATCGAGGCCCGCCGGCAGATACCAGGGCTGCCCATCATGGTGCTCTCGCAGTATGTCGAGCAGATCTACGCCAGGGAGCTGATGTCAGATCGCGCGGGCGCGGTGGGCTACCTGTTGAAGGACCGGGTTACGGACGTCGACCAGTTCGTCGCCAGTGTCCGGCAGGTCGCTACCGGCAG
Source organism: Micromonospora trifolii (assembly GCF_022229005.1). GTDB lineage: Bacteria > Actinomycetota > Actinomycetes > Mycobacteriales > Micromonosporaceae > Micromonospora > Micromonospora trifolii. The sequence goes on from NZ_JAKKFD010000044.1 coordinate 200,891, forward strand.
CACCGTCATGGACCCCGACGTGGTGAGTGCGCTACTCACCCACCGCTCCACCGACCCTAAGCTCCTGGAGCTGAGCCCACGCGAGCATGAGGTCCTCACCCTGATGGCCGAGGGCCGCTCGAACGCTGCGATCGCCGCCCGGATGTTCGTCACCGAGAAAACCGTCAGCAAACACAGCAACAACATCTTCACCAAGCTCGGCCTCAAGCCCTCCGAGGACGACAACCGCCGCATCCTGGCGGTCCTCGCCTACCTGGAAGGCTGAGTCCTTGGCCTCTGCCCCACCATGCCCGAGAAACAACTCAGCGGGAGCACCCGGTAGGCGCGGGCGAGGTCCACCACGTCCAGCGCGTCAGGCGTGATCTCCACAAGCAGGCCGTCCTCCAGGAACTCCGCGACGATCCGGTTCGGGTCGGCCACACCGAGCCGCCGGGCGGCCTCGGTCACCGCGGCCCGGTCCCAGGTCCCGTCGGGGAGGTCGACGGGACGGTGCGCCGCCGCCCACACCGCGAACGCCTGCGGATCCTCCAGGGTCACCGAGAGACGGCCGATGCTCAGCGAGTGGTATTTCACCGGCGCGCCGACGGCCGGGTGGAATTCCCCGGTGTAGCGCCCCACCGGCAGGACCAGCGGATCGGCCATCCCGGGGTTCCTCGTCGTGTCGACGCCGGACAGTTGGCCGGCCGCCGCGTCGCGTGCCCTCGGCACGGTCCAGAGCTCCTCGGCCGGCCGGTCGCCGGTGCCGTGCGCCAGCGCCCACACGGTGAAGCGCTGGTCGTCCAGCTCCCACACCTCGTCGCCGAGGCGGACCCGGTGGTACCGCTCGGTCGAAGCGGCCGCCGGGTGGAAGGTGCCGAAGAACTGCCCGACCGGCAGCAGCAGGGCCTGCGCGATCTGCGTCGTGGTCATCGCTGTTGATCCTCAGGTCGCTGGCCCATCACGGCTGGTCCTGGTGCTGGGAGCCGATCTGGGCCTGCGCGTCGCCTCGTCGACGCCCATCCACTCAACACCGAACTGAGCCTCGAGTTGACGGAACACGACGCCATTTCCGCAGCGATCCAGGCCACCGCGTACCGAGTGGTATCCGAGGCGCTCACGAATGTGGCTCGACACGCTCACCCCACCGCACCGGTGCGGGTATGGGCGACACAGCGGGACGGACAGCTCGACATCGTCGTCGCCAACGACCTGTCGATCCCGGCGACGCCAACCCGTGCCACGGGCTCCGGCGCTGGCCTGGCCTCTCTTCGAGCCCGTGTGGAGGCGCTCGATGGCACCATGCGCGCCGGCGCCGAGGACGGATCGTGGCGGGTGCATGTCACGCTGCCCATAAACTGACTCGATGCCGACGCTCACATATCTGCAGTTGGGTGGCCGGCAGGCGGTTCCATGACCACCGTCGTGATCGCCGACGACCACGACATGGTCCGCCACGGTTTCCGCATGGTGTTGTCGGCGCAACCCGACCTCACGATCGCGGGCGAGGCCAGCAACGGTAACGCGGCCTGGGACCTGGTCCGCCGCCTGCACCCGGCGGTACTGCTGGCTGACATCAGGATGCCTGGAATCGACGGCCTCGAACTCGTCCGCCGCACAGCCACATCCGGGCTAACGACCAAGGTGATCGTGGTGACCACCTTCAACGACGATGAGTACATCACCCGGGCGTTGCGCGACGGCGCGAGTGGCTTCCTCCTGAAAACTTCCGCTCCGGGGCTTCTCGTCGAGGCCGTCCGAGCCGCGCTCGTCGGCAACGCCTTGATCAGCCCCGAAGTCACCGTCCGCCTTCTGGCAAGGCTCGGAGCCGGCCGCGAACCACTCCAACCCGACCCGCCGCTGACCCCACGCGAGCGTGATGTCGCCAAGCTCGTGGCACGTGGGCTGAGCAACGACGAGATCGGAGCGAAACTCCACGTCTCCCCGGGCACCATCAAGACCCACGTCACCCACATCTCAACGAAGCTCGGCAATGTCACCCGCGTCCGCATAGCCGCATGGGCATGGGAATCCGGCCTGGTGTCACGTTTTTGAGTGAGCGACAACCTTCAAGAGAAGGACTGGCCGGCCCCAATCCGTGGCCACCACCGCTGTGAGCGCCGAGCGCAACCGAACGGCCAGGAGATCACCTACACCGCTCACCGCGAGACGACCGATGCCAATCCTGGTGTCACCACCAGAGCCACTGGGCGTTATGCCGGTGCTGCCGGGTGGTGGGGATGGTGTCGACGACCCCGTCACCGCGATACTCCTGCGCGACCTTTCGACACTCATCTCGTGCTGCTCGGCGCTCTCTGCTAGTCCAGACGTGACTGATGAACCAGCGGGTTGGCCCACCGCCACCGACGAGAGATCGCAGGCCGGTCCGCGGATGATGCGGACCATCTTTGTCCGTACGAGACATGGTTGACCCCTTTCGGGGCCGCGAATGCGGCCACCTAAAGGGGGTGGAACGCGGCGCTCATTCGTACGCACAGGTCGACAACCACGATTAGCAGGATAGACCAAACCATCCGCCTGTCGGCATGAGCTCTACCCGCTCCTGGAACGGAGCTGCCACGCGGTTTCTCGACAGCTCCCTGGGACCGTCAGCTCTTGGGTGGCTGGCCATCCCCCGGGGGCTGGCCCGAGACCTCCCGATCCGGTGCTGCCAGAGCGGCCAGGGCCTCGGCACTGCGGCTGCCCGGCTCAGGCGTGCCGACCAGCAGTTGCTGACCGGGAGCATCCCGGACGTCAAAGGTCTGGTAGGTCAGCTCGACTCGCCCTGCCTCGGGGTGGTGTATGACCTTGAACATGCGAGTCAGGCCCTGCACGGTCTGGTCCGCCCAGAGGGCGCCGAACTCCGGCGACTCCCGTCGCATGTCAGTTACGAGCGCCCGGATCTGGAGATCTTCCGGGAAGAGGTCGGCATTGAGTCGTAGGGCGTGTACGACGTTCTCGGTCAGGGCCGGCCAGTCGGGGAAGACGGTGTGGGCCTGCGGATGCTCGAACAGCACCCGGGCCATGTTGGTTGGGCCCGTGAACGGGGACAGCAGGGCAGCCGCCACGCTGTTGGTGGCCAGCACTTGGAACGCTGGACTGAGCACGTAGGCGGCGGAGGTGGGAAAGGCGTCCAGCAGCCGCAGCAGGGCGGGGTGGACGGAGTCCCGGGTGTTGTCCGGGCCGAGGCGAGGGTGGAGCCGGGCGAGTCGGAAGAGATGGCCGCGCGCGTCCGGGTCGAGGCGCAGGGCCCGGCCGATCGCGTCGAGCACCTGCGCCGAGGGGTTGCGCTCCCGACCCTGCTCAAGGCGGGCATAGTAGTCGGCGCTCACCCCGGCAAGGACTGCGATCTCCTCGCGGCGCAGTCCCGGTACCCGGCGGTCGCCGCCCCCGTGCAGTCCGGCCTCTTTCGGGTCCACTCGGGCGCGGTTGGCCCGAAGGAATTCCCCGAGCCGGTTTGAATCGGGCATGTCGACCAGCCTAAGACTCCTGGCTGTGATCCCCGGCCAGCTGCCGGCTTCGCCGACCCGTGCGCTGAAATCGCCCAGGTCGAGGCGTACGGGACGGAGCACCCTGAATCGAATGACACGTACGTGGTGCCAGGGTGTCGCGCACCCAGGAAATCTCACCCTTCCCGGGCCCGCTTACCAGCCGGATGGTTGAGCAGCGGCGCTTGGCCGCAGGCCCGAAGCACAACAGGAGGATCAATGGGAGACAGTTCCGGCTCGAAGATCATTCTCATCACCGGTGCGAGCAGTGGTATTGGTGCGGCAACCGCCCGTCGGCTGGCCACCGACGGCCATCACGTCGTGCTGGGTGCCCGGCGCGTCGACCGGCTCGCCGCACTCGTCGACGAAGTGCGCGCCGCCGGTGGCACCGCCGAGCACCATGAGCTCGACGTCACGAGCCGTGACAGCGTGCTCTCCTTCGTCGAAGGCGCCCACAACCGGCACGGCCGCATCGACGTACTGGTCAACAACGCCGGCGTGATGGCCCTGTCGACCCTCGACGCGCTGCGGGTCGACGAGTGGGACCAGATGGTCGAGGTGAACCTGCGCCGCACCCTGAACGGCATCGCCGCCGCACTGCCGCTGATGCGGGCCCGCGGCGCAGGGCACATCATCAACATCGGCTCCACCGCCGGGTACCGCGTCGACCCGACGGCCGCGGTCTACTGCGCCACCAAGTACGCGGTCCGGGCGCTTACCGAAGGGCTGCGCCAGGAGAGCCGGGACGTCCGGGTAACCCTGGTGAGCCCCGGCTACACCCACTCGGAACTCACCGAGCGGGGAGGCGACCCTCAGGTGCGTGCTGCCGCCCACGCGGCGACCGAGGAGCTGGGAATGCCTGCCTCGGCAGTCGCCGACGCGATCGCCTACGCCATCACCCAGCCCGACAGCGTCGACGTCAACGAGATCATCATGCGGTCCACCGTGCAGGGCTGATCGCACACCACGAGGAGGGCACCCATGAATGAAGCACTTGAGATGACGACGTTCCGGCTCGTCTCCGGCCTCAGCGGCGCCGACTTCGTCAACGCCAACGACGACATCAACGAATACCTGCGACGGCAGCCCGGCTTCCGGTGGCGTCGGATCGTGCAGGACGACGACGGCACGATCACCGACATCGTCGCGTGGGACTCCGCCGCCGACGGCCGGCGCAGCGCCTCGGGGATCATGACCGAGATGGCCGGCTCCCCGGTGCACGCCACCATCGACCACGCCACGGTCGACTTCCGGATCGTCCCGGTGCTGCAATACACCAGCTGGCCCCGGCGCCCATACGTTCGCCGCACCTGGTCACCCCGATCGTGACCAACGCGAAAAGGCGGCCGACTTGCTGAACTGTGTCGTGCGCCGCACCCGGTCTGATCTGACGCATTAGACAACTTTCGAAAATATGTCTAGGCTGTCTAGCGTGAGCAACGTGGAGTTCAGCGACGACCCGAAGCGCGCCAGCATCCTGGCCGCAGCGGTCGGGGTGTTCGGCCGCTACGGATTCCAGAAGACGTCCATGGAGGCGGTCGCCAAGGCGGCTGGCATCTCCCGGCCGGGCCTGTACCTGATGTTCCCCAACAAGGAGCAGCTGTACCGGGCCACCATGCAGGGCGTCATGGAACGCGCCCAGCAGGCCATGGAGGAGCGCTTCGCCGACCAGGCGCTGAGCTTCGACGAGCGGATCGTGGCGGGCCTGGACGCGCTGATGGGTACGTACATCGACACCCAAGTGGCACGCGACCTCAACGAGCTGCTGGAGAACAGCCGGCCCCAACTGGGCTCGATGTTCCATGACTACCAGGAGCGGGCCCGCACCACGCTGAGCGCCCACATCGGCGCTCTCGCCCCGCCCGGCCTGCTTGACGCCGAACTGACCGCGGACGACCTGATGGACCTGCTCTTCTCCGCCGCGCTGACCTGGAAGTCGACAGCGGCCACCCGGGACGAATTCCGCGACCGGATCCGTCGGGCGCTGCGACTGATCCGCCGCGCCGCGGTCTGACCCCATCCCATCCCACCTCCCCATCGCAGGGTTTTCTGCGCCATAGGAGTTCCGAAATGTCACGAATCATCACCCCTTTCTCGGCCCAGTCGACCGCCGCCGAGGTGATCGCCGGCGTCGACCTCACCGGCCGTCGGGCGGTGGTCACCGGCGGCGCGTCCGGCATCGGCCTGGAGACCGTCCGCGCGCTGGCCAACGCCGGAGCCGACGTGACGGTGGCCGTCCGCGACACCGCCGCCGGAGAGCGCGCCGCCGCCGACCTCACAGCCGGCGGCACGCCGGGCACCGTCCGGGTCGCCCACCTCGACCTGGCCGACCGCGCCTCCATCGACGCCTTCGTCACCGGCTGGACGGGCCCGCTGCACATCCTGGTCAACAACGCCGGTGTCATGGCCCTGCCCGAGCTGACCAGGACCGCCGAGGGCTGGGAGACGCAGTTCGCCATCAACCACCTCGGTCACGCCGAGCTGACCCTGGGGCTGCACGACGCACTCGCCGCCGCCCACGGCGCCCGGATCGTCGTCGTCAGCTCCGCGGCGCACCAGCAGTCCCCGGTCGTCTTCGACGACATCCACTTCACCGCCCGGCCCTACGAGGCATGGTCGGCCTACGGCCAGTCGAAGACCGCGACGATCCTGTTCACCGTCGCCCTGGCCCACAGGTGGGCCGCCGACGGCATCACCGCCAACGCTCTACACCCCGGCGGCATCATGACCAACCTGCAGCGACACCTCGACGATGCGCAGCTGCGCTGGGTCGGCGCGGTGGACGAGCAGGGCAACCGCCTGCAGGTGCCGCCGGGCTGGAAGACCCCGCAGCAGGGCGCGGCCACCTCGGTCCTGCTCGCCGCCTCCCCCGAGGTCAACGGCGTCACCGGCCGCTACTTCGAGGACGCCAACGAGGCCCTGGTCATCGCCGAGCGCTCCGACGGCATGAGCGGCGTGCTGCCCTACGCCCTGGACGACAAGGACGCCGACATCCTCTGGAAGGAGACGCTGCGGCTCCTGCGGCGCTGAACACGGGGCCGACGAAAGTAGCCGGCACGTCACCCGCGGTCCACCGGGGCAAGGGTACTGGCAGTACACCGATGGGCAGAGATTCGCAGCGTCGCCGCACCTGTGGTGAGGTTGAGGTAGGTCAGCATCACGTAACCGGAGGCCATCATCTTCACCGTCAACGCCATCGCCGCGCCTTCTGCCACCGAACCGCTCGTGCGTACCACGATCGAGCGGCGGGACCTGGGCCCGCACGATGTTCTCATCGAGATCCGCTACGCCGGTATCTGCCACTCCGACATCCACACCGTGCGCGGCGACTGGGGCAGCGTTCCCTACCCGCTCACCGTCGGCCACGAAATCGTCGGCCGGATCACCGAGGTCGGCGCCGACGTCACCCGCCACGCCGTCGGCGACCGCGCCGGTGTGGGCTGCATGGTCAACTCGTGTCGCGAGTGCGAGAACTGCCGCACCGGAAACGAGCAGTACTGCCTCAAGGGCAACACCCAGACGTACGCGGGCGTCGACCGGGACGGCACCGTGACCCAGGGCGGATACTCGACCCACGTCGTCGTGAACGAGGACTTCGTCCTGCGGGTGCCGGAAAGCATCCCTTACGAGGCGGCCGCGCCGATGCTGTGCGCGGGCATCACCACGTACTCTCCGTTGGCGCACTGGAACGCCGGTCCCGGCAAGAAGGTCGCCGTAGTGGGCCTGGGCGGTCTGGGCCACATGGCTGTCAAGATCGCAGCGGCGATGGGCGCCGAGGTGACAGTGCTGTCACAGACGCTGTCCAAGAAGGACGACGGTCTGCGCTTCGGCGCCGAGCACTACCACGCCACCAAGGACCCGGCGACGTTCGAGGTGCTCAAGAACAGCTTCGACCTGATCATCAACACGGTCAGCGCACCGATCGACATGGCCAGCTACCTCGGTCTGCTGCGTCTGGACGGCACGCTTGTCAGCGTCGGTGCCCCGCCGGAGCCGCTGCCGGTGCCCGTCTTCGCGTTGTTCGGCAACCGACGCTCGTTCGCCGGCTCCAGCATCGGCAGCATCGCCGAGACGCAGGAGATGCTGGATTTCTGCGCCGAGCGCGGCATCGCTCCCGAGGTCGAGGTCATCGGCGCCGAGGCGGTCAACGACGCGTACGAGCGGGTGCTCGCCTCGGACGTGCGCTACCGGTTCGTCATCGACATCGACACCCTGCACTGACCTTCCCCGTTGTGCGCCAGGGCCCGCCGAACGGCGGGCCCTGACCGCAGTACCGGCAGACAGCATCGATCGCAGAAATATGACCCTGTCGAATTGGCGGCGAAGGTCAGGATCGGTGCCACTGCCCTGGCCGCACTCCGCTCCACCCTCAGCCGACGTGCCCAACGCGGACCGGACGCTCGTCGCCGACGGGTTCGCCTCGCTGACCACGATTGTCGCCTACGTGCTGTGCCGCGGGTGGTACACCTGGCGGCGCGGCGCGCTGGGACCGGACGACAACCGGTGACCCGCACGGGCCCGGACCGGCCCGTCTCGACTCCCGTCGTTCACAGCAGCTTGTCCTGATCGAAGGCCTGGTCGCGCATGCGCCGCCCGATGGCGTCGAAGACAGCGCTGCCGATGGCCACGGCCACGTGTCATTCATGCCGAAGCCGAGCATCAGCACGGCAAGGAGTCCCGAGATGGTCCATAGCAGCACCGCTGCGACTCGACGAAACCCTGTCGGGCTGAGGCCGGTAACAGGCACGGAGGTAAGGATCTTCACCGTCGCCGGCCCACGTACCGCGACCTAGGTAGTTCTTGCCGATGTGCAGCGGTTGCCGTCTTGGCACGATCGCATCTGCCGGGTGTGGATCTGGCGGCTCGCTCTCATGCCCGGCGATCCGATGGTCAGTGACCGCAGAGAGGCTTCACGATGGAGAACATTACGGACACCGACGAAGCCGGCATTGACGTGTCGGCCCCGGTGGTCAGCCGCCACAGCGTCACAGTGAACGTGTCGGCGGAAGCCGTGTGGCGGATCCTCACCGACATCGATGCGTGGACAACCTGGCTGCCAGAAATCCCTTACGCACGCGTGGAAACACCCGGTCCGCTCGCCCCGGGCTCCGTGTTCCGCTGGTCGGCCGCGGGCATGGAGATCGAGTCGACGATCGTTCAGGTACGGCCGCGGGAACGCCTCGTGTGGCGGGGATACGGTGACGGACCGGACGGGGTCCTCGGTGTCCACGTCTGGGCGCTCACTCCGGCCGGCGACGGTGTGGAGGTGTCGACCGAGGAGTCCTTCGCGGGCCCGCCCGTCGATGCCGACCCCGCGCCGTTCCAGGAGGGCCTCGACACGACCCTCGCCATGTGGCTGGAACGACTCAAGGGCGCCGCCGAGGCGGTGACCACCTCGTGAACAGTCGTGTGCTCGCCGCTGCGGCGGCAGTGGTCGTGGCCGGCCTCGTGGGCACCGCAGGTGCGCCGGCTCGGGCGGAGGTGAGGCCCGATGTCGGCTCCGACCAGGCGGCGGTGCGCTGTGCGGGAAGGACCGTCGACACCGCGGCGAAGATTCGCTATCGGACGGAGACGACGATCAACGCTCCGCTACGGACCATCTGGAAGCTGCAGACCGACGTGGAACGTTGGCCGTCGTGGCAGAAGCCGGTTTCCTCCAGCAAGCGGCTCGATCGTGGCCCACTGCGTCCCGGTTCATCGTTCCGATGGAAGACACCAGTCCGCGAGACCCCGCTGAATCCCGCCACCACCCTCGTCGTCACGTCCACCGTTCGCCAGCTTCTGCACCAGAAGTGCCTTCGATGGAACGGCCCGGCGGTCGGAGCGGGGCTGCGCATCGACGAGGGGGTGCACGTCTGGACGTTCACCGAGATCGACGGTCGGGTTCTCGTGCGTACCGAGGAGACCTGGCGCGGCGACCAGGTGGAGCAGGACGTCGAATTCTCCACCGTGGCTCTCGGGGCGGGCCTGGAAACGTGGCTGACGGAGCTGAAGACGCGTGCCGAACGGGGGTGTGATCGGGGCCCGGCGCTGACGTGACCCAAGGGCCCCGCCGGTCTCATACCGGCGGGGCCCTTTCGTCGCTCGGTCGGCCCGGCTCCGTCAGCGGAGTAGTTCTCGTAGCTGCCGGCGTGAGGTGATGCCCAGTTTGCGGTAGAGGTTGCGCAGGTGGGCGTCGATCGTTCGCGGGCTGACGAACAGCAGCGCGGCGACTTCCCTGGTGCCTGCGCCGGAGGCGACCTTGCGGGCGACGAGTAGTTCGCGGGCGGTCAGCCCTGCGAGCGGATCGGCGTCGTCGGCCAGGGTCGGCTCGCCGATGGCATCCAGTTCGCGGGCGGCGCGGCCGGCGAACCCGCGCGCGCCGATCGTGGAGAGCAGTTCGTGCGCGGCGCGCAGCTCCACCCGCGCCTCGGCGCGACGGCCGACCCGTCGCAGCCACTGTCCGTAGAGCAGTCGGGCACGCGCGTAGTGGACCCGCATCCTGCTCCCGGCGAAATGGCCGATCGCCGCACGGTAGTGGTCCTGCGCGCCGAGCCCCGGGTCGAGCAGCGCACACGCCAGCAGATGTGCGCCCGTCGTCCACGCGTTCGGGTTGACCCGTGCGACATCCCCGATCCAGTCAGCTGATTCCTTGGCTTCTTCGGGACGTCCGGCGTACGCGGCGGCTTCAACCAGCTCATGGTGGAAGCCGGTGACCGCGTACGCGCCGCGCCGGTGGTGGTCCCGTACGAGCAGCAACGCGTCGAGCGCGGCCTCATGATCGCCGCTGCCGTTGCACAGCACGCTCTCCGCGTAGTGCAGCGCGGTGAAATTCACCCCCACCCAGCCGCGCAGCTTCTCCCGGATCTCGCGGAACCGGTCGACGTCCCCGCTCCATGCGGCAAGCATCAGGTCGGACCCGACGAGGTTGGACGTCCCGGCGGCCTCATCGACCGCACGGGCCTCGATGATGCAGACCTACGCGTCGGCGAAGCGGCCCACGATCGTCCGCGCTGCCGCCTGGAAGCGCAACGCATGGGGAAGGATCGCGTAGGCGCCCTGTGCCCGGGCGAGTTCCACCTGACGGTCGGCGATCTCCTCCATGGCGTCGCTGTCGCCGAGGTCGACGCTCAGCACGCAGGCGCGTTCCATCCACCACGGATCCGCGCCGGACGTGCGGGCGTGGTCCCGGAAGGCGTCGACCGTGCGGCGCATCAGGGGCATCGCCAAGTCCACCGGGCGGAGGTGCTGCTCGACCAACGCCTGCAGCAGCAGATCGACCGGACGTGGCGGCTGACGCTGGGGTACCCGTTCCCGGATGTGCAGGGCGAGCCGCCGTAACCTCCCCGGCTCGTCGACGCTGAACATGAGCGACGCGAACGCCTCCAGGTAGGTCTCGCGGACCTCATCGGGCCCCACGCCGTCGGCCGCCTCGATGAGCGCGATCGTCGCCGGGATACTGCGCGCCACGTGATAGTCGATCGTCGCGCGTAGCAGTCGCACGGCGCGGCGGTCGACGGGGTCCGGCTGGAGACGCTCGGCCTCGTCCACCAACTCCCGGGCGGCAGAAGGTTCCCCCGAACTCATCCGCGCCCGGGCCGCGGTCAACAACCGGCGGGCCTGGCGCGACCGACCGGGCGTCAGTCGGGCCGCGCGCTCGAGAAAAGCGGCCACGGCAGCGAATCCGCCTCGGCGCTGTGCCCGTCCGGCCGAACGCTCCAGCTCGGCCGCAGTCTCCTCATCCGGGCCGGTGATCGCGTTCGCCCGGTGCCAGACGCGACGGTCGGGATCGACGTCGGCGTCCGTACCGGCGGCGAGCGCCGCGTGTGCCTGCCGTCGCGCCCCGGCGCCAGTCGATCGGTACACCGCGGAACGCGCCAACGGGTGCCGGAAGTGCACCCGGGGCCCGGTCACCAACAGGCCGCTGTCCTCGGCCGCGGTCAGGTCCGCGGCGTCCAGCCCCTGGATCGCCATCGCACGGCGCAGCAGAACGGGGTCACCTGTCGGCTCCGCCGCGGCCAGCGCCAGAACCGCGCGCGTGGGTGCCGGCAGCCGCAGGAACCGGCTCACGAACCGGTGCTCCACGGCGCGGTGCCCGGCGTCCCCGGGTAGCCCGAACGGTCCGGCGTCGCGTGCGAACTCCACCAGGGCGAGAGGGTTGCCGGCTGCTTCGGCGAGGATCCGTTGCACGATCGCTGCCTCGTGGCCGAATGGTGCCCGATACCGCAGCAGGGTGAGGGCTTCCGAATCGGAGAGCCCGGTGAGAGTGAGGGCGGGCAGGCGACCGAGCCCCGCCACCGAGGCGGCGTCGCGGGCAGCGAACACCATGGCGACCCGCTCCGCCGCCACGCGTGCCGCGACGAAGGCCAGTACCTGCCGCGAGCCGGCGTCGACCCACTGCACGTCGTCGACCACGCAGAACACCGGCCTGCGCCGGCCTACCGCACTCAGCAGGCCCAGAACGGCCAGGCCGACCAGGATCGGAGTCGGCGTGGCCCCGGCCTGCAGCCCGAAGACCGCGTCGAGCGCGCTCCGCTGCGGTACGGGAAGCCCAGCGCGGTGCTCGAACACGGGCGCGCACAACTGGTGCAGAGCCGAGTAGGGCAGTTCGCTCTCGAACTCGACACCACCGGCCCGCAGCACCTGCCATCCGTCGAGCCGCGAAGCGGCCGCAGCGATGAGCGTCGACTTGCCGATCCCCGCGTCACCGAGAACGAGCATCGCCCCGCCACGGCCCCGCGCCGCAGCAGCCGTCACCGAGACGATCTCGCCCAGCTCCGCCTCGCGAGCGACGAACAATCCCGACCTGATATCTGTCATCAGCTTCTGCGTGTCGCCGGACGAATGGTGCCCTCCGGTTGTTCGGCCCCACCGATGGTATCCAGAGCAGCGCACCGACCGGGACGGGCGCCGGGTCCGGAGTCGGCGCTCCTACGAGGGCAACTCGAACAGTTCCAGCTGGATGCCGTCGGGGTCACGGAGATAGAGAATCTTCGTCCCAGCCAGCGCCCCCGCTTCGACGCCATCGCCGTCCTGAAGCACGACCGGGTCGGCGTTGACGTGCACGCCCCGCTCCACCAGGTCGCGGTGCGCCGAGTCGAGGTCGTCGACCTCAAAACACAGGTGCATCACCCCAACGTCAGAGTTGCGCCCGGTGAAGGGCCTCGGCTGCGGGCTGTCGTACTGGATGAGTTCCAGCAGGACGTTGTCACCGGCCAGCGCGAACGACGCCCGCATCGACGCGTTCTCGACCTCGACAACCGCACCGATCGCCGGGTTCGTCGCCGCGATCGTCACGCCGTTCGGCACGATGCCGAGGACGTCCTCGTACCACCTCACCGACCGCGTCAAATCGCTGACCGGCACTCCGATGTGATGCATCCTGGTCACTCTGCTCATGATCCCCATCCTGAGGGGCCGAGCCACCACTGTGGAAGGCACAGATGTTCCGCGTATCGCTGGTACCACCCAGCGATGGCGGATCATGGGGTTCATGAATGACCTCGGAGCCGCGCTGCGGGCCTGGCGGGATCGCATGGATCCGGCCGCGGTCGGTCTCACTCACGCATCACCTCGCCGCGTCGCCGGGCTACGGCGCGGTGAGCTGGCAGCACTGGCCGGCATCTCCCCCGAATACGTGGCACGCCTCGAACAGGGTCGGGCCGCCACACCATCGGCGCAGGTGTGCACCTCCCTGGCCCGCGCGCTACGACTCTCCGACGACGAGGAGGCGCACCTGATGCGCCTTGCCGGCTTCGCCGCGGCCCCGGACCGGATACCCCACCTGATCCCCACCAGCCTGCACCGCGTCATCGACCACCTCGACGACACCCCGGTGGCCGTCTACGACGCCGTGTGGCGGCTGCTGCATTGGAACCGGCTGTTCGCAGCCGTCTTCGGCGACCCCGCCGGCGCCGCCGCCGACGAGCGCAACGCCTTGATCGTCCAGTTCGAATCCCGAAACCCCCGAGTCCGCCAGACCGACACCGAGCGCGCCTACTTCGAGCATTCGTTGGTGGCCGACCTGCGCGCGACCAGCGCCCGTTATCCGAACGATCCCGACGTGGCGGCACTGATCTCGCGGATGGCCGGGAACGACAGGTTCTGCCACCTCTGGGCCCTCCGCGCGGTGGCCCATCACGAGAGCGCGCACAAGACCGCCGTACACCCGGACGTGGGCGCCATCCCGCTGGACGCCAACGTCCTGACCACCCAGAACACCGACCTGCGCCTCGTGGTCCTCACGCCTCGGCCCGACACCACCGCTCGCGAGAAGCTGGATCGGCTGGGTTGACGAGACCGGATCCGGGCCTCGATGCCGCTCAGGCAATAGGCGGCGTCCGAACTCGCCCGTCACCGCGTCCGCGTTGACCCCGTCCGCATGTCAATCCCGAAAGGTAGCGGCGGATGGGACGCCGGCCAGCCAACCCCGGCCCGAATAGGCTATTTCTGCCGATGCGGGGCTCCGTTGCCGCTCGTCTCCGTGGTCGAGGTCTCAGCACCGCACACGTGGCACATCGAGCCGGCGCTCGGTCTTGGAAGGGGGCCTATGCGTCGTGTAAGAGGAAGTCGGTCACAAAACAGGTGACGTCTCCGCTCCGCGTGCGGCCGACCCAGGTCCGATAGGTCCGGTCGCCCTCTCCAGCGGGAAACGCAACCAGGACGTTCTCTTCACCCTCGTCGCCGGAACAACCATCCACCTCCGAGCGCGACCTCGGCATCGCCGCCGTCACGGAGGCTGCCCGGCAACGCCTTCTCCCAGCTCGCCGCCAGCTCATCCCGGACACAAAGCCGTGCCGCAGCGATGAGTCCCTCCATCACTGGCCCACAGGGGACCTGACGCAGACCACCGAGGAAGAGGTCCTCGAAGGTCTCGAAGGTGCCCGCGCGTACAACGTCGTGTCGTTGTCCACCCCTGTGGGCGACGGCGAGCGCGGCACCGAACTGGGCGAGATGTTGGGCGGCGAAGACGCCGAGTTCGCCCACGCCGAGCTGCGGGTGGCCCTCGGCCCCGCGCTGACCACACTCGACGAGCGGGAACAGAAAATCCTCACCCTGCGCTTCTACGGCTACAAAACCCAGAGCGAGATCGCCGACCAGATCGGCGTCTCGCAGATGCACGTCTCGCGCCTGCTGGCCCGCGCGCTGGTCAAGCTACGCGCACACCTGGCCGACGTCGCCTACTGATCGCCCGACCTACTGCGAAATTCAGCCGCACGCTCGCACGGCAGGAGGCGCGCAGCTCCTATTGACAGCACCTGGACGCCACAGGCCCATGGTCGACACGGCCAGCCACGAGGAAGACTGGTCAATCATCGTGGCTGGCCGCCTACGGTCGTAGGCTCGTGCATGTGAACACCGCCGCCGACGCCACCGGCACCCAGTCCTCCGCACTGCGCATCCTGCTGGTCGAGGACGACCCGGCCGACGTCGCACTGATCGAAAACGCTGTCGCGGCGCGTGGTCTGCCCACCGAGCTGCACCAGGTCGGCGACGGCGAGGAAGCCATGGCATTCCTTAACCGCACGGGCGCCCACACTGACGCGCCACGCCCCGATCTGGTCATCCTCGACTTGAACATGCCCCGGATGAACGGTCGCGAGGTCCTGTCGGCGGTCAAGTCCGACGACCGGCTGAAGGCGATCCCCATCGTGGTGTTCACGACCTCCGGCATCGACGCGGATGTTCTGGCCAGCTACTTCGCCCACGCCAACGCGTACGTCACCAAACCCCTCGACCTTCCTACCTTCGAGCGCGTCGTCAGCGACATCCACCGCTTCTACAGCAACGTCGCCTCACTTCCTCCCGCACCGCCGGACCTCGGCTAGGTCACGGGGCTGGCATTGCCGCAGACGATTCCAGCCTTCCGCAGTTAGCACCCGCCGGCTCTGGTCATCGATGAGCCCGATCAGGTGTTCCAGCGCGATTGATGCCTCAGGTGGATTGCGCTGTGCAGAAGGTGCGAAAGTTGAAGGAAAGACCGAATGCCGCTGGCCCTGACCTCACGTTGGGTTGGCCGCGCCAGAGCTGTCCGCGGCCAGCTCGCCGAACCAGCGGTGATCGCGGCGGAACACCTCGCAGATCGTGAGCCCAGCTGCCGATGCCACCCCGGCGACCGCCATCGTGTCGAGCCGCGCCCACCGGAAAGGTGGCCCGAGGCGCGATCCACCGCCGGCGGACTGAAGGGCCAGGTGGGCCTGACCGCGCCACAGTCCCGGACCTGGTGCTTCGAGTTCGACGAGCACGGTGCCGCCGGGACGCAGCAGGTCGTGGCAGCGGGCGAGCAGGGTGAGGGGATCACCGCCGATGCCGATGTTTCCGTCGATCAGTAGCACGTGCGCCCAACGTCCCTCGGCGGGCAGCGGGGCGAAGACATCCCGCTGGAGGGCGATCGCGCCTCGGGCCCGGGTCAGGCGGACCGCTTGCGCGGAGATGTCGACTCCGACCGCTGTCAGTCCGGCCCGGGTGAGGGCCAGTGTGAGTCGGCCTGGACCGCAGCCCAGGTCGAGGGTCGGCCCGGTGCACCGGGCGACGAGTGCGGCCACCGCCGGCTCGGCGTGGCCGTGCCACCGGCGTACCGGTAGGCGGCTGCGCCAGCCGTTGTCGCCGTGCATCAGCCAGGGGTCGTCGGTGCGGCACCGTAGAACGCTGCCGAATGCGTCGGTCGGTCTGGCCCGGATCCTGCGGCTCATCGTGGGATCCCGGACGTCAGGCTGCGCCGGACCGCCGTGACCTGGCGCGCGAAGCGGCTGCCGGTACCGGGCCGCGCCGGGCGGTCCTCCGGGTGGGCCGCGTCCTGGCCCCCGGGCTGCCCGGGCAAGCCGGCCGCGGCCCGCTCAGGACGACCGTCCGCAATCACGTCGGTCGACCACCCCGACGCGCCGCCGGAAGTCGACGCGGCCACCGCCAGCGCGTCAGCCCACTCGTCGACGTCTTGGAGCAGGGGTAGGGATTCGTCGACGCGCACACCCCCCTGGCGTAAGGCCGCGATGGTGTGGTGTCCGGTCAGTGCGGTGGACATCGGCACCGTACGAAGCACGGCGGCGTGCCGCGGGTTCTGCAGACCCAGCGCCCACCACCCACCGTCGATGGCGGGGCCGAGCACGGCGTCGCTCAGGGTGAGGCGGTGGACGGCCGCGTCGAGCTGCGCCGGCGTCAGCTGTGGCGTGTCCATGCCGATCTGGAGCACCGGTCGACCCGAGTAGGCGTCAGCCACGTCGGCATGGGCGTTGGCGAGACGGTTGCCGAGGTCGGTGCCGCGCTGCGGCAGGATCTGCCAGCCGACGATCGCGGCGGTCAGCTCGGCGGCATCTTCGGCGTCGGCGAGCCGACCATGAAGGGCGAGGACGGGTGTGACACCGGGTGTGGCGCGTACGGTGTCCAGACTGTCCAGCAGTGCCGCGGCGGCGATCCGGGCCGCCTGGAGATGGCTGGCCGGTGGACAGAGACGGGTCTTGACCGCCCCCGGCACGGGTGCCTTCGCCATCACCAGCAGGACGGTCACCGCGACCGCTCCACCGCGCGCAGTACCCCGGCGAAGTCCCGGGTCGCGCGGAGCGTGCCGCGTACCGAGCCGGAGACCTTCGACCGGGTGCCGGCGGCGCGGTGCGAGTACCGCACGTCGAGTTCCCGGATCCGCCAGCCCGCGGCGGCGGCGCGGATAAGGAGTTCCAACGGGTATCCGAACGCGCGGTCGGTGACTCCGAGGCCGAGCAGCGCTTCGCGGCGTGCCACCCGAATCGGACTGAGGTCACGCAGCGGTACGCCCCGGTGCCGCAGCAGCGCCGCGACAAGCGCGGTGCCGGCGCGGGCATGCCACGGCCAGACACCGGCGGCGACGGGCCGACGACGACCGACCACCAGATCGGCCGCGCCGCTGGCCAGCGGCGCGACCAGCGCTGGGAGTTCGGTGGGATCGAAGGAGCCGTCGGCGTCGAGCACACAGACCAGTTCGGCCTGCGCCGCCTCCAGGCCGGTGTGTACGGCGGCGCCGTAGCCCCGGCGCGCTTCGTGGACGACCCGGGCGCCGTGTCGGGCCGCGATCTCCGGTGAGCCGTCCCGGGAGCCGTTGTCCACCACGATCGCCCGGTAGCCGGGCGGCAGGGCGGCCAGGACGCCGGGTAGTGCCGCGGCTTCGTCGAGACACGGCAGTACCACGTCGATCGGTGATGGCATACCGGAAACGCTAGGACGCCAACCCGCCCGACATGGGCTAAATCGGACCATCAGCATCCTTGCCGGCGTCGCTCCCATATCGAACGGTGATGTCCTGCCCGTTCCCGCACCACCGGGCCGGCGATGGCCGTACCGTCCGGTCGTCATGAATGTGCTCGCGCCCCTACGGCGGGGACCGGAAGTGCCCGCCCGACGCGTCCACGCCGACCTGGTGGTGCTCGGCGTCGAGGTCGCGTTGGTCGCCGCCGCAGTGGCGGTGGGGCTGCTGCTCAACGCGCGCGGTGTCGGTCTGCACGCCGACGCCGCGCCGCTCTACGCCACCTGGCGTCCGCACCTGGGCTGGGGTACCCCGGCCGCGTTGCTGGTCGCCGCCGGGGTGCTCGGCTGGGGCGTACGGTGGGCCCGGACCGCCGGGTGGGGGCGGCTGCTGGTCGCGGCCTACCTCGCGGCGGTCGCGTGGACGATGTCATTGGCGCTGGTGGACGGCTGGTCGGCCGGCTTCACCCGGCGACTCACCCCGCAGGCCGAATACCTGCACGAGGTGCCCCGGGTCACCGACATCACGACCATGCTGGCCGGCTTCAGCGCTCGGATTCTCGACTTCCAGCCGGAGGCGTGGTCCACGCACACCGCCGGCCATCCACCGGGGGCGCTGCTGGTCTTCGTCGGGTTGGACCGGATCGGCCTCGGCGGCCCCACAGCCGCCGCCCTGGCATGCGTGCTGGTGGGAGCGACGGCGACCGTGTCGGTGCCGGTGACGCTGCGGGCACTCGGTGCGGAGGAAGCGGCCCGCCGAGTGCTGCCGTTCCTGGTGCTGCTGCCCGGCGCGATCTGGGTGGGAGTCTCGGCCGACGGCATCTTCACCGGGGTGGTCGCGGCCGGGCTGGCCCTGCTGGCGGTGCGCGGACTGGCTGCCGCCGCAGTCGGGGGCCTGTTCCTCGGCTTCGCCCTCTACCTGTCGTACGGCTTCGTACTCGTCGGCGTCCTGGCCCTGGCAGTGGTGGCGCTGCGGCCGCGGGACCGCTGGCCGGCGTTGCTCGCGGCCCTGGCCGGGGCCGGCACGGTGGTGGCCACGTTCACCCTGGCCGGCTTCTGGTGGCTGGACGGCTACCACCTGGTGGTCGAGCGGTATCACCAGGGCTGGGCCGCGGATCGCCCGTACGGCTACTGGGTGTGGGCGAATCTGGTGGCGCTTCTGCTCTGTGCGGGCCCGGTGCTCGGGCCCGCGCTGCGCCGGACCGTGCTCGCGTCGGCCTGTTCGGCGCGGACCCTTGCCACGCGATGGCGCGGGCCGGACCGAGCTGCGGGTGTCACCCGGCTTGACGCCCTGCGGGGCGCCGGGCCCACGGTGCTGATGCCGCTGGCCGCCGTGCTGGCGGTCGGCGCGGCCGATCTTTCCGGACTGAGCAAGGCGGAGGTGGAACGGATCTGGCTACCGTTCGTGGTCTGGCTGCTGGTGGCCGCCGCCCACCTGCCACCGCCCGCCCAACGGTTCTGGCTGGCCGGGCAGGCGGTCACCGCTCTCGCGGTCAGCCACCTGCTCTGGACGGTGTCCTGAACCGGCGACGGCCTCAGGCGGTGAGAGCGGCGGGTTCCCGCAGAGGATCGGTGGCGAAGGCGGCCACCCCCTCGGCGAACCCGACCCGGGCGGTGTAGCCGAGCAGCTCCGCCGCCCGCCGGGGGTCGGCGACCACGTGTCGGACGTCGGCCGCCCGGCCACCGCCGACGATCAACGGCGCCGGTCCGACCATCGCCTCGGCGAGGGCGACGGCTAGTTCGCCAACCGTGTGCGGGTCGCCGGAGCAGACGTTGACCGGTACGAGGCCCCGCGGCGGCGAGGCGGTCAACGCCAGCAGGTTGGCTCGGGCGACGTCGGTGACGTGGACGAAGTCGCGGCGCTGCCGGCCGTCCTCCAGCACCCTCGGCGGCAGACCCGCCGCCAGCGCGGACCGAAAGATCGAGGCCACACCCGCGTACGGCGTGTCCCGGGGCATCCGGGGACCGTAGACGTTGTGGTAGCGCAGCGCCCAGGCGCTCCCGCCGGTCTGCCGCGCCCACGCGGCAGCAAGGTGTTCCTGGGCAAGCTTGGTGGCCGCGTACGTGCTGCTCGGCGCGAGCAACGCGTCCTCGGGCACCAGAGCGGGCGAAAGGGTGCCCCCGCAGTCCGGGCAGGCTGGCTCGTACCGACCGGCGGCCAGGTCGGCGACGCTGCGGGAGGCGGGCCGCACGGCGCCGTGCGTCGCGCAGACGTATCGACCCTCGCCGTAGACGACCATCGAGCTGGCCAGCACCAGCCGGGTCACACCGGCCCGGTGCATCGCGGCGAGCAGCACCGCCGTGCCGTAGTCGTTGTGGCTGACGTAGTCGGGTGCGTCGGAGGGATCCAGCCCATGCCCCACCATTGCCGCCTGGTGACACACCGCGTCCACACCGGCCAGTAGCCGGTCCAGTAGGCGGGCGTCCCGGACGTCACCGACCACCGGGTCGTGCCGCCGGGACCACTCCGGGAGTTCCCCGCCGTGCGCCTGAGGCAGCAGCGCGTCGAGCGCGACCAGGTCGTGGCCGTCGGCGACGAGGAGGTCGGCGATCTGCGATCCGATGAAACCGGCGGCGCCGGTGAGCAGTACCCGCATCCCGGTGACCGTAGAGGGCATTCGGCCGGGGCGGGGCCGGTTCGCACGCCTGCCAGGCGATCGGTATCGAGGTATGCACCAAATCGGGCACCCGGGGCGTCTAGCGTCCCGGGGTATGGGTGTGACGGACCGGCAGACGGGTTTCCCGCAGCGGTGGTGGCGTGCCCTGGAACGGCACCCTCCACCGGTCCCCGGTCTGACCGGGGATCGGTGGCGCAGCCCGCTGCGGGGTCCGTGGCTCACCGCCGTTTACGGCGCCGTGCTCCTCGTCGGGCTGCCGCTGGTGATCATCACCGGGCTGCTCGACTACGCCGCCTACGGCCCTCAGTTCGGTCAGGCCCTCCCCCGCGAGGTGGGTTGGCTACGACTGCCGCCGTTCGACTGGCCGACTCGGCCGTCCTGGCTGTTCCGGGTCACCCAGGGGCTGCACGTCACGCTCGGCATCATCCTGATCCCCGTGGTGCTGGCGAAGCTCTGGTCGGTGATCCCGAAACTCTTCATCTGGCCACCGGCCCGCTCCCTGGCCCAGGTGCTCGAACGGCTGTCCCTGCTGCTGCTGGTCGGCGGCATCCTCTTCGAGATCGCGACCGGCCTGCTCAACATCCAGTACGCGTACCTGTTCGGCTTCGACTTCTACACCGCGCACTACTTCGGGGCCTGGGTCTTCATCGCAGCCTTCGTGGCACACGTGACGCTGAAACTGCCCCGGATGGTCAGCGCACTCCGATCCCGACCGGCCCTGCGGGACCGCCGCCTACCGGGGCAGCACGAGTCGCTGCGGGCCGAGCTGCGTACCCCGCTGGCGGCGACCCGACCCGAGCCGCCCGATCCGGACGACCTGGTGGCCATCGCACCGGGCGCGCCGACGATGAGCCGACGGGGCGCGATAGCAGTGGTCGGTGGCCTGTCCCTGCTGCTCGGCGCCCTCACGATCGGGCAGACCCTCGACGGTGGCTGGCGTCGCACCGCGCTGCTGCTGCCCCGCGGACGTCAGCCCGGCACCGGACCGAACGGCTTCCCGATCAACCGCACCGCAGCCGCGGCAGGCATTGAACCGGACGAGACCGGGCAACGCTGGCGGTTGACCGTGCGCGGCGGCAACCGCATGGTGACCCTCGACCGTCCCCGCCTGCTCGCGATGGGCCAGCACACCGCCCGCCTCCCGATCTCCTGCGTGGAGGGGTGGTCGACGCGACAAACCTGGTCAGGCGTACGACTGCGCGACCTCGCCGCCCTGGTCGGTGTGGACGATCCGGCGTCGGCGCAGGTGCGGTCACTGGAGAAGGCCGGGTTGTTCAACCAGGCGATCCTCCAGGCCAACCAGGTGCTCGACGCCGACTCACTGCTCGCTCTGCGGGTCAACGGTGCCGACCTCTCGGCCGACCACGGCTTCCCGGCGAGGGTGATCGTCCCCGCCCTGCCCGGCGTGCACTGCACGAAATGGGTCGCCGAGATCACCTTCCGGACCGGCGCCGATGGCTGAGCCCCTCTCCCGGTTCCGAGCGACCTACGGATCGTCCCTCCAGCACCTGGTCGTCATGATCGCCTGCTTCGCCCTTACCGGCTGGGTCGCGCTCCGTATCGCCGAAGAGGCCACAGCTGGCCGAATGCTGCTCTGGTTCGTCGGCGCGGCCATCGCCCACGACCTCATCCTCTTTCCGATCTACGCGTCGGCCGACCGGGTGCTGCGCGGCGCACTCGGGCGCCCCGGCCACGCTGGTACTGAGGGCCAGTCACCCGTCGCACACCACTCGATGCCGCGCCGCGCCGGGCAGGCGCCGTACCGGCCCTCACCGCTGAACCACATCCGGGTGCCGGCACTCGCCACCGGGCTGCTGTTCCTGGTGTATCTCCCCGGCATCCTGCGCCAGGGCCGGGAAACCTACCTCGCGGCCACCGGTCAGAACCAGCATCCGTACCTGGTCCGATGGCTGGCGATCACCGCCATGCTGTTCCTGGTCAGCGGCGTCTGGTACCTCCTGCGGCAGATCCGCTGGCGACGGGTCGACGGGTCGACGCGTTGAACAGGTGACTCCCGTCGCTGTTCCCAGGAAGGCACGAGCATGACCAGGTACGCCGAACTGCCCCAGGCCGAGGTGGGGGTGATCGGTGGCAGTGGCCTCTACCAACTGGTGGACGGTGGCACGGCGGTCGAGGTCTCCACCCCGTACGGCCACCCGTCCGACCCGGTCACCGTCGGCCAGGTCGATGGCCGCACCGTGGCGTTCCTGCCGCGGCACGGCGCCGACCACCGGTTCCCCCCGCACCGCATCAACTACCGGGCCAACCTCTGGGCGCTGCGTGCGCTCGGGGTACGCCAGATCCTCGCACCCTGCGCCGTCGGATCGCTCACCACGGAACTGACGCCCGGGGCGCTCGTCCTCCCCGACCAGATGGTCGACCGGACCAGCGGACGGGCCTGCACCTACTTCGACGACGGCGCGGTTCACACGTCGTTCGCCGACCCGTACTGCCCGAACGGTCGCGCGACCGTCGTCGCCGCCGCCCGCGAGGTCGGGTTCGAAGCCGTCGTCGGCGCGACGATGGTGGTGGTGGAAGGGCCGCGCTTCTCCACCCGAGCGGAATCGCAGTGGTACGCCCGCCAGGGCTGGCAGCTGATCAACATGACCGGGCACCCAGAGGCGATCCTCGCCCGTGAACTGGAGCTGTGCTACACCCCCATCGCCCTGGTCACCGACCTTGACGCCGGAGTCGACGCGGCCGACGCGGTCAGTCACGCAGAGGTGCTGCGCATCTTCGCCGCGAACGTCGAGCGACTACGTGAGGTGCTCTACCAGGCCATTCCGGCACTGCCGCCCGACCCGTCCACCTGCGCCTGCGGGCGAGGCCACGAGGGCGTCCCGCTCCCGATCGCCCTGCCCTGACACACGGTGAAGGACGGGTGGAGGACAAACAGCTCGCAGCCTGTCGTCAGCGCGGTGGCTGGCTGAAGCGCTGACGAGGAACAATGGCCGGCTGGTCGCGGAGCCGGGCTACGTCATCGGTGTCAGGAGGGGCCAGACGGCTCGCAGGGTGAGCACGGCGCCGACGACGAGGACGAGGGTGGCGGTGAGGATGGGTGTGAGGACGGCGAGTCGGGTGGTCCAGTGTCCGATCCGTGCGGGGATTTGGCGGTGCAGCCGCTGGTGTAGTCCGACGAGGAGGAGCCCGGCGAGGGTGAGGGTGGCGGCCATGCCGAGGCCGTAGGCCAGGACCAGGAGGACACCGAACCAGGTTCGGCCCAGTGCGACCGCGCCGAGCAGGACGATGAGCGCGGAGGGACTGGGCACGATTCCGCCGGCGATGCCCATACCGAACAGGCCTGCCCTGCCAGGGCCACCGTGGTGGCCGTGGTGGCCGTGACCGCGGGCGTGGTGGTGGCCGTGGCCGTGGTCGTGGTGCCCGTGGTCGTGGTGGTGGTGGCCGTGGCTGACGCTGTGATGGTGGGACGTCGCGACGTCGGCCCCGCCGGTGGTCAGGGCAGCGGGTGCAGCCGCGGCGAGGACGAGCGTTTGCGGGCGTGCGACCTGCTGCTTCCTGCGCGCGGGGATCGCCGAGCGGAGCAGACTCACGCCGATGCCGGTGATGAGCAGGCCGCTGAGAACGCCGAGCCAGCCGAGGAGGGATTCGCCGGCCAGGCTCGACGCGGTGGTGAGCAGCAGTCCCGCGGTCAGGACACCGGCGGTGTGGGTGGCGGTGACGGTGGCGCCGACGGTGAAGGCATCGCGGTAGGTGCCACGCCGGCCAGCGATGTAGGCGGCCATCACCGTCTTGCCGTGCCCGGGCAGCATCGCGTGAGCTCCGCCGAGCAACAGGGCCAAAAGAATCGCCAGTACGCCGGCCAGCGGCGTGAGCCGGTCGGCGCCGGTGATCGTGTTGAGTTGGGCGCCGAGGGCGGTCATCGATCGGCTGATCGGGCCGGCGGCGGGTATCGCGAACTCGCGTTCGCCGCTCGAGGTGGTGCCTGCGCCCAGGGTCTCGATCCGTGCCGAGCGGTGGTTCAGGGGTGACGACAGCAGGTCGTCGGGGTAGGCGCGCAGCTCGTCGGTGATGCTGGTGCGCGGCAGCGGGGAGTCGCGTAGGCCGATGCCGTGCCCGATGGCAGTGGCCTCGTGCCAGCCGACACGGTCGGTGCGGAAGGTGTCCTCGAAGGTGATCGTGGCGGCTCGACCCAGGTCGACCTGGGCGCTGAGGTGACATTCGGTGCGGCCGGTGACCAGGCTCGCCGCGCCGGGGCTGTAGGTGAGGTTGCTGGTACGAACTGTCCATGCCAGGGCGTGTCCGGCTGTTTCGGCGTGGAGGGCTTCTGCCATCGCCGCGCAGGTGGTGGCAGCGTGGTCTGCCGCCTCGGCCGCCTCGACGGTGCCGTTCGCGTCCCGGTCGACGGCGGTTTTCTGCTGCGCGGTGGGTATCTCCGCTTCGTCGAGGACCGCCAGGTCCTCGATCCGATCGGGATAGAGCTGCAGGCCGTGGTAGTGGTTGACGGAGAAGTTTCCCAACGGGTGCGCGGCCGCCGGACTCGCCGGCGCCAGAGCGCACCCGAGGGCGATGAACGCCACCGCCACTGCGGCGAGGGTCTTGCGCCGCGTCATCCGCCGCCGCCGAGGCTGTCGATCAGGCGACGTGCGATCGGTGCTTGCACGGCGTCGAAGTGCGGGTTGATCGTCATCGCGAGGCTGAGGTCGTCGCGAGCCTGTTGCCGGTCGCCGAGGGCGTGGCGGATCACGCCGCGGTGGTAGTAGAAGGTGGCATTGCGCCAGCCGAGGCGGGTGGCCTGCAGGGAGTAGTCCAACGCCTCGGCGTCGCGTCCGTTGCGGTGCAGGGCCCACGCCAGGGCGTCGGCGGTCAGGACGGTGCGGCGGGCGGACCACTCCGCGCGCGCCTCGGTCAGCGCTTCGGCGGGTTGTCCGTGGTCGGCTAGGTAGATCGCCGCGGTGAGGTGATCGGAGATGCCGTTGGCGGCGGAGAGTTGCCGGGCGGTGGCGACCAGGTCGTACTGCTGGCTTGCCTGCTCGGATTTGCCGACCACTGTGAGAAGGTCGCCGTACTCGATCAGCAGTTCAGGTAGCGGGAGTGCCTGCACGGCGCGGGCGTATTCGGCCAGGGCGTCGGCGCTCTGGCCGAGCGCAGCGCGGGCCTTCCCGCGCCCGGCGTAGAGCTGCTGGTAGGTCGGATCGGCGGTCAGGCCGGCGTCGTACTCCCGCAGGGCTGCCCGCGGGTCGCCATTGTGGAACGCCAACTCGCCGAGGTAGTAGCGGCAGAAGGCCCGGTCGGCGGGGCTGCTCGCCTGCGCCAGCGCCCGGTTGAGCGCGTCGCGGGCGGCCGCGACCAGCCCGCGCTGTTCGAAGTCGTAGGAGGCGCGGGTGAACGCCGCGACTCCTGGCTCGACGTCCAACATGCGCTGCAGCTGGGTGCGCGCACCGTCGTAGTCGCCAAGTTGCGTCAGCGCGTCGACCAGCACGCCGTGGACGCTGCCGGAGTGCGGGTTGAGGGCCTCGGCGCGGCGTCCCCAGTCCCGGGCTGCCGCAAAGTCGTGGCGGGCGTTGTTCAGCGCCGCCGTCCCGACCATCGCTTTCCAGTTTGTGGTGCTGTCCAGCTCCAGGGAGCGTCGTAACGCCCCGTCGGCCTTCGGGTAGTACGACGGGTCACCGGTGATCCGGCCCTGTTGCACGTAGGCCGAGCCGAGATCGGCCCACGTCGACCAGTCCTTCGGCACATCGACGAGCCGCCGCTGGGCCCTGGCGATGGCGGATTCCAGGGCCACCGCACCCGCCTGTGGGCCGATCCGGGCGGGCGGGGCCACGGTCGGGCTACGGCGCTGGCCCGGCAGCTGACTCGTGACGATCGGGGTGCCGACCAGCAGCACGACGCCGGCCAGCAGCAACACAACGGGCAGGCGGGTGAGACCTCGAGGCACGACCGACAGTCGACGCCGCAGGCCGTTCACGAGCCACCACCAGCGAGGGCGGCGTACGCGACGAGGTTGTCCCGGTAGCTGCCCGCCCGCCGGTCGAACGTCCCGGTGCAGGTGATCAGCCGCAGCTCCGCCCGATCGCTTCGGGCGTAGACCGCATCAGCGGGAAACGTGTTCTTGGCGTACTCCTCGATTCGGTAGACCTGGAAGGTCAGGACTGAGCCGGCGATGTCGCGGACCTGCACCTCACTGCCCACCGCCAGGTCCCGCAGCCGGTAGAAGACCGCCGGCCCGGTGTCAGAGTCCACGTGGCCGACGATCACCGCCGGTGGACCTCCCCGCTCCCCCGGCATCGGACCACCGGCATACCAGCCGGCCCTCTGATAGTCGGTGGGGGCGGGCAGTGCGCCGTCCGACTGACGGGCCAGGTCCACCAGGGGGGACCGCACCCCGATCGACGGGATCGACAGCTCAGCCGGTTGCGCGGGCGAATCCGAGCCGCCACGGCCCGGCTGCGGACTCAGCGGCGCGCCCGGCGCGCCCACCGGCGCGTCGGCCGCGCTGCCGTGGGCCTGCCCCGACGGTCGCTCGACCGTCGTCAGCGTGACTGTCATCAGCACGATGAGCCCTCCAACGATCATGAGCAGCACGCTCGGGGTTATCCGCCGCAGCGGCAGTGCGGCCTGCGGGACCCGTGCGGGCGACCGGTAAACAGCCATGCAACGTCCTGCCCCCGCCTCGAAGTGGGCTGATCACGATTCGGCCCGCCACCGACGCCCTCCGTCGGGACGGGCCTGGGACGCCAAAGGTGCGGCGCGGCCGGGGGCCGCGCCGCACCATCGATCAACTGCTGGCCGGACGCGAAACGGTCAGCCGGTGACGGCGACGGCTGACCAGCAGACCGGCGCCGAAGCAGGCCGCCGCAGCGATACCGCCCGCGACTCTCATCCAGACGACGCCCGTCGAGGCGGTGCCGCCGGCACCGCTGGGCACGCCGCCGGAGGGCATTCCGTCGGCGTCGATCTGGTTCACCGCCACATTGCTGGGTAGCGCCAGATACGGGAACGTGTTCACGAACGGCACGTTGTTCGTGTTGACCTTGTCGCCGGCGGCGAGCGCGGGAACGAGCTGCCCGGTCTGCGCCGCGCCCTCGAAGGCCTGCAACTCGATGTCCACCACGTCGTCGGTGAGCCGACGTCCGTTCGGGAAGCCCTGCAGGTCACCGCCGAGCACGCCCAGTCGGTTCGGGTTGGCCGTCACCGGCACGCTCATGTTCAGCCGCAACTCCTCGGCCGGCACGAACGCCTTCGCGTCCACGTCGGCATTGAGGATCTGCGAGTTCAGATCCGCCTGGATCGGCGGCGTCGACCCGTCCAGGGTCGGCGCGTTCTTCGCGATGCCGGTCAAGAAGATCTCCGCGAGGTCGTTGCGCGGGGTGGCCGGTGCCGGGATGTTGTAGATCTGCTGGATCACCTTCGGCAGCTCCGGGTTGAGGACCCGGTCGATCAGCTTCTGGTTCTTGCTGTCGTCCGCCGGAGTGCTGGCGTTGAAGCCGTCCTTCTGGTTCGCCGCTGGCACCAACTCGTTCACCAGCGGGTTACCCAGCCGCGATACCTGTACCTGGTCTCCGCCGGCCTTCGGGTCCTTGACCTGCATGCCCGGCTGCGACGTGGCGCTCCACACCCCGATCACCGGGTTGCGGGTGTCGTCGTCGTTGAGCGCCAGCGCCGACTTGGGCACCTGCAACGCGACGGTCTGCACGTTGTAACCGGCCAGGGTGTCCTGCCCCCGCTCGGACAGATTCGCCCCGTAGATCAGGTCGAATACCCGCAGGTCCAGGAAGAAAGGATCCTCGGCCTGACCCGCGTACGTCTGCCCGCCGCCCTCGACCGACGTCACCGCCTGCTGACGCAGCCGCCCGTAGTTCGGCATCGACGTCGGACCCACATTCGACGGCGCGACGATCCCGTCGTGTACCAGCACCCGCGAGTGGCCGCCCTTGATCTCGCTGAGCGTGTAGGTCTGCTTGAACAGCAGCGTCGGGTCGTTCAGGTTGTTGACCACGCCGTTGTTGTAGAGAAACGTCGTGCCGTCGCGCTTGTCGTCGTTGGCGAACACCCACCGGTAGGTGACGTCCGCGCGGGCGTCACCGTCGTTGTCGATGTTGATGTCGTACTGGGCGCCGGGCTTGAAGAAGTAGAAGTTCGGCCCTCCGTTCGGCTCCTGAAACGGCAACCAGTTCGCGATCAACGTGACCGTGTCCTGCTTGTCGGGACTGACGAACGCGTACACGTCCGTGTTGTCCACCTCCGGATCGCCCGCGATCAACGGCGCCTCCCGGTGACTCGACGCGTCGGCCACCTCCGACACCAGCCCAGCGCCGCCGGTACCGGCGACCAACGCCAGCGCCGCGGCTCCGGCATACCACGCCAGGGCACCCCGCCCCGGATTAGTGAGTAGCGAACCACCTCGCACGTCCCCCGCCCCCGTCCCCATCTGTGATCAATAAAGCCTTGACCAGCACTTATCCCCCAACTTGATTCAACAGCGACCGCGATCGCAGGGAAGCCGAAACCCGAAACCTCGGCGAGCAACACGCAGATCGCTCACAGCGCAACAATTCGTCGCAGGTCGTCTCAGCCTCGCGGAAGCGTCGTCGAAGGCGGCATCGGTGATGCCATCTGTGTCAGCGGCGATCCGAGCGGCGCGGACATCAATCAAGGCTTGATGCTGCGGGTCAGGCCGTCAAAGGCGGCGCCGGTGACCCAAGCTGATGCGCCCTGTGGCGCGGCAGTCGCCTGTCACCGGAGTCGACCCTCCGCACCGGCCCCTCGGACGTTTTTCCTGTTCAGAGCACTGTCCGGTCGATCGGGCTCAACATCACTCATTGCCACCCGGAAGGCCTTAGCGAGCTGCTTTCATGTTCTTGGGACTGATTCGAGGCTTTCGGCCTCATCCCTGCAGAGAGGTGCTCGACATGAAGTATCCGCTCAACAGGAACCTGCTGCTCGCCGGTCTGTCCGTGACCCTCGGGGCCAGCGCGTTCGCCGCCCCGGCGTTCGCCGACGGCGGGTCGGGCAACGACGGGCGGCACGACCGCGACAAGTCGTGCCACTCCTCCGCCGGCTACGACAAGGGCCGCTACTCCTCCAGGAACGACAACGACGACGACCGGTCGAAGAACGACAGGAAAGGAGGGCGCGACGGGCTCAAGGCTGTCGGGTTGACCGACGATCAAAAGCTGGTCAAGTTCGACGTCGACAAGCCGTGGGACGCCTGCACCATCGGCCGGGTACGGCTGGAGGACGACGAGAAGCTCGTCGGCATCGACTACCGGGTGCAGAACGGCCGGCTCTACGGCGTCGGCGACGAGGGCGGCGTCTACCTGATCTCCACCCGCGACGCGAAGGCCACCGAGGTCAGCCAGCTCAGCGTCAAACTCAAGGGCGAATACTTCGGCGTCGACTTCAACCCCGCCGCGGACCGGCTGCGCGTCATCAGCGACCAGGGCCAGAACCTGCGCCACAACCTCAACGACGACGTCACCGTCGAGGACGGCAACCTCACCTACCCGCCGGCCACGGACGTCGCCAAGGGAGTGACCGGCGCGGCGTACACCAACAACGACCTCGACCCCGACACCGCCACCACCCTGTTCGACATCGACACCAACCTCGACCAGGTCGCGGTGCAGTCCCCGGCCAACTCCGGACAACTCGCCGCCACCGGCAAACTCGGCGTCGACGCCGGCGACTGGGCGGGCTTCGACATCTACAGCAGCATCCGCGACGACAAGGCCGTCTACAACAAGGGCTACGCCGTCCTGCAGGTCAACCACCGCAGCAACCTCTATCAGATCGACATGCTGACCGGGAACGCCGACAAGCAGGGCACCTTCGGCGACCGCACCGTCGTCGACCTCGCACTGCCGCTCGACCAGCACTGATCCTCACCCATGCACGCACACAGACAGCGGCAGGCAGGCAGAGACCCATGTGGTCCGCCTGCCTGCCGCTGGATTGGCGGTGAGCGCTTCAGACGATGAGTTGGTGTTGCTCTACGGCACCCGGTGGGGCCGCAGCGTGGACGCGATCCCCGGCCCGGACGGCGCGATCTACGTGACCGACGGCGCGGCCGGCCTGGTCTACCGCCTGACCCCCGCAGGTTGAACCGACGACCGTCCGTGGGCCCGGCGTCCCGCCGGGACTCGCGGACGCGGCCGCCGGCTGCACGAACCGCTCAGCTCAAGCCAATGCGCACGGCCGGCAGGCTGCCGGCGGCCTCCCTGGCCCGGAGCGCCAAGGTCCGCGGGTGATCACCGTGGTGCCGGCGCGAACGACATTGCTGGTCCATCTGAGTCGTTCGTGTGCCGCAGATCTGGACGGGCGCAATGTGTAGCCGGTGTCGAGCGCGCTACTGCAGGTTCTTCCGGCGCAGCCAGGCAGACAGCAGGTCTGCCACCTCGACGTTGTTGAGGTCAGAGAACAGGAAGTGGCTGTTGCCCTTGATATCTTCGGCGGGCAGGTGCACGACGGTGGCGTCCCCGCCGTTGCGGTTGATCAGGGCGGCCCAGCGCCGAGCCATCTCCAGAACGGCACGCCAGTAGTCCCGGGCCGGGATGTCGGAGGGCCGGCTGGGGATGTTGTCGCCGTAGTACAGCACAATCGGGATCCGGGTTAGCTTGAGGAACTCCTGCCGGGGAACCGCTTGCCCGGTCACGGTGGCGTAGTTGTTCGGGATCGGCTGGGGCATCTCATCGTCGGGGAAGGTGAACGCGCCACCCGGCTCGTAGCCGACGACCGCACGCACCCGGGTGCTCTTCATGGCCGTCCTCCAGCCCGGCGCCCCGCCTTGAGAATGGGTGACCAGGATGCCCGGGCCGGACCGCCGGAACACTGCGGCCATCGCATCGGAAATGACCTCCTCGTCGTACGGACCGGTGTTGGGCGTCATCTGCCGGAAGAACTGGTTCAGCGAGTCATGGTCGCGGGGGAACTGCACACCCGGGTAGAAGCTGGGCCAGACACCGATGCGGAACTGGGTGAACCAGTTCTGGTCGGCCGTGTCAGCGGCGATGGTCGTGGGAAGGGTGCTCTGGCCGGCCTGGCCACGCCGCGGCTGATCCACGAGGTACACCCCGCGACCGCGGCGTAGGAAGATGTTCTGGAAGCCCTCGCGGCCGTCGGGGGTGGTCTCCCACGAGCGTGCAGATTGGCCGGCGCCGTGCAGGAAGACCAGCGGGTACCGGCACGGGTTCTCGGGGATCTGGTAGCGCACGCTGGCGTGATCTCCGTGCAGGGTCTGACCCTGAGGTTCGAACGGGGTCCGGGGGTTGAAAACGCCCTCGGTGCGTTTGACGGTCCCGCCTGCGGAGAAGCTGCCCTGCTCTGCGATGGCTAGAGGCCTGGGCCGGCCGGGACGCGATGCTCCGGCAACCGCAGGGCTCGCCGATGCTGTGGACACAGTGGCGCCAGCCGTGATCGCCAGTGCCGAGGCACCGAGCACTCGCCGTCGGGAGAGGGCCATCATTAGCTCCTGTCTAGGCTGCGTCGAATCAAGCTGCGCGGGTCGTGAGGTACCGCCCTCACGACCTGCAGGTGGCCAGCTCGACGACGGTGATGTCGGATGGCGCACCCACCAGAGATCGACACCTACGTATACCAGGCTGATGCGTGTTCTACACGTGTTTTGCCGTCATGTGGGGGTTGCTGTCGTTACCCCTCTCAGCAGAGGCTCCCTGACCGCCGCAATCCCGGGTTGCATGGGGCTGCGAACCGCACTCCTGTCGCGACAACGAGAAGGGGTTCAATGTCTGACATCAACAGCAGCAGCCGTCGCCGGTTCCTGGTGGGCGCGGCCGCCCTCGCGGCAACTCCCGCAGTGGCCGGCCTCGCGGGTCCCGCTCCGGCGTCGGCCGCCGGCCGTGACGGCACGGCGGAGAAGGTCACCACCCTGACCAGCCGGCGACGGCTGGGCCGGCTCAAGGTCTCGAGCATCGGGCTGGGTTGCCAGACCATGACCGGAAGGCTGTACGGGCCGGTCAGCAGCCGCGAGGACATGATCAGGATCATTCGGACGGCCGTCGACCAGGGCGTCACCCTGTTCGACACGGCCGAGGCGTACGGGCCGTTCGAATCCGAGCGCATCGTCGGCGAGGCGCTACGGCGGGTGCGCGACCGGGTGGTGATCGCGTCGAAGTTCGGCTGGAACATCGACCCCGACACCGGCCAGCAACTCCCGGGTCTCAACAGCCGCCCGGAGCACGTCAAGCGCGCCGTCGACGGCATGCTCGGGCGCCTCAGGACCGACCACATCGACCTGCTGTACCAGCACCGCGTCGACCCCGCCGTGCCGATCGAGGACGTGGCGGGCGCGGTCAAGGACCTGATCAGAGCCGGAAAGGTGCGGCACTGGGGGCTGTCCGAGCCGGGCCCGCAGACGGTACGTCGTGCGCACGCGGTGCAGCCGCTGACGGCGATCCAGAACGAGTACAACCTGATGTGGCGCGGTGCGGAGCAACAGATCCTGCCGCTGTGTGAGGAGCTGGGGATCGGCTTCGTGTGTTGGGCGCCGCTGGCCTACGGCTTCACCACCGGCACGATCAACCCGTACACCCGCTTCACCCAAGGGGACTTCCGCGCATTCGTGCCGCGCAACTCGCCGGAGAACATGACCGCCAACATGCCCCTGGTGCAACTGCTGTCGGAGTGGGCCGTCCGCAAGGGCGCGACCCCCGGCCAGTTGTCGCTGGCCTGGCTGCAGGCACAGAAGCCGTGGATCGTACCGATCCCGAGCGCGACCCGCACCTCGCACCTGCTGGAGAACATCGGCACCGAAGAGGTCACCTTCACCCCCGACGAGCTGCGCGACTTCACCACCGCGCTCAACGCGATCCAGATCCACGGCGAGCGGCTACCGGCGCCGGTGCTCGCACTGTCGGGCGTCGAAGCACCCCTGCCTCGCTGACACACACCGACAGCGGGCCGGGCCGCGATGGCCCCGGCCTGCTCCGCTTGAGGCGCGCCGCCCCGGCCCGGCAGCGGCTCCGCAGCCGGGCCGGGGGCCGCCTTTCTGCTGGTCCACGACTCGCGACGAGTCATTCTTCTAGCATTGGTACCGGGAGGGCTGATGGATACGAGGAACACGTACCCACGCCGCGCGCTGCTGCGAGGCATCCTGCTCGGCACTGCCGCGACGGCGTCCGGTCCGGTG
Organism: Micromonospora trifolii; assembly: GCF_022229005.1. Classification (GTDB taxonomy): domain Bacteria; phylum Actinomycetota; class Actinomycetes; order Mycobacteriales; family Micromonosporaceae; genus Micromonospora; species Micromonospora trifolii. Next base: position 234,268 of record NZ_JAKKFD010000044.1, read on the forward strand.
CTCAGCGCCTGCGCCGATTCACCGCAGACTCCCCGGTCGCCGGCCCCGACCTCGGCCGACAGCACGCCACGCAGCGCCCCGGCTACCTCCCCGTCGTCCGGCAGCAGGGTGCTGCTGGCCTACTTCTCCCGCGCCGGGGAGAACTACTTCAACGGCGGCCGCCGCCGCTTGACCGTCGGCAACACGGAGGTCGTCGCGGGCATGATCAGCCGCCTCATCGGCTGCGACGTGCACCGCATCGAGGCCGCCGACCCCTATCCCGACGACTACGAGCCGACCGTCGCGCGCAACGTGCGGGAACAGAACGAGAATGCCCGCCCGGGCATCGCCAACCCACTCGACTCGATCGAGCGCTACGACACCGTCCTGCTCGGCAGCCCGATCTGGAACGTCCGCGCACCAATGATCATGACGACGTTCGTCGAAGGCCTGACCTTCACCGGTAAGACGGTCCACCCGCTGACCACACACGCGATGAGCGGACTGGGAACCACGGAGCGCGACTACACCGCCGCCTGCCGGGGTGCGACGATCGGGGAAGGCCTGGCCGTGCGCGGTGAGGAGGTCGCCGACGCCGAACCTGACGTCGCGGACTGGCTGCGCCGCATCGGCCTGCTCACCCGCTGACCCACCCGAAGACTGCCGGGCGGCGCAGAAGGGGGGCGCGGACACCAAGCCGCCCCGCCACGCTCACTGGAGGTATCGGTGTCGTGGTGCGGCCAGGCTGATGATGGCGAGGGTGACCGCGACGAGGATGAGCGTGACCAGCGACGGCAGGACGATCGCAGCCGGGACAACGGCGGCCAGGATCAGACAGGTGACCCACCTGGCCGTGAGTCGCCTGCGCTGAACGCGATCCGGGTCCAGGGCGAGCGGGTGCCGGCTCCGGTGCTGGCCGGCACGGGAGTCGAGGCGCGCAGGCCGTGACCTGCGCTCGGTCACTGACCTTGCGTGCACTCCAACGGGGCCGCGCCGGCCACGACGACGGGCAGCCAGGCAGTCCCTGGCGAAAGGAGTAATGACAGGGACCCCCTCACGCCGGCAGGCTTTCGTAGCGTGGGCAACGTGGACAACCGCGCCGAGATCCGCGACTTCATGATGTCCCGACGTGCGCGCATCAGCCCACAGCGGGTGGGCCTGTCGACGCGCGGCATCCGCCGGGTTCCCGGGCTGCGCCGTTCCGAGGTCGCCGCTCTCGCCGGGGTCAGTCTCGAGTACTACACGCGCTTGGAGCGCGGCAACCTCGCCGGGGTCTCCGACAGCGTCCTGAACGCTGTCGCCCGGGCTCTGCAGCTCGACGAGGCCGAACGCACCTACTTGGCCGACCTGGCCGCCAATGGCGGACCGGCAACTCGTCGCCCGAACGGGAAGCCGCACGGCGCTGCGGTGCGCCCGAACCTGCTGCGCATGCTGGACGCGCTCACCGGCTCTCCCGCGTTCGTGCTCAACGGCAGCGCTGACCTGATAGCCGCCAACAGTCTCGCCCGGGCCTTGTTGGCTCCGCTCTATGAACGCGCCGACCCACCCAACCATGCCCGGTTCGTGTTCCTCGACGGCCGGGCCCGACAGTTCTGGATCGAGTGGGACCGGATCGCCGACGACACTGTCGCGCTGCTGCACGTGCAGGCCGCCCGCTGGCCGCATGACAAAGCTCTGGCCAGGCTGATCGGGGAGCTGACCACCCGCAGCGATCACTTCCGTGTCCGGTGGGCGCGCCACGACGTGCGCGCCCACACGACGGGAGTCAAGCGCCTGCATCACCCGGTGGCAGGCCCGATGGAGCTGACCTTCGAGGTGCTGACGCCGGCCGCTGACCACGACCAGGCGCTGGTCGTGTACGGCGCCGAGCCGGGCAGCGCCAGCGCGGACGGCCTGCGGCTGCTCGCCGACCAGGCAGCGAACCGCGGCGAACAACCCGCCGATCGTGACATCGGGCGTCTCTGATGGATGCCATGACCAGGCCGTGAACCAGAACCGGCCGCGTCAGTCTCTCGCCGGAGCGGTTTTGGCCTTCTGGGTCGCGGCCCAGGTGGCGAGCAGTTCGAGGCCGTCGCCGGCGGGGGTGCCCGGCTCGGCGGAGTAGGTCAGGATCATCAGCCCATCGTCGCCGGGCAGCTCGAGCGCTTCGAAAGCCAGGTCCAGCTCCCCGATGGCGGGGTGGCGGAGAAGCTTGGTGCCGTGGCGGTGAACGTAGACGTCCTGAGCGGCCCACATGGCCCGGAACGGCTCGCTGCGCATGGACAGCTCACCGATCAGATTCATCAACTGCTGGTCGTCCGGGCTCTGAGCAGCCGCGATGCGGAGCGCGGCGACGGCGGAGCGCGACACCTGCGCCCACTGCGGGTAGAACGCCTGGGCCTGCGGGTCGAGAAAGTTGAATCGCATCGAGTTCACCGGCAGCGTCGCGCCGGTGGCGAACATGGGTGCGTAGAGCGCCATGCCCAGAGGGTTCGCGGCCAGGATGTCGAAGCGGTGGTTACGCAGGAACGCGGGCACGCCGGACATCGAGTCCAGAACCCGGCGGACCGCCGGCCGGATCTCGGGCGTCTTGTCGCGGCGGGCGCGAGCGCGGGACGGCTGGGGCCCCGCCGCCCGGGCCAGGTGGTGCAGGTGCGCGGTCTCCGTCTCGTCCAGTCGCAGCGCACGCGCAACGGCGTCCAGGACACTTTCGGAGGCACCGCCGAGGTTGCCGCGTTCCAGACGGGTGTAGTACTCGACGCTGACCCCAGCAAGGGCGGCAACCTCACCGCGGCGCAGTCCAGCGACCCGACGGCTGCCGTACGCGGGGATGCCGGCCTGTTCCGGGGTGACCTTCGCGCGTCGGGAGGTCAGGAACGCCCGTACCTCGCTGCTGTTGTCCATAAACCAAGGTTAAGCAGTTTTCCTAAGGCGAAGGGGTCACTGTCAGTACCCCTTTACGTGGTGCCTCCCTGCTCGCGGGCGGCGGGAGTTTCCTGGAGGACGAGATCCAACGCCACGTCAGAAGGCAACCATGTCCCGTTCAACACGTTGCGGCGGCCGGCGGCCCGCTCGGCGTCGCCACCTTCGGCGCCGTCGTCGCCGGTCAGGCCAGCTTCCTGACCGGTGTACACCCAGCCTCACCGCCACCGCGATTCTCGTCATCCCCACGGCCGCCGCCAGCCTGGCGCTGCGTCCTGCACGCCGCTCACAGAGAGCCCGATCGGGGCAGGCGATCTCCATCAGTACGAGGAAAGGACTCACCGTGCGTGCCACTCTTTACGGCGGCCCCGGCGACATCACCGTCGGCGAGCGCCCCGACCCACGCCTCGAGAAGCCCACGGACGCGGTCGTACGCGTCACGCTTGGCTGCGTGTGCGGCTCCGACCTGTGGTACTACCGCGGTGTCAACCCGCACGCCCTGGGCCCGATCGGCCACGAGTTCGTCGGCGTCGTCGAGCAGGTCGGCGCCGACGTGAGCACCGTACGTCCGGGGGATCTGGTCGTCGCGCCGTTCACCTTCTGCGACGGCACCTGCGCCAACTGTCGAGCCGGCTGGACCGGTAACTGCCTCAGCGGCGGTTCATTCGGCAACCACGGCGTCGACGGTGGCCAAGGCGAGTACGTCAAGGTTCCGTACGCTGATGCGACGCTGGTCAAGGTGCCGGCCGGCGACTATTCCGACGCGGTGATGAAGTCGCTGGTGGCGTTGTCGGATGTGATGTGCACCGGGCACCACGCCGCCGTCAGTGCCGGCGTGAAGCCCGGAGACACCGTGGCGGTGGTCGGTGATGGCGCGGTGGGCCTGTGCGCGGTGATCGCGGCCAAGCGTCTGGGCGCGGAGCGGATCGTGTCGCTGAGCCGCAACCCGGTCCGCCAGGCCCTCGCGCGGGAGTTCGGCGCGACCGACATCGTCGCCGAGCGCGGCGACGACGCCACCAAACTGGTCATGGACATGACCGGCGGACTCGGCGTCGACGCCGCCCTGGAGTGCGTAGGCACCGGACAGTCGATGGCTACCGCCTTCGGGATCGCCCGGGTCGGCTCGATCGTCGGCGCCGTCGGGGTGCCGCACGACTCCACCGTTCCGCTGCAGACGGTCATCTTCCGCAACGTCGGCCTGCGCGGCGGTGTCGCCCCGGCCCGCCGCTACATCCCCGAGTTGCTCGACGACGTCCTGCGCGGGCGGATCAACCCGGGTCTGGTCTTCGACTACGAAACCGGCCTGGACGACGTCAAGGACGCCTACGACGCGATGATTGACCGCCGCGCCACCAAGTCGCTCGTCCGCATCGGCGCCTGATCGCTTAGGAGAAACACATGACCACCTGGTTGATAACCGGCTGCTCCAGCGGCCTGGGCCGCGCCCTCGCCGACGCGGTTCTCGCCCGCGGCGACAACGCCGTCGTCACCGCCCGCGACGCGTCCACGGTCCAGGACCTCGCCGACGACCACCCCGGGAAGGCTCTGGCCATTGCCCTGGACGTGACCGACCCCGCGCAGGCCACCGCCGCCGTTGAGCAGGCTGTGGACCGTTTTGGCAGCATCGACGTGCTGGTCAACAACGCCGGCTACGGCTACCGCGCCGCGGTCGAGGAAGGCGACGACGCCGACGTGCAAAAGTTGTTCGCCACGAACTTCTTCGGCCCGGTCACCATGATCAAGGCGGTGCTTCCGGGCATGCGGACGCGGCGCAGCGGCACGATCGTGAACATCTCCTCGATCGGGGCGCGTTCCTTCAACCCCGGCTCCGGCTACTACTCCGCCAGCAAAGCAGCGCTCGAAGGCATGTCCGCCACGCTGCGCAAGGAGGTCGAGCCGCTCGGGATCAGGGTCACCACGGTCGAGCCCGGCGCCTTCCGCACCGACTTCGCCGGTCGCTCGCTGACCCAATCCGCCACGGTCATCGACGACTACACCGCTACCGCCGGCAAGCGTCGCAAGGAGAACGACAGCACCCACGGCACCCAACCCGGCGACCCGACCAAAGCCGCCACAGCCCTGATCACCGCCGTCGAAGCCGGACACCCACCGACCCTGCTTCTGCTCGGCTCGGACGCGGTGAAAGTCATCGGCGAGGCCCTCGACAGCCAACGCGCGGAACTCGAGGCCTGGCGGGAGCTGAGCGTCAGCACCGACTTCCCACGAGAGTGACGCCGACGACGGTCACGAGCACTCGCCGCACCATCGCTGACCGACCGGTCCCCGGCTCGAACCTGCGCTGGGGGACTCTGCCCGTACCCCTTTCGGCAGAAACTCCCTGTAACCGGAACACCGATGTTTGCTGACACCAGGCTGGGTACGTCATTTGTCGGAAGGGCCTGGAGGAAGAGTTGTGGAACCCGAAGTTGTGACGACGTCCTGGACAGGCGAAGAGCTGGCCACCATCTGCCGCGCCGAGGAGCTGCAGCTCGCGTCACGGCGCAGCGACGGCACACTCAGCCGGTGGGTGACGATGTGGGTTGTCCGCGCCGGTGACGAGCTGTACGTCCGCTCGGCCCGCGGCCCGGCCAACGCCTGGTACGCCCGGGCTGTACGCGTCGGTGCGGGGTGTATCCGCGCCGGCGGCCTGGAACGCGATGTGGTGTTCACCGAACCTGCCAACCCCGACGTCCAGGCCGCCATCGACGTTGCCTACCACGCCAAGTACGACCGGTACGGGCCCGCCATCGTGGGCTCCGTCGTGGGAGAGGAAGCGCACGGGGTCACCCTCCGCCTGCTCCCCCGATACTGAGAGGAAACGCTTTTCATGTCCACCGCTTCGCCGCTGACGCTGAACAACGGCGTCACGATTCCCCCCATCGGCTTCGGTGTCTTCCAGACCCCGCCGGACGAGACCCGCGACGCCGTCCAGGCGGCCCTGTCGACCGGCTACCGGCACATCGACACCGCCGCCGCGTACGGCAACGAGCGCGAAGTCGCCGAGGCCATCGCCACGTCCGGCGTCGGCCGCTCCAAGGTCTTTCTCGAAACCAAGATCTGGATCAGCGACTACGGGTACGACGAGACCCTGCACGGCTTCGACAAAAGTGCTCGCAAGCTGGGCGTCAACCAGATCGACTTGCTCATCCTGCACCAGGCGTTGCCGTCGGAGTTCGACAAGACCCTCGACGCGTACCGGGCGCTGGAGACACTGCTGGCCGACGGCAAGGTCCGCGCCATCGGCGTCAGCAACTTCATGGTCGAGCACCTGACCCGGCTTCTCGACACGGCCACCGTCGTGCCGGCGGTGAATCAGATCGAGGTGCACCCGTACTTCCAACAGCGCGAGGTGCAGGCCTTCGGGGCCCAGCACGGCATCCTGTCGCAGGCGTGGTCGCCAATCGGCGGCATCACGTTCTACCGCGACGGCGAGCACACCAGCACGCTGCAGGACCCGGTGATCGGTGAGATCGCCACGGCGCACGGCAAGACCCCCGCGCAGGTGATGCTGCGCTGGCACCTGCAGCAGGGCCGCTCGGCGATCCCGAAGTCGACCAAGCCGGCCCGGATCGCGGAAAACTTCGATGTGTTCGACTTCGAGCTCACCGGCGAGCAGCTCGCCGCAATCGACGCCCTGGACACCGGCAAGCGCGGCGGCCCCGAGCCGGAGGCCATCACCCTCGAGAGCTTCGGCCGCGAGATCCCCGAAGCCTGATCCAACCGACCCCGCTGCCCCGCCGGGGGCAGCGGGGTTCGACGCACCACGACACGGAGGAACCACCATGCGTACCGCGAAGCTCAGTGAACTCGAGGTCGCCCGCATCGGCCTCGGCGCGATGGGAATGTCACACGGCTACAGCGGCGCCGGCAGCGACGACGCCGAGTCCATCCGCACCATCCACCGCGCGATCGACCTCGGCGTCACCCTCATCGACACCGCCGAGGTCTACGGCCCCTACGTCAACGAGGAACTCGTCGGCAAGGCCCTACAAGGCCGCCGCGACCAGGTCGTGCTGGCCACCAAGTTCGGCCTGATCTCGCACACCGGCCGTGGCGCCGGCAAGCCGGACAGCACCCCAGACAGCATCCGCAGCGCGGTCGACGGCTCACTCAAGCGCCTCGGCACCGACCACATCGACCTGTACTACCAGCACCGCGTCGACCCGGACACCCCCATCGAGGACACCATGGGCGCCCTCGCACAACTCGTGCAGGACGGCAAGATCCGGCACGTCGGCCTGTCCGAGGCCTGGATCGACACCATCCGCCGCGCACACGCCGTGCACCCGGTCACCGCGCTGCAGTCGGAGTACTCGCTGTGGACGCGCGACCAGGAGGAGATCCTGCCGCTGCTGCGCGAGCTCGGCATCGGCCTGGTCGCGTACTCCCCCCTCGGCCGCGGCTTCCTCACCGGCGCCCTGCGCACCCCGGCCGACGTCGAGAAGCTCGATGACAGCGACTTCCGCAAGAACCACCCGCGCTTCACCGGCGAGAACTTCCAGCGCAACCTGCGCCTCGCCGACCAGGTGAAGGCAGTCGCCGATCAGGTCGGCGCCACCTCGGCCCAAGTGGCACTGGCCTGGCTGCTGGCCCAGGGCGACGACATCGTTCCCATCCCCGGCACCAAGCGGGTCAGCCGGGTGCAGGAGAACGCCACCGCGGACGCCGTCACGCTCACGCCCGAGCAGATCGCGACCCTCACCGCCCTACCCGTAGCCGAAGGCGGCCACCACACCGACGAGCAGATGCAAATGATCGAGCGGTGAACCGCGCTGGCTTAGCCCTTTAGAGCTGTCGTCTTGTCCGGCATCACTCAAGATCAGCTGAGAACACCCGGTCGGGGCTCAAGGCGTACTCGGGACGCGGCCGCAGGACCTGCTCTTCGATGGCGACGCCGTGATGCAGCCCGAGCGCAGCGCCCCCTTCGGGCGATCTATTCGCGATGACTCGCCGCAGCTCGGGATTCACGTCGGCAGCCGAAGGCGAGTGATTTCACGCGACCGGGCCAGCCATTGTGCGGCCAGCCGCCGCGCCTCTAGTCGGGCCGTGTGTGAACTGCGGCAGGCTGGCTGGGCCCTTAGCCGCCGGTGCGGTCTCTTCCGCGCGTCAACGGTAGACCGTCATTCGGCTCGCCGAGCCGCCCATCGGCACCGATCGCATTCTGAGCCGGCAGGCCGGCGGCTGCGGCATTGCTGCCCTACTCGCCGTGCTCGATCTTGACGCGATCGCCCTGGCGTGCCGCGTCCACTGGAGCCCGACGTGGCGCGCTGGTCATCGACTCCGGCGGTCTCGCGTGTAGCGCGGGAACGGTAGCGCTCGAGCTGGTCACGTCTGTTGGATCGGCGGCTCGACAGGCTACGCCGATGGCCGTGGGCGCCCTTGCTGTTCGATGGCCATTGGGGGTGGGTGACCGGTGAGGGCGCTTAGAGCGGCGGCGACGGCGCGGAGGTCAGCTTTGATATAGGTGGTGGTGGCGGGTCCGCAGCGGTCGGTATGTTCGGCGTAGGCGCGGGCCACACCGTAGCCGGAGTGGCGTTCGACCCAGGTCAGGGTGGTGTGGCGCAGCCAGTGCGTGGTGATTCCCTGGGCGGCGACCCACGGTAACTGTCGGCCGATGCGTTTCCACAACAGGTCGTAGCGCCGATAGGTGGCGGGTCGGCCATTGCGGTAGCGCAGCAGCGCGTCGGTCGGTGCGACGGCGCCGCGGGCTCGGGCGTGATCGTCCAGTCGGCTGGCGAGCATCGGTGTGATGGGCTGCCAGCGTTGCGTGCCGCCCTTCTCGCGCAGCCTGATGAGCGCGTGGTCGGCGTCCAGGTCGGTCAGGCGCAGCGCGAGCGCGCCGGCGCGTCGGCAGGCCGTTTCGGTGTGCAGGCGCAGCAGTAGGGCGTCGAGCACGATGTCGTGGCCGCCGCTGCGGGCGGCGGCGTTGATGTCGGACAGTTCGTCAGGGGTGAGAGCACGGCGAGTGTTGGGCAGCCGGCGAGGTTTGCGGACCCGGTAGGCAGGGCTGTCCACGATGGTCAGATAACCGTCGTCGATGGCGCGGTTGTAGAAGGCGCGGGCTGCGGCGATGAGGTGCTCGCCGGCGTGCCGGCCGTTTCGGGAGTTGCGGCGAGGGCGGGCGCCTACGGCGGCCTGTCGCATGAGGGCTTCGATGTCGCTGGCCCGCACTGCGTCGATGCGCCGATCGCCGTAGGCCGCGGCCATTCGTCGCCAAGAGCTGCCGTAGGTGCGTCGGGTGGCCGGGCTCGCCGCCGCGATAACAGCAGGAAGGTACTCGGCGACTGTCGGCATGGCGGGCCGGTTACTGTCGGTAAGGCCGGCGGCAGTGACGCCCAGGTGCTTGAGCAGCGCCCGGGCGGTGGCGACACGGTCGGGATCCGTGGTCATGAGGGCTCTCCGAGGATGCGGGCGTGCAGGTCGGCCAGGACCGCCGCGATGGTGTTTGGGCGGGGCAGGGCAGCCAGAAGCACGGGTTCGCCGGGAGCGATGCCGCACAGGTGTCGGGCGGCGGCCGGTAGGGGCAGCTCCTCGCGGGCGCCCACTTCGTGCGCGCCATCGGCGGCCGGGGTGATCAGGATTGCGCCGGTCACGACGTCGACATGCAGCGTGAGGCCCGGTGTCCAGCCCAACGCCCGCAGAAGCGCACGAGCAGTGACGCGGCCCGCGGCGTCGGGGCGCGCCACGTCGAACAGCAGGCGGCCATCGCCACTGGGGGCGGCAGGCGTGGGCAATGTCGGCAGCGGCGCCGGCTCCGGTACCGCGACGGGCAGCGGGGTTGGCACGAGGGCCTCGACGAGCTGTTCGTCGGGCTGGCGGGGACGCGGGCGGCCGGGACTCACCTAGGCCCCCCGCCAGGGCGGACACAGCGGTGTCAGCGCAGGTGGAAGACACTCCCGGCGCCTGGTTGCAAAGATGCCACGTACCGGTTCTCGCCCCCACGCGAGGGGAGTTGATCTCGCGTGGATATCCACGAACTCTGGTGTCCGAGAGGCGACACGACCCGTTGCCCCACCGCCGATGACGCTCAGCGCAACTCTGAAGCTCGCGCATCATCACCCGGCGCAGCCGGAGCGCTGAACCGGTCCCGCGACGCACGAGGCATTGCAGCTTCGGCAGGCCCCGGACGGTGAGCGCGTGCCCGTGCCCATTAGCCAGCGCCGCGGCGAATACAGCCCGCTGGTCGGCGGGAGTTCGGCGTCGTTCAGCAACGCCTGTGCAGCTCGAGTCTCCGCCAGCGCGGCCTCGAGCTGGCCCAACTCAAGCAGCGCTGGCGGGTGAGTGAGCAACCAACGCGGTCGGTCGGAGCGGCCTTCTGCCAGCTCGGACCGGTCAGCGCCTCGCGCGTACCCGATCTCGTCTGAAGTAGCAGGGCCGTGGTGATGAGTCGAGGTGGGCCCACACACGGCCAAGGGGATCAGCCACACCATGCGGCCGCATGGTGTGAAACCACAATAGGTTGAGCGCGACCCGCATGATCTCGCACGCTTTCGGACACTCGCGTACAGCCCCTTCCGTTGACGCTGCTCGCCGCCGGATGTCAAGGTCGACGGTGTTCCGAACACCAATCCGGAGCAACGGGGGAGGTGAAGAGAATGGTGAAGAACGACTGCGCTGGCTGAGTCCCGGCAGAAACCATGCTCGTAGGGTCGGGGCGGCCGGTGCGACAGCCGCGACCGCCCCGATTCCTGTGGAGATATCGTGGTGGCTGGGAACGTTGAGAACATCCATCCGCTGACTATGGGGCAGTTGTCGCTATGGCAGGACGCCGTGCGTCGCCCCGCCAGTCAGCGCTGGGAATCAAATATGAACCCGATCTGGGCAGTGCCACCAGGCATGGGCACGGATGAAGTCAGGTGGGCACTTGCCGCGCTTGCGGAACGGCATGAGTCCCTACGGACGCGTTACGTTAGGGACGGCGGCTCCAGTGACGTCCGTCAGGTTGTTGCCGCCTCCGCTCCAGCCGCTTACCAAGGAACGGTTGAGCAGGAACAGTGGTCGGCAATGGCTGCCGAGCAGCTTCGGCTTCCGTTCGACCTGACCGAGCAGGCGCCGTGGCGGGCCTGGGCGGTCCAGAAGAACGGATTGACGTGCCAGGTCCAGCTGGTTATCCACCACCTTGCCGCCGACGGCGCGGCCCTGACGGTCCTTCAGCAGGACTTCCAGTCACTGATCGAATCGCGACAGGCAATGCGGCCGGCCCCCACGCCCCGAGGGCTGGCCGCACGTCAAAGAGAACCGGTATACGTAGCGAGGCTCGCGGCTGCCGCCGAGTATCGTGAACAGACGATCGCTGCCGCGCCACAGGAGGCGGGGATTGTGCGCCAGGGCCTTTTGCGGGCCTGCGCACATACTGGGATCTCCTTCAATCTTGCGCGGCAAACAGCACAGAAACTGGAAGTAACGTTACCCAATCTGCTTCTCGCGGCCTACTCGCGCGCTCTCGCCGGCGCGGCCGGGGCAGACCCACCCCTGCTGTGCCTGCTGTCCGCGAACCGGCTGGAGCCATCGGTACGAAACCTTGTCTCATCGATGACGCAGTGGGTTCCGGTCCGCGGCGCCGGAGACCCGGGACGCCCGTTCGCTGCCGTTGCCGCCGATGTCAACATCAACGCGATACGCGCCCTTCAGCACGGGATCGTCGACCCCGCTGCGGTCGCGCCACTGGACCTCGACCGGGGATGCTTCTTCACGTTCGTCCCGCCGCCACCCGGAACTGGTGCCGCGGCCGGTGGTGCTCTTGGACATAGCCGGATTGAGTGGTTGCCGCCACGAGGACGCAGCGGTCCGAGCTTCTACCTCATTGCCAGCGTCTTCCCTGAGGTCAGTCTGACCCTTCGTGTCATGCGATCGGGTTACGAGCGGGAGGATCTGGAGAGATTGCTGAGTTCGATGACGGCGATATTGCGGCAAGGGGCGGCGCGATGAGTCGGAGCCTGTGGCGTCACCGCGATTTTATGGTGCTCTGGTCGGGGCGGACGTTGAGCGAAACCGGCGATGCGATCTCGTTGCTCGCCATTCCTCTACTTGCTGTAACCGTTCTTGAGGCGAGCGCGTTGGAGGCCGGCGTGCTAACCGCGACGAGGATGGTCGCCTATCTGTTGATTTCACTGCCGGCCGGGGTCTGGGTAGACCGCTGGCCGAAGCGAATGATAATGATCATTTGCCATCTTCTGCGGGGCGGGCTGGTGGCCACGGTCGCCGTGGGCGCTTGGTCGGGCTGGGTCACGATGGCGCAGCTTTGGATTGTGGCGTTGCTTTCGGGCGTGTGCACGGTGCTCTACGAAACCGCTCACCACAGTCTGGTGCCGACGATCGTGCCGCCTGACCAATTGCTTGATGCCAACGGGAAAATGAGCACGACCTATTCGGTTTCGATGATCGCCGGGTACAGTGTCGGCGGCGCGCTCATTTCGATGTTGGGCGTGGCAAGAACGGTGGGGTTGGATGCCTTGGCCTACCTTGGCAATGCCTTATCGCTGCTGTTGATTCGTCGAGATGAGCCGGCGCGGGCTGTGGCGCGCAAACGGCATTTCCGTCGAGAGTTGGCCGAGGGATTCTCGTTTGTGTTCCGTCATCCCATTATGCCGAGGTTGGTTGCGGCGGCGGCGACCCTGAATCTGTTCAGCCAGATGATTTTCGCTCTCTCGGTGCTGTATCTGGTGCGGGTTCTGCAGCTGTCCGAGGGTCAGGTCGCGCTGACTCTCGCCTTGGTCACCATCGGTGGCATCAGTGGGGGGCTGGTATCGGGACGATTGGCCCGTGTAATGGGCTCGGCGAGGATCATCTGGGCTGCACCAATCGGCCTGGGCTGGCTGGTCCTGCTCGTCCCCGCGTCGCGGCCGGGCTGGGGCATGGCGACCTACACCCTCGGCATGGCGGCACTCAGCGCACTGTTCGCCATCTACAACGCCGCATCGATCAGTTACCGCCAACGGGTCTGCCCACCGGAACTGCTCGGACGAATGACGGCTTCCGTGCGGTGGGTCATCTTCGGGGTGATGCCGTTGGGCGCGCTCCTGGGCGGCGCGCTGGGCTCCTGGATCGGCGTCCGTCCGACCCTGTGGATCGCCGCAGCCGGAGTGTGGGCCTCAGGACTGTGGGTGCTTCTCTCACCTCTGCGCTGGATGCGCGACCTGCCCGCTGATGCCGCCGGAATGCGGAACGAGGAGGCGATACACGTTGGCTGACATGCCCTACGGACAGCGGATTCTCGCGTGGGCCGGCAGCGGGATTCCCGCTGAGCGATTCGTCGCCATTGCCGGAGTGCGGCTGCCGGAGAAGCCGGATCTCGACTGGATGCAAGGCCGCCTCGACACCGCCGTGTGCCAGCATCCCGTGCTCGGCGCCGGCCCGGTGCCACTGGCGGAAGTAGACGATGTCTGGGCGGCGGCGTCGGCGGCAAGCTATCCGCCGGAGTCGCCGTGCCTACTCTGGGCGTACGTGAACGACTGTGAACTACTGCTCGTGGCGCACCACACGGTGTCCGACCCCTGGTCGATGCGTGTCCTGATTTGTGACGTGCTCGAGGGGGACGACACTCCGGGTCCGTCCTACCGACACGAGGTGTCGGTGAAGCAGCTCAAAAGGATGCCCCGAGCCGTCCCGTTCTGGGAGCAGGCGCTCGCCGATGTCCCAACCTTGAGCACGGACGGTGGCTCCGGCGAGCCCGAGATCACACGAGAGCTGCGGATCAGGACCGATATCACGCGGGCCCAGGCGGATGTTGTCGGCCGTGCGGCGCGAAGCACCGCGTTCGTGGTGCTGTTCGCCGCATTCGCCCATGCTCTTCAGCCGCTGAGCGCAGGCCGAGATCTGCTCATCCCGGTGCTGACCTACGGGCGCGACCGGTCCGAGTGGGACACCGTGGGCCTCTACATGAACGTGTTGCCTGTGCGGCTGACGACAACGGACCTGCCCGCTGTGCAGCGGGCCTTTATTGCGGCCTACGCGCAGGAAATTCCCTTCCCGGTGCTCGTGGAGACGATGCCTGCTGCCGGCGCCCTCTTCGCCCGCGGTGGCCCTGCCCTGGCTCAGTTCGAGGTGATACAGGTTCCGGCTGACGACAGCATTGAGCCCCTCACCATTCCCGCCGGTCTGGGTCTCGGCGGACCGATACTGCCCGTCAACGGGCTCGCCTTCTGGCTGGAACTCGGATACGGCGGCGTCTACACCGTGTGCCTGCGCTACCGGGATGATCTTTATCGCGAATCTGGGATGCGGGCCCTCGTTCAGCGGTTCGTCGACACGTGGGGAGACCTTTATGCAGCAGCGAGCTGAGCTCCAGGGCCGCCTGATCGAGCTGTGGAGCGAGAAACTAGGTGTTCCGACGGTCACCGTCGAGGACAACTTCTTCGCCCTCGGCGGCGACTCCCTTCTGGCCGCGGACCTGCTGATGGACATCTACGAAGAGTTCGGCATAGAGATCGACGCGGCGGTTCTGTTCCTCAAGCCCACTATCGCCGATCTTCTGCAGGAGGTCTCGGCGGTATGAACCTGGTCCCGTCAACCGATGTGGCAGCCATCGACCTCGCACGAATCGACCTCAGCGACCCAGCGCTGTTCGCCGACGGCGACCCGCACGCGGTATGGCAGGCGATGCGCCAGCGAGAACCGGTGCGGTGGCAAGCTGTCGGCAGCAAAGGCTTCTGGGCCGTCTCCACGTTCGACGGCGCCGAGAGGGTGCTGTCGGACCATGCCACCTTCTCCTCTACCGGCGGCGTCATGCTCAACATGCTCGGCCGGCCGGAGCCCGCCCAGGGGCAGCAGTTCTCTGCGACCGATCCGCCGGAGCTTGCCCGAATTCGCGGACCCCTACAGCGCGAACTGGCGATGCGTGCCGTTCAGCAGCATGCTGCCGCCGTCCGGGAACATGTCCGAGATCTGCTGGGGTCGCTGTCAGGGAGCTTCGACTTCGCGACCGCCATCTCGCCGCTCCCGATGGCGTTCCTTGGGCCGCTCATGGGCATCCCGGCCCAGGACTGGCCGCTGATCGCTCGCCTGGTGGCGATGTCGGTCGCCGAACACGACCCGGACACTGCGGTCGAAGAGGGCCCTCAGGCGACCCTTGACCGGGGCCACCGCGAGCTGTTCGCCTACCTGCTGAACCTGTCGCTGGAACACCGTAAGCGTCCGCGTGGCAACTTGGTGGACACGCTGTTGGCGCTTCCGATCAGCGCCGGTGGAGTAGTGGCCAACTGTTACAGCCTGATTCTGGGCTCTGCGGCCGCCATCGCTCACGTTCCCACTGCGACGCTCGCCGAACTGCTGCGCACCGGTCAGTACCCGACGTGGGCTGCGAGGCACGCTCTCATCCCCGGCGCAGTAGAGGAAGCGATCCGCTGGACCTCTCCCGCCGGGCACTTCCTGCGTACGGCGACCCAGGACACAGCCATCAACGGAAAGGCAATCGCCTCCGGAGATGCGGTGGTGCTGTGGATTGGCTCCTCCAACCGCGACGAGCGCTACTTCCCAGATCCCCACCGGCTGAATCCCTCCCGCCGAGGGCAGCGCCACCTGGCCTTCGGTGCCGGGGCGCACTACTGCATCGGGGCGGCGCTTGCGCGGCTAGCGCTGAGGATCGTTTTCGAGGAGATGTTTCAACGGTTTACTTCTTTCGAGCTTGCCGGCGACATCGTTCACGTCCGCTCAACGTGGCTTGCCGGCATCAAGAGCCTTCCAGTGGTGGGCCGACCGCGATGACCAGCGATGTGTTGGCGATGATCCGGGCACGCATGTGCGAGATTCCCGCTACCATCGCGCTCGTCGACCGTCACGGCTCAACCACGTACGGGGAACTGGAACGCGTGTCGGGCTCCATAGCGAGCTATCTGAAGACCCGGGACGTGGCCGTGGGCGAGCCCGTTGGTGTGCACGCCCCGCTGTCCCGATGGGCAATCGCCGGGATGCTGGGGGTGCTGCGGGCCGGCGCCCGATACGTGCCCATCGATATGGCGTTCCCCGCTGAACGGCAGCGGCAGATGAAGCAGCGCAGCGGGGCGCGTATCCACCTCACCCAGGACCTGATCGCCGCACTGCCTGAAGGGAAGGCGCCCTGGCGGGACGGCCCGTACGCCTACACCATCTTCACCAGCGGCTCGACTGGCAACCCCCAAGCGGTGACAGTCTCCCGGACAGCGCTGAGCTACTCCACCGCAGCCCGGATCGAGTATTACCGTGAGCCACCACAACGATTCCTGTTGTGCTCGTCCATATCCTTCGACAGCTCGGTGGCGGGTATCTACTGGACGTTGTGCACTGGCTCGACACTCATCATCCCCAGCGACAGGCCAGCAAACCTGCCCGCCGTTCTGAAGGCCGGTCGGGAGTACCATCCGACCCACACGCTCATGGTTCCCTCGCTCTACCGGCTCCTGCTGCGTTCACCGATTGAATCGCTCACGACCGTGATCGTCGCCGGGGAGACCTGCTCGCCCGAACTTGTTCGGCAGCACTTCGAAATCGTGCCACGAACCGCTCTGTACAACGAATACGGCCCAACCGAGTGCACGGTGTGGAGCACGGTGCACAAGTGTGCCTCTGGCGAAAACCCCGTACCCATTGGCAGACCCATTCCCGGGACGACAGTATCCATTCAAGATGGCGAACTCGTCATCTCCTCGCCCGGGGTGGCGAACGAGAAGCGCGAGTACCGTACCGGGGACATCGTCAGCTGCGGTGACGATGGCCTGTTGAGGTATCATGGCCGTGCCGATGATCAGCTCAAACTGGGTGGGGTGCGTATCGAGCCAGCCGAGATTGAAAGCGCTCTGCTCACCTTTCCCGGAATTACCGATGCGGCCATCGGCGTGCACGAGTCCCGGGTCGCCGCCTTCCTCACCGGCCTGTCTGGCATCGACGAAGGAGAGCTGAGAGCCCATCTGCTGCGGCGACTTCCAGCAGTCGCGGTACCCAGGGCGTTCCGACCCGTCACCCGCCTGCCGTCGCTTCCGAACGGAAAGCTGGACCGTGCAGAGCTGGCACACCGCGCGGCGGCGATCTTCGGCGACGTACCGTCGCGTTGACGCAGGTATCACCCCACGCGCGGCGGCGTCGGTTCCTGGCGGCACTCGGTCCCGTGCGTCGAGATGTACGGGAGGAGTTCGGCGAGTCTGGCGGTGTCGCCGAGTCGGGTGAGGATGGCCCCGGCCTCCTCGAACGCCCCTCGCGCGGCCAGCGGTTCGATCTGCGCGTACGCCTTGCCCAGATTCGTGAGTGCGGTGGCCTGCATCGAATGCCACCCGCGGGTGCGCCAGATGGCGACCGACTCCTCAAGGTGACCGATCGCCCGTGCGGGGAACCCGTCGGCCAACTCGATTTCGCCCAGCACCTCCAACGCCTCGGCCAAGTGGTGGCTCATGTGGTACTCCCGGCTGAGCGCCACCGACGTCTCTGCCGTGGTGCGGGCGGCCGGATCACCGCGCTGGAGGTCCAGCCGAGCCAGCGCGAGCAGCGTCAGGACTTCGGTGTAGGTGTCGCCGTAATGACGCGAGATGGTGAGCGACTCGCGGAGCATCTGTTGACTGTGCTCGAGGTTGTCGAGCTGGCGATGGGTGATGCCGGCGAACTGCAGAACGGTCGCGACCCAGCGCGGATTGTCCAGGGCTCGCGCCTCGTCCAGCGCGTGGACCAGGCCAGCGGCGGCGTGATCGAACCGTCCCTGCTCGTAGTGGGCGATGGACAACGCCAACCGGGCGCGGATCCGGCCGCCCTGGTGCTCCGATTGGTTGGCCAACTGAAGGGCGCGTGTGGCGTAGGTGATTGCGGCGGGGTGGTCGCCGGCGGCGGTGAGCGCCCAGGAGCACATCACCGCGGCGTCGCAGATGCCCTGCTCGTGCCGCAGCTGGGTGAACATGTCCAACAACCGGAACGCGTCGTCGTGCATCCGGGACATCGCTTCGCCGTCACCGCCGTCGGTGGTCCACGTGGTTACGTCGATCAGGCCGCGTAGCATGACCGCCTCACCGAGCAGGTTGCCTGCCGCGCGGCACGCCGACATGACCTCGGTGTTGGTGTCGATCCAGTCGCTGTACATACCGCGCACGTCGAAGTATTTCTCCAGGCAGCCGGCCAGGTCGAACGCCACGTCGTCGCGGCCGAGCAGACATGCCTGCCGGATCAGGGACAGCAGCGCCGTCCGATCGGCGTCGAACCACAGGCCCGGGTCGACATTCGGCGCGTACCGCTCGGCCCAGCCCGTGGCCGGGCGCGGTCCGGGCCCACTGATCGCCGCATAGCACGGCCCGGGGATGTGTCGAGCCATCCGCTCGGTGAGGGCCAGCCAGCCACCGAATCCACGGGTGAGCGCGCTGGCAAGCGACTCGCCGGTCTCCTCGACCTCTGCGCGTTCACGAGCGAATATTCGTACCAGGTCGTGGAAGCGGTAGCGTTGCTGCCCGGCCACATCGGTGTCAGCTGCGGTGAGTAACTGTGCATCCACCAACGTCTCGGCGTGCTCGATTCCCGTGTCCAACGTCGACTCGAGCATGGCCGCGGCGAACCAGGCCGGAAAGTCTGGCAGGTCGAAGAGGCCGAGCAGCCGGAACAGCCGCCGTACCGTCGGATCGAGCCCCTGGTAGCTCAGCGCGAGCGAGGCGCGTACCGCCAGGTCGCCGGCTGTCAACTGGTCCAGACGGCGTCGCTCGTCGCCGAGCATCGTCGCCAGGTGTCCGAGGTGCCAGGTGGGTCGGGCGGCGAGGCGTGCACCGGCGACGCGCACCGCCAGTGGTAGCCCACCGCACAACGTGACGATCTGTGCCGCCCCCGTGTGCTGGGCGGTCACCCGCTCGTCCGTGGTGATCCTGGCCAGGAGGCGGATCGCCGTGGTAGGCGGGAACACGTCGAGGTCGACGCGGCGAGCACCCTCGATGCCGGTGAGTCGTGCCCGGCTGGTCAGGATGACAGCACAGCTCGCCGTGCCGGGCAGTAACGGTCGGACCTGTTCCTCGGTGGCGGCGTTGTCGAGGACTACGAGTACGCAGCGGTCGGCGAGGCGACTTCGGTACAGCTCGGCGCGTTCGGTCTCGTCGGCCGGAATCACCTGGTTCGGTACGCCCAGCGCCCGCAGAAAGCGGGCCAGGACGTCGCCGGACTGCAGCGGCGACGCGTCGGCACCGCGCAGGTTCACGTAGAGCTGACCGTCGGGGTGGGTGCCGGCCAGCCGGTGTGCGACGTGCACCGCGAGGGCGGTCTTGCCGATGCCACCCATGCCGCTGATCGTCGCGATGGCCGGCGCGTGGTGGTGCCCGTCGGTATCCGTCGCGCCCGACAGGAACTCGTGCAGCGATGCCACGTGGTCCTCGCGACCGGTGAAGTCGGCGATGTCGGCGGGCAGCATGGCAGGCACGGATCCACCGTTCGGTGCGGGCTGCGACGTGTCATACGTGACAGGCGCCGCGGCGGCTGTCCGGGTGGATGCGGCGGCGAGCGTGTTGCGCGCCGTAACCCACATGAGGACGACCGTCTCGTCGAGCCCACAAGCCCGAACGAACGTCGCGACGACGTCGCTCCTGGGCAGGCTCGAGCGCGCAAGCATCGAGGCGGTCGTACTCGCGGGCAGCATCTCGCCCACGGCCTCCGCCCGGCGGGCCAGCTGCCGATATGACAGATCCGACCACGCCCGCAGCTGGCGGAGGGCGGCAACGTACTCGCCCGGGCCGGTGAGCCCATCCGGGCTCGGCAACCCATCAACAAGCTCAGTCATACGTTCCCCCGTACTGACGTTGCTCTGTAGATGATCACCATAGTCGTCGATCTGTCGTGCGGCCAGTGCTGTCCGGGGCTGTCTCGGACGGACCCGAACGTTCGATCCATTGTGATGCATATACGCAGCTGATGCGATTGCCACACGTCCAACACGGTTGTCCGATTGGAGCCGCATTGAAGAAGCGAATATTGGCGCTGGCAACGGCCATCGTCCTCGCCATGGTGGGAACGGTGGTGCCGACCGGCACGTCCGCACACGCCGCACCTGCCCGTAACGACACGTTCAACGACGTGCGCCCTCACCGGTAACCGGGCGACGACTCTAGCTATTCAGGCTTCACCTCACCGATTGGCATTGCATCGATGCGATCACGAAGACTCCGAAGCTTGTTATCTGGAAATGGGATGCCTCCCCAAGCAGCACGGTATGATGCCGCATCTTCATACTCAACCAAAACATCCTCCGCCATATTCACGGCCTGACGGACGAAATGTTCGATGCTTACATGGCCATTCCAGCGAAGTCGTCCACCACCCCAGCGGTGGCTCTCAGATGACATGTCTTCAAATTCAACGACCTGTAAATAAACCTGCGAATCGGCACCCGCGAAGAATAAGCAAGTGCCTCCCGGCTCGGCCGGCAGAAACGCTATCGCGGAGCTAGACCCACCTTGGAGGTCGAGGGCTGCTTGCATCACAGACCCCAGACCGTCAGCGACATAGGTCGTGTGAACCTCGACCGTCTCTTGCAGGAAATCCAAGGTAAACGTGGCTGAGCCAGGATTTCCAATGCGCCAGCGTAGGATGAAATTATCCATACAATCACCTCGGGTATGCAGTACGGAGAGAGCCGTCAGGATTCAGGATAACCTCTACGGTTGTCTCGCCACGGGATCCGATGGGATAGCCGAAATCAACCGTATGCTTCGTTCCGTCCCGGGAAAGCCCCGTTACTGGATCAGGAGTATTCGGGACTCCGCGAGCTTTGGCAGTGTCCTCGATCAAGCCTCCAATGTCATCCACGTCCAAATAGTTGGAGAATGTGGTGTTATTTGATACCACACCTGGACTTCCGTCTACGTGTTCATTCAGTACGTGCTGCCACCCATCCCCCTTGAAAAGGTTCCCACAATTCGTGTTGTGCACAAGAACGGGAATGTTGCCAGCGAGCACATAATACGTGTGAATGTCAGCAACTGTAAGGTTGTACGCTATCGCAATGCGGGCTGTCGGCGCGAGGCGACCATCGGGGCGAATCGAAGTTCCATCAAGGGATAGCAGCCTGTCACGAGAGGTGAGCTGACCTGCCGGCTCCCATCTTCCGGCTGAGGCATTCCAGAACGGGTGCCCCTCCGTGGTGGAAATAATCTTGCCGTCAATTTTCAGATCACGCAGACGGTCTTCGTGGATCCAGGTATGGGTTACGGTGCGTCCACTTGTCGCACCGGTTACTGGGTCGGCGGCCAGGACCTTGTCCCCGACTCTCAGATCGCTGATCATTTTGGACGTGCCGTCGGCCATGACGACCTTGGTTTCGGCGCTGAAGCTGCAGAGTGCCTTGCCCGTGCTGAACAGGGCTTCGCCGATTTTTCCAGCTGCCTTCAGCTTGCCGATCGGCACGAATCCGACTGCGGTCCATGCGCATCCCGAAACGCTGCCGTTTGCGCAATCGATTCCGTCGTTGACTCCAGTTATCTCACCAAGGAAGTCGCCGACGCTGGCCCAGGTTTCGGCAATGATTTGGTCGCATATTTCCTGGTAGTTGTAGCAGAGAACATCGGTGCGGAGCCGTTCCAGTTCAACTGCCGTCAGGTTCGAGATGTGCGTGCCGTAGGCGAGTTGCGCAAAGACGGGGAGAGCGACATGACCCTTGCTCGGCGCCTTCCGCCCGTCGGACATGTGGTCGGTCCAGGTGTCCGGGTCGAAGGCACTTTCAGCGTCTGCGACGGCATCGCATTTCACCGGCCAGCAGCGGTTGTCTGGATCGTTCTTGGTGTCCTGGTTGCCCTTTTCGTTGCCGGGTTGGTAGAGCGGGCAGCCGCCCTTGATTGTTGCGCAGTCCGCGGGGATGAGGCCGCTTGGGTCGCTGAAGGTGGCTGGGTTGTGCCGCGAGTAGGCGTATCCGTGCCATTGCTGTGGATCGGCGAGGTCCATAACGGGATCCACGGAGATGAAGCTGCCGATGGTGGGGTCGTATTCGCGGGCGTTGAGGTGGGTCAGCCCGGTGTTGTCCTTGGTGCCTCCGACGAAGCCTTTGTCCATCATCGAGGGCCAGGTCGGGGTGGTGCCTCGTTCGGCTCCGAAGGGGAGGCTGCGGCGCCGGGTTACGGCGAGGTCACTGCTGCGGATCGTCGCCTCGGCGGTGCCGTGGTGGTCGCTGACGATCCAGTCGAGTCTGCCTGTTGAGTCCCGGACGGCGACAGGTCCGCCGGATTGGCTGTAGTAGCGGGTGCCGGTAGCAGCAGAGCTGGTGGGCTTGCGGACTTCCATGCCGCCAGGGAGGTAAAGGGTCGCGCCTGCGGAATCGCGGCGGATTAGACGGTTGCCGTCGGCGTCGTAGACGTAGCTGGTGCTGCCGGAGTTGTCGGCGGTTGCGAAAAGGCGACCCTCGTTGTCCCAGGTGAGTGTCTGCTGCCCCGCGGGACCGGGTCGGCTCTTGGTGTTGCCCGTCTCGTCGTAGGTGTAGTTCTCGGTCTTAATGACCGAGCCGGTGGAGTCAACCTTCGTCACGGCGTGCGGGTGGGTACCCACGCCGACCCCTTGGCTGGGGTAGCTGTAGGTGCGGGTGGTTTGCGCGGTCGCGCTACGAATAGTTTCGGTCTTGCGGTTCTCTGTGCCGGGATCGTAGGTGTAGGAGTGCCAGAACGGGGCGGGCCCGCCGAGTTTCGTTGCGTCCGGGGCCACTTTGCAGTTGCTGGTTGCTGGTGTCCAGGCGTTGGTGAGGCGCCGCAGTGGGTCGTAGGTGTAGCACTGGGTCTCCGCCACCCCTGCGGCCGGAGTGTCGGTGATGGTCTCGAGATTGCCGACAGGGTCCTGCGTGTAGGTGAAGTTGAAGATCTCGGGCTTGAGGTCTGGCACTGCGTTGCTGTTGGTGAGCCGGCCGGTGTTGGGGTCGATGGTGTTGGTGATCGTGGTCTGCTTACCGGTGGCGCCGAGGGTCGTCTGCCACTGGTGGCCGAGTTTGGTGTAGCCGGTCTGGCTGACGTAGATCTGGGACGCGGACAGCATGCCGCTGGGCAGACCGACGTCGTTGTAGGTGTAGGTCAATTTCTCGCTGGCCAAGCCTGCTGCGGCTGGCAAGGTGGTGTTGTTGACCTGCCCGTCCGGGCGGTAGGTGGTGCTGTACCCGTACGAGCACGGTGTGAGGGTGCCCGAGGCGCACAGCGCCCCGTCGGCGGACGGGATGGTGATTCGGGAGTCTTTGGGCCGTCCGGCTTCGTCGTAGGTGACGACCTCGTTGACGTAGGCGTTCGTGGAACCTGCCGGCTCGTACCGGACCGACTTCGTCAGCTTCCCGATGCCGTAGGTGAGGGTGTCATAGGTCCACTCGGCTCGCAGAGGGCCGGTCGTGGACCCGTCTCGGACGGTCTTCTTCCGGCCGAGCTTGTCATAGGAGTACGCGAGGGTTCGTTTCCGGCCGTCCGTCGAGGTGAGCATCTCGCCGGCGAGGTTGTAGGTGTAGCTGCTGGTGCCTCGGTCCGGGTCGTCCTCGCTGGCCTTGCGGCCGCGTTGGTCGTAGCGGTACGACCAGGTGTTTCCGACCGGGTCGGTGACGCTCGCCAGTTCACCTCGGTCGGTGTAGCCGTAGCGGTACTCGTCGTAGGTGCCAGCGGTGTCGCTGCCGACGGCGGCACGGTCCTTGTACTGCCGCTGGGCGATTGTCTGGCCGCGGCCATCGGTGATGGTGGTGGTAGCGGTGCCGCCGGCCGGTGGCATGACGCTGGTGCGCTCGCCAGCGTAGGTGGTGGTGGTGCGCCACTTCTCGTTGGTCGTGGGGTTGACGCCTACCTTGAAGATGGCGTCGGTCAGTCGTCCGGCACCGTCGTAGAGGTTCTGCGTGAGCGCGGGGACCGCCGGGGTGCCGACACTGCCGACAAGGGTTTTGTTGGGTGGGGTGTTGGTGGTGTCGTAGTAGGGCTGCGACGCCCAGTCGAGCAGCCCGCGGGAGTCGTAGACAGTGTCGTTGAGGACGCGGCCGCCACCTGGGGCCTGCGTCTGAATCTGCCGGGCTCGCAGCAATCCGTCGTACAGGGTGATGGTCGTGTGGTAGGCCGCTGTGACGGACGGGAGCAGCGTTTTCGCAGTCACCGCGGAGGGGGCGGTGTTGCGGACGTCGTAGGTGTATTCCTTGTCCGGCGTTGTGGGGAGTTTGCTTTTCAGGCGTCCAGGCAGCCACACCTGACGGACGCGACCCAGACCGTCGTATGTCAGGTCGGTGCGCAGGCCGTTGGCGTCTTCCAGCGTTGTGGGCAGGTGCCATGCCGGCGCGTAGGTGGCAGTGTTGACCCGAAGGTCAGGGTTAGTGATCTTCACCGACGTCACCGGTCCGCCGGCGATCGGGAGGTAGGCGGTCTTGGTGATGCGGTCCAGGGCGTCGTAGCTTTCCGTGACCCGGCCGATCGCGTCGTGGGTGGCGCGGCCGAGGGTGAACCAGTTAGGGGTGCTGCCCGTCCAAGTGTTGATCTCCTCGACCTTCGCGACATTGCCTTGGACCGGTAGGTAGGTGTCCCAGTCGTTGGTGGCCTTGTCGTAGGTCGTCCGGGTGGCCGAAAGCATGTCGCCGGGCAGTGTCGGCGTGGCCGCGCAGTTGACCCCGACGGTTTCGGTTTTCTTCGCGAGGTCGAGCATCCAGGTCGTGCCGTTGCGGGCGTACCAGGTGCGAATACACCGGTCGTCCGTGGCGGTGGACTCGTCGCCATGGTCATCGACGCTGGTGGGTAGGTTGTCGCTGTTGTAGGTGGTAACGGTCTTCGTCCACCGGGTCGAGCCGTTGGCGAGCTTGAGTCGGCTACGGACCGTACCGGTGTTGGTCATGTAGGACTCGAGATTGCCGGAGGTCGCGGTCGGTCCCTGCTTGACAGGGGTGGTGATGGTGCCGCCGATCCAGGGACCATCCTTACCGAGCAGGGTGGTCTCTTCGCGGACCATGCCTGCGTACTGGTCCTCGTCGGCGACCCGAGTCTGCTGGGAATCGATGATCTCAACGGTGCGCGTGCCCGAGGGCTGCTTGTCGCCGTCCATGCCCCGGTAGTAGAGGAACTCCGTCGCGGACTGCACGCCCGCCTCTAGGCCCGTGCGCACGCGGACCTTGCCGTAGCCGCGGAACTCGCCCCAGGTGCGCTTCTTCGGCTCGGTCAACTCAGAGTCGTCGTAATGCCAGGCCGGCTGGTCAAGGTAGTCGTAGTTGGTCTGCTCGTGGGTGAACCCGCCGGTGTTGTCGTAGACGTCGACGCGGTCGACGCGGTACTTGTGGAACCAGTCGAGGGTGGGCTCCTCACCCTTGGGCCCGTAGTAGGCCGGGTAGCACCTCTTCCCGTTGGCATGCACCTCGGGCAGGCTGCTGCGGGTACATTCCGTCGGCGAGTAGCTGACTGCGAGTTGAGCGCCGGACTCCGTGGTGATGGTCTGTACGCGGTAGCGGAACAGGTTGGAGCGGCCGTCGGCCATCGCGTCGACCCGGTTGGCGAGCGCTTCCGTGCCAGGGTCGAAGACAACCTCGGGGTCGCTGGCCTCGCTGCCGCCAGCCGTCGTGACCTTGCCCGTGCGGGTGATCCCGGCCAGCCACATCGGCATGCCCTCGTTGGCGCCCGCCTGAAGGTACGTGTGGCGCAGTGTCCACCACTCGACCTCGTTGTACACCCCGGCGGAGCCGGAGTAGACCTGGCTGCGGATGCGTGACAGCCGCTTACTCGTCCAGAAGGTCGGCGACAGTTGGTCAGTGCAGGGCGCGGCCTTGCAGTACTGATCCCACGGTGTGTCCAGCCAGGAGGCGGTCACCGGGTCACTGGCGGACCCGCAGTTGCTGGCACACCGGTCAGCCTCGTCGAACATGACACGGGCTGCCGCGTAGGTGCTGCTCGGTGCATCGGCCCGGTTGCCGTACTCGATTGTCTTGAGCCAGCCGCCGCGGTCGTAGGTGGTGCGCTTGGCCTTGTCGCCCTCACGCCCGTAGGCGCCTTCTTCCTTCTTGTAGAAGTACGTCATCGTGTTGCCCTGCGGATCCACGACATAGTCGAGGTTCCACCGCCACGCCTGGGTTGTCCGCGAGGCCGCGTAGTCGCCGGCGACGTAGCCGGGCTCGTCCGGGTGGTTGCCGTATGCCGGGGCCGTCCACACCGAATCGGTTGCGGTACCTGCCGACGCGCCGCCGACGCCGTGGTTACGGCCGAAGAAATACTGGGTGCCGTCGGTCTTCGTGACCTTCCAGTACTCGTTGTCGTTGTCGCCGTTGGCGAACGACGCGTCCTTCGACAGCTCGATCTTCGAGCCGTCGTCGGCTACGCCCTTCCACGTGTTTCCCGCTGACTTGACCAGCTCCGTGGCTTGACCGTTCAGGGAGATCGTGGCGTTGCCCTCGGGCTTGAGCCAGCACTGGTCACCGCTGTTGATCGCCTTATTGTTCGGTTCACCGCCCCGCATGGCGTCCTTGTCATCGGCACACGACTTGAACTTGCGCTCAACGAACCCAGGCCACAGGTCCCAACCATCCCCAATCCAGGAGCCCTGGGTGTTGGTACCGGCGGTTAGGCCGTCGACGGCACCCGATGAGTAGCTCAACGCCATTGATGGCTCGGGCCCACCCGTGGCGGGTACATTGTTGAGCGGATAGGACCAGGAGAACGCACCCGTCTGCTGCGACACCTGCCAGGTGCCCGCCGCCGAAAGGCTGGTTGCGTTGTAGTCACCATTGTCGCCGGACGCACCGGCAGTCACCGCGAACATCGTCGCCACACCGCTGCCCGACACGGGGACCGCTGCGGACACCCTGCTGGCGCGAGTGTCATTGCGCCCTGGCAGCGGCTTCCCGTCGGGCAGCGACACCATTCGGAGACGGGAAGCCCAGTCCCCGCCGTAGGCCGACGCGAAACCGGAGTAGTCGACGTCGACTGTCACCTCGCCGTCCGCCCGGTGACCGTCGGCCCGGCTCACTCGGGCGACGATGCCCGCGACCCCTGCGCGCGCAGCGGTCGCCCGGTCAGCAACTTCCACTGTCGTCCTCTGGACAGGGTCCGTCGCCACGCGAGGTTGTGACCGAGCTGGTGCCGCGTTGGACGGGGTGACCCAGATCGGCAGGGCGCCGGCCCGCGTCGCCCCGTTGCCCCGGAGTCCGGCGACCGAGGCCGCGAGGTCTACCGTCATTCGAGTCGCCGGCGGCCATGTGACAGCGCGACCTTGGCTGACCTGCCGATCGCCCGCCGTCCAGACCGGTCGCGTTTGGTGCTTGAGCGCCGTGACCGCCACCCCGGCGACGTCCGGGCCTTTCGGCGGTCTGCCTCCGAGATGAGCTCCGGCCGAGGCGGGAACCTGCCCCAGCAGGCCGACCGCCACGACTGCGGCGATGATCCCCGACAGACGACGGCTCGCCCGGCCCGCGGACCTGAGGAAACCGCCAGCGTACAGGCGTTCCACATCGATGGAACTCACGGTTCTCCTTCTGAGGAAAAGAGGCACGATCGACCTGAGGTGATGGTTCACCGGGGGGATCATTCCGCGATCCAGTGCTGCACGATTTCCTCGTCGGTCCAGACGTACTGGCTGGCATAAACGTGGTCGAGTTCGCCGGTCCAGTGCTCTGCGAGCGTCGCACCCTCGCGGCCGCGTCCCATGGCAAAGGAACCCGTCGCTGACCACGGGGTACTTGCCGTCGTGGTCGCCAGCGTTCCGCCGACGTCCGGCGTGCCGTTGACGTAGAGCCTGAGCGCCCCGGTGGCCTTGTCGTAGACACCGACCAGGCTCACCCACTCGTCGTCAATGACGTAATCCGTCGTGCAGGCCGCATCCCGCGCTCCTGACGAGACGTCACTGCGCGTCACGGAGAAGCACCAGGTGGGGTCATTGACGCCGTCGGCGTCGAGGTCACGGTCGTTGCGGTAGCCCAAACGGAACATCGACGTATTTGCCCCGTCTTGAGAGACCGCCGTCCGCACCGCGCCACCCGCTTCGGATTTGCGGACCCACGCTGCGACCGTAAAGCCAGCGGGGTTGACGGTCTCCAACACCGGCGAAGAGGTGGCTGCGCTTCCTGTACCGCTGAAGGTTGCAGCGGCGGCTCCAACCCGACCTGGAGTTGTCCAGGCGACTCCGGCAGCGCTGAGGGTGGCCGGCCTCGTTTCCGGAAGCGATGCCGCAGTCGTGCCTGCACCCTCGTCGAGCTTCCAGGTCCAGGAGCCCGTGCTCGGTCTCACCAGGAATTGATAGACGCGTGGATCGGAGGTGGCCCCGGCCGAGTTGCGAGATTGAACGGAGAGGACGTTGACGCCGTCGCGGTTGGGGGTGATCGTGGCGGTGGTGCTGGTGCCGGTTACCTCTTTGACGGACAGGTCGTCCCAGTAGACGGCCTTCGCGGTTTGGCCCACGGGGTGTCCGTTAAACATGCGGACGAACGCCTCGGTGGCGCCTGCGGGCAGCGACATGGTGAGGGAGAGTCGCTGCCAGCCATCGGTGATGGACGCCTTGGCCGAGCGGACCTCCACGTAGAGGGAGCCCACTTTGTAGACGGCGACGAGCCGTAGCCCGTCCAGGCTTCCTGAGGTGCCGGTGACGTTGAGGCCGGTGGCTGCGGGGACGTAGATCCAGCCGGTGATCGTGTAGCGCTTGCCGGGCTTCATGCCCAGCCGCATGCCGCCGTAGTCGCCGCCTACCGCCGCGAAGGTCGCGCCCTCAGCGCCGATCGGGGTGCCTCCGGAGGCCAACGGCGAGACCTTCAGCGATTGTCCGCTGTTGTGCCCGCGGGTCGTGTCACGGGCGATGGTCGCGTTCAGTCCCACGAAACCAGTCAGGTCGGTGGAAACCTGCTGTTCGTTGGCAGTGAGCATTTCACTCTGCGGTGCACCTGCCGGGACGGTGACAGTGTTGGTGTTGTTCAGGCTGTAGAGGTATTCCTGAACATCGGTGCCGCCGTTCGGGGCGAAGGTGAACGTCCCTGGCGTGCCCGGGCCGCCGTTCCACGTGCCGGTTTTCTGCTCGGCGTACGGAGTGCCAGTCACCGTCGGCAGCGACGGATCCTGTGTGTTCACGGTGAAGGTGAACCACCCCGAGTAATCGCCACACAGGTAGCTGTCACAGCCGTGCACCCGGTAGTGGTAGGTGCCGTCGGGCAGACTGCTACCCGAGACGGGAACAACCATCCACGCTCGGGCGGTTCCGGAGGTTACACCGGTGACGGACGTACCGGACTTCGCCTTGAGCGTGGTCTTCGCGTTGTCGTAGACCTCGTACTCCGCGCGTAGCGTGCCACCGTCGGGATCCGACACCACCGCCGACAGGGTGGGGCGGCCGGAGCGCACCACCGCTGGGGACTGGCATGCCGAGTAGCACGAGTCGATCGCGAGCGCCGTGGGCACGTTCGGTTTGCGGTTGAAGATCAAGGTGACGTAGGGCCTGGCCGACGGGGCGTCGAAAGACTTGAACTTCTTCCACCCGGTGTGGCTCGTCTCGCTGGAGGCCCGCAGTCCGACGTTGGCGGTGTTGTAACCGCCGTTGAGGCTGATCTGGAATGTGTTCTTCACCGACGCGGACACCCGGCCGCCCGCGCAGCCGGAGTTGTAACCCTTCGTGCCGGTGGATCTGCCGTCGATTTCACGCCATACCGGCTGGCTGCCCCACCGGACCGCTGTTCCGACGGAGTCCACGCGCCAGGTCTGCCACTCGGCCGCGGCGCATTGCCAGGAGTAGTAGTTCCACAGGGACAGCTCGGCGGACACCACCGTGGCGCCGGCGTAGGCGCTGAGTCCGTAGAAGGCGAGGAAGGAGCGGGCCAGGCAGCCGGAGGCGCAGCCCTCATCGGCGTCGTCGCTGTAGCCCAGGCGCAGCTCGTCGTCACCGGACTTGTCGGTGTTGGCGATCGTGTTCTGCACGTAGGTGTCGAACGAGGGGTTCAGGTTGATCGTGGGGTCGATCGTGATGGGGAACTGCAGGTGGGGGTCCTGGTAGAACGCCTGGTCGGTGCTGAGGACCAGGCTGGTGCGACCGTCGACGACCTTGTCGGCGACGTCCACGTTGGCCCGGTGCAACGGCTCACCGCCGGGCGAGACCCGGGAGTCCCACATCTCTCCTTGCGAGACCGTTACCGGCTCATCAGCTGTGCCCGTCCGGGCGCCGGCTCGCAGGGCCGAGCCGGGTGACCAGGGCATGGCCACCGTGGTCAGCTGCGTCGCGGCCTGCGGCGTCTTGACGACGAAGGAGTAGCTGACGCCGGTTGGCCGCGCCTGAACGACCAGGTCCACATCCGGCTTCACGTTCGGGTACGTCGCGGTCGCGCCGTCGAGCTTCGGCTCGGGCAGGGTGCCGAGCCAACCCAGGGCGGTCCGCTTCGCGCCCTCTCCGATCGTCACGAGGGCATCGGAGTCGGCCGACCGGGGACCCGACAGCCACAGGCCGAACGGACCCGCCTTGGACCCGACCGAACCGTCGCTCTTCCGCTCCAGCGTCAGGTCCACCGGCACCCACTCCCCCGACGGGGCTTGCACCCGCTCGGGCGCCGAATGCATCTCCGCGCGGAAGGTGCCGTCGGGCTGCGCCCACTGCATGGACGTCTGGGTGGTCATGCCCGTCACCAGGACCGGCTTGCGCAGCTTGTGCGCCAGCAACATCGCCGACGCCTCATCCGCGGCCTCGAGCGGCCCGGATGCCTGCGACCGGGCGGCCGTCGTTACCGCCTCGGCGGCATCGGCGCCCGACGGAACGACCAGTCCTGCCGCGGCGACGACCAGCAGCGCCAACGCTGCTGTTCGACGTCGCGAGACGCCCCTAGCGCTCGCCGCGACGCGCGCACCGACCAAAGCACCCATTAACAGCCCCCGTGATCATCAACTTGAACCGAGGCGACGGTAGAGATCATGGGAATCCCGTGTAAAGCGCGGTTACAAATTGATTCCACAAAACGGTCATCCGGGCAGCAGGCGGGCCGGTAGATCACAATTAGCGACGCCGCCACGGAAATGGCTGGCGCCAGGCAAGAATCGCCAGCAATGATCAGGATGCCCAATAGTCATGCAGCCGAAAGGTGCAGTTTCCGTGGGAGACGAACGGTGTTCACCATGATCAGGAAGACGACATTCATCCGCTGCGGAATTGGCGTGGAGGTTGAGCATGTCCCGCTATTCCGCTCGCGATTACCTGTTAGGGCGCGTCATGGATGACCTACGAGCTACGACAGTGCCGTCGGCGCCAGGAGCACCGGGCTCCCCTTGAGGGAGCCCGGACTCGGCTGACGGCGCTCGCCTGGCCCGAAGCGCAGCAGCGGGAACGACCGCGACAAGGGTCCCCCTTGCTCGGCCGTCGCGGTTCCCCGCACATCCGTTGCCGACGTGCAGCCCGTGCCCCTTGCCAACGACAACAACACGTATTGGATGAAACCGTGGACCCCTCGAGCACACCCGCCCACCCCGCCGCCCACGGCATCGCCCGCACATGGGCCCGTGCCCTCCTGACATTCGAACCCGCCGATCACGGCCACGCCGAAGCCGCGGCCCGCGCCGCCTATCGCGCCGCTCGCAGGCCCGAGCCCTCCGAGTTCATCTGGTGCCCGTCTCCGTGGGCCGCTCTCGACCTCGTCAGGAGTTTGATCCAGGACGGGCAGGTTCCACTCGTCAATGCCGTGCGTCGCACGGTGTTGAACCAGGCGCTGTCAGCGGCCCGTAGCCCACTGGTGGATCGGGTGAGCGACACCGAGCGGTTGAGCGCTTTCGGAGAGTTCCACTACCACTTCGAACGCAAGGGGTTCTACGGCGAGCAACGCTACGACGGCGTGGACGGGCGGTACGACCTCATGGAGCGCCCCTACCGGTGCCCGCCTGTCCTGCCGTCCGAGCGATTGGCACTGCGGCCGGTGCTTCACGCCGTGCACCAGACCTACCGGCACGTCCTGAGCCCTGCGTGGTCGGCGATCGACCGCGCGACCAGCGCCGATTACACGCTCCAACCGGCCTGGTACTGGTCCGACGAGCACGGGCTCGTTGACCAGAACGATGAGGCTCGTGCCGTCGTCCGCTACAGCACACCTGACCTCAACGACCGATTCTTCGACCCGGCCTGGTGCTTCTACCCCGACCTCATGGTCCTGGCGGCCATCGACACCTACCGCAGAGTTTTCGATACGGACCCCGGCTCCGCCTGGCAGGGCTGCCGCGACGTCGCGCTCACCAGCGGACCCTGGTGGCCCTTCCCCGAAACCGCGGTCATGAGTGAGCGACCCGCCCTGCTCACACTCGACGAGCAGGACCGTCTCCATGCCGACGACGGGCCAGCTATTCAATGGCCCGACGGTCACCACGTGTGGGCCCATGACGGCGTTCTCATCAGCCCACCTCGCTCGGGGTCGGCAACGAGCGGCGCATGATCCCAGAAGCCAGCAGTGATCATCTGGTTATCCACAGGCACCTGAGTTGTCCACAGCTAATGCGATCAGGCATTGATCGGCTGGACCACCCCTGCTGAAGTACCTCCGCAGGGACAACGCCATGTCCCATCCAATGACGAAGGAGCGCAGCCATGACCCGGGGTGGACGCAGCCGATCGCGGCGCACCGACAGGCCGACACCACTGGAGCACCTCGCCGGTGTTACTGGCCTCATCGGCGCGACGGCCGCCCTCATCGCCGCCGTCGCCGGGCTCCTGACATCCGCCGCCACACTGACGGCGAGTCGCTGATGCCCGCCGTCGAGGCATGGCTGCTCGGCGGACCTGCCGACGGCCGCATCACCCACATCGAGGTGGACGACGACGGGTCCCTTCCGCAGGCCATCGTCCTGCCGCAGAGCGGCGCCTACCTCGGCGCCCGCGAGCACCCCAGCCAGCCGGTGCAGCACCGCTACCTCCGCTGCGCCGGCGAGGTCGACCCGCCAACCTTCCGGTACGACGGCCCTGTCCCCCAGGACCAGTGACGTCAGCATGGGCTGCCAACCGCGCCAAGCCGGATCGGCCCGTGATCCGACCAGAGAACGACACCACCCCAGCCCGGCCACATCGCTACCCACCATCATCCGCTGATCGAACGCTTGTACGATTCGCTGGTGGAGGATGCGGCGGCGCGCTGGTGGAACGGGATCTGGGGTCGCCTGGGCCGCCGAGATGTGTGGCTCACCCGCCAGGTCCGGTGGAAGGTCACCGCCCGAGCCGGCGACAGCGAGACCGGCCGGGTGCTCCGGTGGGAGTTCGACACCGAGGGCGAGGCGCTCGCCATGGTCAAGCGTCTGCTCGCCGCCGACGCGGGCGGCCAGTGGCGCAAGCAGTCCGGCGACAGCCAGCCGCCACAGCAGACTTAGCACCCGACTGACGGGTCCGCGCCCCGAGGCACAGACCGTCAGCCAGATCGCACTCAGGAGCTACAGGCGTTGAGCATGCTCTGCAGAGCGGACTTCTCCGACGACTGCAGGGTCAGGCCCCAGCTGTACT
This sequence comes from Micromonospora trifolii, assembly GCF_022229005.1. GTDB lineage: Bacteria > Actinomycetota > Actinomycetes > Mycobacteriales > Micromonosporaceae > Micromonospora > Micromonospora trifolii. The sequence goes on from NZ_JAKKFD010000044.1 coordinate 267,466, forward strand.
TCACGGTGATCCACATCTTGCTGTAGGTGCACCGGTACGACGACAGAGGCGGCTGCCAGGTGGAGGGATCCTGGTCACCCTTGGACTGGTTGACGTTGTCCGTCACCGCGATCAACTGCGGACGAGTGAGGTCGTTGGCGAAGCTCTGCCGACGGCTGGTCGTCCACGAGTTGGCCCCGGAGCGCCACGCCTCGGCGAGGGGGACGACGTGGTCGATGTCAACGTCGGAGGCCGCCGTCCACGTGGCGCCCTCGTACGGGCTGTACCAGCGGCCCGAGGTGGCAGCGCACGAGCTGTCGACGACGACGGAGGTGCCGTCACGCTTGAGGACCTGCTCGCGGGTGTTGCAGCTCCCGCTGATCGTGATCCAGTGCGGGAACAGGTCACGCGAGTAGCCGCTTGTCGAGCCCTGGGTTGCCACGGTCAGGGCGTTGAGCTGCGACTGCGCCGTCGCCTTCGACGGGATCCCGGGAGGTGCGGCCGACGCGGGCTGTGCGCTGACGCCGACCAGGGCGGCGACGGCGGCGAGAACGACCGCAGCGGCATGGCGCGTGACGCGTGGAAAACGGGCAAGGACTCGGGTTACCCGCATAGGGGCCTCCTCGGCACTGGGTGGACGGCAACCGTCTCTGACAATCGTGGCCATCGAAGGACGCCTTTGTGAAGGGGTGACGAAGCAGCCAGGAAACTTTGGAGCATTCAGCGGCCGGCGTGCGGGCACGAGCCGGATCGGTCCAACACGGCCTCGCCGGGCGCCTGTTCCGGGCACGCGAGGTGCGCCGTCAGCAGTTGAACGACTGCGCACCCAACTCCCAGCGGCGCAGGTCGACCGGAAACTGCTCGGCCCGCATCGCCGCGATGTTCTCCCGGAGGTGGCGCTGGTGCAGGGAGTACGCCTGCGGGGTTCGCCCCGCCCCAGTGGCCGAAGACCTCCTCGGCTTCGGTGGTGTGCTGGAACCGGCCCAACTGCCGAAGGTACCCGCTCAGGTTCGCCAGTACGGCGGCCAGGTCGAGTTCGAAAACCAGGGCGTTGGCTCGGACGAGGTCGGGGATGATCCCCACCGACTCCTCGGCCGCCAGCATCGCCGCGCCCATCTGCCCCAGCTCGGCGTGGCGCAGGCTGACCGTGTTCAGGGCGAGCGCCAGCAGCCTGGTGGAGTCGAAGCGCCCACCTCAGGGTGGAGGGACGGGTCAAGGTCGCCGGATGCTCCAGCATGGTGGCAACCCCGCCTAACCGGGCGTCGAGCACCGGGTCAGTCCACGATGTCCGGAAGGGCAGGCCAGCGAGCCCTTAGGTGTTCCCGCATCCCGGCGCTGTGGACCGGGTGATCGAGGTGACCCGGCGCGGTTTCGAGACCTCCTGGTGGTCAGCGAGGGCGCAACCCACCTCAACGATGACCGGATGTCCCGGTCGTCATCGCTACCGTGCTCGGGCGCCGACACCTGGAAGGGGCGCCGTTGCGGCGAGGTCAGGAGTTAGCGCGCAGGTCGGTGTAACCGGACCTGCCGAGTTGATCCATGACCTGTGCAAGGTGGTGCGACGTTGTCCAGGCGCGCCAGCTTGCGGCGTTGCCAGGCCCGCCGGCGCCGTCCGCCCGCGCAGCGATCTGGTGATCTCCCCAGGAAAAGTCTCGTCCTTGTGTAGGCCAATGGTCGGAGGAGACCAGTTCCTTGCACAGGTCGTACATTGCGTGCCTGTTCGCTGCGTCGTGGGGCCGACGATAGATCCACCACACCTCATCGTCGCTGTAGCGGAGACTGGGCATAGGTCGCCACGCCGCTCCGGCCATTCCTGGATGAGCGATGGCGTAGTCCGCGTACTGGATGCCGAGGTCCTGCACGCGTTGCCACAGCTGCAGGTCCCAGCGCCGTAAGGCTGCAGGCATGTGGACCGGAAGGTGCGAGATGCTCGGCGACATGGCGCCGGAGGCGACTGTGATCGATCGCCAAGGGTAGCGCTGAGCCCAGGACACGCATTTGCGCACGACCGGTTCGACGCGGGTCAGGTCGCGTTCGGATCGCACCTCGAACACATCAAGGACCAGGTGACAATGCTCGATGGTCAGGCCGATTGCCGCCCTCCGCTCGTGCTGATTGCTCCGTCGTACGGCAACCCCGCGACACGCAAGCGATTCCACGACACCCTCGAGGAGCCGGTCGACTTCCTTGCCGAGGAGTTTGCGGGTGTCCTCAGCGAGGACGAGACGCACACGCTGCTCGCCCTCCATCCCGAGAATTCCGCCCGGTTCTGGGGCGCGCTGGCGAGTCACAGCGCAATCATTGATCGTCTCCAGCAGGGCGACGTCGTCGTCTTCACCGGCCACAACCGCGTGCAGGCCATTGGCACCCTTGGCTGCCGGCTGCGTAACGAGGCCCTGGCCGACTCGCTCTGGCCACCGAAGCCGGGTGACAGGGGGTGGCTCAACGTCTACACCGTCGTGAACTTCCACCAGGTCAGCGAACTGGAGTACAAGCAGCTACGGGCCTGGGTCGGTTCGAGTGATCAGGACGTCTTCCAATCGGCGCGGGTGTTGACGCCGGAGAAGTCAGCCGCCGTCATCACTGGCCTGGTCGCGCTAGCCGACACCGGTGAGGGGCCCGGCGACGACCGCCCCTTGGCCACCCCGCGGGAATTCGCATCCCACCTGTTCATGGCATGGGACCAACTACGGGGCAACGCGGACAGGTCACAGGTTGGTTGGTATCTCCTCGGTGTTTTCCTTCTGAAGTACGCCTCGGACTCCGTCGACGGTGGGCGTCGAGCACCCCTGCAGGGCTGGCTTCCCGACGGGCCACTGACCAACCTCCCCACGTTCGACGTCCCGGACGTCGCCCGATGGCGCAGACTTGTCAGGCTCCGTAGCGGTATCGGCAGAGAACTCGACCGGGCATTGCAGGCGTTGGAACACGCCAACCCGCGCGCGTTGGATGGCGTATCCCGACAGATCAGTTTTGAGCGAAGTGGCGACCAGCCAGGGTTGCCGGACCACGACCTGAGCCTCCTCCTGCAACATTTCGACCGCTACCGCCTTCGCCCGAATGCTCTCGAGTCGGGGGAAGGCCTGAGAGCCGGGATCGACCAGGTGGTGGAGATGGCGACCGGGTCGACCATCGAAAACGGCTCCCAGTTCTCGACGCCGGACCTGATCAGGCGGCTGATGGTGCAACTCCTGGACCCCGCCGGTGGCATGAGCGTCTACGACCCGGCCGCCGGGACGGGTGGCCTGCTGATCAGGGCCGCCGAGCATATGGTGGCGCGGGGCGCGAGCCCGCACCGGATGATGGTCGCCGGCCAGGAACACTCGGCCCAGGCCTGGCTCCTGTCGAAGATGAACCTGCTGTTGCAAGGCGTTCCCACCGATTCCCTCGCACTCGGGGACACCCTGACTGACCCGCAACACGTCCGGTCCGGAGCTCTCGAACGCTTCGACCGCGTCCTGTCGGACCCGCCATTCGGACAGCACCGGTCCGCCGAGGCGATGCCCTACCCGGAGCGTTTCCGCTGGAGTTCCGGGCGACCGGGTACCCAACGCGCGGAACTGTTGTTCGTACAACACATGTTGTCGGTCCTCAAGGCCGATGGTGTCGCCGCCGTTGTGCTGCCCCGTAACGTGCTGTTCGGGCGCGGTGACGAACAGGCATTCCGCACACGACTGCTCGACGACGACGCCGTCGAAGCGGTCGTCGGGCTGCCGGCGCAGCTCTCCGGCGTCGCGGCGTGTGTGCTCATTCTCCGGGCACCGAACTCGAAGCCGAACGACCGGGCCGGCAAGGTCCTGTTCACCGACGTCACTCCCCCGACCGATGGTCACGTCGGCAGCTCTGATCTGGACACACAGCTCCACCAACTGGTGCAGGATTACCTCTCGTTCGAAAGCCGTCCGAGTTTCGCGCGGGTCGTCGGCCGCGACGAACTACGGGACAACGGTGACGACCTCACTATTGATCGGTACGTGTCGACGGAGTCATTCGACACCGATGCGGTTGGGGAGAAGATTGAGGGGTGGGAGAGCACGCTTCGCGGCCTCGTGCACGACGGCGCGTACGACGAGGCCGCCGTCCTGCTTCGACAAATCGGCGAAGACGATCCCCAGGGACTCGCCCGCCTCGGCACGGAGTTCGGCTTCCTCGACATCGTCGACACTGACCGTGACGTCATCGCCGCGATCTGGCGCCCGACCGCCTCGCGTAATCCCTTCCCGTCGCCAGCGACAGGATCGAACCCGGAGATCGCCACGGAACCGGCGGCGCGGGGGGATTCACCCGACCCACCGGTGCGATCAGATGGCACTCCGCCCGTGCGATCACCTCAGGAATCCGGGGCCGTACTGGAACAAGCCACCGTCGACCTGCTCACCCGACTCTTCCTCATCCAGCCTGACGACCAAGAGGTGCTGGTTACCCGTTTACGCTCGCAGCGACCCGGGCCCCAGTACGGGCACGACATCGAACTGGACTGCACCGTCGCCGGCAGCCCCACCGTCCGGTGCCACGTCGAGTGCAAGAACCTGTCTCGCCCCATCCGACTCAATGACATCGCGGACAAACTGCTCCAAGAGAAGTACAGTACCCGGAGCGAAAAACTGGACCACTGGATCCTCATCTCCCCCCACTCCGGTCCCACCAACGAAGTGCGGAAGATGCTGGACGCGTGGGAACAGCACCAGGAATACCCCTTCTCCGTGCAGATCTGGAGTCCTGAGGACGGCATCCAGGGGCTCTTCGCTCTTGATCCCGAGGTCTACCGGGCCGTCTACGACACCCCGCCGGGACAGCCTCAGCTCGCGATGGCCCAGCGAGCGATGGAGCAGCTCCAGTCCAGGCTGGCACCGCGGCTTCGGCTGGATCGGGTGTGGCATCGCTACCTCAGCGATCCCCAGATGCTCTGCTTCGTCAACGAGGATGCCCGTCACTTCAACGAGCTCTACACGAACCAGGTGCAGCTCCGAGCCACCGACCGGAACGGGTCACTACTCGCGCACAACCTGCTGGACGAGACGGTGGCCTGGCTCGACAACCCCGATTCGACAGAGCCGCTCCTCCTGCTCGCGGACTTCGGCGAGGGCAAAAGCTTCTTCACCTACAGCCTGGCCCGGCAACTGTGCCAGGACTACCTCCGCGAACCGGAGACCGGAGTCGTTCCTCTGCGCATCCCCCTGCGGGAGTTCGCACGAGCAGGCGATAGCCGAAGGTTGTTCCAGCGACGGTTGGCAGAACTCGGTGCCACCGTCGCCGACTGGCGCGAACTGGAACGCCGCGGGCGCACCCTGGTAATCCTCGACGGCTTCGACGAGATGTCCACCGACCTCTCCCCGGCCGCGATCACCCGCAGTCTCAACGACATCCGATCCTGCCTCGATGAGCTCGGCAAGTCCAAGGTCCTGGTGACCTCACGCCACCGGGTCCTCGACGGCGGGCGCGACTGGGATCGGGTCCTGGACCGGCTCCGCGAGCCGAGGGTCCTGCGGATCGCTCCCGGCACCCGGGCCGAACGCGTCCGATACCTCGAACAGTTCGCCACCGACGACAGATCGACCCAGGCTCTCGAGGACCTTCGTAACCTCTACGACCCCATCGGGCTCGCCGCCAAGCCGCTCTTCCTACAGATGATCAAGGAAACTCTGTCGGAACTACCCGCGGACACCTTCAGCGAGCTGACCCTCTACGACACGTACGTCCGCCGAAGCCTTCACCGCAAGATCGAGCTGTTCGACGACGAGGCCTGAGCCAAACCAGCGGAGAACTCGTCGAGAACCTGTTGAAGATCCTGGAAGACATCGCGGTCGAGCTGCAGCAAGCAAACCAGCCCTACATCCACCTGCGCGACTACTCGACGACGTCCGGAAACAGCCTCGCCGCGATGTTGTGGAAGATGCGGGACGACCCATCGCCGGCAGCGCCACCCGACGGTGCCGAAGACGACGCCACCGCTCGCATCGGCGTCCGCGCACTGTTAAAGGCCGTCACCGCTCCCGGAGCCGACCCAGAAAAGTGGCCGGTGGACTTCTTCCACCGGAGCATGCGGGAATACTTCTTCGCCCGCGCCCTAGCCCGCAGACTCGAACGCGAGGACCACGACCAGGCCCGCCGGATCCTCGAACCCACCCTGCTACCGCCGGAGATCACCCACTTCGCGGCGGAGATCCTCCGAACCCACTCCGACAGCACCCCGCTGTCTCGACTGACGAGTTTCACCCGGTCCGCGACCGTCGACCTGGACAACGCCTACCTCGGCGGCAACTCGATCACCTTGCTCTACGCCACCCGAGGGAAATTGCCTGCGTACGACTGGTCGGACCTGCGCCTGGACCATGCCCGACTCGGCGGTGCGGACCTCACCGAGGCGAGGTTCGCCAGAAGCTCCCTGCGTGGCGCGAACCTTGACAACGCGGACCTGACGCGCGTCGATTTCACCGGCGCGGATCTTGAAGGGGTCCGGTTGGAGGAGACTGCCCGGGTTGCGGCGGTCACCACCCTCGGCGACGACAGAATCGTCGCCGCGTACGAGGACGGTACGCTGCGCGGGTGGCGCCCTCGGCCGGGCGGAACCGCCACGAATCACGTCATCGCCTCACTCGATCACCGGGTAGAGCGGCTGCAGTCCACGCCACATCAACGGCTGATCGCCATCGGAGATGGCAGATGCACCATTCTCGACCCTGACGGACAACATGTTCGTGCCAGGGCCAGCTTCATCACCAAATCACGGTTCAGGCCCAGCCTGGCAGGACACCAGTCCGTGCTCTTCTTGGAGGAGACCAGCGGCGGGTGGAACCGTGCCATCTGGGTCGACCCCACCACCACCCACACCCTCGACCACCGCGACGTCGAGGCCGTCGTCAGCTGCTACGCGCAGGCCGACGGACGGGCGTACGCACTCGCCACCGAGAACGGGCAAGAACCCGGATCCGGTACCCACGAGGGCACCACGATCACGGTGAACCTGCCAGACGCCGCCAGCACGCATCGACAGCTGCTCCTGACCGACAACCGCGTGAGCTGTCTCGCTCTCCACCACCGCCAAGGCGGCGGCCTCCTCCTGGCCGTCGGCAGACACGACGGAAGCGTGACGGTCCGGAATGTCCCCGTCAACGATCCCGACGACCCGCCGGCCGTCCTCTGGCACCACGACCTGCACACCGGCACGGTCACCACGATCGCGTTCGCCGACGACGACCGATTGATCACCGGCGGCGCCGACCGCATCGTCTGCGACATACGAACGGGCGCCGCGGGGTTCGGCACCGCAGATCCGCAGATCCAGCGTCTACACCTCACCCTGCGCTGTGAAGGGGTCAAGTTCGACGGTGTGCGGACCCCATACGAGCAGCAGCGGCTCCGCCGATACTCCGCGACCTGACCGTGCGCTCCCCCGTCTGGTGAGAGTTGATGAGGTGTCCCCGCTCGGTGAAGCCGTGGCAACCTAGCCCCGTATTGATGCCCGATGTCGACCTGTCTTCGCGTATCACGGCCCGCATCAACCGGCGGTCATACGGGCGGGCGCTTACCCGCTACCGTAAGCCCATCGGGGATCATCGCTGGGAGGGTTGGTGCGGCCAAGTCGACGTCCACCCATTGCTCTTCAGCTGTCGCTGCTCATCATCGCCGTTCTGCTGGAGATCGCGGCGAACTTCTTCGCCAATGCCGACACCTCACCACTGACCGCCGGGATCCGTCAGGTCGCCGGTCCGGCGCTGATCATCCTGCTGGTGGTGCTGATCGTCGGGAACGGCCTGGTGCTGTGGTGGCAAACACCCCGTAGTTCGCGGCCGGTGTGGCGGTCGGATCGGAGCCCTTATCCCGGGCTGTCTGCCTTTACCGAGCAGGACGCGTCGGTGTTCTTCGGTCGGGAGGAGCAGATCGCTGAGCTGGTGCGACACCTGCATGAACTCGGCCTGGACGGGTCCGACCGGTTTGTCTGCGTCACCGGGGCCTCCGGCAGCGGCAAGTCCTCGCTGGTGCATGCTGGCATGGTTCCCCGACTGCGAGTGGGACGGTGGCAGGTGTTGCCAGCGGTCACGCCGGCAGGTGAACCGCTCGGTGTCCTCGCGGACCTTGCCGTCACACTGGGCGCAGCCGACCGGGCCTCCGCGCTGCGGGAAGCGCGGTCCCGCCCGGACAGCCTCGCCCGCCATCTGACCGCCTGGCGGGCTCGCGAGGGCTATCGGCACAGGCGCGTCCTGCTGGTCCTCGACCAGCTCGAGGAACTGGTAACCCTGTCGAGCCCTACTGAACAGGCGACGTTCCTGGAGCAGATCGCGACGGCGCTCGACGCCGACCGGAGGCTCTGGGTTGTCGCGACGCTCCGCGTCGAGTTCCTCGCCGATCTCCTCGCCGGACCCCGCCCGGAGCTCTTCGCTAGCCCGGTCGCGCTCGGGAACATGCGGCCGGCGGACCTCGTCACAGTCGTGGAGCAACCCGCCCAGCTCGCCGGAATGCGCTTCGAAGACGGACTCGTCGACCAGATCGTCGCGGACACTGCTACACCGGACGCGTTGCCACTGCTCGCGTACCTGCTTCAGGAGCTGCACCGGGCTGCCAGGCCGGGGCAGACAGCTACCCGCCAGGCGTACCAAGCGCTCGGCGGCGTCGCCGGGGCGCTGGGCCGCCAAGCCGACAGTGTCATGGCGGAGGTACGCCACGAGAGCAGCACCGAGAACGTCCTGGACACCCTGCTCCGGCTGGTAGCGATGGAGGGTGCCGAACCGACTCGACGCCGGGTGCCGCTGCGGGACCTGTCCGACAGTCAGCGTCGGGTGATCGGCGTCTTCACCGATTCTCGGCTGCTGACCACCGACGTGATCGACGGTGAGTCGTACGCGCAGGTCGCGCACGAGGCGTTGTTCCGCCGGTGGGCGCCGCTGCGCCAGCAAGTGGAAGCGCGGGCGGAGCATCTGCGGCGGCGTACCGAGCTGGAACGGTGGGCCGCGGACTGGGTCCACGCAGGACGCAGCGCCGACTACCTGCTCACCGGGGAACGGCTTTCGTTGGCCGGACACTGGCTGGAAGCGATGAAATCGGCTGGCCAGGACAGCCCAGCCGCACACGCCCTGGTAAACGCCTCCCGCAGCCGTGACACCGCATTCCTGCACCGAGTGTCGGAGACGATCGGCCAGTTCGCGCTCGGCAACGTCGACCGGTACCCGGAACTCGCGGTACTGCTGACCTCCGCCGCCCTGCAGGAGTGCCCGCCGACGCCGGTCGCCCGCCGGGCCCTGATGGCCGCGTTGGCGTTCAGCCACACCGAGGCGGTACTCGCCGGACACACCGACGCCGTCCGCGGAGTCGCCTGGTCACCCGACGGCGCGCATCTAGCCACCGCGTCCCGAGACGGCACCGCGCGAATCTGGCACGCCGACACCGGCACCGTCGTCCGGGTGCTCCGCGGGCACACCGGCATGGTGGACGCCGTCGACTGGTCCCCCGACGCCACCCGGCTCGCCACCGCCTCCCGGGACGGCACCGTCCGGGTGTGGGACGCGGCAACGGCGGAAACGGTCGCGGTGTTGCCCTGCACAGACGTCGCACGCGGTGTTACCTGGTCACCAGACGGTTCCCGCCTCGCCGGGTCGAGCCGGGACCGAACGGTCCAGGTTTGGGACAGCGCGACCTGGACGCTTGCCGCCCATCTGGTTGGCCACGAAGGGGACGTATGGGGCCTGCGGTTCTCCCCCGACTCCCGCCGGCTGGCCTCCGCCTCCCACGACCGGTCCGTCATCGTCTGGGACCTCACCACAGGTCAAGCGGAGCAGAGACTGACGGGGCACGGGGACTTCGTCGAGGCCGTCGCCTGGTCACCCGACGGCAGCCAACTCGTCACCGGGTCCGGCGATCAGACCGTGCGAATCTGGGATCGGGCGACCGGTGAACCTCGACATGTCATCGGCGGTCAGGGTTCCCCCGTGTGGTCGGTCGCCTGGTCTCCCGATGGCCGCACCGTCGTATTTGCCAGCGGCGACGGCAGCATCCGCGCCTGGGACGTCCGCCGACTGCGTGAGGTAGCCGAGCTACGCGGGCACTCCCAGGTCGCCTGGTCTGTCGCGCTGTCCCCGGACGGGCATCGGGTTCTCAGCGGTTCCGGTGACGGCACCGCCCGGGTGTGGGCGATCCAGCCGCGCGGCGCCGAACAAAGGCTCCTCGCCGGACACGACGGACCGGTCACCGCTCTCGCGCTGGACCGGACGGCGAGGATCGTCACCGGCGGCGCCGACGGAACCGTACGAATTTGGCAGCCGGACGGCGCGGCCGCCGTCACGACATGGCCAGAGCCGGTCGCAGCGCTCGCCTGTTCACCGGAAGCCGACGTGATCGCCGTGGCCCTGCGCGACGGCTCAGCCCACATGATCGGTGCCAACGGCGACGTGCATTTCGGGGCCGAGGTCGAGTCGCTGGCCTGGTCACCGGACGGGTCCCGGTTGGCAGCAGGATGCAAAGACAATTCGGTACGGGTGTGGGACGTCCGCACCGGCAGTTCCGCTGGCGTCCTACGCGGGCACGCCGACTGGGTGGGTGCGCTCGCCTGGTCGCCGAGCGGCCGATACCTTGCCTCGGGCTCCGACGACCGGACCGTCCGGGTCTGGGATATCGAACACCCCGGCGACAGTACCGTTCACTCCGGGCATCAGAACTACGTCGACGGGATCAGCTGGGCGTCCGACGAGCGTCGGCTCGCCACCTGCTCCGCCGATTGGACCGTCCGCGTCTGGAACCTTACCGGCGCCGACCAGCCACAGGTACTGACCGGCCACGAGAAGCGCGTTCGCGCAGTGGCATGGGCTCCCGACAGCCAGCGCCTCGCGTCCTGCTCAGATGATCGCACCGTACGGATTTGGGACAGCGCGAACGACGACCAGGACGAGGTGATCGGCGTCCACCGCGACGGCGCGACCAGCCTGGCGTGGTTGCCCGACGGGCGGCAAGTCGTAACGGGTTCAACGGACGGCAGTGCCCGCGTCTGGGCGGACTCCGTCGACCTGGCCGAGCTGACCGCAGTAGCGCGCTCACGGGTGTTCCGAGCACTCAGCCACGACGAGAGGCAGGCGCACCTACTGCCCGGCGATGCGGACTCATAGCGTCTGCTCGACCTCGCGGGTCTCCTCGCCCACCAGGTAATCGTCCGGATCCAAGCCGAGCGACTTACGGCGCTCCGAGGCCCAGTAGGCCGCGTTGGCCTCCTCGAACGACTCAGGGCCCTCGTGCGAAATCACCCAGACGTGCTGATTCCGCGCCCGATCCTTCCACGACCCATGGATCTCGAAACCGAGATCACGGCGCAGCGGGACGACCAAACGCTGCCACCTGTCCACCCACTCATCCAGCAGCCCCGCCCGGATCGTGTAAATACGGATGTGCACCGACCGTGCCATACCTGTCACCTCATCCGTGGCGCAACCCAGGGCGCCATCGACCCTAACCGAAGCAATGGACCCACGCCGGCCACACAGTCCAGCACCGAACGAGACCTCTGGCTCACCCCCTGGCCCTTATGCATCCCGGCGCCCATGCGTTTCGAGATGAAGGGCGACGACGAGCGGGCCGGCCAGGGAGATGAACGCGTAGAAGATCGCACCGAACAGTGGGCTGGGCCTGGTGCGGGGGTGTGAAGTCCTCGTAGCAGGCAAGGGTGAACGCGACTGTGGCGAGGGCACCGAGGGTGAGGCCTCCACAACGGGATCCACGATGGACCGTATGCACCTAGAGTTCACACCGGACAGGCATCCACGCTGGTACGCCTACTGGCGCGAGCAGTACGAGCATCTCTGGCGCACCTCCCGTCTGTGACGGGCACCGTGCCCGATCCGTCGATGCGTGTCCATCTCGTCTCGCTATGAGTTCTGTCAGGGGGCCTACCCGGATCGGCACATACCCTCGGTACCGATGGATCGAGGAGCCCGCGGGCTCACTGGCGCTTGCCAACCGCGCGAGGGCCGATAGGGTTCGTTTGGTCATCATGGGTCGTCCTCCGGCGCCGCGGCCCGGGTGCGGTCCCGTCCAACGTCCCAGGCGGGAAAACATGGGGTTCTGGCACACGGGGTACATGGAGTTCCACGAGCTTCCCCATATCGTGCCAGAGCTCGGGCCGCCACCGTCTCCCACGTTCCCGTGCCCCAAGTGCGGCGTCGTATTCATGTCGGACGAGGACCTGCGCGTTCACCAATTCGGCGGGCATCACACACTTCAACCGATGCTCGTCTTCCGGGGACGTGAATGCGGCCGAAGCCGACTCACGATCTCCAGAGAGACAACTGCGTTCGACTGGGTGTTCCGGAATACCATGGCGATCAGCGTGAATGGCCACGACTTCTCTGCCGACACCGCGTCGGCTTATCTGGGCGAGCAGCGCAGCGGTGTACACGACATCGCGTTGGTCAACGGCGAAGCGCGGCAGGAGTTCCAGCTCGCCTTCGCATTGGCCGACGAGGAAGACCTACACAGCGTCGACGTAGCGCTGCGGCAGCTCGTGGACAGCGGGGAACTCTCCCACACTTCGATCGATCACTTCATCATGCGGGGCAAACACCTCCCGACCGCCCGCTCCTATCTGTCGGGACTGGCGAACTACCTGTACGGGGTGCTGGCGCGCGAGGGTTCGGCGGATTCCGAGCTGGCAGATCGCCAGGGCCAGCGGGGATACGAGGGTCGGTACAACCAGGCTGTCACTACGCTCGGCGATTTCGACCGCCACCCCGCCGAGGCGATCTGTGGGATCGTAGCGTTCCATTACAGCCAGTTCCCGAGAGCCGCCGCCAGAACAAGGAGCCGGCGGGTGGCCGCAGTTTCCCTACGATTCCGCGAGATCCTCGAAGGTGGAGAGCCATCAACCCGACATGATCTCACGGCCGAGGCGCACACGAGCTGGGATCACGTGCTCAGCGACACGGTCATCGAACGCGTCCTGGCGTGGAGCGCGCTGTTACTCGACGGCAGCGCGGGCGAGACCGTCGAGGAGTTCGGGTCGGTGATCAACGCCCAGCGCCCCCACGACGCTTTCAAACTCCGCTTGGTCGCTGCGGAACACTACCTCGCAGTCGGCGACTACACCGCGGCGATCCGTAACGCCGACTTCCTGCGTCACGGACGCAGCACCGAGCTCTGGTATGAGAACTTCCGCAAGCGAGTCCAAGGAGCGTTGCCCCAGTGAACACCGACCCGAACGGTGCCGGCCGCGACAGGCCAGCCGTGGGCCCGGCGGACGAAGCCGCCACCGCGCCAGAGCTGGGAGCGACCTCCGCACCAACGGCTGACGCCGCCAGCACTTCGTCATCACCCGGGCAGGCCGAGCAGCTGCCAGGGGTGGGGGCGGGCGAACCCGAGCCGCCAGAGGGAGCACCGGGGGCCGGTGCCAAGGCCCCGACAAGGACCGTAAAGAAGACCGCGAGTGCGTCCAAGCCCGCCAATCTCCGGGAGCTGATCGAGCGCGTTTACCGCGATCCTGCTGGCCGGCCTGTGCGCATGTCGAGAACCGGGCTGTCGGCGTTGGTAGTCACGTCCGGTGCTGATGCGCTGAGCCCGCAATGGCTGTCAGATCTGGCGAGGAAGGACCCGTTGCTGAGGGTGCCGCCCCGACTCCTGGCCTGGGCGGCGACCTTGAAACCCAGCGATCCCGTTCAGCAGGCCCTCATCGAGCTAACCCACAGGGTTCTGGCGATTCATCCGATCTACCGCCACTATGTTGCCAACCCGACCGGCACGGACCCTGACCAGCCGCCCTTCGCCTCAAGCGCGAAGGTGGCGGATGCGGCCAAGAAGGTCACGTCCGAAAGCCTCGACGTTGATCCCAGCGCCTACCGGGATGCCCAACGCGGACTACTGAGGGACAACGCAGTCATCTCGTTTGCCTTGCTGTGGGTGCTGCGGGGCCAATGGACGTCCGCCCAGTTCATCGCCGAGATGACCGACGCCGTGTGGAGCCGGCCGACCACCGAGGCCGTATCGAACGCGGACATCGCAGTCGCTCTGGTCACTGCCGGTGAAAGACAGGCGCTCAACCATCTGGTCGGACACTTCCTGCGCGAACTGCGGAAGCTGAGCGCCCAGCTCAACCAGGCCGGAAATGAGACCAGCGCCGAGCGGCAACGAGCGCAGCGCTCGGAGTCCGAGAACCTTGCTCTTCGCGAAGCCATTGCGTCGGAGCGGTCACACAGTGAAAGTTTGGCCGAGCAGGTCACCGCTCTGACGGCCGAGATCGAGGCCGAACGCAAGAGCCGTTTCGTCGACACGAGCCACATGGTTGACGACTACGAAATTCTGCGGACCCAGGTGATCCGGAGGCTGGGCAGCCAAGTCGAACTCCTCGGCGATGGCCTTCATGCCCTGCGGAGCGGCAGCACTCCGGTGGCCGAAGAGTTCGTCGACCGCGCCTTGACAGCGATTCAGCAGGAAATCGGCAGGCTGAAGGAACTCGGAGGAGCACGGTGATCGTCGGCTTCGACTTCGGGACCACCAACAGCCTGGTATCGGTGGTCGTCGGCGACCGTGTCATCGACGTGCTCGACCAGGAAGGTCTACCCCACCCCTCCGTCGTCCGCTACGAAGGCGAGGAGGTCATCGTCGGGCGGGAGGCCCGGCACGCCCTCGAAGAGGCAGGCGTCGGCGTCTACGGCAATACGGTCAAATCGCCGAAGTTCCTGCTCGGCCAGGAGGTCGTCACCGTCGGCGGCGTGGAACGCAACCCGATCGACATCGTCGCCGACGTCATCCGTTTCGTGCGGAGCGAGTCGCTCCGGAGCGCGCAGCGGCGGGCACTCGGACAGCTCGACCGCGCGGTCGTCACAATTCCCGTCAATATGAGTGGCCGCCGCCGCGCTGCTCTGCGGGAAGCATTCGCTCGAACCGGCATCAGCATCGCCCAGTTCGTCCACGAGCCGTTGGCGGCGCTCTACGGGCACCTGCGCGGCTCCGCCGACGCGGCGGCGTTGACGAGGAGCCTGATGAGGCGCAACGTGCTCGTCGTGGACTGGGGTGGCGGCACCCTCGACCTCACCCTGTGCCGGCTCCAACCGGGTCGCATTCTCCAACTTCGCAACGGCGGCACCGACGAGGTCGGTGGCGACAGATTCGACCTGGTCATCCGCGAGGAGGTCGTCAAACGCTTCTCGCTCCAGAGCGGAATCGCCGACAGCGATCACCCATCGTCCGAGGCCAGGCGCAGGCTGCTACAGGACGCCGAACGCAACAAGATCGCACTTTCCGAGCGCACGAACGTCACGTTCTACCGGCCGGGTTACTTCCCTGAGTCCGGGAAGACCCTTGAGTATCCGCTAGGCCGCCAGGAACTCGAGGAGATCACCCGGCCCCTCGTGGTCGGCGGGATACGCCACATCGAGTCGCTCCTGGACAGTGTGAACATGTCGCCTGCGCAGGTGTCACTGTGCCTGGTCGCCGGCGGCATGGCCGCCATGCCCAGTGTCCGCGGCCGACTCCACGAGCTGTTCGGGCCAGAGAAGGTCGTCGTACCCAGCAACAGCGCCACGCTCATCTCGCAGGGGGCCGCGTGGATCGCGAAGGACACTCAGCGGCTGGTCCTAGCCAAACCGCTCGAGCTGGAGATGGCACGAGGCTCGCGCCTCCCGCTGTTGTACGGCGGCACTGAGATGCCCGGCGACGGCGAGGTCCGGAGCGTGCGGATCCACCTGTACTGCACGGACCCGTCCGACGGCGTCGTCAAGCTGCCCATCGAGGTGCCGACGGCGCTGTCCGACCATCCGCAGGCCAGCGACCCTCGGACCACCCTGGGTGTGGTCACCGTTCAGGTCGACGACAAGGCGCCACCGCTGGTCGAGAGACTCGAACTCGACGTCAGGGTCGACGACGACCTGATTCTTGAGGTGACGGCCACGTCGAGTCAGAAGAAGGACCGGCGAAGCGCACAGTTCCATGACCTGGAGTTCGGGATCGGGCTTCCAGAATCGTCGACCGCCGAGGAACCACTCCCGAAGCCGAAGCCGCGCACACCCTCACAGCGCGTCAGCGGTGTGGGCATGCGTGCCAACAGCGCGGTCGAAAAGGACCAGTCACTCGTGCCCGGTGATGTCCTGTACAAGCACAACCCGCGGGCATTTGCGAGGCTCCGTGGGACTGACCAGGCAACCCAGGAACAGTTGCTCGAGCATCTGTACTACCAGCCCTGCGCGGTCTGCAAGCGTCCCTGGGGCCACTTGGCCTGTGGATGCGGCTCGACCTCACGTCGGTCAACCGGCAAGACCGGTCGCCCTGCACGGCGATAACGGGAACTATGCGACGACACCAAGGGCCGCGTGCAGCATCAGGCGGCCGGACGTCCCCACGTCTGCTCTTCGATTTGGGGCTGGGCCGTCGGAAGCAACGTCAGTCGACCTCGGGGTTGGGCTCCCGCCAAGGTCCCGCACCAGCGGCTCCCGGCCTGCCAGCGTGTCGCCCTGCCCAAGGGCGGCTGCTGCCGCGTCGGCCGCGGCGGCAGGGCGTCGAGCCGCAGCCACCGCGGTTGGTACAAGATCGGCAGGAAGTCCAGCTGGGTCACCGGGCGTCAGCTCCGCAGCACGATTGATCTTCTGCTCTGCCCCCCGGTGACTCTGGGCTGGGGCCACCCGCAACAGGACGGGGAACGCCCGCGCCTCGGCAAGCGGACGCTGTGAACACCTGGGTGGCGGTCAGGTCGTTGAGCTGGAAGTGCACGGCAGCCCCGGCAGGATCGCCGGTGGTGCCGCCGGGTCGGGCGCGCCGCCTCTGACGAGGAACTCTGCTCGGCGATAGCTCCCAGACTCTCCGACGAGATCGCGTGTCCGGTCCAGGTGGGCGGCCCGGACACGTCGACCGAGGTGGTGGAGCACTAATTGGGCCCTCCGAGCCCAGCCCGGCGACCGCACGATGCTCTCAGTCAGTGACTCTCCGGCGCTGGTACCCGTGGCCGTCCGGCGCGGACAGCACGCCTTCGATGGGTGTCGCGCCCCTCGGCTAGGTTCTCTCCGAAGGTGTTAAGGGGAGGCGGATTTTGGCCGTGGAGGATGGATCGCCCAAGGCGTGGTTGATGCTGGCTGTCGGCACGGACCGACAGCACGGCGGCAATGACGGGTACGACGACGACCCGGACGTTCACTACAGCTGGGACGACACCGTTGCGAACGCCCGGACCGTGGCTGTCGGTGATCGGATCGTCCTGTGGGACAAGGACGCGGTCATCGGTGCCTCCCTGATTGAAGAGATCGAGACCGGCCACGCGGAGAAGATCCTCTATCGGTGCCCTCAGTGCAACAAGGCGGACATCAAGAGACGCAAGCGCGAATCACCGCAGTTCAGGTGCTATCCGTGCTCGGACACCTTCGACGTTGCTGCCACCCGGGTGGAACGCGTGGAGACTTTCAGGTCCCGTCACGACGCCAACTGGATCGACCTGGGGCGCTGCCTGGACGGACAGACCCTGCGAGGCCTCTGCGTCTCTCCGAAGTCCCAGCTCAGCATGCGTCTACTGCGGTGGGACGCCTTTGCTGACGCACTGGGTAGTGCCGGCAGTGGGCGGAGCGCTGTGTTCCTTGAGGAGGCGAGCCGTTGGGCCCAGTCGCGCCCGGGCGGGCACCGGCATGCGCGGGTGCGCGTCCGTGTGGGTCAGCGTGGGTTCAGGGAACGCCTGCTCGCGACCCTGGGGCCGGTGTGCGCCTTCACCGGGCCCGGTCCCGTCGCGGTGCTGGAAGCGGCGCACCTGTACAGCTATGCAGCAGTCGGCCAGCACCATGACGACGGCGGGTTGCTCCTGAGACGGGATGTTCACCGGCTCTTTGATCAGGGGGACATCGCGGTGGACCCGCGCACCCTGACGATCAGTCTGCGGAACGAACTGGCCAGGTACCCGGGCTACGCACCGTTGCAGGGGCAGCCGCTCGCCACGAAGTTGGATCGCGGACATGTCGGCTGGATAGAGAAGCACTGGAGGCAACACCGCTCCGATCCTCTCTGAGCCCCTGCAGGGCGGACGGAGAGGACGCCGCTAGTTCACTATCTTGTCCTTGGGGCTGTCGGAGACGTAGACGGCCCGCGCCTACCGGAGTTCAGGGCGTGTATTGCGACAGGTCGAGCAGATCTTTCGGCAGCGCGTCCACGAGTGCCGGCTCGCCCGTTCCCGAGTACATGAAGGTCAGGCATCTCCGTGCCCGTGTGACGAGTACGTACAGACTCATCCGCATGTGGTCACTGGTGATGTCACCGGGAACAGTTTGGAGTTCGGGGACGATCACCGAGTCGAATTCGAGGCCCTTCACGCTCTGCCAGGTGATCAGCTTGATGCCGGGTCCGCTGAAGGCAGGGTCTGAAAGCGCCGCCCCGGCACGCTGTGTACTGACATAGCCCTGCAACGGGTTGAGGGTGCGGTGGTCGAGTTGGTGGCGGTAGTAGAACAGGTCCCTGCCGCGGTGCAGGATCACCCCGATCGTCTCGTTCGGGTGCTGCTTCTCCTGGAGAAGCAGGTGCTCGGCCACGTCAGCCTTGTGCGGCACCCTGATCAGGCGGGGTACGGGACCGTCCGGCAGTGCGTCGGTGGTGCTGCCGCCGGGGCGGAAATGGTCGGCGAGGTCGCGAATCGGTCGGCTGTTGCGCACGGTACCTGGGAGTGCCACTGGTGGGTTGGTCCGTGCCGCGGCGGCGATCTCCCGCACGGTGCTCTGGCGGAGTCCGATGCGTTGGTTCTCGTCGGCGAACACGGTCACGGACGAGGACAGGGCGCCGATGGCGAGGTAGAAGGCGGCCGGCATGTCCTGGCCCTCGTCGACCACGAAGTACGGCCGTGACTCCATGGCCGGTGGGTCGCTGATGATTGTCGTCAGGCAGGCCATCCAGTCGATGTCGTACCGTTCAAGCGTCGGTGGGCTCCGCCGGTAGTGCTTCTGCCAGAAGGCGTGCAGCCATTTGTGGTAGGTCGTTGCGACATCAGCGGCGCCGATCTGTGCCACTGCGGCGCGTGTGTAGGCGGACAGCACTTTGCTGTACATGAGCATCACGGTCGGTCTGCCCGACCGGTGCAGGGCCGCTGCCCGGTAGATCGCCGTGATCGTCTTGCCTGCCCCCGGGCTACCGGTGACGAGGTGTGATTCCTCGAACGGTAGGGCGAGGACCTCCCGTTGGGCGGGGCTGAGGTCGAGCAGCGGTGGCAGTAGCAGTGTCACGTCGTGCCCGCCTGTACGGCGATGAGCTCGGCGAGAGGGTCACGCATGAAGCCGTACTCGTCGTCGATCACGAGAGTCCGGTCCAGCAGGACATTGCCCATCGTGCAGCTCGTTTCGGAGACCAACGTGCAGGCGTGGCAGGCGGCCATCGACAGGCCGGAAGGGCCCTGGGATTTCGACTCTCGGCACACCGGGTCGAGGGAGCACCACCGGGCGGCGGCGAGAGTGGCGGCGATGGTCGTGACGAGCCGTCCCGCCTCGCCGGAGCGGGCGAGTCCACCGAGGGTGCCTTCGGCATCGCCGGCGGCGGTGTAGATCAGTACCCCGGCCATCGGGGTGTCGGAGTCCGGTGTGCTGGCATAGATGCGTTCGCGCAGCGACGAGGAGGGGTAGCCGGCGTCGAAGGCCAGCTGGCGCATCAGAAGATGGGCGACGGTATGCAGCAGGACCAGCCGCGGCGTGGGGCTGCTCTCGATCCATCTGGCGTGCATGCTGCCGGCAAAACGTTTGTGGAGCGTGGCCGCGCGTCGCACCACGGGAGCCTGCAGTTCCCACCGTCGGAGGTTCTCCTCGTCGAAGACGAGGAAGATACCCTCCCCGTATACCTCTACCGCCGGTAGGGAGGTGCTGCGCGTTCCCAGGTGGGCGGGGATGCGGATGTCCATGGTGTGGCGACGAAAGCCACGCAGGACCCGGACCTCGCGTAGGCGGTCGACCAGGACGATGTCGGAGATGGCCGTTCTCATCCGGTCGACGACCGGATCCAACCGGCCGTGGCCCGTGGATGCCGGGAAGGGCGTGTGCCGGGTGATGAACCGGTCGTCCGGATGGTGTCCTGCGCGCGGGTTGGTCAGTGCCTGCCATTCGCGCTCGGCCAGGTCCTCGGAGCCTTCGGAACCGGCGTCGGCGCCCGTGGTGCCGAGGCGGTCGTTCAGGATGGCGATGACCTGTCTCTCGTTGACGTTCTCCTGCTCGGCGATGAAGCTGATCAGCTGCTCACGCATCGGGCCGTCGGGGTCCGTGTGGAGTAGGGCGAAGTACGGGTTCTGTTCGACCCGGGCAGCCGTACCGCCCCAGGTGACCCAATCGGAGTCGGGGGGCAGGTCGATTGCGGACCCGGTGTCGGGGAAGTAGACGCTCGATGCACCCCGTTGCAGGACCACGGGCGCTTGATCGCAGCTCACCGCCTCGGTGTCACGCTGCCAGGGCTGCCGCCCCCGGCAGCGGAAGTTGATGCGACCGAGTGCGTGGGGCGACGTGAGGTCGGCGAGGTTCCTGCCGGCCCGGCAGGTCCGGCACCGGACCCGCAGTGATTCCAGTCCGCCACCCACGCTCGTCAGGTGCTCGAACTGCAGCTCGGCGCGTCCGCACTGGCGTTGCTCACGTCCCTGCCCGCCCCCGGAGTGGGCCCACTGTATCCAGGGCACGTCGTCGAGGTGGCCGTTGCCGCAGACCGCGACGAACCTCATCGGCACGAGCTGGGGGCTGCGGCCGCAGTGCTGGCAGCGGGGGATCCTGCCTGGCTGTTCCTGGCCGACGCTCCAGCGGGTCATCGTGCGGCAGGTGCCGCAGAACAGCCATTGCGGGAACCGGTAGTAGGGCAGCCTGCCGTCGCGGGGCGCCGGGGGTAGGCGTAGTTCCTCGGCACCGAAGTGGGCTGCGATGCGCGGGGCGGCCAGGGTCATCCGCCGTCCTTTCCACCGCGTGACGTCCTCGGCGACGAAGGATTCACCGAGCATGTCCACGATCGCGCCGACGCCGAACGGGGAGAGGGCCTGCATGCGTCGTAGCCGGCGGTCCGTCACTGTCCCTCACCCCGCACCAGCACGCGGGCATCGGTGTCGACGTTGCGCATCGAGTCCAGTGTCGGCCATCCCGGTCCGGGCATGTCGAACTTCCTCAGCAGCTGGATGCGTTCGCGTCCTCCCCCGGTATAGGTGAGGCCTCCGAGCGGATGGGCGCGGTCGACGAGCCCGGCCCAGTGTTCCTCGAGTTGTTCGATGTGCCGGGCGACGTTGGCGGCCTCGTCCGGATCCGCTGCGCGGGCGCGGGCGATGAACTCCTCCACCAGGGTCCGCCAGGCGGGATCCTTCGGGTCGAACGCGGCGGCGGCGCGGTCGTCACGCCAGGTGTGTACGTGGCGGGCGAGGATGACCAGTCCCGCGTGCAGCGCGCGGGTGCGTGCCGGCACCGAGAACGGTGTCACGGAGGTGGGTTCGACAACCCGGTAGAGGGAGGTGTGGTACGGGATGAACGACTCGTAGTGCGAGCGGTCGCGGGGTTTGGACGGCGAGTAGAGGGTGACCACCAACCCGGGTTGGCGACGCCCGACCCGGCTTGTGGCCTGGATGTACTCGGCGGTGGTTTTCGGCTGACCGACGACCAGCATGATGCCCAGTCGGGGGACGTCGACACCGACGGAGATCATGTTCGTGCTGGGCACGAACGACACCGCGCCGGGCTGCCCACGCTCGTTGAACAGCCGCTGCAGATGCCGGGGGATGTCCGCCGGCGGGATGTTGCTGGTCAGTTCCATGATTTCGGCGTCGTCAAGGTCGCGTCGGTCGTCCTCGGCAGCCGCGATGACGCCCAGACGGGCAGGGATGTCGTCGTGCGCCAGGGTGACGGTCTTGCCGAGTTCCCGCAGACTGTTGTGGTAGGCGATCAGGGTCCAGTAGGCGTCGGCGGCCTGCGGTCCGAGCGGCAGCTCGACGGGGGCGTTGAGCATTGCCGCGGAGAGGTGGACCATCGCGGTGAGAGGTGTGTGTCCCTGCGGCATGACGCCGGCGTAGAGCCGGCCGGGTCGGCCGGGGTCCGTTCGGACGAAGTAGGAGTCCTCGGCGTCGAGGCCGGAGGGCGGGAAAAGGGCGATGGGCCGTCCGAAGACACCACGGGACTGGGCATCGGCGCGACGGATGGTGGCGGTGGAGGCGACGATCTTCGGGCGGGTGCCGTGGTGCGCCATCGCCACGTCGAAGGCAGCCTCGTAGAGCCCGACGATGGTGCCGAGCGGCCCGGAGATGAGGTGGAACTCGTCCTGGATGATCAGCGCGGGACCGGGATCGGCGCCGGTGCCGATGAACACCCCCGCGCGCGGTTCGCGGGTGAATCGGGCGAATTTGTCCACGGTGGCGACCAGCAGCGTCGGGGGGTCGCTGTAGAGCGCGTCGTCGACGGACGAGACCGGCAGGGACGTGTGGAAGTCGCAGTCGACGTTGGGGCAGTGGATCCGGAAGCTGTTGTTGTCCGCGTGTACTCCCCAGGCGTCGTCCGGTGCGCTGCCGGTCGGAAGGATGTGGGTGCCGCACCAGGGACAGCGTTCGACCTGGAAGCTCTTGGTCGTCGGTTCACGGTTGCGGATCGTCTGGAGGAGGTCGACGGCGTCGGCGAAGTTGTTGGGGCTGTTGTTGCCGCCGACCCAGATGCCGATGGAGACCGCCCGCGTTCCCAGTTCCTCCGGGCGTTGCTGTCGGAGGAGTTCGCAGGCGCAGATCAAGGTGGCCGCCCGCTGGAACTGTTGGGCGGTCAGCAGCCGCAGGGTGTAGCGGGTGATGACGGTGGTCCCGGCGCCGGCGTCGCCGAGGGTAAGGCGTCGGTGGAAGACGGTGAAGGCAACCAGACCGAGGTACGCCTCGGTCTTCCCGCCGCCGGTGGGGAACCAGATCAGGTCGACGAGATCACGGTCGTCGTGCTCGGTGTCGACGATGGAGGGCAGGGACAGGAGGACGAACGCCAGTTGGAAGGGTCGCCAGCTGCGGTGCGGGTCGTCGTAGTCGGGCGTGGCGGGGAGGCGGTCGGTCCAGGCGCGACCGGTGCCGGCGAACCGGGGTCCGCTTCGGATCATCTGCATCAGCATGGCCCTGTTCGCCAGGACGAAGGCGCGTCGGGCGGTGGGGTCCTGTTCGAGCAGGTGCACACCTTCGCGCATCCGGGCCCGGGCGCGGTCGACGCGTTGCAGGAGCCGGTCGGCGGCCGCCACGAGGGGTTCGGCCATGTCGTCGCGGCGGGTGCGGGTCTGCTGCGCCCACTGGTCGTAGCTGTCAACGAAGGCGTGCAGCCGGCTGAGGACTCCTGCCGGGTCCTGTTCGAGCCCGGTGAGGTAGTTCAGGCTCAGTGCCTCCTGGTCGCCCGGCAGTTCGAAGGCGACGTCGGGGACGACGTGGCTGGGTAGGAAGGTCGTCTGCACCGACGTGGCGCTGTCACCCGCCGCCTGCCAGCTCGCAGCGGTGCCGTGGCCGAGGGCGAAGACGGGGATCTTCCGGTAGAGCAGCGCGAGTTCCTCTTCCTCGGGGTCGGAATGGAGTCGCAGCGTCGACGGGTACGGGGCGATGTCACCCTCGACCGGGCTGCACCGCAGTGTCACCTGCAGCAGGCAGTCGGACGGATCCAACCTCCCGTGCTCCGACAGTTTCCGTTGGTTGACGAGGGAGACGGTGACCAGGACGCCGTCGCCGAACTCCCGCCAGACGATGGCCACGGAGGCGTCGCCGTCGAACAGGTCGTGTGTGGTCTGAACGCCGGCGGTCGGGGGCTCGGCATACAGGGCGGCGCTGCCGGTGGCGGCCAGTGGCTGACGTCGCCACTTCTGCCGGTCCTCGCGGACGTAGCGTGCGGCTGTGACTTCGATCCGCAGGGTTGACCGTGTGCTGGTGACGAAGCTCAGTCCGACCGAGCTCGGCAGCAGTTGTCCGGCCAGGGCCACCGGGTCCTCGTCGCTGTCGGTCTCGTCGGTGGATCCGGCAGCTGGAGCGTCGTCGACGATGTCGTCGTCGTTCGCGTCGAGGGACGCCTCGCCGGGGAACAGGATGCCGGCCAGGTACCGGCGGTCGGGCCGCTCGGTGAGGACCTCGTCCTCCCCGGTCCAGGGGCCGACGAGCTGCCGGCGAAGGTAGTCCAGGACGAGACTGCGGTCGTCGGATCCGCTGGGTGGGGGTGTGGTGGTCACCGGTCGTCCTCCTGCTGGTGGATCTGTCCTCCGGTGGCCATCCAGAGTCCGACCCTCGCGCGTGTCATTCCCACGTACAGGTTGCGGATCCGGCCGGGATCAGCCGGGCCGACGTCGCCCAGGAGGATGAACCGGCTCTCGAGGCCCTTGAAGTCCTCGACCTTCGCGAAGGCGATCCGGCCCCTGGCGGGTCGTCGTAGCGTGTGCAGATCCAGTACGTCGATGCGGTGCCGCCAGCGGGCCGGCAGATCCGCGAACAGGGACTCCTGCAGGGGCAACGGGGACAACAGGATGATGTCCGTGTTCGGAATTCCGTTGTCGTGAAGCCGGTCGAGCTCGGCGGCGGCTGCCGCGGCCCGGCGGGAGCGGTCGGGCTCATCGACCACCGTCACGTCGGGCCCTTCGCCGGCTGATGAGACACCCGTGTCCGCCCCGGTCATCTGCTGGGTCGACGTCACGATCTGTCGGGTGTTGCGGCAGTTGTCCTGCAACACCAGGTTGGCCGGCCGGAGGGACCTCAGATAGTCCAGGGCCTCGTCGTCGCAGGAGCCGACCAGCCCACGTTGGTTGTTGCTGTCGAGCAGCAGGTACCAACTGCCGTCACTGAGGCCGCCGACGAGCCGGTTGTCCAGGCACGACAGGTCGGTGAAGTTGACCATGTCCTGCGCCTCGTCGACCACGATGACGTCGAAGTGGGTGTCGTTGCCGGCCATGAGATTGGCGAGGGGGACGACATGCACGTCCTGCATTCCGGGTTGGTGCCGCACGAACCCGGCGACCACCTGGCTGCGGCAGGTGAACAGGGTCCGCTTGCCGCTCGCGGCGGATCTGCGGGCCAGTTCGGCCGCGAGCATCGTCTTGCCCGTGCCGGCCCCGCCCTCCACGAGGAGCCGTGGGTTGGTTGCCCACTGGTCGAGCGTGCGGTACTGGCCCGCGGTGAGGGCGACGAGGTCGGCTTCCGCATCCGTGACGATCTGACGCAGGGTGGGGACGGCGTCGAAGTCGGGCCGCAGGGCCTGCAGGACCTCCCGTAGGAGTGGTTCGTCGAGCGTGGCCTGACGCCCTCCGGGCTTGGCCCGCCAGTAGTCCGCCATGCGACCCAGGCTGCGTTGCAGTCCATCGGTGCGGTCGAGTTGTCTGCGGTCGATCAGGGTCTCCTCGTCCCACTCGACCGAGGTCTGCTCGGGTATCTGGCAGTCAGGGAAGACGACAGCGAAGCCGATGGGGATGTTGCGCATCGTGTCACGGCCGAGGCGCTCCTCGAGGCGGCGCTGCAGGGTGAACATGGCGCTGGTCGCCTGCGCGAAGGGGCTCTCCTTGCGCCGGCGTTCCTGGCCGGTGCGGTCGCGGTAGGTCCAGACGCCGTTGGTGCAGCCGACGTAGCCGCCCTTGACCTCGATCACGTACACACCGCGGCGTCCGGCCAGGACGAAGTCGATCTCGCTGACGCGTTTCCAGACGTGTGCAGGCAGATTGAGGCTGTGCAGAGCGAAGCTCCAACCGGCCTCCACGAGTTTGAGGCGTCGGTAGATCTCGGCCTCGGCGGCGCTCTTCATCAACGGGGAGATCGGGTCAGGAACCATCTGCACCCGCTGGATTGTGCACGATGACAGGGCTTCGCGTCGTACCTCTGCGTGGTCGCCGGGGTCCACAATGGTGGGCGTGACGTCTTCACCCGACCAAGAGGTTGTCCAACTGTGCGTGCAACTGCTAATGGCGCATGTCCGGGACGCAACGGTCGGGGACTGGGAGATCGACAGCGTTCTCGAGCTGGCCGGGGACACCCGCGCGGCGGTACGACAGCAGGTCGTCGAGGGGATGGCCGCGCGGGGTGTGGTCGTCATCGCCGCGGCGGAAGACGACGGGCGTGACGGTCGCGGGCCGGCCGGCGTCATCGACCCTGCCCGGGCGGAACGTTCGATCGCCGACGCCCGGAGGCTGCTGCGCAGGGACAGGGTCTCGTCGCGGCCCTGGAACCGGGTGCTGACGGCGTCCGAGGAGGTCGGCCTGGCGCTCCTGCTGCGCGGGGATCAGTACCGGCCGCACGAACAGGTCCCGCACGGCTTCCGCGCAGGTCTCGACGTCTCGGACGAGCGGGCGCGGGCCTTCGACGCGATGGTGCTGCACAACCGGCGGCTCGTGATGTCGGTTGCCGGCGGTCACCTGGGACACGGTCTGGAGAGTGAGGATCTGGACCAGCATGGCGTCGTCGGCCTGATGCGGGCGGTCGAGCGGTTCGATCCCACCCGTGGTCTGAAGTTCTCCACCTACGCGGTCTGGTGGATCCGTCAGGCTCTGACGAGGGCGGTGGCCAATGAGAGCCGGTTGATTCGTCTCCCGGTGCACAAGTGGGATCAGGTACGTCGGGTGGTGGCGAGCCGGAACCGGCTGTTGACCCGGTCCGGCACGGCGGCCGTGTCGGAAATCTGTCACGAGCTCGGATTGGACCCGGGGACGGTACTGGAATGCCTGAGGCTGCATGCCGGGGTGGTGTCGTTGGATCTGCTCATCGGGGACGGCAACGCGGCGCTGGCCGATTTTGTGACCGCGGCCGACGACACTCTCAGACCCGATGTGGTGACGTTGCGTCAGGAGACGTTGACCATCCTCCGCGCCTCACTGGCTGATCTCCCCGTGCGCTCGGCGGCGATCCTGACCTTGCGGGCCGGCGTCGGCACCGGCGTGCCCATGACTCTCGAGGAAATCGGACGGCGGCTCGGGATCACCCGCGAACGCGTCCGTCAGTTGGAGAAGAAGGCACTGCCGCAGCTCCGCGAGCGGATGACGGCACGTCTGGGCGGCGAACCGTCGAGGGACGATGATCTCGTGCACTGATGACCAGGCTGCTCGGGCGTCGGGGCGGCACCCGTCCCACGACGCCAACCCGTGCGCGCCGAACAGCACCGACGTGCGTCCCGTCCGACGATCTGTCGAGGCCCAACGGGTCGGCACCGTCCACCACAACCATCCTTCCCAAACGGGAAAGACCGGACAGGGCACGCGAAGTACTAGAAACCGGCGCAGTGTGAAGCGTCAGGGTCGGCGACATGGCCCCGAAGGCCCCCTCCAGTCCTGAACTGCCGCCGCCCGGCAGCGCGGGTTGGGGTACGTTGTCGGCGATGACGCGACGCCCCACCGCTCTCAACGCCACCGTGTCGGCGCAGATGAGCCGGATGCCGCGGACGCGGACGAAACCTGAGATGTCGCTGCGACGGGAACTGCACCGACGAGGGCTACGGTTCAGGGTGAACCATCCCCGGCTTCCCGGCCGACCGGACATCGCTTTCACACGGGCACGACTGGCGGTGTTCGTCGACGGCTGTTTCTGGCACCTGTGCCCCCAGCACGCGGTACTGCCGAAGAACAACGCCACGTGGTGGCGGGAGAAACTGCACCGTAACGTGCAGCGTGACCGTGAAAAGGACGAGGCTTTGGCAGCACTCGGTTGGACGGTGCTGCACGTCTGGGAACACGAGGACCCCATGGCAGTGGCGGAAATCGTCGAACAACTCTGGCGGGAACGGTGCCGATCGGACGCCACAGCATGGCCGGTCACGTGAGGCAGGGTGGGTGTGGCATCCTGGTCCTCACGGACGACGTGAGCGGAGGTGCCCATGCCGGGTAGAGCGTGGTACGACGTGGCGCCCTCAGCCGCACGGCTGACCGGATCGCTGCGGGATATCGGTTATGAGTTCCCGACCGCGGTGGCGGACATCGTCGACAACAGCGTCGCGGCAGGGGCCACCCGCATCGACGTGACCGTCGAGTTCGACGGGGAGGACTCCCGCGTCGTGATCGCCGACGACGGTGACGGCATGTCGGCCGGCCAGCTGACAGAGGCTCTGCGGTTCGGCACGAGGCGTTCGTACCGGCGCGGTGAACTGGGTCGCTACGGTCTCGGCCTCAAGACCGCCTCATTGTCCCAGTGCCGGATGCTCACCGTGATCAGCCGCAGCAGCCGATCGGTGGCACGGATGAGCGCCCGGCAGCTGGACCTCGACCTTGTGGAGGAATGGGACCAGTGGGTCGTGGTGGACCCGTCCCCGCAGGATCCGGTGGTCCGCAGCGCCCGGCAGGGGCTGGCCGAAGGGACCGGCACCGTGGTCGTGTGGCAGGCGCTCGATCGCGTACTGCCGGAGAAACGCCCGTCGGGCGGTTGGGCCCGACGGCGTCTGGAGACCCTGGCGGCGCGGACATCGGATCATCTCAGCATGGTTTTCCACCGTTTCCTGGAAGGATCCGATGGACTCGCGCCACTGGTGATGTCGGTGAACGGGCAGAAACTGCGCCCGTGGAACCCGTTCGCTCCGCAGGAGCCGCACACCTCTGAGCTGCCCCGGCAGCAGTTCGAGATCGAGATGGCCGGCGGTGTGGGGCTGGTTCACCTCCGGCGGTTCGTTCTGCCGCCGCGTGACCGTTTCACCTCAGCCGCGGAATTCGAACGGCACTCGGGCCCGCTGAACTGGAACCGGCAGCAGGGTCTGTACGTGTACCGGGCCAACCGGCTGGTGCAGTGGGGCGGGTGGGGTGGGATCCGCGGTATCGACGAGCACACGAAGCTGGCCAGGGCAGCGCTGGATTTCGACAACGACCTCGACACCGCATTCAACATCAACGTCGCCAAGATGCGCGTGAGTCTGCCGGCCCAGTTGCGCCAGATCCTGGAGGCGCCGGTCAATGAACTGTGTGTCCTGGCCAATGACGCCTACCGCAGGGCCCCGCGGGGTTCGGTGCGGCCCGTGCCGGCGGACGTCAACGCGTCACCTGAGGTGCGTGCCGCCACCCACGCGGCCGCCACCGCCGGCCTCGCTCTGCGGATGGCCGCCATGCAGGCAGATCAGTGGGTGGCGTGGGAACGCATCGAGGAGACTCTGCGCGCCCAGTCGCCGGAGGTGGCGCAGCTGCTCGGACTGGACCGGTGACCGGGACCGACGGGGTCAGAACAGCTGAGGCCGGTCGATACGCGCCCCCGCGCACTTCTTGACCAGCGGACATTCCTGGCACAACGGCTCCGCCGGCCGGCAGAGTGTGTTCGCGAGTTCGATCAGGCCCAGGTGGGCGGCGCGGGCGTCGCTGTCGATACCGATCATGCGGGCGACCTCCAGCCGGCCGTCGGTGAGGCGGTTACGCCGGTCGACGGGATGACCGCTGAAGCGGGCGGCCACCCGCAACACACCCTTGGTGACGAGAACGGGCTCTTCCGACTCGTCCTCGGTGCCCGCGGGAACGACAAGCACCGCCAGGTCGGCAATGGACTCGTGGAGACCGGGCACCCGCCGCAACGCGTCGTCGTCGCGCAGTACCCGGGGATCATCAGCGAGTTGCCGGGCGAGCTCCACCACCGTTCCGGCCCGGTTCGCCCGGGAGATGAACCCGCCGGTGCGGCGCAGGTTCTCCTCCGCCGCCACCGTGTCCTGCGGCTGGCGCCACGTCCGCAGCAGGACCCAGACCTGGCGCATCACATCCGGGTGGGCGCGATCGAGAAGGATCTCCGCCTGCAGGACCTGCCACCGTGTTTCCGCGCGCAGCCATGGGATGCCGCTGACCTGGCCCGAGGCGAACCAGCCCGCGAGCGTCGAGGCGACCTCCCGCGTCGACACATGTGCCGGGCGGGGATTGTCGAGCGCCCGTCGCGCAGCCCGGGACAGGTGTTCACCGAGCAACGGGGGTACCGCGTTGCCGATCTGTTTGAACGCGGCCGACGGCGGACCGGCGAAACGGAACCAGTCGGGGAAGGTCTGCAACCGGGCTGCCTCCCGCACGGTGATCGTGCGGTTCTGCCGGGGGTGGATGTACCAGTAGCCGTCCTTGGCGATGTGCGCCGTGATGGTGCGCGACAGGTCGTTCTCGTCCAGACGTTTGTACTTGTCGTCGAAGATGTCGTCGCGGTACCGCTTGACGTCGTCCGGTAGGTCCGAATACCGGGTCGTCGGGCCCATCATCTCGAACGCCCGCAGGTCGTCCTCGCGCACCGGGCGGGTGATGTGGTCGAAGACCCGGTGCGCATCCGGTTGCGGCATCCCTTCGCGCATACGCTGCTGGAAACCTGTCACGGGAGCGTCGTAGGGGGTCCAACCCTCCGCTCCCCCTTCCGGACGCCAGCCGCCCTCCACCTCCGGCAGGTCGCCGATCGCGTTCCACACGGTGACCCGCTCGGGCTGTTCCTGCGGCCAGTCGAACGCGAGGCCGTCGCGGAGGCCGACCAGGATGAGCCGTTGACGGAACTGTGGGACGCCGTACCGGAAGGTGTCCACCGCCTTCTCCTCCACCGCGTAGCCGAGGGATTCCAGCTCGTGCACCATGGTCCGGAGGATGAACATCTCCTTGTCCAGTGCCATGTCCGTCACGTTCTCCATCAGCACCGCCGGCGGCCGGGCCAGCCGGATGACCTCAAGGAACGACCGCCAGAGGTCACGCCGCTCGTCGTACGGATCACGCAGACCGTGGCGCACCTTGTGGCGGATCATCGACCGGCCCGCCTTGGAGAACGGCTGACACGGGGGCCCGCCGGCGAGCAGCTCGACGCCCGCTAGGCGCACGAGGTCGGCGACCTCCCGGATGCGGGCCGGGTCACCCAGGTCCCAGTCCACGCTCAGACCACCGTGGTGGTGCCGGTGGGTCTCGACCGCTTCCGGGTAGTGGTCCACCGCGAGGATGACCCGGTACCCGGCGTTCTGCATCCCGAGACTCAGACCGCCCGCCCCGCTGAACAGATCGGCGGCCAACCGGAACCCGTCCTTGCGGGCTTCCTGGGCGTACCGCAGCAGGTGCTCGCCGTCGGTGACGGCGTCGGCATGGGGCGCCAGCTGCACGAAGGGTCCCCGCACCAGCCTGACCTGGTACTTACCGCGACGGGCGGTGGGATCGGGTGCGGTGGGTTCGGCATCGGCGCGGTCGGTCACGTGCACGAACGTTACCGGTGACGGCGGCCGCAGCCCAGCACGCCCCGACGGGGACGCCAACGTCGCAGCGCGCTCCCTCACCGGGGCCGGAGGGCCCGGCACCCACGTCCGGCGTGATGTCCCATCGCTCCGGCCTCACCGACCCGGCCGACCGGACAACCGGACGGTCCTGACGGACGGTGACTTGCGCCACCCATGCTGTATACGTGGTTACCGAACATCGCTCTGATGGCCGTCTCACGCTCACGGAGACCCGCCCATCGGCGCCATGACGGAAGGGCACGGATGCACCGGATCAGCGACGAGGACCTCAACGACCTGGTCGAACAGATCGCCAGTGCCGTGTACGGCAACAGCACGATCGCGGCGATCCGTCGTCAGCTGGGCAGATTCGTTCCGGCCGACATCCTCGAGGCCGCGATCACGGAGTACCAGTCCCGCGCCGGCCGACCCCGGGACCTGCACGAGCCCCGTTCCCTGACCGACCCCGCGGCACAACTCGAGCCGTGGTACATCCCCCGGTCCGACGACGTCTTCTGGCCGTCGGTGCGCCGCCGTCTGGAGGGCACGGGTCTCGACGACGAGCCGATCAGACGGATCAACGACGCCTCAAGCAAGATCGTCTCTTTCATCCCGCCGCCCGGAACGGAGCGGTTCAGCAGCCGGGGACTGGTCCTCGGACATGTCCAGAGCGGCAAGACGACCAACTTCATGTCCGTGGCGGCGAAGCTGTGTGACGCCCGCTACCGGTTCGTCGTGGTGCTCTCCGGCATCACCGACAACCTGCGCTCCCAGACACAGCAGCGACTGGAACAGATCCTCGTCGGCGACGACCGCGGCCGTTGGCACCTGCTGACCGACCGTGAGACCGACTTCGACGACAGACAGTCCCGCAATGCGGCGAACCTGCTGAGCAACCCCGACCAGCGGCTCCTCGCCGTGGTCAAGAAGAACCCGTACCGGCTGCGGAAACTGGCCCGTTTCCTCGAGGCCGCCGGCAGCATCCTGCAGGACTGCCCCATCCTCGTTATCGACGACGAGGCCGATCAGGCGAGCATCGACGTGGGCAACAGGGGCCGGCAGTCGACCATCAACTCCCTCATCCGTCGCATCCTGAGCAAACCGAAGGTCGCCTACGTCGCCTACACGGCAACGCCGTTCGCGAACCTGCTCATCGATCCGAGCGTGCCCGACGATCTCTACCCCGCCGACTTCATCGTCGACCTGCCCCGATCCGACGACTACTTCGGCGCCGAACGGATCTTCGGACGTGACCTGCTCACCTACGAGACCGGGCAGGTCAACCGGGGCCTGGATGTCGTGCGCACGGTCCCTGACGACGAGATCGCCCAGGTACGGCCACCCGGTGCCCGCGCCGGCTTCGGCGACTGGAGACCCACCGTCACCGACAGCCTCGGCGACGCCATCCGCTGGTTCATCCTGGCCACCGCCGCCCGCCGCTGCCGTGACGGGGCTCCGGCCGACTCGACCATGTTGATCCACACCTCCATGCGCGCCCCCGCACACCAGCGGACCGCCGAGGTTGTCCAGGCGTACCTGGGGACTCTGCGCAGCGGCTGGTCGACCCCTGCGGTGCGGGAGCGGTTCCGGCACCAGTGGGAGCAGGAGACGACCCGGGTGCCCGCCACCGACCTCGGACTCTCACCCGTGCCGTGGCCGCAGGTCTGCGACCAGATCCCCGGCGTCATGGCCGACGTGGGCGTGGTGGTCGACAACTACCAGTCCGACGTGCGACTCAGCTACGGCGAGGAGCCGGTCACCGCCATCGCCATCGGGGGTAACACCCTCTCCCGTGGGTTGACCCTCGTCGGCCTGGTGTGCAGTTACTTCGTCCGGGCGGCCTCGGCCTACGACACCTTGCTGCAGATGGGTCGCTGGTTCGGCTACCGCCGCGGCTACGAGGACCTGCCCCGGATCTGGATGACGGGTGACCTCGCGGCGTGGTTCGTGGACCTGGCGACCGTCGAGGCCGAGATCCGGCAGCAGATCCGCCGCTACGAGACCGAACACAAGACGCCACGGCAGTTGGCGGTGATGATCCGCAAACACCCGGCCATGGCAGTGACCTCGGCCGCCAAGATGCGCGGGGGCGTCACGGTGCGCTACAGCTACGGCTCCCAGGTCATGCAGACCATCAAGTTCCACCACCGCGACCAGGACTGGCTACGGCACAACATCAACGCGGCCGACCGCCTCCTCACCGCCGCCCGTAGCCTGCCCGGGGTCCGGGAAACCCCGGTGCGGGCCGGACGCACCGCACTGACCGGCGTGCCGGCGGCACGGGTGATGGCCTTCCTGCGCGACTACCGCTTCCACGAGCGCAGCCCCAGCCTCCGCTCGGAGGCCCTGTGCGAGTACATCGCCAAGCAGAACGACTACGACGCCCTGCGCACATGGAACGTCGTCGTCATCGAACAGGCCAGCGACCGCCTCGGCACGATGGAACTGGCGGGCCGCAAGTACCACCGGATCAACCGGAGCCGGCTCACGGTGCCGGCGGACTATGCGGACATCAAGGCACTGGTGTCCACCATGGACCGCGTGGCCGACCTGCCCGCCTCCATCAGGATCAGCGACATGATCGATGGTGATCCGACCGACCGCAGGCTACGGGAGCTGCGCGACGGGCAACTGGGAGGCACCGGACTCCTGTGCCTCTACCCGGTCAGCAGGAACTCCACCGTCGAGCGCAGCAGCGGCACCCGCGGCTATCCGAGAACGGACCTCGCGGCGGTGGAGGACATCCTCGGGATCGGCCTGTTCTTCCCCGAGGCCCGCGGACCCGAGGACCGTGACTACGTCGCGGTCGACCTGTCCGGCCTCGCCCCCGTCGACGAGGAGCTCGAGACCGTCGACATCGACGAGATCGACGCCGCCGACGAACGCGCCGGCGAAGCCGTGACCGACGGCGCCGCATCATGACAGGCGGCGCCGAGGAGATGTTCCGCCGTCTGGAAGCGACCGACCCGCCACGGCAGATGCGCGTGCTGGACAGCCCGGTCGAAGTGGCCGCCGGGCCGGTCGCCGTCGGTATCGACGCCGCAGGACGCCGGCATCTGCTCATCCCGCTGACCGACCGTCACCCCACCGTGCAGGACACCACCAGCCGCGGCGTCACCGTCACCACCCGGGGACTGGAGGACGACTCCCGTCACTCGCAACGGTACGCCGACGTGGTGTGCGACCTGCCTGAGCTCAACGACATCTTCGCGGCATTCACCGATGACCTGTGCCAACAGTTGCAGCGCCGCCCCGGCGACCCGGGGCGGGTCTGCCTGGAGGTCCTGC
Organism: Micromonospora trifolii; assembly: GCF_022229005.1. Lineage (GTDB taxonomy): Bacteria > Actinomycetota > Actinomycetes > Mycobacteriales > Micromonosporaceae > Micromonospora > Micromonospora trifolii. The sequence goes on from NZ_JAKKFD010000044.1 coordinate 301,752, forward strand.
ACCGGTGGCGCGAACTGCTCTATCCGGCACCGGGTCCGACACTCGGACCGGGGGCGCTGATCGGCCTGCTCGCCGAACTGCACTTCCTCGAACTGATCGGCGGGCACGGGGGCGCGCCGCCCCTGGACCTGTGGACGGGCCCCCGCAGCGCGCGCACAGACTTCACCTCCGCCACCGCTGCCGTCGAAGTCAAGGCCACCACGCACCGCGACCGCCTGGTCGTCGACGTGCACGGGGCCGGTCAGCTGGAGGAACGCCCCGGCACCGATCTCTACCTGTACGTCGAACAGTTCGAACGCGACAGTGCCGGTGACAGCGTGCCCGACGCCGTCGACCGGCTCCTCGCCACCGGGATCGACCGGCGTGTCCTGCTGGGCGCCCTGGATGCGGTCGGCTACCGCAGCGACGACGCCGATACCTACCGCCAGGACAGACACCGGGTGAAACGCGTCGCCGCGTACCACGTCAACACTCCCGGCTTCCCCCGGGTGACCTCAGCGCAGCTCGATGCGCCACTGCAGCAACACCTGGTCCGACTGACCTACAGCATCGACCTGTCAGCCTTCGATCATCACCTCATGGACGCCTCCGCCGCAGCCGCCGCGCTGCTGGACCAGCCATGACACGCCTCGTCAGGTACGCCGAGCCCCTCCCCGCCTCCGGAGGGATAGACGCGCGGTCGGTGCGTCGGACCCTCGGCACCTACTCCATGGACTTCTGGGAGCTGTTCCTGCGTGAAACGCTGCAGAACAGCTGGGACGCCGCCACCGGGGACCGACCCGTCCACTTCTGCATCGACGGATGGCGCCTGACCACAGCGCAACTGCAGAACCTGCGCCTTCTCCTTCCCGGGGCCGACCTGGACGCACCGGAGCTCAGGGTCCTGACGGTCACCGACACCGGGACACGCGGACTCGGCGGGCCCACCCGGGCCGACCGGGTGGGCGAGGACGACCCCCGGGATTTCGTCGACCTCGTCCGCAACGTCGGACGGCACCCCGACAAGGGATTCGCGGGGGGAACCTACGGCTACGGCAAGGCCGTCCTGTTCGAGGCGAGCAACATCGGCACGGTGGTGATGTTCACCCGGGTCAGAACCACCACGGGTGTCCAGTGCCGGCTGATCGGCATGTCCCTCACCGACCCCTACCGGGCCGAGCGACGTCAGTACACCGGACGCCACTGGTGGGGGGTCCCCGACAACGCCGTCGGTGTGGAGCCCGTCACCGGCCCGACGGCCGAGCGGATGGCCCGGGCACTCGGACTGACACGCCTGCCCGAGGACAGCACCGGCACCTCCATCATGGTCATCGCTCCCCGCACCGAACAGGAGCGCCTGGCCGAGGTGATCGCCGTGATGGCCGACACCGCGACCAGGTACGCGTGGGCCAACGTCGTCGCGCAGGGAAACCACGGCCCCGGCCTCAGGTTGCAGTTCACCTCCGACGGCTCCCGGATCGATCTTCCGGACCCGGGCACCGATGCGCGACTGCGGTACTTCGTCGAGGCGCACCGGTACTGCCGCGCCGTGTTCCAGGGCGCGGCAGAAGACCACCCCTGGCCCTGGACGGTCCAGGAGATCGTCGGCAGCCGTCCCGAGCAACGTCTCGGCGTCCTGGCATGGCGGACGTACCGGGCAGGCGACTCAGGTAACCACGCCCGACCACCCGCCGAGATCGCTCTCCTGCGCAGACCCGGCCTCGTCGTCGAATACCGCACCGTCGCCGCGGACCCGTTCGGACACGCCATCAGCGGCGTGTTCATCGCCGACCCCGAACTCGATGAGGATTTCGCCCGCGCCGAACCACCGACACACGACAGGTGGCAGCCGCGGCTGGCACAACGGCAACGCTACGCCCGCAACCCGGTCAGCCAGGCCCTCCAGCGCATCGACCGGATCTTCAAGGAGCGTCGGGCGGGAAACGGGACCGCACCCACCACCGAGGCCGTGACAGGGGTGTCACGACTCGCGAACGTCCTCGGCGCACTGCTCGACAGCCAGGCCGGAGGCACCGACTCCCGCATCCCGGTCGGGCAGGCCAACCCGGTGCCCCACCCGCCGTCGAATGCATCGGGAACACCGGCACCACCCGCCGGCACGCCGACACCCGGCACCGGGAGCAACGGCCAGCAGCAGGGCCCCCCGGGGCAGGGCCGAAGACCGCGCTCCGCGCGGGGTCTGACCCTGAATTTCCATCCCCGGGCCCGGCCGGCCCTGCTGGCCGACGGTTCCCGCGCGGTCGAGTTCGACATCGACCTCACCGGAAATCCCGGCGCACCGCTGACCCTCACCGCCCAGCCCCTGGTCGCGGTAGCGGACGGCACACCCGAGCCAGCCGACGAGACCACCCCCGTCAACGTCGTGCACTGGCGAGACCGGGACAGCGGAATCCTCACGCCAGGTCCACGCCTGACCCTGACCGCCGAGACGTCGGAACACTGGACCGTCACGCTCACCCAACCGGCTGATGCCGCCGTCACCGTCCGGGTGAGCCAGGAGGAGGTGGGACCGCAGTGAGCGCCCCCATCAGCGCGGGTTACCTGACCCCGGCCGAGGAGCGGATCCAGTCCGGAACCGTGACGGTCACCTCTGCGCAGGGCACACCCGTTGCCGAAGGCCAGCCGGTACCGGACTGGGACTACTTCACCGACCTCACCGCGACCTGGCCTCTGCACGTCGACCTGCCCGGAGTGCTCCAGGACTGCGGCCTGTCATCCGACGCCACCGTGACCTGTTTCGTCACCTGGCACAGCAGCAGCACCAACCGCCGCGGCAACTCCCCTCCCGCCAGACTCACCGACGGCGGGAACCAGCTGATCGTCGTGATCCCGGGAACCGAGATCGGCGGGAACCTCACCGTCACCGCCCGGATGGTCCTGGCCGCCCCTGATCCTGCACCGACCTCCCCGCTCGCCGCCACCCTGCCCGGCGCCATCCTCTGGCAGAACCGACGGCGCTTCACCCTGGAAGGCAGCGGCAGCCGATTCCCCGTCGTGGCCACGAGCTTCGCCGACAGCGGGCTGGCCGAGGGACGCCGCTCGCTGTGGTACCTGTCCTGCACCCCGGACCTCGACGGCTCCGACACCGGCAGCATCCGGCTGTACCTCAACACGGACCACCCCGCGATCACCACGATGCTCAACCAACCGGACGCGGAGACCTCCCGGACCCTCGCCGACATGCTCCGGCACGATGTCGTCCGTCAGCTCATCCAGACGGCACTGCGGTGCGAGGACCTCCAGGACGACCACGACCACGGCGAAGGCACACTCGGAGAGCTCTTCATCAACCTGACACGCCGATACTTCCCCGACCGGTCACTCTCCGACCTACGCAGTCAACACCGCAGTGACCCGGGTGAGCTGGAGGCGGTCATCCAAGGTCTGGACCGGGTCCTCGCATGAGCCGGCTGCACGTCTACCCGCGGTTGCCGGCACCCGTCGCGGAGCAACTGCTCACCGTCCACACCGGCCGGGACCTCCTCGAACTGCGGACACTGTCGGCCACCGCCGACCCCCGCACCACCTGGTACCCGACTGCCCCCTACCGGGTGCCGGAGGACGACCTGCGAGCCCTGCAACAGACCGTCCGCGCCATCGCCACGGAGGCACACTGGCCGGCACCGTTGAGCAAGACGAGCGGCACGGCCTTCGACCGGCTGCTGGCGCCGGCCCTGTACCGGCAGATGACCATCGTGCCCGCCGATGCGGCGAGCGAGGAGGTCTGGTCATTCCTCAGCCTGGTCCTCCTGCCGGATGTCGCGCTCTGGCGATGGCCCAACCCGCTACGCCGGCCCGGATACGAACGCATCATCGGCCGCCCCCGTAACGTATTCCGACGCCTGTGGGCCCGCATCCACAGCCTCGGCGAGGACGTCGGAGCCCAACTCTACGAAGACGAGGCCGTCGCGATCCTCGAACGCCCCACGCTCGGTGCGCATCCACGCGTCGCCCGCGCCATCGCCCACGCTCACCTGACCACCGCCGGGGAAGCCGGCACCGCACGGACCGACATCCTGCGGATCACCGCCCGCAGACTCCGGCGACTCGCGGTCGTGGTCAGCCTCGAATCGCTCGACGACGCTCAACTGGCAGACCTGATGAGGAGATACACGAAGGAAGCCATCGACCAGTTGCAGTCCGAGCGGACCACGAGCACGTACCGGCCCGTCCCCACGCAAGTGCAAGCGAGGTCAGGAGCAAGGTAGCCCACCAGAACGGGAACTGGCTGTTGCGAGAGGATCTCCGTACTGCCCGTACGGTCCTCGATGGTGGTCCGTTCGAAGGTCGAACAGGACGTGTGCAGGTGTCACGCTGGCGGGCATGGCGAGCGAGCAACGGCAGCAGTGGGTCCTCATGGCACGTGCAGCGCTGATCATCGCCGCGATGCGAAGGTCGCTGCTCACCTATGGCGAGCTGGGACATGCCATCGGCATGGCCGGCATCGATCTGCGGAATCAGATGCGCCACGTTCTGGCCCAGGTCGCCGAGGAGTGCATCGCCGCGGGAGAGCCGTCCTTGCCCGCGTTGGTTGTCAATGCCACCACCGGGCAGCCGGGCGCCGGCTGGGTCGACGGAGCGGTCCGTTGGCACGCGGAGGTGCAACAGCTGTTCCGGCACTGGAACCCACCTCGTTGAAGCGGCATGCCGCCGGCGCGGAAGGGCGGCGTCGGGCCGCGTTCGCCCCCAGCCCTGCACCGTTCGGGCTGACGCACTGCGTCTGGCAACAGAAGAGAAGGCGGCCTCCTGGGGTTACGCCCGCATCAGCGGCCCTTCTTCGTACTGTCGTAACGGTCGGATCCGAGGGACGCACCCCGTATTGCCGTCCGCACGCATCGCGATCGTGTCGATGGTTGCCTGAACAGGCGCCAGGTGCACGGACACGATCAAGCAGTGGCGTTTCGTCACTGATCGTTATCGGCAGCCAGGGTTTCCGGGGGTGAACCACGGGCAGGCCGACAGGCCAGCGCAGGGTCCGACCGCGCCCCGCTCCCCCACCGTCGGGGACGTCCCGTCACCAGAAGAACAGCGGGCCTACCCCGCCGCCGCGGGGTTCGTGCCGGCGGGGTAGGCAGGAGGGCATGCGGGTGGTGGGAACGCCTGGAGCAGCCACGAGTCCGTACGGGATGCCGCAGTTCGAGCAGATCGCGGCGGACCTGGTGGGCGGGATGGCCGGTGAGTGCGCTGAGCTCGTGCACCTGCCAGACGTTCAACTATTCAGCATCGACAACGATGGCTGATTCATCGGCACTGTTGTGTGTCTGCCATTTTATCAACTTGCCGCTGGATGGCATCGTGCTCATGGGCGTCACAAGCTGGAAGGCCAGGGTGACAAGGCCGTCATTGACGGACCGGGCATCCGGAACGTCCGCTTCGACATTCGGATAGACGATGATGGCGCCGGTGGCGGGGGCATACAGTCGATCAGCTTCCGGGTCGGAAACTGGCGTTGCGAGTCCTGCGATTCTGCTGGCAGCGTTGCGGTGCCTCGATTCACTGACGGCGCTGAGCGAACCGGTCGACGTCCTGACCCGACGGAAGATGCTGAACGGTCCCTGATCATGGATCGTCCGGAGACTTTCATCCGAGACCTGGTGGGGAAAGATGATCAACCAGCGTTTCAGCTGCTCAGGACTGAGGCCGCTGAGCCACGTCAGCTCCGGCTTGAAGGTATCTGCAGACAGCCATTTGAGGGATCTGAGCACCTCGACAACATCGCGGTGATCCATCTCGGCGATGCGCGCGGAGTAGGACTTGCCGGTGTCCTGAATCGTCGACACACCGGCTACCTTGGACGCGCGCACGGTCTTGAACCGAACCGTTGTCGTGGCGGCGGACAGTACGGGAAGCCACGCCGCAGCGTTGGCGCGGGTCTTCTCGTCCCCCGCACGGGAGCCAGGGTTCGGGTATGCGACCGGCTCCATCGGTTCGCCCGGCGAGCTCTTCTCGACCAGCGTCGCATTCCACATCTTGTTCCGGCCGGTCGGTCTGAGGTCGGGACGGTGCTGTGCGATGAGCGGTGGAATCTGCCGCGGAGTTATCTGTCGTTCTCCGTCGGTCGGTTGCGAGTAGCGCCGAAGCTCCGCTCGGAGATACTCCTCGTCCTTGCACGCCGCGGCGAACATCTCGTGGAGTTCCTCTGTCGTGTAGATGCGGACGAGGTCGCGGAATCCTGGCCGGAAGCCGAACCAGCGACCCATCTGCATGAGGGTGTCGACCTGCTTGGTCACGCGTCGGTAGTAGGTGACGGTGAGGCCTTCGACGGTGAAGCCGCGGGCGAGGCTGTTGCCGCCGACAAGGATCCGCCAGATCGGCCGCATGTCGAAGTCGAGGCTCTCCTGCTGTCGTTCGAGGTCCTTGTCGCTGTTGACCACGATGACCGGTCCGCTACTTTGATCAGGTGGGCTGATCTTGTCGAGGGCGGCCGCGATGTCGGGCCGCAGGTCATCGAAGTTAGCCGGCGTCGGCAGGTCGGTACCCGATGCGACGCTGACGCGCAGGACATCCTCTTCGTAGAGGGCCCGCAGACGGGCCAGACCCGCGGGTGCGCGGTACTGGCCGCTGTTCCACATGGCGTTGATGACGTCGGCAGTGTCGCGGTGCACCGCCTTGGACATGGCCTCGTGCACGAGCATGGTGTGGTGCTGGTAGGAGGCGTGCCCGTGGCGCTGACGGTGGAGCTTCACCGCGCCTGTCAGCAGGTACATGTCGAGCGGGGTCCGCAGGTCGGTATCCTGCGGCTCCTCGTCGAGCAGCCGTACGTGCCGCAACTCCTGGGAGCTCTCGAACGTGCGCTCCGACAGCGGGATGTCGGTGTCGAAATCGTGGAAGTCCTCGGCGCCCATGTAGGCGACGGGGCGGGCCAGGGAGACGAGGAAGTCGCGCGGGAAGATGTCCTCGACGTCGGACGGATCAACGAAGACGTTGGCGTACGGCGTCGCGGTGTACCCGACGTACTGGGCCCGCGGCATCATGGACAGCAGCTGGCCGATGAGCCGGTTGATCGCTGTGCGGTCCTTGCTGTCCTGTGTCCACTGCTTCGGGCTGGTCGTGTTGACCGAGGCCTGGTCGGACTCGTCGTCGATGATGAGGACCGGCACCTCGCCGAGCCGTTCCCTGATCCGACCGAGGTCCGCGACGAGGTCCTGCAGGACGGTCTTGTTCTTCTTGGCAACCACGAGCCGGGCGTCGCTGGTGTAGAGGTTGACCGGTGCGAACAGGGGATGGGTGCGTTCGCGGCGGGGGAAGTCCAGCGCCATGAATCCCTGGCGTAGGCGCCGGTAGTCCCATCCGCGGGTGCTGAGGCGCCGGATGTCGGGGTATCCGATGTCCGACGGGCGCCCACCATGACGGACGAAGCGGTCCTTTTCCCAGTCCGTGTCGTCCTGGTATTCGTGGCCCCTGCTGTCGTGAGCGGAGATCTCCTGCTCCAGGTTTTCCCGGCCCACGAGTTCGATGTCGAGACGACGCTGCGTCTGGGCGCGCAGCATGTTGGTGGTACCGGTGAGGACGATGACGAGCCGGTAGCCGGCATCGACGGCTTTCGCGATGACGCCGGTGAAGTTCGCGGTCTTGCCGCTCTGTACGTAACCGACCACGAGGCCCTTGGCCTGGTAGGCGACCTCGCGGGTCGGGTCGGACAGGCGCCTGACGACATCTTCCGTGGCGTGGTCCAGTCCGGCGACGACGCCGGCGTCCCAGCCCTTGTTCAACAGATACCTGCGGTAGTGCGACCAGTAGAAGTCACGCTCGCCCCGTCGCTCCGCAGTGCGCCATTCCTCCCAGTCGTCAGCGATGACGATGGGCGCGGTGGCGTGCGGGAAGAGGCTTGCCACCAGATGCTGCGTCGCGGGGTCCAGCTGCAGCGTGGACACGATCGCTGAACGTCGCTCCGAGGTGTTGCGTGCCGTGCCTGCGGCCCACACCGCATCCGAGTCCACGTGGTCCCAACCGGCCAGCACCTGCGCGAACTGCTGACGTAACGCATCCTCGGGCCCGGCCGACTGCAGATGCGCGAGCAGGGCCGCTCCGTCGGTGAGACTCTGATCGTTGCCGAACATCGCGGCGACGGGATGGATGGGCATCGGACCGCTGCGCTGCATGCCGTCGAGGGCTGAGCCGTAGGCGAGAGTGACCGTGTCGCTCATTGCAGCTCCTGTCGTCCTGCCGAGACCGCGATCCGCAGAGGTTCGGGTGCGGGGTCGGTGCTTCTGCCGGTCAGGTCGAGTCTGTACCGGATGTCGGTGATGCGGCTGAGGTCCACACCGGCGGCCCTCATCAGGTCCCCGGTCAGCCGGGGGAAGGTGTCGGCGACCCTGTACAGCGCCGGTTCGGAACGGAGCCTCCAGCGTTGCAGGGGTCCCGCGGCGAAGCGGCTCCGCCACCCCGCCCGCCGTACGAGGTCTTCGAAGTTTTCGCGCTGGCCACCCGCCGGCATCATCTGCCGTACGTGGTCGACCAGCTCGGCGAGGGTTCTGCCGCCGCTACCGGCTTTCGTGATCTGTTGCGACAGCAGCCAGAGCTGCCGGTCACCTGTCGGTTGCAGCTGGCCGACCGATGAGATCCGGTGAATTCGTCGCTCCCCCGCCGTGGTTTTCACCTCGACATCGACATCGGGCAGGCCGAAGTCATGTTCCTCCGTACCGCCGCGCCAGGCGGCGATCGCCGCGTCGGGTGAGATGGTGGCTGCCAGCCCTGCGACCAGGCAGAGCTCGCCGATGAGGCCTGTCTCCACTTCTCTCGTCAGCGTGTCCTCGGGCCTGATCAGGTGGCCGATGTGGCGCAGCGTCTCGAGGAGCGCGGCGCTGAGGGGCAGCCCGTCGAGCTGCGCCCGGTCGGCCACCCCGCACAGCACGGGGTAGGCATCGGCGAAGAGGCGGGGATCATGGACGGCGATTTCGATCAGGCGGTTGGCTCCGTCGTGCACGAGGGTCGTGCTGACGTGCTCCAGGCCGGTGGGAGCGGGGGTCTCGTTGCCGCGGGCGGGGCCGCGGAGACCGATCCGGTGGTTCGCCGGATCGGTGAAGAGTATGACTCTCGGCGTGCCGTCGACGGGGTGCTCCATCGGCACCCCGGTCGCTACGTATGCCGCGAAGCCCTCACCACTGAGATGCCGGTCCGGGCTGGTCACCCACGCCCTCCGAAGGACGCCAGTTCAGCCTGGGCGGCGGCGGTGAGGATCTCCTGCCACAGGTCGATGTTGTCCTTGTCCCGGGAGCCGAGGTGGGCGCCCTGGAAGACGTTCTCCATCAGCAGGAACATCAGGGCCTTGACGAGGGGGGCGTCGTTGAGGCCCCCCCGCCGGCCTCCCAGAAGGGCGGCACGGTAACGCCTGTTGAGCAGCAGGGTCATGGTTTCGCGCTCAACGTGGAACAGGTCGTTGTTGTCGAACTTCACCCAGAGGATGTTGAGTGGCGACTCGTTGAGCTGCGGCAGTTCGTCGATGATCTCGCGGCTCACCCGCGGGTTGATGCCGCGTCCGGGCGGGACCACCGGGCGGCGCCGGGCGGTCTCGCGTTGATTGCTGGTCGCCCACGTCTGCTCAGCGGCGTGTAGGAAGTCGGTGACGGTGCTGCCGTCGGCCGCGCGGGCGGCGCCGACAGCGCGGGCGAATCCCGCGCCGGCGGTCACCCGCGACTTCTCCGGGTTCATGGTGAAGAGTCCGGAAACGTCGCCGTCGATGTCGATGGCTGCACGGGCGAGCTGCAGCTTCTTGTCCGGCGCGTGGATCCCTTCCCAACCGCCCGCATGCAGGAGCCGGTCACGCCGGTAGAAGTAGAGGCCCTGCCGCAACTCCGCGCCCCCCGGCAGGCGGTATTCCGCATTGTTGGACCTGCCGGGCCAGATGTGGCACTGGATCGACAGAGCGACGCCGTCGACGTCTGTTGCGAGCGTCTTCGGCCAGCCGTCCGGCCCATGGCGGTAACCGAACGGGTCGAGCGGGCGGACTTCAGCCGGGACACCGACGCCCTCGTCGACATCCTCCACATCGACGGTGATGCTCAGCTTCCCCTTGGCCAGGATGCGGTGGAACATGAGCCCGAGATGTCCCCGGAGATGGTCCACCGTGCGCGACAGGAACGTGCCCACCAGATGCGGGTCCTCGGATGCCGGGAAGCCCCCCACCTGGTCCCACCGGATCACGGTGCCCGACGGGGAGGTGCTGAACGGCCACGTCCGGTCGAGCTCGGCGACGGCGAAGTCCTCCGGGACCACGTCGCAGTGGAAGCCGTCGCGGTTCTGTCCCTGCAGCCACCGCCGACCGACCGCCTCGTGGCCCGATGCGCGCGACAGGACCGTCAGGCTGGCCGCCTGACTGAAGGATGCAGCTTTCAGTCCGATACCGAAACGGCCCAGGTCCGTCGCCCGGTAGTCCCGTCTACCACCCAGCGTCAGGGCGGTGTCGATGGAGCGGGGGGTCATGCCGTGCCCGTCGTCGACCACGTACAGGCCGATCAGTCGGGCGTTGCGTTGGATGAAGCGGATCAGCACACTGCTCGCGCCGGCGTCCACGGAGTTGTCGACGAGGTCCGCCAGCGCGGTCTCCAGGGAGTGGTTCCGCCCGAGTGCATCGAGTGCGTGCGGATCCGGGGGCAGCTCAACCGATCCGACGACCGGCACGTCTTCACGCCACCGCATCATCTCACCGCGCCCCTGCCGCGAAGGGGCCATCCTGATGGGCGCCACCGCCGCCCGTCGGTCTGAACCCACGACCCCGCGCGACGTCCATCAGGACCGATGCGGCCCGCAGGTGCTTGCCTGCCGGGGTGTACCCCTGCTCGAGCGCCTGGGTGATCTCTCTGATGACGCCCCGCTGGGCCGCATCGAATGAGCCGGTGGTCTCGCCCCACACCGCCAGGTCACGCCAGGTGCGCGGTGGCGTCGTCTGCAGGGTCTCGATGTCGGCCGGGTAGGCGTCGAGCTCGACCAGCTCGGCCTGGAGCTGCCCCGGGACCATCCATGCGATCTCCCGTACGGCTTCCCAGCACTCATCCCTCTTCGCCCACTCACCGACGTGCGTCCGCCCCACGGGGGGCGAGGTGATGACCTTCTGCACGAGTGTCGACAGCTCGGCGATCGCCTCCTTCGTTGCCGGCGAGAGGTCCTGGGTCCGCCAGATCCGGTCGAGGTCCAGACGACCACCCGTCATCTGGACGAGCTTCGCCACGGTGTAGGTGACGATGTTGGCCTTGTATCCACCGAAGTTCTGTCGGGCGACGATCTTGTCCGCGCGGCGGAACAGGATGGCTTTGGCCACGAGGTTCTGGCAGTACGATTTATCGACAACCGTGGACGTCTCGTCGAGGCCTTCGGAGAACAACGTGAAGTTCTTCTCGGCGCCGAGGCTCACCTGCTGGGGCCGCATCGACCAGGACATCTCGAACTTGGCGAGCTCGGACTTGGTGAACTTCTGATCGGGCGGGTTCATGGTCTTGAAGACCTTCTGACGCGACCTGGTGAGCTCCGCGGTCACCGCGTTGGCGTACTGCCCCCGGGCCCGTTCGTAGAACCAGTGGGTGTCGCTCTCGTGCAGCGGTCCGGGTGGCGCCCAGAGCGTACGCATGATCCTTTCGACGTCGACGTGGAAGCTGGCGTTCGCCTTGAGGTCGGAGGCGCTGACCTTGTTCTGGGTGTTCGAGTATGCGGAGATCTTCGGGACGATCTCGTCCAGCCGCTCGGGGGATACGACGGTGAGTTTCATCTGCACGAGCACCTGACCGATGTCCGTCGTCCGACGCGCGTGGTGGATCGACGCAGTGGTCTGCCCGCCGTTGACGATCTGGAGGTCGTGGATCCGGCGGATACTCCGTTGCCCGCTGTCGTCGGTGTGGAAGTCGACCGCGGATGCCGTGGCGGCGATGCCGTTGTTGTAGGCGAGGAACCGCTCGGGATGGTCGCGCAGGGTTCTCTGGATGCCGCTGTTGACGGCGCCCTTGACCTGGAGGAACGATCGCACGTTGAGCTCGAGGAGGCGCGCGCCGTGGCGTCCGTAGAGATCGGCGAGATCGTTGCCGGGCACGATGGCCAGGAACACCGCGTAGTCGGAGCTGGTCTGCGGGGTGCCGAGACAGGGCAGCCCGTCGGGAAAATCAGCCACGATCGGCTCGGCGCGGCTTCCCGACGCCGTCCAGTTCGCGAGGCGGCGCAGGTCCCAGACGTCCCGGGCGATCTCGCGTCCCTGAAAACGTAGCGGCGGCAGCGCATCCCGGACGACGCTGCGGGCATTCGAGATGTAGATGAACCGGACCTTGTCAACCTCGGCGAACTTCTCCGCGACAGTCGACACCATGCCGGCGACCTCGGAAGACGGCTCGTTCCGGACGACCGTCCCGGCGAGGCAGCGGGACAGGAAGTTCTCGAGTCGGCGGAACGCGGTCTCGGCATCACTCCGATTCAGTTTGTGGTCCTCGTCCGCCCGGGGACTGTAACTGGTGATGAAGAGGTCCAGACATCGGTCATCCGATGACAGGCCGAAGCCACTCACCTCGACCCCGTGATCCTTGAAGCGGACGACCACGGGATCCTCCGTCAGGCCGTAGCCCGACAACTGCTCAAGGACCAGCCCGGCGAACGCCTCCTGCGGCTCCGAGTCGTTCACCTCGGTGTACGCCCGGACATCCTCGAGCAGGCTATAGGCGTAGAAGTCGAGGTCGGACTCAGGCACCGGCGATCCCCTCCAGCGGAGACGCATCTCCATGGGCAGGACCTGGCGTGACTGGGGAGTTGTTCTGGGTGGTCATGGGCTTCTCCGACGCTGATGTGCGGCTCGAGATCGGACCGCGCGGATCCGGCCGGTAACCGTGCCTATCTTGCAGCATAAGGGCAGTAGACGACAGAACCGCAGGATGATCGACTCGCTATGCATCCGGCCGTCCGATTCCCTCCCCGTGCCTGATCCTTTTTCGAACGTTTCGTGATACGGAACGGGGTGGACGCCGGGCATTCCACCTCCGGTCGATCCCTCGTGACGGGAACCCTTCGGATGCGAAGGTAGCTGTACCGTAACGGCCAGGCGTCACTGCGGCCGGCGACCCGACCGGCGGACGGTCCTGCTCGATCTAGCGGATCCCCCCGGCAAAGTCCATGCGCGTAAGTGACGGTGTTCACGGTGAGGGTGTGGGTCCGCGTCCCAGGGACGCGAGTCGGGACAACGGTTGTGTGTCCGTTGCCCCTTCAGCCCGGCGGGGCGCCTAGGACGTCAGGCTCGCCCGCGGACTATTTGTCCGGCTCGCTGCCCATGTCAACTTCGACAATGACGACCAGGCGGTGCTATCGCCGTGCGCATCTGACGATGTAGGCAGTGGGCAGTCGCACTCCAGACAGTGCCCGCTTGACGTTGCGGAGATGATCCGGGGCATGAGACGCACCTTCGTCGTCGCAACGGCCCTCACCGTTCTGGCCCTCGCTGCATGCGCCGAAAGCGAGACACCGCAGACCGCTGCTCCCTCGCCGTCAATGACCTCAGCACGCCCCTCCCCCAGCCCGACCCCATCGCTCACTGCGGAGCCGACGACAAGCCCGCCCTTGCCGCCAAGTCCCACCCCGGCCTGGACGCCATGCAACCGGGACTTGTCTTCATACGAGGGTGGCTGCCAGGACGAGTTATTCGGCGGTGGTGACTCATGCGACATCTCATACGTCGAGCAACAGGCGGGCAGCTTGCTCGACCTCTACATTGAGAACGGGCACCACATCGACGCAGAGCGGCTTCAGGACTGCCCCCAGTTCATGCCCACATGGAAAAAGGCGGCAACCGGTTTCACAGATGGAAGCCACGAGGTCGGCAAGGAAATTAAGCCGGGGACCTACGAAACCACCGCGCACTCGGCGGGCGAGACGATCGGCGACTGCTACTGGGAACGCAGCACCGACGGCGGCCGGACCATCGCCAACGACTTCATCACCGCAGCGAAGAAGGTCCGAGTAACCATCCGATCCTCCGACGGCATCTTCACCAGCCGCGGCTGCGGCAACTGGGTGCGGGTCTGACCCGCGTCGCCCAGATGTTCCGGCCAGCGAACGGTGAGCCGCCACACGTGTGCGCGGCCCGTCCTTCGGACAGCGCGTCGCCGTCAGTGCGCAGCGGGACGAGGGTGGTCAAGGATGACTGCGGCGGGCGCTTCGCACCTGCGCGGCGCGCTCCAGACAGGCCACCATCCCAGCTACCTGGAAGCTGCGCGCCTCTTCCGACTTCGGCCGCCGAGAGAGTCGGGCCGCCACCGGAGAAACGCGTCGCGCCCCCCTGACACCGCGACATCCGGTCGGCGGATCACCGCCGCCAGCCACGCCCGGCACGCTCACGGACGTGAAGCTTCTATACCCCATACAGACCCTCGCACTGATCGCCGCCGCAGTCGCACGTCACCTGCGAAAGCTGTCCGCGTCGCACTCATCAGGACACAGTCGTCAACCAACAGCGACGTGACGGTCGTCGGGGCGGCTCGGAAGCCAGAAGGGATCACGACGTCGGGCGTAGTGCCGCCCGCGCTACGGCAGAGGTTCGGCGAGTTGGTGAAGAGTTTGACCTTCGTCATTGCGATACCAGTTCTGGGCCCAGAGCTGTGCTCTTGGCGGCTGTCCGGTGGCCGCGTCGATGATCCGTCGGATGAGCTCAATCAGCCGGTAGGCCTGCCCATCGGCGGACCATTCGACCGGGCTGTTGACGTCGTTGCACCAACGCACCCGTGCCCGATTCGGGTCCTCGTCAAGCCATCCTCGGATCGCGTCTCGGTCTTGATCGACTAGGTCAGGCACAACGATCGTCAGCGGGGTCCCATCCGCGATCGCGTGGTGCGCGACGAGCCGCTGCACGGCGGCGGCCTTACGCGCCCCGGATGCGCGGGAGGCCGCCTGGGTGCCGCTACTGGAGCGGGGCCGGACCATGAATTCCTCGGCATCGGGGACCGGAATTAGCTGCGCGACGGATAGCACCTTCTCGCCACTGGCCGTCCGGTAGAGCTGATAACGCACCAGCCGAATATCGATGCCCGCCTCATACAGGTACAGCGCCGTGTTGGTCACGGCGGGACCGAAGTCAGACGCCATCAGGACGATCCGAGGCAACCCGAGCGTTTCGTCCGACAGGCCTTCCGCCCATCCCATCAGGTCAGACAAGGCCTGCTGGCTCGTGACAGCAGAGCCGAGGTGAGCGGCGTGTACCTCGGCAAGCAGGTCGAGGGTAAACCGGCTGGCCATGGCGGCGTAGTTGATGGCCTGCATAGTGACGGTGTCCGGAGCTCGGTCACGTTTGAGCTCAATCACCACCAGCCGGCCGGCCCGGTCCAGCCCAAGCACGTCCAATCGGTCCGCAGTGCTGCCCGTCGTGGACACCCAGCGGCCGTACTCGAAGGTGACGACCTTGATGCCGTCACCAATTAGCTGCGGGTGGTCAATCACCCACTGCTGCAGATGCTTACGTTCCAGTAGGCCGGCCTCGGCCAGCGTGATGGGCTGCGCGGGCACAGCGGTCGTGCCGTCGACCGTGAACAGCAGCTCTTCGGTCATGTTCCACCTCCGGACGCTGACCGTACCGGGACCAGAGGCTCAACGAGAGCGGGCATCGCCCGACTGACGACCGGAAAACCATGCCTGACATGTTCGGATTCGCCGAAGATGTCACCAGCCCGGAGCTCCTGCCTAGGACGTTGCCCGTGGGATCGATGTCTCAGATGATGAAGCCTGGCGACGGCCGGCCGCAACGGCTGGGTCGGCACCGGGGTCGGCTACCGCGCGGGCCCGGCCCCGAGGTCCGCTGGTGGCGGCGGGTTTTGTCCTCGACGAACATGCGTGCGTTCGACTGGCCGAGAGCTCGGAAGAACCGCCCGCAAAGCCGGTCCATGAGCGGCGTCAGGTCGCCCCACAGCTCGATGGCAGTGGTGCTCGTGACGCGCTGACAATGCTCATGCGGATACGGGACTGACGGGTCTCTGAGTCGGCCCCTTTACCGCAGCGTCGTAGCCGCGAAGTCGCGTCCGACGGTGTCCGCGCCCTTAAGCCGAGGGATCCGGCCTTGCTTTAAAGCCAGCGCCGGCAGCACTAGCCCGCCGGTGACCCCGGTCGTGGCGAGCAAGGCCCCGAGCACCCGCAGAACAACGAGCGGGCGGCGAATCAGCGTGCGAACTTCCCGTTGATCGCCCAAACGGTCGACTGCTGGCGCTCGAATTTGCCGCCAAGCTTGAACTTCGCATTGACGACGTTGGCGACTAGTTCGGCGGTCACCGAATAGTCGTCCTGGTAAGTCACTCGCATCTCGAACGACCGTAATCCGTGCTCAATCCGCTGCCGGGCAATCTCCTGCCAGGCGTCCTCGTGAGGAAACCACACCAGGTCTGCCGGGACGACCGGCTTCGCCGACCCGGCAAGTTCGGCCGAATACAGGAACTCAGGCTTGCGCGACGAATTCGACGCCGCCTTGGCGCTGCCGCCGTCTCCGGTTGGCAGCCCCACCCGCAGATCGGTCGAAAACTCCCGTCCCCACCCCTGTACCGCCGAGACCTTGATGGTGGTCGCGCCGAGACCGGTCACCAGCCTCAGGGCCTCACTGAACTTGTGTTCGAAGGTCCGCCGATGAAAATCGGCGAGCGGATAGTAGACATTCGGCCGCGCCGGATGCCCGACGTAGACCGTATCGAATTGCGGGTGTCCCAGCGGAAGCTGTAGCCCGCCGATCTCCGACATCCGCATCGGCAGTATGCCGGACACGGGCGACCTGGCCGACGATCGCTTCCATGCCATTACCGCGCCGGCGGTCACCGCGGCACCCGCGGCCACCGCCACCCCTGCGGCCGCCACAGCAGGATTGGTCAAGACAAGAGAAAGGAGAGCATCGCTCTTCTTCAAGGCCCTACCGGCTGCCGTCGCGACGCCCTCGTCCAAGCCGGGGGGAGCACCGAGCCTGCGTCGCTGAACCAGAACCTCCTCGTCCCGCTGCACGACGATTAGCCGCCGTTCGGCGTACTCGAGCGCAAGCACGTCCACGACTTCCTCAGCCACCAGCCACCCACTTCTGTTGCGGTTCCCCGGCCACTATCCGGCCTCGCGACTGCACCCGACATCGCCCAAACGAGCGGAATCGAGGATGAGGTCGACAGGCGTCAGACGAGGAGCGGCCGGCGCAGCGGGTCGCGGCCCCATGAGACCGCCGGCGCATCCAACGCTCCCACCAGGCGTTGGTAGGAGGAGCTCGTCTGTTGTACGCCGAGCGCCGCCACCCCTCGCGAAGGAGTGGCCTCAGGGAATTTTCGACCCAGGTGACCGGTATCGCTGACCTACAAGGCCGAGTTCGGTGCGACGATGACGTGTGGTGGGCGTACTCCAACGACAGTGTTGATCCGGCCTGAGGCGGTGGGCAACGACCGGCTAGCACTCCAGCCGTAGATCGTGATCTTGCTGTCGGGGCCCGTCGGAAGCTCTTCTCCTGGTGGAGTTGATGCTCGCTGGGCTGGTCTCTATCCGGCCGAGCCGCTGGCCGGGTTCTCTGCGCCGTCTACTACGGAGCGAACGCAGGCCAGCCAGTCGTTCCACGCGGCGGGATCCGTTGTCCCGCCGTCTGCCTCGATGCCGATGTCTCCCAGGAGCGTGAGCAGGTCGTCCCCGGCGCGGTTCGCGAACTGCCACACGAACCGGGACATGGCCACGAAGGCCTCGCGCTCGTCCATCGAATAGCGGCTCATCTGAACTCTCCCCTTCGGGCGGAGTCCACACGCTCCGGCTGTGAACGTGATCTTGCCGATTTAGGCACGAGCGTGGCCACCGAAGATCATCGTGGTTTGTGAAGACAACGAATGATCAAACGGTAGCCGCAGGTCACAGCGTAGACGCGGAACGGTGGCAGGCGATGTTCGAGGGCCTGATGAGCCGTGTCGCGGGTCGGTTCCGCCGGGTCGAGCCCCGCCGCACGGCACGCTCGCTGGTGCTGGGGCTGCTCTCGGACCTGCCCCGCAAGAACTGCTGGACCATCGCCGAGCACGCCGGAGATGCCACACCGCACGGAATGCAGCACCTGCTGGGCCGTGCCAAGTGGGACGCCGATGCGGTCCGCGACGACATCCGGACCTACGTGGTGGACCACCTCGGGGACGAGGAGGCTGTCCTGGTCGTGAACGAAACCGGCGACCTGAAGAAGGGCACCGCAACGGTGGGAGTCCAGCGCCAGTACACCGGCACGGCGGGCAGGATCGAGAACGCCCAGGTCGCGGTCTACCTGGTCTACTCCGCGAAGGCCGGACACGCCGCCATCGACCGGGAGTTGTACGTCCCGCGCTCCTGGGCCGAGGACCGTCAGCGGTGCGCGTCGGCTGGCATCCCCGAACAGATCGGCTTCGCTACCAAGCCCGCCCTGGCGGCGCGGATGATCACCCGCGCCCTGGACTCCGGCGTCCTGGCGCGATGGGCAGCCGGCGACGAGGTCTACGGTGGCAATCCCGCTCTTCGCACCGTGCTGGAGCAACGCAACGTCGGCTATGTCCTCGCAGTCGCCTGCGACCACCAGATCGCCACGAAGGCGGGAAAACTGCGGGCGGATGCCCTGGCCAGGAAAGCGCCCAAGCGAGCCTGGCAGATGCTCCCAGCCGGGACCGCAGCGAAGAGCCACCGCTTCTACGACTGGGCAATCGCCCACATTGCCGACGACCGCCCCGGACACCACCAGCTCTTGGTCCGCCGCAACCGGCGCACGGGCGAACTCGCCTCCTACCGCTGCTACTCACCCACGGCCGTGCCACTGTCCACGCACGTACGTGTCGCCGGCCGCAGGTGGACAGTCGAGGAGACATTCCAGTCGGGCAAGGGGCTGGCCGGACTCGACGAGCACCAGGTCCGCAGGTGGACGTCCTGGTACCGATCGGTCACCCTCGCGATGCTCGCGCATGCCTTTCTCGCCGTTGCCACCGCAGATGAACGCACTCACCGGCCCGCACCGGACGGGCTGATCCCGTTGACCTGCAACGAGGTCGCGCACCTGTTCATCTCGCTGATCGTGCGGCCCGCCCACGCCACCGCCCACCGGCTCGGGTGGTCCGACTGGCGACGCCGCCACCAGGCCCGCTCCCAGGCCAGCCATTACCAGCGACAAGCCGCTCAGGCATGAAGATCACGATCTACGGCTGGAGTACTAGCCGAGAGCCGGAGCCTTGTGTGACGCAGTCTGAGACCTGCCTATTTATCATGCGGATTATGGTCAACTCCACTGGTCCGACCCCTTCGTTACCATCACCAATTGTCGTGCGTGATCGAGCACGACGACTTGAGCGCTTGACGTCGGCGAAGCAAGAGGCTCCGGCTAAGCTCAGCGCTATCGATGGTTTCGAAGGCCCCTTGCCCCGCCGCCTCACGTTCGTGCTCGCGTCAGGCGCGTTGATCGCCATGGCCGCCGCAGCAATACTGATCATCTGGCATGAGTCCGCCACCAGAGTGCTCGGCGCCGATGGCTACAAGACGTTGCTCCAGTTCCTTTTGGTGGTCGTGCTAGGTGGCGGCGTCTCGTTGCTTCATCAGGCTTTCAACCGTCAGGCCGAACTGCGGGCCGAGCGTCTGAAGCTGGCCGAGGTTCGCGCGACCGCCATCCGCGAAACCCGCCAGCGCTACCTGGCCGAGCTGGTGATGCTGTACAACGCGGTCAAACGCACACGCCGCTTGCTGCGCGCCCGAGCCCAGATCCACACCACGGCGGGAGACGGAAAACTGCGGGTCGCCACATACGACGAGCAACTCCAACTTCTGCTCGACGCGCAGCTGAGCCTCGAGCTGATGATCCGCAATGTGAACGCTGAGGGCGAAGTCTTCCACGGCGTACCTGAGCTCGTCCCTTCCTTGAAGTCCACCGAGGACTACTTACGAGAGCTGGTCACCGAGTACGAGTCCGTGATGCCGCGCGTCCGGTCCGGCGCCACCGAGATCCCCACCCCGCCAAAGCTCGCCGACTTCATCGGCCCGTACGAGCAATCCGAGTTCCGCCCCGATTTCATCCGCCCGGTCCAGGCCGCCATGGCCGCCGTCGAAAGCTTGATCACCGCCCCACAACCCTGATCCCCCGCCCCTTCGGACATCAGGAGGATGCAATGGAGCGCGACCAAGGGCTCGACCAGATCCTCGACCAGCTCGATTCGGAACCGGCGAAGGCCGCGCTCAGGTCGTGGGCGCAGGACACCGGCGTCCGTCTGACCCCGGTCAACTGGTCGGCCTCGGGTTTCACTTCGGCCCGGGTCTTCGGCGTGTATGCACACGGGAGGACGGGATCCAGCGAAGGAACCATCATCAAGGTGGACACTGCGCCGGAGCGGGCTCTCACTGAACTCGAAGCGAATCAGCTGGCGGAGTGGCACGCTAAGCCGCTCAGGCTCGACCATCTGGTGCGGTACAACTTTCCCTTCAAGTCTCTGATGGGGGGCGGCTGGATCACCTTTCAGCAGGTCGCGGGCGGCGGCTTCGACCACACCATTGGATTCGACAAGATCTTCGAGAAGCACAATGATCCGGCGGCGACCTGCAGGGCCATCATCCGGTCGCTGCTCCTCGACTGGAATGCCAACACGGTGCCGAGTGATCCGATGAACGCCGGGCGGGTCCTGAAGGCGCTGCTGGGAGACCGGATCGAGCCGGGTGGGATCTTGCACACCTGGGCGGACAGTTATGCCGGCCTCGTCTCCGCTCCGAAGACCTGGTTGCGTCACCCGGACGGGGACCTCGTCAATCCCTTCGCATTGGCCACCGACAGCGCGCTCGGTGACCTCGTCGATCTGCGTCCCTTCCGCGGGCACACACACGGTGACTTGCATCCGGGAAACCTGCTGGTGGCCACGGAGGCGAGCGATCCGCCCGACTACTGGCTGATCGACCTCTCGCGGTACCGCCCGAACGGGTTGCTCGCGTGGGATCCGTGCTATCTGATGTGCACCACCATCGCGATGCGCCTGCGCGAGGAGAAGGCCTCGAACCAGGCCGCGCTAAGGGCCGCACTGCTGGATCCGCAGACGGATTATAGAAGGCTCTCCCCGACGCTCAGCCGGGAGATGCGCCAGTTAATCTCCGGCATCTACGGCGCCGAACACGAATACGCAAACGACAAGGGTCTGTTGGGCGACTGGCGGAAGCAACGGCTCGTCTGTCTTACCGCGATAGGGCTGATCCTCTCCGGTCGGTCCCTGCTCACACCGGCCGACCGCCAGTGGTTTTTCTGGCTGGCCGCGCATGCCGCCACCGAACTCCTCCCCCGTGGCGAGATCGAGGACACCGACCGGCTGCAACTTCCCTTGGAGTTCATCCTGCCGGGAGCCGACGCCAACGCGTCGCGGTCCCGTCCGCGACGAGCGACGGGCGGCAGTGCGGTGCCGGCCTTTCACGACGCGGCACGGGAGGCGTTGCGCAAGCGGCTGGTCGACGGGCCGTACGGCGTGGTCGTCGTGGTCGGGCCGCGCGGGGTCGGCAAGTCGACGCTGGTCACCAGGGTGCTGAGCGGTCTGGACAGCAGCCAAGTCCAGGTGTTCCGCACGCCAGCCGTCGGCGGGGTACTACTGGACACGAAGACCCTCATCGAGTGCATCGAGGGTGGTACTGCCCCGGGGGCCGAACTGCGGCCGGGTGAGTCTTCATCGGCCAGATTGGAGGCGGCGCTGGACGCGGTCGGAGACAAGACGATCGTCATCGTCGTCGAGGATGCGCAGCAGCTGCTGGGGCCGGGCGCCGTGCTCACTGACGGCGCCTTGGACGAGGCCTTCGAGTCGCTGAGCGCGCGAGCAGAGCACCGTGTCTCGGTCGTGCTGATCACCAGCGTCGTGCCGACCTCCCCGTCGGACGGCACGTGGGCCGTGACTGAACCACCGATCGCTATCACTCGCCTGCACTACGACTACTTTGTGGGTTTGCTGCGGGATCGGCCCGGTGGCTCCTCGCGCGTGCGGCGCCTCGACGACGAAGGGCTCGGCCAGCTCTACCGGGTACTGCAGGGCAATCCACGCCTCACTAACCTGTTCCACGCGGTCTGCGTGCTGTCCCTGCACCGCGTCCGGCTGCGCGCGCTGGTTGACGAGTTGTCTGGCCTCGCACCGAGGGAGGTGCCGGAAACCCTGCTCAGTCTGCTGCTCAACGACCTTGAGCCACCGGCTCGCCGGGTACTGGAGGCGCTGGCAGCCTTTTCGATTCCGGTCGCCGAGGAACACGTTTTGGCTTTGTTCGAAGGTGCGGCCGACGAGGAGACTCTCCACGCGCTGGAGAGGCTGACTGACAGCATGCTCGTGCGGCGGGACGGCGACCGTTACGAGCTCACGGACGCCGATGCGGACGCGATTCTCCGGCGTATGGACGGAAGTGCTCGGGATCTGTCGTCTGACGTGGCGGCCCGTCTCAAGGAGATGCGCAACCGGAATCCTCGATCCGTGGCTGATCTTGCAGTTCACTTCGTCGAGCTGCGGGCGCTGATCGAGGCGGGCGAGTTCGAGTCGGCGTACGAGCTGGTGGAGAATATCCACGACCGGCTTCGCGAGGGAAACAACACCTTCCTGCTGCTCGACACCCGCGACACGCTGCGCGGCCGTCTCGGCCATCCGTACCTTGAGATGGCCAACGAGAGTGCGATCGGCGGCATCCACCGTTCGCGCGGACGCTTCGCCGAGGCGCGGGCCGCCTACCAGCGTGCACTCGCCTACGCCGAACAGGACCGGCACGAAGTGGCGAAGCTCAGGATCGGGGCCAACTTGGCCGCGATGTCCTGGCTCGACAACGATGTCGAGGAGGCCTTGGCGCGCTATCGGACGGCGCTCGACGGCGCCGAGCAGCTCGGCGATCCGGTCCTCCGGATGGGAGGGCTCGAGGGCCTGGCCGACTGTTACCGGCGCTGGGGACGGTTCCCGGAAGCCATCCATCACGTCGAGACGGCATACCGCCTGCCCTCGGAGGACGGCTACCCCGACACGCCGACCGCCCGACGGGCCGCCGCCCGCAGGGTCACCCTCGCCCTAAAGCTCTCCCGCTGGCATGCCGAGCTCGCCCAACTGCCCGAGGCCCGCCGGTGGATCGAGGAGGCGCAGCGCTGGGCGAACGACAGCGCCGGCCGTTGGCATCGGGCCGCGCTCGCGGACGGCGAGGCTGACCTGTTGTTCTGGGAAGGCGACAAGGCGGGTGCACACGCCCGCGCTGCCGAGGCGGTCGAACTGGCCCAGCAACTGCACGACCCGGCGATCCTGACCCGAGCCCGAACGACCCTCTGTCTCGTGCACCTGGAGAACGGCGAACTGGGCCTCGCTGCTCAGGAGATTCTCACGGTCAGACGCTACCGGCGCCCGGGCCACTCGCTGGTGGTGCTCGCGCTCGAGGCAGTGGTCGCCCGGCGCCAGCGCCGCCCCGCCATCGCCGGCATGCGGTTCCGGCAGCTGGCCGCCGAGTCCGGCAACCGCTACCGGCACGACCCCCGCGACTTCGCGGCTGGTGACTTCCGAGCACTCGCGATGTGCGAAGACGTTCTCGACCGCGACGTTCCGGTCGATGACGCCGTGCAGGCCTTCCGGGAGTCACGGTCCAGGGCACCGGAGAGCGACGGCCTGCGGAGACTCCTGCGGTTCCTGGTCAGCCGGATCGACCTCCGCGGCCGCCCCCGGGGTCCATTGCAGCCGGTGCTGGACGAGCTCACGGCAACCAACCCCGATCACGAGCCTGCATGATGGCCTCAAGGCGGGTCCGCACCCCGATCTCCTGGTATAGAGCCTGCAACAGGCGAAACATCGCGCGCTCGGAGTAGCCGGCTCGCTGCGCGAGCTGCGCCACGGTGGCCCCCTCGGCAAGCTGACGCAGCCACTCCAGCCGTTCCGCCGGGGGCAGCGAGTGTTCCTCACCGGAGGCCAGCGCCGCCGCCACCCCGGCGGGCAGGACCGCCTGACCGTCGAGCGTGGCCTCGATCGTGCGCCGCAACGTCTCGTTGGTGACACAGCGCGGTATCACCGAGCGGGCGCCGGCCCGCACCGCCCGAACGCCGAGAACCACGATGTCGTCCTCGACCACGGCTATTACCGCATGGGGTGACGTTTCGTCCCGCAGCCGGAACAGCAGCTCCCAGTCGCCGTGCGCGACCAACGTCAATAGCAGGACCGCGCCCGGAGACCTGCGGACCCATGCCAACGGGTCTTCAGGCGTCTCGACGATGTGACCGATCGCGGACAGGGTCGCGGTTACTCCCTGCTGATACATCGGCAGGGGGTCAAGGACCGCGACATGGACGGTCACCGGTGATGGGCATCCCTTCTCGGCCGCGCGGGCTACAGCGTAAACACGGGTGCTCGCCCACCGGTCCGCCGACCCGCGAGCAGGTCAGGTTTCTGCCAACTCCTGGCACGACCACGGCCGACATCGGTCGGTACTCGGCGCGCACCGATGTCCATACGCTCAGTGCACCTACGCCTTCGAGGAGTTGCCGTGGTCTACGACGACGACCCCAGCGATCCACCTCACCAGGATTTCGACATCGGCGGTCTGCCGCTGCCGACACCCGTACCGCCGCCCTCACCCGAGCTGTATGACCTGATCGCCGAAGTCATAAAGGACTACTGGGACGAGGGCTTGGCCCGCAAACTGACCGAATCTCAGCGGATGCAGAGGGTTCGACAGGTTCAGCCCCTGTCCGAACTCACCAAGGGAATGGTCCTCTGGGTCCAGAAGACTCTGCACCCAGACGGATGATCAACGGGCTGTTTAGCCGCCGTTGATCGACAGCGCCATGCCGGCGATCATGGCGGCGGCGTCGCTCAGGCGGCACGCGATCGGGGCGGCGATCTCCCCTCCTTGGATTAGCGGACCAGCGGCATCTGGGACCCGGCGAGCCGACCGACGGTTCCGGCAGCGCCGGTGACGATGCGGAAAGCCGAGACGATGGATATGGCCACCGCGGACAGCAGCTCCCGAGTGTGATGGTCGGCAGGGGCGCAGGTTCCGATCTTTCGGCACCGATGGCAATGGATGGTGAGCAGGAGCGAGACGACGGCCGCTCTCACGACTGCCCGGGCAGGACTGGTGCCGAGATCGCGGATACTAGATGCGGCAGTCAAGCGATGACGCTGGCGCCGCTCCACCGTTGTCGACAGCCGTGGACATGGCCAGGGCACCGTCTGCAGCCGAAAAGAAGTGGCTTGGAGGGCGGGGTCTGGGCCGTCCAAAATGACAACCGTGCGCCTGCAAGACATCGCCCCGATCTCCCGGTCCTACCGAGAAAACCTGTCCGGGTTCCATGCGTCCCGGTGCCACCCGCTGGTCAGTGGACTCGGGTGGCCGGACGAACTGCTGGAGCAATGGCTGTCCGACCACGGGGACAACGGCGCGTTCCTCCGCGACTACGGCAATCTAAACGCTGCGCAGTGGGCTTGTCGGCGGTGCGGTCGGGCAGGACGTCGATCGACCGGCGGGTGTGCATGTCGAGCAGCACCGTGGCGTATCGGTGCCCACGACGGCGGGCGAAGTCGTCCACGCCCAGCACCGTCGGCAACGCGACCAGCACCTCATGGCCACCCAGCCTGACGTCAGCCAACCGGCGCACATAGGACGAACTGGTGCCCGTCAGCCTCATATCGATGCTTTGGCAGGCGACAGCAGGTGTAGACGCAGTCGCAGCCGGGGCGCTTTGCGCGCGGCTAGCTGACCTCGCTCTTCTGACTCTTAGCCCAGACCAGGATGGCGGTATCGTCAGCCTGCACGACGTGGTGCGCGACTTCCTACACGCCGAGATCGGCGATGTTCGAGCGAAGCGACTACATCAGATGCTGCTGACTGAGGTGGCCTCAGGCCTTCCAGATACGTCACCAGTAGAGTGGATTGAAGGCTTGGGCGAACTTGCGTCCTGGTGGGAGATTTCTGAGAAGATGCGTTATCTTTGGGACCATCTCATCGAGCATCTCCTCGCCGCTGAGGAAAATCTTTGCGCGGAAGCGGTAGCGACAGACCTACGGTGGGTCGGAGCGCGGCTAGCGCAATCCGGTCTCATTGCACCAATGACTGACTTGGCACACTTGAGCACCCAACGGGCTGCACGCCTGCGTCGTGTCCTCAGTCAAACTGCCCACCTCCTTCCCCCGACGGAGCCCACGGATCTTCTAACCCACGCCTTCTACAGCCGCGTCATTCATGATCCTGACTGGGGACGACAGGTCCGAACGCTCGCTGCCGGAAGCACCACACCGACGCTGATTAGCACATGGCCGCTGCCCGATTTACCGGACCCGGCATTGGTCCGCACCCTCGCGGGCCATCTCGGCGCTGCACGCGCCGTTGCAGTCGCTTTGGACAGGACCTGGCTCGCCACCAGCGGCGACGACGGAAGCACGCGCATCTGGGACTACGCCACCGGCGTACAGCGCGGCCTTCTTGAGGTAGAGCGGCCGACAAAGGTGCTAACCCTTGCTATCGCGCCTGACGGCTCCTGGCTCGCCACTGGCGATGAGCAAGGGGTTGTGCGCATCTGGGACCTGAAAACACTGGCACTCCGCGCCGTCGCGCGCGCCAACGACTGGCCAGTTCAGGCGGTGGCGATTGCACCAGATGGCACCTGGTTCGTCACAGGTGGGGCTGATGGGGCTACGCGTATCTGGGGGGCTGCCACGTGTGCCCCGCGGACCGTGCTCGCCGGCGGTTCTGGACGAGTGCTGGCGGTCGCCATCGCCCCCGATGGTAGTTGGCTCGCTTCCGGAAGTGGGGACGGAACAGCGCGCATATGGGAGGCAAATGGCAGACTTCGCCTCGAGGTGACCGGCGGCAGATGGCCAGTGCAGGGGATAGCCGTGGCAGCAAATGGCCAATGGATAGCCACCGCTGGCGAAGGTAACGACACATGCATCTGGGAGACCACCACAGGCAAGAAACTTAGGAGGATGGGCGGTAGTAGTTCGGCAGTTGCCGCCGCGCCGGACGATACTTGGCTGGCCGCCACCTCAGGCGATGTGGTGAACATCTGGGACACCGCCACTGGCAAGCCACGCGCCAAGTTAGGCGGCCACGCGGGCGCGGTGAAGGGAGTCGCCGTCTCTTCCGACGGCACCTGGCTCGCTACCGTTGGCTCCGATGGCACGGCACGCATCTGGGACACCGCCATCGGCACTAGCCACGGCAAGCCAACCAGCCATGCGGGAGCGATCTTGGCGGTGGTGCTGGCACCTGACGGGGCCTGGCTGGCGACCGTAGACGCCCAAGGGGCGGTACACGTGCGCGACGCAATGACTGGGGCTTTGCCGCGAAAGACACTTAAGAGCGGATCAGTCCAAGCGTTGGACGTAGCCTCAGTTGACTCTGGGCTCGTTACCGCAGGCACCGACGGGGAAGTCTATATTTTCGACATCTTGGACCGCGAGTCTGCAAGAGCGGAACGGGCCGGAGACAGACGTACGCGTATACGCAAGGCAATTCCCGGGAATCCAGGGTGGGCGGAAGCAGTCGCCATAAGCGACGATGGCACCTGGCTTGCCAGCGCCGGTGCTGACGGCACTGTACGCATCTGGGACCCAACCACCGGCAAACGACGTCAGCAACTGTTCGCACACAAAGGGCCAGTCAACGCCATCGCCATCACCGCCGACGGATCCTGGCTCGCCACCGCCGGCAACGACGGCACTGTACGCATCTGGGACCCAACCACCGGCGAGCGACGTCAGCAACTGCTCGCACACACAGGGCCAGTCAACGCCATCGCCATCAGTGCCGACGGCGCCCGACTCGCCTCTACCGGTGACGACGGTTCCGTATGGATCTGGGACACACTTGGAGGCCGAGCCCTAACCACGACGAGGATGGAGCGGCCAGGTCGGGCCTGTGCTTGGAGCCAAGCTGGGACTTCGCTGATCGTCGGCGGAGAGGCTGGCCTGTACCGATTCGCGGTCGAATGCTCCGGATGACCCCCAAGCTGGCACGACTTGTTCAGGATTCGACCATGAAGCTCCTACGCGATAAGCGCCGTAACGACGTCAGGGGTTGCAGGTGACGGCTGCGGCGGTGGTCGAGTAGCTGCCCGTCGGGGTACTTGTTCGAAGGCGGCTTTTCAAGGACGCCGCCGCCTGCTGCGGCGAACTCAGGTCATCGGCGAGCAGCCAGATGCAGCCGCTCGATGATCCATTGCCCCCGGCGCGCCCCACTCAGGTATCTCGCTGGCACGTCGTCGAGCGACGTCTCGCCTCGAGGCCGACCAGTGGGGTCGACTGGTGCCGGCGGTGGTGGGCGCACCCCGAGGCGATTTCCCGCCTGTACGCGCTCTGGCGGGCCTGGTAAACGCTGCGAGTCAGCGACCCCCAGACCGGCATGAGCATCTGGTGGCGCGACCACCTCGACTCACACCTCGCCGCCCTGGCCGCCGAGTACGGGCACTTCAACCGCTGCGGGCCCGACAAACACAGCGCCCCCGACCGCTACCCGTCGAGCCAGCGCCGCCGCAAGTGCTCGCCAGCTTCCTGACGCGGACACCTTCTGATTCCACGGCATCGCCACATCGACTGCACGGCGGGCGCCATCGCCAGCACTCACCAGTCAGAGCCGGACGGGCCACGTACGGCGTGACGAAGGAGTGCCCGGTGCCTGACGAGACGACCAAAGCCATGGAGCCGAAGGTCAAGGCCATCAACGCGGACTCGCACTCGGAGAAGCCGAGCAGCCGCGACGACACCGCGAAGCTCGTGACGGTCGCCAACCTGGCGCTCGTCGGCGTGCCGAGCGCGTATGCCGTATCTCAGTCGGTACTGGTCACGCTGGTCGCCGCGGTGGCCGCAGTGATCCTCGCCTGCCTGGTGCGTTGGCGCCGGTAGCCGGTCCGAAATCCCCGGAAAATCTTGGGCGACGGCTTGCACGCTCAGCCGTCGCCCATGCACTCACCTACCGTAAGAGCAGGCGACGCCAGCGGGGTGCCGCCGCAAGTAGGAGACAGGAGAAGCAACAACCCCGCCCATGAGGGATCCACGGACCGAGGGTCGGCACAGGGACCGACCAGCACGAAGAGGTAGCACGACTGGCCACCCAACCCGAGTGACCAGAGAACGTCCACGCGTAGTACCGGCACCGGGTCGGCACCGCGCCTTTCGAATGAGGAGAAATCGTGACTCGCACATCAAACACGGCAACGCCGTATCCCCGCTTCAAACGAAGGGTGGATCCATGTCTGAGCAGGTGGGAGCAGAGAGGGCGCAGGTCGACGTAGAAGGCTTCGCGGAGTACTACCGCGATGACTTCACGCGCCTGATCCGCTTCTTGATCCGCAAAGGTGCGTCCTTGAGCGAGGCAGAGGACGCCGCCCAAGAGGCCATGAAGTGCGCGCTGCTGAAGTGGCCAACCATCGAGCACCCACGAGCGTGGGTGCGTCAGACGGCAAGCTCCATCTTCATCCGCACCCGGCAGAAGTCCCGGCGAGAGCGCGAGTGGTGGCTGCACAACGGCCCCCAGGACGACGCGACCGAACAGATCTTCGACATCGAGGCGCAGCACTTCCACCGCATGGTGAAGGACCTGCCCGATAAACAGCGAGACGTCGTGGCCTGGATCGCGGAGGGCTACACGCCCACCGAGATCGCCAGCGTGACCGGACAGGACCCCGGGACGGTGCGCTCACACCTGCGCCACGCCCGGCAGGCTCTCATCCGCAAGCTCGACCAGCAGCGGGGCGATGCAGCCAGAAGGGAGGCAAGCGATGGACCCAAACAAGGACCTTGAACTCGACCAGCTCTTCGAGCGAACCTCCGCGTCCACGCTGAGGTCCCTGGACACGACGATCGACGTTGAGCAGCGACTGCGTGACCTGTTCCGAGAGGCCGGGCTCGACCCCGAACTCGTTCCAGAACGCCGCAGCCAGACCCGATAACAGCGACTCCAGCATGTGGGCCCCCGACCGACTGGTTGGGAGCCCACATGGCTAATCTTCCCGGCTGGAGTGACGGGAGAAGCAGTGGCCCGTATGCCTGCCAGTGAGCCGCCATACCTCGGAATCGACACGTCGACTGCCTCGTACCCTCATGCCGTGGTGGCGGGGCGGTGGATACGCACGCGCGGCGGCGGACGGGTCTGGCAGGAGTGGGCGCCGACAGCCTGCCCCGCCGGCCACCGCGCCCCGCTGCCCCGCACGGTGAGTGCCCGGCCGGCTGCCGCTGGATGCGGCGCATGTGGAAGTGCCGGCAGGAGGAGTGCCCGGGGGTCGTGGTCGATCCCGATCACCTGCCGCGCTGCCCGCTGGCCGATCCGAGGCCACAGCCGTCGAACGGAGCGACGGTTGGCCCCGGTCGGCAGCCCGCCAGATCGGCCCCGCCTCGTGTGTCAGAGAACGCACCAGAACGCGAGCTAGCGTTACAAGCGGGAGTATCCGCACGTCACGGGGGCCGGACGGTATCGCAGCCAGCCGGATTGCAGAAGCCTTCAAGCCAGGCTTCCCTACTTCTGTACGGCCGCTTATGACACACTGCGGGTGCTGCGACACGTCGCACGAATAGAAAACAACGAAGAACGCCCCGCCCTCTGGGCCTGGAACCTTCGGAGCGGAGCGCCCTTCGTGACCGGTCATGTAGCCCCGCTATGCGGGGCTACATCCCTTTCCAGGCCCGATAGATGATCACCGCCTTGGCCGTGACCTCCATCAGGAGGACCACCGCGTTGGTAATCTTCTGCCACTGCCACCGGTAGGTGAAGCGGCGGGACTTCGGGGTGCACCGGCACACATGCCGGCGAACCCGGGACGATCGGTTCGACATGACGTACTTCCATCTCCCGGGGGTCTCGGAGTCGTACCCGGGCGCCCTCGCTAGGGGGTGCGACCCGGAGTCCGTCCCGAGGTAGGGATTGGAACGTCACGTCGGAGGGTCACTCTACTGCCCAACCTCGACATCCCCCCGCACTCCTTTGGCCGATGCCGCTAACGCCACCCCCCGCATGGACGTTTCCGCAGCTAGAACCACCTGTTGGGAAAGCTTCAGCAGAAGGGCTGGTTGGTGACAACCCCGCCGAAACGCCGACCCGGGGCCGCGAAGTGGGTCCACGCGATCAACTTGACCTGGGGTTGAAGCTCAACTCAAGACGGGTCCACCGGTGGCACGGCTGACGCCAGTACGGTGACTGCCATGAATGGGGACCAGCCTCGATACGGGTACGGCAAGGGGCAGCGGGGCCACCAGTCGAGGTTGGTGGTGCCGTTGAGCGCGCCGGTGTCTCTGAGAGAGGACACGGCCCGCCCCAGCGCCTCGAAGTACCGCTGCGGGTTGTCCTCGCGGCGCGGCGGGCCTGCGCGGCGGTGGAGTCGCCGTCGCACCTGCGTGGTCGCAGCGTGGAGGTGGCCCTGACGCTGCTGGCGGCGTCGGTGAATTGCCGCAGCTGGGGAGTTCACCGATGCGCTGGTGACGTTGCTGCTATAGCGCGATGCGGTATGGCGCTTCGGCGCACCGGCCGTCAACCACTGCAGTCCGAGGCCGGCGCTCGCTGGTCCGTCAGCTCGACCGCACGGTTATCCGTAACCGGCCACAGCGCTTCGTTACTGTCGGCAGGCCGTAGCCTTTCCGGGGTAAAGTACCAGGTCGTAACTGGATCAGTGAAAATAGCCTCAATCCAGTCATGGTCGGTGGTAAACGGCTTGCCGTCCCGCTCTAGACGGAACGTCAGCAAAGAACAAGGCGGCGCGCTGACCGTTGCCACGAACACATCCGTGCCGCCGTCGCGGACCATCATCGTGAACACGATCTTCCTGACGGGAGCGACCGACCGATTCTGGAAGCGCATCAGGCTCAGCGGCTCGTCGGTGCCATCCTGCTCGGCCCACGCGACCACCCGCGAGGCGAAGCGTTCCTGGTGCCGCTGGTTCTCGAGCTGAGCTAGCCCTAGCTGAGCACGGTTAATCTCCTGCTGACCGCGGTAGGTGATCACCGCGATGATCAACGCAGGCGCTGCGGTCATGACGGCAACCAGCGCAGAGAGGCCCTGCAGCCAGTCCGTGAGCTTCGGCGGTTCGGAGCTGGTGGGTAGCCAGGCCGCGATCCTGGCGTATGGGACGTGCAACCTAGTGAGCTTCCGCGTGCCCATCGTCGGACTCCTCATCGGTTGGGACAGCTTCATCTTGCTGCTGGGCAGCAATCGCCATGGCCTGCGGTCAAGCTGCGAACAGAGGCTCCGGATCGACACCCCGGTCAAACAACCACACGCCGAGCCGCTGAATGTCTTGGCCCTAGCGCAGCAGCGTGCCAGCGATGTGCGCGCTGATCTGCTCGAAGACGCACACCCGACCGCCAGCGAGCGCCTCGAGCCGCCAACGGCGGCTGTCGCGGTTTACGAGAGGGTCAGGAACACCTGCACTGTTCAAAGAATCTGAGGAGCCCTCACTCGAAAATCCTCCCCACCACGGCGGATTGCTCCGCAACGCCAGCGCGGAAGTACCGGGCGGTGGTGTCGAGCGAGGCGTGCCCGAGCAGCGCCTGAACCTGCGCGGAGTCGGCGCCGCCCTGACGCAACCGGGTCGCGTAGGTGTGGCGCAGGCGGTGCGGGCGCAGCCCGTGCAGGCCGGGGCGGCACCGACGGTGAGCACCACCTGGGTGATGCCGGAGGTGGTGAGCTGGCCGCGTTGGCCGGTCCACAGCGGTCCCGCCTCGCCGCCGCGATGGGGCAGCCAGGTGCTGAGCCGTTCGCGTGCCGGGGCGGGGACCGGAACCTGGCGGCCTTCGTCGCCCTTGCCGTGTAGGCGGATCTTGCCGGTGCGGGGCTGAGGGCGAGGTCGTCGAGGTCGAGGCGGGCGCACTCTTGGGCGCGGGCGCCGGTGTAGAGCAGCAGGGCGACGATGGCGGCGTCGCGGGCGCCGCGGCGGTCGGCGGCCCGCTCGACGGCGCCTTGCTCCTTGGGGGTGAGGGCGTCGGGTTCGCCGGGGCGGGGCACGCGGGCCCGTTTGACCTTCAGCTGGAGTCCGGCGCCGATCTCGTAGAGAAGGTCGACGGCGGCGAGGGCCTGGTTCACGGTGGACGGGCCGGCCTTGGTGGTGATGAGGTGCCGCCGCCAGGCGGTGACGGCGGCCTCGGCGCCGACCTGGTCGACGAACGCGTCCTGGTGCTCGCCGGCGTGCTGGTCGAGCCAGGCGGCGTACGCGCGGGTGCGGGCCCGGTACGCCTTGGTGGTGTTGGCGGCCAGGGCGCACCGGTCGAGGTGGCGGTTCAGCGCCGCGAGGGCCCCGTCGACGGCCGCGTCGGATCCGCGGGGCGTAGCGCGATGACCTTCGCGGTCGCGGTCCGGGCCACGGTGGTCCACCGTCCTTCTTATCCACTGAGTGCCGGCCGGACTCTCAGCCAGGGCTGAACCACGTTATTCGCTGAGATGGTGACGCCACTCAGCGGATAACGGAGCTTATCCGCTGACTGGCAGAGCGCCATGGCGGCTAGCGGCTGCCGGCCCCTCGACCAGCTGTTGAGCGCCAGCCGCACTTCAGCGGCCGTGACGCGGGCGTTCAGTAGGGACGACACCGCTCTTCAGTACCGCGTCACCACTCTTCTGTCCTGGCTCCGCAAATCTGGCACAGGCTCTGCGTAACTGGCAGGAGCTCCGCGAATCTGGCGTGTGGCTCTGGGTACCTGGCATGCCGGCGGCTTTCGAGCGCGCGGAGCGCTGTGCCATGCCGGAGAGCACCCGGCGCGCCTACACCAGCGATCTGCGCCGCTCCGTCGGCTGTGCACCCAACATAAGATAAAGAGTGTTAACAGTAAGAACGTAGTGAAGTTTTTCTATCTCCCTACCGTCCCGGGTGTCGCTTCCGCTCGGCTGAGAGCCGGGCCATGAGTTCGGCGGCGGCCGGGCGACCGGACCAGGGCCGCAGTACCTCGATCGCCTCGTCGACGCGACCCTCCCGGTCGAGAAGCCCCACCAGCCACTCGGCGGCCAGCCACTTGTCGTCATAGTTGTGGCCGTCGGAGTCCGCCCGGGCCCTCAGGATGGCGATCGCCTCGTCGACCCGGCCCTGCTCGGCGAGCACCGTGGACAGCACCGCGGCGGCGGTGACGTCGCCGGCGTCGGCCCGGCCCCGCAACTCGTCCACGCGGCCCTGATCGGCGAGCGCCGTAGCCAACGGCCCCACGGCGAACCTGTCCCCGGCGTCGGCCCGGGCCCGCAACTCGTCGACCCGGCCCTGCTCGGCGAGCAGCCGGGCCAGCGGCCCGCCGGCCCAGAGGTCGCCGGCGTCGGCCCGGGCCCGCAACTCGTCGACCCGGCCCTGCTCGGCGAGCAGCTCGGCCAGCGGGCCGCCGGCATAGAGGTCGTAGCCGTCGGCCCGGGCCCGCAACTCGTCGACCCGCCCCAGCCTGCGAAGCAGCTCGGCCAACGGCAGCATTGCCCGGAAGTCGCCGGCGTCGGCCCGGGCCCGCAACTCGTCCACCCGGCCATGCTCGGCGAGCAACCCGGCCAGCCGCTCGCCGGCAGAGTGATCATGGGCATCGGCCGGGGCCCGCAGGACCTCGATCGCCTCATCCACCCGGCCCCGCTCGGCGAGCACCTCGGTCAATCGCACCGCGGCGGCGACGTCACCGGCGTCGGCCCGGCCCCGCAACTCGTCCACCCGGTCCTGCTCGGCGAGCAAGCCGGCCAACCGCTCGCCGGCAGCGCGGTCCCCCGCGTCGGCCCGGGTGCGCACCTCGTCCACCCGGCCCTGCCCGACGAGAAGCTCGGCCAGCCGCTGGGCCTCGGAGTAGTTCCCGTCGTCGGCGGTGGGGCGCAGGACCTCGATCGCCTCGTCCACCCGGCCCTGCCCGACGAGCAGCTCGGCCAGGGGCTTGACGGCGGAGTGGTCGCCGACGTCGAACCGGGCCCGGAGCTGGTGCGGGTGTAGCGCCTGGGCCAGGTGGTCCTGAAGGATGGCGTGCCGGAACTGGTAGACCGGTCCGGCCCGGCGCAGGACACCGCGCCGGTGGGCGTCGGCGAGAAATCTGTGCAGCCGCCAGGGCAGCCAGCCCCGCAGGGCGAGCCGGGCGTGAGTGAGGCGGAACCGGATCCAGCCCCAGCCGCCGGCGACCAGCCCCGCGGTGGCGCCGTAGACGATCGCGGCGGTGAGCCCGGTGGTCACGGGCGAGGTGTGGATCAGCGTGGCGGCCAGGGCGAGCACGGCGCCACCGGTCAGGGCGTGCTGACACGCGGCCGCGGCGACGATCCGGCGGTTGTGCCCGAGGGTGGTGGTCGGGGTGACCCGGCGGGTCGGCAGGGCCGGCCGCCACGCGGGCAGGACCACAGTGGCCAGCCCGTAGACGAGGCCGGCGGCCACGGCGGTCAGCAGGTGAAGGAGCCGGCCGGCCGTGGTCCCCGGCCACGTGGTGGTGATCAGTCCGGTAAGGAAGCCGCCGGCGCCACCGTAGGCGAGCGCAAGAACGATCCGTTCGATCCGGCGCTGTTTGCGGTTACGGAACGTGACCCGGGTGTAGGGCGGATAGCCGTGCGGCCACAGGGGGCGCAGCCGGCCGCTCGCCGCCACCCCCATGATCAAGACCCCCGCCATGATCGGCAAGAGCCAGCCGACGCCCGTGACGGCGCCCACCGGTCCCGCGATCAGCGCGGCCATCAGCACCGGAACGCCGAACTCGGTCATCGCCAACACCCACGCCCAGCGGGCCGCGAGCAGGTCGGGCGCGATCTTCCACCAATGCAGGTCGCGGGCGCCGCTCTGGTACAGGTCGTAGGCCAGGCAGCTCAGCCATCGGCGGGCCCGGCCGGCGGGATAGGTGGGCGCCCGGCGGAGCCGGCCGGGGCGGGAGCCCGGCGCCGGACCGGTGTGGACGGCGGTGACAAAGGCATCCATCAGCCGGCCGGTGACCGCCTCGACGGACGGCAGATCGAGCAGTTCCCCGGGGTCCGTCCCGGGTTCCCGGTAAGCGGTCCGGGCCAGCGCCACCATCAACGGTGTGGCGAACGCCTGTGTCAGCGGACTCGACGGCGGCTCGCGGCGCAGGTGGTCGAATACCGGCTCCCAGCGGGGACGGGCGCGCTCCGGGTAGGACAGGAAGGCGATCGCCGCGGCGGGGGTGACGGGCTCGAGTTCCACCACCGCGGCCGTCGTCAGGATGGTGTCGGTGCGCGCGACCATCTTTTCGTACTCGCCGCTCCGGCTGGTCACCACCAACGGCCCGCCCGCCGCGGCGTAGTCGTTCAGGGCTGTCACCGCCGGCCCTAGGACCCGGTCCGGCAGTTCATCCAGGCCGTCGAGCACCGGCAGCACCTGGTTGTGCTCGACCAGGCGGTCGGCCACCGACCGCGGAGGGCCGTAGGCGGCGAGCACATCGGCGTAGTCCTCGGACAGCCGGCGGGCCACGAACACGTCCACCGGCTCGGCCGGATCCCACCCATTGATGGCCAGCAGCACCGGCAGCTGCGTCCCGCCCCCACCCCCGCCGACGTCCCGGGTCCGGATCAGCCCGAGGGTCAGCAGGAGCGCGAAAACGCTCTTGCCGGCGCCCGGCTCACCGAGGACCACCAGCTGCCGGTGCGGCAGCCGCCGGAACGCGGCGACGATCTGCTGGTTGATCGGGCCGGTCGACCCGGGCCGCGGGAGGTCGGTCTGCCCGGCCAACGGGAACTGCTGCCAGTCCCCGCCCAGCGGGTCGTCCAGCACCACGTCGCGGCCGGCCGCCGGCCGGCCGGTCGAGGACCAGGACACCACCAGCGGCGCCGGCCGGGTCACCTCCCGCCGCGCCGCCTCGGCCGACCAGCTGCGCTCCAGCCGGGCCGCGAGATCGGCCACCACCTGATCGTGCGGACCACCGGGACCGTGCCGGGGCTGGGCGTACTGCACCGCCATCGAGGCCGCCATCAGCAGCCCGACCACGGCCCACACCGCCCACGGCCACCAGCGCCAGGCGTCCGGCGGATCCACTGTGTTCGTGGCCATGTTCCCGGCCAGGGCGAGCGCCATGCCGAGCAGCAGGATCGTGACCGGGGACGGTCGCCACCGGCCGGACATGCGGCCCATCGCACCTCTCCCCGATCGCCGGTCCCGCCACCGATGACGACGCCGGGACCATCATGCAACAGCGCGCTCACGCGGGCCGGCCGTGTCTGGCGGTGCGGCGGGGCGTTCCGTGGGACCGTACCCTCGTGGGCATCGGGTGTCACCGTGCCGAACCGCTGATGAAGAGGTACGCCCTGTGGCCTGGGTCGGTGATAGGCGTGGGCCGCTGGTGACGGGCCCAAGGCGTTGTTCTACTCGGCGGTGGCCCGGTTGCGCGCTGAGCGGGTGCTGCTGCCGGGTGTGACGACGTTGCTCGATGACGTGGCCAGCGTGCGTAAGGCGGTGGAGCTCCGGGTGTGGCGGGTGCTGTCGCAGGCGGTGACGGCGCAGCAGGCCGGCTCGCTGGAGGAGATCCTGCTGGTGCCGGAGGGCCAGCGCCGGTCGCGGTTGGACCTGTGGCGGCGGGGGCCGAAGAACTCGACCGGGCGGGGCCTGGTGAAGTCGTTGGACCGGGTGGCGCAGATCGCGGGCCTGCACATGGGAGCGGTGGATGTGATCAGCACGGGTGTGCCGACCCGCCGGTTGATCGAGTTGGCGCGTATGGGGTTCGAGGCGAAGGCGCCGAAGCTGGTGGCGTTGACCCATGACCGCAAGATCGCGACGTTGTTGGCGACGGTGCGGCGGCTGGAGCGGCTGCGGTGAGGGTGGCGATCGCGAGCCAGAGGCCGCGCAGGGTCGGGTCGGTCAACGGTCAGCCCTTCCAGTGGTCACACCTATCCATTTGAGAGGTGGGTGGATGGCTGACTCCGCCCTGCTCCGCAGGATTCCGGCAGAGTGGGACACGTTCAAGGTGATGCGTGATAATCACGGTTATCAAGACTCGTAACCGGACCTGCCAACGCCAGGTTCTGCCGGAGGCAACCCGCCGAGCGGCTTACCTGGCCACCGACGTCGAGGCCTCGATCCATAAGGGTCACGCTGTTGCATTCGCCGCCCGCGACGCGGACACCTCGGCACCTCCGGCACTGGTGGCGTCGGTATTCAACTCCGTGGGGCGATCGATACCGCAACCCCACCGTCGCTATGTACCGACGATGACTTGGCAACCCACTATGGATGGTGATTGTCCGCCGTCGCCGAGCC
This sequence comes from Micromonospora trifolii, assembly GCF_022229005.1. Classification (GTDB taxonomy): domain Bacteria; phylum Actinomycetota; class Actinomycetes; order Mycobacteriales; family Micromonosporaceae; genus Micromonospora; species Micromonospora trifolii. The sequence continues at coordinate 339,778 of NZ_JAKKFD010000044.1, forward strand.
TTGCCCCATAGCAGCAACACAGCGTCCGGCAGGCCCGCCAGAGCAGGGCCCGGCCAGGGTCCCTGACCGTGGCCAGTGGCCGATTTTGAACCCACGCCCCCTTGTTACCAACAATAACCGAACCAAGCTTGTCATTGCTTGCCGAAAGTGGTCGCGGAGCTGCAGAGACACCGCCAGGCGCTTATCGCCCCTTGTCACCCTTCGTCAACGATTAGGTGGGGTTTTCGGGGGGTAAACGGGGGCCCCACACAGAACCCCGCCGGGTCTGATCGCCCCCGCTGGCCCCTGCCACCGTGCCGCGCCCGCCTCACGGCATGCGTACTGACTGAACCTGTGCCAGCCCCTCCTCGGCCAGTACAACCGTCACCGGAACCCCTCGGGTAGCCGGGCCACACGCATTGTATGGGCCCTGCTTGTCCTCCACTTCTACGTCGCGGTGATTGCCGATTTGCGCACCGGTGGCGGGGCGGCCACGATCGATGAATGCCAACGCTGCGGAACCCCCGGCTCGAACAGCCGCGGTGGGGCCGATCGACGAAACGTTGACCTATGCGCAGGTCGAAGGGCTCAGCCCGGCCACCAGGCAAAACCCGGACCTGGATTTCAAGCGCGACACATACACGGGCAGCGACCGGACCGGAGAGCCCTCTGCGGCGACGCAGTGCACTGGCCAACGCCAACGAGGGAATCCCGATCCTCGGCATGGACGAGGACGACCAGGGCCGCGCCACCGACAGCCTGGTCGAGAGCGCGGGCGACCACGGATGACAGCGGGACCAGTTCGACCTTGCCGCTCACGCGGGTCAAAGCCTCGCCGACGTCCGTGCGGAGGTCCGACGGAAGAGTCAGGATGATGCGGTCGCTGCACTCGACTGACCCGTCGGCACCCCGCCATTAATGCCGACAGGCCAGGCCTAAAGTCGTAAGCGCGCCATCCTGCGGTCGAGGTCGAGGAGGACGACTTCAACCTCGCCGTAGAGCCTGACTTCGCCAAGCTTTCTCCACTGTGCATGCGCCTAAGCCTGCAGATAGCCTATCGTCGTGTTCCGGGTGGAGGCGAGACATCTACAACGGTTGGCTCTGCTTGTATGTGCGGTAGTCCTGACTGGGTGCAGCTATTCGACTGCGGAGCACCCTGCCGCACCCGTCATATCCTCGGCTGTGGCCAGTCCAACATCTGCCTCCCCTCAGCCTTCGGCTATCACTTCCAGCACTGCTTGGGACCGGCTCTGGGCCGGAGGAGAGCCCCACGACAAGGTCAGCGCCAAGGACGCAGGCCTATCGGACGGGTACATCCCTGACCCAGGTGAGGACGCCTACGACAGGCCACGGCAGCGCCGGATCCGCCGTGATATGGCCGCGTACTTGCTCCGCGTCCGCGCCGAGGACCCACAGCTCGCGGACCAACTGGGCTGGCAGTTGCAAGCGGTGCCACCCGCCTGGTGCTCAATCGTGCTGCCGTCACGTACCCCACAGCAGTTGGCCGCACAGGTTGCCGAAGCCAACGCGAGGGGGCAGGCGCTCGCTCGCAGGCTCGGTGTCAAATGGGCGCCGCCGGTCGACCGGCGGAAGCAGCGGTTGTTGACCTTCGCCCGTGACGAGGCCGGCCGCCGGTTCTGCCCGCAGCAGGCCGCGTCGCCCGGCCGGCGCATACCCGAAGGCGTTTCGACGGCGGCCCAATTACCCGGTGGCGGCAACGGAGTCAATGTGCTCGACACGGCCCTGCCGATCTACTACACGCCGGGAAGGGGGCTCGGAGTCGGCACACACTCCATCGGTGGTGCCGAGCTGCGGTTGGCCTACGTGGGGATCCTCGTCGGGTCGGCACGAGTAAACCAACGTACGTGGCCCACTGCGCTGGACTGCAACCTCGTCGAGGACCTGTTGCGGCCGGCGGAGGTGATCACATACGCCTCCCGCCTGAGAGAGGGGCTCCAAGCAGGATGGACGACAAAAAGTGAGGCAGTAGAGGACGCCACGGAATTCGCGAGTAGCAGTTTCGACCTCATGGAGACGCGGCTCCGCTGCCGCGAGTGAGGCGACGTTGCAGGCGTGCGGGCAGACCTGTTCGCCCACGATGTACCGCCGCTCGCCGCCCTAAGGCCCGGCAGCCTCTCCCGCTGGCCAGTGTCCTGTCCGGACGACGTCGCCGAACAAGCGACGAAGGAGCACTGCAAACGAGCCGCACACTGCCCGCAGGAGCTCGGCGATAACCAGGCGGCAGCCAAGTGGTTCTATCTGCCATCGCGACGACCGAGATCGGCGGCAGCGCACGCGCTTGCGATCAGGCGGTCCAGGTCAGAAGCCAGCGTCGGAGAGCATCCATACCCTGCGCAGCGGCACCTGGGCGCGGATCTCTTCCGGCAGCCGGTCATACGTACGCAGCACGGCATCGACCACGTCAGCTGCCTCCCACACCCGCACCCGCAGGTGCTGGTTCTTCAGGGTGTCGCGGGCTGGCTTCGTCAGGCCGCCCCAGGCGACGAGCAGGCCCTGCTCGGCGCCGTGCGTCGTCATAACTCCGTGGAGCTGCGCGACGATGGGTGACCCGATCTGTGAGCCGGACTTGACCTGGGCGAGCAGGCGAGGGCTGTCGAGACCAAGCGGGCCGCGTCCGGCAGTGATGTCGATGCCGCCGTCCGGACCGGGGGGTGCCAGTGTGCAGTGGAAGCCTTCTGCGGTGAGGATCGCGGTGACGAGCGTCGCCAGATCGTGGCCAGCGAACTCCTCTGCGATGCGGGCGGTGATCTGATCGAGGGCGACCTGCTCGATGTCGGCCGCCAGCTCCGGCTCGTCAACGTCCGTCTGCGCGGCGGTATCGCTGGCCTGGCTAGTCGCGGCGGTCTTCGGCGTGGTGCCACTCAATGCGGCGTTGCCGGGATCGGTGCCGTACGTAAGCAAGTGCTCCAGCCGAGCGGTGGCGTTGTTCTTGCTCGGCGCGAAGATGGACATGGCGCTGCCGAGCGTGAACAGCAGATCCTGCTTGACCGCAGCGCGTGGCAAGTCGATGCGTTGCCAGTCGACGGTGACGACATGCCGGCGGTCGGCCTCCGCCTCGTCGGCGCGATAATGGTAGCCGCTGGTCACGCGTCCGAAGGCGATCTGCTTCGTCGTTTTCAGCGGCATGACCAGTAGATCCTTGGGACGGATGCGGGACCGCAGGGCCCACAGCTGCCCGGTGAAGTTGTGCCGCTTGCCCACGGACGCGCCCGGCCACGTTGCCTCAACGACCTTCGCAACGTCCTCACGGCTCGCGCAGGGGCCCAGGTCGGGGACCTCGCGCCATCCGCCGCCTGAGAACCCGTTGACCAGAGCCCACTGGTCACGCTCACCATGCCGCCCGGACCGAATCACCCACGCATTCGCCATGCGGTGCATCCTCCTACCTCGGTTGTCGCACGTCGACCGCCTGCCGCAAGAGCGATGTTCGCCGGGACGGCGGGCGAGGCCGCCCAGCACGGCGTGAAGGGCGATCTGGCTTCGCCTGAGCCCTCGCTGTAGGGCGCGCTTCCGGCCGGATTCGCAACCTCAGCGGACGGCCACGAGGTCCGCGCTGGGCCTGCGGACCGTGACACCGACGTCCGGCCTTGGCCACAACGGCTGATGTCAGACGTTGATGCCAACCGCCAGACTGGGGGTGTGGCGACAGCAGAAGGGTGGCCACTTGGCGGACCTTCCAAGGGACGACTGGTCCCGGCCGAGGCCGCCGCCGAGGGTAGCCCACCCAATGCGGATCCGTCGTTTGACCAGCTCCGCGGTGCCATATGCGCTTCGGTTCATGACCTATACACCCATGACTTAGAACTACTGGGAACCACTGAACGAGTAGTGGTCGGGCGCTTAATGATCTACCTCAACAGGCACGTGACCGGCCTGTCATTGAACGGCTTAGTACTCGACCAGGACTACGAGCGCGCCGGCCAAGTGACAAAGAGGCTGATCGGTGCAGGACTCGGTCGCAAGATCATCCCGGACATGATTGTTCACCGACGACACGACCTGGGCCCCGCAGGCAACCTGCTCGCGATTGAAGTCAAGACCCACAACCGCGAGGACGGGAGGCTCCACGACTTCGCCAAGCTCTCGGTTCTCACCGGGCACGCCGCCGAGGCGATCGCCTACGACAAGTGCCTGCGCTTGCTGCCAAGCGACCCAGTCCCGAGTGACCAGAGCTTCCGGGGCCACGTCAGCCTCCCCGCCAGCATGTGCCCCTACAAGCATGGCCTCTGGCTGCTCCTTGAACCCGATGGACCCCAGTACTGGTGGTGGTCCAGCGGGAGCGGCCCCCGGCGACTCGCCTGCGACATCGAGCCTTAGCCGCTCCACCGGTCTGCCCCTTCTCAGGCGGTTGACGGGGCCCGAGCCCAGCCAGCCGGGACTCATCTTGGCGTGTGAGCCCCCTCGGCCGGACGCGCCTCAGCAACCCCGATTACCTGCACGCTCATGTCGAGATCAGTGCGTTCATGAGGTCAGCCGACTCGCCAAACGGCCGGGTCTACACCGCAGAGTGCCGGCGCCGCCGAGTCGTAGGGATGCCGGGTGGAGGTCCTGCGTCTGCTGGCAGGTGGCCTCAGCAACGCCGAACTCGCCGCCACGCTGTACCTGTCCGAGGCGACCGTGAAAACACACGTCGCCCGGATCCTCAGCAAACACAAGCTGCGCGACCGGGTGCAGGCGGTGGTGGTCGCCTACGAGACGGGTCTGGTCAGTCCCGGCTCGCCGGAGGACTGACGCGACGAGTCGCTCGTACAACTCGCGGGGCGCGTCACGGATGCCCACGGCCCGAGCAGCCCGGACGGCGGGATTGTCGTGAGCGGACCGGCGCGTCGTCAGCCACCCGCACCCTCCCGCTGTCCGTGCAGCAACATCTGGTGCGAGGGTGACACAAGCCGCATGGGGACCAGCGATCCGATGTCGGTACCGATCACGACCATGTCGGGACCGGCGGTGGCGAGACAGCGCAGTGGGAGGTCGGCGTCGAATACGGCCAGCCGCTTCGCGGTGTCGATGTCCCAGGCCTGGAGTTCGTAAGTGTGCAGCACGAACAGCGTACGGTCGTCACTGCTCAAAGTCAGTTCACCGTAGGAACGGCTGCCGAGATCGAGTGTCGACTGCACGGTCCGGGTGGTCGGGTCGGCCAGGATGACGGTCCCGTCCGCACAGTAAGCGGCCACGAGGCGACCGTCCGCCGTGCTCGTCACATCGACGATCCACTGGTCGCAAGACAGGGTCTGCAGCAGTTCGCCGTCGGCCAGGCTCCAGAACCGGATCGTACGATCCCACGATCCGGAGACGAGCGTCTTTCCGTCAGGGGTGATCGCCAGACCCTGGACGTAGCCGGTGTGCCCGGTCAGCAGAGGCAACGCAAGCTGCCCTGACCGGCGGTTCCACACTTCAATGATGTGGTCCATCGCCGCCGTGACGACCAGCTCGCCGTCTGGGCTCAGGGCCAGCACCGACGTGTAGGCGGCCCGGCCATCGGTGACCGGACCGGCTGACCCGGTGGTCGCGTCCCATCGACGCCAGGTGCCGTCGAGCGACACCGACACGAGCTCGCTCCCGTCCGGGGTAACGGCAAGAGCTTCAATGCCACGCTGATGTCCAGTGAGCACACTTGCCTCGTTGCTCCCTAGGCCCCACAGCCGGATGGTTGAGTCGGACGATCCGGACGCCACAGCGGTGGGCGTTTCCACCAAAGCCCCCACCAGCCGTCGGTGGCCCTTCAGTTTGGGCAGTGCCAGCCCAGTGTCAACGTCGGCCCGGAGGACGACGCGGTCCGTACCGCCGTAGGCGATTCCGTCGACGACGATGACCTTTCGCACCGGCCGGCCGAGGTCTGTGGTCAGTGGAGCGTCTGGATCCCAGAGCCGTAGCCGGCCATCGTCTGAGCCAGCGGCGACCGGGCCACCGCCGCGCGGCGCCGCGACCGCGAGACACCACCCGTTGTGCCGGCCGATCCGGCTGCTTGTTCGCGCGGCGAGGTCCCAGACCAGTACCTGACCGTCGTAGGAGCCACTGACGACCCGATTGGCGTCGAGCGCGGTCAGCGAGCGCACTTGGTTGGAGTGCCGGCCTAGAGCCAGCACGGACCCGGTGCCCACGTCGACCATGACCACGCGCTTGTCTTTACCACCGACCACGACCGTGTCGGTTCCCGGAACCGCTGCGAGGCAAAGGACGCGGTCCACCATGGCGGGAAGGCGCTGCAGCTCGCGGCCGTCTGAGAGTCGCCACACCACAAGGCTGCCGTCCCGGCCACCCGAGACGCAGCACTCGCCGGTGATCGCCACCGCGTTGACCTGGTCCTGACCCGTGTCGGCCTGCCAGTGGGGTCTGCCGGATTCGGCGGTGCTGGCGTGCAGCGCAGGCCCGGCCCCGAAAACGAGCACGCCTGCGTCGACCGCGAGACTCGTCACCGCGTATCTCCCCGTTTGATGCCCGATGCGCAACCGCCCGTCCGCTGGCGACCAGCGCCCCACGCGGCCGTCGTCCAGGCCGACGAAGGCCTCGAACGAGTCCGGGCGGAAGGCGACAGCGTTTACCGGGCTGCCGCTCGACTCCTGCCGGACCAGTTCTCGGCTGCGCAGATCCCACGCGTACAGCTGCCCGTCTCGGTCACCGGCGAGCAGTAACGACGCGTCGTCGCTCATCGCGACGGCGTCCACAAAGCCTAGTACTGGCGCGAAGGTTGCCAGGTAGCCGTGGTTGTGAATCGTTCCCGCCGGCCGCCACCAGGTCCCCACCCTCCACCCGGACGCCTCGCCGAGCATCCGGGCTACGTCCGCGGCGCCGGAGGGGGCAACACGGGCGAGTAGCTGGCCGCGAAGCTGATCTGGCTGATCGCGCAGGATGTGCTCGGCCTCGGTCAGCGCCACCTCGATCGGGGCCAACTCGTCGGCGGCCTGCGGGGGCACGGCTAGTCGCCGGGCGGTCCGCAGGTCATCGAGCACGGCCCCGACGCCGACCCGGGTCAGCTTCTCGGCGAGGTATCCCACGGACGTGACCAGCTCCCGGATGCGGGCGTACCGTCCGTCGGGCGCGAGCACCGTGGGCACGTAGTGGGCGAGGACGTCGGTCGGAACCTCGGACCACTGCCGGGTCATGGCAGCAGGTCCTCGACCGCCGAAGTGATCTGCGACCGTACGTCGGCCATGTCGAGCCGGCCAGCGAGGAACTCCCGGAAACTGGCGTGGTACAGCGCGTAGCGCGGCTCGTCTCGCGTGTCGATCCGATTCAGGAAGCCTGCCCAGCCTCGCAGCACCGCCCGGGCGGTGTGGGGCCGTTCTCCGGCGAAGCTGGCCAGACGCTGCACCGTGAGTGGTTCGGGCCAGGTCGCCAGGACGGCGAGGATTCGCAGTTGGCGCTCCGGAGCGGTGCCGTCGATCACGCCGAGCTGTCGTTCCAGATGCGCATAGTAGGCGTGCAGGCCCCGCGGTAGCCGGTCGAGGGCCACCCGGTCGGTGCCGCGGGGCCCGCGATCCCGGACCCCGCGCAGCACGTGACGGAGATACATAAAATTGCCCTCGCTGCGGTCCGTGACGAATTCGGTGAACTCGGCGGCCGACATGTCGAGCGAGGTCAGCTGGTTTGTCATCACGGTGGCGTGCCGATTGAGGAACGCGTCGACGTACTCGCGGGCGTCGCTGAGGTTCTCTGCGGCACTTTCGTCGATGACCAGGTCACGACGGTCATCGACGTACAGCGGAATGTTATCGGGGTCCCGCATGGTCAGCAGCATGAAAGCGCCGGGCGGCAGGGCCGGCGGCAGCAGCAGGCGATTCCCCCCGGCCGGGCCGCCGCTCGCCTCGTCGACCGCGTCCACCGCGACGACGACGCGGCGCCGCCGGGCTGATTCCGCGAGTAGCCGCAGCAGGGTCGAGCTGTCCGCGCTGGTCATCTCCGGTAGCCGATCGTGCGGCAGGTTGTAGGCCAGGATGAGTTGCGCGCAGACATTGGTCAGGAATCGCTCTGTCGAGGTGAGCCCGATCAGGACGCTGTTGAAGTGGTGGACGAGGTTCCTCTGCTGAACGAGCCTAGCCAGCAGCGCGGTTTTGCCGATGCCCGGCTCACCGTGGATGACGACGTAGCCCGACCTGAACCCTGGATCGTCGAGGATCTCACCGAGTCGCCGCATGAGCATGCGGCGCCCAACGAACTCATCGGTCCGCTCGTCGATCATTGCGGAGAAATCCAATGTGGCACGGAAGAGTGAATCGTCGCCTCCGCTCATCAGCGAGGCAAGGTCGGGTCGCTCGATCTGGCGGAGGGCGGCTGGCAGTTCGTCCAGTCGGTCACGATCCTCGAGCCATCTCCACATCTCGCGACCAGGATCGTCCTTCGCCTCGAACTGCCGTTGCTGGTGCGAGGTGGTGCCGAGGATGTCGGCCAGAGAGCGCCAATCGTCGCCGAGCCGGCGGAGGACGGCGAGCTTCACCGGCCCGGGAATAGCCGGCGCGGTGGGGTCCTGAGCGCGGCCGGTCACGATCGCACGTGCGGGCGGAGCCGGTCGCCGAGGTCGGCCCGGCCAACCTCGGTCAGTGCCGCTGGCAGGTCGGCGAGTCGTCCGCGTACCTCCAGCCACTCCCACAGCGCCCGAGGCTCGTCGCCCGGGGTGAAGCGGGCCCTCTCGAAGCCGGGCACACCGACCAGGTCGGCCAGGTCCTGCCAGTCGAAGTGGAGCCGCTGCACGATGTACAGCTTCACGTCGCCCTGGATCGCCTCCTTAAGCGGTCCAGGGATCGGCGCGTTCCGGCCGCCCGGTCGCAAGGGCAGGACCCGACAGAGCAGCTCGAACAGGACCTCAGCGGAGGCGCGGGCGGCGAACCTTTTGAAGCGGTCGTCCTTGGCGAAGTCCGCGTTGTCCATGACGCCTTTGGCCACGAGCCAATGCGGCACCTCGCGCTCGTGCGCCACGGTGGCGATCGTTGCGGCCTCCATCTCCAGGCCAAGGATCTTCCGTGCTCCCATATTTTTCAAATTTGACCAGATTTCCGGGTCCTGAACCACTGCGCTACCACTGGCCATCGGGCCGGCCTCGACCATGAAGGGCAGCCGGTCAGGCCCGTCGACGTCATCGGCCAGGATCCGCTCGATCTTCGCAGAGCCGAGGGTGGTCAACGCCCAGTCGCCCTTCTGCCACTCGATAAGGCCGCCGGACTCCAGCCGAGCCAACCTCTCCGACCAGGTGCCCGTGGGGAAGTACCGTGGGCGGGCTGGATGCTGACGAGCGTCGTGCCCCCTGTGGAGGCGCTCCAGGAACCAGATGGCGGATTCCTGCTCGGTGGCGCCACCGTGGCTGGGTAGAACTGAGGGATCAAAGTCCTGGGCGGCGCGCAGCCACCGATCGTTCAACGGGTACTGCTGGTGGGCGCCCTGGAACGCGCCGCCGGCGTGTTTGCCCTCGTCGTACTCGTAGGCCGGCGCGGCAACGATCACGTCGCCGGGCGCGGTGTCGTCGGGGTTGCCCGCGCAGACGCCGCACATCGCCAGGCACGTCGGTTGAAGCAGATCGGTCAGTGTGGTCGCGATCGGGCCGGTCCGTCGCCCACCCATGCCAGTGGGCCGCGCGAGTGCCACCGTAATCCGATTGCCTGCCGGCGCCTGATACTCGCCGGTCAGATACGGGGTGAGACCGTTGACATTCCGCTCACGCCAGCGTCCTGCCCCGACACCGTTCGCGGCCGACTGGGCCGCGTCGTACTCCTCAGGCAGGGCGGCGATGACCAGGACGTCGACGAGGCTCACTTGTCCTCCGGTTCGGCGGTGGATGACCGGCATCGCCGGGGCGGCCCGATGGTCATGCTAGCCATGCACAGGCCGGCCCGCCCTCGTGCGATGGGCCTGGGCCCATGGTTCCTGGTGCACCTTTTGCTGGCAACCGGCCAATGCCGAAGGGGCCAAGAGTGCTGGGCCGGCTCGCCGAGACGGTTATGTTTCTCGGACCGCTCTCACCCTCGGCCCGGCGACGATTCGCGAAGACATCTCTCGAATGAACTCCACACTCGGCCCTACGACACGCGGACGTCGGCATAGCGGACCATCTCTACCGCCAGCGCCAGGACAACCGCGAGTTCGACGAACGACACGAGCAGGAACGGCCAGTTGTAGGGACCGTTGACCCAGTAGACGACCATGGCCGCCATGGCGGGCACGCAAAACGTACCCAGGTCGACTATGACCTGCAGGATCTTGCGAGAGCGACGGCGGGCATCCGAACGGTGCGCCCTCTCCCATCCGAATGCCGTTCCCGTTGGGTCGAGCTCCGGCGTGAGGTGATCGCGGATGTAGCGACCGATCGCCGACACCTTCTCGTCGTTGACGAGGTAGGTCCAGCCCAGGACGGTACTCACCGGTGGCAGCAGGAGCAGCAGATTAGCGTGGCCTTTGGCGGCAAGGCTGGCCGTGATGACCGCCGCCATGGAGGCAAGGGTGACGTAGATCAGATTGTCGCGGAAGCCGATGCGGGTCCTCTGTTCGTCCTTTAAGCGCTCGTACTCCAAGAGCATCAGGCGGGCGATCGCCCCATCCGGGTCAGCCATCCGTTCCTCCCGATCGACACTGTGCTGTCGCATCATCAGGGCCGGAGTTGTCGAAGGCAAGGACGGATCGATCTATCCGGCTACGCGCTTCCCGTCCCGGCAGGGACATCGCCTCCTAGTCCGGCTGGATGCCAACGGAGTCCGCCAGGTCATCCCGGTCCGCGCCGAGCCGTCGGCACTTCGTCTTGTCCGGCCCGTTGCCCGCGCCCTTACCGCGCAACCTCACTCTCCCGCCGCCCCTCGGACAGACCCGGCGTGTCTCCGTCGATCGCTCTCGGGGGAGTCGATACTACGGTCGTGACCGGGGACGGAGGCGCCGAGACCAGGCTGCCGAACCCCCGGTTCAAACTCGAGTTCGTCCGGAGGCTGGGTCCCGATTGGGAAGACCTGGCCGACCTCGTTGGCATCGAGCCACACCAGAAGGCTCGTTTTCCGGTTGGGCGGGAAGCAGGCAGGCTCTGGGAGTGGCTGGAGGCCCGCAACTTACTGGCCACTCTGCCCGAGGCGCTACGCGCGATTCGTCGCGAAGACCTCCTCAAACTGGTGGGACGAGCGTCCGAGGTCGCCAACCTGATCGTCACCCGATTCGACGCCTACCGGTCCGAGTGGGAGCTTCGGGAAATCTATCTCGAGGTCGTGGCCGGTGCCGCCTCGCCCACCGTCGACGTGCAAGATGTGGTCCGGGCCGGCGGTAGCTACGCCAACCTGCACTTCGTCGCGCATCGGGCCATGCAAGTCCTCTCCGATGACAGCTCTGGAGACCTTGTGCAGCGGGCCCTCTCGGCCCGTGAGTCCGGTGAGTCCACCGAGGTGCACATCTTCCTGGTCGGGCCAAAGGACGAATGCGACACGGCGTGCCGCAGAGTCAATCGGTGGTTGGGCCCGGCCGAGCCTGGTCAGCTTTTCGTGCGTATCTTTGCGGACGACGACGGCTTGGCCAGCGGGCTCGCCAGGACCATTGGCCAGCAGGTCCGAAGCCACGACCGTCAACATCCGACCGCCCTGTACCGCGGCTTCGGCGACACCACTGTAGGTGGCTACTGATGAACCTTGCCTGGATCGCCGCCGTCCTCGCACCGAACGAGGTGGCTACGCGTCCCACCGCCTTCGATGAGGCGCAGGACGGGCAGGAGCCCGCACGGCTTGCCGACCTCGTGCTCGGCCGGCTCAGGGTCGACGCACCGGGCGGTCCGCTGCTCCGTGCCGCGAGGCGCACGCTCTTCAACGACACCATCCGGGAGGCGGTCCCCGAGCTTGCCGTGCTCGTGCACGAATCGGCACAGACCGATCCGGCCCGGGCGGCGGCCTACGGTCTGGTCCTCTGCTCGGCCGCTGCGGAACTGGATGACTACGCCACCTGTTTCGACACCCTGGACCTCCTCCTTGAAGCCGTTCGGGGGGACTCGGCCGATGAGGCACTTGTGCGAGCCGCACTTCTGCAGCAGAGCGCCATCCGGCACCGTGACGCCAACCGTCCCCACCTTCGGTACTCCGAGTCGGCAGCATCAGCTCTCGGTCGGGTGCAACCGGAATCATGCACCCCCTTCCCAACGGGCGGCGACGACATCCGTCCCGAGGACGTCATCGTCACCATGATCGACAACCTCCGAGCCGCCATCAGCAGCCTGGTGACGCAACGGGAGGCCGACCAGGAAGGTCTTCACGACGTCCTTGAATGGCGCCTCACCGCGCAGCGCCGGGGAAGCGAACTGACCCGGCGCGCGAACTTGGAGCGCGCGAACCGGTATGCCGACTACGTGAAGGCGACATTCAAGGAAGAGTTCGATCGTCGGAGGCGAATCTTCGGCACCGGAAGCTATTCGGACCTCTTCGTGAGCGCGCTGTTCTTGGAACTCGCGGGGCACGGGAACGCCTATGCGGCACGCCGCGAACTCGCGTTACTGCGTCTGATGCAACTGAATCAGAACGCGGCGGATGCGGCCGACACTCTGCGACTCCTGCGACACGCCACTGCCAAGGACGAGCTCGCGTTTGTACTCCGCACTTTTATCGACGCGGGTCCGCTATCTGGGCTTGCGACTGATGCCCGGCAGATCCTGCATAAGCGGTCCGATCCGGACCTCCTGCGTATTGTTGAGCTGCAGGTGCTCGAAGCGGCTGCGGACCTGATGACTTCCGAGGAGGCCCGGCAGGGATTGGATGCGGTGCGCGCCGTACTGGACGCCGGCGGCCCACCTGATCTGCCAGGCAAGTGGCAGTTAAGAGTTCTCCGCCGTTCGGTGGCCTGGTCGGCGGCGGCGGCGCTGAGCAATGTTTGCGGTGCGACGAACGAGATTGCCGGCCTGCTCCTTGCTGAAGCGCGGAACTCCCCGCTTGAGGAAGGTCAGATCTTCGATGCTGAGTTGGGGCGCGCCGTGAGCCTGATGGACTGGGACCAGGTCGGCGCCGCCGAGCGTGAGCTCTGGCGCGTCGAACGAACGCGCCTCTCCGACCGGCTTCCAGGCACCATGTCGCTCGTCTCGGCTCGCGCCGCCCTGCCGGCTGAGCCGGCCAAATCCGCGTCCTGGCTCGAGCGCTTGGCCGTTGACCTCAACAACATGATGCACCAGCATCGGCAGGCGACACCGCTACTCAATAGAGAAGTTGTTAGCCTGCGGGAGGAGTTGTTAAGGATCCGAGCGGACGCAGCAGCCGGCCAGTTCTCGACAGGTGGTCTCAGCGTCGCAGACATAGCGGCGGCGGCCGCAATTGTCGCAGAGACCACTGACCTGTGGCCCGATCTGACGGAGTTCTTGCTGGACGTCAGGGTGAGCAGGGAAGACCGCAGCCAGGCCTTCGACCGTCTAGCTCGCGCCGAAATCACGCTTCCGAATGAAGTGGTCAGCTCTTTCGCGCAGGGTATCCGACATGCCATCATCACGCGTTCGGTCGATGTTTACACCGCCGAGTCGGTTCCCTATCCGGCAGCCCTCCGTTTCGGCGCGGCTCACGGTCTGTTGGAGGAGATAGAGGTCGCCGACTATGCAGCGCGCCTACTTGGAAGTGCAGATGCGGTGTCCCGCATCGAGGGCGTCCGAACCGTCGCTCTGTTTGCCAACAAGGGCATCTTCGAGAGCCTCGCGACCCTCGTGCTGCCATCCATCGAGGACGAAAACGTCGACGTGCGGGCGATGACCGCTGTTGCCCTCGTGCAGTACGCTCGGCGCGATGGTCCGATGCGGTCGTTGTTCCTGACCCGCATCATCGATCTGCTCGACTCGGATGGGATCCTGCTACCCAGGGCCACCCTGGATGCGATCGCGGAGGCGCCAGATCTCCTACACCCGGGATATCCGCTCTATCAGCGTCTCGCCTCGCTGATGGACCATCCCGCCTTCTCGATTCGCCGCAGAGCGGGGAAGTTGCTGACCTAACTGCCGCCGGAAACCGAAGATCAGACGGTTCCTGGATGCGGGCTGCTCCTCGGCCGGCTGATCCCCGAACTCGACGACGCCCTCGACCGGGTCGAAATCGGCGGGATCTCCGTACCCATCGCCCTCGGTCTGCTGGTCATGATGTGCCCGATCCTGGCCAAGGTCCAGTGCGACCGCCTCGACACCGCCACCTCCGACCGGCGCCTGCTGATCTGCTCTCTGGTCTGCTCTCTGGTCATCAACTGGCTCATCGGGCCCGCCGACATGTTCGCCCTGGCCTGGCTGCTCCTACCCGACCAGCCTGCGTACCGCAGCGGCCTGATCATCGTCGGCCTCGCCCGCTGCAATCGCCATGGTCATCACCTGGAACGACCTGTGATGAGCTCATCTGCCGCGTCGATGACGCTCCCGCCCACGGTGGCGACGTCGATCGCGACTGGTGCCGGCTGCCTCACCGGCCTCGGCGAGGACCTGGATCCGGGGGCGCGTGGAGCAGTAGATCGAGAAGGCAGGCGGTCCGCGCCTTGGTGAGGTCGCGCATCGAGTCGGCCAGCTGCAGGTAGGCGCGAGCCGCGCAGGCAGCGTGCAGGCCGGCTCCCCGGTCGCGGCGGCACCAGAGCAGCTCGTGAAACCGGCCATTGGCCGCAGGCTCGGTGACCGAATCTGCGACCGCCCGCCACAGTTGAATCACCGGCTCGGGAAGGTCCTTGACGGCGGGCACGTGTGGAAGCTCTCCGCATGATCCACTGGTCTTTGGAACATACCTTCCCCTGTGGATCGGCGCGCGACGGGTTGGCGGACAATCGCTTCGTGACGTTGCCCGAGCCAGTCGGCGCTACCCAGGAGGTCGCCCTCGACGCGATCTGGGACTTGCTGCTGCGCGGCGGACGCTGGCCCACCTTCCATGAACTTGATCGACATCTTTCCGGGTTCATGACCTCGACGCGGCCCGCCTGCTACCGGAGTTGCCACAAGGTCTGCTTCATGGCGTCGATACCGGCAGCATCATGCCAATCGCCCAGAGCACAACGATCGGGCTGACGGCTGCGGGTGCTGGCGCGACCGGACGCGCACAGCACGAACTCGATTTGTTTCTCGCCGTCGTGCGCCACGCGGTCGCGTTAGAACGAGACTACGATCCGCCAGCTGATCGGCCGGACCTGCAGCTAGGTTTCGTCTCGGCCGATGTCGCGGTGCTCTTGGAACTGACCTTGCCCGAGGACGCCGCGTTGCTGAAGCGACTCGGGGCGATCTTGTACACAGAACGGTGGGGGTGGACCAGCTTCGGTGGCCTGGGCACCGACGTGTGGGAGGTGCGGGTAGGACGGGAGGTTCGCCGGTTCCAGCACGTCCCTGACATTGCTTCGTACTGGGACCTTCGCCCCAAGCATTGGGTGCCGGACGGACCCGGTCCGGTAGCAATGAGCCCCATGGCGCCGAGCACTCCGACGGCGGCGTTCCTTGAGTCGGGGGCAGAATATGGGTCGGCGACCGAGCAGCAGGGTACGGCTATACACGCCGCCCGCGACAGCGCAGTGAATCACCACGGGGGAGACATGGACCGCATCGACGTGCTGGTGATTGCGGCATTGCCGGAGGAGTTCGATGCGGCCAAGGCGGCTGGCCTGGCGAGCGCTCCGGCGGGTCCAGGAGTGCTTCGGTGGGAGGAACGCGGCCTGGACGGTGTCCCACCGTTTTTGCGGGGCGAGTACCACGTTGATGGGAAGACTCGGTTCACGGTGGCGTTGGCCCGGCCGACGCAGATGGGCGGTCGCGCTACAGGACCATTCGCTGCGTCGCTGGCTGATCGGCTGCGGCCGGCGTCCCTGGTCATGTGTGGCGTGTGCGCCGGTAACGCCACAGACACGGCGCTGGGTGACGTCGTGGTCGGTGAGCCCGTTTATGAGTGGGACGAAGGCAAGCAGTCGGCCTCCGGGTTCGAGGGCGATCACCGGCAATTCCGGCTGCAGCCCCGCTGGCTGCGTGCCGCGCAGGACTTCGACCCCAGTCGTTTGGATAGCTATGGCGACGCCAGCGAGGACGAGGCATTGCTCTGGTTTCTCGAACAGCTACACCGCGGGCAGCAACCACGAAACCACCCTGCACGCGACGCCTACTTCCCGAGCGGCACCTGGCTTCGGCGCCTAACGCAGCTTGAGGAGCAAGGTCTAATCCGGCGCGAGTCGACCGGCGAGGCCGTTCTGACCACCGACGGGTCCGACCTCGTGCAGCGACGGCTCTACGACGACGCCGACGGGCCACAGCGCCTTCCGTTTCGCGTGCTCGCCGCCCCCATGGCCAGCGGCAGCGCCGTCGTTGCCGATCCCGACGTCTGGGGCCGGTTGAAGGCGATGGGCATGCGTAAGATCACCGCTGTCGAGATGGAAGCCGCTACCATCGCGACCGTCGCCCATGATCGGGGACTTGCCTGGCTTGTCGCCAAGGGCGTGATGGACCATGCCGACACCAGGAAGGACGACCGGTACAAAAAGTTCGCCGCCCGCGCCTCCGCACAGGTCATGTTCGCCTTGCTGGAACGCCTCGTGACAAAGACTGACACGGGCACGCAACGCATCACCGAGTTGGCAGGAACAGCCCAGATCGCTAGTGCTTCTGGTCGCGGAGGTGCAGGCAACTTCCCCCCGGGGGTGGCGGAGCCCGCCAGGGTGGATGTCATGCCGTTGCTCGACAAGCTGGCGGCCGGCGACCCGGTGCCGGACAACTCCGCGCGCACGAACGGCCGCCTCTACCTCGTCGCTCACCCGGTGGACGCTGCGGCCGAGGCGCTCGCTGGCGTCAGCACCATGTCCGCGACCGGGGACCTGGATGCCGTGGTCCATCAGGCGGTCGCCGCGCGTGGAGGACAAGACTTTGCCCCTGACCTTGGCAGCGGTATGTGGCGACGCCGTAGCAGCGGGATGGTCAAGGAAAACGGCATTCGCGAGGACGGATCGGTCCGGGAGGACTCTCTGCTGGTCCTGCAAATTGAGGAGAACGGGACTGTTGGTGTGCTCTGCGGTCGTGCAACCGCAATGGCCCGATCCCAATGGCGCCCTCTTGGCTCCACCGCCGAACCCGCCGAGCACCGAGTGATCTTGCCCAGTCTGGTCCTCGGACTCGTGCACGGCGCGCTGCGTGTGGCCGCCGACCTCGCGAACCGCTACGCCGGGTACAACGGCCCATGGGTGATCGGCCTACGCCTCACCGGCATCAAGACGGCGATCGCCTACGAGTACGTGCAAAGCGGCGACGAGGATGTGGTGCAACCGTACGACGCAGACACCTACCAGAAGACCGCGACAGCAAGTACCGCAGACCTGCTCAGGACACCCGACGTCTTCACCGAGCAACTCGTCAGAGCACTGCTGCGCGGCCTCAGCGTCGACAAGCGTTACCTGCCGTACGCCAAATCCGCAAGTAACGAGTAACGGCAGTGAGCGCCAAGCAAGACAGTCACTGGAGACGGAGGTCCCCGCCAAGGCGGCCGGTCACTCTGTGGGAACGGCGAGATTTGAACCTACGAGAACCTCTTGTCGAGCCTCGTTCAGGACTTGTCATTGCTTGTCAAAACCCCTTGTTACCAACAGTAACCGGACCAAGCTTGTCATTGCTTGCCGAAGATGGTCGTTGAGCTGCGAAGACACAGCAAGGGGCTCATCGCCTCTTGTCACCCTTCGTCAACGATCTGGCGGGGTTTTCGGGGGGTAAACGGGGGCGAGTTGTTGGTGCGATGTGTGCGTACGTCAGCCACTTCGTCGCCGGGCGACGCTGCCGGGCCCAGTCAGTGATGCTTCCAGCTTTCGGCCTGAAGCTTCGACAGCCAGTTGATCTGTGCGCGAGCTGCGGGGCATCGGGAGACCACCGGACGGCTTGGCTGCTAGCGTTCGCCGCCATGTGGACCGAGGAGATCGTGGCCGGGCGACCGGCGTGGCGGCACATCCCGTCGGGAGTCGTGTTCCGGGAGGTTCCCGGCGGCGCGTTCAGGATGGGGCTGTCCGAGGCGGAGCTCGACGCGGTACGCGCGATCGAGCGCAGCGGCGGGGTCGAGGACACCGTCGACCCGTTCCTTGTCAGCGCCAAGGACGCACAACCGGTACGCGAGGTGCACGTCGAGTCGTTCCTGCTCGCCCGGCACCCGCTGACCGTGGCTCAGGTCCAATACTGGCTGCCCGAGTACGACGACGACTACGCCGAGGCGGACACCGGCACGGCTCGGCTCGAAAGCGACCTGGAGGGCCTGCTCGAGTTGTTGCCGTTCGACCTGCCCAGCGAAGCGCAGTGGGAATACGCAGCCCGGGCCGGCACCACCACGCTGACCTTCCACGGTGACGAAAAACCCGACGAGAACCAGCTTCTCGACGACTTCGGCGACGAGACGCGGACGGCCGCCGGAGAGAACGCGTTCGGGCTGGCGGCGATGGGCTCGACGAACGAGCTCTGCGCCGACGTGTGGATCCCCGGGTTCGACGGCGCACCGTCAGACGCGCGACCGCGGACCGGAGACGGGCCCCGGACCGTACGCGGCGGAGCCGCCGATCTATACCCGTGGCAAGGCTGTGACGAGTGGCTGCTACTGCTCTCCGCCACCCGGTACGAACACGCCGATTTCACAGCCGTACGCCCGGCCGCACCACTGCCACCCCTCTGAGGCTGGTGGGAGTGGATCTGTCGCGAGCCGGCAAGCAGGCTCGATGGTCGCCGAGCAGGGATGCGGCACCGCCCATCGGCCCCACCGCTCGCACAGCCCGCTTGTCGGCGTCGGGGGTTTAGCAAGCGACGTGTCCGGCTCCTAACACAGCTTCACGAGAGGGTCGTGCCGCTCGGGTACCCCCTCACCGCCGCAGCGAGACGTGTCGCAGATCAGTGAGCTGACGGCCGATGGCTGCTTGCCGCGAGGCTGCTTGCCGCAGACACGTCGCGACAATGCCACCGCCGGCCTGACCACAAACCTTCTTGCGGCCGCTGCCGCAACAACGCCGACCGCTGAGCGGACGGGTGGAGCGGTTACCCGGGGGGCAGCATCAGGATCACCTGCCCGATCGGAATATCAGGTAGAGCCGGAGGTCGTCCCTCCGGCACGATGCCCCGATGATGTTGCTGGTCCCTGCGAACGCCCTACGGCCACGCCGGCCCGACGACCACTTCGCGCCCGAAGCCGACGCGGCCCGTGCCGCCGGGATCGACGTCGCGGTGATCGACCACGACGCGCTGACCCGCGACGAGCCGCACCGCGCGATCACGGCCGTGCCCGCCGGCGGCTCCGCGGTCTACCGCGGGTGGATGCTCCGCAGCGACCAGTACGCTGCCTTCGCCGACGCCCTCGCCGCCCGTGGCGTAACCCTCCGCACCAGCGGCGATGACTACCGCCGCGCCCACGAACTCCCCGGCTGGTACCACCAACTCGCCCCGGTCACCCCAACCTCGACCTGGACCACCAGCGCGGAACGGGCCGCATTCGACCAGGCCCGCATCCGGCTCGGTACTGGCGCCGCCGTGCTGCGCGACTACACGAAGTCGATGAAACACCACTGGCACGACGCCACATTCATCCCCGACCTCAGCGACCCCTCCCCCGCCTGGCAGGTCGCCGCCCGCTTCCTGGAACTCCGCGCCGACGACTTCACCGGCGGCTTCGTCCTACGCGCCTTCGAACACTTCACCACCGCCGAGGTACGCACCTGGTGGATCACAGGCACCTGCACACTCGTCGGCGCGCACCCCGACACCCCCAACGACCTCCCACCCACCAACCTCGACCTCAGCACGCTCACACCGCTGGTCGCCGCCCTCGACCTGCCCTTCATCACCATCGACCTCGCCCAGCGCGACGACGGCACCTGGCGCGTCATCGAACTCGGCGACGGCCAGGTCAGCGACCGACCCACCACCATCAGCCCGCACGACTTCGTCGCTGCGCTACTGGCGGGCACCCGTTGACCAGCAACGCCGATCCATCACCGGCCAGTTGATCGCCCGCTGGCTGCACGAGGTAATTTTGGTGAACTCATGCGGCGATGTCAGGCCGGGCAGGGGCCGCGCTTGTGCGAAGCATCCGCAGTGGTTTGGGGTCCAGAGCCAAATCTGATGATGGCACGCTACGCGCGGGCTACGTTAGGTTAGCCTCGCCCGGTGCGTTACCTGAGCGAATCGTTCGCGGTCGGCGCGTTGCGCCGGTCGGCCTCGATCGAGCAGTTCCTTGGCCCGACCTTTAACGGCGAGCGTCGAGGCGTCCGCTGGGTCTCCATCGAGCCCCGGCGCAACGGCCGGTACGCGGTGATGGTTTACCTCAGCTGGGACATCGGCGGTGAAGAATTTTGCGATCTGCTGGAGTTCCCGCCGCTGGATCCCCATGCCGACGACGACGGTGAACTTCTCGCCGAGGTCGGCGATGCTATCGAAGCCCTCGCCACCGCCGAGCAGTCACTAAACGCCGTACGAGAGCGTTGGTCGAACGTCGGCGTCGCCGCCGAGGACTACCTCGACTACGTACGATCCGGTCGGCTGCCCGACCCGCTCACCCAGGACGCCGCGGCCAACGTAGTACGCACTCTACTGAGCACCGGTGGCGGCGATGAACGAATCGTCTGCTGGTGGCTGGACGGCCTCAGACACCGGACGGGATGTCTGCACATCAGTGACATGATCTTCTGTCCTGCCGGCCGCTCCCGGACAGCCGAGGAAATCATCGATCACGCCTGGTCCTGCAGGCCGATCAGCTTGTAGCAACCCCTTACGACGAGGGTGATACCGACGGCGACGTGACGGAATCGTCGCGGTAATGGCGAGCCGGCTCACTCGCAGTAACCTCCCGGATCGACACAGCTTCTGCTTCAGCGGCCAGGTGCTCGTGGGGAACGAGGAGAATTGAACCCACGAAGAACCTCTTGTCGAGCCTCGTGCAGGACTTGTCATTGCTTGTCAAAAACCCTCGTTACCATCCGTAATGATGTCGAGCTTGTCATTGATTGTCAACGACAGACGGGGGTTTTCGGGGGTAAACGGGGGCCCGCAGACATGACAGTGCTAGGTCCCACCGCGCCCCGCTCCCCCCGCCATCGGGGACGTGCCGTCACCAGAAAACAGCGCCTGCCGTTGCGACTCACCTACCCCGGGCAAGGGGTTCGCCTCGGTGGACCGCCACGGACCGATGCCCGACGTGGGATACGCCTTTTCGGCGCCATCCCGCTCAGCTGAAGATCAGCCCACCTAGGTCCCGCGCCAGGCGTTCGGAACCCGTCTTTGTCCCGAGCCCTCTCAGCCGGACGCGCCTCCACGACCCGAGGCGGTGCGCGCTCATGCCCATGAGAGTGCGTTCGATGCTGCCGGTGGCCTATCCTCCCGTGCGTGGATGAGCGCATGTGGCACCAAAGTTCCGACGTATCCCTTGTCATCCGTACCGATTTTGCCCATCCGCAGGAATGGACAGCGATTCAGGCGGCGATCGCTGAACCCCAGACAGAAGACGGGTTCACCGCTTTCGTTGCATTCGTCGATGATCGTGCCTTCGAGGGGATCACGCCGTCGCAGCTCCTGGAGGTGGTGCCCGCGGATTTCAATCATGCCGTTGCCTTCCTCGTCGACACGAAGGCGCTGACCCACCCTGATCGGCCGATCCTGGTAGTCAACCTCTACGACTACGTGGAAGATCTAGAGGACTAGGGCAAGGGGCCGCAGTACGGTGCCACGTTCCGAGTCCTGCCGTCCGAGATGTGGTCGGTTCAGAACAACCTCACGATTTCGAACATGGACTGGGAAGAGTTTGCCGATAATGCGAACGGCGAAGGAATCTTCCGCGGCTTCTAGTAACACGCAACCTGATGCGAACATCTGCCGCTTGTCGCGCACTTCCAACTATTACGACAGCCGGATGAAGCGAGTGCCAGTCCTGTCGACCTGTTCTGGCTTGGTCAGGTCCAGGCGTGATCGAGGGCCAGTGCGAGCCGTCTGGCCCACTGCTCGGCGGTGCCTGTGATTCCGGAGTACTCGTCGGTGAAGTTGGACCAGTCGACATCCCAGGACAGTGCGGTCTCGGCCCTGAAAGTATCGGCTTCAGCGCCGAGTTCCGGTCGCATGAGCTGGCGGACGAGGGATTGGTCGACGGCGGTGTGTTCGGCGAGCAGGGCGGCGTCGTAGAGGTCCTTGCCTTGCGGGTACGTGTCGGTGGCCAGCCACAGCAGCTTCCACGCCAGGGCCAGCGGGGCAGGCGCGGCCAGTAGGGGCTTGTCGACGTCGGGCAAGGTCAGCGCCTCTGGTGGGAGTGGAAGGTGTTCGCCGAAGACGATGTCGATCTGTACGTGGCCGCCCGGTGCCTCCGGGGTGCTGAACGGGATGAGCAGGCGGCGTCCGTCAGCGCGTTCGTACGTCCAGATGGCGGATTCGGTGATTCGGTCTGGTTGCAGGCCGGCGCCCGTTGCGGCTCGGATGGCGGTCTTGATGTCATCGAGCAGCGTGCGGGCGTCGGTGCTGTCGCTGGTCATGGTGTGCGGGGTGACGACGAAGTCGAGGTCACCCGGCTCGCGGGCGGCATCGCCGACCCAGGCCGCCATGGTGACGCTGCCGCGCAGAACGAGATGCTGACCCCAGGTGGTTGCGGCAATGGCCGCCAAGACGTGATTCATGGCGGCACGTCGGGCGTTGGTCCACCGTTGGCCGGTGGCCGCCACCAGGAAGTCGGGCTCGCCGGCGCGGTAGGCGTTCGGGTACTGCTTCAGGGCCGGGTCGAACGCCGCCCGCTGGCGCACCGTCGGGCCGGCGGGTAGGGGCTGGTAGGTCGGCGGGTAGCCCGCACGGGATTCGGCCGGCGCGGACCTCATTCTGTTCTCGCGCGCCCGTGCCCAACCGCTCGCGCTCGGTGTGGGCGAGTCCAGCCAGCCGTGGTCGTGGTCGAGATTGCTGTCGAGGACGACGTACTCCTGCTCCACCGTTGTGGGCTCATGGCCCGCGGCGCGGAGGGTCTCGACGAGCTCGTCAAGCCGCTGCCTGGCCGTGGCGAGCCCAACACCGTGACAGCGCTGGTTGACGAACCGCTCCTGCGCACCGTCAGCGAACTCCCGGCGGGCGTTGCGGGACAGCCGCGCCCCGTGCGGCGCGACCAGATCGGTGAGAGCCACCAGATCCGCCACCGCCGTACTCTGTAGCAGCAGTTTGATGTGATGCTCGAAGTACCGGCCGCCCGGCTCGGCCGCTGCCTGCTCATCCGACTGCGGTACGCCGGTACACCAGGGCGCCGCCTCGATCTTTGCACGGTACGGGTATATCCCCGCCTCGCCCAGTTCGCGTCGCCAATGCCGCACCGCGTCCTGCTGCTCGGTCAGCGTGCCTCGCCCGCTCAGGGTCAGCATCGGTTGAGAGACATACGCGCCACGATCGAGCACAATATGGACGAACTTCACACCATGCTCGGTGGCAAACGCCCACAGCTTCTCGGCCTGAGAAGCGTGAGCCGTAATGTGGATCTCGAAGTCCCCCGACACCTCAAGCACCGGCCGAGCTTATGGCACGGCCCTCAAGCCGGAGAACCCGATTACCCGATGCGGCAGGGCAGAGCCTTCCCGGAGCGTGTTCAGGCGTCACCACTGACCCTGTACGGGTGGACGTCGCGGACTGCGCAGACGCGGCTGTCCACTGATCAACGTCTGCCACCAGTCGTCACCCGATGGCATTGGTTTCGGGGGGTAAACGGGGGGCAGGGTACGGCAGGGGCGGCACCGAGCGACCGCCGCCACCGCGATCCCTGACAGCGTCGTACGTGTTGCGGCCGTTGGTCGTCAGACTTGCCGTAGGGTCGTTGACGGCCTGGCGTGCGTCAGCGTTGACGCCGAATGCTCCGCCTCCCGCCACTATCCGCAAGGCCGCGAACCACTCGTGCTCTAGACCGCTCCACATCCCTTGACCTCGCCTAACGGCAGATGCTCGGCGCCAGCCGGAGCATCGCAGGCAAACATGTCGACGCCGCGTGAAACTGACCCATGGTTCCGGGCTCAGGGGGTCACTTCACCCGCACGCGCCGGAAACCCCCAGCCGATCGGCTGGGGTTTCCGGCCTCGGCAGCCGGCACGGCGCGCCGACCGATTCCCGACTCATCCCGGAGCCCGAGCCCGGACCCCGCGTCGCGCCGGCTTGCTAGCGTGGAAATGCCTCGATTCCTTCGGATGAGGAGGAGAACGTGGATCTCGGTTGGCTGGCGGGGTTGGGCGCGTCCGCGGCGGCGGTCCTGGTGCAGGCGGCCGCGACGGACGTGTGGCAGGGGGCACGCTCCGGGTTCGCCCGGCTCCTCGGCCGCGGTGACCCGCGACGGGAGACCGCCGCGGTCCGGCGGCTGGACGCCCTGGCCGCGGAGGTGGAACAAGCCCCGCCCGCCCAGCGTGACCAGGTACGCGCACGGCTGTTGCCGGCCTGGCAGACGCGGCTGTCAGACCTGGTCGAGGAAGACCCGGTCACCGCCGACGGCGTGCGTGACCTGCGTGACGAGTTGGTGACCCGGCTACCCACCGCGCAGCAGCAGTGGATCCAGCACATCACCGCGACCGCCTCCGGCGCGACCGCTCAAGGAGTGATGTTCGGCAGCATCGTCAACCACCCCACCCCGCCGGAAGCTGACCCGAGCGGCCCGGTGCCCGACCCGGGTCAGCCCCGATGACCGTCGACCCCCTCCTCGTCCAGCAGCAGGTTTCCGCCGGCGCCGGCACCGCGTACGGGGTGATCGGCGCCGACCTGCACGTCTTCGGTGACGGGACGCCGCTGTATCTGTTGGAGGAGCACCGCCGGCCCGACCCGCCGGACTGGAGCTGGCTGCGCGAGATGCCCTCCCGGATGCTCAACGCGCACGCCCGCGTGGTCCCGTTCACCGGCCGCGAGTCCGAACGGGACGAGCTGCGCACCTGGCGGGAGTCCGGGCCGCGACTGGCGGTGCGCTGGCTGCACGCCCCGGGCGGTCGGGGCAAGACCCGGCTGGCCGGCCACCTCGCCGCCCAGGCCGCCGACGAGGGCTGGAAGGTCGTCACGGCGGTGCCCCACGTGGGCACGCCCAGCGCCCTGCTGGGCAGCCAGGACCTGCGGCTGGACCGCCACTGGGGAGTGCTGCTGATCGTCGACTACGCCGACCGGTACCCGCTGTCCAGCCTGCTCTGGCTGCTGCGCAACGCCCTGCTCCACCGGGCCGACAAACCGGCACGGGTGTTGATGGTGGCACGCAGCGCGTCCACGTGGCCGGCACTGCGCGCCAACCTGGACGATCCCCGCGTCCAGGCCGGCACGTCCGAGCAGTACCTGGCCCCGCTGCCCGACGACGAGGACGCTCGGCGGGCCATGTTCACCGCCGCCCACGACAGCTTCGCCGCCGTCTACGGTCTCTCCGGTCCGGACGCCGTCCCCCGACTCCCCAACCTGGGTCATCCGGAGTTCGGGCTCACCCTCACCGTGCACGTCGCCGCGCTGGTCGCCGTCGACACCCGCGCGACCGGCGCCCAACCGCCCACCCAGGTCACGTTGCTGACCCGCTACCTGCTCGACCGCGAACGTCAACACTGGACCCGGCTGTACGAGGGCCGCGCCCGCGGGCTGAACCACGGCACGCCCGACGATGTCATGGCCCGTACCGTCTTCACCGCCGCCCTCGCCGGCCCGCTCCCGCACCCCGAGGCCGCCGGGCTCCTGCGCCGCGTCGAGCGGGAACTGCCCGCCGAACGGATCATCAGCGACCACAGCCACTGCTACCCGGCCGCCGACCCCCATCGGGCCACCGTGCTCGAACCGCTGTACCCGGACCGGCTGGCCGAGGACTTCATCGCTCACACCCTGCCCGGCTCCGATCACCCGGCCGACCCGTGGGCCCCCACCCGGCTGCACGACCTGCTGCACGAGCAACCGTCACCAGCCTCGGACCGCCCCCGGCCGCCGGCGACAGCCGCGACGTACACCGCGCGGGCGGTCACCTTCCTGACCGCCGCCGCGGCCCGCTGGCCCCACCTCGGGCCCGCCCACCTGTTCCCACTCCTGCGCGACCGGCCACAGCTCGCGATCATCGCCGGCAGCGCCACCCTCAGCACCCTGGCCGGCATGACCGACGTCGACGTCACCGCGCTGGAAGCGGTCGAGGCGCTGCTGCCCGGCGACCGACACGTCGACCTCGACGTCGGCGCCGCCGCGGTCGTCGACGTCCTCATCACGCGCCGGCTCACCAAGTCCGACGATCCGACGGAACAGGCCCGCCTGCACGCCACCCGCTCCTGGCGACTGGCCAACGCCGGCCGCTACGCCGACGCCCTGGCACCCATCTCCGAAGCCGTGGCGATCCGCCGGCGACTGGCCGACGCCGACCCCGCCACCCACCTGCCCGCCCTGGCGAGATCGCTGCACAACCTCGGGCAGGTGCTGTCCGAACTGGGCCGGCCGGAAGAGGCCCTCGCCCACAGCCAGGAAGCCGGGGACACATATCGCCGGCTGGCCCGGTCCGATCCCGCCACCTACCTGTCGCACCTGTCGAGAACCCTGCACAACCTCGGCACGGTGCAGGGCAGCCTGGGCCGGTGGGACGAGGCCCTGGACCACGCCCAGGAGGCGGTGACCATCGGCCGGCTGTTGGCCGACATCGACCCGACCGGCCACCTACCCGACCTCCCCGGGCTGTTGAACAACGCCATCAAGCTCCTGGCGGAGCTAGGCCGCCACGCGGCGACACTCGCGCTCGCCGAGGAGGCCGTGACCATCGGCCGCCGTCTGACCGGCACCGACCGCGCCGCCCACGGGCCCGAACTCGCCCGATCGTTGCAGAACCTCGGGAACAGCCTGGTCCACCTGCACCGGCCCGAGGAGGCCCTCGCCCACAGCCAGGAAGCCGCGGACACGTTCCGACAACTGGCCGACGCCAACCCGACCGCGTACCTGCCTGAACTCGCCAGGTCGTTGACCGCGCTCGGCAACACCCTGGTCGAACTGGGCCGGCCGACGGCGGCCCTCGCCCCCAGCCAGGAAGCCGCGGAGGTGTTCCGACAACTGGCCGACACCAAACCGACCGCGTACCTGCCCGAACTCGCCAGGTCGCTGAACGCCCTCGGTCAGGTCCACGCCGCGCTGGGTCGGTGGACGGAGGCCCTCGCACTCTGCGGGGAAGCCGCGGCCATCGGCCGACGGCTGGTCGAGGCCGGGGCCGCCGCCTACCTGGGGCACTTCGCGAGGCAGGTGGGCAACCTCGGTCTGGCGCAGACGGAGCTGGGCCGGCAGGAACAGGCCCTCGTCCACCTTCAGGAAGCCGTGGACGCGCACCGACGGCTCACCGCGGCCAACCCCACCGCGCACCGGGGAGACCTCGGCAAGGCGCTGCACAACCTTGGCCTGGTGTGGGACAGGCTGGGCCAGCCGGAGCGGGCCCTGGCCTGCGCCGAGGAAGCCGTGTCCATCGCCCGGCAACTGGCCCGGGCCGAGCCCGCCAGCCACCTGCCCGACCTAGCCCAGTCGCTGAACAACCTCGCCGGCTTCCTGGCCCTGGTGGGGCGCGGCGAGGAGGCCATCGGGTTCGCCGAGGAAGCCGTGGCCGTCACCCGAAAGCTGGCCGGCGCACCTCCCACCGCGTACCTACCCGAACTGGCGCAGTCACTGAACAACGTGGGTGTCTACCTGTCGATGGTGGACCGGCACGAAGACGCTCTCGCCGCCTGCCGGGAAGCCGCGGACCTGTACCGGCACCTGGCCGAAGCCGACCCGGCCGTCTACCTGCCCGCCACCGCGCAGGCGCTGTGCAACCTCAGTCTCCGGCTGACCGAGCTGGGACGGCGCACGGAGGCCCTGGCTCCGGCCGAGGAGTCGGTCGGCATCTACCGGGAGTTGGCCCGCACGAATCCGGCGATCCAGCGGGATCGCCGGTTCACGATGGCGCTGATGGCGTACGCCCGGGCGAGGAGCGGAGCCCGGCCCGGATGACCTCCCCGCACACCACCGTCCGCCGCGCAGACCTCCGTCATCCGCCGGCAACCGCGGCGGACGGCCCCCCGGTCAGCTCGACGCCGGTGAGCGCGCGCCATCTAAGCTGGGCCGCGGCGTTCGCTCGCTGCAGTGCGCTGTGGCCAAGCTCGTCGCGACGCGCCTTCCGCGGCGCCGACCCGGCATCAAGCGCTCAGGGAAACGAGTGACTTGAACCCAAGACAACCTCATGTCGAGCCTCATTCAAAACTTGTCATTACTTGTCAAAACCCCTTGTTACCGACAGTAGTCGAACCAAGCTTGTCATTGCCTGCCGAAAGTGGTCGGTAAGCTGCTGAGACACCGCCATTCGCTCGTCGCTCCTTGTCACTCTTCGTCAACGGTTGGGCGGGGTTTTCGGGGGGTAAACGGGGGTCCCTCACAGAATCCCGCCAGGTCTGACCGCCCCCGCTAGCCCTGCCACCGTGCCGCGGCCCGCCTCATGGCATGCGTACTGACGAACCTCTGGCAGCCCTTCCTCAGCCAGTACAACCGTCAACGGCGACCGCCCACGACCAGTCCATGTCCCACGGCTCCTCCCGGGCTGGTGGCAACAATCATGATCGAAGTACACGAGGAGGCGGCCTCACACAAGGGACACGCGGACAGACTGCTCCAGCGGTAGTTGACGTGGTGCCCGGGACTATCGTGAGGCACGCCCCAACTGCCGATACCCTTCCCGCGCAACTGCACGGCCGATCGGGGCGACACCATTCAACAGGCCGAGACAACAGGCCCCGGCTGGCTCACGTCGCGGGCCAGCCGGGTCACGATCTCCGAGGAGTGCTTCAGGCCCAGAAGAGGATGTCGCCGAGATTCTGCTGATCACTGAAGGGCTGGCGGACTGGGCTTGAGGCACCGTCGAGGCTTGTGGTGTACCAGCCAGTGGAATCGTTGATCGCCACTCATCTTCTGTCGGGCGCGGGCAGGACCGTCGGTCGGGAAGCCTTACTCGTCGGCGCCACCTGCTCGACCGTCACCGTGCCCGCAGGCACGTCGACCGTAGCCAGAGCGACGCTGCCCGTAGTACTGGCGCGAAACGTCGCGGGAAGAAGCACACAAGAACGAGCCTCGTCGACCTGCGTCTTGCAGTTGTACCGGAAGCCTCCTGTCGTGGAGTCGAACCGCTGAAGGCGACCACACCACAGACCAGGAGGTCCTCGTGTCTCACGTTGACGCAGCGCTGACTCACCGTCTCGGCGATGGTGCGGCTCTCGGAGGCTTCCGCGCGCTACCAACGGGTTGGGTCGTCTAGTCGACAGTGCCAGCGGGATAGAGCGTGAAACATTGGCTGTTGCCTCCAGTCCGAGGCAACCGGAGGAGTACCCGATGCCCAAGATCCCCCCCACCAAAGTGGTTCCCGCTCGGGCATCTAGAGCCCAAGTTGAGCAGGAAGGGGTTAGGCCAGAAGGTCCCTCTCGGCACACCGATGACCTGGTCCGACGCGTTGACGAACTTCGGCGCACGTTTCAGACGGCGAGCGCGCTGCACCTACTCAATGACGTACTGATGGGGCAGCCGGAACCGACCGGCGCCCTAGCCGTCGCACACGCTCGGGTGCTGCTTGCTCGGCACCGGCCGGACGACGCCGCTGGCGTGCTTCGTCGCGCATATGAGTTGAATGAAGGCACGGCTGATGTGCCTGCCTGGCTGATTGCGAGCCTCAGCCGGGGGCACCACTACGTCGCAGCCACGATTCTGGCTGCCGAGGCATGCCGGATTCATCCCACGAGCGCACTAGTACGCATCTCGACCGGCCGCCTCTTGATCGACCAGTATCGGTTCGAGGAGTCTGTGCCGTACTTCCAAGAGGCATACACGCTCGATCGAGATGATCCACGAGCGCTCCGTTGGCTGCTGCATGGGCTACGCCAGACACGCCGGTTCGACGAGGTCGATACGGTCGCCACCACGATCGGTCTGACCGCTGACCCACCTCGCATCGAGTACGCCCGAAGCCTGCTAGACCGCTACCAGTTCAAGCGGGCACTTGCCGAACTCGACCTGGTCGCCGCCACCTCTGCAGAGGTGGCCGCCCTACAGGTACGACTGGAGGCGCTACGCGGCCTGCGCCGCCTGGCCGAAGCTGAGCGGTTGGCACACGACGCGATCGGTGAGAGGGAGGATGACCCTCGGCCCTGGCTCGAACTCGGATACGTCTTTCACGAAGGTCACCGCCACGAAGAAGCTCTAGTGGCTTTCGAACAGGCTCATACCATCGACCCGAGCTCTGCCGACGCGCTTGAGTGGCGCACGACCGAGCTAAGGCGCTTGCGACGCTGGGACGACGCTGAGCGGAGCGCTCACGATGCAATTGCCCGCAGGCCGGACGCGCCGCTGCTGTACGTCGAACTGAGCTACTTGCACGAGGACCAGCACGTCTTTGAGCGTGCCATGGCGGCCGTCGAGCAAGCCCTTGCCATTGAGCCACGCCTCGTTCCAGCCCTGAGTCAGCGGATCGATGTTCTGCGGCAGCTACGGCGTCTCGACCAAGCCGAGCAGGCGGCTCTCCAAGCAATCGACGCCCGACCCGACTCGACGATGCTGCGACTGGCTCTCGGTTACGTGTACGACGAGCAGCGCGACTGGGAACGTGCCTTGACGGCCGTCGAGCAGGCCCTTGCCATTGACCCACGGTACGTGTGGGCCGTTACGGGTCGTATCACGCAGCTTCGGCAGCTTCGGCGTTTCGAGGAGGCCGAGCAGGCCGCCCGCGAAGCGATCGACGATCGCCCAGACTCCCCAGACCCTTACCTCCAGCTCAGCTACATCTACGGCGATCAGTACGACTACGAGCGTGCCTTAACGGCCGTCGAGCAAGCCCTTGCCGTCGACCCACGGCACGAGTCGGCCCTGGTCTGGCGGATTTTCGGCCTACGGCGGCGACGGCGTTTCGAGGAGGCCGAGCAGGCCGCCCGCGAAGCGATCGACGATCGCCCAGACTCCCCAGACCCTTACCTCCAGCTCAGCTACATCTACGGCGATCAGTACGACTACGAGCGTGCCTTAACGGCCGTCGAGCAAGCCCTTGCCATTGACCCACGGTACGTGTGGGCCGTTACGGGTCGTATCACGCAGCTTCGGCAGCTTCGGCGTTTCGAGGAGGCCGAGCAGGCCGCCCGCGAAGCGATCGACGATCGCCCAGACTCCCCAGACCCTTACCTCCAGCTCAGTTACATCTACGACGATCAGTACGACTACGAACGTGCCTTAACGGCCGTCGAGCAAGCCCTTGCCGTCGACCCACGGCACGAGTCGGCCCTGGTCTGGCGGATTTTCGGCCTACGGCGGCTACGGCGTTTCGAAGAAGCCGAACAGGCCGCGCGCACGTCAGCTGACGCCCGGCCCAACTCCCCAGACCCGTACCTCCAGCTCAGCTACATCTGTGAGGACCAGCACGACTACGAGCACGGCTTGGCGTTCGCCGAGCAAGCCCTTGCGATCGACCCACGGCACGAACCGGCCCTGGTCTGCCGGATTTTCGGCCTACGGCGGCTACGGCGTTTCGAAGAAGCCGAACAGGCCGCGGCCACGGCAGCTGACGCCCGGCCCAACTCCCCAGACCCGTACCTCCAGCTCAGCTATATCTACGACGATCAGTACGACTACCAACGTGCCTTAACGGCCGTCGAGCAAGCCCTTGCCGTCGACCCACGGCACGAGTGGGCACGCGTTTGGCGGATCACAGAACTACGGCAGCTGCGACGTTTCGAAGAAGCCGAGCAGGCCGCCCGCGAAGCGATCGACGATCGCCCGGACTCGCCAGCCCTACGTCTGGAAGTCAGTGCCGTTCACCGAGACCGGCATGACGACGAGCGTGCTCTGGCAGCCGTCGAGCAAGCGCTCACCATTGACCCACGGCATGAATGGGCCCTGGGGTGGCGGGTTAGCGGACTACGGCGGCTGAGACGCTACAACGACGCCGAGCAGGCCGCCCACGAAGCGATCGAGAAGCGGCCCCGAACGCCCGCTCTATACGTTCAGCTCAGCTACTTGTACGACGAGCAGTGCGATTACGAGCGGGCCTTGACGGCCGCCGAACAAGCCCTCGCCATCGATCCTCGGCACCAATGGGCACAGGCTTGGCGTATTACAGAGCTTCGGCAGCTGCGGCGCCTCGACGAGGCTGAGCGGGCCGCCCGCGAGGCGATCGACGCCCGCTCCGACTCGCCAGCGCTCCGATTAGAGCTGGCAAGCGTTGAGGAGGACAGGGGACAGTACCGACAAGCCCTCGACAGTGTCCAGGGCGCCCTTGCCCTCGACCCACGCAATGATACGGCGCTCACAGCTCGCATCCGGCTACTGCGCCTGTCGCACGACCTTGCCGGCGCGCTGGCCACCGCCGTAGAGGCGGTCGATATCCGCCCGGACAGTGTCGACCTGCTGAGCGAGCTGGGTCAGGTACACGTTGCTCGGTACGAACATCAGAAAGCTCTTGCCGTGTTCGATAAGGCCCTGGCCCTAGATTCTGGGCACGTGCAGGTCGTCGAGCGCCGGGTGAACGTACTTCAACAGCTTTTACGCCACTCCGACGCCGAGCAGTCCGCGCGGATGGCGTTGACGCTGCGGCCGAGCGATCAGACGCTGCACATAAGCCTCGGGGGGATCTTTGAGGACCGACTACAGACGCGTCAGGCGCTCGCCTGCTACGAGGAGGCAGGACGCTACAGCGCGGCAGACCCTCGGGTGTTGGTGCGCCAATCAACCGCGCTGCGCGCCTTAGGTAGTTACGCCGAGGCAGAGCGGTTGATCGCCCTGCCGGTACGTGAGCAGCCTCACCTACGCGAGCTAGAGGTGGAACTGGCGCGGATCCAACACGACTCCGACAGATTATCGGCATCACGATCAACATTCGGCCGGCTAGAACGCACTGCTCTATCGGACGAGGAACGCGCCGCTTCCATCGCCGGCCTGGGTTGGGTCGAGTTCACGTCCGGCGACTATGTGGCCGCCGAGGAGCAGTTTGGCCGAGCGGTCGAACTGATGCCACACGACCGAGAGTACCGTTTGGGCAGGGCATGGGCGCTGGTACGGCAGGACGAGCGTGCCCAATGGGAACAGGCGGAGCAGATCTGCCTCGCATTGGTCAACGAGCAGGTCGACGCCGCCGCGTTGGTGTGCCTAGGCGTGATCGACTATCGGTTCGGCCGGCTGCCTGCTGCCGAGTACCACCTCACACGGGCGCTGGAGGTCGCCCCATACAGGGGCAGCCACACAGACCTCGCGGCGCTGTATACACAGTTGGGTCGGTACGACGAGGCAGAAACGCACCTGCACATTGCCGTTGCACAGGATGCCTACAATTCCCCGGCGCACGTCGAACTGGGGCATCTGCGTCTACTCACCCAAGAGCCGCAGGAGGCGGCCCGCCTCTTCCGGGGCGTGCTGCGTACGGATCCGTCGGTGCAGGAGGCGGCACTTGGTCTTGCCGAGGCGCTCACGGCGTTAGGGCAGTCGAGGGAAGCAGAAGACGTGTTGCGGGAGGGCCTGCGCAAGGCGGCCGTGCCGTGGCGACTACACCTGGCCTTAGCCCGTCTGCTCTTCCACCAGGCCGACGCGACGCAGAACGACGACCTCTTTGCCGAGGCGTACACCGAGGCCATTGAGGCGATCAAGGGCGTTCCCGCCGGTGAACCCGATCCGTACTACGTCGCAGCCGTCTGCAAGGCTCGGCTCGGTGGGATCTCGTCCGTCGGTGCAGTGGGCGACGCGCATTCACGACGTCAAGCATTGCAGCATCTTCGCCGCTGCTTGAAGATTGACGAAGGTCACGTGGACGCACAGCGCGTGGTCCAGTTACTTAAACGGGAAAGCCGTACCGCTCGCACCGCCGCTCTCGGTACGGCCACCGTCGCTGCTGTCGCCCTCGGTCTACTCTCCGTGATGTGGACCGCGTTCTTCTTGTCAAACCGAGTCACCGTCGTCATGATCACCACCATAACGCCGATCCTGGTAGGACTGGTCGCCGTCGCCGTCTTGTTGCCCTCGCTCGTCCGCCTCAAGCTGCCCGGTTTCGAGGCCGATCTCCAAGCTGGACTTGGCCCAATCACGTCAGGCCCCACTGGCGATGTCGCAATCCGTCCGGGCAACCTCGCGATAAGCGCAGGGCCGGTCGGGTACCGGCACAACCAGCGCCGTTGGGAGTACCGCGAGCGGAGGTGAGAGCGTCACTCGCAAATTCCTGAACCGAAGGTGCTGCTGTACGCGGACGGCTTCGCTCATCGAGGCTCCCACGTTGCGGGAGTTGGCCGGTACATTCAGCACCGAAAGCTCGTAGGGGACGCGCAAGTTTGATCCCAGGAGAACCTCATGTCGAGCCGCGTTCAGGACTTGTCATTACTTGTCAAAACCCCTTGTTACCGAACGTAGCCATCCGACCATGTCATTGACTGTCAAAGTAGGCGTTGAGCTGCACAGACGCACCTAAGCAATGGTCGCTTCTTGTCACTGGTTGTCAACTACAGGCGGGGGTTTTCGGGGGGGTAAAACGGGGGGACAGGCCGAACAGGCCGGAGCCAGATTCCCCTCACATCCCTCTGCCGTCATGGGACCTACCTCACCCAAGAAATCGACGTGCGCCTACCCATCGCAGCGTCGACCCCGTAGGAATGGGGGTTGAAGCGGATCCCGCTGTCCACCAAGTTGTCAGGGCTCGTGGTTGAGGAGTCCCGTTGGCAAGGCAGAACCCGGCAGCGTAGCGATGGCGCCGAGCCCGACGAGGCCCATGTCGACGCCCTACGAGGTCAAAGCGGTCGGGGTGGAACTCATCCTCGCTCGAACCTAGACCGGCGATCCGGCGGGGAGGACGCTCTGCGAAATCCACTCACTTAGCCCCGAAGATTGGCGCGCCGACCGATACCCTCAGTAGGCGGCACGTAACTGGTCGACTCTGCCGGCCGCACGCCAGGACCACCGCCAGGGGGACCCGTGAACCGACCAGTCTGGGAGCACCTCGACCCGCTCGCCTTCAACGACGGCGTGTTCTACGTGCCGGCCGCGGTCGAGTTGCAGCCGCGAATCACGCTCTGGGGCCATCCCGACCAGCCCGATCTGCGCGAGCAAATCGCCAACGACCGTCCCCACGGTATCAGCGGCGAAAAGCTGCTCTGCCTGCTCTGCATGCGCTACCAGGCCCAAAGAGGACTCCCCCGTGCACCAGTCTGGCTGACCTTCGTCGAAGGGCGGCACGGTCCAATGTTCCGACACGAAGACGGCCGCTCCCCGCACCCGGAACACCAGCCCGAGACCGACACCCACAAGGCGCTCAAAGAGCGCAAGGCCCGCACATGGGAATCTGTCGGCGGCACCGTAGAGGTCGAGGTGTGGCGGCCACGCGCCCGCCGCCGACCAGACGTCCTGGCCATCGGTCCGGTCCTGACCGTGGCCGGGGAGGTCCAGCACTCCAAGGAAACCCCTCGGACCATACGGGCTCGGCAACGAGCGCTGCGCAAGGCCGGAGACCGGGTGGTGTGGACCACCGACCGCGGCGCCGACAACATCGCGTTCCTGCACTCGGTGCCACACCTGTCCGTACCGGCCCTCGACGACCACCGCATGTACCTATCTGAGACCCGGCTGGAAATCGGCGCGGGCGCCATCACGTTCGAGACGCAACGGTGCGGCTGGGCGGACCTCTGGACCGGCACCACCCGGTGCCCGGTAACCCGCAAGGCCATGCCATGCGGCCGTCTACACCTATACCCGACGCTGAACCCGCACAGCTACAGCCGACAGAAGGCCGCCACCACTGCCATGTTCCCCTGTGGTCCACGTCCTCACCTGGACCACCTGCTGGAAGGCATCCTGCACGGGACGTGGCTGCCCTACAGGCACCGCGACCGTGTTAGCTGGATCCCCGCCGGCGCGCACACCGCGCGGTGATGGTGTTTGAGGGGTGCACGACGATGCGGTTGCGGCGCGGCAGGGCGGCCAAAAGCACGGGTTCGCCGGGGGCGATGCCGCACAGGTGTCGGACGGCGGCCGGTAGGGGCAGCTCCTCGCGAGTGCCCACGAAGTGCGCGCCATCGGCGGCCGGGGTAATCAGGATTGCGCCGGTCACGACGTCGGCGTGCAGCGTGAGGCCCGGTGTCCAGCCCAAGGCCCGCAGCAGCGCGAGCGGTGACCCGGCCGGCGGCGTCGGGGCGGCCCACGTCGAACAGCACCCCTCGCCCGTGCGGGCGGCGGGCGCGGGCAATGTTGGCAGCGGTGCCGGCTCCGGCGATGCGACCGGCAGTGGGGTGGGTGCGAGCGCCTCGACGAGCTGCTCGTCAGGCCAGCGAGGGCGCGGGCGGTCGCGATTCACCTAGGCCCCCGCCAGCAGGTCAACGCGGGCGTCGGTGGCGGTCGCTTACGACCACAAATGCCTCGCGAAGACCGAGCGGCGGTCATCCCACAGCCACCCGTTCGCTCTGAACAAGTATCCGAACCGGTGACCGAAGAGAGCCGGCCTCGCCGGTCACCACCGCTAGGCTGCGTCAGTGCAGATCCGGCGGGTAACCGTGCGCAACTTCCGGGGTATCCGCCACACAGAGTGGCGCCTGCCCCGCCAGCGATTCATATGCCTCGTGGGACCAGGCGATAGCACCAAGACCACTCTGCTAGACGCCATCGCCTTAGTCCTGACCTCTCGCCCAAACGTGACATTCAGCGACGCCGACTTCTACGGTTGTGACGTGACCCGGCCGATCGAGGTCCGCGTGCTGATCGGCGACCTGACCAAAGCGTTGCTCGACGCCGAGACAGGCTTCGGCATGTGGCTAACTGGCCTCGGAGGTGACGGTGATCTCGAACATGACCCTGCACCCGGTTCCGAGGATTGCGTCATGCTTCAACTTACCGTTGACGCCGATCTTGAACCGCTGTGGACGGTGGTACGCCATGGTGAGTACGACGATGGGATGCCGCTGACCAGCGGACGGCGACGTGCTCTCGGACTGTTTCGGGTGGACGAACGCGTTGACACCCATCTGCGGTGGGGTCGCGGGTCTGCACTTGCCCGGCTCACCGACGGGGGCGCGGATGCAGCCGTCATAGCAGTGCGTCGGGCCTCGCGTGACACCGTCTTCAACGACGTCGCGCCCAGCTTGCAGAGTACCGCGAGTCAGATCGCGACTGCGGCCGGCGCCATCGGCGGTGGCCGGTTCATCGAGCTACGGCCGGGTTGGGATCCCGTTGCCTCCGCATCGCCGTCAGCTCTGCTGCTCCACGAGGGCACGATTCCCCTGACACATGCAGGACTGGGAAGCCGGCGGCTGATCGGTATCGCAGCGCAGGAGCTCGCCACACAGGATGGCAACATCTTGCTCGTGGACGAGATCGAGCACGGCCTTGAGCCGCATCGGCTTCTTCACATGTTGCATGAGCTACGTAAACGCTCTGACCAGCGGCAGGGCCAGGTCATCATCACCACGCACTCTCCTATCGCTGTGCAAGCGATGGCGGCAACCGACATCAGCGTCGTCCGCAACGTCGATGGCCTGACTGAGATCACGCCGGTGCCCGAGGAAATCAACGATGCTCAGGGAGCACTCCGAGCAGGTCCGTCCGCAGTGCTGGCCCGCAAGGTCGTAGTCGGTGAAGGAGCAACCGAAGCCGGCATCCTCCGAGCAATCATCCGGCACTGGGACGACGAACGTACCTCCACCGACAAGCCGACCCACGCAGCTCTCGGGGTGACGTTCTTCAATGGTGGCGGTGCCAATGCCGCCATCCGAGCGAGGGTCTATCAAGAACTCGGCGTCACAGCCGCGCTTCTCGTCGATCACGATGACCCCGGCGTCGACAAACACGTCGAGGCCGCCCGTGCAGCTGGCGTACGCATCGCACGCTGGCAGTCCGGCAACTCCACGGAGGCAGAAATCATCTCCGTCCTTACCGACGAAGCCGGGCTGCTGAAGATCGTAGAACTGGCTGTCACTCACAAGGGCAGTCAGGCGGTGGGCAGCCATCTGCGAGCCGAACTGCCAAAACTATCTCCGCAGGACGATCCTTGCACCGCCGCCGCCTGGACGACCGCCGGGTACTCCCTAGATGAAGTCTGCGCAGCGGTTACCGCCGCAGCTGGCGGGGGCTCGAATAAAAAGGACCGCGACAAGAAAGCGTGGTTCAAACGCGAAGATGCTGGTGAGACCCTCGGCGAGTTCATCTACCAGCAGTGGGACCGCTATCAGAGCACTCACCTCGGCGCGGAGCTGACCAAGGTGCGGCGGTTCATCTACAGCGATGAGGAGCCCAAAGATATCTCCCAGCGGTAGCGCTCACGCTGACGCACTGCTAGTGCGCCAGGCGATGCCCTGCTCGGTAACCATGCCCGCCGGCACAGGCAAAACCGAGATCATCGCGGCAATGTCGTGCCTTGCCAGCAATGCGCAAGCGCGAGCACTAATCCTTACCCACACTCATGCGGGCGTGGATGCCCTGCGGCGACGGATCAGAACGATGGGGGTGCGATCCGACGCAGTGCGTATCGACACAATCGCCAGCTGGTCGCACCATCTCGTCCGCCAGTATCCTCACCTAGCCGGAATGACCGTCCCTGACGAGCCGGACTGGTCACAATCCGTCCTGTGCTATAGGGGCGCGGCCCAGGTCGTCCGTTCGCCCAGCATCCAAAGGGTGCTCGCCGCGACCTTCGCGTTCGCGATCATCGACGAGTACCAGGACTGCACCCTGAGCCAGCATGCACTGACTACAGCGGTTGCCGCGGCGCTGCCCTTAGCCGTGCTCGGGGACCCGCTGCAGGCGATCTTCGGCTGGGACCCCGACGACCCGCTGCCGTCATGGCGCGACGAGATCAAGTCCCGGTGGCCAGAGCTGACGATCAACGCCTACCCCTGGCGGTGGCACAACCACCATCAACAACTCGGGCAGTGGCTACTCGGCATCCGTGAGAAGTTCGACCAGCAACGCCCACTCCTCGTCAGCGGCGAGACACCAGTTCGGTGGATTCAATCAGATAAGTACCGCGCTATGGTCCGGGCCTGCCGTGACCTACGTAGCGAGTTCCCCCACGACTCGATTGTCGCGATCGGGGTCCGCGCCGAAGACTGCCACGGTGTCGCCCGCAGCCTCAACGGCGCCTACAGCGTCATGGAGACCATCGAAGGCAAAGACATGGTCGACTTTGCAAAAACCATCGACAGCGGCGACGCTGCCCGGATCGCCGCCGCGACCGCCCAATGGGGTAAGACCTGCATCAGCGGAATCTCCGAGCTAGTCAAGAGTGGCGACGTGCAGAGGCTGGCCGGCGGTAAGTTACTCACAGGCCTACGCCGACCAGGTGCAGAAAACGTCCAGATATCCTTGAGCGCGATCCTCACCGACCCCTCCCCTACCACGGTGCGGGAGGCACTACTCAACATCGCCCAACTCCCTGGCGGCGCCACCTACCGCCACGACGCCTGGTACACGATGTTAAGCGCCCTCCGCACGGCAGACGCCGGCGGTCAACTCGTCGCCGAGTCGGTCATCCAACATCGCAATCGCACCCGAGCTACAGGACGGCGAGCCAGCAGATACACACTCTCCCGACCCACCCTAATCAAAGGCCTGGAATACGACCACGCCGTTGTCCTCGACGCCGACCAACACGAACCCACAAACCTCTATGTGGCGCTCACCCGCGCACGCAAGACCCTCACCGTCATCAGCGCAAAGCCGGAACTCCGCACAGCTCCGCGCAGGTCGGCTAAGGCGGCCCGAAAATCCATCCAGCAAAATCTACACCGCGTCGATTAGGCGCAGCCCACCATGCTCTGATGCCTAAACCGAGGTATGTCTGGCCAGCCATCGGACGCGGCTCGCCATCCTCGCCCTCGTGGCGCGCTGCTGACGCCTAAAGCCAGCCGAAGGTCCGTTCCACGACCCAGCGGCGAGGCTGGACGTGGAAGCCCCTTGCGGGATGGTGCGGGACCCGCTCAACGTTGATGCCGAGCCCGGCGAAATGTCCGCGTACAGCAGTCAGTATCCACCGTCGGTCCGCGCCTTGAGCACGCTCAGATGGTCCGCGGCGATGGTGCCGGCGGCGATGGCCAGCACGCCACCCGGGTCAGCACCGGCTCGATCAGCGCCCACCGCTCATCCGACAAGTCCGAACTGTACCTACGCCGCTACACACCCGCGGCGCGATCAACGAACCACGCCCTGCCCTGGCGACGGCCGAACGCGAATCAACCCCTACACGGGTCAGATGCCCTTTTAGAACAGGGTGCGTCCGCTGCCGTAAGGCGTGGATGGGCCAGGAGGCGACAAATGTGACTGCACTTCTCGCACACGAGCAAGGACGGCCTCGACGAAATTGAGCCAAGATAGTTCCTCTACGGGCTCCCGCGGAGGCTGCGCAGGATTCTGGCTGCTAGTGACGAAGCACACGGCGTCATACAGACCTTGTTGCAGCATACGCCGCGACAGAATTTCCCCCCGCTTGAGATACGAAGAGTTGCGAAACTCCGCGTCCACGGGCCACTTGCTTGAGAGGCCGCCGACCGGATAAATGGTTTCTGCACTCTCTTCGATCAGAAACATGAAGCCTGCCCAGGGGCTTAAATCGCCGTACATGCCGGTTTGCGCATGCGCTAGGCGGAGGTCGGTAGCGTTGCCGATCGCCTCCTCAGTACGGTTGTTAAAGTTGTTGGCGGCGCTATTGGCGCCCAATGACTTCAGCTCTAAGGCCGCAATCAGCGTGTCACCTTGATGAACAATTAGGTCCCAGTTTTTGGTCACCCTATAGTGTCCAGGAACGGTAGCTGAACGATCCCTTAAGAAATTGCGCTCGCCGTAACCGCAGTCGATGAAAACTGATTCAACTAATGCCTGAACAGATCCGAAGTGCTTCCCGGCTCGGACTGCAGCGGCAAGCCCTTCACCCTTCCCTGTAATCGACTGCTTGTCCCGTGTCGTCCAATACGATCGACATGACTCGGCAAACGCGGTCTGCAGAAGTTGATGGTTCACCACGATTGCTCCTATTGTTCAGCAAAGCAGCCCTCGCATGATTTTGCGTTACCCAGCGGAGCAGGGGCGCACCGCAGACGACATCCGCCGGTGACCGATGAAGACTTCCACTCTAGCCGACCTATAGGTGGGTGCAATCTCCAGGCTTTGCCCACGCTGTCGCGGCAGTTCGAGTGCCCTCACATGCGGCTCATAAGACACTTTGCCACGACGGGCAGGCGCTCGCGATGGCTCTCGGGTCCACGGTGCCCGCCGGAGGGGTCCGCCGCGACTGCTGCGACGTCGCCGCCATCACCAAAATCACCGAACACTTGGTGGGCATCGATGGATCAGGGCGTAGGTGGTCTAACGGCAACCCACCGCACCCCAGCGCGCATCCTGACGTGGCACGACGACCAAGCAACTCCCCCTGATGGGGGTTCACGCTGCGCTCGTCGATCTTTACGATAGCTGTCAACGTCGCGGGATGCCGAGCTCGCGTAGGTAGGAGATGCGCGCTTCGACAGCAGCGTGGAAGTGCCGCCAATCGAGACGGTCGTCGAACTCTACGGGGATGCTGTCGGCGCCGGACGACGCGACGCAGAGAGCTGCATCGTACAGCTTCTCTGCCAATAGACGCCGAAACGAAACGCTGCACCGTTCTTGGTAGCTCAAGTGGTTCCAAACGCCTTCAACTTCGAAGGCCCCCCGCCTAACGAGGCGCGTCGGCTTATTGCGCGACTTAGGTGCGTCCTCAACAATGAAAAGGTAGCCGAGCCACGGCTCCTCGCCCGGGAACATGTCAGCAAGGTTGGCGCGCCGCGCGTCAGTGGCGGTGCCCAAGGCTTCCTCGATACGATTGTTGTAGTTGTTGCCGAAGGAGGGACCGCCGAGCGCCTTCATCTCGAAGGCCGCCACGAGAGTGCCCTCGTACGACACCACAACGTCCCATTGCTTGGTCGGACGATAGTAACCCGGCAGGATGATGTTGTTGCCCTTGACGGCGATGGATTCGACAGGGAATCCCGCATCGAGGAAGAACTTGGACAAAAGCGCCGCAACGGCGTCAAAGTGCTTGCCGCCGCGCACGGACCCAGCCGTGCCGGCACCCACCCTTTCCGCGATCTTGGACAGCTCCAGCTGGGACCGCTTTGTGTCCCAGTACGCGGCGATAGCGCGCTCGAAGTCTTCCCGGGTGACAGCCATCGAGCTCCCTCTCATGTGGACAGGTGGCTGACACCATACAGGCGCCGGGCGATCCGGCTCGCACCTTCCCTGTCTCGGCGCGCGAAGACGTCGCGCAGCTGCTGCTGGTCCTCCGCGCTGATGGACTCAGGATTCGGAACGCGGATCTTGCGCAGGTACTGCGCTTGGAAGCGGAGAGTGCCCCCACGCATACGGACTGCATACGCCTCAACGAATGCCTGAGCGATGTCAGAGAGTAACAAACCACCTAAAACGCGCAGGTCCCAGGTGTCCGACACGATGAAGTACAGGTTGTGGTGCGGGTACAAAGTACCCACGTCTAGCACCGGATGGAGCTGCATCCTCATGTCCGGGAACAGCAGTTTTTCGCGGCCGGTCAAAGTGGCATCGACCTTGTCGATGGTCTTGTACCAACGGTCCGGCTGCCGTTTCGCGATGTAGCGGCCTGTCAACTTTTCCCGATGTCTCTGGAAGTAGGCACGCAGCTTCGGGTACCGCGCTAGATCGACCAGCGAGCCGTCCGCCTCCCACGGATTTACCAAAAAGGTGTCGTGCTGACCCAGGGTGCCGGTGGTGACGTCCTTGACCATTGCTATGGGCAGCAGGCGGTCCGACTCCGCAACGATTCGGTTTGTTGTTAGGTATACGGCGTCAGCGCCGGTCGCGATGCCGATACCAACGCGGGTGCCCGCACCGGTGTCCTCAAGCAGTGGAAAACCCTCTGTGATCTCCTCGATCATGGCCAGTCGTGACGGTGTCCCCGTCGGCCAAGGCTCCTGGTCGGCAAACCAGCCGGGCATGCGCGCAGCCTGAAACGCCGGCCGCGTGAACTCGGTCGACGCGCTGTCTGACCGCCAGCTTAGAAAATCCGCAGCCGCAGTAGCGTCGAACAGGCGCGTAGTGTCGGCAACGACCGCGGTGCCCTGCCTCGCTCGACGCAGTACCGTGATCGCCGGATAGGCGGACACGGCTTCCAGGAACGCGTCCACATCGTGCATGGTTACGACGGTCTCGACGGCGAAACCGCTGGTCACCAGGCCACGGAGTGCGCGTCCGTACTGGTTACGCATCCAACGGTCGGCACAGATGAAACCCAAAGCGCCCCCGTCGCGCAAGCG
Source organism: Micromonospora trifolii (assembly GCF_022229005.1). GTDB lineage: Bacteria > Actinomycetota > Actinomycetes > Mycobacteriales > Micromonosporaceae > Micromonospora > Micromonospora trifolii. Next base: position 382,900 of record NZ_JAKKFD010000044.1, read on the forward strand.
ACGAAGCGCCTTCTCGTAGAAGCCGACATAGATGTCTGCCCGGCCCACCATGGTGCGGCACGCGCGCCGGTAGGCGTCACTCTTCTCCGTGGAAATGTCCTCCAAGCGGAGGTACGGCGGGTTGCCGACGATGACATCGAAGCGGTCGGCATCGGTAGCCAGGAGGAAATCGGCGTGCCGAACCCAGCCTGCGACCACGGCGGCGACCTGGTCGAAATCCCACCCGTCGGCCTGCAAAACTGCCGTAACGGCGTCCGTGGTTGCCGTGACGTTTCGTTCTTGGAGGTCTACGGCGTGCAAGGCGTCTGCGGCGGCGGTAATGGTCAGACCATGCTTACGGCACGAACTCGACAGCCGCTCCGCCGCCGCCACCATGAACGCACCATCCCCGCAGGCGGGGTCCAGCAGCCGGCGCCGTGACAGATCATCATCGTCGGTGTAGCCGACGAGATCGAGGATGAGGTCCACCACCCAGCGCTGGGTGTACACCTCACCGTGCTCTCGATCCAGAGCTACCGAGGTTCCACCGACAGTAGTAGCTGCATCTAACACCGCGCCAGCGTAGGTGGTAGCCCTGGCTGGGCGTGCGCCGACCCGCGCTATGTTGCCGCGAACGGCACTACCGGCCGCGTTCCACAGACGGGGCGCACCATCCATGCCTGACCCGGCCAAAATTCGACGACGCTACCACGGCGTGCCGTTGCCCGTGCTGACCGACTCCTGGGAATTATCGCCGCGAATGTCCCAGACGCAGGCTCTGTCCGGGCGAGCCTCGTTGCCTTCGCCTCAGCAACCCTAGCGGGCGATTGAACACCTCCAGCAGCACCTCGTCCATCAGCGTGAGGATCGACAGGGTTTTTGGTATTCCGCGTACGCCTCATTCTCACCGCCCTGGACCTTGCCGTCGGCAATTAGGAGCCAACGCGCGAGACTGAGGTCGAAAATTCCGGTGGCGAGGCAGGGGATGCTAGAGGCGTGAGCGATGCGTGGAGGGACGTCGAGGCCGGCCGGCGACAGCTGGACTGGGCGGTCGCGGTCGGCGACCCGGCAGAGGCGGACTACCTGACACCGACCGGCCGCCGAATCGCAAGCCAGGCGATCATGGACTTGGAGGCGTTCTTCGGCCCTGCCTGGCTGCACCGCGCTACACATCCCGCGCCAGGAATCACCGGACCGACAATGGGGCCCTACTTCGCCTCGCTGCTGGGCGCGCCAGCGTTCGTCGCTGTAATCGGCCTGTGGGCACGTCTGCAGGTCTTGGTCGACGCCAAGGTCCAAGGCATCGGTCGGGTACGGAAGAACTTGCGTGCCAACCCGACGGCTGAAGAGTTCCGCCATCACATCGCCTTGGCACGGCTGGCGGTTCTTGCCATCCAGGCCGGTGCGCGGATCACCCTGGAGCCGGTAAAGCCGCAGGGCGGGCCGGGTGATCTGCAGGCGGTGCGCGCTGACAGCGACGTATTTATCGAGGTCAGGGCACTAGGCCCCGACCGGGCATTCCGCGCCTACAACCAGCAGGTCAGGGATGCCACCACGCACCTGCGGGTGCTGGAGAGCCGCCACGGCGTGCATTGGGACGGCGATTTACCTCCCGAAGCAACCCCGCGGTGGAAAGAAAACGTGGCCTTGGCGGCCGCCGAGGCAGCGGCGACCGGAGTTCCCGTCGAGGTTACCGTCGACGGATCGACGTTGACCGCTCATTCGAATCCGGCGCCGGCCGGCGCTCGAATCGCCGGGCCGATGTGGGAGTCCGATCAAGGCCCCCGGCTGCTACAAGCGCTCATGAGGAAGGCCGTCAAAACCCAATCCGCCGGGGCGGCCTGGCTGTGGCTGGAAGACGCCGGCGCCGTGTGGCCGCTGACCTCCTTCGCCCGCGACCCACTACCTCTAAAGATCGATGTGCTCCGCCAAGCGCTCGATCCGCTATTTGACGCCCATCCGCATGTACTCGGTGTCGTGCTTACCTCCGGCGAGATGCGCCTCAATGAGCTTGACGCCACCGAGGCCAACCACCGCGGTGCGGCCTTCCGCCGCACCGTACCCGGCTCTCGGGCTCGGGAGAGCATCGTCGTGCGCCGCCGGCTAAACGTGCCTGGACAGTGCGCGCTGATCAACGAACTGTGCAGCGAGGAACCAGCCTGGCTCGATCGGGCACTAGCCCGCCTCGGCATCCCCGGCGGCGTCACAGCACTTACAACCCCGCCAGCCCGCCAGGCACCGACGGTCGTGCAGAAGCACCGCAGTGGCCTGTACCTGCCCACACGCAGCTGATCAACGGCCTCGTCGCCAGAATCGCCCGGTAGGAGGCGGCGTCAACAGTGCACGGTTCGCCACGACCAGCGCGAACACGATCCGCTCAACGTGCGGCTCCATCCGCGTGTTGGCCAGCAGCCGCAGCATCCCCGCGTCGATCCCCAGAGCGCGCTACAGTCCGTCCAGCGCGTACGCCCCCGCCCATCGCCCAGGAGTCGATGAACCGCAGGTCCGCCGAGGTGGTCGCCCGCGTCGACATGCACTGTCACGTCGAACGTGTACGCCCAGTCGTCGAGGACGACACTCTGACAAACGGGCTCCGTGAGCAACCAGCCAGTTCAACGACCGGACACAACCAGGCCCCGAAGGCACCTCTCCGCGAGCCTGGTCGTGTCGGTGCGGCGTCGATCTGTGGTTGTACTCCATCGTGCTGTAGCCCAGCTGCCGCAGGTGGCTGGTGAACGCCTCTCCTCGCGCGCCCTGCTTACTTCGGCAGCAAGGGCCCAGGGCTGGCGCGGGCCGGTGTCCTGCGTTGCACCTCACAGGGCCGTCCATGGCCAGATACGCACTGAGCCTCGCGTGGCAACTGATGTCGGGCGATGAATTCGCCTTAGCCCTGACGTATTGCTCATGCGACGGGTTAGGCAAAGCTATGCGCACCGCTTATAACGGTGCCGGCCAGAGCGACGGCTAACGACAGTGGATCCCGTGCTGCATCTGGCAGGGTCCCCAGACCCAACCCGCTCGATTCGACCAATAGGCCCAGCGACCCCTGCTGCTCAGGGCCGACGGCTGGGTGGTTGAGGAGATCGCGCGCCGCGTTAGCATCCTCGTCGCGAATCACGTCTGCCGCGAGCCGCTCGATGAGGTCATCTGCGATGTACGGCGGCAGGCCGGCGGCAAGGTCCAAAGCCGTGAGACTGAGGCGCACACGGAACACCGAAATTCCTCTGCCCGCCGCGGTGGCCGACGCTCGGTCAGTCAGGCCAGCGTAATCAGTTGTGGGGATGCCTCTGATCGTCGTTGCGTGCCAACTCTGGAGGAGGTCGTGCACCGTTCGCTCCCATGGCTGTTCGATCTTCGTTCGGCTGAGCAGGTCGGCGGCTTCGACGCCGTTGCCCTGCATCAGGTGGGCGACGATCGTGAGCTGTCGCCCGTCGAGCAGGGTGGGGCCGATTCCGTCGTAGTGCTTCACGTGAGCCAGTGCGTCGGCCCAGCGGCCTGACAGGGTGAGGGCGCGGGTTCCATCGGAGAGCAGGATGCCACGTAGCCAATTGATGATCTGTTGGTTTTCGTCGGGATCAGCAGTGAGCTGCTGGGGATGTATCTCCAGGTCGTCAATGACGGTGTGCCTGCCGCTGACGATCGCTGTGTGTAGGTCGGTGAGCAGGCGGTGTGCGCCGTCGCCGTCGCCGTCTCGGGTGCGTAGGCGGGCGAGGTTGATGACGGGTTCGAGGGCGAAGCGGGCGGTGTGCGCGTTGAGCGCCGTTCTGCTGAGGTAGAGGTTCGCGTGTTGGTGGCACCAGGTGCGGGCGAGTTCCGCGTCGCCGCAGTCGGAGGCGACGAGGGCGGCTCCGTTGAAAACCATGGATGCCGTTTCCGGGTCGTGTTCGCGGTGGGCGGTCTCGGCGAGTGCGGCGAGTCGGTTTACTCGTGCGTCGAGCGGTTTGGCTGGCGGTCGTTTGCGGGGGACGAGGGGGAAACGGGCGGCGATGGTGGGTGCGAGGGGCAGGGTCATGGTGTCCTCACGTACGGCGGAGGAGCGTGTTGGCATCGATGTCTGTTTGGCGGTGCGTGGTGGTTGGCGGTGCTTGTGCCTGGGGTGGCCGGGGCGGGGTTGGGCACCGCCCCGGCGTGCGCCGTCAGAAGGAGATGGTGAAGGTGGTGTCGGGCCGTTGGATGTCGCGGGGCTCGGCAGGTCGCATTCCTGCTGGCTGGGCGGTGACGGTGGGTTGGTTGGTGCGGCCCGCTTCGTCCCATTGGTCGAGCAGGTTGGTGAGTTCGGTGGCGAGCTTGTCGGCGTCTGGTCCGTGTGCGATGGCGCCGAGTTCGTGGTGGCCTTGGCTGGTTGGTTGGAAGGCGAGGTAGGCGATGGTGCCGCCGTGGTAGATGGCGGCTCCGGCCCAGCGGTAGGCGGGGGTGACCAGTCCGCTGGTGCGGGCGGTGTCTCCGACGCCGAGGCGGCCGAAGGGTGTGCTGGTGTGCACGAGTAGCCATAGGTCGAGATGGCCGACGGGGTCCTCGTCGGCGACTTGGATGCCGGTCCAGCGTTCGTGTCGGGGATGGCTCAGGGCGCGGCTGAGCGCCTGTCGGTCGGGGTGGTCGGCGGCGTCGAGTTTGAGGGCCACGTCGGTGTCGAGGCGTACGTGGTGGTCGGTGTGTTCTGCGGTGCCGCGCATGGGGACGAATCCGCAGACCAGCGGTGTCGTGGTGCTGGTGAGTTGGTGGGCGGCGGTGCGGTCGAGGGCGAAGCATCGGGTCAGGCCGCTCTCGTGTACGCGTAGGGGTACGACGATGCGGCCGTGGTTGGCGAGTTGGTCCCACCAGGCGGTGGAGATGTCCCATGCTCCGGCGGTGACGATGATCCGGTCGTAGGGCGCGGTGTCGGGGTGGCCGAGGGCTCCGTCGGCGTGGATTACGTCGACAGTGTTGTAGCCGGCGCGGGCGAGGTTGGCGCGGGCGCCGTCGGCGAGGTCTTGGTCGAGTTCGATGGTGACGACCGTGCCGCTGGGGGTGGTTAGCTCGGCGAGTAGGGCTGCGTTGATGCCGGTGGCCGCGCCGATCTCCAGGACGCGATGTCCGGGGTGCGGATTGAGTTGTTCGAGCATGTCCGCGACGAGGCTGGGGCTCGACGCGGAGGACAGCGCGGCACCGCTGGGGTCGCGCTTCGTGACGATCTGGCGGGGGGTGTAGACGGTCTCCAGTTCGACACCGGGGAGGAACTGCTCGCGGGGCACTCTGCGAAACGCCTGCTCTACGGAAGCCGAGCGGACGTGGCCGCGCTGTTTCAAGGCGGTGACAAGCTGTTCGCGAAGCACGGCTGCGCTGGGAGCTTCAGGTTCGGCGTCAGATGAGTGGACCATGTGTGTGCTTCTCTCTGTTGTTGGGGCGAGTTGATGCTTGTCGTAGGCGTCGGTGGGCGAGTGGTGGAAGGTGACGTGGGTGGCTGCCGTCGCGAGGAGCCAGGCGTCGGTGGCCGAGATGCCGAGCCGATTGAAGAGGAACAGCAGGTGGTGGGTTAGCACCCCGCGCAGGTCGCGGGTGAGTGCGCCGTGCCGGTCGAGGAAGCCGAGGTCTGCGCCTGCCCGCTCGTGGGCTTGCGGCCATTGGGGGGTGGCTGCCAGCGGGCTACCCGGAGCGTCGGCGGCGGCGATGAGCAGCCGCTGTACGGCGGCGATCAGCTGCGGGCTTGGTCCTGGCGCGTTGGATTGGTGGCGGCGGTTAGCGACGTGTCGCCAGACGTCGCCTTGCTCGGCGAACTCCAGTCCGGCGGCACGCATGAGGCGGGTGGCGAGCACGACACCGAGTTCGCGTCGGTGGGCGCCGCCGGCAGCGAGATGGCCGAGGATGTGGCGGCTGTCGGCGTGAAACAGGGTGTGGGCGACGGTCATGGCCTGGTCCCCGCCGAACGCGTATGCCTCGGGCCGGTAGATGGGCTCGGTGACGCCGCGGATGCGGTCGTCGTTGGTGAGGCCGGCGAGGAGGGCGTAGACCATGGCTTGCCGGTCGCCGGGCAGGAGCCGCAACCGCCACGTCTGCATTTTGCGGATGAACCAGAAGGCGGTGATCACACCCCTGTCCTCGGCGCTGCTTAGTGCGGGTGCGAGTCGGGTTGCGGCGTACTTCTCGGCGGTTTGCCAGTCGGCGAAGGTCAGATTGACCTGACGCCACTGGCTTACCGAAACCGCCTGGATGGGTGGGGCGATGTCGGAGGCGAGGTCGAGGTCCATGGTGGTCTCCTCGTCTAGTGGATTAGCAGGCTGGTTGCCCAGCGGATGTCGGTGCCGGTGGCCATGGTGTGCAGGGTGAGAGCGACTCCGGCGTGGCCGGCGATCAGGCCGGATCGCGCCGGGGTGGCGTCGGTGGCGTGCTGGATCAGCAGCCGCATCACGTAGGTCATGTGGGTGTGCAGACTGGTGGTGCGGGCGTCAGCGGCGGCGTACCAAACTGTTGTGGCGAGTCCTGCCCAGCCGTGGCACAGCGATGGGTCGACGAGTCGGTTGAGCTGAACGGGGTCTGCCAGGCAGCGGGACAGGGCGTCCTCCGCTGTCTGCTGCCTGGCGGGATCGGGGAGGGCAATCCCGGCGAGCTGTTGCGCGCGGGCTATGCCGGGGGTGCCGTAGCACCAGGACGGCCGAGCCGGTCCCCGTGTCGCGGGCTTGCCGGCGTGCAGCTCGGCTGCCGTGATCCTCTCTGGCCACCATGGTCCGGTCGGGCTGGTCTGCCGCCAGTCGTCCAGCCAGGTGTTGATCCGGCCGATTGCTTCGGCTTGTCCTGGCACCAGGATGTTGTGGCGCATGGCGAGCGCCAGGAGCGCCAAGGGGCCGGTCATTCCGTGCGCCATGCCGAAGTTGGCATGCCCACCCGATGCAGGGCTGTCGGGATCGGGTGGGTCGGCGCTCCACCAGCCTGGCGCGAGCCGTCCGGCCTCGTCGTCGATGTCGACCGGGTCGGTGAGCCGCACCAGGTACGTCAGCACCTGCCGGAGCAGTTGTCCGTCTGGTTCGCGGCGTAGCAGGTGGGCGCCGAGGCCGGTCAGCCCGCGTACGAGGTCGAACTCCGACAGGGTGGGCCGGGCACATGCCGCGATGCGCGCCTCCGCGGCGGCCAGCCGGCGTCTGGTCAGATCCGCGACCGAGTAATCGAGCGCGTCGAGGGATGCCGGATGGGCGTGAGGCGCGGCTGTGGTCAGCGCGTGGGTGACTGCCGGCGCACCGAACCACAGTCCTGCTCCGCTGCCGTTGTTCAGGGTGTCAGCGGTCGCGTGTCGCAGCCATTCGTAGGCCGGTTCCCATCCTGCGTGCCCAGTCTGGGCGCGGACGCCGTGCAGGATCGCTACCCCGGCGGCACCTCGGGATAGGGATTGGGCGTGCCAGCGGGTACTTCGTGGCCCGTAGTCGGCGGCCGTGAAGTCCGGAGGGGGTGGCTGGGTGAGGGTGTCGGTGATGCACGAGGCCATCGTTTCGGCTGCCCGTAGCAGTGGACTCGCGAGGGGCACGGCAGTCATCGGAGCGCTCCTGCGGTGCGGACGCGGCGGCGTACGGTCGCCAGTGCGATGTGGCGGGCGAGCCGATGCGTGACCTGCTCGGCAGGTTCGTCGGGACCGTGAGCGCGAACGAAATGCAGGTGTAGCAGCGAGGTGAGCACGGAGGTTGGGGTCAGTGGGCCGCGAGTTGAGGACAGTGTGTCGGCATAGCGGGCTGCGGCCCGGGATCGCTCTTGCCATGCCTGCTGGACCTGTTCCGTCAGGAGGGTCGGGTCAAGGGTGACCGCCTGGCGCAGCAGATACCGGTCGATGGGTGTCGGCCCGGCCTGCTCCGGGTGGGCGACGAGCCACTCGCATGCGTCGTTGCGGCTGCCGAGCATCGCGGCTGCCAGGTCGATCATGCTCGCGGCGGTAAGGACGTGCCGGTTGACCTGATGCTCGGGTTGCGCGCTGAGCTGCGCCAAGGCTGCGGTGGAGTCGGCGGCGAACAACTCGTGCGCGGCGACCAGCGCCTGGCCGTCTCCGTATCGGCCTGACTCGGGATGGTAGGTGTCCAGGCTCAGGTCTCCGGCGAGGCCCTGCCGTCGAAGGGCGGCGGCCCACCGGCCGATCCGTACGGCCGCGTGGCCGTAGTCGTCGGTGTGCAGCCGCAGTCGCAGGTGCGACGTGGGACGTCGGAGGCGGACGAACCACCGCAGCGGCGGCTCGGGCCAGTCGGCGAGCAGCGCCGGCAGCCCTCGGAGTAAGACCAGCTCCATCATTGGCGGCTCGACGGCCAGCGACGCGGACACGATGCCGCCTGCTCCGGGCATGATCGGCGGGGCCGGAGCGGGCGGCGGCCCCGAGCCTCGTGCGGAGGCGACGGCTGGCGCCGCTGCGGGCTCGGCCGTGGAGGCGACCGGTACGACGATCTCGTGAGCACGCCCGGACAGCCAGCCGAAATCCTCCGGGCTCGCCGCCTCGACCACGGTGATCGGTCCGGTGCTGGCGTCCAGGTGGGCACGCAACAGGGACCGGTCCATGGCCTGATCGAGGTTGAGCCGGAGCCGCTGGTCGCCGCTGCCGACCTGCACCCACCCGGGCAGCCGCAGCCTCGACCGCACTACCTCCCAGGCTGCGAGCCATTCGCCGTCGCTCGCGCCGGCAGCGGGCAAGCAGGTCGGGTCGATGCGCCACCGGGCGGCCGTGAGCAGAATCCGCCCGTATCGCAGCGCGGGCCGAAAGGGCAGGCAGGAAGCCGCGCCCCAGTCCAATGGTTTCAGCCGGGCGTCCATGGCTCGGGGCAACTCCACGAGAAACCGACCGAGCATCGGCGTCGTGTGCAGGGCGGCGGCGTGCGCGACCGTCGGCTCGACCACCCTCCCCCGCGACATCGACACCAACGCCAGTCGGTCCCGACCGGCGACCACACCAAGATCACCAATGTTGACGACATCCTCGGTTGCCGGACGATGCTCAGCCAAGGAAATTAGCCACGGAAGGACCAGCGGGGCATTCAGTACGTTCTGCGCATGCAGACGGTGTGGTGGGAAGCTCAACTGCGCCGGCATGGCCCCGTCCACCGCGACGGGTAGCCGCGCGAACTCCTTGTACATCCGCTCCCGCTCGGCAGCGGGCAGCACATCGAGGAAGCGTCCGCTCGTCGCCATCGCCGAGCGACCCATGCCGGTCAGCGCGATCGTGAAGCGCCCTTTCGCCAGTGCGTTCAGCGACGCCGCACGGATCTCTGCCGTGACGTCGACGTGAGGACTGCTGCGGCCCTCTTCGGGCGCAGGGTTGGCCAGGGCTTTCACGGCTGCGTCGTCGAGCTTCACCTCGTGGACACCGTCGATCACTGCCTGCTGGGCCAGCGCCAAGAGCCGTTCGTCACGGCTGGACAACGACGCTGGGGGTGCTTCGGCCGCCCGGGTGAAGTGCTCCGGGTATCCCAGCCCAGTCATCGGATCGAGCAGCTCAGCCAGCGGCACTATCGCCGCCATGCCGTAGCGGTTGACGAACCGGGCACGGTACGTGCGCCACTCCGGCCGACCGCCCGGATGGGACGTCAAGCGTCGCAGCACGCCCACAGCGCTCGCGATCTCGACAGCGACCTGGATCGGCAGGGTGACCTGATCCGCAAGCCGTAGATCCACCGCGACCGGCTGCGGATCCGCTGCCACCCGACGCATCCGGTCAGCCAGCTCACGAAGATGTGTCGTACCGGCTGCGATGCCACCCAGGTCGCCGTGTAACGACCAGAGTGCAGCCGCGACAGGCTGTTGTTCGTTGAGGTGATTCTGCACGGTGTCGAGCTGGTCCAGGATGTGTCGCAGCGGGTCGGCGCAGGTCGACGGCGGCCGGAGGCTGGAGATCAGCACACCGTGGTCGACCAGATCGGCAACCAGCGCGTCCGCAGACTCGCGCGGAGTTCGTGGGAACGCGGCGGTCACCTTGTCGACCAACTCCGTCCACGACACCGGCGCGGCGGCCAGCGACACGGCCAGCCGCACTGCTGCCGTGTTCCTCACCGAGGAGACGCCCTCTGCTGGTAGCGAGGCATGTGGCCGGCGCTCTACCGCGAGCCGAAGTCCCTGTCCCACTGCCAGGTTGTTTGCCTGCACACGCAGGTTGCGGCGCACATGCGGGTCGGCTTCGAGCCGCGCGATCAGAGACGCGAGCCAGCCCGCGTCCGGCCGTACCCGGATGGCCGAGCGCCCTGACGGTACGACCGAGGCAGCCCGGTCGAAGCGCAGTGCGGCGACCCCCGAGAACAACCCGAAGGGCGTTGCCCGCCGCTGGGCACGCACCAGGTACCGCGCCAGTGCCAGAGCCATCCGCCAGCCGCGGCCGGCATCGAGTGTCCCGCCAGCGCACACCGCCTCGACCCCGGAAGCGAACTCAGGGCTGGCAGTCCACACGGCTTCGGCCGCACCAGGGCGCTTCCATGTCTTCCGCAGCCAACCATCAATGTCTGCGGCATCGCCTCGATGCGGCCACGGCGGGCCGCCGCTTCGCCACGAGTGCGCGGCGATGCGGATCGTGGCGGCATCAACATGCCGGTACAGACTGCTTCTCGCCACCACGATCCACTCCTCACACGGGGACTTGCTCGGTTTCAGGGGTCGCCGGTTCCGGTGAACGTTCGGGTCGCCACCGGAACCGGCAAGGACAAGCGACTAGCAGTCGCCGTTCTTCTGGGTGTCGCAGCCGTCGTCCGTGTCGGCCAACAGTGCGGCGGCGACCGGGCCCTCGGTGACGATCTGGACGTCCAGCTGGAACGGGTCGTCGTTGGCGGCAAGCAGGTCGTTCATGGTTCCTCCTAGGGAGTTGGGATGATGGGTGGGCAGGTAGCCCCCGCAGCTACCGGCACGGACTTCGCGGAGCGTCAGGCCGGGGCGGCAGGGGAACGGGGGCACCCCTGCCGCCGGCCGGGACCGGCCACCGCCCATCTCGATGAACGGCGGCCGGTCGGGTAGTCGTCGCACGGCGACTACCCGGGTCGGGAATAGCTGGTAGAAGGTGGCGGCCTGCCGGTGGCCCAAGTTCTTGAAGCAGGAGATCGCGTTGATTTCCGTTGTGTCTGCCACAGACTCAGTCGGACGGATGGCACCCTGCCCCCGCCCCGTGCGGCGCATGTCACGCGGTCGCCTTGCGGGCGTGGACAGCCCTGCGCTCGTAGGAACCCAGGAGCACGTTTGGGTCGGCCATGAGCGTGACGAACCGGTCGAGGTCGGCATCGGTGACCTCGGGTGTGGTCAGGACGGGGCGGAGGTAGTCGACCCCGTCGGCGAGCAGCTGGCATCCGGGACCGCCTCCGGTCCAGGTCTCGGTGGACGCGTGCGTGCAGACCTGCGCCATGCCCTTGACGACGAGCAGTGCGGGGGTGTCTGCCGTCCAGGTGCCGGCACCGTCGAGTCCGGCGATGGTGCGGTAGACGCGTCGCATGACGGTGTGAATCAGCCGGGTGTCGTCGTCAGTTGCCCAGAAGACTCGTGGCGGGGTGTCGGTGACGTCGGCCAGGACGAGCCAGCTACCGGGACGCAGCCGGGCGATCATCTGTTCCAGCGCCTCTGCGGGGTGTGGCAGTGCGCCGTGCAGCCATCGGGCGACGACGACATCGAAGCTGTCGGGCTCGCCGGGAAGGTCGTCACCGTTCAGGTCCCGCTGATAGACGTCGATGACTCTCGTTGGGTTGAGGTAGGTGGTGTCCTTGTCGACCGCGGTGACCCTGCCGTGAGGGCCGACGAGGCGGGCCAGGTAAGCGGTGATCTCACCGCCGCCCGCGCCGATTTCCAGGACGCGCTGGCCTGCTTGAATGTCGAGCCGGTCCAGTTCCTGCCTGATGATCGGGTCGAGCAGTTCACGCAGCCGGGCAGGGCGCAGTTGGCCGCTGTGAGTAGTCGTCATTGAGGTGATTCCTTTCCTGGCTCGCGAGACGGCTCTGAGGGCTGGTGGGGATGGGCTCATAACGTCCTGCTCGGAGTGGATAGACCGTCCGCTCGGGGTCGTGGGATCAACCGTGGCGGCGCGGCGGCGGTGAGGTCGGCGACGAAGGCGTCAATCTGGCCGTGGGTGATTCCGGGCATGCAGACGAGGTGGCTGGTGGCTCCGTCGGTGGCGAGTAGCCACTTCTTTCGCACCTGCTCGGGTGGGGTGGGCATGACGACGGTGACGGCGTGAGGGTGTCGCCAGGCGGGCCAGCCGGCGGCGTTCAGTTGATTAACGGTGTAGGTGGCGAGGCGGCGGGCTTGGGTCGCCCGCCAGCGGTGCCCTTCGTGGCCGTGGGTGGCGATGGCGTGCCAGAGCAGTGCGGCGGCCAGCCCGCAGCGGGAGCCGGTGATGGTGGTGTCGAGGGTGGCGGTGTAGGTGATGCGGCTGGCCGTGTTGCGGGCGTGGTCGCGGATGAGGACGACTCCGCTAGGCGTTGGCACGCCTAGGAATTTGTGGCCGCTGATGGCGATGCTGCTGATGCCGCTGTCGTCATTGAGGCGTAGCCGGCCGTCGAGTGCGAGGGGGATGCCGGACAGCGCCGCGTCGACGTGGAGGTGTCCGTTGACCTGGTACTCATCGAGGACGGTGCGGATGGAGGTGGTGTCGTCGACGGCTTCGGTCAGAGTCGTGCCGGCGGTGGCCACCAGTATCGCGGGCCAGCGTCGACGGCGGCCGACTTGCGCGGCGAGGTGCGCGTAGTCCATCTCCCCGCCCGCGTCAGCATTGACCACTACGCCCCTCGCTCCGAGCATCCGGACGATCTTGGGGATGGAGTAGTGGGCGGCGGTCGAGTAGTAGATGCGGGCGGTGGGGTGGCGGTGGTGGGCGGTGTGCAGGGCAGACAGGTTGCCTTCGGTGCCGCCGGTGGTGACGTAGCCCCACCGGTCATCTCGCGGCATGGCGAGGGTGTCGGCGAACCAGGCGATGACCGCCTGCTCCAGCACTCGGGTGTGAGCGACTCCGCCAAGGTCTGCGGGGTCGCCGATGTTGTTCCACAGCCGGTTGCCGAGGCGGGTCATGACCTCGCCGTAGTCGAGGTCCACGGCGCCGGGAAACCCGATGCTCGTCGCGGCGGCGGCTTCGGCCTCGCGGATCAGGTGGTCGAGCACGGCCGTGACGTCGACCGGCGCTCCGCTGAGGTTTGCGGCGTCGGCGAGGCTGAGGCTCTGGTGACCGGTCACGCCCACCGCCCCGCGAGCAGGTGCGCGGTGAGGGTGTGGTGCAGTGCGTCGAGCTGCCGCCAGATGTCGCGGGTTTCGTCGTCGCCCTGCTCGGTGAGGTGCTCGTACGGGTTGTAGTAGGTGATCCGGTCCGGGTTGAGGGTCTTGTTGCAGCGCACGCCGTCGTCGCCGAGGCGGGCCTGCGGGTCGCGGTCGATGTGCAGCGCGGTGCCGTCGGTCAACAGGACGTAGCACTGACCTTTGAGGTTGAACGCCGACATGTAGCGGCCAGCGGCGGCGGCGTCGCGCAGTGTCCGGGCGACTTGGTACCAGCGGCCCTGGTCGGAGTCGAGGGTGCTGACACCCACGCCGACGTACCACGCACCTGGAGACAGGGTCATGTCCCCGCCGTTGACCATGGAACCCTCTGGACCGAGAGGACTCCACCCGCGTCCGATGGAGGCGATGTTGTCCCCGGCGACCTCAGCCATCTCCGCGAGCAGTTGCGGCAAGACATCGGAGTCCGGCGACTGCGGCCACGTGCGGTGGGCGGTGTGCAAGCGGTAGCCGTGCGGCTCGTTGGACGCTGGGGAGGCGAAGAACAGCATCAGCGCGTGAGGGCCGACCGCACCGCGCCCCCCGAACGCCTGATCGGCTTCAATAAGGTGGCCGGTGTTCAGCCGCTTGGACCGGTATACGACCTGTAGCCGCAGGTCCGCCCAGCGCAGATCGGCGGGCACGTCGCCGTCGGCAGAGCGCTGGTCATAGCCGGCCGGGCCCGGGGGCGGGATCGGGGGAACGGCGGCATCGGGTGGCCGCTGGTACCCGGTGGGGACAGGGGCCGCGCCATAGCCGGGCGGCGGCACAGCGACCGCAGGCTCGGGATGGTCGGCAGGTGGTGCGGCGGACGGGTAGCGCGCTCGCCAGCGCGGGTCCAGGGGATCGACGCCGTAGTGCTCGCCCGGTGACGCAGCCGCGTGAGTCCTCATCATCGCCTCCTCAGATCGAGAGGTTCATGGCGTCGGGAACGGCATGCCTCTTTGGTGTGCCACGGCCGATGCCGGCGTAGACCTCCGGGCGGGCCTGCCGCAGATGCCCGGCCCACACCCCGCCCCCGACCGCAGTGGCAAGGAGGATCACCGGCAGCAGAAACGGATACAGCGATCCGGGCGTGGCACCGAGCAGAGACCCGGCGTTGCCGACCATCAGCGCGAGCACCACCGACCCGCCGAGCACGCCCAGGGCGGGCGCGAGCCGCCACTCCCACGCGCCGGCCTGCGGGCCGCGCACCCTGGCCGGTGCCGTCATCGCGGCCACCGACGCGGCCAGCAGCAGACACAACAAGCCCATCGCCCCCAACGCCGACAACCAGGTGAACATCACCGCCACCGGGTCAGCACCGCTGACAGCGAACACCCCCACCACCGCCACCGCGACGGCCGTCTGCATCAACGACCCACCACGCGGCGCACTGACCCGGGTCGCGCTACTAGTCCGGGCAAGACCCGCCGGCAGCACCTTCTCCCGAGCCATGGCGAACACGTACCGGGCGAGCACCGAGTGAAACGCCAGCATCGACGTGACGATCGCGAAGATCAGCACCACGCTCGCGAGGGCCGTCCACCAGTTGCCCAGGCGCGCCAGGACCGCGAACGGCAACCCGGACGCCGGATCAGCGGCCACCTCCGAAACGACGTCCGGACCGACCGCCACCCCCATCGCGAACGCGGCAACGGCATACACCCCGCCGAGAACGAGTACGCCACCGATGGTGGCCCGGCCAACCGACCTTAGGTCGACGGCCTCCTCAACCAACGACCCCGGCGCGTCGAAGCCCATCACCGCGGCTACGCCGAAGGCGACCGCACCGCCGATGCCGCTGACCGCCAGACCCGAGACGTGAAAACCAACCCACGACACCTCCTCGCCCGCCGGCTGTCCCACCCCGGCGAGGACGAATACCGCGACGATCAGCAACGACACGGCCAGCACGAGGGCCAATACCCGAGTCGACAACATGATCGCCCGCACACCGAGCACCCCGACGACGACCAGGGCGAGGCCCGCCCACACCCACCAGCTGCCGCCGAGCTGGGCTGCCATCGTCGCCCCGAACAGCCCGTACAGGCTGATCTGGATGGCGTTGTAGGCCACCAGCGCGACCATGCCGGCAGCGACACCCCAACTCCGGCCCAACCCGTGCGCGAGGATCGCGTAGTAGGCCGCCGGGTGCCCGAGCTGGCGGGCCATCGCCGCGTACCCCACCGCCAGCAGCGCGACCGTGCCCGCCACGACCACGAAGGTCAGAGGAAGAGCCGTTACCTTCGTCGTCGCATAGGTGCCGACGATGCCTCCGGTAAGGACCACCATGGGCGCCGACGCCGCCGCCCCAAACACCCACAATCCGAACGGCGTCAGCGTCCGCCGTGCGAGCCCCACCTGCACCTGCGTCGACTTCACCGCTGCCCCCGCTGCGGCGAGTCCGGGCACCCCGACCTGCGGCATCCCGCTACTGGATGCGCGCGCACGTCGGCGGCGTTGGCGGGCACGAGGTAGACCGCCGTCGGCCGTACCGGGCCGCCGCGCCAGAAGCTCCGGTCGCGGTCGAGCCGGCGAATCGCGGTGTCGGCACCCGGCGTGAACCCGAACAGGTCGTGAGCCCCGTCTGGCCACTCGCGCCGAATCGCATACCCCCACGCGTACTCCATCGACGTCACGTCGCCTGCGAGCGTGAGGTCGATACCGGTGCCGGCAGTCGCGATCCGGGCTGGCAACCTCAACCAGCGCCCAAAGGCGGGACTCCGTGGTCGTAGTGCGGTGGTGGGCTGAGCGGCTCCGGTCAGCATGAGGGGCGCCTTCCTTCGGCATGAGGGTGTGATGACGTGGCCCGCTGGCCGAGTCGTCGCCGCCAGCAGGTAATGAATCGGTGCCGTACTGAGTGGTCAGGACGAACGCGGCGGTGCCGCCGGGATGACGCGGCCAAGGAAAGGAGTCGCGGTGCGGTCCAGGCGGATGCGTCGCGGCAGCCCACCGTCAGCCGGTCGGCAGGGCTGCTCGTCGCAAGGTTGAGGGCGCCACATCCGCCACAGAGCGGGACCTCCCGACGCGAGCAGGATCGGCGAGCGCGGTTGATAGCCGCCTCGCGCGAGCAGTCCGTCTCCGGGCCGGTCACCGCTGTACTCCGCACACGACGGCAACCCCGCGAGGTCCAGGGTCTGGTGATGGGCGGCCAGCAACGCCTGCGCGGCGTCCCCGTGCCCGGGACGGACCGCGACGTGAGCGAGCTGGTGATGCGGACGGTGGGGACGCAGCCCATCGACACAGGCATGCAGCAGGGCGAACCGGGCCGCGTGCGGGCCGAGAAGCCTGTGCAGGTCGTACACCGATGCGGCAGCCGGCGGGGGTGGCTCCAACCGCGCGTGCCACACCGCCACCGCCGCGCGATCGTCAGTCGTATCGACTCGACCGTGCTCCAGTCCTTGCAACAGCACAAGCCGTGCCCAGCGACGCAGAACCACTGCGCGCTTGGCGACATCAGGAACCAGCCAGACGCCCATAGGCTGGGCCATCAGCGACTCAGCCATAATCGAGGACAAAGCGTCAACGTCCTCGCCGGTCGCGCGACGAACCGTCGTCTCCATCAATCTCATGGCGTATCCCTCCGGAATTGGCAGAGCGAGCTACCGTCGCCGGCCGCCTCCAGCACAGTCGCCAGGTGGGCAGCGTGCGCTGAGCGTTGGCGAGACACCCACAGCGCCGAATCGAGCGCGCGATGGAACGTCGCAGCGAGATGCAGGCTGTCCGCAGCGACCCCAGCGGCTGGCAGCCGGTACCGCGCCGCCTCGATCAACCGCGGTGAACCGCAGACATAGAACGCCTGCCCCGGCTGATGGTGATACAGGGCCAGGCTGAGCAGATCGCCCTGCGCTGCGGGCTCCACATCATGGTCGTTCGAGAATGCCAACACGACCGTGAGCCAGTCAGCATGCGCCTGTTCAAGCTTGTCCAACGCGACCGCGTCGTAAAGGTCCAGAAGCGTCCGCACGCCCACCACCAACGTCACCCGCCGACCGTTTGGCGATGCGGCAACTTGCTCGACCAACGCCCGCAGCGGCGCAAGACCAGTGCCCCCGGCCGCCAACAGCAGATCGGCGTCACCAGCGGCCTCCAGCGACAACCCGACGTCGGAAGCCGGCCCCAGCCACAACAGCTCCCCCGGAGCCACCCGCTCGACCAGAACAGGCGAAACCACACCGTCCGGTACGGCACGAACGTGGAACTCCACCCGCCCATCCGGGCGCGGAACGCTCGCCGGCGAATACCACCGCCACAGCCCCGGCAGCCGAGGCGTACACACCGGCAGCGCCTGACCAGGCAAATACCGAACCCTCCGCATCGGCCGGACAGTCAACACCGCAACACCATCGGCGGCTGCCTCGCACGCCTCCACCTCGCCGAACGTCACATGCGGACCATCACCCAACGCCCCCGCCGCGCGCTCGGCGAGCCGCAGCGCCCGACGACACCCCAGCTCCCACTGACCCGCCAGCTCGGGCTCCCAACCCTCGCCCGCGAACCGGCGCACCGTATCGACCAACGCCGCCGCGACGGCCGTCCCGTGATACGGCTGAAGATCAAAACGTCGGTATACCCGACCCAACACCGCCAACGCCGCGCGCCGACCAGCCGGATCACCCCGACCCGCGACCAACTGCCCAAGCGTCGAGAAGAACACCGCCGCGAACTGGTGCGGGAGTAGCCGCACGCTGCGGTCCTCCATGAACGACCAGAAGTGGTCGGCAGCTCGGCCAGGCGAGGCGAGGGCGACCGCCAGCGAGAGCCCCAGGTCAGCCATCGCGCCGGCTGGTCCTGGGTGCGCGGACAACGCTAAGCACCACCCGACTGGGCTTCGGACCCTCCGCACACGTCTTTACCCGTGCCTCGGTAGCCCTGTGCCACGTCACGTTAATGCCCACGGGATCGAACGACCTATCGTCGGCCGGAACAAACCACTTTCTCCGGTGCATCTTTATGCCACCCCTCTCTCGGCCCCCAACTTGGCTTCTCCATCCAGGAGGCTCGCCAGCGCCTCTAGGGCGGACCACCCCCTGCTCACCGCCGAGCCGGGCGACCTGAGTTCTGCGCGGCCCAATCACCGACAGCAACTGGTCGACACCGAAACGGATGGCCCGTTCAGGAAAGCCGAACGACCAGAGCAAATCGACGCTTAGCTTGTTGTCTCGCTGTTGTCTCATGACGAGTCCGAGCAGTTTCCGCAGCTGAGAGCACGTTTCTTTGACCGGATCGGACTAGAGTGACGGCGACGATCGGGGAGGCAGGATGACGCGGACACCATCGCCACGGAGTCAGCTCTTGGTGCATCCGTTGAGCTACGTTCGAGAACAGCGAAGCTGGACGCAGCAAGATCTCGTCGATGTCATCGCGCGCCGTCTAAACACTGCAGCCCGGCGCGAGAAGGCTTGGCGCTGGGAGCGATGGGGCGTGGTGCCGGATGAGGATTCACAGGTCGCATTGGCCGACGAACTCGGCGTTGATAGGCAAACGGTTAAGGCGCTCGGGTGGCCCCACTGGCTCCCTACCGGTCCCGCGATCAGCGCGTCAGCACCCTGGACCATCAGGGGAGCAGTGGCCTTGCTTGACGACACTGCAGGACCAGCAGTGCTAGATCGCCGAGGGTTTCTGATCATGCAGGCCGGGTTAGCTGCCGCGATAGCCGAACGGTGGCTCGCAACCGAGCCACCGAAGATCAACGCAGCGCTTGAGGGAGGCCGCGTCGACACAGATCTCCTAGATTGCTTTGAGCAGCGGCTGCCGGCCCTGCGCCGCATGGACGCCAGCCTCGGGGGCGGGAGCGTGCGGTCGCTGGTTGACGCCGAGCTGCGGCTGGTAACGGATCTCCTGCGCCACAGCAGCTACTCGGAGCTTGCCGGCAATCGCCTGCTGGTTGTCGCCGCCGAGTTGGGGCGAATCGCTGGCTGGGCCAGTTTCGATGCAGGATTCCACGCGGCGGCCGAGCGTTACTGGTTTGCCGCCCTACACGCTGCCCACTCCGCAGCCGACCGCGCGGCAGGCGCGAACATCCTAAAGTGCATGAGCCTTCAGAGAGTCGACACTGAACGTCCCACCGAGGCCCTCCGTTTGGCCAACGCTGCGCGGGCTGGGGCGAAGGATGCGCCCGCCCGCGTACGAGCGATGCTCACTACGCGTTTGGCTCGCACACATGCAGTGCTTGGTGAATCGGTAGCGTGCGAGCGCCGACTCGCAGAGGCCGACACAGAGATGTCACGCGCTGACGAGGAAGCAAGCCCGGCCTGGGCCAGCTACTTTGATCAGGCGGAGTACTCCGCCCAGGTTGCGGCCTGCTACCTGCTCCTGCAGCGCCACCAAGCCAGCGACTACTGGCTTCAGCAGACCCTCGCACTCCAACCGGCCGAGCGCAGCCGCGACCGCGCAACCTATCTGATCTGGCGCGCTGACTCCGTACTCAATCTCGGAGATGTCGAGCAGGCGTGCAGCCTCGTCGCCCAGGCTGCCCCAGATGTCGTCGCCACCCGATCCGTGCGCAACCATCGCCGCTTGCTCGACATCCATGGTCGTCTCGTGGCGCATCGACACCCCGCCGCAGGAGAGTTGGATGAGTGCGTGCGTAGTCTGCTGACATGAGTGAGGCCAATAGGGTCGCAGTTGTCACCGGCTCCAACCGCGGTCTCGGCAAGGCCATCGCCCGCGGCTTAGCCGAGACCGGTGCCCACGTGGTCGTCACGGCCCGCACCGAGGAGGCCGCACATCGGGCCGCCGACGAGCTTCTCGCGGATGAGCTCTCTGCATCCGGCCAGCAACTAGACATCGCCGATCCGGCAAGCGTCGCTCGTGCCATGGCGGACGTGGGCTACCAGTACGGCCGGCTAGACATCCTCGTCAACAACGCCGGCATCGCCATCGACCGAGGCCAGGCAGCGGCCAGCGCCGACCTCGAGAAGGTGCGAGCCACCCTGGACACCAACATCATGGGGACCTGGCGCTGCTGCACCGCAGCCATCCCCGAGATGAGAAAGAACGGGTACGGCCGGATCGTCAACGTCACCAGCCACATGGGCACGTTTGGCGAGATGGGAACCGGAAGCGTCTCCTACCGAGTGTCCAAGGCTGGGGTGAACGCACTAACCTGCATCCTCGCAGCTGAGCTCAAGGACGACGGCATCTTGGTGAACGCGGCGTCCCCGGGAAAGGTCGACACCCGCCTGGCCTACGGAAAGGCGAACTCCACGCCCGACGAAGCTGCGGACACCTTCGTATGGCTTGCCACACTGCCGTCAGACGGCCCGACCGGGGGACTCTACTTCCAACGACGACCACTCGCCTGGTAGCGGCATCACCGGACAGGCTGGGCGGCACCGAGCTACCTCTGCGTGATCAACAGATGACGTGAACGAGATCTTCATGTTTGACTGTGTGTATGCAGGCGGGGGAAGCGCGGCTGTCGATCGATTGTGGTGGCAGCAGTACCGTGGCAGTTCTTGCCTGGGCTGACGGCGGCGCGTCTGCGCTGTCGTTTGACGGGTTGCCGTATCTGCCCAGCGCTGTGTACGTAGGCCCCGACGGGGAAGTACGGACAGGGCAGCGGGCGTGGCAGGCCGCCGTAGAGCAGCCGAGCAGTTTCATTCCGAGCCCTCGCCGCGCCGTCGACGGCGACGGCACGGTCGAAAACACCCCGGTGGAGGCACTTGCGCTGGCGGCGGCGCCACTGCGCACGGTCGCGGCCGAAGCGGAGCGGGTTGCGGGCGGGCCGGTGCGCGATGTGCGGCTTGTGGTGCCGGCAGGTTGGGGGCCGCGTCGGCGTACCTGGATGAGGCAGGCCGCGCATCGGGCGGGTCTTGCGCAGCCGCGTCTCGTCGAGGCGCCGGTAGCCGTCGCCGAGTACCTGCTGGCGACCGGCCTGCAACTGCCGGTCGGGGCGTTTATCGTGGTTAGTGACGTCGGCGCGGGCGCGGAGGTGACGGTGCTTCGCCGCGGCCCGGCGGGGTTTGAGGTCCTCTCGACCCTCGCTGACCCTGCCGCCGGCGGCACCGCCGTCGACTCGGCCTTGACTGCCGTTCTGACCTCCGGTCGGGACGCATCCGTTGACGGCGTGGGCGATTGGGCGACAGCGCAGAGCATCCGTGCCGCGAAGGAATCCTTGGCAGTCCACCCGGCGGTCACGGTGCCGCTAGCCGGGCAGGCTCCGGTCGTCGCGAACAGCGCCATGCTCGTTGAGGCCGCCCTGCCGGTGGTGCGACGCGTCGCGGAGTTGGTTGAGGAAACGATCGCCGCTGCCGAGCTGTCCGCCAGTGACCTCGCGGGGATCTTTTGCGTCGGTGGCAGCGCCCAGCTGCCGCACTTGGACGCGGTTATCGCCGAGCGTACGGGCATCACTGCCACGGTTGTCCCCGAGCCGCAGTTCGTCGCGGCTCGGGGTGCTGCGGACGCTGGCGCCGCGGATGCGGGGGCGGCGGTTGTGGTGGAGGTGCCGGTACCGCCGGTGCGACGGGCCGTGGCGATCGCGGTGCCGGGCTTCGCGTCGCTGGCCCTGATCTGGCAGGTCCTCCTGACCGCGGAACAGTTCAATCTGATGAACGTCTACCGCTCGGTGAGTTTGAACTGGGGCGAGTTCACGATGGCCGCCGTGTTCGCCCTGCTGGCCTGCCTCGCCGCGGGGACGGTCCTCGGTTCCCTGATCGCCGCGCGTAGCCCCTCCCCGAGTACCCGCACCGAGGGCGGGAAGGTCAGTATCGGCATCCTCGCCGCCGTCAGTCTCGGCGCGGCGATCGCCGGTCTCTACGCGGTCGTCACCAGCCAGTACTTCGGCGAACCCGTGGGCCCGTTCCTGAAATGGGCGTTGTGGCCGATCACGCCGATCGTGGTGATGGCCGTGGCGATGGCGGTGGTCGCCGCCCGGCAATGGCGTGCCCCGCACGGCGGCTGGTCGGCGCTGCTGGCCGCACCGACCGGGTCGATCGTCACCGCAGCGCTCGGCATGGGGTTGATCCAGTACTCCCTGACGGCCGACAGGTGGCCCGACCGGCTGTTGTGGATCGACGTCGCCGGGCGCGTCGGTGGACTTCTCCTCGGCGTCGGGCTGGTCATGGCGCTGGTGGCGCCGCTGATGTTCCGCCTCATCCTCAGCGCCCCCGTCGCGGTCATCAGCGCCGCGATCGTCAGCAGGCAGGCCGCCGGCATTCTCGGCGTCAGCTACGCCGTGGCCGTAGCGATGTGGTGGGCAGCCCGACTGTGGACCCGCATCATCCGCCCCACCCCGGCCGGCGCCACCACGACATCACCCGCAGTGCTTGCCGGCACGTCGGGTGGAGGTACGTGACGTGCGGTGGCCCCGCCAGCTGATGTCACTGCTGGTCGTCCTCGCGCTCCTGGCCGGCCCGCCCGCGGTGCTGCTCTTCCTGATCGGCCCACCCGTCAGCGGGTGGCCCCGCACGAAGCAGATAGAGGCGTGGGTGCAGCAACCGCTGACCGAGGAAACCCTCACCGCCGCGTTGACGACCGGCGCATGGCTGCTGTGGCTGCTACTCGCCTACACCGTCACCGTCCGGGCCGTGACCCGCCTGCACGCCACCGCGGCATGGCTACGACACGTTCCCCTGCCCACGCCGTGGCAGGCGACGGCCAGCGGAATGGCGGGAGCCGCCGTGTTCGGCATCACCACCCACCCCGTCACCACCGCCGCACCGCAACCACCACCATCGTCAGCAGCGGGAACACCCGGGCAACCCGCCGCCGCCACCCCGACACCCGACGACAGGGCGGTCAGCGACGGCGGGATCCTCGTGCCCGGCGGATGGCTACCCCGGGATACCGCCGAGTCGGTCGCCGCCGCCGCAGCCCTGCTCTGGCTCCGCCGCCGCCGCGACTACCGACCCCGCCCCCTCACCCCGAACGCCCCCGACGAAGCACAAACTCCCCGGCTGCCCCCGGCCGTTACGGCCGTGCAGGCTGCCCTCGCCGACGCTCCCGCTGCGTCGCACGCGCCGGCACCCACGGACAGCTTCACCGCCCTCGTCGAGGTCCTCCCAACCGGCGGCGTGGGCCTCACCGGGCCGGGAACTCTGCCCATTGGCCGCGGTCTGCTCCTCACGGCGGTGCTGGCCGGTCATCGTCACCCCGCCCCGACGGTGGTCGTCACCAGGGCAGCGCTGACCGACCTGCTCGGCCCCGACGCAGAACCGCTCGGTGAGCGCCTGCCACAGCTGACAATCGCCGAAGACCCTGGCGACGCCATCCGGATCGTCGAGGGTGTCGACCCCCCGAGGATGGTGATCCTGGTCGGGGACGACGGCGACGCCGACGACGTGACACACCTCGCCGGTGTGACGGCCGCGAACGGCGGAAGGCTGGTCGTGCTGGGAGGCTGGCCGACCGGCGAGACCTGGCATGCCGCACCGACAGGCCGCCTCCACGACCCCACCCACCCCGACAACCCTGCCCCTCGACTGTGTGTCCTGGACCAGGTCACCGCCGTCGACCTCCTCACCGTCATCGCCCACCCCGAACCGACAACGCCCTCCCCCGCGCCACCACGCACGCCGCTGCCCTCAGCGGCGACACCGAAACCACGGGTGCCACGACAGAGCACCCGGGGAACACCGCACCGGCCACCGGCCGCCACCCACCAGCGGCTGCACCTGCGGGTCCTGGGCGAACCCACGCTGCTCATCGACGGCGAGCCCCTCACCATCCGGCGCAGCGCCGCCGTTCAAATCCTCGCCTTCCTCGCCGCCCACCCCACCGGCGCCGACACCCGGGAACTGACCGCGGCCATCTGGCCGGGCCTACCCCGCAGCTCCCTGACCGGCCGGCTCTACACCACCCTCAGCGACCTCCGCGGCGCCATCCGGAGCGCCAGCGGTCTCCCCGTCATCGAACACACCGACGACCGCTACCGCCTCAACCCTGCTCAGGTAGACGTCGACCTGTGGCACCTGCATGCCGCCGTTCACCAGGCCGCCGCGACCGTCACCGACACCACGGCAGCCTGGCGGGCGGTTCGTGACGCCTACCCCGCCGACCTCGCCGCCGGACGCACCTGGCCGTGGCTGGACCCCATCCGCGAGGTCACCCGCCGGCGCGTCATCGACACCTGCGCCGCCCTCGCCGACTGCGAAAACGACCCCCAGCGGGCCCTCGTTCTGCTGCAGGGCGGCGTTGACATCGACCCGTACAACGCCGACCTCCACGAGCGCCTTGTCACCACCCTCACCGTCCTCGGCGACCGCGAGGCCGCCGACCAGCTGCACAACCGCTACCTCCGCACCCTTGCGCAGGCCGGCATCGACAACGAATCCCTGGGCCACCGCGCTACCAGGAGCACCACCGCCCAGCCGGAACCTGCCCTCCACTCCTGGGAGCACCGCAGCACCCACATCCCGCTGAATTGAGATGAGCTCCACGTCCGCGCATCGGTAGTCGATCACGGCGCGGTTGTCGTCCTGCGGCTGTTGCCGCTGGCAATGCTGCCCAGGTCTTCCGGTGGCCGGAAGTTAGACGCTTCCGACAATGCGGGACGCCGGCGTCAGACAGGCGTTCTCGGCGCCTACCCAGGCTCGGCGACCTGATCGCGCCGACGATAGTGACACGCTGCAGGTCCCGTAGACGTCGACCGACGGGTCGGCGAGGTCAGCTCCGGCGCAATTCGATCCGGTACCAGGTTCCCGCATCAGTGGGGGTCTCGACCAGGGTGTCGGTGGTGCAGTTGTATCGGTCGGCACTCCAAGGGCCGCTGTCGAGCCCCGCCCGCACTTCCCCGTTGACCAGCACGGTTTTCGACGACTCATGGGAACGTTCGGCGTCATAGCGGATCACACCGTCTTGCACTTCGTAGCGGGCGTCGACGTGGCCAGACCAGATGATGTCGATGCGCTGGTCGTCGATTGCCGTCGTGAAGCGGGTTTCGTTGCCGTAGTCCACGACGACGACGCCGTCGGGCCGGAATGTCTGGGTGATGCCGGTGGTGATGATCCGGTGAGTACGGCCGGCGAGTTCCAGGTCGAACTCCCGTGACACCTCGCGCCAGGTGCCCACGAGGCAGGGATCCCCCGCCGCTGCGACCCTCTCGGGAGGTGGCACGGGATTTGTGCCGATGGGCACAGGATCCGGTTCCCAGAATGCGTAGTTGCCCGGCACCTCGGCGGCCGCGCCGCCCAGGACCAGCAGCGCCAATCCGGCGAGTCCGGCAGCCAGGACTCCGCGAGTTGATCTCGGCGTGGCATCCGCATCTCTGGTAGGCGTGGGGATCGGTGCGACCCCCCCATTGATTCCGGAGGTGTTAGTGCGGCGGCGCCAAAGTCCGCCGGCCGCCGCCGCGAACAGCGCGGCCGGCACCGCGAGCAGTACCCCCGATGTCGCGATCCACGCCAAGTGGAAGGTGATGTAGCTGTCGGGCAGGAAGCTCGGCAGTTCACAGGCGCGTCCTCCGGGGCCGGTGAGCTGCAGGCAGTCCGAAATACCCCGGCTCAGATAGAAGCCGAGCGTGGCCACCGCCAGGGTGGTGGTCACCGCCAGTGGTACCAGTACCGGTCGCAGCCGCGTCGAGCGGGCCGCAACGACAGCGGCACCCATGGCTTGCAGCAGGGCAGCGACGGTCACATACGTATTGCCGTACACCATGGAGAAGTGGAGCAGCTCGCTGCCGGTGAGCTCCTCCACGTTGAAGTCCGCCGGCAGGTAACGGACGTCGGCGGGCAGCGCTGCGTGGGCCGCGAACGGCAGGGCCAGCCCGACGGCGATCACGCCGAGCCCTGCCACAGCACCGATGCGGAACGCCCGCTGCACCCCCGGTGGGCGGAGCCCAACACGCCGGAACCAGCCCAACAGCAGCGCCGGTACCGCCCACAGCAGCACGAGTCCGGCGGTGGCGAGCGGAGTGAACTGCACGAGGACCCGCGGATAGTAGCTGTAGACGATGCTCGTCCAGCTGGTTAGCTGGACGTACCAGTCGATCCCCCACCCCGCCTGGGGGGTGGAGTGCCACTGGAGGCTCTGCAGGCTGTTGCCGCCGTAGGCGGTGGCGTACCAGATCGCAAACAACGGGGCCCCGACTGTGATCGCGGTCGCGGTGCCGACGCGCCGCCGCCACCGGTGCCCACCGGACCGGCCGGTCGGCTCGACGAGCACGGTGTCCACGGACCGCACCCAGGCGGTGAAGACGAAAAGACCCACGACGAGGATCGTCGCCGTCACGGGCCACCCGATCATGCGCAGGAGTCCGGTTTCGCCCAGGTCGTAGTTCTCCGCGTACGTCAGGGAGAACGGACCGCTGAGCGCGAATCCCAGCGCCGCGACGGCGGGCAGCAGCAGTCGGCGTCGCGTCCCGGCCGCTTCGACGGTGCCGGTTCGGAGCACCGCGCGGGCGAGCAGGTGCAGCAGGAGCACGCCGACACCGAGTGACATCAGTGCCAGAGCGATGACGAGATACTCCTCCACCAGGCCACCGACGGTGAGGGTGACGTTGTAGAGCGCCAGTCCGAGGACGACGCCGTAGCCGGCGGTCTCGGCGAGGCCGGGCCGCAGCGTCCCACGGGGATCGGCAACAGCCAGTGCCCGACGTGTCGGCGACGGATGGCTGCCGAGCCTGGCCAGCAGCTCGGTCCACATGCCGCCGAGGCCGATCCGTCCGGTCCGCACGGGCGGCCAGGGCAAGGCGTTCAAAACCCTGCCGAGTGCGCCGCCCGGCGTATCCCAGCCGGCGGCGGTGATATCCGCGTGCAGTTCGCGGGCCCGGAGGATCGCGTTGCGCGCGAGGTACACGACCGCGGTCAGCACCCCGAGCGCGACGAACGGCAACAACACTTCGGCCACGGGGTGCGCGGTGTCCAAGTCCTCACGGGCCCGGAAGAGATCGGGCTTCAGTGACACCGCTACGAACGGGACAACGGCGACGGCGACGAAGGCCCACCAGGTCGCGATGCTGAGGTAGGTGCGGTCGACATCGCCGTTACGCAGATGTGCCAACTCGTGCCGCAGTACGGCACGGAAGCCGGCCCGGTCGAGGTCATAGCGGACCAGCAGACCGACGTCGAGGCAGATCCGCCGCCTACCCGCCAGCCCGAACGCCTGGCCGCCATGTGTGGTCGAGTAGGGCGCGACGAGCCACCTCGGCGGCCGGCGCAGCCCCGCCTGCCGGGACATATCGGCTAGTTCATCCAGCAGTTCGGCGTCCGCGCCGCTTGCTATCGGGCGCATCCGCCGACGCCGGGATAGCCACCACGGATGCAGCAGATACAGCAGTACGGCGACAAGCAGCTCCGCCAGGATCCCCGCCCCGACCCACAGTGCCTGCTCCCGAAGTAACGGACGCATGCAGAGCCGCATCAGGGCGGGCCCGTGGATGGCCGCGTCATCCGGCGGTGCGTAGGCGGTCGCCTCCTGGACATCGGCTAGGCACTGGTCCAGCGCAATGTTCACCGGCCCGGCCCCGGGCGACGCGAAATACAGCGAGCCGAACGCGACGACGCTGGATGCCAGAACGGCGGCCACCAACATCATGAAACGGATGTCGGTACTGGCCTTCAGCGCCGTTCCCAACGGGGGCGCCGGGGGTGGCAGAGCATGCTGATCGGGTAGGGGTCGGAACGGCTCGTCCCCCTCATCCTGCGCCCTCACTGCGGTGGCTCCGCCCGTGGCCGGCTGACCCAGTCGCCCACGATCGCGGCCGCCAGCAGGTCGGCCTCCGGGGTCGGCATCCGGCCGTGCTGAATCAGGGACCGGGCAATGAGTGCCCGTACCTCGGCCCACTGGTCCGGGGCCAGCACCGGCAGGCCGACTCCCGGCGCATCCGCCACCGCCTTGCCGTGATCATCTGCGGCCGCCCCGGCATCCGGGTGCGGCACCGGCGTCAGACCCAGCACCCGGCGGACGCCCCTTGTCGACGACAGGGCCGCGGTCACCACACCCAAGCTGACGACGTACGACAGCACCTGCGCCGACGCGTCCAACAGCACCGGGGTGAGGAGGTACTCGACTTCCGGCAGGCCCAACTTGAGCTGCCCGCTGCCCGGGTCGCCACCAGCAAGAGCGCGCTTCGGATCAGCGATGTAGGCGTCCCGCAGCAGCTCGAAGACCCGCCGCTCCGCGGCGACCTGAGCAGGTCGCAGCGATGCGGCGCGTTGCAGCATGACCTGAGTCAGCTCGACGACCATCTGTTCGTCGACGGCTGGCGTGACCTTCACGCGGCATCACCGGCGATGCCGCCATACTGGACACCCGCCCTGGAAGTGAACACGTAACGTACTCGGATTGCCGGTCGATCGATCGCCCGGCGAATACACAGAACCTGCTTGGCCTGCTGCATCACGCCACGATGATGCACGGCGAAACCCACGATCATCACTTAAAGTCACTGTCATTATATTGACGTGGCCGCGGGAACAGCCGGTGATCATCGCAATCCTGACGCCATCCCGAGGTGAGCGGGCCGGCGCCGCGATCACGAAAACACGGGATCCGTCAACGATCGGTGTGCGCCGCAATTCTGATCATTGCTCTCGGGCACCCGTGCCGGTCGTGTTGCCGACAGGGTGAGGCTTGCCTGCATACGTCACACTCACCGCACGAGCAGCGATGCCATCAATATCACCGCCGCCATCAGCGGAATCATCACCGTGATCTTGGTGGCCGCGTTCCTCTATGTACGGAAGCACAGCGATAAATGGACGATCATGTCGTTCGCGGCGGCGGTCCTCTTCGGATTCGCCACGGTCGCCCAGGTCGCCCTCGCCGCGGCACCGGCAGAACCTGATGGCAAGAGCCCCTCCTCCACGCCAGCTCCGAGCATCGCACCAACCACGTCGAGTCCGACACCGCAGGATCTGCGCTATCAGCTCAGCTCGTCGCCCGGCGACCCACACACGGTTAACGTCACGGCCACCGCATCCGGCGAGCCCGAGCCGGGGCTGACGTACTGGTTCATTCTCGAGGTGAACTGGGGCGACGGGAATATCGACTACTACCCCCGGCGTAAGATGACCGGACGGTCGACATCCTTCGACCTGACGATCCCGGCCAACGCAGAGACCACGTACCTGCGGAACGGCCGGGCATATGGTCTGGACAGTGCCCAGAACTCCCAGGCCGAGGACCTGCTGAAGCGGCAGGGAGCCCGCGGCGTCAACGACTACTTCGATGAGGCGACCGGCCAACCGGTATCGGACGCGGTCACGCTCCCCTACTGACGCTGGCAGCCCGGCGAGGACCTCTGCCGTCTGCGGAGCTGCCGCAACTCGCGGGAGACGTGCGCCTCCTGTCGGTGTCCGTTCACCACCTGGCACGTCAGGGCCGGGGCAGCGGAATCCCCGCACCCCGGCGGCGGCACGCTGGTGCCTGCGAGAGCCAGATGAAGATCACGACCGCACCTCCGGCGACCAGGAGGGAAGAGGTCAGAAGCGCGAGGCGAGGTCGTCGCGCTCCTGGGTGGTCATGCCCTGGTAGGCCTTCCAAAAGGTCCGGAAGGACTCTGTCAGCTCATCACCGTACGTGGAGGTGTTTGCTGCTTGCCGGAGAGTGAGGTGTCCGTCCTGGATCGCGGCGGCCATCTCTCGAAGGAGGGGGTTGTTGCTCCTGCTGATGTGTTCGAGGGCGTCTCGGAGGGCGTCGGCCCGTCGTGGGTCTCCGTCGGCGATATCGTCCAGGTCGTCCATGGTTGCTATGCCTTTGCTCCGGCGAGCGGGTGGTCGTAGCGGCCCCCGTCGGGTAGCGCAGGGAGGGCGGCGGTGTCGAGGTCGTTGAGGATCCGGACGAGGGCGGTGCGGAAGACGAGGACTGCGGCGGCGATGTGCTGGCACAGTCTGGTGGCTTCGCCCCACAGACGGAACATGTTGGCGACCTCGGCGGCGGCGAGGCCGTAGCCCACCACGGCACCAATCCCCGTTGCGCTGGTCGCGGTCCCCGCGACGGCGCTGACGCTGGTGATGATGGCGGCGTCGATGATGCCTTTCACCACCCCGCCGAGCGATTCGCCTGCTGACCAGACAGCGTCCGCGAGCTCCAGGTAGGCCTTGCTGATCTCACCCAGAGGTTCACGAAGGTCAGCAACGACGTTGGCGGTGGTGGTGAAGTATTGGAAGGCCCCGTCGCCGGCGACGCCTCGCCAGAATGGACGCAGGGTGGTGGTGCCGGACTGCACGTTGTAGGCCAGCTCGTGCAGGGCCCGTCCGATGTTGTCGACGACCGGCGCCATCCTGGCCAGGGCTTCCCCGTCGCCGGAGACCCGGTTCTGGATCTCGCCGATCGGGTCGAAGCCGAAGACGTCATCGAGGACCTGGTTGATCCAGGACGACGGGCTGGCGTAGTCCATCCACCCCAGCGCATTCGACGGGTTCTGCGCCTCCCCGGGGGAGTCGAGCTGGCCTCGCACGTCACGGGAGTCGACGAAGTTCGCCGGGGTGCAGGGGTTGCTCGCCACCTCCATCTCCAGCGCGGTGATGCAACGGTCGAACTCGCCGGGCAGGGTGCGGTCGAGGCCGTCTGCGGCAGCGAGGTCGGTGGCGCGGTAGTAGTCGGCGCTGACCCGCAGTTCAGGGGCGGAGTTTTCCAGGAGGCAAGCGAGCCGGTTGAGGGTGGCGTTGAGGACCTCGACCGCGTGTTCATGTGAGGCCTTGGCGATGTGCAGCGCCTCACCTCCGGTGGCGACCTCGGCATGCCGGTTCAGGTAGCTGCGGATCTCCCACACGTCGGCAGCGGCGCGGTCGACCTGACGTGCGAAACCGACCAGCGCATCGGGCTGAACGACCAGCGTCATCTCGCCGCCTAATCCACGAGGAAGACGCCGACCACGCCGGCGACAGTGAAAGCGACGGCAGCGAAGAGCACGTAGAGGCGCACGCGAGGCTCCCGCATGGCGTAGGTGCACAGTCCGAGTGCCCCGCCCACGATGGACGCGGCGTACCACGGCAGGCGCGCAGCGGTGACGTCGCCGGTGACGACCATCAGAGCGATCAGGACCGCCCAGACGATCGTTGCGAGGGCAATGGACTGTCGCAGGTTCCGATAGGCCGTCGCCTGCAACCGCGCAACCGACTCGCGGTAGACCTCCGCCGCCTCGGCGTGTTCCTCCTCAGGCACCCGCCGCCAGACGCTTCGACTGCCCGGCCTTCGCCCACGACTCATGCCGGCGAACATATCAACCACAGTCATGCCGCCGCTGCCCTGCGTAACAACCATCGACGGCACAGCGGGCGGGTGTCCCCCGATACCGTCGTGTCCAACAGATCCGAACCGACTCCGCAACAGAGTCACCAGAGTTCGTGAACGGGGTTTCCCGCGCACACCTGCCAACCCGCGTGCTGCCGAATCGCCCTGGTGCGGATCAGGCGCCACGCGTCGCGCGTCGCGCGGCGCGGATCGGCAGGCACTGCCGGCAGCACACCATCCCCGCAGCACATCGGACAACCGGTCTGGAGGTCGCCGGCAGGCTCGATAGCGGTCGCATCGCTGCCGAGCGTGAGTTGGGTGGATGGCTGAGCTGGTACGAGCGCGGCGGCTTACTGAGGCGGAAGGGCTGCCCGGCGGTCCACCAGATCATGCGGTGGGGCAAGCACAAGACCTGTGTCGTGCCAGTACTCGTTCATCGGCGGTGACGTGGCGTCTTGAAATCAGTTCAGGCTGCCCGATGTATTCGTTGATCACCTCGCTGAGGCGCCTTCGGCGGGTTAGGGCCTCCCGTAAATGTCACCCCTTAGATGAGCCGTTCGAGCCTGAAGTCGGCATTGTTGTGGGTCTTGGTCCGTGAGCGTTCAGTCGCTCGGTCAGAATGTCAAAAGACGTGGCCTGCTCGTAGGCGTCGCCGTTGCGTAGCCGTTCACCGAGGAGGTCCTCCAGCCGCTGCGCGGTGGCGTTCTGTTCGGCGATGAGGTCTCGAACGACAGCAGCGAGACTTTCGTTGGTCATCTTGGCCGCGCCGCTGGCGACGGGGTTGTCGACGAGCTTCTCGAGGATTGCCAGCCAATGACGGCTCATCCGATCCACGTATTGTGCGCGTTTCGCGTCCACGTCGTACTCGCAGTCGAGCTTGATCAACTGCTCCCAATACGGTTTGACTGCTCTCTTCACGCCCTCATCGAGTTCTACCCACACGTACGGCTGGCAGGTCACCCGCACTCCGTTGCGCTCGTACCGCCACGCCCCGCTGTCGGCGATGGCCCGCTGCAGCTCTACTTCAAGTTCTCTCGCGCGGTGCGCGACGACGTTGCGGGCTCGGGCGGCGGCGAGACGTGTCAGGGCTCGAACGGCATAGGGCATGAAGTACTGGGCAGAGCCGCTGAGGAACTCCCTCGGTATTCCTTCGGATGACCATACGAATGTGGCGTGGACGCGAAACGTGAAGACGTAACCGCGCGCCGGCACGATGATCGGCGCCGGTGCGTCCCGGCGTTCGGTTAACCGGCCTGGCGGCGGTGGTGGTGGGGGCGGTGGGGGCATGGGGACAGGCTCGGGCCCGCGCAGCGCCGCCACGAGACGGTGCCATAGCGTCAGTAGCCATGATCGGAACCGGCGCCAGGCGGCGGGAGAACTGGCCGTGTTGGTGGTGTCGGTCATGTCGTCACTTCCTCATCGCGGCGTCGAGCCATTCCGGTAGCCCGTCCTCGAACTGCGAATGCCGGGCGAGGTGGAACCTCATCCGGCGACCCATGCTTGGTAAGGCGGTGAGGTCGGTGACCAACGCTGCGGTCGCCTTACGCAGGGCTTCGTCGGAGTCAGCCTTGGTCAGCCATTGCTCGAAGGTGCTCCATGCCCTCCGCGACACATCGGCTGTCAACAGCGCCACCTGCCAGAGGCGTACGAGATCGTGGCTGTCGACCTCCTGCGCTGCGGCTCTGACCAGGAGTTCGGGAGCGCCGCTCGGGGAGGTGTCGGCCGGTATCGCGGCCAGACTGAGCAAGGCGCTGGCGGCGTGCAGTTGTAGCTGTCGGTCGTCCGACCACTCCGCGAGTTCGAAGATGATCTGATCCGCCCTGTGCGGGGCGTAGAGCTGGTACACGCCCTCGGCGACCATGTACGTGTGCTGCTGCATCGGATCTTGGGCGATGCGACGTAGGTCGGCGAGGCTCCAACTGAGATCCGGTTGTTGCAGCCCACTGGCGTACACGCGGGCGGCTGCGTCTCGCTGCAAGTTGCGATGCCCACTGGCCCAGTCTCGGACCTGCCCACGGACGAGATGACCCACCTGTCCGCCCATGTCAGCCGCGACCATCGCCCAGGCCGCTGCCTGCCGAAGCCGACGTTTGGGTGAGGCCGCCCAGCCGTCAATGAGGTCGGCGCAGACCCGCGCGAAATCATGGTGAGCGAGCAGGCCAGCCGCCTCAGCCGCCGCTCGCTGCATCGGCTCGTCATCCTCCGAGACCAGCCTGTCCAGCCACTTGAGCAGGGCTGGCCGAGTGCTGTCGAACTCATGCCACGCCTCATCGATGATGACGCCGCGCATGCCGCCGTCGTGCAGCCATGCCGAGCGTGACGACCCGCCCCGTAACCGGGTGGCTTCTCGGCCCTCCTGCCAGTCCACCGCGAGCGGTCCGAGCAGCTCCGACACTGGGTGCTGCAATGCCAACCGGCCCCAGTCCACCCGCTTGGCCTGCCCGTCGATCTCCTCGAGCAGAATGCCGGCCGCCTCGAAGGCGTAATGCAGGGACTGCCAGGCGACGACGGCGTACGCAATCCGGAAGGCCCTTTCGTGCTGGTCAGCCCGCCGGGGCCGTCGGCTAGCCTCGCCGGCATCCGAACGCAGGATTTCCGCCGCACGAGCCCTGCGCCGCGGTTGCGAGCTACGGAGGATCTCGGCCAGTGCGCCGCCGTCGGCCGGATGCCCCTGCCCGAGGGCTTCGGCGATTGGCACCACCTCGCGAGGTCCATAGGTGCTGTGCAGGGCATCGACGAGGTCGCCGTGGTGGAGATACCCGCGGACGAGTTCGGCGCTTTCCTCGTCGCTGAGCCTCAGCCGGTCGCGCAGGTGATGACCAAGATGAGCGCGGAAGACGGCCAGCGGTGCTGGGCTCCTGTGCTGCACCTCGGCGCTGTGCCGAACACCCGCACGCGAGTCGTCATGCCTGATCAGCAGCAGGCTCGCGGACCGTCGTCGAAAGAGATCTGCCAGTAGGCGCATTACCTGACTGTGGCTGTTGCCGGGCAGCCGGAGCACGTAACCGTGATCCTCCTCGATGCTGTCGCCCGCTCGGCGGAGTACTTCCGGCGCGACATCCCCCGGCAGCAGGATCTCATGTACTCGATCCGGGCTGTGGCGGCGAGCCAGTGCCGCGCAGGCGGTACTGAACCGCCCGGTGTGCGGCCTACCTGCCAGGCAAGCCGTGGATCGCTGGCCGAGCTTCTCCCCGAGTTCCTCATCTGCGCCCGCCGCTGCGTACACCGCGAGCAGATCGGGTACTCCCGGCAGATCCCTGATGATGGGTTTCGTCGACGGTTGACCCGTGATAGTCACGACGTGAATCGTGTTGTTGTTGCCGACAGCGTTCACACCGCGGGCGTCGATCCCCGAGTAGACGGCTGAGAACTGGGTGCCGTACAGCTCCGCACCCACTCGTGGGTCCATCCGTAAGGAACCCGGGACAATCTCCTCCTGCTCCTCCTGCGACTCGGCTGTCGAGTCCGAAGCACTCTCCTCTTCACGGCGAACCGGCTCATCTATCCGCGGCTCCTGCAGGGCTGCGTCGCCGGACGCCGCCTCTCCGGAGGACGTACTGGGCGGCGACCGGTCTCCGTCAGGGGTGGTGTCGCTCATCGAGGCGAACCCCACGAGTCGAGGTCTTCTGGGCGGCCCGAGACGGAGATCGAATTGCCGTTGCCGATCGCACCAATTCCCCGCGACCGGATGTCCTGGAAGACCTGCCCACCACTGGCCGACTGTGGGCGAGACCGGTCGTCACGGCGTTCGACGCTCTCACCGCCGCTCCCGTCGTGTGGTTGGTCAGAGGCGGAAACGGGAGGACCAGGCTCGTAGGTGGTGGAAATACTCTCGCCCGGAACGTAGATCCAGGCGGTGGCCTCGAAGTGCTTCTCAGGTAGTCGTGCCGTCACCTGTTGGAAGTGCTCAGGCCGAAGATCCTGGTACTGGCGGACGATGTCGTGGTAGAGCCGGTCCGACACAATCAGCGCGACCGCAGCCCCCGGGAACTGCCGTAACGCGGCCTTGAGCTGGGGCGAGTCCACCAGTCGGCAGACTGTCACGACGGCGTCGCCTGGGTAGCCGTTCGCCCCGTCGAGATGAACCGGCCCTTCGTGAACACCGACGCGCAAACGGATACGTGCCTCATGCCTGAGCCCACGGTTGTGTTCGCGCAACAACCGATCGAGGACCGGCGTAAGCCGCGTCACAACCGCCCGCTCGCTGGCGCCTGGCGGGAGGATAGCTAGCTCACCATCGCCTCCCTGTTGGATCAACCAGTTGGCGCGGTCGAAGCCCAACTCGTCGCACGCCGTCGCCATGACCTCCCGAAAGGCCAGCTGCGCTCGATGCTGTAGGACGTTGTCTCGGCCGCTGTAGGACTCCATGTCCACAGCGACCAACACACGCCGGTCTGGGTCCGTGACGTAAGCCATGTGCTTTCCATCCCTCACTGGCTCGACAAGTCGTTCGAGACTCATCTCTACAGGCCGGCGGAGCTGGAGATCCCATACAAATACAGGAACAAGGTCCACTGTCGAGTCAGCGACAAGCGATACTTCGACCCCATGGCTCTCGCCAATATGGCCTTGACTCGAAGCATGGGAAGAAGCCGGAGAGCAAGCAGCGGCGAGGACACGTGGCGGGATCTTCATGTCGGCCTAGTCACGGCGGCATCACTGCAAGCCTCGATCAGACATGCGGACGCGAAAGCCTTGGCGCTGCTGACGGCCGAAGGAGGCATGGCCGCGACGGTCGTGGATCAAGCCTTGCCAGTCTCGCCGGATGGCAGCACAAAGGTTGCCGCCCTTACCGTGCTCCTTGCGGCCACCATGGTGATAGCCATGACGGCGGCCACCTGCCAGCTCGCGCTGTCGCTTCGGCCCCGTCTGCCCAGCGCTGGTGGTACGAACCGGTTCGGTTTCCCGGATCTCGTCGCGGTTGGCCAGCGGCCATCGATTGCCACAGCCACCCGGCACAGGAACGAAGCCTGGGATTTCGTGGTGGTACTCGCCCGGATCGCGATGGCGAAGCATCTATGCATTCGTCGGTGTATGCCCTGGTTTCTCACGTCGCTGGGCTCCGCCGTCAGCTTGGTGATCCTCAAAGCCTTTGCGGGTGCGATCACGTGACTGGCTACTGCGCGGTGTAGCGGCATCGACGCGAGACGTGAAGGATGATCTCTGGAGCCTGAGGAGGCGTACATGGAGGAAGTGCTCTGGCCACCCGCTACGTTCCTCGGACGCCTTCAACCGTCGACGCGAGAGCAACTCTTGGCGGTGGGAGTCAGGCGCTCGGTGCGAGAGGCCCAGGTGCTTCTCCGGGAGGGCGCCTTGGAAACCCACGTGGTCCTGCTCCATGACGCGCTCGTCAAAGTCACGGCAGCACTCTCCGACGGCCGGCACGCCTTGCTGGCGATCCGCGTGTCTGGCGACATAGTTGGAGAGATCTCCGCCCTGAACGGCACGCCGAGGACGGCGACGATCACTGCGTGTCGTCCATCAACCATCCGGATCATCCACCGCAACGCATTCAGGGCCTTCCTCCGCGACTACCCTGAAGCCGCTCTAGAGGTGGCCGGAATCGTCGCCGACCGTCTTCGGTGGGCCAACCGGCGACGGATCGACTTCACCTCATACCCTGTGCGAGTTCGTCTGGCCCGAGTCCTGTGGGAACTAGCAGCCGCCTACGGACGACGCAGCCCTCGCGGGTTGGTCATTGACATCCGACTAACGCAGGACGAGCTGGCTACCCTCTGCGGCGCCGCGGAAATCAGCCTGCAGAAGGCGCTCGGAGGCCTTCGGGCGGACGACGTTGTCGCCACGGGCTACCGCGAGATCGTCGTACGAGACAGCGAGGCGCTGCGTCTAATTGCCGAACTTGACTAGCTTTCGACCGGTCCCGGGCGGGCAGTTCGACCCGGCGGACCGGGTTGTCGCCGATCAGCCCTTCTCGAACTGCGGCGTTCAACGCCGCTCGCGAGGTGTGGTGTGCACGTGGTGCAGGGTGCACGATCTGCGGCGGCCCGGCCCGGTAGTGGGTGACGGCGATCCGCGCGAACGCCGCGTTAAGCTGCCGTTCGGTCAGGTCACCCAGGATCAGTTGCCCGAGGTGCGGAATCAGGAATACCGCCACGTCTCGGCGTTTAGGGCATCCCCGTTGTCGCGCGGATCCGGGTTTGGTTCGACAGCCAGCACCGCAGCCACCGGGCCAGGGTCCACGAGCGGCCCGCCTGCTCCTCGCGTTACAACGCCAGCAATTCGTCGCGCGCCCGCCGGGCGGCTGCCGGCCTTCCGCACGCAGGCAAAGACCGGCGGGCTTCAGCGCACCCCGCTAGTGGTACGTTGTCGAGCCGGGCGATCAGACCATCGGCGAACGATCACACGGAGCGAGTGTTTGACGTCAACAACGGCTTCAACGGGGAGTAGCCGGGCCGCATCGCCGACGGGCGCGCAGCGCGGACCCGCACTGTTCTGGGCCATCGACCTCCACGTGCACACCCCAGCCTCACGCGATGTCGACGACAGCGGTAGGAACCGCCACGGGCCAGGCCGTGCCAGCCTGTCCAACGCCACCCAACGATGACCAGGGTCAACCAACAGCACCGGATGAAGGCCACTCCCGGACGTGGCCCGGCTCGATCGAGGCCAGTTGCCGAGCGCCGAAGAACGGCAGCAGGTGCGCGCAGACCCGATACTCGTTGCTTTGCCTAGTCGACTCGTTGGACCTGTGGTGGCGTGTGGTTTGTCCGTGGATAGCATGCAGCCACCGTCGGGGACTCAGTGGTTGTGTGGACCTCAGGGGATGCGGCGGTGGCTACCGCCCCAGGGGCTGAGCCTTTCTCCATGATCGATGTGCGTGAGTCTGGGTCCCATCCTGCAGACCTCGGATGGCAAGGGCGAGCCTGTCGATCAGCCAGTCAGATCCGGTTGTGCTGTCGCAATCGCGAAGGACGGCGGCGACCTCGCGGTAACCGATCGGTCTGGCGCGAGCGAGCTGTATAGCAGGATTCTGAGCAGCAGCGTCGTTCGGCGGAGGGCATGGGCGACGTGAGCTACACGGACCTCCGCCGACAGGTGCGCGACATCGTCGATCAGCACATGAGCCGTTGGACATAGCCCTGGCCGTGGCTCTGATGTGGGACCAAGACCAACAAAGCACGCTCCCGCCCTGACGGTGGCAGCTCCGAAGTGGTCACCCACCAGCGAGACGTACCGGAAGATCCTGATACTGCTGGAGCCAGGTAGAGCTGGAGCCAGACCGAGACCACTGCGGCGGAAATGTGCGCACCATAAGGATCTCCTGCATGCTGCCACGGTCCAGGTCACACGCCGGGATGTGCCTGCCATCCGCTGTCGCATGATCGGTCCCTGGCCGGAATCGGTACGGCCCCCACACTTGCTTAAGACGTCCTCCTGCGTCAGCCCCCATGGAGCGGTATCAAGCGGCCGCTCTTGGTCGTCACGACAACGGTTTCGATCGCGTCCAGGCGGTCCAGGCCGTCGGGTCCGACACGTTTGACCGCACCGTACGCAAGGTGATCCGCGGGGCTCATGCACTCATGCTGCCCCGGATCTTCCCCGTCATCGCCGGGTAGCCGGATCCGACGCTGTCCCCGCGCGGCGATCCGTGCACCTCTCACCGCCGGACCGCCGCCTCGCCGACCTGCAGGTGTGAGGTCGTGTCAGGCGTCGTGAGGTTCTGTGAGTCACCGAGTCACTCCCCCGGCAGGTCCGTGGTCATAGCGTCGCGGCACCGGGTGATGCCACCCGCCGCCACCGGTTCCGGCCGGAACCAGACGATGAACGGAGGGCAGGTGACACGCACCCGCACCCTCGCGCTTGCCACCAGCGTGCTGACCACTGCCACCGCTCCGGTCGTTCTCTCCGCGACCGACACCTGGCAACCCCCGTCACCGACGTCGGATGACATCCGGCAGCTGATCGCCTCTCCCCTGAGCCCTCACCTCGTCACCGCCCTCATCGGCGCTGCGGCAGCGACGCTGTGGCTGGTGCTGATCACGACCCTGCTCACCCACGCCTACGCCATGCTCGCGCGCCGGGCACGCTGGACGGTCACAATCCGCCTCCCCGGCCCGATCCGCAGCCTCACCGCAGCCCTGCTGGGCGCCAGCGCCGTCACCACGGCCACCGGCACCATCGCCCACGCCACACCTGTCACCAGCACCACCGACCAGCCCGCCACTGAACCGGTCACCGCCGCACCCAGACCGCTGGCCACCCACTCCACCGCCGAGCATCCGCCGCCCGCCCACCGGACCGCTCCCACCCACACTGTTCAACG
The DNA here is from genome assembly GCF_022229005.1 of Micromonospora trifolii. GTDB lineage: Bacteria > Actinomycetota > Actinomycetes > Mycobacteriales > Micromonosporaceae > Micromonospora > Micromonospora trifolii. The sequence continues at coordinate 422,468 of NZ_JAKKFD010000044.1, forward strand.
GGGCGACACGTTGTCCGAGATCGCCGAGGAAGCCCTCGGCGACGACAAGCGCTGGCGTGAGATCTTCGCCCTGAATCGCGGCACCCATTTCGCCACCGTCGGTGGGACGCTGCGCAACCCGAACCTGATCTTCCCTGGCTGGGTGTTGACCCTGCCCGCTGCTGACATGCCGCCGGACTCCGCGCCACCGCGCAATCCCCCCACCCAGGACCCACCGCGAGGGCCGACCGCTTCACCACCGACGACTGCGACCGCCGCGCCGCGCACAACTGCGCACGCCTCCTCACCAACGGCAGCGCCGAACACGTCGCCTACCGCCAGGCCCCAGCCCTCGGCAACATCACCTGCCGCCGACGACGGGGTCGTCGAGCCACCCTCAGCGTCGGTGTCGCCGACGCCCGGCATCACCAACCCGGCAACATCGACGACCGCACCCGGTCCGCCAACCGCCGATCGGAGCAACGCCACCACACCGCCGGCCGGAACCACCGACGACAGGCCCTCCCACTCGCTGTGGGGATGGGTGGAGATCGGCGGTGGCGCCATCGGCGCCGGACTGGCCGCCGCGCTGGTCTCGGCCGCCACGATGGTGTGGAAGCGCCGCCGTCACCGCTACCGGCCCACGCCCATCACCAGCCCGGTTCTCGCTGATGCGGACCTGACGCCACCGCTGGCGGCGCTGACCCGGCTGCGCCACGGCGTGCGGCGCATCGCACCGCACCTGTTGACCCGCACCCCGGCGCGCGGGCGGACCGTCCGCGAGGACACCACCGCGCAGGTGACACCTCCACCGTCGTCCGCCGCGCCCAACGACACCGAATCCGCGCGCGTCGGCGCCGGGCTCGGGCTGGATGGACCCGCCGCCCTGGACGCCGCCCGCGCCCTGCTGGTGGCCACCCTCACCCCCGGTGCCGACGGCCCACACGCGCACGGCCGCGTCATCATCCCGGCCGCCACACTGACAACGCTGCTCGGCGTGTCCGCGGTGGACCTCCACCCGATGCCCGGACTCACCGTCGCCCCGACATTCGCCGCAGCGCTCACCCTGCTGGAGGAGGAGATCATCCGCCGCAGCCGGATCCTCGCCGACCAGGAGGCCGTAACCGTCTTCGCCCTCCAGCAGGAGCACACGGTCGGTGAGCCGCTGCCGCACCTGCTGCTCATCGCCGACGTCCCCGAGCACAGCTGGCACACCCGGCTGGCCACCGCGATCCACCTCGGCACGAACGTCGACATCGGCGCCGCCCTGATCGGCACCTGGCCCCACGGCATCACCCTGACCGTCGCCGCCGACGGCACCACCGGGGGCGGTCACGGCGAGCGCGTCGGCGTCCTCGGCGCCACCGCGGCCACCGACATCCTGCGCATGCTCGCCGAGGCGCACGGCGGCACAGCACCCGCCACCACCACGCCGGGCCCACCTGCACCCGGCGCGCCGGCGACCGTGCGACACGGCGACACCACCCGCGCAGCGCCCGAGAAGGTGAACCCCACACCGCAGAGCTCCCTGCCGGCGCAGGGCGCAGCCCCACCGGATCAGGGAGCCACCGCTGCCGCCGGCCGCGTGCGCGCCCGCGTGCTCGGCCATCCCACGATCCTCGACGGCGACGGCATACCGGTACGCGGCCTGCGCGCCAAGAGCATGGAGCTGTTCGTGTACCTGGTCGTGCACCGCGGCGGCGCGAACCTGGACGACATCATGGAGGCGATCTGGCCGGACGTCACCGTCTCCCGCGCGTCAGAGCGCCTCTCCACCTGCGCGGCGAACCTCCGCACCACCATCCGGTCCATCGCCCAGACGGGCACCGGACCGAACGACGCCACCCCCAAGATCGAACCGGTCATCAACACCGGCGGCCGCTACCACCTCGACCCGACCCTGCTCGACGTCGACTGGTGGACCGTCCAGGACTCCTACGCCCGGGTCGCCACCGCCGTCGACGATGCGGATCGCCTCGCCCACCTGCACGCCGCGATCGCCGCCGCCTGCGGCGGCCTCGCCGACGGCAGCACCTACGAGTGGATCGACACCGACCGCGAGCACGCCCGACGCCACCTGGTGAAGGTCTACGCCCAGGCCGCCGGGCTGCACCTCGGCACTGATCCTGCCGCCGCGCTCGCCCTCTACGACACCGCCCGCGCCCTCGATCCGCTCTCCGACGAGTTGACCCGCCGGGCGATGCGCACCGCGGCGCGTCTCGGTGACGCCGTCGGCGTACGTGAACGGCTCGTGGCGCTGCGCGGCGACCTCGGTGACGCCGGCATCGACATCGACGCCGACACCGAGGACCTCGCCACCAGCCTGCTCCACGAGCTCACCCACCAGTGAAGTCTCCGCCAGCCGACATCACCCGTGAGCCTTTCCAACCTGATTCTGCAGGGTGTAGCGGGTGTGTCTCCCCGATGGGCGATAGATACGAGCTCTGAACCACCGCCGACTGCACAGGCAGCCACCGCAAGCAACGCCTCCCTGGCCCAATCGCAACAGCGACACCTACGCCCACGATTGCGGATGCCGGCGTTGATCCTGGAGATGCCGGTGCGTACGCAGCCGCCTCCCGGCGTCCATAGCGGCGCTCTGGGCATAATGGCGATCATGGAAAATGATCTATTGCTTGCTCGCCGTGCTGCTCTGACCGGCGCCGCAGTAGGCCTGCGGTACTTTGCGACCATCGCTCAGCTTCCCCGGGAGCTGAAGTCGGACGGCAGCGTGGTGACGGAAGCTGATCGCGCTGTCGAAGCAGCTATCCGAGAGGTGTTGGCCGACGCGCGGCCCGACGATGCGATCCTCGGCGAAGAGGAAGGGCAAAGCGGTCGGGGCAGGCGCCGTTGGATCGTTGACCCGATCGACGGGACCGCTCTGTTCATCGCTGGTGACGACCGATGGCTCGTGCTCGTCGCGTTGGAAGAGGCCGGCGAGATCGTCGTCGGCGTGGCAGCGGTACCCGCTCAAGGCAGCATCTGGTGGGCGCAGCGGGACAGCGGAGCATTCCGAGCGGACTTCTCCGGACTGACGGTTACCGACGAGCGACGGATCACCGTCGACGTCGATAGACGGGAGACCCTACGCGGAAGTCGACTCGGCGTGATCCCCACCGACGACGGGCTCCTCCCGGCTGAACGCGAGATGATCGCGCCGCTGAGCGTCATGACAGAGACCGTGCCGTGGAGCACCCACGCCGCGCTGCTAGTAGCGAGCGGGCAGATGGACCTCGCCATCCAGGCTCGGGGACAGGTGTGGGACTACGCAGCCACCTCGCTTATCGTGGACGAGGCGGGCGGGCGCTACAGCGGGCTCGACGGGCAGACACAGCCCACCCCCGGGCCCGCTCTGTTCGCGCGCAGCGCCCTCATGCATGCCGCAGCACTCGAAGTTCTCATGGCCGGCGCTCATCCATCGACCGAAGGCCGTTAACCAACAGAATCGTCTTCCGCCAGGTCGACGCAGCCGCGGTGGCTGATAGCCTGCCGAGCTGATGACACGACGGTTCGGTGACAGGGCCACCTTCGCGGTAGAGGTCGGCGAGGTCGAGTCGCCCACCCTTCGTACCATTGATGTGTGGGCGGCGGGAACGCACCTGACCACGGACGACAACTCGGCCTACCTCCCCTCCCTACGCCCGGCCATGCGGTCGACGGCAGCGCGGATACGGCGGCGCGACGTCCCTGCCTGCCCCTACCCGGGACGCTCTCCAGAGACTGTTTTCCGGCTCCTGGAGCAGGACGGCACAGAGTTCCGGGAACGTTTCTGGTTCCTGCAGTGGGGCGAAATCCTGGACAATGTGTCCCGGTACGCCTATCTGGACGGCGACCTGGTGCTGGTCTTCTCGTTCTGGCGACCGACGCATCCCGTCCCCGACGATCTCGGCGCGATCTTCGTTGCCACGCTCCCACCGGACGAGTTCACCACCACCGTCCTCGCCGCAGCTGACCTGCTGGACGCCGAGTCCGTCCGCTAGACACACCTGCGTGACCTCTCCATCCAGAACCCCCTGCACCCGCCACCGTCCCGTTACCGAGAGTAGTCGACAGGGATGCAAAAAAGGACCTGTCGCGCCTCCCAGGCGCGATGGTGAGCAGCCGGGCGGGCCGCCCAGCGACGTTCTAGCACCGAGTGACCTACACACCCCGCGACTTCCCGGCGAACCTCCTGGATGGACGTGACGTGCGCTAGGTGGCCGTCAGGTCGATGCCGCGCGAGGCGAAGAAGCCGACGGGGTCAACGGCATGGGATGCGGTCGCATGCTCGCCGATGTGGGTCTCCAGGTGCAGGTGCGGCCCGGATGAGTGGCCGCTGCTGCCGACCTGACCGATGACCTGGCCAACGGCGACCTGCTGGCCCACATCGACCGCTGGCCGCCGCCGCATGTGGCAGTAGCGGGTGACGGTCGAGTCGGGGTGGCGCAGTTCCACGTACCAGCCGCACCCGAGAACGGTGACCGGGTGGCCGTCCACGTCGCAGGAGTAGGGGCTGCCGTCGCGCCGGTGGGCGTTGCAGACCACGCGGATCACCAGACCGGAGGCGGCGGCGTGGATCGGGATTCCCTTGGCGGCGGCGATGTCGACTCCGTCGTGACCGGGCCGGTCGTCGGTCCGGAATCCGGATACGAACGTTCCCTGGATCGGTCTCATCCAGCCGCCGACGCTGATGCACTGCTCGCCGGGACTACCGGCCGGTTGGTCGGAGACGAGCCCGACGAGGGCGGCAGCGTCGCCCTCCCACCGGGCGTAGGCGTCGGGGTAGGCCGAGCGTTGCACGGCCTGCGCGGCGACGGCGAGCGGCAGGGACTGCCAGCCGGCGACGGTGACGAGCGCACGGTAGAACGCTCCCGCCGCGTACTCGGGATCCATGATCTGCGCGGGGGTTCCCCAGCCCTGGCTCGGTCGCTGCTGGAACAGCCCCCGGGAGTCGTGGTCGTTGTCCTCGCCGAGGTGCCCGAGGTTCCGCAGCCCGGATTCCTGCAGGGCGGTGGCCACGGCGATGACCTGCCCGCGGACCGGTATGCCCTGCTGGACGCCGACGGTGACGATGACGTCGGCGTGGTGCACCTGCCCGGTGTCGTAACGGCCGGTAGTGCCCGCCGGGGTGGTGACGACCGAGCAGGCCGTCGCTGCTCCGGTGAGGGTGACCAGTCCGGCGACGCACAGGGACGCGACACCAACGACGACGGCGGCGGTGAGGGCGATGAGGCGGCCGCTCACGGCAGCCGACGCAGAGTGTGTACATGCATGAAGAACTCCCGTCGAGGTAGGTGCCCGCGCCGATCTACCGTGCGGGCTCCCGCAGGGGTCCGGCGTGGACTGGGCAGGGATGCGCGCCGCTTGGCGCAGGCTCATGAGGTGGATGACGGGTGGTGCGGGGCATGACCGTTGATGGCGGCCAGTTGGGCGATCCGGTCGATCAGGGTGAGCGGTGAGTCGAGCAGGCCGCTGGCGCCGGTGCGACGGATCCACTGGACCTGCCGCAGGGAGATGCCGTGCCGGTGCGCGAACGCGGCGAGTTCGAGGTCCGGGTCGGCTTTGAGGTCGGCCCACAGTTGCCGCCACCGGTCGTAGGAGGCTTGGTCCTGTGGCACCCGGCGCAGCACGTCGGCGGGCGGCATCGGTCCGGCCACCGTCACGGACTCCCGCTCGGGGTCCGCGTCGACGTCGCCGCCGACGCCCGGCAGGGGCACGGGCGGTGGGCGCAGGTCGGCGCCGATGACGCGCGCCCAGCCGGTCACGTCGGCGTGGGCGGTGAGGTCGGCGGCGACCGCGTCGAGGTCGAGGGTGGTCGCGGCGATGTCGGCGCGGACGGGGTCGTCGTGCCGGGACCGGATCAGCGTTTCCACGTGCGTGGCGAGGGCGGTGCGGCGTTTCTCGTCGCGGAGTTGTTGGCGGGCGTGGGCGAGGGACTGGTGTAGCGGCAGCTGTTGGGTGAGGGCGAGGGATCGGGCGCGGCGGGTGACCGCTGGTTCGCGCCACCACTGGGTGAGGCCGTAGACGGGGGCGGTGTCGGCGAGTTTCCCGGTGGCGCGCAGGGCGTCACGGCGGCGTGCGGCGCTGTGCATCAGCCAGATCGCGTAGGCGAAGACGCCGAGGCCGCCGAAGACGACGGCGAGGTATGCCACGTCGGCGTGGCCGACGATGTTGGTGGTGACGCCGACGGTCACGGTGGCGGCGGACAGGGCCCGCCATCCGTAGGCGGCCTCGCCGAGGCGTTGCCGCCAGTCGGCGAACGCTGCGGTGACGGCGCCGCCGAGGTCGATGACGATCGCGAACGGTGCGACGAACACGGCACGCCACCACCAGTGCAGGGTGTCGGGCCACGGCGGGATCTGCACGCCGACCCAGATCTGGCCGATGGTGGAGCCGAGGGCGGCGATGGCGTAGAAGATCCAGGCGGCGTGTTCGACCGGTGGGCGACGCGAGGTCTCCGTTCCGTTGGGTAGATCCACCCGTCGGGGCCGGTGGTGCTCGTCGAGGGTCATGCGCTTCTCCTCCAGTGGGGAGGGTGGCCCAGCGCCGAGGGGGCGCGACGCTGGGCCACCCGGGGGTGGGCATTCCGCCGCGACGGCCACCCATGGGGTGTCCGTCGCTGAGTGCGTGCGGGTCAGGTGGTGAGGCGAAAGGGCGGCGAGTGGGTGCCGTCCGCGGCCCGCACCCCCTCATGAGGTGAGGGCGGCCGGAGTGCCCGCTCCTGCAGCGACGTGGGCGTGGTGGCGGTGATGCCGGCTGTCGCCTGACGCCGTCGGGTTAGGTCAGCGTCACCGCGGGAAGCGTTGCCGCCAACGCGGCGGTCTTGGACGCCGTGCGGAACATCGACACCGCGTTCGCGGCGATGTCGGCGATACCGTCCGTACGTTCCCGTGCCGTGAAGGGCAGCCGGGCGTGCGGGCCGACGCGGAACGCGGGCAGCTCGTAGTGCTCACGCGCGACGACTGTCCCGTCGGCGGTCGTGTACTCGTAGAAGTCCCCGAGGCCGAGGCCGCCGATGGTGGTCTCCTGGTTGCCGGTGCAGACCACCACGAGGTCGTAGGTGCGGCCGTCGATGAGTCCCACACCGGGCAGCGCAACGGGCTGCGCCCGGCGGGGCAGCACGGTGAGTCGTCGGACCCCGAACCGGTCCGGGCGCAGGTACCGGCCGATCCCCTGATACCTGCTCCGGCTGTCGTCGCGCCACTGGTCGCAGGTCCTGGGCAGGTCCTCGGCGTACCAGTCGATGCGCTGCACCTGGTCCAGGGCCGCGGCGGCCATGAACGGTTGCGGGGCGAGGCCCAGGCACGATTCGACGGCGCATCGGGCGGAGTCACCGCCGCCGATCACCGCGACCCGACGTACCCCGCGCAGCGGCCACATGCCAGCCATGCGGTGCATGAACTGCGGGTAGGTGAGGATCGTGGTGCCGTTGGCGACGTCCTGGCCGGCCGGGTCACCCAGGCCGCGGGCGTCGATGACCCGCCCGGCGGGCAGCGACGTCCTGCCCTCGATTTCCACCTCTACCCCAGGGTCGCCCTCGTTGACGGACAGGACGGTGGCGTGGGGGACCACGTCGGCGAACTGCGCCAACGCGAGGCGGATCACGAAGGCCATGTCCGTGTTCGTCTGGTACTCGGTCATCGACACGTTCGCTGCCTGGATCGGTGCGCCCGGCAGGTAGTTCGGGCTGGTGCCCTGGTCACCTGCCAGGCCCGCGCTGCCGGCGCGGTTGCGGGAGTTGAGGTGGAACACCGGCCGGGTGGTCATCGCGAAGGTGCCGCCGACGCGGCCGGTGCGCTCCAGGACCAGCGGTTTCGGGTGACCGCTGAGGACGCGCACGGCGGCGTAGGTCGCGGCGTGGAAGCCGCTGCCGATGATGACGTCACGGTTGAGGTGTTCGGCGTTAAGTAGTTCCTGCTGGCGCTGCTCGTCGGCCCAGGTGGCGTCCAGGACCTCGTCGGCGTAGGCGCGGCCGTACGGGTCCAGGGCGATACCGGTGAGCCGGGCCTGCGTCGGGCTGGGGAATTCCTGTTCGCGGTGCATCATCGCCCGCATTCCCGCGGCGGCGGACTCCTTCACGCTGATGGCGGTGAGCAGGGACGTGATCTGCGCGGATGGCTCGAACATGGTGTCCTTCCTCGGTCACCGGGTGCCGCGCCGGCCGCGCACCTCACCCCGGGGCAGCCCCCCGGGGTTACGGCACAGGGCCGGCACGATCCCCGGGAAGGGATTTACTGGGTGGGCGTTGGAGGGGCTGGCGGTTGCCGATCCCCAATGGACGGGTCGTCGGCAGGGGCGCCGGGGCGCGGCGCGGCCCGGCCTGTCGGCCCTGCCGGAGGATGGTGCGGTCAGGCGGTGGCCGGAAGGGGCCCGCTGCGCAGCGGTGCGGTCAGCTGACCGTCACTGGTGTCCATCAGCCGGCTTCCGGTCCCACCGGCGGCGGGCCGGCCAGTGCGAGCGCCACCGGCTCCGGTGCGCCGGGTCCGGGCGGGCTGGGATCGGCGGCGTCGTCACGGTCGCCGGGGGTGAGGTCGGCCAGGATCTGCTTGGCGACCCGCAGCACCGTGGCGGCGCACTCCTTGACCAGGTCCATGTCCCCGTTGGCCCAGCCGAACACGTAGGCGTCGGAGAAGGCCGCGCTGTCCATTCCCAGGGCCCGCAGCACGATGTGCGTGACGCTCTCGGCTTCGGTTTCGGTGCGGCCCCGGTGCAGGGTGTGCCCGGACGTCAGGGCGTCGAGGTGCCCGCAACGGAGGTGCGCCAACTCGTGCAGGGTGGTCTTGGTCCGCTGCGCCGGGTCGACGTCGTCGCGGACCTGCACGACCCGGATGTCCGGGCCGGGGACCGTGACGCCGTTCGCGCCGTTGAGGTGCCCGGTGTGCGGTGCGACAAGCTTGTAGTCGTAGCCCTCGCCGGTGATGAGGGTGACCAGGTCGTCGTAGACACCGGTCGGGTCGTCGCCGACGAGCAACTGCGGGCGGTCCCCACGCTGGTTGACCCGCCGGCGTACGAGCACGGTCGGCGGGTCGAAGGGTTCCCCGTCGGTCTGTGACAGCTCGAAGGTGTTGGCCAGACCGAACCCGACCACCTGGACCGCCGGACGGCCGGAGGGTTCCCGGCGGACGGTGCGGCCGTTGGCCTCCCACGCGGCGGCCTGCTCCTCGGTCGGCCGGCGCTTCATGGGCGCCCAGATCTTGAAAGCCTTCTCACCGGCGCGCACATACCGCTGGTGGGCTTTCCACCCGGTCGAGCCGTCCTTCCTGCCGTACGGCAGGAAGTAGCGGGGCGTGATGCCGCGCTCGTCGGCCTGCACCAGCAGCAGGATCTGGTTACCGAGGCTGTACCGGGCCCCGAACGCGGCAACGTGGTCGATGAACTCGATCCACTGCGCCGGGTCGGCGGCCATCCGCGCCAGCCGGTCGTCGAAGTCGGCTTTGATCTTCGCCAGCAGCCCGTCGCGCTCGTCGTCGCCGCGGCGGGATGCCTCCTCAGTGGTGCTGGTGGTGTCGTGCTGCGTAGCTGCACTATTGGCCCGGGCCTTTCGGGCCGGGGGTTGACGCGTGGCCATCAGGGTGGCCTCCTATCCCCGCCTCGTGGCGGCGGACAGGTGGGGACCCGCTGCGGCCCCCACCTGCCCGTAGGCACGAGGTGAAGCCGCCGCCCCGCGAATGGGGCGAGTTAAGGCCGGACGCGACTGAACAGGTGAGGACCGGTCACCGGGCGATCACCACCTCGTCGTCGAGGATGGCGAACCAGGGGATGACGGTCGCCCGGCGCAGCCGGGTCAGCCAGCTGTCGATGACGCCGATCGGGCCGTCGGGATCCGGCAGCGGATGCCGGCGGGTGAAGTCCGGGTCGTCCTCGGCCAGGCCACCGGTCTCGGCGAGGGTCCTAGCGAAGATCCGGATGGCTTCGCGGGTGACCGCGTCGGCGCTACGGCCGACGATGAGGATCGGCGCGTCGTCCCAGTCGATCAGCCCGTACACATCCCCGCCGGGCGGCGGCGCCGTGGGCCGCTCCCCCACCCGGCAGACGACCGGTCTGCGGGTCTTCATCACCGCGTCCCGGTGCCGGCGTCCGGGGCGGGTGGGCGGTCGTGGCCGCGCATCCTGACCGGGTCGAAGACCGCGGTGCGTCCGCGGCCGATCGTCTTCGCCGCGCGCATCGCCCGGTCGGCGCGCCCGAGTGCCCGCCGCTGATCCGGGTCCTCATGGGGGGTGAAGACGGCGACACCGGCGCACGCGGTGACGGTGACGGTGATCCGGTGCCCGGTGATACGCAGGTCGGTCGGGTCGGCGACGGCAGCGACCAGCCGGCCGGCGTGCCCGGGCGCGGCGGCGGGATCGTCGAGGATGACGGCGAACTCGTCGCGTCGCATCCGGAACACCGCCCCGCCCCCAGCGGACGCGACATGCGCGAGGCGGCCGGCGGTCAGGACGAGCAGCTGGTCGAGCGCGCGGTCGCCGAACCGCCCGACGACCGTCCGCGTGCCGTCGAGGTTGACCACCATGACGGCGACGGGGCGGCGGCGTGCGGAGGCGGCGGCCAGCGCCGCGCGGAAGCCGGCGCGGTTGCCCAGGCCGGTCAGGTCATCACGGTGGGCGGCCTGTACGGCGGCGGTGAGCGCCGCCCGGTAGCGCCCGGCGGTGCGGCGGCCGGTCAGGTGGGCGGTGATGGCGGCGGTGAGCGTCAGCGCCGCGACGACGGCGGTGATCTGCGCGAAGGTGGACATGGGTGCCCACACCTCCAATCCCCAGGGGTTGGGTGGTGAGGGCAGCCGGGATGCCACCGGCTGCCCTCACCTCAAGCGGTGCGCGAACCCCGGTGTGCGGGGTTCGCGGGCGGTGCCGGCGGCGCCCGGTACAGGCACCGGACGGGGGGTGTTACTCGGTGGTGGTGCCGGTGATCGCGGCCTGCCAGACCTGCGGCGGCACGCCGGCCTGCAGGGCCTGGCCGAGCAGGTGCGCGAGCCGGTAGTCCGGGTCCGCGTCGAGGGCCCGGTCCAGGCCGATGCGCGCCAGGGCGCCGTCACCGTCGAGGTAGGCGGTGACGGCGAGCAGGCAGGCCGGGGCGGCGCTCAGTCCCGGCGTCGCCCGTCGGGTCACGTCGGTCCACAGCCGCCGCTGCGCGTCGCTGCCGTCGCCGGTGATCCAGGCGTGGTCGCGGACCTCGGGGACCATGAGCACGGCGGTCAGCCACGCCACGTCGTCGTCGGACAGGACGTCCCCGCGCACCGCGCTCTCGTAGGCCTGCCGGACGGCCGTGACACCGTCGGTGACGACCTGTTCGGGCGGGGATGACGGCGACTGCCCGCCAGCGGCGACGGTGGGGTCCCGGCCGTCGGTGAGCATGCCGGCGAGGCGGCGCAGCGCCGTGTCGGTCGCGGCGCGCATCCGCTCGCGGGGCGGCCCGGTGATCGGGCTGATCAGGTCCTGCAACGCGGCCCGGTCCGGCAGCGGCGCGATCCCGAGGTAGACGGCCTCCGCGGGGACCCTGCTGGCGGACGGGTCATATGCCACACCGTCGGCGCAGGCCGGCGCACCGCACAGGCACCAGTAGCGGTCGCCGTCGACGCGCAGCACCTCGGGCACGGTGACATCGATGCTCTGCAGCTCAGCGGACAGGGCGGCGGTCGCGGGTGCGACGCGGTCGCACCCGCCGTAGCCGACGAGGATCACCGCCGACGCGTACCGCGCCAACAGGGTCGCGGTGTGCGCGGCCGGTTCCGCGAAGTCGTCGATTTCGGACGGTTCGGGCAGGTCGAGTCGGGCGACGAACCGGATCCGCCGGTCGTCGAGGGCGATGCAGACCAGGCTGTCGGTGGGGTGGAACCCGAGGAGGTAGGGCACCGCGACGACGATGTCGTCGCGGCTGGTGAGCCGGAGCGTGCGGGGTGCGACCACGGTGGGTCCTCCTTGACGATGCGGTGAAAATGGCCGGCGACCCCGGGGCCGCCGGGTGGGGCACATCAGCGGCAGTGGGTCAGCGCGGCCAGGACCGCGTCGACCTGGGCGGCGGTGAGGCTGCGGGCGGCGCCGTCGCGGTAGCCGGTCAGGGCGATCGGGCCGGCCAGCGGCAGCCGGGCGCCGCCGAGGTGGGCGATGAGCAGACCGGCGGCGGGGTTGGGGCGGCGACCCACCGATGGTGCGGGCGCGTCACGCCAGGCGATCAGGTGTGCGGCGGCGAGCGGGATCGGTGTCGGCGCGGCGCCGACCGCGCGGCGCAGCCAGGTGTCAACGCCACCGGTGCGTTGCCGGGTGTGGTGTTCGTGGCTGGTGCCGTCCTCGGCGACCACGATGAACGTGTAAGCGGTGTGCGCCATGCGGAACCCCTTTGGGAGGTGGGTCGCCGGGCAGGGCCGTCCGGCCATGCCCGGCGACACGTGATGGCCGGGCGTCGGCCAGGAGCGGAAGATGGGGCCCCCGTCGAGCCCTTCCGATCGGAGCGGCTCTTCGGGGCGCGGGTGCGGTGGTGGTGGTTAGGCGTCGAACACGGGCTCGCCGTCGACGGTGACCCGCATCGGCACGGTGCCGTCGGGGCGGCGCAGCCACCCGGCCGCGTCCTGCAGGTGCGCGGACACCTGCAGCACGCCGCCGGCGTCGACGGCGGCGATCACCCACACCCCGGCGACGTGGATCGCCGGGTGCGGCGCGTCGAAGCGCGCCGCGACGACGCGGGCGTCGAGGTTCGCGCCGAACGCGACCACCGGCGTCGATCGGTGGATCTCGTGGAATCCTGCGGCGCGGCGCCGCCACCCGTCGGGGTCGTTGCCCGGCGGCGCGGCGCCGCCGTGCCTGTCGGCCCACTGGTGGGCGCGGTCGGCCATCAGCTCGCACAGCCGCGCGGCCTCCCCGAAGAGGGTGGCGTGGGTCAGCTCGGCCACCATCTGCGGTTGTGGCTGCCCCAACGGCCCGCGCAGGTGGTGCACGCGCAACCGCACCGCATGCGAGTCGTCGTGCAGGACCAGGTGGTAGCGGTAGTCGAGGTCACCGATGTACGTGTCGTTGGCGGCAGTGGTGCCGGTGACCTCCACCCGCGGCAGGGTGCCGGGGAAGGTGTCGGCGTGGGCGAGCCAGCTGTCCACGGTCAGCGGCCGCTGATGCCGGTCGGCCCACGCGACGAAGTCGGCCACATGCGGTATCTGATACTCCGGGCTGCCCCAGCCGGCCCAGAAGCAGCGGCTGTTCCCGTGTTCGTCGGTGATGGTGACCACGGCGCGGTTACCCATCGGGTATTCCTCCTTCGGTCGGGTGACGGCGCGTGCTCACAGCGCAATGCCGTGGACGGTGACCGTCGGGGTCGGGTCGGTCAGGCGCAGGACAGCGGTCGGCGGTACGACCGCGTGGGCACCGTCGGCGTGGGAGATGACCCACCAGCGGTCACGCCTAGGCCAGATCGCGGCGACGGTGCGGGTGGTGCCGTCGAAGGCGAGCACGTCGTCCCCGGCGCGCAGCTCGCGCACCGGGCGCAGGCACACCCCGTCGGCGGGCCGCACCCTCCAGGGCGCCACCACCTCCGTGCGCCGACGACCAGGCGCCACAGCGAGGTGGTAGTCGACGCCGACGCGCGCGGCTGCCAGGGAGGTGACGGTGGCCGGTAGCCAGGCGGCGCGGGCGTTGACGTGCACGGCCTGCCCCACATGCAGCACGGCCGCGGGGAGGAAAGGAGACGTGAACAGGTCGGTCATGCCGGGCTCCTTCACGGGGGATGACGAACCCGGACACGGCGGCGCTGCCGTGCCCGGGTGGGGTGATCAGGTGCGCAGGCCGGGCAGCGGCCGGTGAAAATGCCCGCAGGGGCGCCGGCGCCGCAAGGCAGCACGCGGCGCGGTAGCGGCCCGGTCAGCGGCCGGCAGTGCGGCGCGGCGTCAGTGAGTGCCGCGCGGACCGTGACTGCCGCAGCCCGATCAGGTGCCTGCCGTCGGACGACGATCAGGTAGCTGTGGTGGGGGTACCGGTTGCGGGCCGCACCCCGTGGTGCGCCAGCACGGCGCGGGGTGGGATCAGGAGGTGCCGGTGCGGTGCCCGTGGGGACGGCGGTCGCGGTGTCGCACCGCCGGGCGCACACCGGGTGCGGGCGGCTCGCCGTCGCGGACGGGGTCGTAGTGCGCGATGCCGCCGCCGCGGCGTTTCGCCGCGTACATGGCCCGGTCGGCCCGGCCGAGGGCACGGTGCGGGTTCCCGCCGGGTGTGCGGCAGATGCCGATGCTGACGGCCATCGGCCGGGTGACGCCGTCGATCGTGATGGGCGGCGCGAGGACACCGGTCAGGGACCGGGCCAGGGTCCGCGGGTCGCGGGGGGTGACGAGGACGAATTCGTCGCCGCCGAGGCGGGCGACGAGGTCACCGACGTCACTGGCCTGCTCGAGTCGGGCGGCGAGCTCGGCGAGGAACCGGTCACCGCCGTCGTGGGTGTGGGTGGTGTTGATGGCGTGCATGCCGTCGACGTCGATCAGCGCGACGGTCACGTCGGTGCCGGCGGCGTCGATGAGGTGGTGTTCGGCGACGCGGCGGACCGCGAGCCCGGTGACCGGGTCAAGGTAGGCGACCGCAAGGTCGCTCTCCAGGTCGGCGATGCGGTCCGCGGCGTGCACGGCACGGTGGTGGGACAGGGCCAGCAGGATCGACTGGGTGATGCCGACGGCGGCGATGATGCCCGCCACGCAGGGGCGACCGGTGAGCAGCAGGGCGAGCAGGGCGGCCTGGGCCCCGATCGTGGTGGCGATCGGGATCCGGCGCAGGGCTGTCGCCCACGCGGTCAGGCGCATGAACGGTTCTCCTTTCGCACAGGGGGGACGCGCATGCCGGTAGGCGGACCGGTGCGACCGGTCCGCCTCGTCGTTCGGGGGTAACGCAAGGGTTCAGCGGGTGTGCAGCGCCACGAGAACATCGCGGTGGTGCAGCAGGCTGATCTGGTGGTTGACCGCCGCGAGGTAGGCCACCTGGGTGACGTACCGGTCGGTGGCGGCTACCAGGTGAGCGCCGTCGAGGCAGACGAGGCTGCGGCCCGGCACGGCGCGCAGCCACCCGTAGTGGGCGTAGCTGTGCGCGCCGGACTGCAGCGCCTCCAGGTGGCTCGTCGGCAGACCGGTGAGCCGGTGCGGTAGGGCGTTGTAGGTGAGCATGCTCGCGATGCGGGGTTGGGCGAGGTACTGCTGGCGGGCCGTGGCGATCGGGTACGTGCCCGCGCTGGCCCGGTGCCGGTCGAGGAACGTCCAGTAGGGCTGGGCGGGGCGGGTGCCGGCAACGATCTGGTTCCAGAGGTGCCAGCGCCACCAGAACGCGTCGCGGGCGGCGGCGCGCATCGCCTCGAGGTCCAGCCATCGGAGGGGTCCACCGGCGGCGGTGTTCTTCCGGGGCTGCAGCAGCCTGCCGCGGTGCCAGCGGGTGCGGGTGATGAAATGCCGGGCGCTGCTGAGGGGGGTCAGCGGGGTGCCCGCGAGGCGGGTCGTGGCCGTGGTGGCCAGTCGGTGGGCGGGGGTGCCGTCAGGCAGGCACACGATGGTCAGGGACCCAGGGGGCACGGTTCCTCCTTGCACGGGGGCGGCGGCCGGGCGCGGGCGCGCCGGGGACGGGTTCCCAGGAAAAGGGGAGGTGAGGTGAGGAAGGGGGCTTGACGGCGATGCCGTCAGCGGTTCGCGGAAGAATCCACAGTGGACGCCGGATCGGCGCGAGGTGGTGTCGAGGGTGGGCGGGACGCCTACGGGCGGCGCAGGCCGACCGGCCAGATGGCGGGTGGGCGGTGGCGACCGCGGTCGTGGGCGGCGGGGCCCGGATGGTGCGGCATAAAGGGGGTTCATTGAAATGAGCCCTCACCGTAGCCCGGTCACCCAACACACATCGGCCTCGCGGACCTTTGCCGGCGCGGGCGGTGAGGCACGCCGGTGCGACGGCACCGCCGGGTCCACCGCTGTTGGGTGAGGTGCGGGTGCCGGTTGGCCAACCCGCCACCGTCGTGGCCGTTGGGTAACCCGACGAGACGTCTGGGACCCGGCTTCGCCCGGCTTCACCGCTGACTCCTCGTCGGCCACCATCACCGACACCGAACGCTCAAGGCCCCCGGCTGGTCCGCGAGTCAGCGCGTCGCCACCCGCGTGGTCACGAGGTGACGTCGACGACGAGGCGCAGCGGATGGTCCTCCGGTCGCGCCGGTCCGGGGGTCAGCGGGCCGGGTGGGCCGTGGCTGCTCGGCAGGTCGGCCAGGGTGAGCCGGTGGCGTCCGTTACCGGCCAGCCGCCACACCGGCCCGGCCGGATTCGACCCGGATTCCGGTGAGGTGGTCGCGACGGTCAGGGTGGGTTCCGGCCGGTCGGCGAGCCGGCGGTGCAGGTTCTGCTCGCGTAGTCGGCTGGGCAGGACGAACAGCAGCGGGTACTGCGGGCCGCCTTCGGCATGCAGCTTGCGGTGCGACGCCAACTTGTCCACCAGGCGGCCGATCGGCTCGGTGCCGCGGTCGAGTTCAAGGAAGAACCCGGTTTCCTGGTCGCCGTCGGTCCAGACGCCGTGGCCGTCGGGTTTGATGCGGTGACCGAACACCGCGGCGGTGGTGCGCTCCGACCACCAGCGGGTCAGCGCGGCGCCCGGCTGGTGGCGGGCGTGCACGAGCAGGGCGACGAAGACGTCGTTCACCGCGAGCAGGTGGCGCAGGGTGGGGCTGGAGTAGATGCGGTCCTGACGGTCCCGCACCGCCCGGGCGGTCGGTGGGCTGTCGTCGCGGGCGAGGGCGACGTAGCGGGAGGACAGCAGGCCGGGTAGCCAGCACACCGGGTCCGGTGCGCCAGGCCGGTTGCGGATGAACCGGTCGATGAACCGCAGGCGCCGCAACAGGTGCAGACGGTGCCGGCAGGTGGTTGGGTTGGAAAACAGGACGGCCGTGAGGTGTTCGGTGGTGAGGGTGCCGTGCTCGTCGAGGAGCGCGGCGATGGTGTAGTCGCGGGGTCGCAGCCGATGGGACACGTCGATGAGGGTGTGCGCCGGGGTCGGACGACGGGTGGTCGCACGCGACGCCGTTGGCGGCGTGTCCCCCGTGGAGAGCTCCCCCTCAGGGAGGTGTCGGGATTCGGTGTCACCGGACATGACGGCTCCTCGCTGGGCTGTTGGGTGGGCAGGGGCGGCCTTGGGCCGGCAGCACGGCGCCCGGCGCCGGCCGGGTCGGTGGCTGCGACGACGACCGGATCCTGGCCGACCCCCGGTGGCGGCTGGACCACACCCGGTGGGTGCCCGGCGGTCCCCGCCGCGGCGGCGAAGGCCCTGAATCTCACCGGGCGGCGTCGCCTGGTGGCGCGCTGGTGGGTCACGGCGCCTCCCCTGCGATGGCCGGCGGGTTACCCGGATCAGCGGTGCCCTGGCCGGGGAGGTCGGCCACCCCGGCGAGCCGGGCGATCGCAGGCCGTCGTGCGGGCTGCCCGGCGCGGGGCGGCGCGGCGGCCTGGCGGACCGCCGTCGACTCCCCGATCAGTGGCCGCGGCGGGTTGGTGCGCAGGGTGAACGCGGCGGTTTCGCGGCTGTGGACGACGAGCCGGCATCCCGCCCGGTAGGCGTCCAGGTGCGACAGGTCGTGCTCGTCGAGTTCGGGCATGGTGTGCCGGGCCAGCTGGTGGGCGTCTTCGGGGGCGCAGGAGAAGAACACCTTGTTGCGGGCGTTCGCGGAGATGGCCAGTTGGGTGTCGCGGGGCATCTGCGTCAGGTTCTGGTGGGCCAGGACCAGGCCGAAGTGGTAGCCGCGGGCCTCGGCGAGCATGTCGCCGACCGAACCCGGCAGGTTCATGAAGTTGTGGGCTTCGTCGATGTAGGCGAACGCGTCGCGGCGGTCCGCCTCGGGGAGGCGGGCGCGGCCGGTCGCGGCCTGCCAGGCGGAGGCGAGGACGAAACTGCCCATCAGCCGGGCGGTCTCCTCACCGATCTGTCCCTTGGGTAGGCGGGCCAGCAGGATGCCGCCGTCGAGGACGCGGCGCATGTCGAAGCTCGACTGCGGGGCGCCGAGGGTGCGGCGGACGAAGTCGCGCAGCAGGAACGCGCGCAGCCGGGACAGGACCGGGCCGATGACCTGGGCGCGCAGCGGCGGTGGGGTCGACTCGAACCATTCCCAGTAGCCGCGCAGCCCTTCGGGGTCGTCGAGGTCGTGGGTGAAGGCGTGGCGGAACGTTTTGTCGTTGAGCAGCGGCGGGATCAGCGTCAGCGTGGCGTTGGCCTTGCGCAGCAGGGTCAGGCACGCCACGCGCAGGGTGTCGTCGATGCGCGGTCCCCAGTGCTTGGCGAAGATCCGCCCGAAGATCGACACGATGTTGTCGACGACCAGGTCGTGGTCGGCGCCCTGCAGCGGGTTGAGGGTGGTGCCGGCCGGCTGGTCCGGGTCGATGATGGTCAGCCGGTTGGCGTGGCTGGTGGGGATCCGGTCGAGCAGGTCGAGGACCAGGTCGCCTTTGGGGTCGATGACGACGACGCCGCGGCGGGCGTGGATGTCGTCGAGGATCATGTTGAGCAGCAGGGTGCTCTTGCCGGAGCCGGTGGAGCCGAGCACGTGCAGGTGCTGGCGGGCGTCGGTGACGCTCACAGCCACGGAGTGCCCGCCGACGTCGGCGCGGCCGAGGACCTTCGTGCCGCGTCCTCCGGTGGGCACGGCGACAGGTGCGGGCATCGGCTTGGCGCGGGCCCGGTCCAGACCGGGCACGGCGATGTCCTGCGGCAGTGCCGCGATCGCGGCCACCTCAGCGGCGCTGAGCAGGAACCCGCGGCGCAGCACCCGGGCGGCCAGGACACGCGCCGGATCGTGCAGGGGCCGCTGGCGCAGCCGGTTGCGGCCGGTCCAGGATCCGAACGCCGACGCGACGCCATGCGAGACGGTGACCAGCCGGGGCGTGAGGGTGACAGGGTCGCTGCCGCGGGGGTTGGTGTGCGCGACGCCGAAGCGCAGCGCGACCTCCCACTGGGTGCCGGTGAGCTTGTCGATGCCGGCGCGGGCGTCGCGCTCGCGCCGCGGGTCACCGCCGGGCACGGATGGGTGCGCTGCTGGTGACGGGGGCCGCCGGCCGGTGGTGAACAGCTCCAGGGTGAGGTCGAGGACGGCGCGCAGCCACGTGGCGGGGTCGAGCAGGTTGCGCGGTGGGTGTCCGGTGCGCAGGCTCTGCACGCCGCGGCGCAAGAATCGGATCTGCCGGGCGGTGGCGGGCCGGGCCAGGACCTGCACGCAGGCGGACTCGGCGGCGCGCAGGCCGGACGCGGCGGCGATCAGGGTCCGCAGCGGGTCGCTGTGGTGCTCGGTGTGCAGGGCGTACCAGGGCGCCAGGGTGGGGGCGAGTGCGCCACCGACGGTGAGGGCGTCCAGGGGCAGCGGTGGTGTGGCATCGGTGACGGTGCACGCCGCGCCGGGCCAGGCACCGCGGATCGCGGCCTGGATCGACGCGGGGTGGACGGTGCCCGGCACCCACACGGCGATGGTGAGTTCCCGGCCGTGCCACCGGTACTCGACGGCGAGGTGCGGGCGGCCCTCGCGCAGCCGGCGCCGCCACCCCGTGTTCAGGACCTCGGCGAGGGTGGCCCAGAGCGTGGCGGCGCCGTCCGGATCGACCTGCGGCGGCGGGCTGATCGTGATCAGGTGGGCGTGGCGGGTCATCCGGGCGTGCCGGCGCCCGGCCACGACGACCCGCGCGGTGTGGTCGGCGGCGATGAGCAGCACGGCGACCAGCGCGAGCCAGGGCCGGTCCCGGCACCAGTCGATGGCAGCGGCGGCGGTGTCGTGCAGCCACTGAGACGGGCCGGGCAACGGCGCGGCCGGCGGTGAGGTGGGAGCGGGCGCGGGCGTGAGGGTGGCAGCGATTGCGGGGATGAACGCGGAGACGACACTGATGCTCACTGGTCGGACCCCTCGGTGAGAGCACGGACAAGAAGGGGCCGGCGCCGCCGGTGCTGGCGGCCCGCGGCCCCTCGGGAAGGTGGTCGAGTCCCGGCCGGTCGGGTGTGACTCCTGCTTTCATGACGTCCAGCCAAGCTCCTCGATCGAGGGTGTGGGGCTGACTGTCGTGCGCTCGTTGGGTTCGCCGCGTCGGCTCGGGTCGGCCGAAGATGAGGCGGACTACGAGCAGGAGTTGGTGAATCAGTACCTGCTGGCGTGCGTGGGCGCGGGAATCTGCGACAGCACCGTCAGGGGTGACCGTCGACGTTGGGCCCCTGAGCGATGCCGGTACTGTGATTTACCATGATCGACCAGCGGCCGACCCCACAGCCCCTCCCTGCCGAGCGTGTGCTGGAGCTTGCCGCGCCGATGCTTGCCGAGGTCGGTGGCGAGTGGCTGCTGACCGAAGGGCCGATGCTGCGCTCGGGATCGTTGGGTGTCCGGGTTCTTCCGTCGGACAGCGACGATTACCGCCACCTGGACCTGGAGATCCTGCTGAATGTCGACCGGCCGGACGTGCCAACGGTCGTCGACTGCACGCTCGGCCTCGCGGCTGATCCGGTCGAGGCGGCCCGTCAGGCGATCCAGGCATGGATCGAAACCTGCCTGGTGACGGTCCTGGAAATGATCGAGCAGCAAGGGCGACTGGCGAACCACTTCAGGTCCGGCGACCAGGGCGGGTTCGCCGGCTGGCATGCGATAGTCGGCAGTGCGACCGGGTGGTCCGTCGACGGATCGCAGGCTAAGCAGGAGTGGTTCGCCGAGGCGATGCCGTGGTCGACCCTGGCGCCGGTGATCGCGGCCGGGCTCGACCGCCCGTATCTCAATGGCGTTCGCATGCTCCTCGGCCAGGGTGGTGACTCCACCGAGTGCGAGGTCCGGATCAACGGCCAGCGGCACGAACCGTCCGCCGCCGCGCTCGCCGCCCTGGATTGGCCGCGTACCGACCATTTCGGCCTGGCACGCACCTTCGTCCTCCTGGTCGGCCCCGACTAGTGCCTTGACCGCAACGGTGGTCGGGGTTGGTCAGGCCGCCCTCGTGGTGCAACTGATGCTCAGGTGTCGGACCCCTCAGTGAGAGCACGGACAAAGGGGTAGGGCGCCGCCGTTGCTGGCGGCCCGTGGCCCCTCGGAAAGGTGGTCGAGTCCCGGCCCGGGGTGTCACTCGTCGTCGGGCACCTCCAGGTCCCCGATGCACAGCCGGTGCTCCTGCGGGGAGGCCACCGCTTGGAAGCCCACCCGGTGGGTGCCCGAGATCAGCAGGCCTTCGCCGCGGCCGGCGGAGAGCAGGACCCGGGCTTCACCCGCGGTCAGGCCGAACACGTCGGCGATGACGTCGATCGCCTGCGGTGCCTGCCGCAGCAGCACCTGGGTGGCGGCGTTCGCGATGACGACCTGCCCGAGCTCGGAGCCGAGCAGGTCCCCGACGTCCTGGGTGATGACCGCCAGCCCGGCCCGACGTTTGCGGGCGGACTTCGCGAGCCGCGACAGGAACCGGGCGCCCTCACCGTCGCGGAGCAGGGTCCACGCTTCGTCGACGACGACGAGCCGCCGGGGTGTCTGCGCGCAGCGGACGGCCGGGGTGTCGACCTCACGCCAGATCGCGTCCAGCGCCAGGAGCATGCCGGGGGCGCGCAGTTCGTCGGCGAGGTGCCGGGTTGACCAGCACACCAGCTGCCCGCTCGGGACGGTGGTGGTGGGGCCGTCGAAGAGGTCCCGGAACGATCCGGTGGTCCACGGCGTCAGCCGGGCGGCGAGGGTGTCGGCGGCGTCGGTGCGCTGGTCGGTGAGCGCGACGGCGACGTCGCGCAGCAGCGGGGCCGGCCGGCGCCAGGTGTCGGGGTCGTTGGAGATCCCGGCCCGGTCGTAGGCGTCGTTGATGGCCTTGTCCAACGCGGCCCGTTCCGACGGCGGCGGCTGGTGTCCCAGCAGGACCGCGATCAGGGTGTGCAGGAACAACGCCCGGTGGGTGCGCGCCTGCGGGCGGCGGTCCCCGGGTGGAATGTCGAGGGGGTTGAGGCGGACCCCGCCGGCACCGAGGGTGATCGTGGCGCCGCCGACGGCGTCGGCGAGGCGGATGTACTCGTTGTCGGGGTCGATCACCGCGACGTGCACCCCGTCAGCGAGGGAGCGGAGCACGTCAAGTTTGACGAAGTAGCTCTTGCCGGCGCCGGATCGGGCGAGGACGACGCTGTTGGCGTTGTGTTGTGCCCACCGGTCCCACCAGACGATGCCGTTGCTGGCCGGGTTGAGGCCGTAGAGCATCCCGCCGGTGTCGCCGGGCTGACCAGGTAGCGGCGCGGGCAGGTCCGCCGAGGCGAGGGGGAACGCCGAGGCGATCGCGTCGGTGTCCATCACCCGCCGCAGGCCCAGCCCGTCGGTTGCCAGGGGCAGGGTGGTGGTCCAACCCTGCAGCTGCCGCCACGTTGCCGGCTGGGTGTCGAGCAGCAGCGACGCGGCAGTGGCCCGCACGTGCGCGACGGCCTCGTCGAGGTCGTCGAGGGTGGTGGCGTGCACGCACAGGTACAGCCCGACGCGGAACAGTTTGCTGTGCCCACGGGCGATCCGGTCGGCCAGCTCGGCGGCGTCGTCGGCGGCGGCGTCGGCGGCCGGGTCGGTGAGGCGGCCCTTGTCGGCGTCGGCGCGGCGGGTGGATTCCAGCCGGGCCCGTTGCTTGCGCAGCTGGGCGGCGGCGGTCTGCGGGGTGAGGGGGTCGATGTAGACGACGACGTCGAGGCGGCCGGGCCAGGCCAGCAGCGGATCCAACCAGGCCGGTCCGACCTCGGCGGGGTACCCGGTCACGATCAACGTGGCCGTGTACCCGTCGCCGACGCGCAGGTAGCGGGGCGTGTTCTCGATCCCGGCCGGGCCCGCAACGGCCGCGAGCCCGGCCGCGTCGGCCGGGCCCGCGTCAACGCTGGTGGGCTTAGACCATGGCAGTGGGGGCATGTCCGTCTCCTGATCCGGTGATGGCCGCGTCCGGCAGGGCACGCGCCCAGGTGACGTCGGCCGGGGTGTAGGGGTCGGTGGCGCAGGTCAGCACCGCGGCGGCGTGACCGCCGTCCAGGACGGTGGTCTGCGCCCCGAGCGCGGACAGCGCCGACGCGGCGTGCGCCGCGCGGCGCAGGACCTCAATGTCGCGGGCCTTCTCGCCGGTCGCGGTGACCGCGACGGTGACGGTGCGCCACAGCGGGTCCCGGTGTGCCGCGAGGTCGTCGAGGAAGCGGGCGTAGTCCCGGGCCGCGCCGGCCAGCGCCGGATGGGCGATCGTCTCGCTGTTGTCGGCGATGCGGTGGGCGTGGCGGGACAGATCGACGCGCTGCGCGGAGATCACGATCTGCACCGGTGCGGACAGCGAGTTGAGCCACCGTCCGTAGCTGCCGATCAGGGCGGCCTGCTCGTCGCCGGTGCGCAGCCCGATGTTCACGGTGCTGCAGGCCACCAGCGCCACGGCGTGCGTGCCGACGTCGACGACACCCGTGGCGCTGATGGCCGTCGCGGGTAGCCGCAGCACCGGCACCGCGGTGGCGGGTGTGGCGGTTCCCGGCGCCCAGTCCGGCGCCGCCCCCGGGTGCCCGGCCGCGGCCGGGGCCAACCGCTTCGGGCCGCGGGTGTGCCGCAGCGCCGCCATCAGCCAGGCGTCCATGGACAGGCCGTCGCGGCGTCCCAGGGCCAGCACGATCGCCGCACCGGCGAGCGGGGTGAGGACCGCGATCAGGACCGGCTGCGGCAGCAGCGTCCCCACCGACCGGACGATGCCGTAGCCGAGCGCTGCGGCCACCGCCAGGATGGCCACCTGCCGCGCGGTCAACCCGTAGACGATCTTGTCGGGGGTGTCGACGTCGGCGGGAATGCGGGCCTGCGGGGGTGCGTCCTCACTCGGGCGCATCGTGGTCCCCCTGACGTGTGGTGCCAGTGGCACGGGCCTTCATCGCCCGGGTGTAGAGATCCACACCGTCGGCGATCTCCGCGGCGGTGTACCGGTAGATCGGCCGACCAGTGGGCCAGGCGATCGCGACGATGGTGGATGTGGCGTGGGATGTGCTGGTGACCTCGGCGTCCGCACGGGAGGCATGGTCAATGGTCATCAGGGTGCCTTTCGAGAGGACGAGGCGGCGCGGGCCTTCAAAGCGCGGGTGTAGAGATCGACACCGGCGGCGATCTCGTCGCGGCGGTACGGACGCACCGACCGGCCCGTCGGATCGGCGACGCCGATGCGTCCGGCACCGGCGCCGGACGGCCGCGCCGGCGGTCGGGGTGCGGATCCGCCGATGAGCAGTGCCGGGGACGACGGGGCCGGGCGGGGTCGCCCCGCCCCTGGCCCGCCGGTCACCGGCCACGGCCGGGGGGCCGCACCGCCGCCGGTCATGCCAGGGCCGCCGCCTCTCCCGCCGACGGCCCGGGCGGTCCCACCTCGGGAGCCGACCGCCCGGGACAGGCCCCGGGTCAGCTGCTGCACGAGCACGACCCGCAGGATCGTGCCCATCGGGTTCGGCCGGCTCTGCGTGACGTAGCGGCTCATCAGCGCGGGAATCTTGACCACACCTAAGAGCAGGCAGACGACGATGAGCAGGTTCATCACCGCGCCGGGATCGCCGGGCAACCCGAGGACCGGAAGATTCGCGTCCGGGGCCAGGAAGATCGTCAACGTGGTGTGCAGGGCGACGGCCTGCACGGTGACCGTCCCCAGACAGCCGAGCAGGGTCCGCCACCACAACTTCGCCGCGCCCTCGGTCTGCGCCGTGCCGTGCAGGGCCAAGGCGATCGGCGCCACGCCCACGGCGATGACCAGCAACCCCAACCGGATGATCCACTGCACGACCAGCGTGCCGAGCAGGACGACGATGAGCCCTCCGATCAGCAGGAGAAGAAACCCGACCGGGCTCGTTCCCGTCTGCCCGGACAGCGCGGCGGCCGTGGTGGCGCGCAGCTGCTGCAGCGAACCGGGCGCGGTGATGTCCTGCCCGGTCAGGGCAGCGGTGAGGGCGTTGACCAGCTCGATCGCGGTGGAACAGATCGGGATGGCGAAGTTCGCCGCGATCAGACCGATGACCAGCCGGGGGATGAGGTCCCCCGGCCCCACCCGGGACTGAATGGTGTCGCGACCCATCACGACGATGGCCACCCACAGGAACGCCATCACGTAGCAGGTGTTCACGATGGCCAGCGACGTGTCGGCGAATGCGGTGACCTGCGGCAGCCGCGTGACGTCGGGGCTGACGAACACCGTGGCGGCCAGCAGGTCCCATAGGACGTTCAGCGCGCCGAGGATGGTTGCGGCGAACCATCCGATGACGGGGTTGATGAGTTGGCCGACGAGCCAGTCGTCCACCTCAGCCCCCGACCCAGCCCTGCACGACGGCGAGCAGGATGGGCGCGAGCACGGCCAGGGCGTAACCGATCAGCGCGCTCTTGAGCGCGGACTTGGCCTTGTCCAGCTCGGTCGGGTCCCCGCCTGCCGCGAGGTAACGCAGGCCGCCGATGGTCAGGAACAGGGTGGCAACGCCGATGAGGATCCCGACGATCCAGGTGGTGATGTTGCTGATGACCACGGGCAGCGAGTTGGCGACCAGGACGTGCGGCGTAGCCGCGTACGCCGGGGCCGGGCCGGTCACGGACGTCAGGAACGCGACCGTGACCACGGTGCAGCGGTAGAGGATGTGGCGGACCATGGTGAGCACCTCCCGCCCCGCAGCTGCGGGGCCGATTGGGGTTGAGGTGCGCCACCGGGGACCGGGCGGGCCGTGGGAGCATCGCTCCTTCCAGCCGTGAGGTGATCGGGTGCGAACACGGCCACTCAGGCCGGCCGCGCCCCGATCCCCGGGGCGCCGACACCGCCCGACTCTCGGTCCGATGTCTTACCCACCAAGGCCCACTGTTGGGTGGCCAACACGACGTCCGGCGCGTCGCGGCGACCCAACAGCGACCCAACACGCCGCAGCTGTTGGGTCGCTCCTGCGACAGCGACTCGGTGTGGGGCGAGGACGGCGCGCTGTTGGGTCGTGGCGACCTGACAGTGAGTCGCGGAGTCCGTGGGAGTGACGCGCTGGTGGGCGACGGTCAGGCATTCGTCGATACGACGACCCGCTGGTGAGTCGCGGCGGCCCGGTGGTGCGTCACGGCATTGCTGCGGCGCCGGCGAGGATGCAGCGACACGAAGGCGAGATCGCCCGCGCGAATCGCCTCCAGAAGCCGACGTTCGGCCTTCAACCGCCACGACGAGGCCAGGCTGGCGGTGATACCCAGGCGCGCCGCTGCCTGCGCGAGCGTGGCGTCCTCCAGGCGGGTCGCAGCGATCAGGTTCGCCTCGTCCGCGTCGATGACCCCGGCCGCGACAGCCCTGGCCAACACCAGGTCCGGGTGATCCCACGGCTGCACCGGCGCAATCGGCCCGGTCACGCCCGTGTGAATGAGCTGCGCATCGCAATCCGCATCGCGGGCCTTGCGGGCCGCGCGCAGACCAGCGTCAATAAGGCGGCCGACTACCCGCGGCGGTTCCAGGTCAATGGTCGTGAGACGTTCGATGAACCCGACCAGCAGCTCCGCGTCCAGGTCACGGGTGTCCCCCCGCCACCCCAACGCGAGGAGTCCAGCGAGGTGCCGCAGGCCCGGCAAGGCAATACCAACCGCGGCCACGACCCACGCCGGGCCGTCCCGGCGAGCGCGGACAACCAGCTCGCGCCATACCGCGTCGCGGACCTCGACACTGGTACGCGGCTCCAACAGCAGCGCGCGCAGCCGTTCCAGCGGCAGGATCTCGTCGGGCAGGCCGTCGAACCCTCGACCGTCGAATCCGACAGGAGTGGGCGGCTGGACCAGCAAAGTGAAGGCACGGCCGGCCGCGGACAGCGACGACGACGGCCAGGATCGAACAGACATGGCATCCCTCACGAGGCGCTCAGGCGCCGCACCATAACGGCGGCGCGAGACCTCCATCCGCGCACAGCTACCAAACAGTCCACGAACACACGAGCGCGGACGAGAGCCTGTTACGCCTGCTCACAGGGCACCTCCACCCAACATCCAACAACAGGCGCAGCCCCGCATCGGTAGAGTGCGCCACCCACCAGCCCAGCTCACCGTCCTGTTGGATGCTGTTGGCCAGGGAAGATCCGCGAGTTGCGGACCACCAGACCCGGGGCCGTAGAGATGCCCCTGAGGTGAAGCACAGCAAGGCGGGCGTTCGCCCAACAGGTCCAACCGCTGTTGGGTGCCGTTGGGTGACCATCCCCGTCACCGGGTGCTCTGAGCCGGGCCGGCGAGGCCATTCGTAGACGCGAACACGGTCAGCCAGCGCGGGAGCCACCCGCCCATGACTGCTTCACCTGACGCCACCCCGAACGGCGCGACCCACCCGAACCCGTCGCACTACCAGGCACGACAGCACACCAACGAGGCGGTCCTCATCGGTGGTGATGTCCCGATCGCCGTCTGGCGCCTCGACAACCGCGACGACACCGCACCCGCCGCCCACCCGGGCAGCCGGCTTGCGTCGCGCCTAGCGCAGCGACTCATCCTCGTGTACACCCACCGCGGCGACACGATCGTCGATTTCGACAGCGACCCGCACCTGGAGAACGCCAGCTGCCTCACGTCCCGCACGTACCGGCCTATCACCGACCCCACCACGGTCGCCGACCTCGACGCGCTCACCAACCCGATCAGCCTCGTCGTCCTGCGATGGCCTCCACGGCACAACACTCGGACACCGGCCAGCATCACCGACCTGTTCGCCGCCTGCCGGCTCATCATGACCGCCGACACGTGTGCCATGGCCGCCGTCAGCTCCGCGGCACCCGGCCAGCCCGGCACGACGCACGCCGAACACCTGAGCGAACTCCTGCCCGCCGCCCGCTCCGCAGGCCTCACCCACATCCTGCACATCGTCGCCGTCACCGGACCCGGCGACCACGACGAGTTCCTCTACTACACAACGCAGGCCGAAGCCGAGGCGGCACGGCAGGGCTGGCCGACCGGCGACAACGGATCGAGCTACGGCGTCGACCTCATGGTCTTTACCAACGGGAGTCGTCATGGCTGACCGCGACCCGAGACAGGCCGGGGTTGGCGCATCCCAACCCGCCACCCCTCGCCGCGGCCACAGCAACGACTCAGCCCCAGTCACCGACAACGCCGCCGCTGATCCGGTGCACGACCGTACCACCGCGTGGCGCGAAGTCGATGGCGCGCCGCTTGAGTCGGGAACTCAACCTGCCACCCAACCGCACACAGCCACCCGCCCCGAGCTGCGCCCCTTGCTGGGGCTGCCGATACCGATTCCGACGAATGCTGCCCGCGGTGCCGAGATCCGGTGCGTGGTCACGCCGGTCGACCGCGATGGGCGGCTGGCCGACCGGTCAGCGTTGATGTTCCTGGGTTGGTCCGCCGGGTACGCAGTCGAGTTGGCGATTGAGCCGGGCCCGATCGTGGTCGCCCGCACAGGTCATGCCCTCCGCATCAACCCTCGAGGCTTTCTACGGCTTCCCCTGACGGCACGCCGCAGATGCCGGATCACTGCTAGCGATCGAGTGCTCGTCGCTGCGTTCAGGCCAGCGGTGAGCTGGACGACAACTTCGACTTCGGCAACCTCTGCCTGCTCGACCTGCTCGGCTTCACCGCCCAGCAGTTGTCCGAACTGGCGGCTACCACCGCTCCGAGCTTGCCTGCCAACCGGCACGACGAGAACGCCATGGCCCAGCACCGTCGGCATGAGCAAGTCTGGCAGGAAAAGCTCGACGAGCGCCAGTACCGGCTAAATGCCGCGAGCGTCGACCTGACGAAGATGGTGCGTCGGGTATGGGGCGACGAAAGCGTGACGCTCAAGTTTGTCGCGGACGGCCAGTACCTCAAGGTCGTCGTGCAGGACGATATCGGTGTCGAAGTCGAGCTCGACCAGCGCAGCGATGGTTTCCGCTGGCTGGTGAGCTTCTTCGTTGTCTTTCGGGCGCAGGCCAAGGGCGATCTGAAGAACGCCATCCTGCTGCTCGACGAGCCAGGGCTAAGCTTGCACGCGCTCAAGCAACAGGAGTTTCGCAAGACCGTGTCGCTGTTGGCCGAGAACAACCAGATTGTCTACACCACGCACTCGCCATTTATGGTCGGCCCCGACGAGCTGCACCTCGTACGGGTCGTCCAGATGACCGACCGGTCCACCGGGACCAAGGTCCACACCACGCTTATCGTCGATGATCCGCGGTCGGTCTATCCACTGCAGGCCGCACTCGGCTATGAGCTCGCGCAGAGCCTCTTCGGTCAGAAGCGGAACCTTGTCTGCGAGGGCATCACCGACATGTGGATGCTGGAAGGCGTCACGGCCGCGATGCGCGAGGCCGGCGTCGCAACCATGCGCGCTGACATCGCGATCACCCCGGCTCAGTCCGCGAGCAAGGTCATCTATTACTGCACATTGCTGCGCGGTCAGAGATTGAAGGTAGCGGCGCTGCTGGACTCCGACGCCGCTGGCGACCAAGCCGCTACTCAGGATGAGTTCATCCGGCTCATGAGGCAGAAGGAGATCCTGCGGGCCAAGGACTTCTACATCGGCGAGGTGACCCGACCGGAGACCGAGGATCTCCTTCGCGACACCCTGATGACGGTGGCAAGGGAAATACTCAACTGGGATGTAACACTATGCGTTCTGCCCCGACAACGTGTGGCAGCCCAGCAGAGACACCCTCATCCGTTACGCCGAGAGCCTCATGAACCGGGCCTGGTGGTGGATCTGGTGGGACTGAACCGCCAGGGGCATAGGTTGACCTACAACCGTGGCCGAGCCCGGCCAGGCCTCGGTCGAGGCGCCCGGGCTGTCGCTCTCCTTACGGCTGCCCACGCTGGTCGTGCAACTCCTAATTGGCCTGCGCGGCTTGGGCATCGCCCATGGGCGGACGAGGCTTGCGCTCCTATAGTCCCTTCGTGGACGCCAACACCGAAGAGTTGAGAGCCGCACACGACGTCCTCGCCGAGTTCTACGCCGAACGCCTGGCTGACGCTCTGGATCGCATGCCCGCGGAACGGGCCGTCCTCGACCTGTTCTGCGACCTGACGCTTGCCACGGACATGGGCATCAACGTCGGCGACGTTGGCTGCGGGACGGGACGCCTCGCGCCCTACCTGGCGGCCAGGGGCCTGGCACCGTGGGGAGTCGACCTCTCACCCGAGATGATCCGCGTAGCCCGGCGTGACCATGCGGCCTTCCGGTTCGACGTCGCCGACCTGCGCGAGCTGCCCTTCGAGGACGCGTCGCTGGCAGGCGTGGTTTGCTGGTACTCCCTCATCTCCCTGAAACCAGGCGATCGACAAGCGGCCTTTGGCGAGCTGTATCGCGTCGTCAAACCGGGCGGCTACCTGGTGACCGCGTTCAAGGCCGGGACCAGTCAGGTCCGACGCGCGGGCCGCAGCACCAATCTTGGTGTCGAATTCGACCTCTACTGGCAGACCCCGCAGGAGATGGAACAAAACGTCACGGACGCTGGCTTCACCACCGTGTTCTGGGGCGGCATCCCCGCCGATAGGCCGGACAGCCCCGCGCAGGGGTATCTGCTCACCCGGAAAGCTGTTGCTGATCCACCACGTTGACGCGCAAACCCTCAACTCGGCATGACCGGACCGCTTCGCCACCACAGCAGGTTACTCATCGCGCCGCCCCGTCGGCGGCATGATCGGACGTGTCAGCTCATCCACTACCGTCCGGACCATGGCGGCCAGAGCAGCGGGAGCGTTTCGTCGGACGCCGATCGAACGGTCAGACCAACGGGTCGCATGGGACCGAACAGACCAGGCCTTCTTCGCTGCCGGAGCCTGTCACATCCTCGCCTGGGCCTGCCGGGACTCCTATCCAGACAGGTCCATCGAGATAACCACGGTAGGAACAGTTAGCAGCATCGAGGCGTCGAATGTGCGCTGACATCGACAATTGAGGGCGTCGTGGGCGCCGGTGCAACCCACGACGGTGACGCTTTCGGGCCCGCCGAAGAGTTCACCAGCTTGGAGTGCCTGGTCAGGACGCCGCCCGTGGGATCGGCGTCTCAGATGACGGGACCGTGACGGACTCCAGCAGGCTCACTCGCGATGCTTCACGTCGATCCACAGCAGACCTACAGGCGTGGCGTTAGGCGACCCGAGACGCCGGCCGGCGACGGCCATCCTGGAGCAACACGCCTGACCACTTCGACCTCTACTGGGAGGTCACGCCGCACCGCTCCATCGCATCACCGCAGGTCAAAGCCCTCGGCTCTGTCCGCCGTCGGTGAGCACTTCGGGCGCGGTGACCTCTTCGCCAACCTGCACCCAATCTGCTCCCAGTTGCAAGGCCAAGCCAACCATCGGCTCCTTACCGCCTTGACCTGCGCACACTCCCCTACCAGGCGACATAGAGCGTTCTCGACTACATCGCAGAACCGCAGAGCACTCCGCGGGAA
>NZ_JAKKFD010000045.1 GCF_022229005.1 Micromonospora trifolii
GGCCGCGCCGGCGGCGAGCGCCGGCCCGGCGGCCAGGCTCACCGTGCGGCCACGGAAGTTGGTGCGCTCCAACGCGGGCCCGGCCGGCGAGGTACGCGCCTCACGCAGCGCGTACCGGGCCGCCGCGGCGCCCGCGCCGGCGATCAACAGCCGGCCCAGCGTGCTCACGCCGTCACCTCGCTGCTGTCCCTCAGGCTCGGTCGCTCACGCGCCGCCTCGGCGATTACGGACACGGGGGTACGTGGTTCGCTCACTGGGGCAGTTTAGGCAGCAGGGACGGGGCGTTGT
Organism: Micromonospora trifolii; assembly: GCF_022229005.1. Classification (GTDB taxonomy): domain Bacteria; phylum Actinomycetota; class Actinomycetes; order Mycobacteriales; family Micromonosporaceae; genus Micromonospora; species Micromonospora trifolii. The sequence goes on from NZ_JAKKFD010000045.1 coordinate 289, forward strand.
CGCCGACGCCGTACTGCCCGGCCTTCTTCTCGGTGAGTTGCTGCACCAGGGCGAGGGTGGTGACCACCTGGCCCTGCACCGTGTTGGCGTTGTCGACCGTGGAGATGGTCTGGGCGAGCACCGGGTCGCCGCGCACCACGCCGATGAGGTTGCCGCCGACGGAACCGTTGCCGGCCACCACGATCGAGCCGGTGCGGTCGAACTGCTCGGCGATGTTGACGACCGACTCGTCCCGCTTGTCGGAGTCCTTGTCGACGTACGGCTGGCCGCTGACCACGACGACGGCCTCCGCCGAGGCGGTGACCTTGTTGCTGTCGGTGGTCAGGTAGCCGGCGTTGTTGTAGGCGGCGAGCACCGCCCGCCGGTCGGCGTCACTGACCGGCGCGACGCCCTGGGGCCGGTCCAGCAGGACGCTGGCCAGCAGCGCGCTGGAGGTCTCCACACCGTGCCCGTTGCCCGGCAGGCCGGTGGTCTGCGCGGTCGGGCGGGCGGCCGTGACTGCCAACTCCAGCAGGTTGGAGTTGTTGTCCGGGTTGATGAACTTGTCCTGCAGGTCCACCTGACCGGTGATGGTGGCCCCGGCGAGCTGGAGCTTCTTGAGCACGCCCTCCGTGTGGTCACGGCCGTTGGGCAGGCTGAGCACCACGACCCGACGCCCGGTGAGGGTGCCGGGCAGGACGACCTGGGAGATCTCCTCGGCGAATTCCTCTTCCAGCGCGAGTTGCTTCTCCATGTTGCTGACCGTCTGGCGCCAGTGCTGGTTGTCCTTGCGCAGCCCGGTGACCTGCCCCTCGAGCGAGTCGGCGAGCGGGCCGTTGAGGGCGGCTGTGCCGACCACCAGGCCGATCGCCAGAGCCAGGAAGACCGCGGTGAGGGACACCACGTGGTAGCGGAAGTTGATCACGCTTGCAGCCTCTTGATCGGTCGGGAACTAGAAAAGCCGGTACAGCTGGAACACGAGATTGTCCCACCACTCGGCGACCACGCCCAGGTACGCCTTCCCGACTGTCGACACGGCCACCGCGGACGCCATCGCCGCGATCGCCGACAGCACCAGCAGCAGCAGCGACGAGCCGGAGATGCTCTGCCGGTAGAGCCGGCTCACCCCCTTGGCGTCGACCAGCTTGCCGCCGACCTTCAGCCGGGTCAGGAACGTCGAGGCCATGCCGCCGCGGCCCTTGTCGAGGAACTCGACGAGGGTGGCGTGGGTGCCGACCGCGACCAGCAGAGAGGCGCCCTTCTCGTCGGCGAGCAGCATGGCCAGGTCCTCGCTGGTCGCCGCGGCCGGGAAGGTGATCGCCGGCACACCGAGGCCGTTGACCCGGGGCAGGCCGGGCGCACGCCCGTCCGGGTACGCGTGCACGATCACCTCGGCGCCGCAGCGCAGCACGTCGTCGGTGACCGAATCCATGTCCCCGATGATCATGTCGGGGGTGTAGCCGGCCTCGACCAGGGCGTCCGCGCCGCCGTCGACGCCGATGAGCACCGGCTTGAACTCCCGGATGTACGGGCGCAGCACGTCCAGGTCGGCCTTGTAGTCGTAGCCGCGCACCACGATCAGGCAGTGCCGACCCTGCATCTGGGTCTCGATGTCCGGCACCCCGACACCGTCGAGCAGCAGGTCGCGTTCCTGACGCAGGTAGTCCATCGTGTTGGCGGCGAACGCCTCCAACTGCACCGACAGACCCTCCCGGGCGTCCGCCATCGCCTTGCCGACCGACTCGGCGTCCTGAAGGCTGCCGTGGGCCACCGGCTCGTCACCGGCGAAGACCGTGTTGCCCTCGATGCGCACCTGGTCGCCCTCGCGGATGCGCTCGAAGACGCCCTCCCCCAGGTCGTCGAGGAGCGGAATGCCGGCGGCGATCAACACCTCCGGGCCGAGGTTCGGGTAACGGCCGGAGACCGAGGGCTTGGCGTTGAGCACCGCCGCGACCCCCACGGCCACGAGCGAGTCGGCCGCCACCCGGTCCAGGTCGACGTGGTCGATGACCGCGATGTCACCGGGGCGCAGCCGACCGACCAGGCGTTTCGTCCGGCGATCAAGGCGCGCGGTGCCGAGGACTCTGCCCGGTTCGGAGTTCCGGTTCCGGCGCAACGTGGGTAGACGCATCGTGACCATCCTGGCATGTGAGGCAGGCTTTTCTGTCGCGACATGCCTGAGCAGGGCCGCCTACCCAGGGAAGCACACACCGGCACAAGCCGGTGTGCTTGCGCTCACAATACGCGGCGTCACAACCGCCTTTCCTTGGCGGCCACTGCCAAAAGCTCCTCGGCATGGGCGATACCCAGATCCGAATCGGGCAAACCCGCCAGCATGCGCGCCAACTCCCGGGCCCGCTCGGTGTCCTCCACCACGCGCACCCCGCTGGTCGTCACGGCGCCGCCGGTGTCCTTCGCCACCACCAGGTGCCGGTCGGCGAACGCGGCCACCTGCGGCAGGTGCGTGACCACCAGCACCTGGTGGCTGCGGGCCAGCCGGGCCAACCGGCGGCCGATCTCCACCGCCGCCTGCCCGCCGACCCCCGCGTCGACCTCGTCGAAGACCAACGTGGGCGGGCCGCCGGACCCGGCGAACACGACCTCGATCGCGAGCATCACCCGGGACAGCTCACCGCCGGAGGCGCCGCGTTGCAACGGCAGCGACGGAGCGCCCGGGTGGGCCAGCAACCGCAACTCCACCTCGTCACCGCCGTCCGGGGTGACACCCACCTCGACGCCGTTGACCGCAAGCGTCGGCTCGGCACGCCCGGCCGGACGGGGCAGCACCGCCACCTCGATCCGCGCGTGCGGCATGGCCAACCCGGCCAGCTCGACGGTGACCTGGTCGGCGAAGCGGATCGCCGCCTCCTGCCGGGAGGTGGACACCCGCCCGGCCAGGTCGGCCACCTCCACGGCGAGCCGCTGCCCCTCCCGCTCCAACTCGTCGAGCACGTCGTCGGACATGTCCAGGTCGGACAGTCGGGTGCGCGCCCGATCGGCCCAGGCGATCACCCCGTCGACGTCGTCGGCGTACTTACGGGTCAACGCGCGCAGCGCCGCCCGCCGCTCATAGACGTGCTGCAACCGGGCCGGGTCCGCGTCCAGCGTCGCCAGGTACGCCGACAGCTCCGCCGACACGTCGGTGACCAGGGTGGCCGCCTCCTCCAGCCGGGCCGCCAGCTCACCGAGCGCCGGATCGGTGCCGGACTGCGCCTCCAGGGTCCGCCGGGCCGTGCCGAGCAGCACCGTCACGTCCGGGGTCTCCTCCGCGGCCTCCGCGCCACCGGCCACGCACTGCTGGGCGATCTGGGCGGCCGTCCGCAGGCCCTCGGCGTGCTCCAGCCGCTGCGCCTCGGCCTTCAGCTCGTCGTCCTCACCGGGCTGCGGATCGACCCGGGTGATCTCGTCGAGGCCCAACCGCAGCAGGTCGGCCTCCTGGTTGCGCTCGCGGGCGTTGCGCCGCCGGTCGGCCAGGTCGTCGACGACCCGACGCCACCCCGTGTACGCCTCACGCAGCGCGTCGAGCAGCTTCTCGTGCGCGGGGCCGGCGAACCGGTCCAGCGCGGCCCGCTGCTCGGCCGGGCGCAGCAACCGCAGCTGGTCGGACTGGCCGTGCACGGCGACCGCCTGCTCGCCGACCTCACCGAGCATCGACACCGGCATGCTCCGACCGCCGACGTGGGCGCGCGAGCGCCCCTCCACCGTCACCGTGCGGCTCAGCAGCACCGAGCCGTCCTCGTCGGGTTCGCCGCCGGCCTCGGTGATGCGCGCGTGCACGGCGTCGGCGACCCGCCCCCGCAGCCGCAGCCGCCCCTCCACCACGGCACGGCCGGGTTGGGCGCGGACCCGCCCGGCGTCGGCCCGACCGCCGAAGAGCAGGCCGAGGCCGGTGACCACCATCGTCTTGCCCGCACCGGTCTCGCCGGTGATGACGTTCATGCCGCCGGTCAACGGCAGCGTGGTGTCTTCGATGACGCCCAGTCCGGTGATGCGCAGCTCTTCCAGCACAGCCACCGACAGTAGACGCGAGGCCCGACAATTGACCAGCCGACGGGCCCGGGCACGGCCCGCACCCGGCCGACGTACAGTTCTGCCCCGTGTTGGACGTGATCGGCCTGACCTCGGCTGAGGAGGAGCTCTACCGCTGCCTGCTCCAGCTCACCACGGCCCGCATCGACGAGTTGGCCGCTCGCCTGCACCGGCCCCGTGAGCAGGTCGTCGCCCAGGTCGAGGCGCTGCGCGGCAAGGGCCTCGTGCAGCGCAGCGACAACGACCCGGACGCCCCGCTGCGCCCGACCGCCCCGGACGTCGCCCTCGGCGGGACGCTGCTGCGGCGTCAGGAGGACCTGGAGTCGGCCCGCCGACTGGTCACCCAACTGGCCGAGGAGTACCGCACCGGGCTGCGCCGACACCACGTCGACCACCTGGTCGAGGTGATCACCGGCGCCCGGGTCCTTCGCGACCGCCTGCGCGACCTGCAGAATTCGGCGCGTACCGAGGTGCTCTGGTTCTGCCGGGCCAATCCCCTCGCCATGGCCGGCCCGGAAAATGTCGAGGAGTTCGACGCGCTGGCCCGCGGGGTGAGCTACCGGGCCATCTACGAGCGTGACCTGCTGCTGGAGCCGGGCGCGCTGGCCGACCTGGCCAAGGGGGTCGCCGCCGGGGAGCAGGCCCGCATCCTGGACCGGCTGCCGGTCCGACTGGCCATCGTGGACGCCCGCACTGCCATCTGCCCGTTGGTGCCCGACCGCGACGGCGGCGAACCGAGCGCCGCGGTGATCGGCCGCAGTCAACTGCTCGACGCGCTGCTCGCCCTCTTCGAGAGTCACTGGCGGGTGGCCACCCGGCTGCGCCTCGACGACCCCCTCGCCGTCGCGGCCCCCGAGGCTCGACGGCCGGAACCCGCGGACCGCCCTGGCGACGGTTACCAGCCCGACGCCGACGAGGCCCGACTGCTGTCACTGTTCGTGGCGGGCGTACCGGACAAGTCCATCGCCTCCCAGCTCGGGGTGAGCCGGCGGACCGTGCAACGGCGGATCGCCGACCTGATGGCCGCCGCCGGGGTGGACACCCGACCCGGGTTGGCGTTCCAGGTGGCCCGACGCGGCTGGCTCTGACACGAAAAAGGGTCCGCCGTCGACCGACGGCGGACCCTTCAACCGGCGGGGCGGGACGGCCAGGCCGCCCCGCCCTGCCCGATCAGCGCAACCCGTACGCCTGGAGCACCGTCTGGTCGACGGTGTTCCCGGCCCGGTCGGCGGCGTGCACCCGCAGCGACACCGTTCCGCGCCCCGCCGGCACGGTAGCGGTGTACCGGGTGCCCGACCCCGTGGCCGGCGCGTTGCGCCAGGTGACGCCCCCGTCGAAGGAGACCTGCACCCGGACGCTGGTGCCGGTCGGCGCCGGCACCCCGGCCGGCTGCCGCAGGGTCAGCCCCACCTGGTGCGGCCGGTTGCCGCGTACCGTGCCGCGCAGGTCGGCCGGCACCCGGTAGTCCACCTGCAGCAGCGACAACGGCGTGGCGGCGTCGCCCGCCGGTCGCGCCGAGGTGAACTCCCAGGCCGTGTCGGTCCGCGTGCCGTAACGCCACTCGGCTGAAGACCGCTGGGTGGTCACGTCCAGGCGGTAACGCGCGGCCCCGGCGGTCGTCGGCACCGACGCCCAGCCGCCGGAGAGGTCGGCGATCTGCTGCCCGTTGCGGCTGACCCGCGCCGTGACGGTGTCCGACTCCTCGCTCTCGCCGGCCACGCTGTAGTGCCCGTTGGCGTCGACGAACTCCGGCACCCGCAGGTCCAGGTTGTCACCGGTGCGGGTGGGCACCGGCGCCCCACGGGCCGGAACGGCCGGGCGGAGCACCGGCGCGTGCCAGGTCTCGGTCACCCGGTCGTCGGCGGCGTAGCGCCGGGGCTGCTGGGTCAGGCCACCGGCCAGCTGCCCCCACTGCATGAACATCTGCTTGTGCAGCACCCGTTGCTGCCACCAGGAATCCCCGGCGCTGACGAACTCCTGCCGGGTGGTGCCGTTGCGGACCATCCGCTGGTCGTCGTTCCAGGCGTACTCCTGCCACGGACGCCAGCCGAACCGCTCCTCGGTGGCCCAGCCCGCACCCATGTCGCCGTAGCTCGCTGTCACCTCGGCGGTGTTCCTGGCGGTCACCGTGTGCACGACACGCTCCGGCACCCGACCCTTCGACACCTGCCACACGTCGTACAGGTAGGGGCTGTCCACTGTCAGCGTCAGGTCCAGCGTCGCCCGGCCCTTGCGCGCCGCAGCGATCAGCCGCTGCCCGTCGTCGTACGCGACCACCATCGACGGGACCGGCAGCAGCTCTCCGGTGGGCCGCCAGACCGTCCACGCACTCTGGTCCTCCGGCCGGACGATGAGCACCGCGGCGGCGCCGGCCGCCGCGGCGGCGGCCACCTGCTCCTCCTCCGAGCGGTTCGGGTCGGCGCCGAGCAGCACGGCGGCGCCCCGCACCCCTGTCAGCTCGGCGGGAGTACCGGTGCCGGCCCAGACCAGCGGCAGCTTCCGCCGACCGGTCGGTGCCGGCGACGTGCCCAGCAGGTTGATGTCCGACGGACCGGACACCCCGCTGATCCTCGCGTCCACCATGGGCGCGACGAGCTGCCACCGCGAAGCGAACTCGAACTCGCCCTGGCGCACCTGGCGGGTCGGCGTGACGTTGACCTGCTGAACGGTGCTGTAGGCCATCACACCGTGGTCGATCTGCCGGCCATTGCCCAGCACCCGGTGCACGTAGTAGCTGAGCGTGGCCCGCTGCTCGCTGGGCTTCGGCGTCTCGATCCGCACCGGCGTGCCCTTGCGCGCGTCGAGCACCACCGTCAGGTCCCGGTCGACGGTCACCTCCGGCTCGATGATCTGGGTCATCTGCTCGTCCAGGGGGACGCCGTGCGTGACCAACGCGGTCAGCACGTACGTGCCCTCCTCGACCTCCAGGGTGCCCTCGCCACCCCACATGCCCCAGAAGTCCGACTCCGGCTGCTCACCGAAGACGGTCAACCCCGGCGAGAGGCCCGGCTGACCCTCCCGGTCCAGCAGCTTGATGGTGAGGTGGTGCACCGGACCGCTGACGGTGAGCCCGACCGGGGTCCGCACGGCAACGCCGTCAGTGCCCGTCGCCACCAGCCAGCCACCGTGCGGACCCCGGGCCAGCTTCGCCGGGTCGGCGCGCAGCGGCACGACCGCGCTGCCGCCCGCCGGCACCGTCACCTCACCGGAGGTCACGGCAACCCCGTCGGGCTCGGCGGCGCCGGTGTCCAGGTTGCGCAGTTCCAGGGCCAGCTGCAGGGTCTGCGCGGTCTTCGTACCGTTGGTGTACGTCACGGTCCGCTCGACCGCCGCACCGCCGGTGGAGATCCGGCCAAAGTCCGCAGTGGCCGAGGCGTACACCTGCTGCTTGAGCGCCCGAGCCACGTCGACCCGACCGCCACCCTGCTCGAAGACGGTCAGCGCCGGGTTCGCCTTCGTGGTGCTGACCAGCGCGTCCTTGAGCTTCGCGGCGGGCCAGTCCGGGTGTTCCTGGGCGAGGATCGCCGCCGCCCCGGCCACGTGCGGGGTGGCCATCGAGGTCCCGGACGCCGTCGTGTAGGCGTCGCCCACCGGCGTACCCATTGTGGTGCCGGCGGCGCGCGCGGCGACGATGCCGACGCCCGGGGCGGTGATCTCCGGCTTGAGGCCGTTGTCGCCGAGCCGCGGGCCCCGGCTGGAGAACTCCGCCAGGTTGTCGTCGCGGTCCACAGCGCCGACGGTGAGCGCCGCCGCGGCCGCGCCGGGCGCACCGACGGTACGCGCGGCGCCCGAGTTGCCGGCGGCGACCACGAACAGCGCGCCGGTCTCGGCGGTCAGGTCGTTCACCGCCTGGCTCATCGGGTCGGTGCCGTCGGTCGGGTCGCCGCCGAGGCTCATGCTGACGACCTTCGCGCCGGAGTGGGCGGCCCACTCCATGCCCGCGATGATGGACGAGTCGTAGCCGGAGCCACCGTCGTCGAGCACCTTGCCGATCAGCAGCTGGGTGCCGGGGGCGACGCCCTTGCGCAGCCCGTCGGACGCCGCGCCGCTTCCGGCGATGGTGGCGGCCACGTGGGTACCGTGGCCGTGCCCGTCGCGGGCGCTGCCGCTGCCGGAGAAGTCCTGCTGCTCGGCGATCCGGCCGGCCAGGTCCGGGTGGGTGGCGTCGACGCCGGTGTCCAGCACCGCCACCTTCACGCCGGTGCCATCCCGCCCGGCCGCCCAGGCGATCGGGGCGCCGATCTGCGGCACGGAGTGCTCCAGCGCTGGGCGGACCCGCCCGTCCAGCCAGATCCGGGCGATGCCAGCACCCAGCTGGGGCGCGGCGGCAGTGGTGGTCCGGCTGGCCGGCGTGCCGGCGAGTGTGGTCCACAGGCCGCCGAGAGCGTTCTTGCCGACCCGCAGCGCCGCGCCGTTGATGCTCTCCAGCGGCCGGGCGTCGGTGGCGCCGGTGAGCGGCTTGACCCGCCCGGCCGCCTGCTCCTGGTAGCGCACGATCAGTGGCAACGCGCCCTGCGCGACGTCGCCGTATCCGTCGGCGGCCAACTCCTGCACGTCGAACAGGTTGGCGTCGAGGACCCCGCTCGAGACGTAGGGCAGGGCGTCGCTGGGCAGCACCCGCAGCCCGCCGTCGACCTCCAAGGTCTGGAAGATGACCCGCTCGCGCCCGGGTCCCGGGCGGACGGTGGCGGCGACCCGGCCCGGCGCCGCGGGCGCGAGCTCGACCTGGTCGCCGGTGATCAGGGTGATGCGGACGGGTGCGTGCTGGGCGGGCGTGCCCGACGTCGGGCCGGTGGGCCGGGCGGGCGGGTCTGCGGACGCCGGTGCGGCGACGCCGACCACCAACGCGCCGACCGCGCCGACGGCGAGCCAGCGTGGGGACCAGTGCATGCGATGGGCTCCTCTACTCCTCCAGGCCGCCATCCGTAGATGAGGGCCGATCGGAGTCTGCGTCGGAGCAGGTCACCAGGTCACTAGTCGTCCGCCGCCGCAGCGGCGACATGTCGTCAGGTGGACACCCGACATCCACTGACCGTGTGCGCCACGGTCACCGGCGGCTGCCGCGCCAGCCGTGCACGGGGAGGCCGAACTTGGCCACCAGCCGGTCGGTGAACGGGCGGGGGCGCAGCCGCACGATGCGCACCGGCAGGGCGCCCCGGCGCACCGTCACCCGCGCGCCGGGTGGCAGATCGTAGACACGCCGGCCGTCGCAGGAGAGCACGGCGAGGGTGGTGAACGGGTCGACGGTGATCACGAAGGTCGACGTCGGGGCCGTCACCAACGGGCGGCTGAACAACGCGTGCGCGCTGATCGGCACCAACAGCAACGCCTCCACCTCCGGCCAGACCACCGGACCGCCACCGGAGAACGCGTACGCGGTGGAGCCGGTGGGGGTGGCGCAGACGACACCGTCGCAGCCGTAGCGCGACAGCGGCCGGCCGTCCACGTCGACGAGCAGCTCCAGCATCTGGGCCCGCTCGCCCTTCTCGATGCTGATCTCGTTGAGCGCCCAGGACTCGATGGTCGGCCCACCGTCGAACTCGGCCGTGACGTCCAGGGTCAGCCGCTCGTCGACCGTGTAGTTGCGGCCGACGACGTCCCGGACCGCCGTGTCCAGGTCGTCGATCTCCGCCTCCGCCAGGAAGCCCACCTTGCCGAGGTTGATGCCGAGCAGCGGCGCCTTCGCGGGCCGGGCCAGCTCGGCGGCGCGCAGGAAGGTGCCGTCCCCACCGAGCGCGAAGACGATCTCAGCGCCCTCGGCGGCCTGCGGGCCGGCGACCGGCACCACACCGGGCAGGTCGAGGTCGTCGGCCTCGTCGGCGACCACCCGTACCTCGAAACCGGCGTCGATCAGGTCGGCGGCGACCGACCGGGCGTGCTCCGTGCTGCGCCGCCGGCCGGTGTGGGTCACCAGCAGCGCGGTGCGGCTCATCGGGCCGCCCGCCCACGCCGGACCGGGCGGCGTCGCGCCACCGGCGCCGTCGCCTCGGCACTGCCGCGTGTCACCGCGCGGCCCGTTGCGGCGCCCTCACTGCGCGCGTTCACCCTGCGACCTCCTCCGCCGCCACGTCCGGCACGTCGCCGGCCGTCGTCGAGCCGTCCGGCCCGGCCGCCACCACGGCCCGCACCCGCTCCGGGTCGGCCGCTGGTGCGCCCCGGCGCAACCATACGAAGAACTCCACGTTGCCGCTCGGCCCGGGCAGCGGGCTGGCCGCCACGTCGGCCAGTCCGAGGCCGAGCCGCGCGGCCGCCGCGGCCACGTCCAGCACCGCTTCGGCGCGCAGCTCCGGATTGCGGACCACACCGCCGGCGCCGACCCGGTCCTTGCCGACCTCGAACTGCGGCTTGACCATCAATGCCAGGTCACCGTCGTCGCGGGTGCAGCCGGCCAGCGCCGGCAGCACCAGTCGCAGCGAGATGAACGACAGGTCGGCCACCGTGAGGTCGACCGGGCCACCGATCGTGTCAGCATCGAGAGTACGGACATTCGTGCGCTCCAGGACGCGGACCCGCTCGTTCGTGCGCAGCGGCCAGGCGAGCTGCCCGTAGCCGACGTCCACGGCGACCACCTCGGCCGCGTCGGCGCGCAGCAGCACGTCGGTGAACCCACCGGTCGACGCTCCCGCGTCCAGGCAACGCCGCCCGGCGACGTGCAGCCCACCAGGGGCGAACGCGGCCAGCGCCCCGGCGAGCTTGTGCCCGCCGCGGGAGACGTACTCCTCGGCCGGGTCCGCACCGGTCACCAGGAGCGGATCGGCGGGGTCGACCATCGCGGCCGCCTTGCGGGCGACCACACCCCGCAGTTGGACCCGGCCGGCCTCCACCAACGCGGCGGCCTGCTCACGGGAGCGGGCCAGACCGCGGCGGACGAGTTCGGCGTCCAGCCGGTTACGACGTGCCATGGGTGGTTCTCCGGTCTGCTCAGGCCTGTCGTCCCGCTCAGGTCTGGTCGATGGTGGCGAGGGTTTCCCGCAGCGTCTCGTAGGCCGCCTCGTACTGGGCGATCTGGTCGGCGGGAGCGAGCGTCGCCGCGTTGGCGATGGCCCGCACGGCGGCGTCCACCGCCGGATGCCGCGTCTCGTCGTCCCCGAGATCCTGCGGCGGCCCGGGGCGGGCACCCACCGCCGGACCGGGCCGGGCCGGAAAGGACCCGCCAGCCGGCGGGCCGTGCCGGGCCGGGAACGAGCCGCCAGCCGGCGGACCGGGACGGGCCGAGAAGGACCCGCCGGGCGGTGGACCGGGCCGGGTCATTCGGCGTCGTCCGGCCGCTGCTTGCGGACCGCCTTCTTCGCGGGCATCACCGCCGGCGTCGGGACGTCCTCGTCGGCGGTCCGGCTGATCGTCGCTGGCGACTTCTTGGCGATGGCCTTCTTGGCGACCGCCTTCTTCGCGACGGCCTTCTTCGCCACCGGCGCGGAGACCGGGGCACCGGCCGGGGCGTCGGACGGCACGAGATCGCTGCCGGGCCGCGCGGCGACGGTCGGGTCGGGTTGTGGCGTGGGGCCTGCGGTCGGCGCGCCGGCCGGCTCGGTGGACCGCGCCTCCCGCAGCTGCCGTTCCAGGTCGTGCACCCGCCGGGTCAGCTCGGCCACCTCGTCGGCGGTGGCCAGACCGACAGCGCCGAGGGCCCGGTCGACCTCGAAGCGGACCAGCTTGGTCAGCGCCTCCCGGTTGGCGGCGCCGGTGGTGACCAGCTCCTCGCCGAGGGCCTGGAGTTGGGCGGCCGTCGCGCCGCCGGAGCCGACGAGGCGACGTGCCACGTCCTGGGCCTTCTTCCGCGGCGCCTCCGCAAGGCCCATGGCCAGCTCGAGGTAGGCGCGCCACGCGTCCTGCATGCCTGAGTCCTTCCACGGGGCGGGGTGTGCAGGTGTCACGCTACCGGGCACCCCCGACCGACCCGTGCGGTACGGTGCCGAGGACGGCGTGGCGATCAGCGAGGGGGAGATGTGGCCAGCGTGGACGAGTGCCGGCAGGCGTTGCAGGAGCTGGCCGCCCGGTTGGATCGCAACGCCGAGACGGTGCGCGAACGGATCGACCTGGACCGCACGCTGGCCTGCCGGATCACCGACCTGGACACCGCGTTCCATGGCCGGATCACCGGCGGCCGACTGGTCGAGCTGACCGACGGCGACGACCCCAAGGCCAAGATCGCGCTGAGCACGTCCAGCGACGACCTGCTCGCCCTGGTCCGGGGCGACCTGGACGTCACCAGCGCGGTGACCTCCCGCCGGGTGTCGATCAAGGCCAACCCGTTCGACCTGCTCAAGTTGCGCAAGCTGCTCTGACGACCGCCCCCGGCTCACGCCGCAGCGGTCAGACCGAAACTCTCCACCGCGTGGGCCGCGTCCGGGCCCACCGGGCGGATCGTCGGCAACGCCGGCACCGGCGCCGACCAGGCCACCGCGCAGAGCGCGGCCAGGGCGTCCAACGGCCGGCCGGTCCCGGCCAGTTCCAGCACGCCGTCCCGGTCGGTCACGGACCAGCCGCCGGCCTCCGCCGGGCCCGGGACCCGCACGGCGGCAGCCGGGTCGAAGAGCCCCGCCAGGTCTTTCGCGACGTACGTGGGACGTCGCTGCGGCTCGGCGGCCAGCAGCTCCGGTACGCCGCTGACGCCGGTGAGCACGAGCAGGCTGTCCAGCCCGGCCCGGCGGGCGCCTTCGATGTCGGTGTCCAACCGGTCACCCACCACCAGGCTCCGCCCACCGCCACTGCGCCGGGCAGCGGTCTCGAACAGCGCCGGCTCCGGCTTGCCGACCACCACGTCGGGATCTCGCTCCAGCGCCGTACGCAGCACGGCGACCAGCGATCCGTTCCCGGGCAGTGGCCCCCGCCCACTGGGCAGGGTCCGATCGGTGTTGGTGGCGATCCAGATCGCACCCGCCCGCACCGCTACCGACGCTTCGGCCAGCTCGGCCCAGCCGACCTGCGGCCCGTACCCCTGCACCACCGCAGCCGGCTTCTCATCGGCCTGGGTGACCGGGTTCAGACCGACCGCGCGCAGCTCCGCGCGCAGCGCCTCCGCACCGACCACCAGCACCGACGCGCCGGCGGGCAGCCGGTCGCGCAGCAACTCGGCCGAGGCGGCGGCGGAGGTGAGGACCTCCTCCGGCCGGGCCGGCACGCCCATCCCGGTCAGCAGGTCCGCGACCTCGCTGGACCGGCGGGACGCGTTGTTGGTGGCGTACGCCACCGCCCGCCCCTCGGCGTGCAGCCGGGCCACCGTCTCGACGGCGCCGGGGATCGGCCGGTCGATCAGGTAGATCACGCCGTCCAGGTCGAAGACGACAAGTGTGTACCCGTCGACCAGCCGCTCCCCCACGCCCGCGCTCACCGCTGCGTCGACCCCGACTCGTCGTCCCGGGCCGGCACGGTCCCGTCGGCGTCCGGCGCGTCGCCGTTCGCCGCGTCCCCGTCCGTCACGCCGCTGTCGCCAGTGGTGGCCGCGTCGGCGTTGCCGCTCTCGGTGGGGTGACGGTCCTCGTCCTCGTCGTCGAAGCCTTCGTCGTCGGCGGGACGGCCGACAGCGTCGTCGTCCTCGTCGTCGTCGAAGTCCTCATCCTCGTCGTCGTCGTCATCATCATCATCATCATCATCGTCGTCGTCGTCGTCATCGTCGGCTTCGTCGTCGTCGTCGGCTTCGTCGTCGTCGTCGTCGTCGGCTTCGTCGTCGTCGTCGCCGGCCAGGTCGGCGTCGGGTCGGGCCGGCACCGCGCCGGGAGCGCCCGGGCCTGCGGCGATCTCCTCGGCGGCCTCGTCCTCGTCGTCACCCTCGATGACCACACCGTCGAGTTCGAGCAGCCGCTCGGCGGCGTCGGTCTCGCCCTCGGTGTCCACGTCGGCGGCGCGGGAGAACCATTCGCGGGCCTCCTCGCGCCGGCCCACCGCAAGCAGCGCGTCGGCGTACGCGTACCGCAGCCGGGCCGTCCATGGCACGGTGGCCTCGTTGGTGAGGTCCGGCACCTGGAGCATCGCGACCGCGGCGTCCTTCTGCCCGAGGTCACCCCGGGCGCCGGCGGCGACGATCAGCAGTTCGATCGCCACGGCCTGGTCCAGCTTCTCCCGGTCCGCGCCACGGAACAGGTCGATGGCCCGCTCCGGCCGGCCGAGAGCCCGCTCGCAGTCCGCGAGCACGGCCAGGTGGCTCTGCAACCCGCTCATCCGGTGGTACGTGCGCAGCTCGGCGATCGCCGACTGCCACTCCCCCGCGCGGTAGGCGGCCAGACCGACCGCCTCACGGACAGCGGAGATGCGCGACGCGAGCCGCCGGGCGGCCAGCGCGTGCGCCAACGCCTCGGCCGGGTCCTCGTCGATCAGCTGCCCAGTGGCGACCAGGTGCCGGGCCACCGTCTCGGCGACCGGCTTGTTCAGCGAGAGCAGCTCAGCGCGGACGTCCTTGTCGAGGTCGGTCGCGACGATGTCGTCCGGCAGCGCCGGGGCCGAGTTACGTCCGCCCTCGGACGACTCGGAGCCACCCGCGCGGTCATCGCGACGGAACTCCCCGTCGCGACGCGGCCGATCGTCGGACCGGAAACCCCCGCTACGCTCTCCGCCACGGAAACCACCCTCGCGGTCACCGCCACGGAAACCGCCCTCACGGGGAGCACTGGAACGCGAACTGTCGCGGTCGCCGCCCCGGAAGCCGCCCTCGCGGGGAGCACTGGAACGCGAGCCGTCCCGGTCACCACCACGGAAGCCACCCTCACGGGGAGCACTGGAACGCGAACTATCGCGGTCGCCGCCACGGAAGCCGCCCTCACGGGGAGCACTGGAACGCGAACCGTCGCGGTCGCCGCCCCGGAAGCCACCCTCACGGCGGTCGCCGCCCTGGTAACCGCCCTCACGACGGTCACCACCACGGAAGCCACCCTCACGGGGCGGGCCGGAGCGAGTGCGGTCGCCGCCCTGGTAACCGCCCTCACGACGGTCACCACCACGGAAACCACCGTCGCGGTCACCACCGCGGAAGCCACCCTCACGGGGAGCGCTGGAACGCGAACTGTCGCGGTCGCCACCGCGGAAGCCGCCCTCACGGGGAGCACTGGAACGCGAACCGTCCCGATCGCCACCGCGGAAGCCACCCTCACGGGGAGCACTGGAACGCGAACCGTCCCGGTCACCCA
>NZ_JAKKFD010000046.1 GCF_022229005.1 Micromonospora trifolii
CATGGAGTTGTGGTGCCTCGCACAAGGGGCACACGTGGAGCTGTTGCCCACCACAACTCCATGATCGACGGGGGCGGGGCGGGGCGGGGCGGGGCGGGGCGGGGCGGCGCGGGGCCGGGCCGCCTGGGGCGGGGCGGGGCCCGGGTTGGGGACTAGTGGGGGAGAGGGGCTGTGGGGCGGCGTTGGGTGGGGACGGGTGGGGTTGGGGTTGCGGTCAGGGGGGTGGGGAGGCCGGTGACTGTGGCTTGGCCGGTGCTGTCGACAGTGACGTGCACGGGGGTGTTCGCCACGCGCAGGCCGTCTACCGCTACCGCACCGAACTCCGCTCCCGCCAGGGGTGCCAGTCGGACCGTGCCGCCCGGCACGTCCGGGTAGAGCCCCGTCGCGGCCTGGAGCAGCAGCACCGCTCCCGTCGCGGCCCACGCCTGCGGTCGGCACGCGGCCGGGTACGGCACCGGACGGTTCACCAGTGCCCGGTCGTCGCCGCCGTACAGCTCCGGCATCCGGTAGTCGAACGCCTCGGCCGCGCTGAGCAGCCCGTCGGCCAGGCCGAGAGCGGCCTCGCGGTGCCCGGCGCGGGCCAGCCCACCGAGCACGATCGCTGTGTCGTGGGTCCAGATCGAGCCACAGTGGTACGACAGCGGGCTGAACCCGGCGTCGTCGCTGGACATGGTGCGGAGCCCGAACCCGGCGGCCATCGTGTCGGTGGTGAGCAGGTGCGCGACCTGGGCCTCCTCGTCGCGGTCGAGCAGGCCGGTGCCGAGCAGGTGGCCGATGTTGCTGGTCAGCGAGTCGACCGGGCGCTTGTCGCGGTCGAGGGCCAGGGCGGGTTGCGGTCCGTGGCGACCGTCGACCCAGAAGCTCTTGCGGAACCGGCCGACCAGCGTGGCGGCGTGCTCGCGCCAGCGGTCGGCGCCGGGTCGGCCGAAGGCGTCCAGCAGGGCGGCGCCGTTCACAGCGGCCTCGTGCGCGTACCCCTGCACCTCGGCCAGCACTATCGGCGCGGTGGCCAGGGTACCGTCGCGGAAGCGAACGGCGTCGCCGGAGTCCTTCCACCCCTGGTTGGACAGCCCGTGCCCGGTGGTGTCGACGTACTCGACCAGGCCGTCGCCGTCCGGGTCGGCGTGCTCGCCCAGCCAGCGCAGCGCCGCCTCCAGGTGCGGCAGCAGGGGCTCGATCTGCTCGGGGGGCATCCCCCAACGCCACGCGTCGTGCAGCAGGTTGACCCAGAGCATTGTGGCGTCGACGGTGCCGTAGTACGCCGGCGGAAGGCGCAGGCCGTTGTCGGGCAGGGCGAACGCGTGGCGGCGCAGCTCGTGCAGGATCTTGCCGGGGGCCTCGCCGGTCGCCGGGTCGACGCGGGTGCCCTGTCGCCGGGCGAGCACGCGCAGGGTGCCGGCGGCCAGGTCGGTGCCGAGCGGCAGCATCATCCGGGCGGCCCAGAGGCTGTCCCGGCCGAACAGGGTGAGGAACCAGGGCACCCCGGCGCCGAGGAACACGTCGCCGGGTGCGCCGGTCTCGGCCAGCCGGAGGCCGCGCAGATCGTCCAGGCTGCGGTCGAGCAGTCGGACCAGCCGTCGGTCGTCGGCGGTCACCTCGGGTCGGGACCACTCGGGCTCACCGGGCGGGCCGACGACGACGGCGCGCGGGTCGTCGACTGTCACCTGCCAGCGCAGCACCGTTTCGCCGCCGGGGGGCAGGTCGACCGGCCAGACCAGCCGGGGTGCTGTGGCCCGCTCGCCGCGGACAAGCACGTCGGCGCCCGGCGCGCTGACGCTGACGGTGATCCCGGCGCCCGACCAGGTGAGCGTGCCCCGCTGACCGGCGCTGGCCGCCAGCGCCTCGGTGGCGCCACCGGACTTGACGACCTCGATGGGTGCCAGGTCGCAGCCGAGGTCGACGGAGACGGTGGCCCGTACGCCGACAGTGGCGGTGGAGACGATCCGCAGCTCTTCGGTGAGGCCGTCGCGGGTGGCCCGCCGGAGCCGGTCGACACGGACGGTGGGGTCGGGCGTGGGGTCACCGAGCCAGCGGGCGAGGCTCACGAAGTGCGCGCCGTGCGGGCCGTCGTCGCCGCGGGTCAGCCCTTCGAGCTCCCGCTCATCGACCCGCAGCTCGGCGCGGGAGAGCACCCGGGCATCGGCGTGGAAGACGCCCTGGACGCCGGTCGGGCGGATCTGCCCGGTCGCGTCCCCCAGCGCGCTGGTCGGGGCGAAGACCACCCCGACCAACTCGTGCAGGAGGGGTTGCAGCTGGCGTTCGATCACGGTGTGGCTCCAGATCCTCGGGGTGCGGGGCGGCCATCTTGACAACGCGCCCCTGGCGGTGCAAAGTGCGAAACATTCCAGAAACTTGAACGATCCAATCCTGCCTTATCCAAATTGGATCGTTCAAGATGGCGAGAGGGATTAAGTGGCCGAAAAGGTGACCATCGCGACGGTGGCCCGGCACGCCCGAGTCAGCCGGCAGACGGTGTCCAACGTGCTCAACAGCCCGCACATCGTGCGGCAGGAGACCCGCCAGCGGGTCGAGGACGCAATCAACGCGCTCGGCTACCGGGCCAACCAGGCTGCCCGACAGATGCGCACCGGCCGGTCCCGCCTCATCGCCGCCCGGATCGACCCGACCCGCGACGGCATCAACGGCTCCGTGCTCGACCGCTTCCTGCACGGCCTCACCGAGACCGCCGACGCCGCCGGCTACCGGGTGCTGCTCTACACCGCCACCGACGACGACCGGGAGATCGCCACCTACGGCGACCTGCTCGGCACCTACGAGCTGGACGCGTTCGTGCTGGTGGGCACCAAGTACGGCGACCCGCGTACCGAATGGCTCGCCGACCGGGACGTACCGTTCGTGACCTTCGGTCGCCCATGGGACGCGCTCGACGCGCACCCCTGGGTGGACGTGGACGGCGCCGCCGGCACCGCCCAGGCCACCCGGCGCCTGCTCGAGGCCGGTCACCGGCGGATCGCCTTCCTCGGCTGGCCGGTCGGCTCCGGCGTCGGCGACGACCGGCGGGCCGGCTGGCGCGACGCGCTGCGCGCGGCCGGCGTCGACCCGACCGGGCTGCACCGCGAGACCGAGGACGGCATCGCCGAGGGCGAACGCCTGATGCGCGACCTGCTCGTCACGGTGGCGCCGAGCGCAGTGGTCTGCGCCAGCGACTCCCTCGCCCTCGGCGCCCTCCAGGCGATCCGCGGCGTCGACCCGCCCGTGTCGGTGATCGGCTTCGACGACACGCCGGTGGCCGCCGCGGTCGGGCTGACCAGCGTCAGCCAACCGCTCGGCGAGGCCGCCGCCCGCTGCGTGGACCTGCTCACCGGGGTCCTCGACGGCGCCCACGAGACCCCCACCCCAGTGCTGCTCCAGCCCTCGTTGGCACTGCGGCACACCGCGTAGTCCCACCCCCCACCAGGAGAAACCATGGCACCCCGAACAATCACCCGGGCAGCGGTGGCCGGCCTCGCCGCCGTCGCCCTCCTCGGCTCCGCCGCCTGCGGCAGCGGCTTCGACGACTCCTCCGGCGACACCGCCCAGTCCAGTGGCCCGGCCAGCCTGCAGATCCTGATCGGTTCGTCCGGTGAGGCCGAGACCAAGGCCGTGCAGGACGCCGCCGCGAAGTGGGCCAGCAGCTCCGGCAACACCGCGACTGTCACCCCGGCACAGGAGCTCACCCAGCAGCTCGGTCAGGCCCTCGCCGGTGGCACCCCGCCGGACGTCTTCTACGTGGACGCGGCCCAGTTCGCCGACTACGCCAGCGTCGGCGCCCTCGAGCCGTACGGCGACAAGGTCAGCAACTCGGGCGACTTCTACGAGAGCCTGCGCACCGCCTTCACGTACGACGGCAAGCTCTACTGCGCGCCCAAGGACTTCTCGACCCTGGCCCTGCAGATCAACACCGACCTGTGGACCAGGGCTGGGCTGACCGACGCCGACGTGCCGACGACCTGGGAGCAGTTCACCGCCGTTGCCCAGAAGATCAAGGCAAAGGGGCAGGTCCCGCTGGCCCTCGGCGACACCAGGGACCGGATCGGCGCGTTCATGGTGCAGAACGGCGGCTGGCTGGTGAGCAAGGACGGCAAGCAGCCCACCGCCGACACCCCGGAGAACCTCGCCGCCCTCCAGTACGTCAAGACCATGCTCAGCACCGGGCTGGCCAAGTACCCGAAGCAGCTCGACGCCGGCTGGTCCGGTGAGGCGTTCGGCAAGGGCAAGGCCGTGATGACCATCGAGGGCAACTGGATCAAGGGTGCTCTCCAGAACGACTTTCCGAACGTGAAGTACAAGGTCGTGGCGCTGCCGGCCGGCCCCAAGGGCCAGGGCACCCTCTCCTTCACCCAGTGCTGGGGCATCGCCGCGAAGAGCAAGTACAAGGATCAGGCGATCAAGTTCGTCGAGGCGATGACCAGCGGCGAGCAGCAGATGACCTTCGCGAAGGCGTTCGGCGTCATGCCGTCCCGCCAGTCGGCGCACGACCAGTACACCGCCGCCTTCCCGGCGGACAAGGTGTTCGTCGACGGCGCCGCGTACGCCCAGGGCCCGGTGAACGCCCCGAAGATGGACAGCGTCCTCAAGGACCTCGACACCGGTCTCCAGGGGTTGGCCAACGGCGACCCGAAGACCGTGCTGCAGAACTTCGACAAGAACGCCAAGGCGGCGCTCGGCGGCAGCTGAGGTGACGGCGGGGGCCCCGGCGAGCACCGGGGCCCCCGCCGCACGTCGGCCGGAGAGAGGAAGGGAGGGAAGATGGCAACCGAGACACTGACCGCCGCGGCCACCGCGGGCGGGAGCGACCCCCGCCGACGCAGGGGCGGCATCCGCAGCAACGAGAACCTCGCAGGCTGGCTCTTCGTCGCGCCGGTGATCGTCATTCTGGGGCTGTTCCTGCTGCTGCCCATCCTGATGGCGCTCTGGGTCAGCCTGACCGACTGGAACGGCCAGGGCAGCCCGTTCACCGGCGACGTTCCGTTCGTCGGCGCGCACAACTACACCCAGTTGTTCACCGAGGACGGCCTGGCCCGCCGCGACTTCATGACCAGCATCCGCAACAACATCTACTACGTGGCGATCGTGGTGCCGGCGCAGACAGTGCTCGCGCTCGGACTGGCGTTGGTAGTCAACAATCGGATGCTCAAGGGCAAGAGTTTCTTCCGCAGCGCCTTCTACTTCCCCTCCGTGACCAGTTCGGTCGCGATCAGCGTGGTGTTCCTGTTCCTCTTCGCCAACTCCGGCGCGGTGAACGCGCTGCTCAGCTTCCTCGGGATCGACGGCCCGGAGTGGTTCGCCGATTCCCGGGGCGTGCTGCACCTGCTCTTCGGCGCGGTCGGCGTCGACTCGCCACCTGCGGCACTGGCCGACGGCGGCCCGTTCGGGCTGACCTGGTGGGACTGGCTGGCCGGCCCGAGCGTGGCGATGATCTCGATCATCACGTTGGTCGTCTGGACCACCTCCGGCACCTTCATGCTGATGTTCCTGGCCGGGTTGCAGAACGTACCGGTCACGCTGGACGAGGCGAGCACCCTCGACGGGGCGTCCCGGTGGCAGCGCTTCCGGCACGTCACACTGCCGATGATCAGGCCCACCACCTTCCTGGTGCTCACCCTCGGCATGATCGGCTCCTGGCAGGTCTTCGACCAGGTGTACGTGATGAGCCAGGGCGACCCGGCCAAGACCACACTCACCCCGGCGTACCTGTCGTACCGGACCGCCTTCCGGGACTTCGACTACGGCTCCGGCGCGGCCATCTCCTTCGTCCTGTTCCTGATCATCATCGTGCTCACACTGATCCAGCGCCGGGCACTGGCCGAGCGGGACACCGACCGGCCGCGCCGCGGCTGGTGGCGTCGGCGCGTACCGGAAAGGTCCTGAGATGGCAGTGCTCACCGACCGCCCGGCGGCGGCGCCCGCGCGGCGACAGCGGCGCGCCGCCCGCACCCTGGCCACCCGCTTTCTGGGGTACGCCACGCTGGTCTTCTTCGGGCTGGTGTTCCTCTACCCGTTCGTCATCCAGATCGGCAACGCGCTCAAGACCGAGCCCGACGCGGCGGCGAACCCGCTGTCACCGTTTCCGGACCCGCTCACGCTGGCCGGCTTCGAACGGATCTTCGCCGGCACCAACTTCCCGCTGTGGCTGGGCAACTCGCTGCTGGTGACGGTGCTGGTCACCATCGGCCGGGTCTTCTTCGACTCGCTCGCCGGGTACGCGCTGGCCCGACTGCGGTTCCGTGGCCGCGGCGGGCTGTTCGCCGCCGTCATCGCGGTGATGGCGGTGCCCGGGGTGGTGCTGCTGATCCCGAAGTTCCTGGTGCTCAACCAGCTCGGCCTCTACAACAGCTACGCCGGGCTGGTGGTGCCGCTGCTGGCCGACGCGGCGGGCGTGTTCATCATGAAGCAGTTCTTCGAGTCGATTCCGGTGAGTGTCGAGGAGGCCGCCCGGATCGACGGGGCGAGCATCTTCCGCACCTTCTGGTCGGTGGTGCTGCCGATGGCGAAACCGGCGCTGATCACCCTCACCATCCTGTCGTTCCAGGGCTCCTGGAACGAGTTCCCGCACAGCCTGGTGTCGGTGCAGGACCCGGACCTGTTCACCCTGCCGCGCGGACTGGCCGACCTGGTCAGCGGCTCACTCGGCAAGGGCACCCAGTATCCGCTCAAGCTGGGTGCCGCGCTGCTGGCCACCATCCCGGTGGCGATCATCTTCGTGGTGTTCCAGCGGTACTTCGTCCGCGACGCCAACGACGGCTCGGACAAGGGCTGACCGGCCCGGTGTGGCGGCCCGGTCGGGGCCGCCACACCGGTTGGCCTGCGAATCAGTGTGGGGCGGCGGTCGGCGCGGGCTCCTCGGGCTGGGCCGACTCGGCACCGACCGGCGCATAGGGCGGCACCGACCGGAACGCCAACGCGGCGACCACGGCGAGCCCGAGCAGCAGGACGACACCGGCGGTGGCCGTCAGGACCAGCCCGCTGGTGTACGCCGCCCGAGCCGCGTCGACGAGCGGGCCGCCCACCCCGCCGGGCAGCTCGCCGGCCACCGTCACCGCGCCGGCCAGCCCGTCGCGAGCACGGGCCGCCGCCTCGGCGGGTAGCCCTGCGGGTAGCGCTGGGCCCAGCTCGGCACGGTAGACGGCGGCGCCCACGCTGCCCAGAACCGCCACCCCCAGAGCGATGCCCAACTCGCCGCTGGTCTCGGAGAGCGACGCCGCCGAACCGGCCCGTTCCGGCGGTGCCGACCCGACGATCAGGTCGGTGACCAGGGCCGAGGGCAACGCGATCCCGGCGGAGGCGACGACGAAGGCGACCAGGACGACCACCAGGGCGTGGTCGCCTTCCGCGCCGGTGAGCAGCAGGAAGCCCGCCGCCGTGACCAGTTGCCCGACGGCCATCACGTGCCCCGGTCGGAACCGACGGGCCAGTAACGGGGCCACTGTGGTCGCGCCGATCATCGCCACCGCCTGCGGCACCAGCAGCAGCCCGGCGCGCAGCGGGGTCAGCCCTTCGACCAGTTGCAGCCACTGGCTGACCAGCAGGAAGGTCCCGCCCATCAACACGCCGTTGAGCAGGAACAGCAGCAGTGCGGCGGTGAACGTGCGATTGGCGAAGAGGCGCACGTCCAGCAGCGGATGAGGCAGCCGGCGTTGCCGCCGGACGAAGATCACGCCGACCAGCAGGCCGATCACGATCGCCAGCACGGGCAGCGGGCGCCACCCGTGCCGGGCCAGCTCCTTGAGGCCGTAGACCACCGGCAGAATGGTGGCGAGCGACAACGCGACGCTGGCCAGATCCAGTCGACCGGGGTGCGGGTCGCGGAACTCCGGAAGCAGCAGTGGCGCGCTCACCAGCAACACCGCCATCACCGGCACACCCAGCAGGAACGCCGAACCCCACCAGAAATTCTCCAGCAGCACCCCGCCGATCACCGGCCCGACCGCCATCCCGCCCATGAAGCAGCTCATCCAGACCCCGACCGCTACCGCCCGCTGAGCCGGGATCTGGAACATGTTGCTGATCAGGGCCAGCGTGGAGGGCATCAACGTGGCCCCGGCGACACCGAGCAGTGCCCGCGCGGCGATCAGCAGCGGCGGGTTCGGTGCGTAGGCGGCCACCACCGAGACCACGGCGAAGGCGCCGGCCCCGATCAGCAACAGGCGGCGACGACCCACCCGGTCACCCAGGGTGCCCATCGTGACCAGGAAACCGGCGATCAGGAAGCCGTACGCGTCGGTGATCCACAACTGCTGGGTGCTGTCCGCGCCGAGGTCCGCGCTGAGGCTCGGCAGGGCCAGGTAGAGCACGCTCAGGTCGAGTGCCAGCAACAGGGTGGGCAGGGCCAGCACGGCCAGCCCGATCCACTCCCGACGCCCGGCTGCGGGGTGTGCTGTCGGCATGGTTCTCACCCTCCTAGGAACGGCTAGTGTCGGAGGGTGGACGACGGGCCGACCCGGAACTCATCGGTGCACGGTCAGGCGATTCTGTCGGGCAGGCCGAAGCGGGCGAAGAGCGCCGGCTCCAGGAAGTGGGTGAGCCGGGTGATCCGGCCGTCGGCGACGTCGATGAGCTGGATGGAGAACGCCCGGCGCCCCCCGGCCCGGTCGGGACGGTACTGCGCCAGCGCCGCACGGCCGTTGGCCGACACGCGAAGAAGCCGGGAACCCTGGCAGCCGGACGCCGGCCAGGAGACCATCCACCGGCCGATGTCGGCCGCCCCGGACAACCACATCGGGTACGGAGGCATGCTGTGCACCGCGTCCTCACGCAGCAGACCCACCAGGGCGTCTATGTCGTAGCGCTCGAACACCCGCACGTAGCGGTCCAGCAGGTCGAGGTGCTCCTCGTCAAGTGCCGGGCCCGGCGTCGCGCCGGCCCGCTCGGCCAGCGTGGCCCGGGCACGTTGCAGCGCGCTGTTGACGGCGGGCACGCTGGTGCCGAGCAGACCGGCGACCTCGTCGGCGTGCCAGCGCAGCACGTCCCGCAGGATCAGCACCGCGCGCTGCCGCGGCGGCAGATGCTGTAGTGCGGCGACGAACGCCAACCGGACCGAGTCCCGCAGGACGGCCAGCTCCGCCGGATCCGCCGTGGGCAGCACCGCCGCATCCGCTGCCGGCCCCACCCATCCCGTCTCGGCGTCACCGAGGCTCGGGGCCACCGGCGGCGACGGGTCACCGAAATCCGTGGGCAAGGCCCGCCGCCGCTGGCCCCTCAGCAGATCCAGGCAGACGTTTGTGGCGATCCGGTAGAGCCAGGTGCGCGTGCTGGAACGGCCGTCGAAGCCGTTCCACCCCCGCCACGCCCGCAGCAGCGTCTCCTGTACCGCGTCCTCGGCGTCGAACAGTGAGCCGAGCATCCGGTAGCAATAGCCGGTCAGCTCGACCCGGAACTCCTCCAGGTCACCCTCGGCGGTCGGCGCTGACAGCGGCGCGGTGGCTGAGCTCATGGGCCGACGGTAGGCGACCGGTCCGACATCGGCGCCCACACTCGCCGGGGCGCGCCGACCCGTGCCGGTGTCCGGGTCCGGGCGTCAGCGCGGGTCAGCCAGCAGGCTCCTCGTCGGCTGGAACCTTCTCGGTCGGCACGCCCACGTGCAGGCGCACCTGAGGCACCAGCATGTCGTCGACGTCCAGCGCCCGAGCCGCACCGTCGGGCTCCCACCCGGTGCTGGTGAGGAACTTGCGGGTCGCCTCGTCGGCGTCGAACGCCCAGGCCACCGCCCGACTCATCCCGTCCTCCCGCCACAGGTCGACGGTGGCCGCGAGCAGCCGACTGCCGTGCCCCCGCCGGCCCCACCGCGGCTCGACCAGCAGGTCGGTCACCGCCGCCACGTCCGAGCCGAGCGCGTCGGCCGGCTCACCCGGTGCCAACGCCTCGCCGTCGGCCGGGCCGGAGGCGGCGAACCCCACCAGATACGATTGCTCGGCCTGTTCGACGGCGACCAGCACCCGGTGCGCGCCCGAGGGCGGCTCCAGCACCGCGGCGCTCCACCGCCGGGCGAGGAACGCCTCGTCCAGGTTGTCGAGCACATGCCGAGGCAGGATCCGGCGGTACGCGACCCGCCAGGTCGCGAGCTGGATGCGTGCGATCTCGCCGGCGTCCTCGGGACGCGCCGGGCGGACGTACCCGAGAGCCATGGGACGGAAGCCTACGCAGGGCGAGGGAGACGACGGTGGCGCAGGGTGCCAACAGGACGACCACGCAGGTCGTCGGGGTGGTGGTGCTCGCCGCGGCGGTCACCGGGTTCCTCGCCATCGCGGCCGTCCGGCACGGGTTCTTCGACCTGAAGGTCTACTACGGCGCGTTGACCTGGTGGGTGCACGACGGCGGGGAGATCTACGACTACCTCAAGCCGGGCACCCAGTACGGCTTCACCTATCCGCCGTTCGCCGCGCTGGTCATGCTGCCCATGGCGTACCTGCCGTGGACGGCCGCGATCGTGGTGAGCGTGCTCGCCAGCGTGGTCACCACCGCTGTGCTGATCTGGTGGCTGGTCGACCCGATCGCCCGCCGCGCGGGCTGGACCCGGTGGTTCGCCCTCGTCGTGGCGCTCTGCCTGGCCGCCGCGTTCGAGCCGATGCGGGAGACTGTCAACTTCGGCCAGGTCAACACGCTGCTGCTCTTCCTGGTGGCGGTGGACCTGCTGCGGCTGCTGCCGGCCGGCAACCGGTGGGCCGGGGTGGGCATCGGCCTCGCCACCGCGATCAAACTGACCCCTGGCGTGTTCATCGTCTACCTGCTGGTGACCGGGCGGTGGCGGGCGGCGCTCACCGCCAGCGGCACCGCCGCCGGGGTGTCGCTGCTGGCCGCCGCGCTCTTCCCCGACGCGTCCCGGGAGTTCTGGACCGAGGCGCTGTGGAACACCGGACGGGTGGGCGAGCTGGCCTTCGTCTCCAACCAGTCGCTGCGCGGGGTGGTCGCCCGGCTCGACCCGGAGCACCCGAGCACCCTGCTGTGGCTGCTCCTGGTGCTGGGCACCCTGGCGCTCTGGGCCTGGCGGTCCCGGGCCGCCGTCGCGGCCGGCGACGAGGCGACCGGCCTGGCGCTGACCGGCGCGGTGATGTGCCTGGTCAGCCCGGTCACCTGGGTGCACCACCTGGTCTGGCTGCTGCCCGCGTTGATCCTGCTGGTCGACAACGCGATGGCCGCGCCGGCCGGCCGCCGACGGCAGGTCCTGCTGTTCGCCGCGACCATCGGGTACGCGCTGCTGATCAGCCGGACCGTCTGGCTCTGGGAAAAGGACTTCACCGGCGTCGACGGCTTCCTGGGCAGCAACGCCTACGTCTGGGTCAGTCTGGCGCTGCTGGCCTTCCTGCCGATCCGCCGCTGGCTGACCCCGAACGGGTCAGCGGTCGAGGCGTCCGGCGTACCGCAGCTCGACCAACCCGACCGGCGGGCCCCCACCGGCCAGCGGCACCTGGTAGGTCGACCGCTCACCGTCCGGTGACAGGCCGACGCGCTCGCAGAACCGCCGGGCCCGCCGGTTGTCCGCCAGCACCCACGCCCGGTACCCGGCCCAGCCCCGCTCGGTGAGCCCGCCCCGGGCGGCGTCCAGCAGCGCCGCGGCCGTCCCGTCACCCCAGTGGGCCGGCTCCACGTAGAGCGCCACCACCTCGCCGACCGTCGGGTCCAGGTCGTCCCGGTCCTGGTTGCGGCGGTACGGCCCGAAGGTGGTGAAGCCCACGACCGACCCGTCCACCTCACCGAGCAGTGTGGTGAACGGGTGTTCCGGATCGGCGGTGCCGACGTCGCGACGACGCTGCGCCCAGGCCACCACGTTGAGCCGCCCGAGCACCTCGTCCGGCATGAAGCCGGCATAGCCCGCCTGCCAGCCGTGCACGTGCACCCGGGCGACCGCCTCGGCGTCGTCCGGCTCCTCCCGACGGATGGTCAGCATTGCACCGTTCTATGCCCCGTTGGTCGTCACGTCCAGCTTCCCGCACCGGCGTCGTACCGATGAATTAAGGTCGCCGACGATGACCGCACCGGAATCACTCTCGCTCGCCCAGGCCCGCCGCGTGGCGCTCGCCGCCCAGGGCTTCGCCGACCCGGCGCCGACGGGCGTGCCCACCCGCAGGCACCTGCGCCGCGTGCTGGGCCGGGTGGGGCTGATCCAGATGGACTCGGTCAACGTGCTGCAACGCGCGCACTACCTGCCGCTCTACAGTCGTCTCGGGCCCTACCCGACCACGTTGCTCGACCAGGCCGCCTACCGGCGCCCGCGTGAGCTGTTCGAATACTGGGGCCATGAGGCGTCGCTGGTCCCGGTGGAGCTGCACCCGATGCTGCGCTGGCGGATGGCCCGCGCCCACAGCGAATCCTGGGGCGGCATGCGGCGGATCGCCCAGGAGCAGCCGGAGCTGGTCGCCTGGGTCCGAGACGAGGTCGCCGCCCGGGGGCCGCTGACCGCTGCCGAGATCGAGCACGACGCTCCCCGGGAGACCGGCAACTGGGGGTGGAACTGGTCGGCTGTCAAGCGGGCGTTGGAGTTCCTGTTCTGGGCCGGGGAGGTGGTCGCCGCCGAACGCAGCACCTCCTTCGCCCGCCGTTACGACCTGCCCGAGCGGGTGCTGCCCCCGGCGGTGCTGGCAGCGCCCACCCCGACCGACGCCGAGGCGTACCGGACGCTGGTGGCCCTCGCCGCGCGGTCGCTCGGGGTGGCCGCCGAGCCGGAGCTGCGCGACTACTTCCGGTTGCCGCTGGCCGGCGCCCGGCAGGCCGTCGCCGAGCTGGCCGAGGCCGGTGAGCTGGTGCCGGTCACCGTGCCGGGCTGGCGACAGCCGGCCTGGCTGCACACGTCCGCCCGGCTGCCCCGCTGGGTGCGGGGCAACACACTGGTCAGCCCCTTCGATCCGCTGATCTGGGAACGTGCCCGCACCGAGCGGCTGTTCGACTTCAGCTACCGGATCGAGATCTACGTCCCGGCGCCACAGCGGGTCTACGGCTACTACGTGTTGCCGTTCCTGCAGGGCGACCGGTTCACCGCCCGGGTCGATCTGAAGGCCGATCGCAAGGCCGGGGTGCTGCTGGTGCCGGCCGCCTGGCTCGAACCCGGCGCCGACCCGGGGGAGACCGCTGTCGCGCTCGCCGCCGAGCTGTACCGGCTCGCCGGCTGGCTCGGCCTGGACGCGGTGGCACCGCCGGCGGCCGGCGACCTGGCCGGTCCGCTCACCGCCGCGTTGGCCGGCGTGTCCGGTGTACCGTGAGCGCGTGACGAGCGCTCCCGGACCGGTCGACCAGCCGCACCCCGCC
The DNA here is from genome assembly GCF_022229005.1 of Micromonospora trifolii. GTDB lineage: Bacteria > Actinomycetota > Actinomycetes > Mycobacteriales > Micromonosporaceae > Micromonospora > Micromonospora trifolii. Next base: position 13,240 of record NZ_JAKKFD010000046.1, read on the forward strand.
CCCGGCGCTGTCCACACGGCGCCGGCCGACGGCGCTGCCGGTGGCACAGGCCCCGACGGCTTCGCTGCCGCCGGCTCGGTTCCCGCCGGCTCGGTTCCCGCCGGCTTCGGTCCCGCCGGCTCGGTCCCCGGTGGCTTCAGTCCTGGCGGCACGGGTGCGGAGGGTTGGCCGGCGACCCCGCCGGGTGGCTACCCGGCGCCTGAGCCGGACCGGCTGACCCGGTTCGTGTTGCGGCTCTACGAACGTTCCCCGCGCTGGGCGGTGCCGCTGGCCGCGGTCGGCTGTGTCGCCATCGGCATGAGCTACGCGTTGCTCAGCAACCCGACCTACGCCGACCCGGACGCCGCACCCACCTGCCTGCTCAAGTTGACCACGGGGCTGGACTGCCCGGGCTGTGGTGGCACCCGAGCGCTCTGGTACGTGCTGCACGGCGACCTGCCGGCCGCCGCCCGGCACCACTTCCTCTTCGTCTTCGCGCTGCCGTTCCTCGCGTACCTCTTCGTGGCCTGGGCGGGAAGCCAGGCGTTCGGTTGGCGACTGCCCGAGCTGCGGATCAGCTCCAAGGTCATCGGCGGTTTCCTGGCGGCGTGGCTGGCCTTCTCGGTGCTGCGCAACCTGCCCTGGGCGCCGTTCACCTCGCTCTACGTCTGACCGCGCCGCCGCCGAACGCGCCGCAGCCCGACCTGCCGCTGCCCGGGTGCGACCGGCGGGCGGGATGCGGGGCTCGGCCGTCATCCGCTGTTCGGGCGTCCTTTGGAGCTGACTCGTTTACGACATCACGGGCCCTTCGACGGCAACCACCGATGATCGACTCGGGTTCCTGGAAGTCGGGCCATCCACCCGACCCGGATGCCCCGACTTCCAGGAACCCGAGTCGATCGCCCCAGTGGGCGGCCGCACACTCGCGTCCGCGGCGCACGGCGGCCGAGCATCTCGCCCCAAGATCTCGCTCGATCTTCGATGTAGTGGGGTCGGGCACGACGGATGCCACTACATCCGTGAAGTTGCACGATCTTGCGAGGGCAGCGGCTGCCGGGCCGTTCGGGTCGCTCGGGTCGCTCGGGTCGCTTGGGCACCTTGGCGGCGCCCGGACCTCAGTCGTCGGCGCTTGGGCGGCCCATCCGCCGGGGCTGATGTCGCAAACGGTTCAGCTCCAAAGGACGCCGATGGGATTGTCCGCCCCGGCCTCGACGACGAAGCCCGGGCCTCGGACCTCGGAGCCGGACCCCGCCTCCCGGACCCCGCCTCCCGGACCCAACGCCGGGTCGTCGGCGGGTCCGCCGCCACCTGAGTGATCGACATTGCACGGGGCGCGCCTGAGTTGGGCCGGGCGGCACCCCACCACTACAGTCCCAGGAATGCCGGACATGGTGCAGCCCCAGGTCAAGTTGATCGCGTGGACTCAATTCGCGGCCCCGGACGACGTGCCGTGGTCGACCGACGCGGAGGGCGGCCAGGCGCTCGCCGAGTTCGCCGGTCGGGCCTGCTACCAGTCGTGGAAGAAGCCGAACCCGGCGACCGCCACCAACGCCGGCTACCTGGCGCACATCCTCGAAGTGGGCCACCTGAGCGTGCTGGAGCACGGGTCGGTCACCTTCTACTTCACCGGGGTGTCCCGCTCCTTCACCCACGAGCTGATCCGGCACCGGCACTTCTCGTACTCCCAGCTGTCGCAGCGCTACGTCCCGGAGCGGGACGCGGCCATGGTGGAGCCGGCCGTCATCGCCGACGACCCGGAGCTGCACAAGAAGTTCGTGGAGGCCGCCGAGGCGAGCGTTCGGGCGTACACCGAGTTGCTGGAGGGCCTCGAGCAGCGCTTCTCCGACGAGCCCAACCCGACGCTGCGCCGCAAGCAGGCCCGGCAGGCGGCCCGCGCGGTGCTGCCCAACGCCACCGAGACCCGGATCGTGGTCTCCGGCAACTACCGGGCCTGGCGGCACTTCATCGCGATGCGGGCCACCGAGCACGCCGATGTGGAGATCCGTGAGCTGGCCGTGGAGTGCCTGCGCCAGCTCCAGGGGGTCGCCCCGAACGTGTTCGCCGACTTCGTGATCTCCACGCTGCCGGACGGCACCGAAGTGGCGGCCAGCCCGCACGAGGCGTCCTGAGCCCTTCCCCGGCGGGCCCCGGCTGGTCGTCCGCTAGGTTGGAGGGTATGACGCACGACCACCTCGACGCCGCGGCCCGACCGGCGTCCCGCCCCTTCGGCCGGCTGCTCACAGCCATGGTGAGCCCTTTCACCCCCGACGGTTCCCTCGATCTCGACGGCGCCGCCCGGCTGGCGAGCCACCTGGTCGACGAGCAGGGCAACGACGCGCTGGTGGTCAATGGCACCACCGGCGAGTCGCCGACCACCACCGAAGCGGAGAAGGAACACCTGATCCGGGCCGTGGTGGAGGCCGTCGGTGACCGCGCCAAGGTGGTCGCGGGCGTCGGCACCAACGACACCCGGCACACCATCGAGCTGGCCGCCGCCGCCGAGAAGGCGGGTGCGCACGGCCTGCTGGTGGTCACGCCGTACTACAACAAGCCGCCGCAGAGCGGGTTGCTGCGACACTTCACCGCGGTGGCCGACGCCACCGGCCTGCCGGTGATGTTGTACGACATTCCGCACCGCTCCGGCGTGCCGATCGACACCGAGACGTTGGTCCGGCTCGCCGAACACGGCCGGATCGTCGCGGTCAAGGACGCCAAGGGCGACCTGACCGCCACCAGCTGGGTCACCAGCCGGACCAGCCTCGCCTTCTACAGCGGCGAGGACGCCCTCACCCTTCCGGCGCTGGCCGTCGGATGCGTGGGCGTGGTCGGCACCTCGACGCACTTCACCGGGGCGCTGACCGCACAGATGATCGAGGCGTACGACGCGGGGGACATGCCGACCTCGCTGGCCCTGCACCGGCGGCTGCTGCCGCTGTTCACCGGCATCTTCCGCACCCAGGGCACCATCCTGGTGAAGGCGGGCCTGGCGTCGCTGGGCCTGCCGGCCGGCCCGGTGCGACCCCCGCTCGTGGACGCCACCGACGACGAGATCGCCCAGCTGCGCGCGGACTTCGCGGCAGCGGGCCTGGAGCTGCCCGAATGAACGAACGACACGATGGACGTCGAGTAACGGCGTCGCAGAATGAGGTGGACGCGTGACCGAGGCGCACATCGAGGCGGAACTACCCCCGCCGCTGCCGGAAGGTGGCCTGCGGATCATCCCGCTCGGCGGGCTCGGCGCCATCGGTCGGAACATGACCGTCTTCGAGTACGACGGCAAGTTGCTGATCGTCGACTGCGGGGTCCTGTTCCCCGACGTCGAGCAGCCGGGTGTGGACCTGATCCTGCCCGACTTCGGGCCGATTCTGGACCGGCTGGCCGACGTCCAGGCGATCGTGCTGACGCACGGTCACGAGGACCACATCGGCGCGGTGCCGTACCTGCTCGCCCACAAGCCCGACATTCCGCTGGTCGGCTCACAGTTCACCCTCGCCCTGGTCGAGGCGAAGTTGGCCGAGCGGCGGATCCAGCCGTACACGCTGACAGTGCGGGAGGGCGGCCGTGAGCGGCTCGGCCCGTTCGAGTGTGAGTTCTTCGCTGTCAACCACTCGATCCCGGACGCCCTCGCGGTGGCCATCCGCACCCCCGCGGGCCTGGTGCTGCACACCGGCGACTTCAAGATGGACCAGTTGCCGCTGGACGGCCGGATCACCGACCTGGCCGGTTTCGCCCGGCTCGGCGCCGAAGGCGTCGACCTGCTGCTGTCCGACTCCACCAACGCGGAGATCCCCGGCTTCGTCACCCCGGAGCGGGAGATCGGGCCGGTGCTCGATTCGATCTTCGCGAAGGCCAAGGGTCGGATCATCGTTGCCTCGTTCGCCTCGCACGTGCACCGCGTGCAGCAGGTCTTCGACTCCGCCGCCGAGCACGGCCGCAAGGTCGCGCTGATCGGTCGTTCCATGGTCCGCAACATGGGCATCGCCCGGGACCTCGGCCTGCTCAACATCCCGGCCGGTCTGGTCATCAGCATCGACGAGGCGACCACTCTGCCGCCGGACGAGATCGTGTTGATGTCCACCGGTTCCCAGGGTGAGCCGATGAGCGCGCTGGGCCGGATGGCCAGCGGCGACCACCGGCACATCACGATCGCCCCCGGTGACACCGTCGTGCTGGCCTCCTCACTGGTGCCCGGCAACGAGACCTCGGTCTACCGGGTGATCAACCGGCTCGCCCGGGCCGGCGCGGTGGTCGTGCACAAGGACGTGGCCAAGGTGCACGTCTCCGGGCACGCCCCCGCCGGGGAACTGCTCTACCTGCTCAACGTGGTCCGGCCCAGCAACCTGATGCCGGTGCACGGCGAGTGGCGTCACCTGCGCGCCCACGCCCGGCTCGGCATCGAATCCGGGGTCGCCGCCGACCGGGTGGTGCTCTGCGAGGACGGCGACGTGGTCGACCTGGTCGAGGGCCGCGCGACCCTGGTCGGGCACGTGAAGAGCCGGTACGTCTACGTGGACGGCCTCGCCGTCGGTGACGTCAGCGAGTCGCTGCTCACCGAACGGCGGATCCTCGGTGACGGCGGTTTCATCGCCACCACAGTTGTCGTCGACTCGGTCACCGGCAAGGTGGTCGCCGGCCCGACGCTCTCCGCGAAGGGCTTCTCCGAGGACCCGGAGGCGTTCAACCCGGTGGTGCCGCTGGTCACCGAGGCGCTCAACCGGGCCGCGGCGGACGGCATCACCGACCCGCACCAGCTCCAGCAGATCGTCCGGCGGACCGTGGGGCGGTGGGTCAACGACAAGTACCGTCGTCGGCCGATGATCGTGCCCACCGTCGTCGAGGTCTGACCGCACGCGTCACGACGCCCGCCCGCACCTCGTGTGCGGGCGGGCGTCGCCGTCTCACGATTGGGCTCGCCGTTGCGGGTCAGTCGCGCCCGAGCCGGCGTCGCAGCAGCAGCAGTCCGCCGCCGACGGTCAGCAGTGACACGCCGATCAGGCCGTACGCGATGGTGGTCGTGCCGGTGCGCGGCAGTTCCGTTGCCTCCGGGGCGGGCGTGGCCGGTGGCGTGGTCGCTGGCGTGGTCGGGTCGGCCGCTGGCGCGGTGGTGGCCCCGCCACCCCCGGATCCGCCGCTGGTCAGGCGAAGCGTCACCGAGGTGTCCCGGTTGGTGTACCGGTTGGTGGGCGCGAGCCAGAGTCGAATGCTCGTCGTGCCGCCAGTGGCCGCCACCCTTACGTCGAAGCCGTCCGTGGCGCCGCTCGCGAGGCGGCGTTCGCGCAGGATCTCGCAGCCCACACCGTGCATCCGGCCCCTGCCGGAGCACCCCGGTGCGGTCACCCGCACCCCGTCCGGGGTGGCGACGTTCAACGAGTATCCGCCGATGTCGAACGCGCCGGTGTTCGTGACCCGTACCCGGAGGGTCGCGGCGCCGTCCACGACCGGGCCGGCGGTGGCCCGTAGCCGCAGTGTCGTGCGGTCCGGCCAGTTGATCCGAAAGTCGGTGGGTCGGTCCTCACGGCCAGTGGCATCCCTACCGGCAACGGAACCCCACTCGGTCACCCCGAAGACCGGCTGCGCGGCCGATGAGGTCACCGTCAGGCGGTACGTCCGATCGCCCCCGGCAGGCAGTTCCGCGCCGCCGCAGACCCAGGTCCTCGTCGCACCGTCGCCGGCCCGGCAGTCGCCGCCAGCGGTCAGGTCGGCATCCGGTGGCAGGCGGAGCAAGAAGAAGCCCTTCGCCGCTGTCCCACCCTCGTTGATGACCTTGACCTCCAGTGGACCCGACGGCTGCCACGGGTCGCCGCTGAGGAAGGCGATGTCGCCCCGGGCCAGGATCGTCGGCGCGGCGCTCCCGGCCGTCGTGCTCGGCGAGACGGTCGGTTTCGCAGCGGCGGCACCGGCAACGGTCGGGGTGGTGAGGGCGGACAGGGCGAGCACGGCGGCACCGAGAATGCCGGACCGGAGCGGGCGGTTCATGACGACTCCCGAGGGGGTGCGGTGGGCTGACGGCGATATCACCCCAGTGCCGTACTTCCGGTTGCGAGCTGTCGGAAGTCGTGCAGTCGCGCGGTGACTGCAACCGTTCGCGTCCCCGTCGGTTCAGGGCAGCGCGGCGACGGCCTCGGCGTACGCGACGCCGGTGGCGATGGCGGCGTCCATGAGGACCCGCAGTTGCGCCGGGGCGACCCCGTGCGCCAGGTCGGTGGCCACGTCGCCGGCCAGCACCAACTCGTCGCCGAGGTCGTGCGCGTACGCCTTGGGCAGCAACCGGTCGTGGTTCCACGCGTTGCAGAAGGCGTACACCTCGGCGCGGCGGGCCGCCGGCAGCCGGCGGTTGGCCATGGCGCGGGCGTGCAGCACCTCACCGCGCTCACCGGCCCGGCGGAACTGGATCACCGCACCCTCCCAGTGGCCGACCACTGTCTCGCCCTCGTCCACCAGGTACCGGTCGCCGCGCCCGTCGAGGATCGCGGTGATCATGCCGAGGGAGAGGGCCGACAACTCGCGTTCGCCCAGCTCAGCGCCGGCGCCGGCGTCGGGCCGGTCGGTGTCGGGCTCGTCGAGATCGTCGGGTTCGTCGTCGGTGGGCAGCGGAACCGGCGCCGCGAGTGGACGCTCGGCCAGCCAGGCGGCCATCCGGCCGGAATGGTGCCCGGTGCCGTTGCGCGCGTCGAAGCTGCCGGCCAATTCGCTGGCCACCCCGAGCAGCAACGCGCCGAGCGCGGCCAGGTCCAACTCGGTGGCCGTCCGCTCGCCGTACGCCGGGCGGGGCATCGTCCGCCCGCTCAGCCCGGCGTCGGCGGCCAGCCCGCAGACCAGTGCCCCGGCGGCGGCGAACTCCATGGCGGCGAGATCGTCGGTGGGCCGGTCCAACCGGGGCAGCTGCTCGGCCAGAATGGCCAGCCCGCGCTCCAGGTGCCCGCCCAGCGCGCAGAACCGCAGGTGCGCGGCGAGGTGCGGGAACGCCGCACGCTCCCGCCGGTGCCGGCGGTAGGCCCGCACGTGCGCCGTCGCCGCCCGCGTGGGCTCGCCGGTGCGCAGTGCCGGCAGCAGACCGGCGACCAGGTCCCGCTCGGGCTGGTCGGTGCAGGACTGCGGGTCGCCGTCGGATTCCGCCAGCTCGGTGACCGCGGCATTCCACTCGCCCCAGCCGGCCAGCAGCTCGGCACGCCGGGCCGAGGCGCAGCCCGGGCAGCCGCCGGCCGGGCCGGGCCGTTTCCCGGACCACCGCTCGTACCAGTGCCGGGCGGTGGGCTCGTCGCCCAGGTGATCGGCGATCCGGCAGTGCAGCTCCGCGACGGTCGGTGTGTCCGGACCATCCGCGCCGACGCGGTGCGCCAGGTCGTGCAGCAGGGACCGGGTCTGGTCCAGCCCGACCCGGGGGGTGCCGAGCAGCGCTTCCACCGCGTACCGCTGGTAGCGCAGCAGCAGCCCGGTCTCTGTCTCGGTGAGCAGGTCGGGTCGGTGGTCGGCGGCGGCCCGGCAGCGCCGGACCGGCTCGACCAGACGCCACCGCTCCCCGTGCAGCAGGTACGCCTCGATCAGCGCGAACCGCGCGTCCATCCCGGACCGGACGTCGCCGGCCGCGTCGGCGCGCTCGGCGAGTCGTTCCAGGGCCACCTGCCGGGCCGGGCCGTCGGGGAGGTCCCGGGCCTCGGCGAGCGCGGCCTCCAGCGCCGGTACGCGGCCCCGCGCCAGGCGGTCACCGGAGCCGGTGGGTGGCGTGCCGGTGCGGCTGCCGGTGAACTCGTCCCGGCCGGTCACGACGGCACCGCGCCGGGCAGTCGACGGACCGCCACGGCCAGCTGGCAGCCGGTGGAGATGCCACAGTCGAGCAGTTGGTCGAGCTGGTGTGGGGTCACGCCGCGTTCCAGATCGGTGATCACCTCTCCGTACACCCGGGCCCGACCGTCGTCGTCGACGTGCACGAACGCCTTCGGCCAGAGCCGGTCGTGGTTCCAGGAGTTGCAGAACGCGTACAGGTCGGGAACCCGTTCGATGCCGAAGGTCGGATCGACCATGGTGCGGATCTGGAGCAGCTCTCCGTCCCCGCCGACGCGGAGGAACCAGATCAGGTTGTCGTCGAACTGGCCCACCAACTCGCCGTCCGGGGTCGGGCCGGCGGACCGGCCACGGGCAGCGAGCACCGCGGCGACCAGTTCACCGGTCAGCGGACGCAGCGCGCCAGGGTGCCCGGCCAGCGGATCGTCCGGATCGCCTTCGGTTTCCGGCGACGCCATGGGGCATCCCTTCTGAGGCGGATATCACGACCGGCGGTGGGGTTCGTGTTATGACGCGCGGACACGACCCGGAAAAGCGGGGATCTGCCCGGCCCCACCGTTACCGTGACTCTATGGCGGGCCGTACCTCTCAGGCGAGCCGGCGGCGCGGCGCGTCGCCGCGCGGTGGCACCAACAGTCGTGCCCGTCAACCGGCGAAGAAGGCCACCCGGGCACCGGTCAGACGTCGCACCACGCCGCCCCGGCCCGGCCCGGCGGTCTACGTCGGCCGTGCGGTCGGTGCACTGTGGATGGGGCTGGCGCACGGGATGGGCTGGGCGGTGCGTGCCGCTGGCCGGCAGGCCGCCTCGGCCCGCGACCTCGACCCGGAGCACCGCCGCGACGGTGCCGGGTTGCTCATGTTCGGGCTCGCCCTGCTGTCCGCGGTGGCGTTGTGGCTGTCCGGAGCGGGGCCGGTGGGCGCGCGACTGGCCGACACGATCCGGCTGTTCCTGGGCGCGATCTCGGTGGTCGTCCCGGTGCTGCTGATGATCGGGGCGTGGCGGCTGATGCGTCAGCCGGCCGATCCGGAGCACCGGGGTCGTGGGTTGATCGGCTGGGGTTCGCTGCTGGTGTCGACCGCCGCGTTGCTCCAGATCGGTCAGGACCCGGTTGACCCGCTGGAGCGTGACTTCGCCGGCGGCCTGGTCGGTGCGGGCGTCGGTGGGCTGCTGGAACGGGCCGTCACCGCCTGGGTGGCGGTGCCGCTGCTCATCCTGCTGCTGCTCTTCGGCCTGCTCGTGGTGACCGCGACGCCGATCAACAAGATCCCCGAGCGGCTGGGTCTGCTGGCCGGCGGGCTGGTCGGCGCACCGGAGGCCGACGAGGAGGCGGACGAGGCGGCCGCCAAGCCGGCGCGGAAGCGACCGACGAAGCGGATGCCCGCACCACTGGACCCGGACGACTTCGAGGACCTGGAGGGCGCGGACCTCCAGGAGACCATGGTGCTGCCGCGCAAGTCTCCGGCGAAGGTCCCGGCGAGCCGCAAGCCGTCGGTCGAGCCGCCGGAGCACTCGCCCGCCCCGACCCGGGCCGAGCAGCTCGCGTTGACCGGGCTGGCGGGGGACTACACCCTGCCGCCGGCCAACATGCTCAGCGCCGGGGCCGCCGCGAAGACCCGCAGCAAGGCCAACGACGAGGTGATCGCCGCGCTGACCGGCGTGTTCGACCAGTTCGACGTGGACGCCGCGGTCACCGGCTTCACCCGTGGCCCGACGGTCACCCGCTACGAGGTGGAGCTGGGGCACGGCGTCAAGGTCGAGCGGATCACCCAGCTGTCCCGCAACATCGCGTACGCGGTGAAGTCACCGGACGTGCGGATCCTCAGTCCGATCCCGGGCAAGAGCGCCGTCGGTGTGGAGATCCCGAACACCGACCCGGAGAACGTGGCCCTCGGCGACGTGCTGCGCTCGCGGGCGGCCACCAGCGACCACCACCCGATGGTGGTGGCGCTCGGCAAGGACATCGAGGGCGGCTACGTGGTGGCCAATCTTGCCAAGATGCCGCACATCCTGATCGCCGGCGCCACCGGCGCGGGCAAGTCGAGCTGTCTCAACACCCTGCTGGTGTCCATCCTCACCCGGGCCACCCCGGACGAGGTGCGGCTGCTGCTGATCGACCCGAAGCGGGTCGAGATGACCGGCTACGAGGGCATTCCCCATCTGGTCACCCCGATCGTGACCAACGCGAAGAAGGCGGCCGAATCGCTGGACTGGGTGGTCCGCGAGATGGACATGCGCTACGACGACCTCGCCGCCAACGGGGTCCGGCACATCGACGACTTCAACCGCAAGGTCCGCAACGGTGAGATCAAGGCGCCGCCGGGCAGCGAACGCGAGATGCGTCCGTACCCGTACCTCTTGGTGATAGTGGACGAGCTGGCCGACCTGATGATGGTCGCGCCGCGCGACGTGGAGGACTCGGTCGTCCGGATCACCCAGCTGGCCCGGGCCGCCGGCATCCACCTGGTGCTGGCCACCCAGCGCCCCTCGGTCGACGTGGTGACCGGTCTGATCAAGGCGAACGTGCCGTCCCGGCTGGCGTTCGCCACCTCCTCCCTGGCGGATTCCCGGGTCATCCTGGACCAGCCGGGCGCGGAGAAGCTGCTCGGCCGGGGTGACGGGCTCTTCCTGCCGATGGGCGCCTCCAAGCCCGTCCGGATCCAGGGCGCCTGGGTCACCGAGCGCGAGATCGCCGACGTGGTGAAGTTCTGCAAGGACCAGCGCGAGCCGGAGTTCCGCAAGGACGTGCTGGCCCCCGCGCAGGAGAACAAGAAGAAGATCGACGAGGACATCGGCGACGACCTGGACCTGTTGGTGCAGGCGGTGGAGCTGGTGGTCACCTCGCAGTTCGGCTCGACCTCGATGCTGCAACGCAAGCTGCGGGTCGGTTTCGCCAAGGCGGGCCGCCTGATGGACCTGATGGAGACCCGGGGAGTGGTCGGGCCGTCCGAGGGGTCGAAGGCGCGCGACGTGCTGGTCAAGCCGGACGAGCTGGACGAGGTCCTGTCCGGCCTGCGCGGCGACGTGGACTGACCCACCCGCCGACCCCGGACACACGACGGGCCCGCCGGAATCCGGCGGGCCCGCGACGTGGGGGAGCGGTCAGTTGCTGATCAGCGCGGCGAAGACCACGAGACCGAGGATCGCGGCGACGACACTGGCCGCGGCGGCGTACCAACCCAGCGGCTTGTCACCGAGCACCGCGCCGACGACGCCCGCGATGACACCGAGCACGCCGAAGATGATCGGGTTGAGCAGCAGGGCCAGGACCGCGAAGACGAAGCCCACGATGGTGATGATGCGGGCGGCGTTGCTGCGGGGACGAACGGTGCTCGGCATGTCGGCCATGTCTTCCTCCTGTTGAGAGCCTGTGGTGACGGATCGATCACTACCCACTGTGGGCGCTGGCCACGCCTGTCGACGGGGCACCTCAATGGAAGATCTTGAGACCGATCACGCCGGCGACCACCAGCAGGAGACAGAGGATCCGGGGCAGGCTCGCCGACTCGCCGAGCGCCAGCATCCCGACCAGCGCGGTGCCGACCGCGCCGATGCCGACCCAGACCGCGTAGCCGGTGCCGACGGGAATGTCCCGCAGCGCGTACGACAGCCCGGCCATGCTCAGGAGCAGTGTCACCACGAACACCACGGACGGGATCAGCCGGCTGAAACCGGCGCTACGGTCCAGGGCGATAGCCCAGGCCGTCTCCAACAGTCCCGAGATCACCAGTACGAGCCAGGCCATCGTCCACCTCACCGGAAAGCGCCCGGGGCTGCCGCGCCGGGACGAGTCGAGTCTGCACGTCACGCGGGGCGTCTTGGCCTGACCGGGTACGCCCACCACTCGTCCGGAGCGGCCTCGAACATCCGGCCACCGGTGCCGACGCTAGCACCGACCCCGGTGGCGGGGCGGTGACCATCACCACGCTCCGTTGACCTGCACCTGACTTCAACTTGCAGTATCGCCAGTATGACCATGCTCTACGCCGACCCCGAGGTCGCCGCCGCGCTGGACGCCGCCACAACCGTCGACGCCATGCGCGCCGCCCTCCTGGCCGCGTACGAGGGACGGCTGATCGCGCCGCCCCGGGCCGCCGCGCCGCTCAGCGGCGGGCGGATGGTGCTGACCGCCGGGCACCTGGTGGGCGAGTGGTACGGCTTCCGCTCGTACGACACCTTCGGCCACCCGCAGGGCGAGCAGCTGGTGGTGCTGCACGACGCCCGGACCGGGGCGATCCGGGCGGTCGCCGTCGGCGAGGAGCTGGGCTCCCGTCGTACCGGAGGGTTGGGGGGCCTCGCGGTCGACGCGCTGGCCCGTCCCGACGCCGCCACCCTCGGGGTGATCGGCTCCGGCCGGCAGGCGTGGACCCAGGTCTGGGCCACCGCCGCCGTCCGCCCGTTGCGCGAGGTGGTGGTGCACAGCCGGTCCGCCGCTCGCCGGGATGCCTTCGCCGCCCGGGTCCGTGCCGAACTGGGCGTGCCGGCCCGCGCGACGGCCGACCCGGGCTCGGCCGTCGCCGGGCGGGACCTGGTGGTGCTGGCGACCACCAGCCCGACCCCGGTGCTCTGCGCCGCCGACCTCAGCCCCGGCACGCACGTCAACGCGGTCGGCTTCAAGCAGCGCGACCGCAGCGAGTTCGGCACCGACCTGCTGGACGCCGCCGACCTGCTGGTCACCGATTCGCCGGCCCAGGCGGCGGACTACCAGCCGCCGATGCTCGCGGCGACACCCCCGTACGCCGGGCGGTTGAGCGACCTGGGCGGCATCCTGGCCGGCGCGGTCCCCGGCCGGACCACCGCGGACGAGATCTCCGTCTTCTGCTCCACCGGCCTGGCCGGCACCGAGGTGTTCCTGCTCGACGCGCTGACCCGGGTTGGCGCCGGGGCGCGCTGACCGGAATGACGTTCGCCTCCCTGTCCACCGTCTCCGCAGCCCGCGTGCGTGGGGTTACCCGGCCGGCCCGGTACCCTCGGATGGTGTCTGCCACCTCTCCTTCTCCCGCTGACCACGCCGAGGGCCGTCGCGTCGCCCTGCTGACCCTGGGCTGCGCCCGCAACGAGGTCGACTCGGAGGAGCTGGCCGCCCGCCTGCACGCCGACGGCTGGCAGGTGACCACCGACGGCGAGGGCGCCGACGTGGTGGTCGTCAACACCTGCGGTTTCGTGGAGAAGGCCAAGCAGGACTCGATCCAGACCCTGCTCGCCGCCGCCGGAACGGGCGCCAAGGTGGTCGCCGCGGGCTGCATGGCCGAGCGGTACGGCCGGGAGTTGGCCGACAGCCTGCCCGAGGCGCAGGCGGTGCTGAGTTTCGACGACTACCCGGACATCGCCGCCCGGCTGAACGCCGTCGTCGCCGGCGAGCAGATCACCGCGCACACCCCACGGGACCGGCGCGAGCTGCTGCCGCTGACCCCGGTCGAGCGCCGCGACAGCGGGGTGTCGCTGCCCGGCCACGGCACTGTCACCCGCACCATCGTCGACACCGACGAGCACACCCCGGCGCACCTGCGCCAGGTGCTGCGCCGACGGCTCGACACCGGCCCGGTGGCCTCGCTGAAGCTGGCCAGCGGCTGCGACCGCCGCTGCGCGTTCTGTGCCATCCCGGCCTTCCGGGGGGCCTTCGTCTCGCGTACCCCTGACGAACTGCTCGCCGAGGCGGAGTGGCTGGCCAAGACCGGCGTACGGGAGCTGGTGCTGGTCAGCGAGAACTCCACCTCGTACGGCAAGGACCTGGGCGACCCGCGCGCCCTGGAGAAGCTGCTGCCGCAGCTCGCCGCGGTGACCGGCATCGTCCGGGTGCGGGCCAGCTACCTTCAGCCGGCCGAGACCCGGCCCGGGCTGGTCGAGGCGATCGCCACCACCCCGGGCGTGGCACCGTACTTCGACCTGTCGTTCCAGCACTCCAGCGAGCCGGTGCTGCGCCGGATGCGGCGTTTCGGCTCCACCGACCGGTTCCTCGAGCTGCTGGCCAGTGCCCGCGCCCTGGCCCCGGACGCGGGCGCCCGGAGCAACTTCATCGTCGGGTTCCCAGGCGAGACCCGCGCCGACGTCGACGAGCTGGTCCGGTTCCTGACCGAGGCCCGGCTCGACGCGATCGGCATGTTCGACTACAGCGACGAGGACGGCACCGAGGCCGCCGGCCTGCCCGGCAAGGTCTCCGCCGCGACGATCAAGCGGCGCTACGACCGGCTCAGCGCCCTCGCCGACGAACTCTGCTCGCAGCGGGCCGAGGACCGACTCGGCTCGACCGTCGAGGTGCTCGTCGACTCGATCGAGGACGGCGTCGTGGAGGGCCGGGCTGCCCACCAGGCGCCGGAGGTGGACGGTTCCACCACCCTTGTCGCCCCGGTCGAGGGCGGGGTCGACCTGGCCGCGCTGCGCCCGGGCGATCTGGTGCGCGCCACGGTGACCGGCACCGAAGGGGTGGACCTGCTCGCTGTGCCGGATGAGATGATCTCGGCGGCGCCCGGCGCGGCACGGTGACGGCGGGCCCGAGCGGAGCGGGGGACCCAGGTGGTGCGGTGCCGGGAACGCCACGGCGGCCCGAGCGGAGTACGGCGGTGACCGGGGCGACGGAGTCGACGCCGGGCCGGGTGGTGGCCGTGGTGCCCGTCGTCAACGCGGCCAACGCGCTGACCGCCCTGCGGCTGGTGCTGGTGCCGGTCTTCGGCGCCTCGGTGATCGTGTCCGGGATGACCCACGCCGGTTGGCGGATGGCGGCCTGTCTGATCTTCGCAGTGGCCTCGGCGACCGACCTGGTGGACGGCTGGATCGCCCGCCGCTTCGGGTTGGTCACCTCGGTTGGCAAGGTGGCCGACCCGATCGCCGACAAGGCGCTCACCGGCGCGGCGCTGGTGCTGCTGTCCTGGTACGACCAACTGCCCTGGTGGGTGACAGCGCTGATCCTCGTCCGCGAGCTGGGCATCACCGGGCTGCGGTTCTGGGTGATCCGGCACGGCGTGATCGCCGCCAGCCGAGGCGGCAAGGTCAAGACCGCGCTCCAGATCCTCGCCATCGCCTGGTACCTCTGGCCGATGCCGGCAGCGCTCGCCGCCGTCGGCCCCTGGATCATGGCCGCCGCCGTCCTGGTCACTGTCGCCACCGGCTTCGACTACATAGCCCAAGCCCTCCGCCTCCGCCGCCCCCGCTAACCGACCCCCCTCTCGCCCCCCACTTTTCCCGGTTGATCATGAGGTTATTGCCATCCGGGGCGGGGTGGTTTCTAAGGTTCAGTGCAACTGATCTTGGTTGTGCTGGGGGGTGTTGGTGGCCAGGCCGGGTGTGTTGACGTTCGGGCATCGGCAGGTGTTGGAGCATCTGTGGGGTGCGGGTGG
>NZ_JAKKFD010000047.1 GCF_022229005.1 Micromonospora trifolii
CACCCCTTGACCCCAAGCCGCTGCCGGTGGCGTTAACCTCATGATCAACGCGGAGAGGGGAGGGACGGGGGGAGCGGGGGAGCGGGGGGGGTTAGAGGCCGGATAGGCGTTGGCCGGCTCTTACTACGGCCATGGCGTGGCGTTCGCCGGGGCGGCGGCCCAGGCGCTCTATCGGGCCGGAGATGCTCACTGAGGCGATCACGCGGCCGGTACGGTCGCGGATCGGGGCGGAGACGCTCGCCACACCGGCCTCCCGCTCGGCGACGCTCTGCGCCCAGCCGCGGCGACGTACCTCGGCGAGGGTGCGGCCGGTGAACTTGCTGCGCGGCAGCAGCGGCATCACCGCCTCCGGCGGCTCCCAGGCGAGCAGGATCTGGGCCGCGGAGCCGGCAGTCATCGGCAGCACCGAGCCGACCGGAACGGTGTCCCGTAGACCACTGGCGCGTTCCGCCGCCGCCACGCAGATCCGCTCGTCGGCGCGGCGCAGGTAGAGCTGTGCGCTCTCACCGGTGGCGTCGCGCAGCGCGGCCAGCAGCGGCTCGGCGGCGGTCAGCAGAACGTCCGGTGCGGCATTGGCCAACTCGCCCAGGCGGGGGCCGGGCCGCCATCTGCCCTGGGTGTCGCGCACCAGCATTCGGTGGATCTCCAGGGCCTGGGCCAGGCGATGTGCTGTGGCCCGGGGCAGCTTGGTGCGTTCAACGAGTTCGGCCAGGCTGGCGCCGTCCACGCAGGCGGCCAGGATGACCACCGCCTTGTCGAGAACGCCGACACCGCTCATACTGTGTCCCACAAGCCGAAACTTACCTCCCAGAATTTAGGATGTCCAGATGGTGGGAGTCACTCCTGAGCCGAGGACCCTGGCCGAGAAGGTCTGGGACGCGCACGTCGTACGGTCCGCCGCTGGTGAGCCGGACCTGCTCTTCATCGACCTGCACCTGCTGCACGAGGTGACCAGCCCGCAGGCGTTCGACGGGCTGCGGCTCGCCGGGCGCCGGGTGCGTCGTACCGACCTGACCCTCGCGACCGAGGATCACAACACCCCGACCGGGTACGCCGACCCGGCGTTCCGCCTCCGCCGTGGTGACCTGCTCACCATCGCGGACCCCACGTCGCGTACGCAGATCGAGACGTTGCGCCGCAACTGCGCCGAGTTCGGGGTCCGACTGCACCCGCTGGGTGACGACAACCAGGGCATCGTGCACGTGATCGGCCCGCAGCTCGGTCTCACCCAGCCGGGCCTGACAATCGTCTGTGGCGACTCGCACACCGCCACCCACGGCGCCTTCGGCGCGCTCGCCTTCGGCATCGGCACCAGCGAGGTGGAGCACGTGCTGGCCACCCAGACGCTGCCGCAGAGCCGGCCGAAGACGATGGCCGTGAACGTCACCGGCCAGCTCGCGCCCGGTGTGACCGCCAAGGACCTGGTGCTCGCGCTGATCACGCAGGTCGGCACGGGCGGAGGTCGCGGCCACATCGTCGAGTACCGCGGCGAGGCGATCAGCGCCCTCTCCATGGAGGGGCGGATGACCATCGCCAACATGTCCATCGAGTGGGGCGCCAAGGCCGGCATGATCGCGCCGGACGAGACCACCTTCGCGTACCTCAAGGGTCGACCGAACGCGCCGCAGGGCGCGGACTGGGACGCGGCGGTCCAGTGGTGGCGGACGCTGCCCACCGACGACGGCGCGCGCTTCGACGCCGAGGTGACGCTGGACGCCAGCCAGATCACGCCGTTCGTCACCTGGGGCACCAACCCCGGGCAGGGTGCGCCGCTGAGCGCCCCGGTGCCGGACCCGGAGGAGTTCACCACCGACTCGGAGCGCACCGCCGCCCGCCGGGCCCTGGAGTACATGGACCTGCGCCCCGGCACCCCGCTGCGGGAGCTGCCCATCGACGTGGTCTTCGTGGGGTCCTGCACCAACGGCCGCCTGGAGGACCTGCGGGCCGCCGCCGACGTGCTGCGGGGCCACCAGGTCGCCGACGGCGTCCGGATGCTCGTGGTGCCCGGCTCCGCCGCCGTACGCGAGGCCGCCGAGGCCGAGGGGCTGGACAAGGTCTTCGCCGACGCCGGGGCCGAGTGGCGGTTCGCCGGCTGCTCCATGTGTCTGGGGATGAACCCCGACACGCTGAAGCCGGGCGAGCGCTCCGCCTCCACCTCGAACCGCAACTTCGAGGGCCGTCAGGGCCGGGGTGGGCGTACCCACCTGGTCTCCCCGCCGGTGGCCGCCGCCACCGCAGTGGTCGGCCGGCTGGCCGCCCCCGCCGACCTGTAGAAGGGACCGACGAGATGGACAAGTTCACCACCCACACCGGCACTGCCGTGCCGCTGCGCCGGTCCAACGTGGACACCGATCAGATCATCCCCGCCGTGTACCTCAAGCGGGTGACGCGGACGGGCTTCGCCGACGGGCTGTTCAGCGCCTGGCGGGAAGATCCGGCATTCGTGCTCAACGATGAAAACTATTCCGGGGCGTCGATCCTCATCGCCGGCCCGGAGTTCGGCACCGGCTCCTCCCGAGAGCACGCCGTCTGGGCGCTACGGGACTGGGGCTTCCGCGCCGTGGTGGCCCCGCGCTTCGGTGACATCTTCCGCGGCAACGCCCTCAAGGAAGGTCTGTTGCCGGTCGAGTTGGAATTGAAAGCCGTCGAAGAGTTGTGGGACCTGATCGAGGGGGATCCGACGACTCCGGTGACCGTCGACCTGACCGCCCGCCAGCTCCGGGCGGGGGACGCGAGCTGGTCGTTCCCGCTGGACGACTTCAGCCGTTGGCGCCTTCTGGAAGGCCTCGACGACATTGGACTCACCCTCCGGCACACCGCCGACATCGACTCCTACGAGGCGCGCCGACTGCCGTTCCTGCCCTCCGTGGCATAGCCGTTAGGCCGCTCGCACAGCGGATTTCACCCCCATCGGTCCATCCGGTGGGGGTGAATCCGTTACGACACAAGGGCTTTTTTCTACCGAATGTTTGTGTCCCGGCAGCACAGGGCATACCGTGCGCGCAGAATGGCTCGCGACGAGTCAGTTGCACAATCGGGAGGAAGTCGTGAACAAGGCCGAGCTCATCGAGGCGCTCGCCGTTCGCCTGGGGGACCGGAAGATGGCGACGGCCGCGCTCGACGCGGTCCTCACCGAGGTCCAGGCGGCGGTCACCAAGGGCGAGAAGGTGGCGATCACCGGATTCGGAGCATTCGAAAAGC
Source organism: Micromonospora trifolii (assembly GCF_022229005.1). Classification (GTDB taxonomy): domain Bacteria; phylum Actinomycetota; class Actinomycetes; order Mycobacteriales; family Micromonosporaceae; genus Micromonospora; species Micromonospora trifolii. Next base: position 3,202 of record NZ_JAKKFD010000047.1, read on the forward strand.
GTGTGCGTGGCGCGCGAACAGCGCGCAACCCGCGTACCGGCGAGGCGGTGAAGGTCAAGAAGACGTCAGTCCCGACCTTCCGCCCCGGCGCCGGGTTCAAGGAGATGGTGGCCAGCGGCAAGGTGCCGAAGGCCACGGTGGCGACCAAGAAGGCCACCACCAGCACCGCCACGGCCAAGGCGGCGGGCACGAAGGCGACCGGCACCAAGGCGGCCACCGCGAAGGCGGCGGGCACCAAGGCGACCACGGCGAAGGCGGCCAGCAAGAAGACCGCCCCGGCCAAGGCGAGCAAGACCACCACGGCGACCAAGACGGCCGCCAGCAAGAAGACCGCCCCGGCCAAGGCGAGCAAGACCACCACGGCGACCAAGACGGCCGCCAGCAAGAAGACCACCGCGGCGAAGAAGACCACCGCCGCGACCCGGTCGACCGCGGCGAAGAAGACCACCGCGGCGGCGAGCAAGAGCACGGCGGCCAAGAAGGCGCCGGCGAAGAAGGCTCCGGCCAAGAAGGCGGCCAGCAAGCGCTGACCGACCAGTACCGAAAGGGCGTCCACCAGTGGGTGGGCGCCCTTTCGGCGTACCGGGACGGCTTTCCGGCGTACGGGGACCGTTGACCCGGTTGGCTCGCTCGCGCAGAATCGCCGTGCCGGCCACCCCTGGGCCGGCCCGTCGACGGGAAATGGGGCGCCGGTGCGCTACCGCCAGCTCACCACCGGCACGCTCGCGCTGGGCGTGCTGCTCCTCATCGACGTGCTGCGGGTCTGGCTGCCCGGCATCATCACCATCTTCGGTCAGGCGGCGTCCACCCCTGCCGAGCTGATGGGGGCGTTCGCCCTCGGCTGGTTCGTGCTCGCGATGGGCGCGCCCGCTGTGGTACGCCGAGTCGGAGCCCGCCCGGTCACCGTCGTCGCCGCTGTCGCGCTCGCCGTCGCCCGGCTGACGCTCACCGCCGCTCCCGGCGGGCGTACCCAGCTCTGGTTGGCCACCGCCGGGTTGCTCGCCGGGCTGGTCTGGCTGGTCGGCGTCGCCGCCGACACCGACCGCCCGGTCCCGGGGCTGGCGTTGGGGTTCGCTGTCAACGCGGCAGTGCACGCGGTGCTGGACACCGTCGACCTGGTCTGGCGGGGTGACTGGGTGGCCTGGCTGCTCAGCGCCGCCGTGGCGGCGTTGTTCCTGGCCGGCACGGCGCAACCCGGCCAGCGCGGCGCTGACGTCCCTGCTGACGCCCCAGCCGGCCCTGGTGGGGGCCGAGCCTGGCTGCTGGCCGGGCCGGCGCTGCTGCTGGCCGGAATGGTGGCGCTCTCCCCGGCACTGGCCCGGACCGGGATGTCGTACCTCGTCGCCGGGGACGGGGTGGCTCGTTCGCCGCTGTTCGGTCTGGCGCCGGTGCCAGTGGCGGTCGCCGGGTTCCTGGGCGCCGCGTTGACACGGCCGCCCCGCGGGTGGTTCCGGGCGTACGGACCGGTGGCGCTGCTCGGCGGCGCGGTGCTGTTCGCCCTGGACCGGGGCGACCTGCTCCTGCCGGCCATCCTCCTCGCCGCTGTCGGCCTCGGCGCCTGCCTCGCCCTGACCGACGACACCAGCCAGCCAGCCAGCGACACCGCGAGCGCAGGCACCGCGAGCACCGGCGCCAGCGCCTCCCGGCGGGGGTACGCGGTCGCCGCCGGGATGCTCGTATTCGCGCTGGGGGCGGTCGGGTACTACTCGGCCTACGACCTCGGCTACCCCAACGCGGCGGTGCCCGTGGTGGTGGCAGTGCTCATCGCCGCCGTGGCGTTCACCGCCCGTCCCGTCGTCCACCGGCTGCCCCTGCCGTTTCCGCCGCTCCGGGCCGCCGCCGCGGTCACCGCGCTGGCCCTGCTGGCACCGGTGCTCGCCGACGAGGTGCCGGTGGCGAGCAACCGGGAAGGCCCGCCGCAGCGGTTGACAGTGGTGGCGTACAACATCCGGATGGGGTTCGGGCTGGACGGCCGGTTCGACCTGAGCGGCCTCGCCGAGGTCGTCAACCGGCAACGGCCCGACGTGGTGCTGCTCAGCGAGGTGGACCGGGCCTGGCTGCTCAACGGCGGGCACGACACCCTGGACCTGTTGTCAGACCGGCTCGGTATGCCGTACGTCTTCGGGCCGGCCGCCGACCCGGCCTGGGGTGACGCGGTGCTCAGCCGTTGGCCGGTGCGCGATCCGCGGACCCTGCCGCTGGCCGCCGTCGGCGCGCCCACCGGGGCGCAGGCCCTCGCCGTCACGTTGGACCTCGGCGACGGTGTCCGTACCGCAGTGGTCAGCACCCACCTGCAACCGCCGCCCGGCAAGGGCCCCGTGGTCCAGGCCCGCGCGGTCGCCGACTTCGCCACCCGGTACGCGGCCGGCCGGCCGTTGGTGGTGGCGGGTGACCTGAACACCGAGCCGGGCGACGAGGCGTTCGCGGAGTTCTCCAACGCCGGCCTGGTCGATGCGTTGGCCGCCGCCCGACCGCTGGCGACCAGCCCGGCGGACGACCCGCGCCAGCAGATCGACCACATCTTCGTCTCGCCCGGCCTGACCCCGAGTGATCCGGTCGCGCCGCGCAGCACGGCCAGCGACCACCTGCCGGTCGCTGTGACACTGACCCTGCCGCCCCGCTGACGCCCTGCCGCCCCCGCTGACAAGAGCGGGCCCGTGCGAACGTGGGCCCTACAGGCGATCGGCGGCCAACAGCCGGTCGGCGGTGAAGGCGAGCAGCCAGCCGCCGCCCTTCGGGGTGGTGAAGTCCTCATCGGTGCGGCCGGTCAGCCGCTCCAGGGCGCCCGGCAGGACCTTGCCCTGGCTGCACACCGCCGACTGCCCTCCGGTGCCGGCCAGCTCCAACAGCCGGGCGGCGGTGGCCAGGATCTGCTCGTCGCTCTGCTGGCCGGGTTGTGGCTCGTCCAGGTCGCCGCAGACCTCGATCGGCAGGTCGAGCAACGCGGCGGTCGGGTCGAGCGTCTGCACGCACCGTCGCGGCGACGCCGACACCAGCCGGGCCGGTCGGATCAGAGCGATCAGCTCGGCCAGCGTGCTCGCCTGGGCCCACCCCTCGGCGTCCAGGGGCCGCCCGACGTCCGGGCCGGACCAGGTGGCCCGCTTACCGGCGTGCGCGTGCCGGACCAGCGCGACAGTCGCCGTCACCGACGGCAGCGCGGCGAACGCCGCCAACACCTCGGCGTCGTGCGGGTAGCTGACCAACCGGATCGCGTCGTCCACAGCGAGCCAGCGGATGGCGTCCACCTCGGTGTCCGGTTGGAAACCGCCGCTGGCCACCGCGAGCATCGACCAGTAGTCGACCAGCTTGGGCTGCCCCTCGCTGCGGTACCGCACCGACGGCAGCCGCACCTGCGGCACGCCCCGCACGTCGGCCTCCTCGGCCACCTCACGGACCGCCGCGGCCAGCGCGTGCTCGCCCGGTTCCAGCTTGCCCTTCGGCAGCGTCCAGTCGCCGTAGCGGGGGCGGTGTACGACGCAGACGCGTACGCCGTCGTCGGTCGGCCGCCAGGCCACCCCGCCCGCCGCCCGGATGCCCGTCACGGCAGCCAACTGGTGCGCCGTCGCCGGGTGGCCCGGTGCCAGGCGGCCGGGAGGAGACCACGCATCTGGCGTACCGACAGGCGTTCCCGCTCGGCCAGCCGCCCGGCGGTGACCGCCAGCTCGTGGTCGTCCGGTCGCTCGGCGGCGATCTCCAGCCAGGTGTCGGCCGCCACCGCCGCGTCCTGGTGCTCGCCGAGCACGTCCTGCACGCGGGCGAGGGCGCGGGACAACCGGCGCGCGCCCTTGCCGACCGTCGGGGCCACCGCGTTGACCGCGTACCGGGCCTGCTTGCCCTCCTTGCGGACGGCGTGCCAGCGCTCGTCCGGGGACTGCGCGTCGAGCCCGCCGACGCCGTCCGGCCCGGTCAACCGCCGCCAGGGGCGGGCCACCAGCGCGGGTAGCGCCTGCGTGGCGGGCGCTGCCGCCCGGCGGGTGAACCGGGGGGCGCGGGCGGCCAGCACCAGGGAGTCCACCAGGGCCAGGTAGCGCGCGGAGCGCAGCATCTCGTCGATGGCGGTGAGCGCCTGTCGCTGCCGTTCGGCGAGGACCTCGTCGAGCCGGTCCACAGCGCCCCGGTCGAGCGGGCTCAGCGGATCGGCGTCGGCGGTGCGCCGCAGCCGTGCGCGCAGCACCTCGGCGTCGCGGGCCGCGCCGAGCACGTCGGCGAGCCAGCGCAGCTCGGTGCGCAGCGGGCGGGACCAGGTCCTGCGCAGCAACGGTTTGAAGGTGCGCAGATCACTGCGCAGGCGTCGGCAGGCCACCCGCATCTGGTGCACGGCGGTGTCGTCACCGGCGGCCGGGGCGCGCAGCCGGACCAGCGGGTCGTGCGCCAGCAGCCGGCGGATCTCCTTGCGTAGGGCCTCGGTCACCACGTCACCGGCGGTCGGCTCGGCGGTCAGCCCGGTCGGCGCGACCAGGTCCGGATCGGCCTGCGCCGTCGCGCCCAGCGCCCGTACGTGCTTCGGCGTGAACGACCCGCCCTGGGCGCCGGCCTCGCGCAGCACCTCGCCGACCCGGTCGAGCAGCTTCCGGTCGCCGGCCTTCAGCTCCACCTCCACCTCGCGGAACGTGGCGGTGGTGCTGCCGGCGTCGTCGAGCACTGTGACCCGGTCGTCCACCACCTCGGCGAGCACAGAGCCGGCCCGGTCACACACCTCGTACGCGTGCCGCACCGTCCGGACCACAGTCACCGGGGCCAGCGGCGCACCCCGGTGCAGGACGGTGACCAACTCCACCAGCTCCGGCGGCGGCTGCCCCTTCGGCCCGGGACGGGAGATCTCGTGCCGCACGCCCGGCGTCCCGGTCGGCAGCTTCACCGTCCAGGGCTGCTCGTCGCCCCGGCGGTGGCGCAGTGAGGCGCCGGCCCGGGCCAGCCGCAGGTCGACAGTGTCGAGGTAGCGGGCGACCAGCGTCACCGGTGGCAGTGCCCGGACCCGACCACCGGCCGGGGCCGTGCCGGCCAGGTCCGGTAGCACGTAGGTGTCGTCCACCTCGTACTTCTGCTCCTCCTCGACCATCAGCTCAGCCTATGCGCTGCGCGGTCAGCTGGCCGTGCCACCGACGCGGCGCAGCAGCAGTTCCTGCAGATGGGCCCGGGCGGCGTTGTCACCGCCGGTACGCCGGGTCCAGGTGCCGTCGCCAGCCAGCTCGAACGCGTCCACTTCGGGGCTCATCGCGGCGCTGAGCACATGGTCCAGCTCGGCGCGGGCGATCGGGTCGCTCACCTGCACCAGCGCCTCCACCCTGCGGTCCAGGTTGCGGTGCATGAGATCGGCCGAGCCCATCCAGAACTCGGCCTCACCGTTGTTGCCGAACCGGAAGACCCGGGAGTGTTCCAGGAAGCGGCCGAGGATCGAGCGGACCCGGATGTTCTCCGACAACCCCGGAACCCCGGGGCGCAGCGTGCACATGCCCCGGATGAGCAGGTCGACGTGGACGCCGGCCTGGGAGGCGCGGTACAGCGCGTCGGTCACCCCCTCGTCGACCAGGGAGTTGACCTTGAACTGGACCAGGCCGGGCATGCCCAGGCGGACGTGCGAGATCTCCCGCTCGATCCGCTCGATGAGGCCGCTGCGGATGCCCTGCGGGGCGACCAGCAACCGCCGGTACGCGGTCTGCCGGCTGTACCCGGTGAGCACGTTGAACAGGTCGGTGAGGTCGGCGCCGATCTCCGGATCGGCGGTGAGCATGCCGAAGTCCTCGTACAGGCGGGCCGTCTTCGGGTGGTAGTTGCCGGTGCCGATGTGGCAGTAGCGACGGATCTGGTTGCCCTCCTGCCGGACCACCAGCGCGGTCTTGCAGTGCGTCTTCAAGCCGACCAGGCCGTACACGACGTGGCAGCCGGCGCGTTCCAGCGTGCGGGCCCAGCCGATGTTGGCCACCTCGTCGAAGCGTGCCTTCACCTCCACCAGCACCACCACCTGCTTGCCGGCGGCGGCCGCGTCGACGAGCGCGTCGACGATCGGGGAGTCGCCGCTGGTCCGGTAGAGGGTCTGCTTGATGGCCAGCACGTTGGGGTCGGCGGCGGCCTGCTCGATGAAGCGCTGCACGCTGGTGGCGAACGAGTGGTACGGGTGGTGCACCAGGATGTCCCCGTCGCGCAGTGTGGAGAAGACGCTGCGCGGCACCTCGCCCTCGGCGAGCCGGGGGTGGGTGGCCGGCACGAACGGCGGGTCCTTCAGGTCCGGCCGGTCCGCCTCGCCGTAGACCTGCCACAGCGCGGACAGGTCGAGCAGGCCGGGCACGCGCAGCACGTCCTGGTCGTCCATGTCCAGCTCGCGGACGAGCAGCTCCAACATGTGGTCGGAGATGGAGTCGGCGACCTCCAGCCGGACCGGGGGACCGAACCGCCGTCGGGCCAGCTCCCGTTCCAGCGCCTGGAGCAGATCCTCGTCGCGGTCCTCGTCGACCTCCACCTCGGCGTTGCGGGTGACCCGGAACAGGTGGCACTCGACCACCTGCATACCGCTGAACAACTGCCCCAGGTGCACCGAGATCAGGTCCTCCACCGGCAACATCCGCACGCCCGGCTGGTCCCGGTCCACCCGGACGAAGCGGGGGACGTTGTTGGGCACCTTCACCCGGGCGAACAACTCCGAACCGCCGTCCGGGTCACGAACCGCCACCGCCAGGTTCAGCGAACGCCCCGAGATGTACGGGAACGGGTGCGCCGGATCCACCGCGAGCGGGGTCAGCACCGGGAAGATGTGCTCCCGGAAGTAGGTGCGCAGCCGCTCCCGCTCACCGTCGCCCAGCTCGCCCCAGCGCAGGATGCGGATGCCCTCGTCGGCCAGCTTGGGCAGCACGTCGTCGACGAAGCAGGCGGCATGCCGGGCACCCAGCGCGGCGGTTCGCTCGGCGATCAGCTCCAACTGCGTACGCAGGGGCAGCCGGTCGCCGCCGCGAACCGGCAGGCCGGCGGAGAGCCGTCGCTTCAGCCCGGCGATGCGCACCATGTAGAACTCGTCGAGATTGCTGGCGAAGATGGCCAGGAACTTGGCCCGCTCCAGCAGCGGGGTGCGCTGGTCCTCGGCCAGGGTGAGCACCCGGGCGTTGAAGTCGAGCCAGGACAGCTCCCGGTTGAGGAACCGGTCCTCCGGCAGCGGTGGGGCCGCCGGCGGTTCGTCGTCGTCCTCCGGTGCGGCGCCGGTCGGCAGGTCGTTCGGCACTGCCGGGTGGACGTCACCGGCGGCGGGGCCGTCCGCTTCGATCTTCGGGGCGGGGTCGATGACCTCGTCCAGCCCGGAGGAGGCGGCGCCGGGGTCGTCGGCGAGCGTGTCGGCGCGGGCAGCACCGGCACGTTCGGCGCGGGACGGGCGGAAGCGCCCATCGGTGCCGCGCGTGCGGGAGCCGTTGCGGAGGTCGGTGGCGGGCGGGTGGACCGGTTGCTCGCGAGGGGTGCTCACCCGCTCATAATCACCCGATTACGGTAAACGCAAAATGAACTTGGGCTCGCCGGGTCAGATCATCGTCGGCAATGTCACCCGGACGACCTCTCCGTCGGGATCGGTGTCGATGCGGACCCGCTGCCCGAGCCGGAGAAGCCGCAGCCCGGAGGCGTCGAAGGCCCGGGCGGGAAAACGCATCTCGGTGCCGTCGTCGAGCAGCAGGACACCGCTGCGCGTCGCCGCGTCGTAGCTGGCCACCGTGCCCTGCATGCTGGCACCGTACACCCGCTGGTTCACCCCGTGGCGTGGGCTCAGCGGACCGGGCGGCTCAGCCGGCGGCGCGGGCGGGGCGACCGGCGGCCACCAGTGCGGCAGTGCGCGGCCCCAGCCCGAGCCGGGCGGCGGCGGTCAGGTCCGCGGCGGTGTCCACGTCCCGGCGCAGGCTGGGCCAGTCGCCGTCGAGCGGCAGTGCCCCGCTCGCCGCGTGCGCGACCGCCGAGCCCACCCCGAAGCGCGGATCCAGTGGCACACCCGGCCCGGCGGTGAGCAGCACGGTGCCTTCGCCGGGGGCGTCCGGCAGGAACCGGCGTACTCCTTGTCGACCGTTCTGCGCCGCGAGCAGCGCGCCGGCCAACTCGGCCGGGCGCAGCGCCGGCACATCCGCGGTGATCCCGGCCACCCACCCGGCGGTGGCCCCGGCCGCTCCGTGCCGGAACGCGGCGTTCAGGCCGGCGTCCGGCTCGTCCGGCAGCACCCGCGCACCGGCGGCCCGCGCCGCCGCCGCCACCCGGGCGTCGTCGGTCACCACCAGGGCCTCGGCGACCGCCGGGCAGGCCAGCACCGCGCGGAGCGTGTCGGCCGCCAGGGCCAGCGCCAACTCCTCATGCGGTACGCCGGGCAGCGCGCCCCGCAGCCGGCTCTTGGCCACGGCCAGCCGCTTCACCGGCACCACCACGGCCCACCTCGGCTGAGTCACGTCCGCAATCCTGCCAGCCGGACGGCGGGCCCCTCGCTGGCCGTACCGGGGGCGAGCAGGCATGATTTCCGCTGCGGGCGTCGTGGGCGGGATTTCGCGACGGGGTTGGGGCGCGAAGAGGAGGCACAGTGGCACGGCGGAGGCTGGGGTTCTGGCAACGGTTCGCCGTGTGGCTGGTGAAGCCGGTGATGACCGTCTGGACCCGGCGTACCTGGCGTGGTCAGGAGCATCTCCACGGCGACGGCGGCGTGATCATCGTGGCGAACCACATCTCCCACGCCGACCCGCTGGTGTCCGCGCACTTCATCTACGACTCCGGGCGCTGGCCGCAGTACCTGGGCAAGGCCAGCGTGTTCCGGGTGCCGGTGGTCGGCTGGATCCTGCACCGGTGCCGGCAGATCCCGGTCGAGCGGGGCAGCGTGGACGCCGTCCGCTCGCTGGACGCACTGGTCGCCGCGCTCGACGACGGCGGCGCGGTCGTGATCTACCCTGAGGGCACCACCACGCGACAGCCGGAGCTCTGGCCGATGAAGGCCAAGACCGGTGCGGCCCGGCTGGCCCTCGCCACCGGCGCCCCGGTCGTACCGGTGGTGATGTGGGGGCCCGAACGGATCTTCGACCCGCGGACGACCCGTGTCAGCCTGCGCCCCCGGATCCCGGTGACCGTTGCCGCCGGGGAGCCGATCGACCTGAGCCGGTGGGCGGACGCCCAGCCGACCCGGGCCACCCTCGAGGAGATGACGGACACCATCATGTTGCGGCTGCGGGACATGCTCGCCGAGATCCGTGGCGGTACCCCGCCGCCACTGTGGGAGCGACCGGCCCGGTCCTCCGTCGGCAGCGAGCAGCGGGACGAAGCGGCATGAGCGAGCGAAGCGGAGCGGTGGCATGAGCGAGCGAAGCGAGCGAATCGTCGGGCTCGGCAGTGATGTCGCTCAGGCCGCTGCGAAGCGAAGCGGAGCGGTGGCATGAGCGAGCGAAGCGAGCGAATCGTCGGGCTCGGCAGTGGTGTCGCTCAGGCCGGCGCGAAGCGAAGCGGAGCGGTGGCATGAGCGGTCACGTCGCGGTGCTCGGTGCCGGTTCCTGGGGCACCGCGTTCGCCAAGATCCTCGCGGACGCGGGGCGGGACGTGACGGTGTGGGCCCGCCGGGCGCCGGTCGCCGAGAGCATCCGGACCGAGCGCCGCAATCCGGAGTACCTGCCCGGCCTGCTGCTTCCGACCCGGGTCACCGCCACCGCCGACGCCGCCGAGGCGATCACCGGCGCCGAGGTGGTGGTGTTGGCCGTGCCGTCGCAGACCCTGCGCGGCAACCTCGCCGAGTGGGCCGGGCACCTGCACCCGGATTCCACACTGGTGTCGCTCATGAAGGGCATCGAGCTGGGCACCACCAAGCGGATGAGCGAGGTCATCGTGGAGACCGCCGGGGTCGCCGCGGACCGGGTGGTGGTCGTGTCCGGCCCGAACCTGGCCCCGGAGATCGCCGCCGAGCAGCCCGCCGCGACAGTGGTCGCCGGGACGAACAGCGCCCGCGCCACGCTCGTCCAGTCGTCGATCCGGACGCCGTACCTGCGTCCCTACACCAACGACGACGTGATCGGCTGTGAGCTGGGCGGGGCGGTCAAGAACGTGATCGCCCTGTCGTACGGCATCGCCACCGCGATGGGTTTCGGCGACAACACCCGGGCCATGCTGATGACCCGTGGGTTGGCCGAGACGGCCCGACTGGGCGTGGCGCTCGGCGCGGACCCGATCACCTTCGCCGGCCTCGCCGGCATGGGCGACCTGGTCGCGTCCTGCTCGTCCCCGCTGGCCCGCAACCGCACCTTCGGTGAGCATCTGGGCCGGGGCGAGACGCTGGAGCAGGCCCAGACCGCCACCCGGCAGACCGCCGAGGGCGTGAAGAGCTGCCTGGCGATCCGCGACCTGGCCCGGGCGCACGGCGTGGAGATGCCGATCACCGAGCACGTCGAGCGGATCTGCCACGAGGGGATGGATCCCCGCCTCGCCGTGGAGACCCTGATGAGCCGCACCGCCAAACCCGAGTCGTACGAGTGAGGAACCCGATGAGCGAGTGGGGAGACGGCACCCGCTGCGTACGCGCTGGCCTGCCCGAGCCGGCACCGGGGGACCCGTTCCTACCCGGGCCGGTCTTCGCCGCGCCGTACCACCTCGACCCGTTTGAGGGTCAGGGCACGTCGCCGAACGGCTACGGCCGGCCCGACAACCCGACCCGGCGGCTGCTGGAGGCGGCGGTGGGCGAGCTGGAAGGCGGTGACTGCCGGGTCTTCGCGACCGGGCAGGCGGCCATCACCGGCCTGCTGCTCACCCTGCTGCGGCCGGGGGACACCGTGGTGCTCCCCACCGACGGTTACTTCCCGGTCCGGGCGTTCGCCACCGGTGTGCTGGAGGCGATCGGCGTCCGCGTGCTGTTCGTGCCGACAGTCGGGCCGTACCCGTCGTTCGAGGGTGTCCGGCTGGTGCTGGTGGAGACGCCCGCCAACCCGGGCCTCGACGTGGTCGACGTGGCGGCCCTGGCCGAGCGGGCGCACGCCGCCGGTGCGCTGCTCGCGGTGGACAACACCACTGCCACCCCGCTCGGTCAGCGTCCGCTGGATCTCGGTGCCGACCTGGTGGTCGCCTCCGGCACGAAGGCGCTCACCGGCCACTCCGACCTGCTGCTGGGCTACCTGGCCAGCCGGTCCGCCGAGCTGATCGACGCGGTGACGACCTGGCGTACCACCACCGGGGCGGTTCCGGGCGCGTTCGACGCCTGGCTGGCCCACCGGTCACTGGCCACTCTCGACCTGCGGCTGGCGCGGCAGAGCGCGAACGCCGCCGCGGTCGTCGACCTGCTCGCCGGGCGGTCGGACGTGACCGGCCTGCGGTGGCCGGGGCGGCCGGACGACCCGGCGTACCCGGTGGCGTCGGCGCAGATGCGCCGGATACCGGGGGTGCTCTCGTTCGACCTGGGCGACGCCGATCGGGTGGGCCGATTCGTCGAGGCCGCCCGGCTGGTGGCGGCGGCGACCTCCTTCGGTGGCCTGCACACCACCGCGGACCGGCGGGCGCAGTGGGGCGACGACACCGCTCCCGGCTTCGTCCGGCTCTCCTGCGGCGCGGAGGACACCGCGGACCTGGTGGCCGACATCGCCGCCGCGTTGGACGTGGCGGGATCGGTCTGACGTCTCCCATGGCGCTTCCGTCCGCCACCGACCGGGCCGCCCTGGTGGGCCGGTTGCGGGCAGCCGGTTGCGTCTACGCCGAGGACGAGGCCGAGTTGCTGCTGGCCGCCGCGCGCAGCCCGGCGGCGCTGGCCGACCTGACCGACCGTCGGGTGGCGGGCGTTCCGTTGGAGTACCTGCTCGGCTGGGCGGAGTTCTGCGGCCTACGGATAGCCGTCGACGAGGGCGTCTTCGTGCCCCGGGCCCGGACCGCCCTGTTGGTCGAGGTGGCGGCCGAACTGACCGGCGCGGCGCCGGCAGTGGTCGACCTGTGCTGCGGCTCCGGGGCCACCACCGTCGCGCTGGCGCACCGGCTCACGCCGCGCTGGCTGGCCGCCGCCGACATCGACCCGGCGGCCGTGGCGTGTGCGCGCCGCAACGTCGTCGGGTTGAACGCCGAGGTGTACGAGGGCGACCTCTTCGCGCCGCTGCCCGAGAGGTGGCGGGGTCGGCTGGACCTGGTGGTCGCCAACGCCCCGTACGTGCCGACCGACGCGGTAGCGCTGATGCCACCGGAGGCGCGACTGCACGAGGCCCCGGTGGCGCTCGACGGCGGCCCGGACGGGCTCTGGGTGTTGCGCCGGGTTGGTGCCGACGCCGCCGGGTGGTTGATCCCCGGCGGTCACCTGGTGGTAGAAGCCGGCACCACCCAGGTGGAAGCCCTCTGCGCCGCGTTCGAGGAAGCCGGCCTGGTGCCCACGGTGCACCACAACGAAGACCTGGAGGCCACCGCGATAGCCGCCCGCCGCCCCTGACTCGGGTCGATCATGGAGTTGTGGTGCCCGATAAGCGCCATCACGGGCAGTTCATCCCCCACCACAACTCCTTGATCGACGGTGGCGGACTGTCGAGCGGCCCGGCTGAGGCTGCTCGGGCCGCCCGGGCATGGCGGGGGAGGGGGGTTGGCACTAGCCTCGGCTCACACTCATGACGGCGGGAGGCGGTTTCGGTGGGCAGCGCAGGGGTGCCGGTGGTCGTCGGGCTGGACAACGGCGGCACCAGCAACAACGCCACAGTGCTGACGGTGGACGGCCGCTTCCTGGTGGACGGGCTGTTGGAGATCCCCAGCGAGGTGCGGTCCGGGCCGGAGGCGGCGATCGAGGCGTTGGCCCAGGCGCTGGACGGCGCCCTGGCGCAGACCGGCGTGCCGCGCGACCTGGTCCAGGCGGTCGGGCTGGACACCCCCGGCCCGGCCAGCGCCGAGGGCGTCATCTCGTCGCGGGGCTCCACCAACTTCTCCCAGCCGGCCTGGCGTGGCTTCGACGTGCGAGGTGCGCTGGAGCGACGGCTCGGCCTTCCGGTGATCTATCACAACGACGGCAACGCGGCAGCGCTCTACGCGCACCACGTCTACTTCGGCGCCGACGCGATGACCCGCTCGTCGGTGTCCGCGATCGTCGGCACCGGCCTGGGCGGCGGTGTGGTCGAGAGCGGTCGGGTGATCGCCGGTGCGGCCGGGATGGCGGGGGAGTTGGGCCACGTGCACATCCCGCTGAGCGGGCTACTCGGCCCGGGTCAGCCGGAGCCCACCTGCGCCTGCGGCTTCACCGGGGACGTCGAGAGCGTCGCCTCGCTGACCGGCATCGAACGCAACCTGCTGCCGTACTGGCTGACCCGGTACCCCGACCACCCGCTCGCCGCCGAGCCGGTGGCCCGGGCGGCCAAGCTGGTCCGGGGGTACGGCGAGCGCGAGGACGCTCTCGCGCGGGACCTCTTCACCCAGCAGGCGATGGCGCTGGCGCGGCTGTTCACCGTCGCCGCGAACTTCACCGACCCGCACGCGTACTTCGTCGGCGGCGGGGTGGTGGAGGCGGCACCGGAGTTCCGCGACTGGTTCCTGGCGACGGTTCGCGAGCACACAGTGCTCCGCGAGGAGCAGGCGGCGGTGGCCACCTTCGCCCTGGTACCGGACCGGGACATGGCCGGCGCCCGAGGCGTCGCGATCGCCGCGCTGGAGGCGCTACGCGCCGTTCCGGAGCCCCGCCCTCTGGTTGCCTGAGCCGGTGCGGGCCTCGGGCCCGCACCGGCTCGGCATCTCTGGTCAGCGCTGCGGTGGCGCCTGGGCGAAGGCGGCCCAGGCCGCCGTTGGGAACAGCAGGGCCGGGCCGGCCGGGTCCTTGGAGTCGCGGACTGCCACGAGCCGCGGGATCGCGGCCACCTCCACGCAGGCGCCTTCGTCGCCGCTGCGGCTGCTCTTGCGCCACGGCGCCGCGGCCAAGGCCGCTGTGATCATCGGTGTCATCGGTCCTACCGTCCCTTCAGGACTGACAGGAGCATCTCGCGGCTGTCCGCCGGGCTGAGCGCCACGCTTCGGAGATGCTCCATGATCTTGGTGCAGGTACGCGTCTCGCCGGCGCGGTCGAGGATCATCTGACCCGCGACGGTCTCCACCGACGCGATGATCGGGTCCTCCGGGTCGGCGAACTCGAGGATGTGCAGGGAACCCCGGGTGCCCCGGTGGTAGCCGGCGGAGAGCGGGATCACCTGGACGCTGATGTTCGGCAACTCGGCCATCTTGACCAGGTGCCGTAGTTGCCCGTTCATCACCGACTGGTCACCGACCGGCCGTAGCAGCGCACCCTCGTCGATGATCGCGTCGAGGATGGGCGGCTGGTCGGCGGTGAGCCGCTGTTGTCGGTCGAGCCTGATCTTGACCCGTTGCTCCACCAGGTCGTCGCCGAGGGTGTGCGGCCCGCCGCGCATCACGCCACGGATGTAGTCGGCGGTCTGCAACAGGCCGGGCACCACCGAGGGCTCGAAGTTGGCGATCGCTGTCGCCTCGGCCTCCAGCGCGATGAAGTCGATGGTGCGCGGATCCAGCAGGTAGGAGTACGACACCCACCAGCCGGGCTTGCGGGCGTCCTTGGCGAGCTGCACCGCCGCAGCCACCTCCTCGGCACTGACCCCGTACGACGTGAGCAGGGCGCGCACGGTGGCCGGGCTGATCAGGGTCTGGGCGTTCTCGTACCGGGAGAGGGTGCTGCGGGTGCTGTTGATCTCATCCGCCGCGGTCTCCAGCGTCAGCCCGGCGGCTTCCCGGTGGTGACGCAGGGCGATGCCGAGCCGGCGGGCACGGGCGGTCTTCGGAGCCATGCATCGATGGTCGCACACATTTGCGGGAACGTCTGCATGAGAGAACGTCGATGAGAGTTGCATTCACGGCTGTACACGTGTCAATCTGTTATGGCGTCCTCACCGCCGGTTGTCGTGGCGACGGTGGTGGTGAGCGACCGGAGGGGATGGGGCGCGCGGCGATCGGGTTTCTCCCCCGTACCCGATCGTCGCGTGCCGCCCCTCCACCCCGGCCTGCCGGAAGGAGACGACGTGCGAACCCGCCCGGAGCCCCCCGCCTTACCCTCGGGTGGCGTGCGATGACCCGCTTCCTCGTGGTGCTCACCGACGTGCGTCCCGTCGAGGGCGTCAACCGCAACGAGCGGGTCGCGCCGGAACGGCGCCGGCAGGTCGTCGGCGCCAGCAGCCGGGAGGCCGCCGACCGCATCGCCGGAGCCTTCATGGCGCTGGGCATGGTCCGGGCCGGGCGGCAGCGGGTGAAGGTCATCGCGGTCGGCCGCCGGCACTCCCGGGACTGAGCAGGCCCAGCTCAACTGGCCTGCGACACCGCTACCGCCCGATCACGCACCGTATATCCTCTCCTGACCGATTGCCGTGTCGCGCCGTGGCTCGCCGGGTATCGCCTCGCCCTGCCGCCACGCACAGTAAGGTCAACCGGGTGAGCGCCACCGGCGAGCACGACCAGCCGCAGTCGCGTACGAAGAGGTGACCGGAGTGACCACCCCAGGCAAGACCCGCGTGGCGATCGTCTTCGGCGGCCGCAGCCCGGAGCACGGCATCTCCTGCGTCAGCGCCGGCAGCGTGTTCGGCGCCCTCGACCCGGACGAGTTCGAGGTGGTGCCCGTGGGCATCACCCGGGCCGGCCAGTGGGTGCTGACCAACGGAGACCCCGCCCAGCTCGCGATCAACGCCCGTCAGCTGCCGGAGATCACCGCCGACTCCGGCGACGACATCGTGCTGCGCGCCGACCCCACCGGCAACGGCCTGATGGTGCTCGACCCGACCGAGGGCCCCCGGGCGCTGGCCGACGTGGACGTGGTCTTCCCGGTGCTGCACGGCACCTACGGCGAGGACGGCACCATCCAGGGAATGCTGGAGATGGCCGGCATCCCCTACGTCGGTGCGAACGTGTTCGCCTCCGCGGCCGCCATGGACAAGGAGTTCACCAAGAAGCTCTGTGCCGTCGAGGGCATCCCGGTCGGCACGTACGCGGTGCTGCGCAACGGGATGACGCTCAGCGAGCAGGACAAGGAGCGGCTCGGCCTGCCGGTCTTCGTCAAGCCGTCCCGGGCCGGGTCGTCGTTCGGCGTCAGCAAGGTCACCGACTGGGCCGAGCTGGACGCGGCCGTCGCCGCCGCCCGGCAGTTCGACCCGAAGGTCATCATCGAGGCCGCGATCGTCGGCCGCGAGATCGAGTGCGGTGTGCTGGAGGGCGAGGCCGGTGGCGCGCCCGAGGCGTCCGTGCTGGCCGAGGTGCGGGTCGTCGCCGACCACGACTTCTACGACTTCGAGGCCAAGTACCTCGACGACTCCTGCGAGTACGACATTCCGGCCAACCTGCCGGATAAGGTGACCCGCCAGGTGCAGGAGTACGCCGTCCGCGCGTTCACCGCGCTGGACTGCGCCGGTCTGGCCCGGGCCGACTTCTTCGTCACCCCCGAACTGGACGTCTACCTCAACGAGATCAACACGATGCCGGGCTTCACCCCGACGTCGATGTTCCCTCGGATGTGGGCGGCCTCCGGCCTGGAGTACCCGAAGCTGGTCAACCGGCTGATCCGTACCGCCCAGCGGCGCGGCGTCGGCCTGCACTGAGCCGTCCGGCCCCGCCCGCGCAGGTCAGCCGGCGCGGGCGGAGCCGGTTCGACGTCAGCGCTGGCAGCCGGACGGGATGGCGCCGCCGGAGGGCACGCTCGCCACGATCGTGCTGGAGATCGTCGGCAGCCACTGCAACGGCTGCTCGTACGAGCGCGGAACACGCACGGTGATCAGCGTCTCCCGGTCGACAGTGGAGAGGACCGCCGCGTCGGCCTGCTCGGCCAGGTGCCAGCAGACCCGGTTGACAGTCCAGACCTCGTCGGTGCTGGGGAAGTTCGGCTCGGTGCCGCCGCAGGCCACTGTCAGCGCGGGGTCGCCGTACGCGGCGTTCTGCTCAGGACCGGCAGTGACCGGCCGCTGGGCCAGGTCGCGGATGCTCGCCGGAAGCTGGGAGAGCAGGGCCCGGCAGACAGTGGCCGGGCGGGCGGCCAGCGCCGGGGCGGCCATCTCCACCGGGGTGGTGGACTGCGCCCGGGCGGTGGTCGCGGAGGGCGTCGGCGCGGCGGCCGGCGCGTCCGGGCTGAGCTTGCTGAAGGCCAGCACGGCCACCAGCAGCGTGATCGGCAGCGCGATCAACGTGGCCAGCAGGGCCGCGCCACGCATGGTCCGATCGCGGCCGGCCGGCGCGGCGGCGGCGGGATCGGTCGACTCGCGGTTACCGTCAGCCGGCTCGGGCGTCCCGTCGGCCGCGTCACGCGCCCCGTCGTCGTCCAGAGCCGAGGAGGGGGTCGTCATCTCGTCCACTTACAGCCGCACCACCGAACACGTGAGGGTGCGGGTGATGCCGGGCACCATCTGCACTTTGCTGACGATGAGTTTGCCGAGTTCGTCGACGGTGTTCGCCTCGGTGAGGACGACCACGTCGTACGGCCCGGTGACGGCGTCGACGCGTACCACGCCGGGGATGTCCGCGATGAGACCCGCCACGTCACGTGCGCGGCCTACCTCGGTCTGGATGAGGATGTACGCCTGTACCACGACTCGACCTCCGTCCGTCGCCGCCCGGGAGCGGCCCGAAGGGTGAAACTACCTTACGGACCAGGTCTGATCCCTATCGGTCGTCAAGGAGCAGCGGTGAGCGAGCACGGCGGAGCCGGGCAGCACGGGCGGAACGCCCGCGGTGGCGTCGGCGTGTCCGGGATCGGGGAGTTCGGGCTGATCGGGAGGATCACCGCTCGGCTGTCGTACGGGCCGACGACCCTGCTCGGCCCGGGCGACGACGCGGCGGTGGTGGCCGCGCCGGACGGCCGGGTGGCAGCCTCCACCGACGTGCTGGTCGACGGGCGGCACTTCCGGCGGGACTGGTCCTCGGCCCGCGACGTCGGGCACCGGGCGGCAGCCGCCAACCTGGCGGACATCGCGGCGATGGGTGCCACGCCGACCGCCCTGCTGGTCGCGCTCTGCATGCCGGCGGACCTGGACACCGCCTGGGCGGAGGAATTGGCCGACGGGCTCTCCGCGGAGGCGGCGACGGTCGGCGCGAGCGTCGTCGGCGGGGACATGTCGGCCAGCCCCACCCTGACCGTCGCGGTCACCGCGCTGGGCGACCTGGCAGGCCGCCCGCCGGTGCTGCGCTCGGGCGCCCGACCCGGGGACGTGCTCGCCCTGGCCGGGCGCACCGGGTACGCGGCAGCCGGGCTGACCGTGCTGACCCGGGGCTTCCGGACGCCCCGGCTGTTGGTCGAGGCGTACCGGCGGCCGCAGGTGCCCTATCAGGCCGGCCCGCAGGCCGCCCAGCTCGGCGCCACCTCCATGATCGACGTGTCGGACGGGCTCCTCGCCGACCTCGGGCACGTCTCGGCGGCCAGCGGGGTGGCGATCGACGTACGCCGCGACGGGTTCGAGGTGCCCCGGCAGATGGCCGACGCGGCTCAGGCACTCGGCGTCGACCCGTACACCTGGATCCTGGCCGGTGGCGACGACCACGCGCTGGCCGCGACCTTCCCCCCGGCGGTGGCGCTGCCGCCGGACTGGCGGCCGATCGGCCTGGTCAGCGACGGTGCCGGCGTGACTGTCGACGGCGTCGCCTATGACGGCCCGGCCGGCTGGGACCACTTCCGGTGAGGCCCGCGCGCCGTCGTACCCTGGACACCGTGAGTGAGATCGAGATCCGGGCGGCGCGGTTCGACGCGCCGGTGGCGCAGCACCTGATCCAGGCCGCACTGGCCGACCTCGGTGCCCGCTACGGCGGCACCGGCGACGACACCCCGGTGGACGCGGCCGAGTTCGAGCCGCCCAATGGCGCGTTCCTGGTGGCCTACCTGGCCGGCGAGCCGGTCGGCTGCGGTGGCTGGCGCAGCCACGGCGCGGACACCGCGGAGCTGAAGCGGATGTACACGGCCCCGGCGGCGCGGGGGCGGGGCGTGGCCCGCGCGGTGCTGGCGGCCGTCGAGCGCTCCGCGCGCGACCAGGGCCGCAAGCGGGTGGTCCTGGAGTGCGGCGACAAGCAGCCCGAGGCGATCGCCATGTACGGCTCCGCCGGGTACGAGCGGATCCCGAACTTCGGCTTCTACAAGGACGCGGAGGGCTGCGTCTCCTTCGGTCGCACCCTCTGACCTGGGCGCCGGGCCCCGACGGGCCCGGCGCGGCCGGTGTGCGACGTTTGCCCCCGGGGGACACGACAGAGCCGGCGGACCCTCGGGGTCCGCCGGCTGAGCCGTACGAGAAGGTGGGTGCTACCGCGTCAGGCGCGGGTGACCTTGCCGGCCTTGATGCACGAGGTGCAGACCTGCAACTTCTTGGTGTTGCCGCCACCGGCCGGGGTACGCACCGACTGGATGTTCGGGTTCCAGCGGCGGTTGGTCCGCCGGTGCGAGTGGGACACGTTGTGGCCGAAGCCCGGTCCCTTGCCACAGACGTCGCACACGCTAGCCACGGGATACTCCTGGGATTGATACGTTCATGAGGTCGCCGGCAGGTGCTGCCCGGGCAACCTGGTCAGGTTACCCGATGAGTCGCCGACCCGGCCAACCGGCCCGGTCCGGCGCTCGCCCGTGCCCCGGCTTCCGCCTGGTCGTGGGCCCGTCCGCCCTGCGGTGGGCCGGCCCGGCGGCAAGGGTACCGGAGGCGTTCGTCCCCGCTGCGGCCAGCGCCGGCCCGGGCCGGCGGGGACACGCCGGACGAGTCCGACGGGTGTCGGTGCGCGCCAGTAGGCTTCTGCCCGTGCTGGACACCCTCGACGCCGCCGCGGTCCGCCGCTGGTGCGCGAGCGGGCTGGCCGCACTGAAGCGCCACCAGGGCGAGATCGACCAGCTCAACGTCTATCCGGTGCCCGACGGCGACACCGGCACCAACCTGGTGCTCACCCTCACCTCGGCGCAGCAGGCCCTCGCCATGGATCTGGACACTCTGCCCGACAGCGGGCCGACAGCGCACGGGCACGCGCTGCGGCTGATGGCCCAGGGCGCGCTGCTCGGCGCGCGGGGCAACTCCGGGGTGATCCTCTCGCAGATCCTGCGGGGTTTCGCCGATGAGGTCGCCGGGGTGTCGGCGGTGCGGGGCCGGGAGTTGGCCGCCGCGCTACGCTCCGGCACCGCCGCCGCGTACACAGCGGTCTCCCGGCCGGTCGAGGGCACAGTGCTCACGGTGGTAGCGGCGGCCGCCGCCGCAGCCGAGGGCGCGGACAGCGACGACCTCCCAGCGGTGGCGGGCGTCGCCGCCCGGGCGGCGGCCGAGGCGCTCGCCCGCACCCCGGAACAGCTGCCGGCGCTGGCCCGCGCGGGCGTGGTCGACGCCGGTGGCCGAGGGCTCTGCGTGCTGCTCGACGCCCTGGTCGAGGTGCTCACCGGGGAGCGCACGGCCCGGCCCGCGCCGGCGCCGCGCTCCGCCCGGCCGGCGGCCACCGTCGCCCGCGAGACCGGTTCCGATGAGTACGCGTACGAGGTGCAGTTCCTGCTCGACGCCCGAGCCGAGGCGGTCACCGGGCTGCGGCAGGCGCTCGACGCCCTGGGAGATTCGCTGGTCGTCGTCGGCGACGGGCGTGAGCCGGAAGGCACCTGGAACGTGCACGTGCACGTCAACGACGTGGGTGCGGCGGTCGAGGCGGGTGTCGCCGCCGGCCGCCCGTACCGGATCTCGGTGACCCGTTTCGCCGACCAGTCGGAGTCGCCCTCCGGCCCGGTGGTGGCCGGCCGGGCCGCTGTGGTGGTGGCCACCGGCGGCGGCATCGCCGACCTGTTCGCCGCTGAGGGCGCCACCGTCGTGCCGGGCAACCCGTCCACGGGCGAGTTGCTGGACGCCGTCCGCAGCACCGGCGCGGCCCGGGTGGTGGTGCTGCCCAACGACGCCAACACCGAGGCGGTGGCGAGCGCCGCCGCCCGCGAGGCCCACCGGTACGGCATCAAGGTGAGCGTGGTGCCGACCCGCTCGCCGGTGCAGGCCCTCGCAGCCCTCGCGGTCCGCGACGGTGACCGCCGTTTCGAGGACGACGTCATCGCGATGGCCGAGGCGGCCGGCGCCTGCCGTTACGCCGAGGTCTGCCATGCCAGCCGGGAGGCGCTGACGGTGGCCGGCCCGTGCCGTCCCGGTGACGTGCTGGCGCTGGTGGAGGGGGAGGTGCACCTGATTGGCACCGACCTCACCGACACCTGCGCGGCAGTTGTCGACCGGATGCTCGGTGGCGGCGGCGAGATGGTCACCCTGTTGGCCGGGGTGGACGCTCCGGCCGGGCTCACCGATGCCGTCCGCGCGCACGTCGCGCGACGCTGGCCGTTCGTCGAGGTGCACGCGTACCCGGGCGGCCAGCCGTTTTATCCGCTCCTGGTAGGGATCGAATGAGCGAACCAGCCACTGTGGACACTCCGCTGAAGAAGCTGGTCGGGGACAAGACAGCCAAGGCGCTGGCCTCGCACCTCGACCTGCGCACAGCGGGTGACCTGGTCTACCACTTTCCGCGTCGCTACGACGAGCGTGGTGAGCACACCGACATCCGCTCACTGGACGTCGGTGAGCAGGTCACAGTGCTGGCCCAGGTGCAGCGCACCGCGGTGCGCCCGATGCGTCAGCGGCGGGGCAACCTGCTGGAGGTGACCGTCGGTGACGGCTCCGGCGGGGTCCTGACGTTGACCTTCTTCGGCAACCAGGCGTGGCGCGAGCGCGAGCTGCGCCCGGGCCGGTGGGGCCTGTTCGCCGGCAAGGTCACCGAGTTCCGGGGCAAACGGCAGCTCAACGGCCCGGAGTACGTCCTGCTCGGCGAGGGTGGCGACGGCGAGGCGGCGGTCAGCGACGACATCGAGGAGTTCGCCGGGGCGCTGATCCCCGTCTACCCGGCCGCGGCGGCCGTGCCGACCTGGGTGATCGCGCGCTGCGTGCGCGTCGTACTGGACACGTTCACCCCGCCGGACGATCCACTGCCGAGCGCCGTGCGGGCCAGCCGCAAGCTGGTCGGGCTGGGCGCCGCGCTGACCGAGATCCACCGGCCGTCCAGCAAGGAGGCGCTGCACCAGGCGCGGCGGCGCCTCAAGTGGGACGAGGCATTCGCCGTCCAGGTGACCCTGGTGCAGCGCAAGCACCGGGCGGCCGACTGGCCGGCCCGGCCCCGCCCGGCGCGCCCGGGCGGGCTGCTGGAGGCGTTCGACGCCCGACTCCCGTACGAGCTGACGGCCGGTCAGCACGAGGTCGGTGTGGAGATCGCCGCGGACCTCGCCGCCCCGCACCCCATGCACCGCCTGCTCCAGGGCGAGGTCGGCTCGGGCAAGACGGTGGTGGCGCTGCGGGCGATGCTCCAGGTGGTCGACGCGGGTGGGCAGGCCGCGCTGCTGGCGCCCACCGAGGTGCTGGCCTCCCAGCACCACCGCGGCATGCTCGACCTGCTCGGGCCGCTCGGGCGGGCCGGTGAGCTGGGCTCCGCCGAGCACGCCACACGGGTCGAGCTGGTCACCGGCTCGCTGGGCGCGGCGGCCCGCCGGCGGGCGCTCGGCGAGGTGGCCAGCGGTGCCGCCGGCATCGTGCTCGGCACCCACGCCCTGCTCTACGAGGGGGTCGACTTCGCCGACCTCGGCCTGGTGGTGGTCGACGAGCAGCACCGCTTCGGCGTGGAGCAGCGCGACGCCCTGCGGGCCAAGGCCGACCAGCCGCCGCACGTGCTGGTGATGACGGCCACCCCGATCCCGCGCACTGTGGCGATGACCGTCTACGGGGACCTGGAGGTCTCCACGCTCTCCCAGTTGCCCCGGGGGCGGTCGCCGATCACCTCGCACGTGGTGCCGGCCGCCGAGAAGCCGGCCTACCTGGACCGGGCCTGGCGTCGGCTGCGCGAGGAGGTGACCGCCGGCCACCAGGCGTACGTGGTGTGCCCGCGAATTGGTGACGGCCCGACCAGCGACGAGGAACCGCCGCCCGAGGACGACAACGGCCGTCGGCCGCCGATGGCGGTGACCGAGGTGGCTCCGCTGCTGGCCGAGGGCCCGCTGCACGGCCTGCGGATCGGGGTGCTGCACGGTCGCCTGCCGGCCGACGAGAAGGACGCGGTGATGCGTTCCTTCGCGGCCGGTGACCTGGACGTGCTGGTGGCGACGACAGTGATCGAGGTCGGCGTGGACGTGCCGAACGCCACAGTGATGATCGTGCTGGACGCCGACCGGTTCGGCGTCTCCCAGTTGCACCAGTTGCGGGGCCGGGTCGGCCGGGGTGCCGCCGCCGGGCTGTGCCTGCTGGTCAGCGAGGCGGCCGAGGGTTCGTCGGCGCGGGAACGGTTGGACGCGGTGGCGTCCACTGGCGACGGTTTCAAGCTCGCCGAACTGGATCTGGAGCAACGCCGTGAGGGCGACGTGCTGGGTGCCACCCAGTCCGGGCACCGCTCGCACCTGCGGTTGCTGTCCCTGCGGCGCGACGCCGACCTGATCCGCGATGCCCGCGCCGAGGCGATCACTCTGATCGAGGACGACCCGGAGCTGGCCCGCAGCCCGGCGCTGGCCGCCTCGGTGGCCGCCCTGGTGGACGAGGACCGCGCGGAGTACCTGGAGAAGGGCTGACTTCGCAGGCCACTACATGGCTGAGGGCGCGCCGACCGGTTGGTCGACGCGCCCTCAGATGTCAGAGCGGGTTGTCTCAGGCGGTGAAGCGAACCCGACGACGACGGGCCACCACGAACAGGGCAGCACCGGCCGCGAGCAGCACCACGGCACCGGCGATGATGCCGCCGGTGGCGGCACCGGTCAGCGGCAGAGCCGGCTCGTCCTTACCGCCACCCTGACCCGGGGCGCAGTCGGCCGGCTGCTCCCAGGCGATCGGCGCGGTGTCGTCGAGGCCCTCGGCGGCCGGCGTGACGACCAGACCCTCGGTCGCGTCGAAGGAGACGGAACCGGTCTCGCCCGGCTTCACGACCAGCGTCTTCGCCTCGCCCTTGTTCGGGGTGAGGGTGAGCGTGACGGTCTCACCGTCGGCGGGGTTCTCGATCGTGAAGGTGAGCTTGTCGCAGGTCGACTCGACCGAGCCCACCGGCTCCGCCGGAGCCGGGGTGGCAGCCGGGGGCGGGGTCTGGGTCGGAGACTGGCTCGGCGACGGAGAGGCGACAGTGGGGGTCGGGGTGGGGGTCGCCGACGGAGTGGCGGTCGGCGTCGGGCTGCTCGGCGTGGGCGTGGACTCCGCCGCGCAGGTGCCCTTCGGCTCGGCGGCGACGGTCCGCTCCTCGGTCACGATCCGGTCGGAGCGCACCCACCGCGCCTCGACGGTCAGCTCGATCGTCGGCCGCTTGGTGTCGAAGCGGTGGGCCTGGGTGCCGGTGAGGACTCCCTTGCCCTTCGCCGGCAGGGTGGCGTCCTTCGTCAGGCCGCCGGTGAAGTCGGCGGCGACGGTCGACTCGAGCTTGGTGATCTTCGCTTCGATGTCTTCGCTGTTGCCGACCGTCCAGGTCACCTTGACCTGGCCGTCGGAGGTCAGGCAGTAGGTGCCGGAGGGCTCGGGGTGGTGGGCACTCGCGGGGCTCGCGAGGACGCCGACGCCGGCGAGGCCGATCAACGCGCCCGCGGCGATGGCCGCGACGCGCCGGAACGGAGACTTGGGAGGGTTCACGCCTGCTCCTGGTGAGGGGGTACGGATCGCGTGGCGGGAGGCCGGGAGACATCGTGACCGGGGAGTCACCTGCTCACCGGGGCGTCGCGCGACGCGGTGGTGTTCCCGCGGCTAAAGCGGGGACAGGGGGTGACTGTACTGATGGGTGGTTAATGAGGGGAGTTCAGATCATTGCCATCCGGCAATGTAGTCGATTCGTGATCTTTGATACACCGAAGGTGTCGGTCCGATCACTGGGGACGGTCCGCCCGCTGAGGCTCCACTGTGAATGCGGAGCCGTCGGGGCTGCTCAGGTGCTCCGCGTCGTCGCCGCCGACCAGTTCCCCGGATCCACGCCGTGCTGACCGGGTCCGCGCCGCATCGCGTAGCGTCTCGGGCATGAGCAGGAGGAAACGGTGACCCGGATCGTGGCCGGGACCCTCGGTGGCCGGCGCATCGCCGCGCCGCCCGGCGCCGGCACCCGACCCACCTCGGACCGGGTCCGGGAGGCGCTGTTCAGTGCCGTCCAGGCCGAGGTCGATCTCGATGGTGCCCGCTTCGCCGACCTGTACGCCGGCTCCGGCGCGGTCGGCCTGGAGGCGCTCTCCCGGGGTGCCCGGCACGTGTTGCTGGTCGAGTCCGACCCGCGGGCGGCCCGGGTGATCCGGGAGAACGTGGCGGCCCTCCGTGCCGGTCCGGCGGCCCGTCTGATCACCGGCAAGGTGGCGACGGTGCTGGCCGCCGGACCGGACGGCGAGCCGTACGACGTGGTCTTCGCCGACCCTCCGTACGCGGTGCCGGACGAGGAGATCACCGCACTGTTGGCCGCGTTGGTCGGCGGCGGCTGGCTGGCGCCCGACGCGTTGGTGGTGGTGGAGCGGTCCCGCCGCACCAGGGAGTTCGACTGGGTGGACGGGATCACCCCCGAGCGCAGTCGCCGTTACGGCGAGACCACCCTTTGGTACGGTCGCCGATCATGAGACGTGCGGTGTGCCCCGGTTCGTTCGACCCGGTCACCAACGGACACCTCGACATCATCGGGCGGGCCAGTCGGCTCTTCGATGAGGTGATCGTCGGTGTGCTGGTGAATCAGTCGAAGAGTGGCCTGTTCACCGTCGAGGAGCGCATCGAGATGCTCCGCGAGGTGACCTCGTCGTACGGCAACGTGCGGGTCGAGTCGTTCCGAGGGCTGCTGGTGGACTTCTGCCGGGCTCAGCAGGCCAGTGTGCTGATCAAGGGGCTGCGGGCGGTCAGCGACTTCGACTACGAGTTGCAGATGGCCCAGATGAACATCGGTCTGGCCGGCGTCGAGACGCTCTTCATGCCGACCAACCCGCTCTACTCGTTCCTCTCGTCGAGCCTGGTCAAGGATGTGGCCAAGTGGGGTGGCGACATCTCCGCCCACGTCCCCGACCCGGTCCGCGAGGCCCTCCAGGCCCGCCTGGGCCCCCGCCGCTGAACAGGCCCTGTCTCCCTCCCACCTCGCTCACCCTCGAAATCTTGCACTTGTGGCGCCCGGAATGCCCTTTCAGGGCGGTTTGGTGCGACGGAAAGTGCGAGATCGGCGCGGTGGGAGCCCGGGGTGACTATGTCGCGACTCGCCGGGTTGGGGTGAGTGGGGCGGCGGTGGGGCGGGCACGACATGATTGGTGGCGCGGGGAACGGCCGTAGCCCGCATCATGGAGGTCGGCCGACGAACGACAGGAGTGAGGTAGCCGGTGGACCCGCTCGATCGCATCGACGAACTGATCGCCATCCTGGAGCAGGCCCGCTCCGTCCCGATGTCGCGCAACAACTGCATGGTCGACCGGGGTGAGATGATCGCTGCCCTCGATGAGATGCGTGCCGATCTCCCCGCCGACCTGCGTCGCGCCGCCGCGCTCCTGGAGGAGCGCGACAAGATCATGGAAGCCGGCAAGCGCGAGGCGGACCGGATCATCAGTGAGGGTGAGGCAGAACACGCCCGCCTGGTCTCGGTGAACGAGATCACCGTGTCGGCCGAGCACGAGGGTGCCCGGATCATCGGCGAGGCCCGCGCCGAGGCGCAGCGCCTGCGTGAGGAGGTCGACGACTACGTCGACACCGCGCTGGCCAACTTCGAGCAGTTCCTCACCCGGGCGCTGGCCTCGATAGAGCGCGGCCGGGACAAGATGCACGCGCTGCGAGAGATCGGCACCTTCGCTGGGGATGAGGCGGAACGCCCGCTACCCTTCTGAGCGGCACCTCACCAGCCGACTTCTCAGGCGGGCGTCGCCCCCGGTTCGACGGTCCGGCGGTCGCCCAGGTAACCTTTTTTGTCGGCCTCTCACCGGCCGGAGTCTAACTATGCCCAAGCACTCGCCATCGACACTCAACCCCAGGGCGCCGCTGGTCCTCGACACGAGGGACCTGCCGCGTCGCCCTGGCGCGTTGCGTGAGGTCCAGCGGGTCGTGCCGGCACCGGCGGACCTCGGTGTGGAGTTGATCGGCGTGCCGGCGGGCGCGGACCTCGACCTCGATCTGAGGTTGCAGTCGGTGTCCGAGGGCGTGCTCGTCTCCGGGACCATCACCGGTCCCGTCCGGGGCGAGTGCGGCCGTTGCCTGCGCGAGATCAACGACTCGATGGGCGTGACGATCCAGGAGCTGTACGCGTACGAGGACAGCACCACGGACGCCACGACCGACGAGGACGAGGTGGGCCGGATGCAGGGCGATCTGATCGACCTGGAGCCGGCGCTGCGGGACGCGTTGGTGCTCACGCTGCCGACCAACCCGCTCTGCCGGGAGGACTGCCCAGGACTGTGCCCTGAATGCGGGGCGCACTGGGACGATCTGCCGGCCGACCACAGTCACCAGCAGATCGACCCGCGTTGGGCGGGCCTGTCGCAACTGACCGTTACAGAGGAGTAAGAACCGTGGCCGTCCCGAAGCGCAAGATGTCGCGCAGCAACACCCGGTCCCGCCGGGCGAACTGGAAGGCGACAGTGGTCGCGACCGTTGCGTGCCCGCAGTGCAAGTCCCCGAAGCTGCCGCACGCCGCCTGCTCCGTCTGCGGCACCTACAACGGCCGCCAGGTTCTCGAGGTCTGACCTGGACGCCGAGTGACGCCCCCGACCCCAGGTCGGGCGGCGCGCGCATCCTGGCATTCGCCCGGTGCTCCGGCTCCCTCCGACGCCGGCCGGCCCAATCCGGCCGGCGTTCCGGTGGAGCCGGGCGCCGCGCGGATCGCCGTTGACCTCCTCGGCGGGGACGACGCTCCCGCCGTCGTGGTTGACGGCGCTCTGCGGGCCATGCGCGCCGACCCTGACCTGCATCTGCTTCTCGTCGGTCCGACCGAGGTCGCCGACGAGCTGATTGCTGCCCTCGATCCGGCGCAACGCGCCCGGATCACGGTGCGGCCCGTCCGCGATGTCGTCGGCATGGCCGACCATCCCAGCGCCGCCCGCTCCGAGAGCACCGTCCGGGCCGCGGTCACCGCCGTCCGGGACGGGACCGCCGACGCCCTGGTCTCCGCCGGCGCCACCGGCGCCACCGTCACCGCTGCCGTGCTCGGCCTCGGCCGCTCGCCGGAGATCCGCCAACCCGCGCTGGCCGCCACCCTGCCCGCCGTGGCGGGGCCTGTCGTGTTGCTCGACGTCGGCGGCTCCCTGGAACCCCGCCCGGCCACCCTCGCCCGCCACGCCGTGCTCGGCGCCGCGTACGCGGCGGTGGCCCACTCGATCGCCGCGCCACGGGTCGGGCTGCTCTCGGTCGGCACCGAAGCCGGCAAGGGCGACCGGGTCCGCCGCGCCACCGACCCCCTGCTCGCCGTCGAACCGCTGCCCGGCGGGGCGCGCTACATCGGCCTGGTCGAGGGGTACGACGTGGCCCTCGGCGCGCGCGCCGATGTGGTCGTCACCGACGGCTTCACCGGTAACGTGCTGCTCAAGGCCATCGAGGGCGCGTACGCGATGGCCGGCGGCCCACCTGCCCAGGGCGGCGCGCCCCGCGCTGCGGCCCTGCTGGGCGTCGCGGGGACGGTGGTCGTCTGTCACGGGTCCGCCCGCGCCGACGACGTCGCCTCCGGCATAGCTCTCGCCGCCCACCTGTGGCGGCGGCGCGCCACCGATCTGGTCTCCGCGTTGCTCGACCGCGACGCCGCGACGGATCGCACCGACCGCTCCACCGACACCGAGGTACGCACATGAGCAACGACAAGCGGCGGCGGGCGTCCGTCGGTCACCTGGAATCCGCCTTCGGAGTGAGCCTGGAACCTGAGCTGCTCCAGCGCGCGTTGACCCACAGGTCGTACGCGTACGAGAACGGCGGGCTGCCGACCAACGAGCGGCTGGAGTTCCTCGGCGACTCGGTGCTCGGCGTGGTGATCACCACGGCGCTCTTCCACAATCACCCGGATCTTCCCGAGGGGCAGTTGGCCAAGCTGCGGGCCAGCGTGGTCAACATGCGGGCGCTCGCCGACGTGGCCCGCGGTCTGGGCCCGGACGGGCTCGGCGCGTACCTGCTGCTCGGCAAGGGTGAGGAGACGACCGGTGGCCGGGACAAGGCGAGCATCCTCGCCGACACGCTGGAGGCGCTGCTCGGCGCGATCTACCTCCAGTACGGCCTGGACACCACGGGGATCGTCATCCACCGGCTCTTCGACCCGCTGATGGCCGAGTCGGCCGGTCGTGGGGCAGCACTGGACTGGAAGACCAGCCTCCAGGAGCTGACGGCGGCGCTCGGGCTCGGCGTCCCGGAGTATCGGATCGAGGGCACCGGCCCGGATCACCTCAAGACGTTCACCGCCTGGGTGGTGGTGGCCGGCAACCGGTACGGCGGCGCCGAGGGGCGCAGCAAGAAGGAGGCCGAGCAGCGGGCCGCCGAGGCCGCCTGGCGGACGCTCGCCGAGCAGAACGGTCAGAACGGCGACGACGGTCAGGACGGTCGGGCCGGCGACGACCGTCAGGACCAGCCGGTCGGTCGGGACGACTCGGCCGACTCCGACGAGCCGTTCGGGCCGCTGGAGCGCGCCGAGCGGGCGGCTCAGGCCGAGCAGGCCGACCATCTGGCGCAGGCGCTGCCGGCCGGGGGCGCCGACGGCCACGAGACGGGTCGGCGGCGTGCCTGAGCTGCCCGAGGTGGAGACCGTCCGACAGGGGGTCGCCCAGTGGGTCGTCGGCCGTCGGATCGCCTCCGTCGAGGTTCGTCATCCGCGTGCGGTCCGCCGGCACGCCCCGGGCGACGTGCACTTCGCCGACGTGCTCGCCGGCCGGACGGTGCTGGACGCCCGTCGTCGCGGCAAGTACCTGTGGCTGCCACTGGACAGCGGTGACGCGATCGTCGGGCACCTCGGTATGTCGGGTCAGCTGCTGCTCCAGCCGCCCGGCACGACGGATGAGACCCACCTGCGGGTCCGGTTCAGGTTCAGCGACGACGGCCCGGAGCTGCGCTTCGTCGACCAGCGCACGTTCGGTGGGCTCTCGGTGAGCGAGGGCGGCGCCGAGCTGCCCGACGAGATCGCGCACATCGCCCGCGACCCGATGGACCCGGAGTTCTCCGACGAGGCGTTCGTCGCGGCGCTGCGCCGCCGGCACACCGAGGTGAAGCGGGCACTGCTCGACCAGACCCTGATCTCCGGGGTGGGCAACATCTACGCCGACGAGGCGCTCTGGCGCGCCAAGCTGCACGGCGGCCGACCCACCGACGCGCTGACCGGCCCGGCCGCGCAGCGCCTGCTCGGCCACGTCCGTGACGTGCTGGCCGAGGCGATCAGCGAGGGCGGCACCAGCTTCGACGCCCTCTACGTGAACGTCAACGGCGAGAGTGGCTACTTCGACCGGGCGCTCAACGCCTACGGCCGCGAGGGCGAGCCGTGCCGGCGGTGCGGCGCGCCGATCCGCCGCGAGGCGTTCATGAACCGGTCCTCGTACAGTTGCCCGCACTGTCAGCCACGGCCCCGGGGTTCCCTTCGGGGATGACCCGGAGCCGCCTCGGGGGCGATGCCGGCGGGTCGCGGCCTGTCGCTCCGGGCTGGACCCCGGTGTACGTCCGGATCGCGGGCCGACGTCGGACGAACGCACCCCCGCTCCCGGTCCGGCGGTTCCAGGGTGGCCCCGGGTCGATCCCCGATGTGACCGTCTCGTTACGCACCTAGCGTCAGCACCGTTGACAGGGGGTTGACGTGACAGGGGGACCCGAGATGGGCAGAAGACCGGTGACGGTGCGGCTGGCGCGGTGGAGCGCCGAGCACCCGTGGCGGGCGATCGCACTGTGGGCCGTGTTCGTGGCGGTGTGCTTCGTTGGCGGCAGCGCCGCCGGACTCAACGAGGCCACCAGCGGCGACCAGGCGATCGGCGAGGCGGGGCGGGCCAGCCTGATCGTCGACGCCGGTGACTTCGACGACCCGGCCGTGGACAACGTCCTCATCACCTCCCGGGGTGGCGCGTTGGACCCGGCGGCGGCGAAGGCGGCGGCCGACGACGCGGCGGCCCGGCTGCGTACTGTCGCCGGGGTGGCCGGGGTGGGCCAGCCGGTCACCGCGGGGGACGGCTCGGCGCTGCTGCTGCCGATCACCATGTCCGGTGACCCGGAGACGGCCTCCGAGCGGGTGCAGCCGTTGCGGGACGCCACCGCCACCGTGCAGGCAGCGCATCCCGGGCTGCGCGTCGAGCAGGTCGGCGGGCCGTCGATCGGTCAGGCCCTCGACGACACCCTGGGCAAGGACTTCAAGCGCGCCGAGCTGCTCAGCCTGCCGGTCACCCTGGCGATCCTGATCATCGCGTTCGGCGCGCTGATCGCGGCGAGCGTGCCGGTGCTGCTGGCACTCTCCTCGGTCGCCGCCGCGATGGGTCTGTCCACTCTCGCCTCGCACCTGGTGCCGGCCACCGACACCACGGCACCGGTGATCCTGCTGATCGGCATGGCGGTCGGCGTGGACTACTCGTTGTTCTACATCCGTCGCGAGCGGGAGGAACGCGCCAAGGGTCGGTCCGGTCTGGACGCTGTGGAGATCGCCGCGGAGACCTCCGGGCACGCAGTGGTGGTCTCCGGCTTCGCGGTGATCATCTCGATGGCCGGGCTGCTGCTCGCCGGCGACGTGGTCTTCTCGTCGCTCGCCATCGGCTCGATCCTCGTGGTGGCCGTCGCGGTGACCGGTTCACTGACCGTCCTGCCCGCCATGCTGGCCCGGCTCGGCCGTTGGGTGGACCGGCCCCGGGTGCCGCTGCTGTGGCGACTGACCGCGCCGCGTACCGGCCGGCACGGCGAGCCCCGCGCGGCCCGGCTGTGGCCGGCGGTGCTCCGGCCCGCGCTGCGCGCGCCGGTGGCGACCCTTGTCATCTCGGTCGGGCTGCTGCTGGCGCTGGCCGCGCCGGCGCTCGGCATGAAGCTGAAGTTCCCCGGCATGGAGGATCTGCCCCGCACGACTCCGGCGATGCAGGCGTACGACCGGCTCACCGCCGCCTTCCCGAGCGCCGGCACCAACCACGTGGTGGCCGTGCGGGCGCCCGCCGACCAGGCCGATCGGGTACGCGCCGCCCTCACCGGCCTGTCCACCAGGGCGGCCGGCGATCCGCTGTTCGCCCCGGCCGAGGCGGACGGCCCGAAGATCGAGGTGTCGGCCGACCGGCGGGTCTCGGTGCTGGACGTCCCCACCCCGTACGCCAGTCGGGACGACCGGTCGGTGCAGTCGTTGGAGAAGCTGCGCGGGGACCTGGTCCCGGCCGAGCTGCGCGGCATTCCCGGCATCGAGTACGCGGTGGGCGGGGGCGTGGCCGACAGCGAGGACTACGCCCAGCACGTCCGGGACAAGTTGCCGCTGGTCATGGGCTTCGTGCTGGTGCTGACCTTCCTGGTCATGACGTTCACCTTCCGATCGGTGGTGATCGCGGCAAGCTCGATCGCGCTGAACCTGCTCTCCGCCGGTGCCGCGTACGGCCTGCTGGTGCTGATCTTCCAGGGTGAGTGGGCGCAGGGGCTGCTCGGCTTCACGTCGATGGGCGCGATCGTGTCCTGGCTGCCGCTGTTCCTGTTCGTGGTGCTCTTCGGCCTCTCGATGGACTACCACGTCTTCGTGGTCAGTCGGATCCGCGAGGGAGTTCGGTCCGGCCTGCCCAACCGTGATGCCGTGGCGTACGGCATCACCTCGTCGGCCGGGGTGGTGACCAGCGCGGCCATCGTGATGGTCGGGGTCTTCTCGATCTTCGCCACGCTGAGCACCATCGACATGAAGCAGCTCGGCATCGGTCTGGCCGCGGCGATCCTGCTGGACGCCACGATCATCCGGGGAGTGGTGCTGCCGGCGTTGATGACCATGCTCGGCGACGCCAACTGGTGGGCCCCGCGCTTCCTGCGCCCCCGCCCGGCACCCGCGCCCACCGACCCGCCCGCCCCCGCCCCGGAACTGGTCCCGGTGCCCTGACCACCCAGACCAGCTGGGCCGGGCCGCGAATCGCGGCCCGGCCCAGTGGGGTCAGGGGAGGGGGCAGGGTTCTCGGGACGCGTCCAATGTGCGGTCCTTGCGGATCGACGCGAAGCCGTAGCCGACGGTGGTGACGCAGAAGTCGTCCGGCGAGCCGGTGTACTCGACGTGGAAGACCGGCTTGCCGGCGTCGCTGAACGGCAGCAGCTTGGCGCACTGGGCGAGCCGGACGCACTCCTCGTTGACCGCGAAGTCGAAGTCCGGGGCCAGCGCGGCGAGCTGCGGTACGTCGTTGACCAGCCCTGGGGAGAGGCTCAGCGAGCGGGCCAGCTCGGCCAGTCGGCGGTTGAACAGCAGTTGGTCGTCGAAGTCGAGCGCGAAGCCGGTGCGTGCCGCGTACCCGTCGGCGTCGAAGAGAGCCACCGCGCCGAAGCCCTTGCCCCGGCAGAGCCGGAAGCGGTCGGCCAGCACCGGCCGGAGCGCATCCCAACTCCGGACGTCCAGCCACCGGCTGTCGGGGCGACGCCCGGTGGCGCCTCGAACGATCTCCGGGAACCGGCTGGCGTCCGGGTCGTCGGAGCGGACCGATCCCACGTTCACCTGGCAGATCAACCGGCGGTCGCGGGAACGCAGTTCGGCGGTCTGTGCGGCGGTGGTGGCCACCGGGTCGAGCAGGAAGACCTGGGCGTCCACCGCCGGGTCGAGCGGGCCGCTGAGCTGCCACTGCCACTGCCAGTGCCGGGCCTGTGTCGCCGGCCACGCGGTGGGCGCGCCGGGCGGGGTCAGCGCGGGCCGGCAGCCGTACGCAGGCACCGCCAGCACGACAGCGACGCTGGCGGACAGGACGCGGCGCAGTGGGCGTACGGCGACGCGTCGCCGCGGCCGGATCCGCATCGGCAGCTCCCGGGTCCCGGACGGCCGGTCGCCGCCCGCACCGGTACGCGGCCCCCACGCTCCGGCCCGACGTACCTCACCGGGTCAACGAGCGCGGGGGCGGGAACGACGCGCGGTCAGCGCGGCGCCGCGAAGACCTGCGTCCAGTACGGTCCGTTGCTGTTGGCGATGCCGACGCCGATCTCGGTGAACGCGCAGTTCAGGATGTTGGCCCGGTGGCCGGAGCTGTTCATCCAGGCGTCCATCACCGCTGCCGGGTTCTTCTGGTTCCAGGCCACGTTCTCGCCGTACGTGCGCCAGGTGTAGCCGACCCGGTCCAGCCGGGTGCCGGCGTTGCTGCCGTCGCTGCCGGTGTGCGACATGTTCTGGTTGTCGGCCTGGTCCTGACTGTGCCGCTGGGCGGCCGTCATCAGCTTGTCGTCGATGCTCAGCGCCTTGCAGCCGGCCTTGGCGCGCTCGGCGTTGACCAGGTCCACCACCTCGCGGGCCTGACCGCTGACGGAGCCGCTGGAGCCGTTGGAACCGGTGGAGCTGCCGGTGTTGCTCGGCGCGGCGCTGCGCTCGACGCTGCGGCGCGACGCGGCGGTGCTCCGCGACGTCGCCGGTGTGGGCTTGACGACCTTGGTCGGCGACGGGCTCGCGGACGTCGGGCTGGGGATGGTGGACGGGGAGGGTGCGGCGAGGGTGTCCAGCGCCGGCTCCCCGGTCGGCGCGTCCGGCGTGGCGAAGGTGTCGTCGACGGCCGTCGGCTGCGCGGCTCCGTCGTCACCGCCGGGCAGGGTGAGCGCGCCGACGCCGAAGCTCACCACGAGGGTGGCGGCCGCGGCGGCGCCCCCGATCATCAGCGGCCGGCGCCAGCGGCGTGGGGAGCGGTGCCGTCCCTCGCCGGGCCGTCCGGTCTCGGCGGTGTCGCGCCAGCCGTCGGTGGTCTCCGGGTCGGTGTCGGTGTGCCAGCCGCCGGGCGCCTCGGCGCGCCGGCCGGCGGTGGTGTCCTGGGCCGGGTGGCTGTCGCCCCAGTCGCCGGTCCCGCCCTCCGGTTGGTAGGCATCCCAGGCGGCGGTGCGGGCGTCGGCCGGCTCGGCGGGGATCGCCGGGTCCGGTTGCCGGCCGCCGGAGGGCTGCTCCCGGTGCCACTCGTCGCCCGGCTGAGCGGGCTCGTCGCCGAAGAGGTAGGCCGAGCGGGGCTCCGGGCGGTCGTGCAGCCAGGCCGGCTCGTCGGTCGGCCCCTCGGCGCGCCGGGGTGCGCCGTTCGGGTCCATCGGATCGGTCCAGCCGTACACGCCTATGCCTCCAGGGGTTGGTTGCGGGCCGGGGTGACGCTACGGCGCGCCTACGACCTGCGGCAACGTGGCTAAGAAAGAGTTAAGGGGAAGTCGGACGCCAGGGTGCGGACTTCCGTAGATCCGGGCGTACAGTAAAGGTGTCCGGACAGAGAGTGTCCGTGCCTTGCGGCAGCCCCCCGACAAGTGGACAGGTCGACGTAGAGATGATCTACGGCCTGCGAGAACTTGACGAAGGAGGGGTTTGCGGCTCAATATATAGGTGTCGCCAGTCGCGCCCGGTCATGCCCAGATACAGCCTGGAATGACAGCCGCGTATGAATTGGGCGCGCGTTGGCCGGCCTTTCCGGCAGCGCATATCAAGGAGTCAGCATGGCGAAGGCCCTCTACGGCCACGTAGGTGCAGCGCCCGACCGGCGTCTGCTCGACGAGGTCACCCGACTGCGTTCCAGGGTTCAGGCACTGGAGTTCGAGATCACGCGTCTGCGTGCCGACAATGATCGGCTCGCGGCGGCTGCGGCGGAGGCGGACGATCTGCTCCGTCTGGCCGAGCCGGCGCTGACCTGATCTTCAGATCGTAAAAACTGAATCGCACCACCGCAAAAATGCGCGCCGACACCTCTGTGCCGGCGCGCAACACTGTCCGGCACCTTTTCGGCGCCGACGATTCATGATCATGCGGCCGACCGTGTGGGAACAGCGCCGCACAGTTACCGAAAAGCGCGTCGGTGGATAAGCCGATCATGAAAGGCGCTTGTCTTTATCGCTGTCGACCGAACAGCAGCGCGCCCACTGTCGACGCGACGCGGGGCGGGTCGCGTGCCGGGCCGCTCCCGCCGCCGGGTTAGTCTGCGGGTTCACCCAGGTCCCCGCAGCCGGCGACGGTACGGCGGCCACCGGACGAGGATCGAGTAGGTGTATCTCAAGAGCCTGACGGTGAAGGGGTTCAAGTCCTTCGCCTCCGCGACGACGTTGAAGCTGGAGCCCGGGATCACCTGCGTGGTGGGCCCGAACGGCTCGGGCAAGTCCAACGTCGTCGACGCCATCGCCTGGGTCCTCGGCGAGCAGGGCGCCAAAGCCCTCCGCGGCGGCAAGATGGAGGACGTCATCTTCGCCGGCACCGCCGGCCGGGCGCCGCTGGGTCGCGCCGAGGTCACCCTCACCATCGACAACACCGACGGCGCGCTGCCGATCGAGTACACCGAGGTCTCCATCACCCGCCGGATGTTCCGCTCCGGCGAGAGCGAGTACGAGATCAACGGCAGCTCCTGCCGGTTGCTCGACATCCAGGAGCTGCTCTCCGACTCCGGCATCGGCCGGGAGATGCACATCATCGTCGGGCAGGGCCGCCTCGACGGCATGCTGCACGCCAAGCCGGAGGACCGCCGGGCGTTCATCGAGGAGGCGGCCGGCGTCCTCAAGCACCGCAAGCGCAAGGAAAAGGCGCTGCGCAAGCTCGACGCGATGCAGACCAACCTCAACCGCCTCACCGACCTCACGGCCGAGCTGCGTCGTCAGCTCAAGCCGCTGGGCCGGCAGGCCGAGGTGGCCCGGCGCGCCGCCGCCATCCAGGCCAATCTGCGCGACGCCCGGCTGCGGCTGCTCGCCGACGACCTGGCCACTCTGCGGACCACCCTCGACCGGGAGATCGCCGACGAGACCGCGCTGCGCGAGCGGCGCGAGCAGATCGAGGGTGAGCACACCGAGGTGCAGGGCCGGCTCGGCGAGTTGGAGGCCGCCCTCGCGGAGGACGCGCCGCTGCTCGCCGCCGCCCAGGACACCTGGTACAAGCTCTCCGCGCTCCAGGAACGCTTCCGCTCGATCGAGCAGTTGGCCCGGGAGCGGCTGCGGCACCTCAGCGCCACCGGCGACGACGAGCGGCCCGGCCGCGACCCGGACCAGCTGGAGGCCGAGGCGGACCGCGTCCGCGAGCAGGAGGAGGAGCTGCGCGGCGCGCTCACCGACGACCAGATCCGACTCGCCGAGGCGGTCGAGCACCGCCAGGAGTTGGAGCGGCAGCTGGCGGCCGCCGAGCGCGAGCTGGTCGCCGCGGCCAAGGCCATCGCCGACCGGCGGGAGGGAATGGCCCGGCTCACCGGCCAGGTCAACTCCGCCCGGGCCCGGACCACCAGCGCCGGCGAGGAGATCGAACGCCTCGCGATCGCGCACGCCGACGCGCTGGGCCGCGCCGAGCAGGCGCAGGCCGACCTGGACGCTGTCGCCGCCCAGTCCACCGAGGCCGACCGGGACAACGCGGACCTGGACGCCCGGCACGCCGAGGCGGTCGCCGTGCAGGAACGGGCCCAGGCCACAGTGCGCTCACTTTCCGACGCCGAGCGGGCGGCGGAGAAGGACGCCGCCACCTGGAAGGCCCGCGAAGAGGCGCTGGCCCTGGGGCTGCGGCGCAAGGACGGCGCCGGGGCGCTGCTCGCCCGCGCCGGAGACGTGCCCGGCCTGCTCGGCAGCCTCGCCGGGTTGCTCACCGTCGCGCCCGGCCACGAGGCCGCGCTGGCCGCCGCGCTCGGCGGCCTCGCCGACGCGGTCGCCGTCAGCGGGGTGGACGAGGCCGTCGAGGCGATGCGGCTGCTGAAGATCTCCGACGCCGGCCGGGCCGGCCTACTGGTCGGCAGCCCGGCGGGACCCGGCATGACCGGCTCCGCCGACGCGCTGCGACCGAAGCTGCCGGACGACGCCCGGTGGGCGCCCGACCTGGTGGAGTGCAGTGCCGAGCTGCGTCCGGCGGTGCACCGGGCCCTGCGGGACGTGGCGCTCGTCGACGATCTCGCCGCCGCCGCGGAGCTGGTCGCCAGCAACCCCGAGCTGCGGGCTGTCACCCCGGACGGTGACGTGGTCGGGGCGTACGCGGCGGCGGGCGGGTCGGCCAAGGCCCCCAGCTACATCGAGGTGCAGGCCGCCGTCGAGGAGGCCCGCGCCAACCGGGTCACCGCCGAACGCGCTGGCCTGGAGCTGCGTGATCAGTTGGTCGAGGCGCGCGCCGAGGTGACCGCCGCCAAGGAGGCCGTGCAGCACGCCGCCGCCGAGAAGCGCGAGGCGGAGAGCCACCGCAACGCCGCCGCTCGCCGGCTGGCCGAGCTGGGTGCGGCGGCCCGCTCCGCGAAGGCCGAGACCGACCGGCTCGGCGACTCCCGCTCGCGCGCCGAGGCCGCCCGGCAACGGGACCTCACAGCGCTCGCCGAGCTTGAGGAGCGGCTACGGCTGGCCGAGGAGACCCCTGTCGACGCCGAGCCCTCCAGCGAGGAACGGGATCAGCTGGCGGCCATGGTGCCGCGGGCCCGGCAGAACGAGATGGAGGTCCGGCTCGCGGTGCGTACCGCCGAGGAGCGGGTCTCCTCGATCGCCGGCCGGGCCGACTCGCTCGCCCGGCAGGCCACCGCGGAGCGTGCCGCCCGGGAACGCGCGGCGGCCCGGCGGGCCGCCCGCGCCAGGGGCGCGGGCATCGCCCGGTCCGTCGCCGGTGGCGCCCGGGAGGCGCTGACCCGGCTGACCACCTCGATCGCGACGGCCGAGGAGCACCGCGACGCGGTCGCCCTGGAGCGCGCCGCGCGGGAGGCAGAGCTTCAGGAGGTACGCGGGGCCGCCAAGCGGCTGGGCGCGGAGTTGGAGCGGCTGACCAGCCAGGTGCACCGCGACGAGGTGGCCCGGGCGGAGCAGCGGCTGCGCATCGAGCAGTTGGAGGCGAAGGCCGCCGAGGACTTCGGGCTCGACGTGGAGACGCTGGTCGCCGAGTACGGTCCGACGCAGCCCGTTCCGCCGACCCAGGTGGACGTCGCGACGGCCGAACGTGACGGTCTGCCGGTGCCCGAGCCGGTGCGCTACGAGCGGCCGGTGCAGGAGAAGCGGGCCGCGAAGGCGGAACGCGAACTCGCCCTGCTCGGCAAGGTCAACCCGCTCGCGCTGGAGGAGTTCGCCGCGCTGGAGGAGCGTTTCAAGTTCCTCTCCGAGCAGTTGGAGGACCTCAAGGCCACCCGTCGCGACCTGCTCACAGTGGTCAAGGACGTGGACGAGCGGATCCTGGAGGTCTTCGCCAGCGCCTTCGAGGACACCGCCCGGGAGTTCGAGCAGGTGTTCACAGTGCTCTTCCCCGGTGGTGAGGGGCGGCTGATCCTCACCGAACCGGACGACCTGCTCACCACCGGCGTCGAGGTGGAGGCCCGCCCACCGGGCAAGAAGATCAAGCGGCTGTCGCTGCTCTCCGGTGGCGAGCGGTCGCTGACAGCGGTGGCCATGTTGGTGGCGATCTTCCGCGCCCGACCCAGCCCGTTCTACATCATGGACGAGGTGGAGGCGGCCCTCGACGACGTCAACCTGGGCCGGCTGATCCTGTTGCTGGCACAGTTGCGCGAGAAGAGTCAGTTGATCGTCATCACGCACCAGAAGCGGACGATGGAGATCGCCGACGCGCTCTATGGCGTGACCATGCGCAGTGGGGTCACTCAGGTGATCAGCCAACGGCTCAACCGGGCCGACGAGGACGACCAGCGGCACGGCCGCGGCGAGGAGAACGGGTAGTGGCTCGGGAACGCGCGACGGCGCTCCTGCTGGACTTCGACGGCGTACTGCGCCGGTGGGACCCGGCGGTGGCCGCCGTTGTCGAGCGGGAGTACGGCCTCTCCGAGGGGGTGCTCGGCGAGATCGCCATGCAGTGGGGGCGGCTCCAGCCGGTGCTCACCGGCCAGGTCAACCACGCCGAGTGGATGAACAGCGTGGCGGATGCCCTGAGCGAATCGGTGGGCAGCCCGGAACGGGCCCGCGCCGCGGTGGAGCAGTGGCAGAGCTACCGGGGAGAGGTCGACCAGGAGGTGCTGGCGTTCGTCCGGGAGGTCCGTGCGGCGGGCGTCCGGGTCGGGCTGGGCACCAACGCCACCGACCTGCTCGACGCCGACCTGGCCGCGCTCGGCCTGGTCGGCGAGCTGGACGTGGTGGTCAACTCCTCGGTGATCGGCGTGCACAAACCCGCCCCGGAATACTTCAAGGCCGCCTGTGTGGCCCTGGCCACCCCGCCGGCCCGGGTCCTCTGCGTCGACGACGAGGACTGGGCCGTGCGGGGTGCTCGCGCCGCCGGGCTGTCGGCGCACCGCTGGGGCGGCCACGCCGACCTGCGTTACCTGCGGGCGGCCCTGGACTACTGAGCGCCTGTCACTCGCCGGTGACGCCGTCGATGCGTTCCCGGATCAGGTCGGCGTGACCGTTGTGCCGGGCGTACTCCTCGATCATGTGCACGTACACCCAGCGCAGGTTGAAGGTGCGCTTCTTCGCGCCGACCTCGGTGAACGTCTCGTCGAGCGCGTGGCCTGCGGCGGCCTCGCGGGCCAGCGCCACCTCGCGGTGGAAGATGGCGAAGTCGGCAGCGGCGTCGGCGGCGCTGACGTCGTGGTCGGCGTCCGGGTTCTCCGGGGTGAAGTACGGGTAGTCGACAGGCTCGCCGGCGAAGTTCTCCCGAAACCACCAGGCTTCGACCTCGGCCAGGTGCCGGACCAGGCCG
Source organism: Micromonospora trifolii (assembly GCF_022229005.1). GTDB lineage: Bacteria > Actinomycetota > Actinomycetes > Mycobacteriales > Micromonosporaceae > Micromonospora > Micromonospora trifolii. The sequence goes on from NZ_JAKKFD010000047.1 coordinate 43,762, forward strand.
AGCAGGGTCAGCCCGGACGGTTCCACGCTCGGCGTCCGTAACTGCGCCTCGGTGAGGCCGGCGCACTTGAGCAGCAGCGTCTGTCGGTGGTAGTCGAGCCAGCCGTCGAGCATGGTGCGCTCGTCGCCGACGTACGGTTCGGGGGTCCGGGTGATCTCCGGTGCGATCCAGGTCATGCCGCGCATCCTGCCCGGCACCTCGGACACTCCGCGACGGGTTATCAGGGCACCACGACGACCGGCCAGCGGCCCGCGCGGACCAGCCGGGTGGCGACCGAGCCGACCAGGCGGTGTCCGGCCTGCTCGGAGGCGCCGACCACCACCATGTCGGCCTGGAACTCGTCGGCCGCCGCGCGCAGCTCGCCGTACGCGTCGCCGCGCCGCACCAGCAGGGTCACCGGGATGCCCCACTGCTCGGCCCCGCGCCGGCACTCCCGGCGCAGCTCGTCGGCCAACTCGTCGTGGGTGCGCTGGACCGCGCCGGCGTCCATGCCGGGCACCAGGGCGGTCAGCCCGCTCGGTGAGCTGACGAAGACCACCACCAGCGCGGCGCTCTGTCGACGGGCCAGGCCCGCGGCGTAGGAGCCGGCCCGCTCGGAGGTCCGGGTGCCGTCGACACCCACCATGATCACCCGAGGTCCGTCCGTGCCGCGCTCGAAGGGCAACGGTCGGGTCCGGGGGCCGTACTCCTCGCGGTCCGGTGCTCCCACGCCCATGGCTCTACCTCACCTCTGCTCGCCGGTACGGATCACGGGTGAGCCGGCGCCGGCAGCGACAGTCGATTCCCGCTCGACCTCGTCGGAAACCGGGTTGCCGTTGTGCTGGCGCAGCGGCACCTCCTTGATGAACGCCACAGCGATCAGCGCGATCAGCGCGAACGGGGCGGCGGTCAGGAAGATGTCGCCGGCGCCGTGGCCGTACGCGCTCTCCACCACCGCGCGCAGCGGGCCGGGCAGCGTGTGCACGTCGGGCAGGGCACCGCCGCTGCCGGAGCTGGAGGCGGGGATACCGAGCTGGGCCAGCCCGTCGGCGGTGTAGTCCTTGACCTTGTGAGCGAGCACCGCGCCGAGGGCGGAGACGCCGATCGCACCACCCAGGCTGCGGAAGAACGCCACCACCGAGCTGGCCGCGCCGAGTTCGTGCGGGCCGACGGTGTTCTGCACGGCGAGGACCAGGTTCTGCATGGTCATGCCCAGGCCGACGCCGATCAGCAGCATGTAGACGCTGAGCAGTGTGAAGCTGGTGTCGGCGCGCAGGGTGCCCATCAGCGCGAAGCCGATGGTGAGCAGCGCCGACCCGATCACCAGGTACTGCTTCCAACGGCCGGTCTTGCTGATGACCCGCCCGATGACGGTGGAGGCGACCAACAGGCCGAGGATCATCGGCAGGGTCATCAGACCGGACATGGTCGGGCTCTGCCCGCGGCTGATCTGGAAGTACTGGCCCAGGAAGATCGACGCGCCGAACATGCCCACACCGACCGCGATGCTGGCGACGACGGCGAGGGTGATGGTGCGGTTGCGGAACAGCCGCGGCGGGATCATCGGCTCGGCGGCCCGGGTCTCGACCCGGATCGCCAGTGCGCCGAGGACCAGCGCGCCGACGACCATCACGGCGCTCTGCCAGGAGGCCCAGGCGAACTGGTCGCCGGCGAGCGAGACCCAGATCAGCAGTACCGAGACGGCCGCGGTGATCAGGGTGGCGCCCCACCAGTCGATCTCGGCCTTCCGCTTGACCACCGGCAGGTGCAGGGTCTTCTGGAGCACGATCAGCGCGAGGATGGCGAACGGCACGCCGACGTAGAAGCACCAGCGCCAGCCGAGCCAGGAGGTGTCCACGATCACGCCGCCGATCAGCGGGCCGCCGATGGTGCCGACGGCCATCACGGCGCCGAGGTAGCCGCTGTAGCGGCCACGTTCGCGGGGCGCGATCATCGTGGCCATGATCACCTGGGCCAGCGCGGTGAGGCCGCCGGCGCCGACGCCCTGGAGCACGCGGCAGGCGATCAGCTCACCGGTGCCCTGGGCGAGGCCGGCCAGCACCGAGCCCAGCACGTAGATCCCCAGGGCCAGCTGGACCAGGGTCTTCTTGCTGGTCAGGTCGGCCATCTTGCCCCAGATGGGGGTGGTCGCGGTGGTCGCGAGCAGGGCCGAGGTCACCACCCAGGTGTACGCGGACTGACCGCCGTGCAGTTCGGTGATGATCCGCGGCAGCGCGTTCGAGATGACCGTGGAGGAGAGGATCGCGACGAACAGGCCCAGCAGCAGACCGGAGAGTGCTTCCAGGATCTGCCGGTGGGTCATGGTCACGGCGGTCGCCTGGGGAGGCGCTGTCGCCTGGCTCATCGTTTGTTGCCTCCGAGCGGAGTCGAGGTGGAACGGCGGGGCTGGTACGCACGGGCCGCCTGTGAGTTGCCTGAGGCAACCGTATGCCTTGGTTGCCTGAAGCAACAACTTGTTGGACCGGTGCCCTATTCCCTGCTTCTGGGCGGCTATCGCCAGGATTTCCTGGCGTCGGGTGGCTACTGCCAGGAGTCGTTGAACCGGCCGAGCAGCCGGGCGAACTCCTCGACGTCGCGCTCCGGCCAGCCGTCCAGAGCACGCAGGAACTCGCCCAGCCGAGCCGCGCGGGCCACGTCGAACCGGCGCTGCCCCTCGTCGGTGAGGCTGATCTGCGCGGCCCGCCGATCGCTCGGATCGGGGTCGCGGTGCACCAGACCGAGGACCTCCAGCGCGTTGATCTGCCGGCTCAGCGTCCCCTTGCCCACGCCCAGCCGCGCCGCCAACTCGGTCAACCGGATGGACCCGCTCCGCCGCAACCAGAGCAGCAACCCGTAGGTGTTCGGCTCCAGGTTCGGGTGCACCTCCCGGGCGATCTCCCAGGAGACCGCTCGCCCACGGCGCAGCAGAGCGGTCAACTCGTGCTCGACCGCCCGGATCGGCTCCGGCAGGTGCTCGTCCACGGCGTAGAGACTACGGCGCGGCCGGTTCGCCGTCGCCGGAGAGTCGACGCCGCATCACCGGCCGTAGGTGCCCGTCCTTGGTGGTGCCCTCGATGACCACGTCGGCCCCACGCCCGTGATGGGTCAGGGTGGCGACGGCGTTACCGAAGTACGGGCCGGCCAGCTTGCGCCAGCGCACCCCGGGCCGGCGTACGCCCGCCGAACGGGCCAGCGCCCTGGTGGCCCCGGCCGGACCGGGCGACCAGCCCAGCCGCATCAGCGGACGGATGCCCGCCGGCACCTGGTTGTGGATCGGCGAACAGGTGAGCTGGTGCACCGGAGTGACCACCGCCGGGTCCGCGAACCGGGCCCGCGCCACGTACGAGTGGTGCACGTCACCGGAGAGCACGCTGATCGACGCCGGTGGGGCGTACGCCGGGCCCGCCCCGATCCGTGCGCCGGACTGCCGTGGCGTGCCGGTGCCGATGCGGGCGAACGTCTCCGCGAGCGCCTCGAAGGAACGCCGGAACGCCGCCCAGTGCTCCAGGTCCAGGGCGCGGCGCAGCTTCTCCGCCCCCCGGGCCACCCACGGTCGGCGTGAGTCCGCCAGTTTCTCGTTCCACGCCTCGATGTGGTGGATGCCCTGCGGCAGCAGCCAGGGCAGCGAGGCGCCCACCACCAGGTGGTCGTAGACCCCGTGCGCCTGGTCGAGGAACCAGGCCCACTCGCCGGGCGGCAGCATCGCCCGGCTGTTGGGCTCGAGCACCCGGCTGCACCGGTTGTCCAGCATGACCAGCCGGGTCCGGCCCAGGTCCAGTGCGTAGCTCCACTGGTACTGCACAGCGCGCCAGCGCTCGGTGTCGTGCGCCAGGTCGGACTCCTGGTCGACCCGGTGGCCGAACTCGCGCAGCACGCTGGTGGCGTCCTCGGCGGCGGCGACCTTCGCGAAGACCGGATCGGCGACGATCTCGTCGGGGGAGAGGTTGCCCAGGTGCTGGTAGACCCAGTACGAGGCGAGCCCACTGCCGATCCGCTCCTGCCACCACGGCTGCTCGCGCACCTCGGCTCGCCACGCCGCCGAGGTGTTCCAGTCGTCGATGATCTCGTGATCGTCGAAGATCATCACGCTGGGCACCGTGGAGAGCAGCCAGCGGATCTCCGGATCACGCCAGGACTCCAGGTAGAGCTTGGTGTACTCGTCGAAGCTCACCACCTGGTCGGCCGGAGCGCCCTTCGGCCGCCGCCGCCGTCGACGCAGCAGCCGGCGCACTGTGGGCGAGGTGACGTCGGCGTAGACCTGGTCACCGAGCAGCACCAGCAGGTCGGGCGGCGGATTCGACTCCGGGTCGGCCATCAACCGCCGGGCGTACGCGTCGAGCGCGTCCGGCGGCAGCTTGCGGGTGGTGGCGTGCTGGGTGGTCTCCCGGCACGAGCCGAAGATCAGGTTGACCGGCTGGTCCCGATCGTCGGCCGCCCGGGTGCGGATCACGCTGGGTGGGAACCCGCTGCTCGGCACCGGCCAGACGATCTCGTCGTCGACCAGCACCTCGTAGGTGGTCTCGCTGTCCGGGGCAAGGCCCTCCACCACCACGAGGGCGTAGTGGTGGTCGTACGCCGAGAAGGTGGGCGCGGTGCCGGTGGCGCCGCTGGCGGTACGGACGGTGACCACGGCGGGCGCCGCCGTCTCCACCCAGATCGTCGCCCGGGTGTCCACCACTCGCCGCAGAAGTGGGCCGATGAGAAGGTGTGCGGCGGGCATGCGGCCGAGCCTACCGCCGGTCCCCGGCACCGGCCGGGTGCGGTGGCTGAGACGCCGAGCACCGCTCCCGGCACGGCTCGGGGTGCGGTGGCTGGGACGCCGCCGCCCGCATCTGACAGGATTCCGGCATGGCCGAATATCTCGTCCTCGCTCTGGTCCTGCTCGGTGTGCTGATCGCCGGCACAGTCGGGCTGGTCGTCCCGCGATTGCGGCGACGGCCCGAGCCTCCGCTGCCACGCACGGAGGTCGACACCAGGGCTGAGGAGGATCTCGCCGGCCCGCCGGTCGAGGCACCGGAGTCCGATCTGTCCACCGGCGTCCTGGTCGAGCCGCCACCGGTGCTCGAACCGCAGGTCGAGGTCCCCGAGCCGACCGCCGGGCGGCTGGTCCGGCTCCGCTCGCGGCTGTCCCGCTCACAGAACGTGTTCGGCAAGGGCCTGCTCGGCCTGCTCGCCCGTGACCACCTCGACGAGGACGTCTGGGAGGAGATCGAGGACAGCCTGATCACCGCCGACGTCGGCGTCGACTCCACCCGCGACATCGTCGACCGGCTCCGCGAGCGCACCCGGGTCCTCGGCACCCGTTCGGCCTCCGAGCTGCGGGCACTGCTCGCCGCCGAGCTGGTCAACGCGCTCGACCCGAGCCTGGACCGCTCGTTGCGGACCGCCCCCAAGGACGGCGTGCCCGCTGTGGTCCTCGTCGTCGGCGTCAACGGCGCCGGCAAGACCACCACCTGCGGCAAGATCGCCCGGGTGCTGGTGGCCGACGGTCGCAGCGTGCTGCTCGGCGCGGCGGACACCTTCCGGGCCGCCGCAGCCGACCAACTGGAGACCTGGGGCTCGCGCGTCGGCGCGGAGACCGTCCGGGGGCCCGAGGCCGCCGACCCGGCCAGCGTCGCCTTCGACGCCGTCAAGCGCGGCATCGACACCGGCGTGGACACCGTGCTCATCGACACCGCCGGCCGCCTCCAGAACAAGGTCGGCCTGATGGACGAGCTGGGCAAGGTCAAGCGCGTGGTCGAGAAGCAGGGCCCGATCGACGAGACACTGCTCATCCTGGACGCCACCACCGGGCAGAACGGCCTGGAGCAGGCCCGGGTCTTCACCGAGGTGGTCAACGTGACCGGTGTGGTGCTGACCAAGCTCGACGGCACCGCCAAGGGCGGCATCGTGATCGCCGTGCAGCGCAAGCTCGGCATCCCCGTGAAGCTGGTCGGCCTCGGCGAAGGCAAGGACGACCTGGCCCCGTTCGACCCGGCGCAGTTCGTCGACGCGTTGCTGGGGACCGAGGCCACCGGCCGGGACGCGTAGTCTCGGGTGACCACTGACGATCGCGCGTACGCGGGCTGGCGTGACCCCGGCCATGCCTCGCAGCGCCTCGGGAGACCGTACGTGACTTCGCAGGAGATCCCGCTGCACGGCGGCAACGTGAGCACAGTTGTCCGCGTGGGTGACACGGTCCGGCGCAACGCCGGGCCATGGACCCCGTCCGTGCACGCGCTGCTGCGCCACCTGGAGTACGTGGGGTTCACCGGCGCACCCCGGGCGCTCGGAATGGACGAGCGCAACCGTGAGGTGCTGTCGTACCTGGAGGGGGAGTGCGGAGAATATCCGCTCGCCCCGCACTGGGTGACCGACGAGGCACTGGTCACCGTCGCCACCATGCTGCGGATGTTCCACGACGCGCAGTACGGCTTCACCCCTCCGCAGGCGGCGGTCTGGCGCTCGTTCGGGCCCCCACCACCGGACACCGAGGTGATCTGCCACCACGACGCCGCGCCGCACAACGTCATCTGGCGTCCGGACGGCACCCTCGGGCTGATCGACTTCGACCTCGCCTCACCCGGAGCGCGGATCTACGACGTGGCGTACGCGGCCTGGACCTGGGTGCCGATCTTCGCGGACCGCGACTCGATCACGCTGGGCTGGAAGCACCCGGACCGGCCCCGCCGCCTCCGGCTCTTCGCCGACGCGTACGGGCTGATCCCCCGGGACCGGCACCGGCTGATCCGGACCATCCGCAAACGGATCGTGGACCACGTCGAGGGGATCCGCCGGATGGCCGCCGCCGGTGAGCCGGCGTTCGTCCGGATCGTGCACAAGGGTCACCTGCGTCGCCCCATGCGCGATCTGCGGCTGCTCGACTACGAGCGGCACGCCCTGGAGAACGCCCTCCGCTGAGCGCCGGTCGGGCGATGCTCGGCCGGGCTCGTCAAGCGCACCGGTCGATGCCGTTGACCGGTCAGCCATCGACGATCGCCGTCCGGTCGATCCACAATCGTCCATGCTGATGACTGTGCGGAGTTCGTGACACGTCCGAAACAACCCGTCACGAAACGGAAACCCGCACGGGACCCAAAGTGAAACAGCCGGCCGCGAAGCTTCCGCGCAACCGGCCTACGGGCGACGCTGCCCCGGAAAGCCGCGAAGGAGGACTTCACCTTTAGGAGGCCAGCGTGCCTGAAGCACCGACGATCGACGGCGCCAATACCACGTGGCTGCTGGTTTCGACAGCGCTCGTGCTGCTCATGACCCCCGGACTGGCGCTGTTCTACGGCGGCCTCAACCGGGCCAAGGGCGTACTCAACATGATGATGATGAGCTTCTCGGCTATCGGGCTCATCTCTATTCTGTGGTGGTTCTACGGATTCAGCGTCGCCTTCGGGACCGACGTGAACGGCTTCTGGGGCGACCCGGGCGCGTACCTCGGCACCAAGACCTTCCTCGCCGAAACCGACCTGTGGGGTGCCACGGCGGAGAACCCCAGCGGCATCGGCGTCCCGCTCTACGTGTTCATGGCCTTCCAGATGGTCTTCGCGGTGATCACCGTCGCGCTGATCAGCGGTGCCATCGCCGACCGGGCCAAGTTCGCCGGCTGGCTGCTGTTCGCCTTCGGCTGGGCCACCCTGGTCTACTTCCCGGTCGCCCACTGGGTGTGGGGCGGCGGCATCATCGGCGGCGACATCCACGCACTGGACTTCGCCGGTGGCACCGCTGTGCACATCAACGCCGGCGCGGCGGCCCTGGCCGTGGTCCTGGTCCTCGGTAAGCGGCTCGGTTGGCCGCGTGAGGGCATGAAGCCGCACAACATCCCGCTTGTCGCGCTCGGTGCTGGTCTGCTGTGGTTCGGCTGGTTCGGGTTCAACGCCGGCTCGGAGCTGACCGTCGACTCGGTCGCCGGCCTCGCCTTCATCAACACCCAGCTCGCCACGGCGGCGGCGGTGCTCGGCTGGATCGCCGTCGAGTGGGTCAAGACCCGCAAGCCGACGATGGTCGGTGCCTCGTCCGGCGCCGTCGCCGGTCTGGTCGCCATCACCCCGGCCTGTGGCTTCATCGCACCGTGGGCGTCCGTCCTGCTCGGCATCGTCGCCGGCGCGGTGTGCGCGCTCGCCGTCAGTCTCAAGTACAAGCTCGGCTACGACGACTCGCTCGACGTGGTCGGCGTGCACTTCGTCGGTGGGTGGATCGGGTCGCTCTGGCTCGGCCTCTTCGCCACCAACTCGGTCAACGCCGCGATCACCGACGTGGTGGGTGCCTCCGACGGCCTCTTCTACGGTGGCGGCGCGACCCAGCTCGGGCGGCAGGCCCTCGCCGGCCTGATCGTCACCGCCTGGTCGTTCGGCGTCGCCTGGGTGCTCGCCTTCGTGATCGAGAAGACGATCGGCTTCCGCGTCACTGGCGAGGCGGAGGTCGAGGGCATCGACATCGCCGAGCACGCCGAGAGCAGCTACGACCTGTCCCCGGCCGGCGGCGGCACGGGCAGCGCGTTCGCGATGGCCGGCATCGGCACCCCCGGTGGCGGCGCGACGAGCGGTGCCAAGCCGGAGGCGGAGCCCGCCGAGCCGGTCAGCGAAAAGGTCGCCGGTTAACGTTCCTGGGATGGAGGGGTTGGACATGAAGCTGGTGACCGCAGTCATCAAGCCGTACCAACTGGACGCGGTGAAGGAGGCCCTGCACGCCCTCGGGGTGGCCGGGCTGACCGTCAGCGAGGTTCAGGGGTACGGGCGACAGAAGGGGCACACCGAGGTCTACCGGGGTGCCGAGTACACGGTCGAGTTCCTGCCCAAGATCCGGGTCGAGGTGCTCACCGATGAGATCGACGTCGACAAGGTGGTCGACGCGATCGTCGGAGCGGCCCGCACGGGCAAGATCGGTGACGGCAAGGTCTGGGTCACCGGTGTCGAAGAGGTCGTCCGGGTACGTACCGGCGAACGCGGCCTCGACGCACTCTGACCGCGGCCACGACTGACATGACCTCGTTGATCAAGAAGAACGCGTCAGGACCCGCCGATGACGGCGACGCGAACCTCTTGATCAACGAGGTCGTCGGCGTTCCCGGGGGAATCGGGGAAGCGGCCCGGCGGGGGCGGGCCGCGGCGTACGACGCGTTCCTGCGAGGGCTGCTGCCGGCGCGGGGCGGGGTGGCACTGCTGGCCGTCGGGGGTCTGGGTCGACGTCAGTGTGCCCCGTACAGCGACCTCGACCTGGTGCTGCTGCACGCCGGAGTGCCCGGCACCGACGAGCTGGCAGCCTCGGTCTGGTACCCGATCTGGGACGCGGGCCTGCGGCTCGACCATTCCGTCCGCACCGTCGCCGAGGCGCTCTCGGTGGCCCAGGACGACGTCAAGGTCGCCCTCGGGCTGCTCGACGCCCGGCTGGTCGTGGGGGACCAGGCGCTGGCCGACGCGTTGATCCGCACCGCCGCCGACCACTGGCGGCGTACCGCCGTCCGGCACCTGCCCGGCCTGCGGGAGGTCACCGAAGCCCGTTGGCAGGCCCATGGTGAGCTGGCATTCCTGCTGGAGGGCGACCTCAAGGAGGCCGCCGGTGGTCTGCGCGACGTGGGGCTGTTGCGGGCGATCTCCGCGGCCGGCATCACCGACGCGCTGCGTCCCGCCGTACGCGCCGCCCACCTGCGCCTGTTGGACACCCGCGACGCCCTGCACCAGCAGGTCGGCCGACGCGTCGACCGGCTGGTCGCCCAGGAACGCGACGGAGTGGCCACCCTGCTCGACCTCGAAGACGGCGACGCTCTGCTGCGGCGGGTCGCCGGCGACGCGCGCACTGTCAGCCACGCCCTGGACGACGCCTTCCGAGCCGCCGAGCGGTTGCGTTCCGGTCGCTCCCGGGGCGGGAACGGCCGCCCGGCCCGCCGTCCGGTCGCCCGTGACGTGGTCGAACACGACGGCGAGCTGGTGCTCGCCCGTACGGCGATCGGGGCACGCCCCGACCCGAGCCTGTCGCTGCGGGTGGCCGCCGCGTCGGCCACGACCCGAATCCCCATCGCGCGGGCCACCTGCGAGTGGCTGGCGGCGTACTGCCCGCCCCTGCCCGCCCCCTGGCCGGCCGAGGCCCGGGCCGCGCTGATCACCCTGCTCGGCGCCGGTGCCGGCCTGGTACCGGCCTGGGAGACCTGCGACCGGTACGGGCTGGTCGACGGCTGGCTGCCCGAGTGGACCCGGCTGCGCAGCCTGCCCCAGCACAACCCGGTGCACCGGTTCACCCTCGACCGGCACCTCGTGCAGACCGCGTACGAGGCCAGCCGGCACGCCCGCGAGGTGGAACGCCCCGATCTGCTGCTCCTCGGCGCTCTCCTGCACGACATCGGCAAGGGCCTCCCGGGTGACCACAGCACTGTCGGTGTGCCGGTAGCCCAGGCGGTGGCCACCACTGTCGGTCTGCCCACGGCGGAGGTCGAGCTGATCGGCAAGCTGGTCCGGCTGCACCTGCTGCTGCCCGACGTGGCCACCCGCCGGGACCTGGCCGACCCGGTCACCATCGCCTCGGTGGCCGAGGCGGTCGGTGACACCGGCACCCTCGACGTGCTGCACGCGTTGGTCCGCGCCGACGCGGCGGCGACCGGGCCGGCGGCCTGGTCAGACTGGAAGGGCCGACTCGTCGCCGAGTTGGTCGCCCGTGTTCGCACCGCGCTGGACACCGGCGTACTCCCCGAGCCACCCGCCCCGGACCCGGAGCTGCTGGCCGGGCCCCTGCCGGTCGTCCACCTGACCGGCGACCGGGTGTCGGTCGCGGCTGCCGACCGGCGGGGTCTGCTCGCCACGGTGGCGGGCTGCCTGGCACTGCACCGGCTGGAGGTGATCTCCGCGGACGCCTCCGCCGTCGACGGCCGGGCCCTGGTCGAGTGCCGGGTGCAGCCCCGCTACGGCCTCCCGCCGGACCCGGTGCCCCTCCGCGCCGACCTGCGCCGGGCGGTAGCCGGTGATGTGTCGGTCACCCAACGGCTGCGGGGCCGTGCGCTCGCCAGCCGTGGTGGCGGCGCAGCCCCACGAGTGGTCTGGCACCGCGAGGCGGCCACCGACGCCGTACTGCTGGAACTGCGCGCCGCCGACGCCGCCGGGTTGCTCTACCGGGTCGCCTGTGCGCTCGACGAGGCCGGCGCCCTGGTTCGCGCGGCCCGCATCTCCACCCTCGGCGCCGACGTGGTCGACGCCTTCTACCTGGTCGGAGGTTGGCCGGACGACGCCACCCGGGCCCGCCTGGAAGCCGCGGTCCTCGCCGCCGTCTGACCCAGGACGACGCCGGATGCCTGACTGCCTTGCCGCGTAGCGCGGTCGGGTGCTGCTCGGCCGTTGGCCGCGCGTGCCAGCCGGGTCACTCCTACGAGCGTGATGCCTCACAGTCATCTTGATGCCTCACAGTCATCAGGCTCGTGAGGGTGTCCGCCGCCGTTGCGGGTTGCGGTCGGGAGTGTCATCACGCTCGTGCGGGTGCCCGCCGCCAACGCGGCGCGATCGGAGGCCCGGTGCGCGGGTACGTCCGGGGGCGTAGGGGCGGTGTCGCTCGTGGGCGCACGTCGAGCGGCGCCTGCGCGGGCAGAATGACGGCCATGCGACGAGGCGGGCAGTGGCGGTGGCCGGGGGTGATGGCGGATGCCGCGCTCGCCCTGGCGCTGCTCGCGTTCGGGTTGCTCGCCACCGGTCTGGCCGGGGACAACCAACCGGGGTCGAGGCCGGTGGACGCCGCCTGTCGGGTGCTGATCGCCGTCGCCGCGCTCGCCCTGCTGGTCCGGAGACGTGCTCCGGTCGCTGCCCTCGCCGTGGTCACAGTGGCCACCTCGACGTACCTGCTGATCGGCTACCCGTACGGGCCGATCCTGGTCACGTTCCTGGTCGCGGTGTACACAGTGGCCGTGAGGCTGCCGGTGCGACCGGCGGCGCTCGCCACCGGTGGCGCGTTCGTCCTGTTGTCGGCGCACGTCTTCTTCGGTCGGGGGCCGGCACCGGGCTGGACGGGTGTGCTGCCCGCGTCGGCCTGGGTGGTCGTACCGTTCGCGGTGGGGGTGGTGGTGCGGGTGAGCCGTGAGGCGACCGCGCGTACCCGTGCCGAAGAGGCCCGCAGCCGTGTTGAACAGGCGCGACGGCAGGCCGACGAGGAGCGGCTGCGCATCGCGCAGGAGGTGCACGACGTGGTGGGGCACGGGCTGGCCGCGATCAGCATGCAGGCGGAGATCGCCCTGCACCTGCTGCCGAAGCGGCCGGAGCAGGCGGAGGTGGCCCTGACCGCCATCAGCCGGACCAGCCGCGAGGCGCTGGACGAGCTGCGGGTCACCCTGGGCGCGGTGCGGCGGGGTGCCGAGCGCGAGCCGGTACCGGGCCTGGCCCGGCTCCCCGTGCTGCGCGACCGGCTCGCCGGGGCGGGGCTCGCCGTCGACGTGCGCGTGGTCGGTGACCCCCGGGAGCTGCCGGCCGCTGTCGACCTGGCCGCGTACCGGGTGGTGCAGGAGGCGTTGACAAACGTGCTGCGTCACGCGGGGGTGGCGAGCGCGGAGGTGACGGTGGACTACCGCGCCCACGAGGTGACCGTCGAGGTCACCGACCGGGGGGTGGGTGCCGACCGCGCCGAAACCGCTCCGGCCGACGGCGAGGGCGGTCACGGTCTGGCCGGGATGCGCGAGCGGGTCGCCGCGCTGGGCGGGCGGTTGACCACCGGGCCGCGCGCCGAGGGCGGGTTCCGGGTGTACGCCGGGCTGCCCGTGGAGCCGACGACATGATCCGGGTGCTGATCGCCGACGACCAGGACCTGGTCCGGCTCGGGCTGCGCGCGCTGGTGGAGAGCGAGGACGACCTGGCGCTGGCCGGTGAGGCGTCCGACGGGCTGCTGGCGGTCGAGTTGGCGCGTCGGGAACGGCCGGACGTGGTGCTGATGGACATCAGGATGCCCGGTATCGACGGCATCGAGGCGACCCGCCGGATCGTCGCCGACCCCGATCTGGCCGGTACGCGGGTCGTGGTGCTCACCACCTTCGAGCTGGACGAGTACGTCTTCGACGCGCTGCGCCACGGTGCGAGCGGGTTCCTCACCAAGGACACCAGGCCGGCCGAGCTGCTGCGCGCGATCCGGCTCGTCGCCGAGGGGGAGGCGCTGCTGTCGCCGTCGGTGACCCGTCGGGTGGTGCGGGAGTTCGCCACCCGGCCGTCCCGGGTGCTTCGTCCGCACCCCCGACTGGAGACGCTGACCGATCGGGAGCGTCAGGTCGTGGGTCTGGTCGGTGAGGGCCTGAACAACGAGGAGATCGCCGCACAGCTGGTGGTCAGCCCGGCGACCGCGCGAACCCACGTCAGCCGGGCGATGGGCAAGCTGGGAGCCCGGGATCGGGCCCAGCTCGTCGTGTTCGCGTACCAGTCGGGGTTGGTGTCGGGGTGAGGCCAGGGCCGGGCGACAGCGGCCCTACGGCCGGGCGGTTACCCTAGCGGTGGCCGGACTCCGCAGTGCCGGCCGCGTTGTGCCCGCCGGAACACTGACAAACGGGATGTTCGCGTGTTTGACACCTTGAGTGACCGCCTGTCCGGGATCTTCACCAAGCTCCGCGGCAAGGGGCGGCTCACCGACGCCGACATCGACGCCACCGCGCGCGAGATCCGTCTCGCGCTGCTGGAGGCGGACGTCGCGCTGCCGGTGGTCAAGGGCTTCATCGCGGCCGTCAAGGAGCGGGCGCGCAGCTCCGAGGTCTCCCAGGCGCTGAACCCGGCCCAGCAGATCATCAAGATCGTCAACGAAGAGCTGATCAAGGTGCTCGGCGGCGAGGGGCGACGGCTCCAGTTCGCCAAGCAGCCGCCGACGGTCATCATGCTGGCCGGTCTCCAGGGTTCCGGTAAGACGACCCTCGCCGGCAAGCTGGCCCGCTGGCTCAAGGGCCAGGGGCACCAGCCGCTGCTCGTCGCCGCCGACCTCCAGCGCCCCAACGCCGTCGGGCAGCTCCAGGTGCTCGGTGGTCGGGCCGGTGTCGAGGTGTACGCCCCGGAGCCCGGCAACGGCACCGGTGACCCGGTGCAGGTGGCGCGCGCGTCGATCGAGCACGCGAAGCGCGCCGCCCGCGACATCGTCATCGTCGACACCGCCGGCCGGCTGGGCATCGACGCCGAGATGATGCAGCAGGCCGCCGACATCCGCGACGCCGTCTCGCCGGACGAGGTCATCTTCGTCATCGACGCGATGGTCGGTCAGGACGCCGTCCGCACCGCCGAGGCGTTCCGCGACGGCGTCGGCATCACCGGTGTGGTGCTCTCCAAGCTCGACGGCGACGCCCGTGGTGGTGCCGCGCTGTCGGTCCGCGAGGTCACCGGGCAGCCGATCCTGTTCGCCTCCACCGGTGAGAAGCTGGAGGACTTCGACGTCTTCCACCCCGACCGGATGGCCAGCCGGATCCTCGGCATGGGCGACGTCCTCACTCTGATCGAGCAGGCCGAGCAGGCCTTCGACTCCGATCAGAAGGAGAAGATGACCGCCAAGCTGATGGGCGGCGAGCAGTTCACACTGGACGACTTCCTCGACCAGCTCATCGCGGTGCGGCGGATGGGCCCGATCGCCAACGTGCTGGCCATGATGCCCGGCATGGGGCAGATGAAGGACCAGCTCGCCGAGCTGGACGACAGCCACTTCGACCGGGTCACCGCGATCATCCGGTCGATGACCCCGGGCGAGCGCACCAACCCGAAGATCATCAACGGTTCCCGCCGGGCGCGCATCGCCAACGGCTCCGGGGTCACCGTGATGGACGTCAACCAGCTGCTCAACCGCTTCGCCGACGCGCAGAAGATGATGAAGCAGATGGGCGGCATGATGGGCCTGCCCGGTGGTGGCCGACGCAAGGCGACCAAGTCGCCGAAGAACAAGCGCAAGGGCACCAAGGGCGGCGGTCGTCCGCGTACCGGCGCCGGTGCCGGGATGCCCGCCGGCTTCCCGGGTGGCATGCCGCAGCTTCCGCCGGGGATGGACCCGAACGACCTCGCTGGAGGCCAGGGCCTGCCGCCCGGCTTCAAGCTCCCGAAGATCGACTTCAACAAGCTCGGCAAGGGCGGCGACAACCGCCCCCGCTGACCTTCGTGCCGTTCCGGGGCGACCTGCTCGCCCCGGACGGGCAGTGATCGGGTAGGACTGTGCGCATGGCTCTTCATGTGCGCGGTGTGCTGCTCCCCGACGACGAGGTACGGGATCTCTGGCTGGTCGGCGACCGGGTGACCTTCACCCCGGTGTCGGGCGCGGAGACCGTCGTCGACGGCGGCTTCGTGCTGCCCGGGCTGGTCGACGCGCACTGCCACATCGGCATCGCCCGAGGCGGCGCCCCGATCACCTCGCTCGACCAGGCCCGCGGATTGGCCCACGTCGACCGGGACGCCGGGGTGCTGGCGATCCGCGACGCCGGGTCGCCGTACCCGTACCCCGAGCTGGACGACGAGCCGGACCTGCCGCGACTGGCCCGCGCGGGCCAGCATGTCGCCCCGCCGAAGCGCTACCTGCGCGACATCGGCGTGGAGGTGGACGCGACCGAGGTCGCCGCCACTGTGGCCGCGCAGGCGCGGGCCGGCAACGGCTGGGTCAAGCTGGTCGGTGACTGGATCGACCGGGGCGTCGGTGACCTGGCACCGGCCTGGGACGCGGACACCCTCACCGCCGCCGTGCGGGCTGCGCACGACGCCGGGGTACGCGCCGCGGTGCACACCTTCAGCGAGTCGGCCGTCGAGATCATGGTTCGGGCCGGGGTGGACTCGGTGGAGCACGGCACCGGGCTCAGCCTCGACCTGATCGACGAGATGGCCCGCCAGGGCACCGCCCTGGTCCCCACAATGATCAACATCGCCACCTTCGGGGGCATCGCCGAGCACGCGCGGGGCAAGTTCCCCGGGTACGCCGACCACATGCTCGCGCTGCGCGACGGCTTCCCCGAGGTGGTGCGTGCCGCGCACGAGGCCGGGGTGCCGATCTACGTGGGCACCGACGCCGGCGGCGGCATCGATCACGGGCTGGCCGCCGAGGAGATGCTGCTGCTGCACGAACGGGCCGGCATGGCACCCATCGACGTACTCGCCGCCGCCTCCTGGGGCGCCCGCGCCTGGCTCGGCTTCCCCGGCCTGGTCGAAGGCGGCCTCGCCGACCTGACCGTCTACCCCGAAGACCCCCGTGGCGACCTGCGCGTCGTTCGCGCCCCGTCCCGCACGATCCTCCGCGGTCGTGTCATCCGCTGACCCCACGAACGCAGCCCCGCCCCGGGCCGTGCCGCCCCCG
>NZ_JAKKFD010000048.1 GCF_022229005.1 Micromonospora trifolii
GAACCTGGATGTAGTGGCCTCATCGACGCGCCGATGCCACTACATCCCGCATACTGCGCGATCTTGAAGCACGGACGCTCCGCAGAGGGCACCCGCGGGCATCCCGGGCACGTAAACCTCGGTCTCCCCAGGCCAGCCCGTGATCCACTCGATTTCACGGAAGTCGCGCTTTCCTCGGCGCTCGGATACCGCGTTTTCACCAAAACCGAGTGGATCACGCCGGAGGCAAGCCCGGCCACAGACCTCGCCGCAGAACCTCGACGCCCCAGCCAGCCGGCTGCGGCTGGCGGGTCTAGAGGGTCTGCAGGGTGGCGATGCGTTCCTCAAGCTGCTCGATGGTGGCCTGGGCGCTCGGCGGGCCACCGCAGAGCCGGCGCAGCTCGGCATGAATCTTGCCGTGCGGCTGGCCGGTGCGGTGGTGTCGGGCGGCCACCAGAGCGTTCAGTTGGCGTCGGAGCGCCACCCGACGCTGGGCGGCGCTCATGGGTGCGGGTGGCGCCGCCGTGGCCGCAGCGGCCGGCTGAGAGGCCCCGTCGACCGTACGACGGCGTTGGGCGGCGAGCTGTGCGGCCTGCCGCTTGGTCAGCAGCAGGGAAACCTGGTCGGCGGTGAGCAGACCGGGCAGGCCGAGGTATTCCTCTTCCTCGGGGGTGCCGGCCTGGGCCGCGGTGCCGAAAGACGCACCGTCGAAGATCACCTGGTCCAGCTCGGCGGTGGCCGAGAGCGCGGCGAACCGCTTCTCCAGCTCACCGCTGGCCTGGTCATCGCGCTGCGCGCGTTCCAGCAGGTCGTCGTCGAAACCGTCGGCTTCCTTGGGTTTGCCGAGTACGTGGTCGCGCTCGGTCTCCATCTCGCTGGCCAACCCGAGCAGGTGCGGCACGCTCGGCAGGAAGACCGACGCGGTCTCCCCGGGCCGGCGGGCCCGCACGAACCGGCCGATCGCCTGGGCGAAGTAGAGCGGCGTGCTGGCGCTGGTGGCGTAGACCCCGACCGCCAGTCGCGGGATGTCGACCCCCTCGGACACCATCCGCACAGCTACCAGCCACCGCTGCTCGGACGCCGCGAACGTCGCGATCCGGGCGGACGCGCCCTGGTCGTCGGAGAGCACCACGGCGGCCTTCTCGCCGGTCACCTGCTCGATCAGCTTGGCGTACGAGCGGGCGGTCTGCTGGTCGGTGGCGATGATCAGACCACCGGCGTCGGCCATGCCCGCGTTGCGCAGCACCGTGAGTCGGGCGTCGGCGGCCCGCAGCACCTGTGGCATCCAGTCGCCGGCCGGGTCCAGGGCGGTGCGCCACGCCTGGGCCACCAGGTCCTGGGTCATCGGCTCGCCCAGCCGGGCCGCCAACTCCTCCCCCGCGTTGGTACGCCAGCGGGTCTCTCCGGAGTACGCCAGGAAGAGCACCGGCCGGACCACGCCGTCGCGCAGCGCGTCGGAGTAGCCGTACACCGAGTCGGCGCGGGAGCGCAGCAGCCCGTCTCCGCCCCGCTCGTAGCTGACGAACGGGATCGGGTTGTCGTCGGAGCGGAACGGTGTCCCGGTGAGCATCAGTCGGCGTACGGCGGGTTCGAATGCGTTCTTCACCCCGTCGCCCCAGGATCGGGAGTCGCCGGCGTGGTGGATCTCGTCGAGGATGACCAGGGTGCGTCGGGTCATGGTGCGCCGCCGGTGCACCTGCGGGGCCATCCCCACCTGCGCGTAGGTGACCACCGCGCCGTGGAAGTCGGCAGCGGAGTGCAGGTCGGCGTTGCGGAAGGCGGCGTCGAGTTGGATGCCCACCCGGGCCGCGGCGTCGGACCACTGGTTCTTCAGGTGCTCTGTCGGCGCGACCACCGTGACCGCCTCGATGGTGCCGTCACCGAGCAGCTCCGCCGCGATCCGCAGGGCGAAGGTGGTCTTGCCGGCACCGGGCGTGGCGACCGCTGTGAAGTCCTCGCTACGGCGACGCAGGTACTCCACCAGGGCCTTGCGCTGCCAGGCGCGTAGTGCCGGGAACGTCTCGAGCACCGGCGTCCGGGCTGCCACGCGAAGCTCCTCTCCGACCGCACGATGGCGGACCCCGGGCGAGGGCCACGAGGATCCGCCGCCCATGAAAACGCCTCCGCGCAGAAGCTGCCGCGAAGGCCGACTCAGCATAACCAGAGCGGGCCGTCGGGCCCAGGCGACGCCACGCTGGTCACAATCCCGCACCCGACCGAACAGCGGCCCGGCCGTCTCACCACTCCCGGTCGGCGCGTGGATCCGCCCCGTCGGCGCGTGGCGGGCGCAGCGTGGCCACCGGCGCGGACCAGCGTCGACGCAGCGCGATCAGGCGCAGCCCGAAGACCAGGACGGCGGCGGCGGTGAGCGGTGCGGGCCCGGTCTGCCCGGTGACGTACAGCAGCACCACCAGGACCGCACCGGCCAGTGCGGCCAGCGCGTAGATCTCCCGGCGCAGCACCACCGGGATCTCGGCGGTGAGCAGGTCGCGGCCGAGCCCGCCGCCGATCGCTGTGAGCATGCCGATCAGGCAGGCCCCGACGGCCGGCACCCGGGCGTCGAGCGCCTTGAGCGTGCCGGTGACGGTGAACAGCGCCAGACCGGCCGCGTCCAGCACCAGCACTGTGGTGCGCAGTCGGGCCAGTTGCGGGTGCAGCCAGAAGACGGCGAGCGCGGTGATGGCGGCGGTGGCGACGTACCGCCAGTCGGCGAAGGCCAGCGGCGGCACCTCGTCGATGACCAGGTCCCGGAAGATCCCACCGCCGAGGGCGGCCACGAAGCCGACGAACGCGACGCCGAACAGGTCCAGTCGCTTGGCCACCGCCGCCGAGGCCCCGGACGCGGCGAAGACCGCCACCCCGGTCAGGTCGGCGAGGAGCAGGGCGGTGGAGGTGGTCACCGCCGCAGGCTACGTCGCCGGCCGAAGCACCGGCCGAGGTTCACTCACGGTACGAGTCGTAGATCTCCTTGCACTTGGGGCAGACCGGTGAACCCGGCTTGGCCGCCTTGGTGACCGGGAAGGTCTCGCCGCAGAGAGCGACGACGAAAGTGCCCATGACGGCGCTCTCGGCGATCTTCTCCTTGCGGACGTAGTGGAACATCTCGGGACCGGTATCGGCGTCCTTCAGCTCCGGACGCTCGAGAACCTCTGTGCTCACGTCTGCACCTCCAACCGACAAGTTTGGCAGGTCATCACGGCCGGGTCCACTTGAGGCCGGCCGAGGCCCCACCCCGTACGGTGCCCGTGTGACTGACTTTCGCATCAGCTACGGCACCGAGGTCGCCGAAGCCCAGCGCGACGGCCGGCCCGTCGTCGCCCTGGAGAGCACCATCGTCTCGCACGGTCTGCCCCGGCCGGAGAACCTGCGCGTGGCCAGGGAGATCGAGCGGACGGTTCGGGACGCCGGGGCCGTTCCGGCCACCATCGGCATGATCGCCGGTGAGCTGGTGGTCGGCCTGGACGACGCACAGCTGACCCGGCTCGCCACTGTCGACGGCGTGACCAAGCTCTCCGTCCGCGATCTCGCGGTGGCCGCCGCGGCCGGAGCGGACGGCGCGACCACGGTGGCCGCTACCAGCGCGGTGGCCGCCGCCGCCGGCATCGGTGTGTTCGCCACCGGCGGGCTGGGTGGGGTGCACCGGGAGGCCGCGCACACCTTCGACGAGTCGGCGGACCTGGTGACCCTGGCGCAGACACCGATCGCCGTGGTCTGCGCCGGGGTCAAGTCGATCCTCGACGTGGGCGCGACGCTGGAGCGCCTGGAGACCCTCGGGGTCGCGGTGGTCGGTTACCGCACCCGCCGGTTCCCCGGCTTCTACCTGACCGACGCCGGCTTCGACCTGGACTGGTCGGTGGACTCGCCGGAGCAGGTCGCCGCGGTGCTCGCCGCCCGGGACGAGCACGCCGTGCACACCGGCGGGCTGCTCATCGCCAACCCGCTGCCGGTCGACGAGCAACTCGACCCGCAGCTGCACGACCGGACTCTCACCGAGGGCCTGGCCCTGCTGGAGCGGGACGGGATCACCGGAAAGGCCGTCACCCCGTACCTGCTCGCGCACTTCCACTCGTCCACCGAGGGCGCCAGCCTGGCGGTGAACGTGCGGATCATCCTGCGCAACGCCGACCTGGCCGCGCGGATCGCTGTCGCCTCGGTGGCCCGCGGCACCGCCGTCCCGGCATGACCCGACCGGCCCGGGTGGTCGTCGTCGGGGACGTGATCACCGATGTGGTCGCCGTGTTGTCCGGGCCGCTCGCGGCCGGCTCGGACACCGGGGCCTCGATCAGTCTCGGTGGCGGCGGTCAGGCGGCCAACACCGCCGCCTGGATCGCCGCGCAGCGGGTGGACGTCACGCTCGTCGGGGCCGTCGGTGACGACGACGCCGGGCGGACCCGGGTGGCCGAGCTGGACCGGGCGGGCGTCGACTGCGCCATCGAGCGGGTCGAGGGAGCACCGACCGGCACTGTCATCGTGCTGGCCGCCGACGACGAGCGCACCATGGTCAGCCAGCGGGGCGCGAACCTGCGGCTGAGCGCCGCGCACGTCGAGCTGGCCCTCGCGGCGGCGCCCGACGCTGGGCATCTGCACCTGTCCGCGTACACCCTGTTGGACGCGGAGTCGCGCGGCGCGGGGCTGCGGGCGTTGGCCGCCGCCCGCGAGCGCGGGCTCACCATCAGCGTCGACGCGGCCTCCGCGGCGCCGCTGCGGCGGGTCGGGGCGGCGGTGTTCCTGAGTTGGGTCCGCGACATCGACCTGCTCCTGGTCAACGCGGACGAGGCCACGGTGCTGGCCGGCGGGCTGGACCCGGCGGCGCAGGGGCGGGCGCTGTCGGCGACGGCTCGGCGGGTGGTGGTGAAGCGCGGTGCCGCGGGCGCGGTCTGGGTCGACCGCACCACGCCGGTCTGCGTGGCTCCGGCCCGCCGGGTGGCGGTGGTGGACGTCACGGGCGCTGGCGACGCCTTCGCGGCCGGTCTGCTCACCGCGTGGCTCGCCGGTGCCACCCCTACCGCGGCGCTGAGCCGCGCCACCGACCTGGGCGCGCTGGCCGTCTCCACCGCCGGGGCTCGGCCACAGGCGTAGCGGCCGTCGCACGGCCGCAGCCCCGACTGCTCGAACCCTGGCCCGTGCGCGGGTCAGGGTTCGACGTCGATGACCTTGTGTGGGCGCTCCTCGGCGGTGAGGCTCATCGGCGGGGTGTCGTCCTGTTGGCGGGGATGGAACCTGTTGGCCAGCCGGTGCTCTTCCTTCGGCGGCCGGTCGTTGGCCAGCAGCACGGCCAGCCAGGGGATGAGCACCATGCCGAGGCCGCACAGTGGCAGCCAGAGCCAGAGCAGTGGGGCGTTCGCACCGACCAGGATCGCGCCGACGATGATGCACAACACTCGGATGCCCATCATCAGGACATAGCGGCGCTGGCGACTGTTGAGCTGATCGTCCTGGCTGCGCGAGGCGTCGGTGATCAGAATCGGCTGGTACGCCTGACGCTTCACCATGGACCTCCTCGAGGGGGTTACGCCTCATCCTGTCACCGCAGGCCCGTGATCAGCGAACTTCGAACCATCCCGCCGCGTGTTACGTACGTGGTACGCTCCGCGATGTGGGCAGCAGGTTCAGCTTCACCGACGAGGCGTTGGCCAACCTGAGGGTCTACGACGTCACACCTGGGGAAGTCTGGGAGGCGCTGCACAGCGCCCGACGGGTCATCCGCCATCTGGGTGACGACGTGATGGTGGTCTACGCCGTTGCCCGTCGGGGCCGCCGGCTGGCGGTGCTGCTCGCCGAGGCCGATGGCACCGACAACGACTGGGACATTCTCTCCGCCCGCGAGTTGAGCGACGTCGAGTCCAAGCGCTACGACGAGGCCGTGCGGAGATCTCGGTAGATGAGGAGGCCGTGACGATGCACCGTAACGACGCGACCAAGCAGTTCCACGACGGCGGCGACCGCATCGCCGAGCTGATCGACGAGAGCCCGGCGGCCGAGCTGCCCACCCCCGACAGCGACGTGCCGATGGTGAGCCGCTCGGTACGGCTGCCACTGGACACCTACGAGCGGGTCCGCGCCGCCGCCGACGCCCGGGGCATCGGGGTCACCACGCTGATGCGCCAGTGGATCGAGACCGGCCTGGCCGACCTGGACGACTCGGCCACCGTCTCGCTGGCCGACGTCCGGCGCGCGCTGGCCTCACTGGCTCATCCCACCGCCGCCTGAGCAGACGGCCACTCGCCAGCGGGCAGGTCAGCCGCCGGCGGTCTTCGCCTTGGCCGCCGCCTTCATCTGCTGCTTGAACTCCCGCACCCGACGCAGCGAGTCGGCGTCGGTGACGTCGGCCACCGACCGGTACGCGCCCGGGTCGCCGTAGTCGCCGGCCACCTTCCGCCAGTCCTGCGGGGTCACCCCGAACCGCTTGCCGAGCAGGGCCACGAAGATCTGTGCCTTCTGCTTGCCGAAGCCGGGCAGCGCGGAGACCCGACGCAGCAGCTCCGGCCCGTCGGCGACCTCGGCCCAGAGCAGAGCCGCTTCGCCGTCGTAGCGCTCCACCAGCACCTGGCAGACCTCCTGCACCCGGGCCGCCATCGCCTTCGGGAAGCGGTGCAGCGCGGGCGGCTGGGCGAAGAGCGCGACCAGCGCCTCCGGGTCGTACCCGGCCAGCTCCGCCGCGTCCAGCTCATGGCCGAGCCGCTGCTGGAGCACGTACGGCGACGAGAACGCCTTCTCCATCGGCACCTGTTGATCAAGAACCATGCCGACCAGCAGGGCCAGCGGGCTACGCTCCAGCAGCCGGTTGGCCTCCGGGTCGATGGGCAGCACAAGCGTCATGCGGACCATCCTGCCTGGCGCGCCGAGCCGGACGGACACCGACGCTCCGACACCTTCCGGCGGGTGACGCCGACCCGGTACGCGACGGCAGGCAGGATGTCGGGGTGGACGAACACGACATGCTGCTCTCCCCCGCCGGCGTCGACGCGCTGCGCACCGCGCTGACCCGGACCGGTTTCACCAGCCACGGCATCGCCGAGCGGCTGGGCGCCCAGGCGACCGCGGCGGTCTCCCGCAACGACTACCGGGCCGCGCTGCGCGCCACCGAGGACGGCGACCCGCTGGGCACCCTGATCCGGGTGTTCATCTGCGCCCAGACCGAGTCGGAGGCGGCGGTGGCCGCCGCGCTGGCGCCGCTGAGCCTGGACGAGGCCCTCGCTGGCGGGCTCGTCGAGCGGTACGGCGACGGCCTGCGCGCCGGCGTCGACCTGGAGCCGTACGGCGAGGACTGGTGGGTGCTCGCCGACGTGCCGGCCAGCGCCCGCCCGGGCCGCCCGTTGCACGCCGAGCACGTCCTCGGCGTCGGCGGGGCGACCCACACCCTGATCGGCGCGACCATGCGTCGGCCGGTCGACACCGCACTGGACCTGGGCACCGGCTCCGGCATCCAGGCCCTGCACCTGGGCACCCATGCCAGGTCCGTGACCGCCACCGACCTCTCCGAGCGGGCGCTGCGCTTCGCCGCGACCACCGCCGCCCTCAACGGTCAGGACTGGGAGCTGCTCCGGGGCGACCTGGTCGCCCCGGTGGCCGGTCGGCGGTTCGACCTGGTGGTGAGCAACCCGCCGTTCGTGGTCGGCCCGGGCACGACCACGCACGTGTACCGCGACTCCGGCCGGGTCGGTGACGCGATCGGCGCCGAACTGGCCGCCGCCGCCCCGGGCCTGCTCACCGAGGGCGGCACCATGCAGTACCTGGCGAACTGGGTGCACGTCGCCGGCGAGGAGTGGGACGAGCGGGTGGCCGGCTGGTTCGCCGGGACCGGCCTGGACGCCTGGGTGATCCAGCGCGAGGTGGCCGACCCGATGGCGTACGTCGACCTGTGGCTCACCGACGTCGGCGAGACCCCCGACCCGCAGCGGATGGCCGCCTGGCTGGACTGGTTCGACGCACACAAGGTGGAGGGCATCGGCTTCGGCATCGTGTCCCTGCGTCGAGGCGGGCACGCCGACCCGGTGGTCCGGGTGGAGGACCTGCGCCAGCGGGTGCAGCCACCGCTGGGCGACCAGGTCGCCGCCTGGTTCGACCGCCAGGACTTTCTCCGGGTACGCGACACCGAAGCGTTGCTCGCCGAGCGCTACCGGGCCGCCGAGGGCCTCCAACTGCGACAGGAGGCCACCATGGGCGACGAGGGCTGGGGGGTGGACCGGCAGGTCCTCGCGATGCCGCACGGGCTGCGCTGGACCGAGGAGATCGACCCGCTGGTGCTGGCGCTGGTCGGTGGCGCCGACGGCCGGCTGCCGCTGCGTGACCAGCTCGCCCTGCTCGCCGCCGCGCACGACGTCGAGCCCGACGAGATGGCCGAGGCCGCCGGCCCGATCGTGGCGCACCTGGTGGAGCGCGGCTTCATCGAGCCGGTGAGCGCCTGATGCGGGCGGTGGTGCAGACCGTCGGGCGGGCGAGCGTGACGGTGGACGGCGAGGTGGTCGGTGCCATCGACAACGGCCTGCTGGTGCTGCTCGGGGTGACCCACACCGACACCACGCAGACCGCTCAGACGATGGCCCGCAAGGTGCACGAGGTACGCATCCTGGACGGTGAGCGGTGCGCCGCCGACACGGGCGCGCCGATCCTGGTGGTCAGCCAGTTCACCCTCTACGGCGATGTTCGCAAGGGCCGCCGACCGAGCTGGACCGCCGCCGCCCCCGCCGAGGTCGCCGAGCCACTGGTGACAGCTGTGGTCGACGCCCTCCGGGAACGAGGAGCGAAGGTCGAGACCGGCCGCTTCCGCACCCACATGCTGGTCGAGAGCATCAACATCGGCCCCCAGACCCTCCTCCTGGACCTCTGACCCACCCCACCCAGCCCGGTTGATCATGAGGTTGACGGACCTCTTAGAGATCGAACCGCCGGTCAACCTCATGATCAGCGGGGCGGGGTGCGGGGTGGGGCGGGGTGGGTGGGTGGGAGTAGTTGGGGTCAGGAGAAGAGGCCTCGGCGGGACAGCGACTGGCGGAGCCAGTTGTCGAGTTCGGCGGTCCAGTCGGTGCGGTCGGCGGTGGCGTGGTCGACAGTGAACCGGCCGAAGGCGTCCCGGCCCTCGGTGAAGACACCGCCGCGCTTGTCGACCTCCAGCACCACCTGCATCTGCTGCGCGTCGGCGATGAAGGTTACCTCCAACTGGTTGATCGAGCGGGCGTACTGCGGCGCCGGGCTGAACTCGATCTCCTGGTAGAACGGCAACGTCTGGCGTACGCCGTAGATGTGACCACGCTCCACATCGGCGCGTCCGAACCGGAAGCCCAGCCGCAGCAACGCGTCCAGCAGCCGCTCCTGCGCCGGCAGTGGGTGCACCGACACCGCGTCCAGGTCCCCCTTGTCGACCGCGCGGGCGACCTCCAGCTCGGTACGCAGACCCATCGTCATCCCGTGCAGGTGCTGCCCGTACAGCTCGGTGACCGGTGTCTCCCACGGCACGTCGAAGCGGAACGGGAGGTCGTAGCGCTGCCCCGGCTCCAGCCGGAACGCGCCGGTGATCTGCTGGCGGTGGAACTCCTGAGTGGTGTCGTAGTCGTTGTCACCACTCTCGACCTCGACCCGGGTGACCAGGCCGAGGGCGACGTGGTCGATGTCGACCTGGTGGTCGCCGCCCATCACCTGGATGCGGCCCTCCAACTGGCCGCCCGGGCGGCAGTGCGGGTTGGCCAGCACCGTCTCCACCGACGGGCCGCCCACGCCCATCGCCTTCATGAGCCGCTTGAAGACCACACCGTCCTCCATCTGTCGTTTCGGCCGACCAGAGGTGGCCGGCCGTCCGCAACGTAGCCGGGGCGGGCAACCACACACTCCGACGACACACCGCGCCAGCGATCCGACGCGATTCCTGTCGGGTGCCCGATCGCCTCACTCCCGTTTTACGCCCCGCCCGCCAAGCTGTTGTCACACCGGCACCACTGGGCCGGGAACACGGCACCGACGTGGAAACGGGGAGAGACAGAGATGGTCCTGCAGATGACGGAACACCGGACGCGCCCGGCCACCACGACCGACACTGACGGGGCGCCCGAGGCCCTCGTCGACCTGGACGCCACCGACGAGCGCGGCATCTCCACCGACCTGGTCCGGGCCTACCTCAACGGAATCGGCCGGACGAAGCTGCTGACCGCCGCGCAGGAGGTCGACCTGGCCCGGCGCATCGAGGCCGGTCTGTTCGCCGACGAGAAGCTGGCCACCTGCACCCCGGTCTCCGCCGAACTGCGAGCCGACCTGCAGCTGATCGTCGCCGAGGGTCGGGCGGCCAAGGACCACCTGTTGGAGGCGAACCTGCGGCTGGTGGTCAGCATCGCCAAGCGCTACACCGGCCGTGGCATGGCGTTTCTCGACCTGATCCAGGAGGGCAACCTCGGTCTGATCCGGGCCGTGGAGAAGTTCGACTACGCCAAGGGCTACAAGTTCTCCACGTACGCCACCTGGTGGATCCGGCAGGCCATCACCCGCGCCATGGCCGACCAGGCCCGCACCATCCGCATCCCGGTGCACATGGTCGAGCAGGTCAACAGGATGGTCCGGGCCCGCCGCGAACTGTCGGTGACGCTGGGCCGCGAACCGACTGTCGCCGAGGTGGCCCGCGCACTGGAGATCCCCGAGATCCAGGTCATCGAGCTGATCTCCTACGACCGGGAACCGGTCAGCCTGGACCAGGCCGTCGGCGACGACGGTGAGAGCGCCCTCGGCGACTTCGTGGCCTCGGTGGACCCGCGCACCGAGCCGGGCGACGCCGCCGCCCAGGGTGAGCTGCGCAACGAGGTCAGCGTCGTGCTCTCCACCCTGTCCCAGCGGGAGCAGGCGGTCATCCGCCTCCGGTTCGGCCTGGACGACGGCCGCCAGCGCACCCTGGACGAGGTCGGCCGGGAGTTCGGCCTGTCCCGGGAGCGGATCCGGCAGATCGAGAAGGTGACGCTGCTGAAGCTGCGCGCCCCGGAGCGGGCCCAGCGCCTGGAGGCGTACGCCTGCTGACGCACCCGGTTCCCACGGAAGGCCCCGGCGGTTCGCCGGGGCCTTCCGTGCTGTGCGGTGCTTGACGGCGACGTCACGCAGTGATAGAACCAATTGGTTATTTAACCAGGAGGTTATGAGCAATGGGTGCGGAGTTGCTGGACGCGACCTTCGCTGCGCTGGCCCACCCGACCCGGCGGGCCATCCTCGCCCGGCTCGCGCGGAGCGAGGCCACCGTGACGGAGTTGGCGGAGCCCTTTGAGATGAGCCAGCCGGCCATCTCCAAGCACCTCAGGGTGCTGGAACGCGCTGGCCTCGTCAGCCGGGGGCGGGACGCCCAGCGCCGGCCGTGCCGGTTGGAGGCCCGACCACTGCGCGAGGCGACGGCCTGGCTCGCCGACTACCGCGACTACTGGGCGGAGAGCTACCAACGCCTCGACGCGCTCCTCGACGAACTCCAAGCCGGTGACAGCACCGACGTCGCGCCTCGGCCCGAGCAACCGGACGGGACGGGAGGGTGACCGGCGTCGAGGATCCGCTCGTCGTCCACAGCTCGGGCGATCGGGAGATCGTGTTGAGTCGGCTGTTCGAGGCACCGGCGCAGTTGGTGTTCGGCGCCTTCACCCAACCCGAACTGCTGGTTCGGTGGTACGGCGCCCGCGGCTGGAGGCTGGCGGAGTGCGACATCGACCTGCGGGTCGAGGGACGGTGGCGGTTCGTGTCGCTGGGCCCGGAGGGCGCCCGGATGGTCCAGGCTGGGGTCTACCGGCACGTCGAGCCAACGCGCCGGCTGGTCTACACCGAACTCTTCGACGACCAGTCCTATCCGGGCGAGACGCTGGTCAACCACGAGTTCTCCGAGGTTGCCGGGCGAACGACAGTCACCACCACCCTGCTCTACGCCACCGCAGGAGGGCGGGACACCGTGCTGCGGTACCCGATGGCCCGGGGCGTCGGGCAGAGTTTCACGCGGCTCGCTGAGCTGCTGCGCGCGACAGCGACGACAGGAGGAGAGCAACAATGAACTGGACGTTGGAAGTGGTGATCGTGCCGGTCTCCGATGTGGACCGGGCGAAGAAGTTCTACGCCGACCAGCTCGGCTTCACTGTGGACCATGACACGGTGATCAACGACGAGGCGCGCATCGTCCAGCTGACCCCACCGGGCTCCGGCTGCTCGATTGTGATCGGCAAGGGCGTCGTCCCGGAGATGCCTCCCGGCTCACTCAAGGGCCTGCAACTTGTGGTGCCCGACCTGAAGCGGGCCCACGAGGAGCTGGTCGGGCGGGGTGTGGAGGTCAGCGAGATCCAGGTGGTGGGTCAGAACCCCCGGCCGGTGCCGGACCCGCTGGACAATGTCGGCTTCGTCTTCTTCGCCGACCCGGACGGCAACACCTGGGGCGTCCAACAGATCTCCAGCCGCGCCTGACCGGGCCCGCTCACAGGCGGCGGGGGCCGGTGTCCGGGCGGGCGGCCACGCCACCCACCCCCACCTGGGCGTGCAGGACCGAGATGCCATCCGGACGGGCGAGGACCGGGTTGAGGGTCAGGGATCGCACCCGGGGCTGTTCGTCGGCGAGTTGACCCACCCGCAGCAGCAGATCGGCCAGGGCCGCCCGGTCGACCGGCGCGGCACCCCGGTGCCCGCGCAGCAGCGGCGCCGCCCGAGGCTCGTCGACCAGCTCGGCCGCGTCCCGGTCGGTCAACGGCACCGCCCGCCAGGCCCGATCGCCGAGCAGCTCGGTGGCCACCCCGCCCAGGCCGAACCCGACCACCGGCCCGAACGCGGGGTCCTCCACCACCTCCACCACGCAGGCCACCCCGGGCGGGACCATCGGCTGGACCAGCGCGTCCGCGCCGAAGGTCGCCGCCAGGTCGGCGTACGCCCGGCGGAGGGTCGGCTCGTCGGGCAGGTCCAGCCGGACCGCGCCGAGGTCGAGCCGGTGCCGCAGCCCGGGGGCGGCCGCCTTGAGCGCCACCGGGAAACCCAGCTGCGACGCCGCGTCGACCGCCGCGTCGGCCGAGTCGACGGACACCGAGGCCACCACGTCGATGCCGTACGCGGCCAGCAGCGCACCCGGGTCGGTGGCGTCGGCCCGGAGCGCGGCCTGCGCGGCAGCCCGATCGAGGCCGGGCATCTCCGGTGCCACCCCGGGCGGGCGGCGAAGCCACTCGGCGTACCGGTGCGCGCGGGCGAGCGCGCGGACCGCCTCCTCCACACCGCCGTACGCGGGCACCCCCGGTGGCAGCCGCCCGACCAGGAACGTCGCCACTGTCGGCTTGCCCAACGCGAGGGCGGCCGGCAGCGCGGCGGTCACGTCGGCGTCCACCTCGGTCAACTGGCCGGGTAGCGGCGGGGCGAACACCACCACCAGGGCGTCCACCCGTTCGTCGGCGGCCGTGTCGGCGAGCGCGGCGGCGAACTCGGCGGCACCGGCACTCGGCCCGACGTCGCGGGGATAGCCATCGGCCACGCTCAGGCCGTGCCCGACGCAGGCGGTCGCGGCGAGCCCGGTGAGGGCCGAGGAGTTGCCCACCACACCGACCCGGCCGCCGGCCGGCAGCGGCTGGTTGGCCAGCAGCACACCCACGTCGAGCAGCTCCGGAACGGTGTCCACCCGGATCACCCCGGACTGGGCGAAGAGCGCCGCCACCGCCACCTCGTCCGGCCCGGTGGCGTCACCGACCCCGGGCGGGCGGGCCGGCGAGGCGAGCGCGACGACCGGTTTGGCGCGGCCGATCCGGCGGGCCAGCCGGGCGAACTTGCGCGGGTTCCCGAAGGTCTCCAGATAGAGCATGATCACGTCGGTGCCGGGGTCGTCCTGCCAGTACTGCAGCAGGTCGTTGCCGGAAACGTCGGCCCGGTTGCCGGCCGAGACGAAGCTGGACAGCCCAAGGCCACGCCGGTCCGCCTCGGCGAGCAGCGCCACCCCGAACGCACCGGACTGACTGAAGATGCCGACCCGGCCGGCCGGCGGCAACGCCGGGGCGAGGGTGGCGTTGAGGCGTACCGTCGGGTCGGTGTTGGCCACGCCCAGGCAGTTCGGGCCGACGACCCGCATCCCGGCCGCGTGCGCCGCGCGGACCAGCGCCCGCTGCGTGGCCGCGCCCTCGCCGCCGGCCTCGGCGAAGCCGGCCGAGATGACCACCAGGCCGTGCACCCCCGCGGCGGCGGCGTCGGCCACCACCGCGGTCGCCGCCTCCGGCGGGACCGCCACCACCGCCAGGTCCACCGGCGCTCTGGCGTCAACCGCCGACGGGTACGCGGGGAGGCCCGCCACTGTCGACGCGCTCGGATGCACCGGCACCACAGCACCGGTGAACCCGCCGTCGCGCAGGTGCCCGAGCACCGCCGCGCCGACACCCTGGCCGGTGGCGCTGGCGCCGTAGACGACGATGCCGCGCGGGGCGAGCAGCCGGGCGATCGAGCGGGCCTCGGTCCGGTGCTCCCGGCCGCGCTGCACCTCCAGGCTGGCCTCGGTGGGCGCGATGGGGAAGCTCAGGTGGACCACGCCGTCGGCGTACTCGCGCTGGACCTGGTAGCCGAAGTCGGCGAAGACCCGCAGCATCGTCCCGTTGGCCGGCAGCACCTCCGCGACGAAGCTCATGATGTCGTTGCGGCGGGCCGCGTCGGCCAGGTGCTCCATCAGCACCGAGCCGATGCCACGCCCCTGGTGGGCGTCCTCGACCACGAAGGCCACCTCCGCCTCGGGGGCCTGCGGGCCGAGTCGTTCGTAGCGGCCGACCGCGACGATCTGGTCGGCGGCCAGCACCACGAACGCCTCCCGGTCGTGGTGGTCCACTGTGACGAAACGGATCAGATCCCGTTCCGGGATACGCGGGTACGGCGAGAAGTACCGTAGGTAGCGGGTGCGCTCGGAGAACCGGCTGTGCATCGCCACGATGCCCGGCGCGTCGGTCGGGTCGATCGGTCGCAACTGGACGGTGCTGCCATCACTGAGCAGCACGTCGACCGGCTGGTCCACGGTCGTCACCGCACCGCCCTCCCCCGGCCCGGCTCAGTCCCGGGGATCGTGCGGGTCCAGCCCGAGCAGCGGGAAGACCGTCTTGCGGGTGGCCGCGATCGCCCGGTCCACAGCGTTCGGCTCGCCGGTCGGCTGCCACGGCTCGTACGACGGGTCGGCGTCGTCGGTCATCCGCAGCGGTATCTCCCGGCCCAGACGGCGGGAGGCGACCAGGTCCCGCCACGCGGGTGGGGTGAGCGTGGCCGGGTCGATCGGGTCACCGGTGGCCACTGCCAACAGGTGACTCCAGGCCCGGGGCACCACCTCGACGAGCGCGTACCCGCCGCCGCCGGTGGCCACCCACCTGCCTTCGCACAACTCGTCGGCGAGCGCCCGCATCGCCAGGTAGGTGGCCCGCTGCCCGTCCACAGTCAGGTTCAGGTCGGCGAGCGGGTCCAGCCGGTGCCCGTCGGCGCCGCACTGGCTGACCAGCACCTGCGGCCGGAACGCGCGCAGCACCGACGGCACGATCGCGTGGAACGCGCGCTGCCAGCCGCTGTCGTCGACACCCGGCGGCAACGGCATGTTGACAGCGGTGCCCTGCGCGCCCGGCCCACCCGTCTCGTCCGGGAAACCAGTGCCCGGAAAGAGCGCCAGCGGGGTCTCGTGCAGGCTGACCGTCAGCACCCGCGGGTCGTTCCAGAAGATGTCCTGCACCCCGTCGCCGTGGTGCACGTCGACGTCCACGTACGCGACCCGCTCGGCGCCCAGGTCGAGCAGGCGGGCGATGGCCACCGCCGGGTCGTTGTAGACGCAGAAGCCGGAGGCTCGGGCGGACATCGCGTGGTGCAGCCCACCGGCCACGTTCACCGCCCGGCGGGCGTCGCCGCGCCAGACCGCCTCGGCGGCGGCCACAGTCGCGCCGGCGATGAGCGCGCTGGACTCGTGCATCCCCTCGAAGACCGGGTTGTCGGACGTGCCCAGCCCGTACCCGGCGAAGAGCGGGTCGCGCGGCGCGTTACGCACCGCGGCGAGGTAGGCCGGCTCGTGCACCCGGGTGAGCAGTGCATCGTCGGCGGGCTCCGGCTTGACCATCCGCACCCCTGGCCGACTCAGGATGCCCAACTCGCGGGCGAGCGCGATGGTCAGCTCCACCCGAACCGGGTCGAGTGGATGGTCACCCATGTCGTAGGCGAGCAGCGACTCGTCCCACACCACCACCGTGTCGTCGGACATGAGCCCATCGTCGCACGAGGACCGGCGCCGGCCCACCGCACGCGCTGGTCAGCGGCCGGGTGTCGACCCGGAGGCGACCGGCCGGGACGGGTCAGCCACCCAGTTGCTCCACGATCCGACGTAGAGCGCGGCGTCCGTGCGGCCGGCCAGGTGCAGCGCGAGCACCGCCTGGGCGGCGGTCACCCCCGAGCCGCAGTACGCCCCGACGGCCCGCCCCTCGGTCACCCCGGCGGCGGCGAACCGCTCGCCCAACACGTCAGCGGCCAGGAAGCGGCCGTCCGGCCCGACGTACTCACCGGCGGGCAGGTTCGCCGCTCCCGGCACGTGCCCGGCGACCGGATCGATCGGCTCGACCTCGCCCCGGTAGCGGGGCGCCGCCCGGACGTCGAGCAGCACGGCGTCGTCCGCGGCGGCCAGCGCGGCGGCCTGCCCGGCGTCGAGCACCGGGAGATCACCGGGGCGCACCACGACGTCACCGGGGGGTGGGGCGGGCGCGTCGGTGGAGATGGGCCGGCCGGCGCCGACCCAGGCCGGGTAGCCGCCGTGCAACACACGCACCGACCGGTGCCCCGCCCAGCGCAGCGTCCACCAGGCCCGCGCCGCGGCCAAGCCGTCGCCGCCGTCGTACACCACGACGGGGTGACCAGCGCGGACGCCGGCGGCCCGCAGCGCGGCCTGCAACGCGGCCGGGTCGGGCAGCGGGTGCCGGCCGCCGGCGCCCGGCGCCCCACAGAGCGCGGTGTCCAGGTCGACGAAGACCGCTCCGGGCAGGTGGCCGGCGAGGTAGTCGTCGCGCCCGGGCGGGCCGACGAGCCGCCAGCGGACGTCGAGCAGGGTGGGCGGATCGGCCTGGCCGAGCTCGGCGACGAGCCGATCGACCTCGACCAACGGCTCCTGGGTACCGGACATGGCGACCATCCAACACCATTCGCGTAGACGGCACGCGGTTCGGCGAAGGTCGCCAGCCGTTCACCGAGGTAACATCGTGCACCGGAGGGCCGCTGACCTTATGAAGTCTCACGACCTGGTCGACACGACCGAAATGTACCTGCGCACCATCCTCGAGTTGGAAGAAGAGGGGGTGCCACCGCTGCGTGCCCGGATCGCCGAAAGGCTGCAGCAGAGTGGCCCCACAGTGAGCCAGACCGTCGCCCGGATGGAGCGCGACGGCCTGCTCACCGTCGAGGGAGACCGGCACCTGACGCTCACCGCCCTGGGTCGCGGCAGCGCCGTGTCCGTGATGCGCAAGCACCGCCTCGCCGAGCTGTTGCTGGTCAACGTCATCGGGATGCCCTACGAGGAGGCCCACGAGGAGGCCTGCCGCTGGGAGCACGTGATGAGCGACGCAGTGGAAAAGCGGGTCTACGACCTGCTCAACCGGCCGAGCCGATCCCCGTACGGCAACCCGATCCCCGGGCTTGAGGAGCTGGGTTCGCCGGCCGAGGAGACCACCGAGGCCCCCGAGGGCGAGCGCAACCTGGCCTTCCCCGGCCTCTCCGGGTCGGTAGTGGTGCGCCGGATCTGCGAGAGCGTGCAGAAGGACGCCGACGTGCTGCGCCAACTGCACGCCGCCGGTGTCGACCCGGGCGCCACTGTGACAGTGGCCCAGGAGCGCGACGGGGTGTCGATCGACCGCTCCGGTGACCGGGTGCGACTGCCCCGCGAGGTCGCCTCCCGGGTCTTCGTCGCCGCCAACTGACCAACCTGACCAATCGGACACCCGGGCGTCACAACGCCCGGGTGTCCACCTTTTTCGCCAGCGCGGCCAGGTCACCGGTCAGCTTCTCCACCGCCGAGCGCTCACTGCCACGTGCCGCGGTCCAGCTCACGGTGGCGAGCCGTCCGTCGCCGGCCAGCCAGCCCACCTCGGCGACCGGTCCGCGCCCGCTCGCCGCGGCGGTGGTCCGCTTGTACGCCTGCTGACCCAACCCGGTGACCTTCGCCGCCTTGTCCGGCACCACGTCCGCGCCGAAGGTGGTCTTGTCGATCGTGGTCTCGGTCACGCTGAGTGTCAGCTCCGGCAGGGTGGCACCCGCGGTCCGGACCACACAGGTGTGGGTGTCGCCCTGTTCGCTGGCCGCCGCCACGTCGAAGCGGACCTTCACCGCCTGCTCGATCACAGTGAAGTCCAGCAGCCGGCAGGCGCCGCCCGAGGAGGCCGCCACCACATCCACAGCGATCGGGACCGGCGGCGGCACCGCCACCGGCTCCGCCTCGTGGGAGCAGCCGCTCACCAGCAACCCGGCCAGCCCGGCGACCACGATCCGCCCGCGCACATTCCACCCTCTCGCCGACCGACGGCGGAAGGCGCCCGCCAGATGTCCGTCGGACACCGTACGGGGTGTCGGTGTCGCGCGGAACCCCTCGTCCTACGCCTATTCCGAGGGTGGATCGTCCACGTACGGACAGTGCCGGCAGCCGCGCCCGCAGCACGTGCCGCGGCGGGCCAGAAACGCGGCGCTGAGCACGAAGAGCCCGCTCGCCGGGTCGAGGTAACCGGCCTCGTCGGCGGCCAACGCGGCGGTGTGCGCGGCGAGGATCCGGGCCCGGTCGGGGTGGTCGGACGGCAGCCGCGACGGGTGCGGCTCGGTGAGCGGCCGGTCGGCCAGGGGTCGTCGCTCTCCGGTCACCGCAGCAGTCTAGGGATCACTCGTTGTCGGCCTCCCGCTGCCTTGATACCCGACATGCCCCCGCAGGCGTCGCGGTGAGTCGTCGTTTCGTCGTACGGTCCGACGACGATCGGGTTCAACACCCGTGGACGCATACCGAGGAGACGTGATGCGGAAGATTGTTGTGCAGATGAGTCTGTCGCTGGACGGGTTCTTCGAGGGCCCGGGCGGCGACATCGGCTGGCACCAGGTCGACGAGGAGTTGCACCAGCACTTCAACGACGTGATCGCCCCGATGGGCGGGTTCCTCAGCGGCCGGGTCAGCCACGAGCTGATGGCCGCCTACTGGCCGACCGCCGATCAGGACCCGGCCGCCAGCGGCCCGGAGCGCGAGTTCGCCCAGATCTGGCGGGACATGCCGAAGATCGTCTACTCGCGCACCCTCGACCACGCCGATTGGAACGCCACTGTCGTGCGCGACGTCGACGTCGAGCAGGTCCGCAAGCTCACCGCAGAACCAGGCGGCGACCTGGCGCTCGGCGGGGCCGACCTGGCCGCGACGTTCGCCCGGCACGACCTGATCGACGAGTATCGAATCTACGTCCACCCGGTGCTGGTCGGTCGG
This sequence comes from Micromonospora trifolii, assembly GCF_022229005.1. GTDB lineage: Bacteria > Actinomycetota > Actinomycetes > Mycobacteriales > Micromonosporaceae > Micromonospora > Micromonospora trifolii. Next base: position 19,388 of record NZ_JAKKFD010000048.1, read on the forward strand.
GGCCGTCGGCTCTTCCCCGACGCCGAGACTCCGACCGGTCTGCGGCTGGTGGAGAGCCGGGTCTTCGGCAACGGCGTGGTCCTGCTCCGCCACGAGCGGGCGCGCTGACCGGTGAGCGCGGCGGCTTGAGTCTCCACCGGGGGGAGACGCGAGGGTGGGGGCATGAGCGGGGAGACGTTTCACACTATCGGCGACCTGGCCCGACGGACCGGCCTGAGCGTCAAGACCATCCGGTACTACGCCGACAGCGGGGTCGTGCCGCCGACGGACCGGAGCCCGGCCGGTTACCGGCGGTACGGCACGGCGGCCGTGGCCCGGTTGGAGCTGGTCCGGACGCTGCGTGACCTGGGCCTGGACCTGGCCACCATCCGGCGGGTGGTGGACCACGAGGTGCCCCTGCACGAGGTGGCGGCTGCGCACGCCGAGGCGTTGGCAGTGCAGATCCGGGTGCTGCGGCTGCGTCAGGCGGTGCTCACCGTCGCGGGGAGGCGCGGGTCGGGCCCCGCCGAGGTGGACGAGCTGCACCGGCTGGCCCAGCTCACCACCCGCGAACGCGGGCAGCTGGTGACCGACTTCCTGGACAGCGTCTTCGCCGGCCTCGGCGACCAGCCCGCGTACCCGGGGGTGATCGTCTCGATGACACCGGAGCTTCCCGACGACCCCAGCACCGAGCAGGTCGAGGCATGGCTGGAGCTGGCCGAGTTGTGCCGGGACCCGGAGTTCCGGGCCCGGATGCGGCGGCTGACGCGGCAGCACGCCGCCGACCACGACGTCCCGGGCCTGCCCCGCCCGGACGCCGTCGCGGTGGTCCGGGACGCGGTGGCCCCCGCCCTCGCCGCCGGTCTCGATCCGACCAGCCCGGACGCCGATCCGCTGGTCGCGGCCGTCACCAGCCGGTACGCGAACCTGCACGCTCACTCCGACGAGGCCGACCTGCGTCGGCGGTTGCTCGACCGACTGGTTCTGGCCAACGACCCCCGCCGGGACCGCTACCTCGACCTGTTGGCGGTGGTCAACGGCTGGTCGACCGGCGATGCGACGGCGCCCGCGGTGGACTGGTTCATCCGGGCTCTGCGCCACCGGATGCCCGAGCCGGCTCGTTGAGCTGACCGTGTCGCATCAGCGGCCTGGTGACGTCAGCCGAACCAGATCAGCGCCTGGCCGTGGCCTCTGGCCCAGGCCAGCGGCTTTCCGTCGAGCGCGAGGACGTTGTGCAGGGCGTCGCTCGGCGGGTCGGGCAGCCCGTCGTGCCGGAGCACCTCCGGCGCCTCGTTCGCCACCCAGTGCCCCGGCAGCTCCCCGACCAGCCGGACGAACGCGTCGCGGCGCGGCGGCGGCACCTGATAGAGCACTGACGTGTGGAAGACCACCAGCGTCGCGTCGGTCGGCGCCCGCGCGGCCAGCGCCGGCAGGTCGTCCACCAGGTCGCCACGGACCAGCAGCGGCGGGTCGGCTGCGGCGACCGCCGCCGCGGCGCGCAGCCGGGCCTGCCGGTGGGCGTGCTCCGGCCAGATCAACGCGTCCAACCAGGACACGTCGTCGGGATCGGTCACGTCGAGCGGGTTGAGGTCCAGGCCGGCCCGCCACACCACCTGGGGTACGCGCGCCGGCGGCACCAGACCGTTGGCCGCGCAGTCGAGGACCAGCTCACCGACGCCGACCTGATGGTCGCCGTAGCGGTACGCGTACCGGTCGGGGTAGAGGCAGAGCCCGGCCGACGCGCCGACCTCCAACAGGGCCAGGGGCTGCGGCAGCGCGGCGAGCACCGGCAACAGGACAGCGCACCGGCCCGCCTCGTTCGTCTGGGTGGCCCGGGCCCGCATCTGCGTCTCGATGGCCGGCCAGTGCGTCACCACGTACTCGTGGAACGCGGCCGGGTCGTCGACCGGGCCACCGAGCCAGCGGACGACACCGAACAGCAGATTCGGCTGCCGCTTGGCCGGCGGAAGCCCGTCGAGCAGGGTGAGCAGGTCGTCGTCGCGGGCGACGGCCTGCGACAGGCGCTCATACGTCGCCGACACCCCGCGCGCCTCGTGGCTGCCGAACCTGGCGTACGCCTCAGCGGTCGTCATGCCCTCATCGTCGCAGCCCATTCCTCGGTAATTCAGCCCCCATTTCCGTGCGCTGACTCACCCGCCTCGTAGAGTGCTGCGGCGGCCGGACCGTTGAGCAGCAGCTCAGCTGGGGTGCGGGCAGGGGCAACAGGGAGGAACGTGTCGTGCGGGGTGACGGTGTCCGGGTACTGATCGTCGGCGGAGGTGTCGCCGGACTGGCGACGGTCGCTGCTTTGCGCGAGTGGGGCGCGACGGTCGACGTGGTCGAGCGGGCGCCCGGGCCGGCCGACTCCGGCACCGGCATCTACCTCACCGGCAACGCGACCCGGATGCTCGACGTACTCGGTCTGCGGGAGCCGGTCGCCGACGTCGCCGTGGAGATCACCCGGCAGCGCAGCGCCAACCAGCGCGGGCGTCGCCTCTTCGACATCGACGTGGCCGCACTGTGGCGGGGCGTCGGGCCGTGCGTGTCGCTGCCCCGGGCACAGCTGCACCGCGCGATGCTCGCCGGTGTCGGCGACGCCCCGATCCGCTGGGGCCGCCAACCGGTCGCGCTCGCCGAGGAGGGCGACGTGGTCGCCGTCGAGTTCGACGACGGTGCCACCGAACGGTACGACCTGGTGCTCGGCGCGGACGGGGTGAACTCGACGGTCCGCCGGCTCGCCTTCGCCGGTCAGGCGGCCCGCGACCTCGGTCAGTACGCGTACCGGTGGGTCGCTCCCCGCGTCGACGACGAGCCGGTCTGGTCCGTGCAGTTGGGGCGCGGTCGGCAGTTCCTGACCATCCCGATCAGCACCGAGCAGACGTACTGCTACTACAACGACGGCCCGGCGACCGAGCGGCCCGGCTGGCGCGACGAGCTGGCCGAGACGTTCACCGAGCCGGTGGCCACCATGCTCAAGGCCCTGGACTACGACGACAGCACCCTGCACGCCGGGCCGAACCAGGAGGTCGTGCTCGACTCCTGGTTCCGGGGGCCGGTGCTGCTGATCGGCGACGCCGCCCACGCCACCTCACCGAACATGGCCCAGGGCGCGGCGATGGCCCTGGAGGACGCCGTCGTGCTCGCGTCGTCGTTGGCCAACGCCGATTCCGTCGCCGACGCGCTGCGTGGTTTCGAGGCGCGGCGCCGCCCGCGGACCGACTGGGTGCTCAGCCAGACCCACCGCCGGGACAAGGCCACCGGGCTCCCGCCCGCGCTGCGCGACCTGGTGATGCGCCGCCTCGGCGAGCAGATGTTCCGCTCGAACTACGGACCCCTGTTCGCCCAGCCCTGACCGGTCCGACGTGACCGGCCCGGCCAGTGCTGGGGCATGCCCGCCACCGCTCAGGGCAGCTGGCCCGGCCGGTCCACGATTGCGATGCGGAGTAGCGCGACAGCCATGTCCAGGGACTCCTTGCCGTTGCGCACCACCGAATTGCGGGTGCCAAGGTAGACGTGGGAGTCCCGATCGAAGATGAGATCCACGTTACCGCCGATCACCCCGGGCATCCGGATCGCTACCCCGTGCCGGCCAGCCGCGTCCACCACGTCGCCCGATATGACCACCGCTCCGGGCTCCCGTGCCAGCACCTCGAACAGCGCCGCGAGCGCGCGGGGCGGTACGTAGCCGCTGCGGACCATCGACCGCGCGGTGGTGTACACCATGCTCTCGTCCCCGTAGACGGCCTCCTCGTCGGCCCCTTCGGGAAGGTGCAGGTCGACAGGGTTCTTCCGAAGGTATCGAAGCAGCTCGTCCGGATCGGTGGGCAGGTCGCCGTGGTACGCCGGCGGCTGGAACGCATCGAGCTTCTTCGTGGGGTCGGCAGCATCGCCCATCCGGAGCTCCCTCAGCTCACCCCACCCGTTCGGATCGTTCTCCGGTCGGTAGCGTCCCTGCGCGTACGCGACTCCGCCGGCCGACTGCCACAGTTGGCTCCGTGTGGTCTGGTAGGGACCGCTGTCCGGCAGGTCCCGGATCGTCACCAGGTATTCCGTGAAGACGTACTGATCGGGTCGGGCGGTGAGCTCCGGCTGTTGCCGGGCCGCGTCGGCGGCCAGATGGAAGATCTCCGACGCGCTGGCCGTCGGCGGCGGCTGATCGCCCAGCCTCATCGTCTGAACCGCCAGCGCGCCGGCGGTCAGCGTGACCGCCAACCCGAACGCTCCGGCGAGGCGCCAACCGCGCAGGAACCGGGTACGGCGTCCGGCGGGACGGGCCGCCGCCATCTCGGCCCGGTGGGCGACGTGTGCGGTCAGATCCCTGAGGAGCTGCTCCTCGAAACCCTGCGGCGACCGTTCGGTCTCGTTCATCGTCATCTCCGTCTCATCAGGCGAGGGTGGTGACCGGGCGGGCGAGCACGGCGCGGACGACGCGGCGGGCACGATGCAGGCGGACCCGAGCGGCGACCGGCGACACCCCCAGCACGGTCGCGGCCTCCGCGACGGTGAGGCCGTCAACGGCGACGAGTTCGACAAGCGTTCGGGTGCCCTCGGGCAGCTCGCTCAGCGCCCGATGGGTGCGACGGGCCACCGACTCGGCGTCGATCCGCTCCTCGATGCGGGCGATGTCATCGGGGCCCAGGTCCCGCCGTCCGGCCATTCGGCCGGTCACCCTCAGCCGTTGGGCAGCCCGACGCCGCTCGTCGCCGATGACGTTGCGGGCCACCCCGTACAGCCAGCCGATCTGGCTACCCCGGTCCGGCCGGTAGCCGGCCGCCGACTCGATCACCGCCAGGAACACATCGGCGGTGAGGTCGGCGGCGAGGTGTGGATCGTCGACCCGCCGCGCCACGAACCGGCTTACCGCCTCCAGATGCCGCCGGTAGAAGACCTCGAAGGCCACCGGATCGGCTCCGATGCCGGAGATGTCGTCATCGGCTTGGCTCGGCTCATTCACAGGCCGTCCTCCCTCGTAGCCCTCACACCCCTTCTTCGTACGGCAGAGCACGAGTGTTACCGAACCATTCGGACGGCGGGTGCGGATCCGCCCGGCGCTGACGGCGGCGCTGCTGGTCCAGTTGGGCAACCGCCCTGGTGATGCGGCATTATCGAGGCACCGGCGACTGGCGGCACGGGGATGGTGCAACCATCGGGGAGCCTCTCGCGGGCGTCGACCGCCTGGGCGCCTGCGTCGAGGGACCGTCATGACCACGACCAGCCAATCCGCAGAACAGCACGCCCCGTCGGGCCTGGCCCGACTCCTGCCGGGTGCACCCGTCGCCGAAGCCGTCCTGGCCGAGACCGCCGACGCCGCCGCCCGCCTCCGCAACCGCGGCATCACACCGAGCCTCGCCACGATCCTCGTCGGCGACGACGACGCCAGCGCCGGTTACATCGCCATCAAGCAGCGTCAGGCCGCCGCGCTCGGGTTCGCCTCCCCGCACGTGCACCTGCCCGCCACCGCCACCCAGGCCGAGCTGCACCAGGCCATCGCCCGGTTCAACAGCGATCCGGCCGTACACGGGCTGCTCGTGCAGTACCCGGTGCCGGGGCATCTGGACTACGACGCGGCGTTGCAGACCATCGACCCGGACAAGGACGTCGACGGTATGCATCCGCTGAACATGGGGCGTCTCGCCGTCGGCCTGCCCGGCCCCCTGCCGTGCACCCCCGCCGGGATCGAAGCTCTCCTGGCGTACTACGAGATCCCCGTCGCCGGTCGTGAGGTCGTCATCCTCGGCCGCGGCGCCACCCTCGGCCGCCCCCTGGCCATGCTGCTCGCCCAGAAGCGCCCGACCGCCAACGCCGCCGTCACCGTCGTGCACACCGGGGTGCCCGACTGGGCCCGCTACACCCGCCGCGCCGACATCCTCGTCGCCGCCGCCGGCGTACCCCGGATCGTGCAGCCTGAGCACGTCAAGCCCGGCGCCGTCGTCATCGGCGCCGGCGTCCGCTACGAAGGGCGGCGCCTCCTACCGGACGTGGACGAGGCGTGCGCCGAGGTCGCCGGCGCCATCACGCCCCGGGTCGGCGGGGTCGGTCCGACCACCGTCGCGATGCTGTTCCGCAACGCCGTGCGCGCCGCCGAGCGAGCGAGCCAGTAGCCCGGTTCCGCCGTCATCGCCAAGATCACTTGATGCTGGGTAGTCATTTCGGCTCGTCCACAACTACTCAGCATCAAGTGATCGAGGCGGCTTCCTGCGTTTGGAGATCTCCTCCATGTGCTGGAGCTGGTGCTGCCGGACCATCTCGTCCCAGACCTCCTGGTCGTAGTCCGGATCCGGCGGGATCCACTTGTGCGAGTTGTCGCTGTAGTGGAACCGCTCGTCTCCCCGCCGGATCAGACTCACCGAACCCAGCCCAGGAAGCGCCGGTGCAGCAGCCCGGCGGGCACCCAGGTGAGATCCTCGGCCGCCCAGACCAGGTAGGACCCCATGTAGAGACCCAACGACCCAGGTGCACCCTCGAACTCGGCACGCAGCTCGGTGCGCCGGGTCCGGCAGGGCCAGGGCGCGGCGCAGCCACCGCAGGTCCACACCGGAAGGACCGGGCCGTGGGTGGTCACGACAGACCTTCCAGGAAGCGCCGGCTGGCCGACTGGGCGTGCCAGCGGGCCGCCCATTCCGCCTGATAGCAGGGGTACGGGGATAGTCGCGCCCACCACCAGCGACAGCCGGCGCAGAGGCCGTCGACGCCGGGCAGGTGCACGGACAAGATTCGTCCGACCTGATCCTCGGTCACTCCTGCTCCTCCCCTGGCCAGTGGCCTCGCCGGATCGGGATGCGGTGCCGGGCTCGGCACGGCAGGTCGGCCCCACAGCGGCAGATCCGCCGCCATCGCTGCCACGACCAAACCGGCCGGTGCCGCCGGGCGAGAGTCATTGCTACCGCCAGCAGGTAGTCGTCGTATGGCACACGCGATCCCATTAGGCTCCAAAGTTGGACTCCTATTTTGGAGGTACAACTAGGGTAGAGTTGGACTCCTAAATTGGGAACCTCTTCGCGGCGTGTCGCGATGACCGGCTACGGCGGGGCCATAATCAGCCGGTGGTGAACCCGACGATCCAGCGACGGCGCCTCGGCCTTGCTCTCAAGCGAGCTCGCGAAGGTGCAGGCAAGACGCAGGACGAGGCGGCTGTTGTCATCGACGCGGCAGCAAGCAAGATCAGCAGGATTGAGCTTGGGCAGTCGGGGATCAGGCTCACCGACTTGAACCTGCTGCTCGATCTGTACGGGGTCCGGGGCGATGAAGCCGAGCCACTGCGCGACCTCGCACGAGCAGGGCGGCAACGCGGACGCTGGAGCACCTACCGGAACGCCGTACCTGACTGGTTCCGCCAGTACCTGGACCTCGAAAGTGACGCATCAGAGATCCGTTGGTACCAGCCAGAGGTCATCCCCGGAGTTCTCCAGATCGAGCCGTACATCCGCGCCATGAACGCGATCGCCCATCCTCGCCCGTCCACCGATGAGGTCGACCGGCAGGTTGCCGTCCGCATGGAACGTCAATCGATCCTGCGCCAGAACGATGGGCCGGACCTGAACTTCATCCTCAGCGAGTCGGCGCTCCGACGAAGCCTCGGCGACGGAACGACCATGCGCCGCCAACTCCTGCACCTGGCGGAGGTCAGCGAACAGCCCAACGTCGCGTTGCAGGTATTTCCGTTCGACGCGCAGACCTACGAGACGGCGTCGTTCAGCTTCATCATCCTGCGTTTCGGCGATGACGCGGCATCCGACGTGGTCTACGTCGAGACCTTCACCGACGCGGATTACCTTGACCGGCCCGACGCCGTGCGCGCCTACACTCGACTGTGGGACCGACTCCGGGCAGCCGCTCTCGGGCCGGTAGAGTCGCGCAAGCTCATCCTGCGGATGGCGGACGACGTGGAGCGGCAACAGACCTGAAAGAGTGATCATGGAAACCTCGGATCGCCTGGTCTGGCACAAGTCGAGCTACAGCGACAACAACGGCGGCGCGTGTGTCGAAGTAGCCGAAGTGGATACGAGCATCGCGGTACGCGACAGCAAGGATCCCAACGGGTCGACCCTTCGCTTCACGAGAAGCGCCTGGTCGCGGTTTGTTCGGAGTACTCGGTAGCTCAACGACGGCGCAGTAAGCGTGCTGTGGGCTCGCGGTGAATGCATGCATCTGTCGGAAGACGAATCGCCAGGTGCAACCGCCCCTTCTCTCAAGCGCGGGCGACAAGGATCGCCGAATTTGTATCAGTAGGGCCGTTGGTGCCCGGGCTCAGTGCCTTGAGTCATCTTGATGACTCAAAGCATCGTGACTAACGGCAAGCATCTTCCGCACACTCCCGAGGATCCTGCAACCGCGCTGCCCCTACACGGATAAGAGAGACCGGGACAGCGGGGCCTTCCGCGCACGCCCGCTACGGCCACAGCTCTCGCAGACTGGCAGGCGGATGCTGGGTGCATCTTCAAACCGCAGGCAGCATGGCGGGGGATCGGCGACCCTGCCAATGCAGCAAGCCAATAGGCCATGACCCAGGTAGGTCAGGCTTGGAGCCACCGCCAGAACTTCCACCACCGACGGCCCAGGTCGCGCCCCATGGCCACTAGAAGCACCTCTTTTTTCGCTAGTGACACGGAGCGGTCGAAGGGACGGACCACGTTCATGTCACGATGTCGCTTGGCTGGCGGCTTGTTCCACTGTGCGCTCATTTGCCTCCCGGCCTCGGTGCGAGCAGCGGCGACGTAGGCGTCGTACGCGTCGGCGACGCCTCTCGGTGCATGTAGACGCAGCAGCACCTTATGGGCGTCAAGGCGGGCCTGGATGGCGCTGAAGTCCGCTGAGAGCGATGCCCGCTCTGTAGCGTTGTTGTGACACCGAGCAACGCGGTAGGGGCCCTCGACGTACTCCGAAACCGCCTGAATGGACTCGGCGTAGGTCTGGGCGCGCCGTTCGCGTCGGCTATGGGCACTGGTGACACCGAACCCGATCGCAACGCCTGTCACAGCGATGAGAGCAGCTAGGAGGGTTGCGCCGTTGGCCCAGGTGAAGTTGTCGAACAGCTTCCAGTCCCAAAATCTCAGGTGATCCACCCATTTTCTCCCCTCACCTTGTCACGGTCTGGGCTTACCCGGGAGGGAGGCACCGAGACGACATTCAGCTCGAGGCAGGACTGACTTCATCGCGGAGGTCGTCTTCGTGAGGCGCCTCCTCTCCCAGCCACTCACCTGTTTCGCGCCACCACGCTTCCTTGAACAGGTGGTGTGCGGCAATGGCGAACAGCGCCAGAAGACCCTCCGCCACCCGCCAACGGCGTTCCGGCTGATCGCCGGGCAGCCACAAGCACAGCCTTGTCCGACCTCGCTCCGAGTAACGGTGCGGCGACTCAGTGGGCCCATCGGCATATACATCTGGGTGACTTGGATATCGTCGGTGAAACTCAATCCTGACCATCCGTCTCAGGTCATGATCGATTAGCACGCTTGCTACCCAGATGTCGACCGAACCCGACAAGCGCCGCCGGTGCTGGTAGTGCAGGTCAGGAAGCTCACGACGTGCGCAGCTCTCGGTTTTCGCTCGACGGAGCGGATCATCGAGCCACGACCAAGGCCGCTTCGGCGTCCCGCGGGGCGTAATCACTCAGCCCTGCTCGCCGAAGGACCGCACCGAAGTGTTCACCAGTGCGCCGGAGAGCCCGAGGACACCGCCAGCTCCAAAGCGCAACTGCGAGCCCGGGTCACGGGACTCTGCGACCACCTGTGCCTTCGAGAAGGCGTCGAGGGCCGGCGGTACAAACTCGGGGAACAGCGGCGCGAGTGCCCGGCGGACCCACTCCGCGTCATCGTCGTGATCCAAGGCGCTCTGGAGCTGGCTGGCGGCATACCTGAGACGAAACAGCGCCAAGTCGCAGTCCTCGACCTTGATGTCCGCCGACACCTGGGCCGGGTCCGGTGTCAGCCTCTGCGCCAAGTCCGCGGCTCCGTCACGCCAAATGGCCAGCAGTGCCTCGGCGTCGCTCATGCCGGGCCTGACGAACATCCAGCCGAACGCCTCGATGTTGAACGAGCACAGCGGCGGACGCTCGGTGCGCTTGTTCTCGGCCTTCGCGAGGCGGATGGCGTGCTGACGGACCAGGCGGAGAGTCGCCGGTTCGGCGGTAAGCAACTCGGTGTGCTTCTCCGGGTGCGAAGGGTCCCAGGTATCGCTCTCGGTGTTTGGAATCCATAGGCCCGGCAGTTGGGCACGGTCAAGTCCGACGACGATATCTACGGTTGGATCTTCCCCGCCCGACAGCGGCTCGTCGAAGGCTAGCAGGATGGCGCGCTTAGTCACCTTGGCCTTGACCTTGGGGTAGGTGCCCTTCAGCTCACGCTGGAGGTGGTCTGCCATCTGGTTCACGACCTTGTTCGGACCCTGCCCGAGCAGACTGTCTGGTCCGAGGTGGGAGTAAGCGCGCCGGTCCAAGACCACCCCGCAGTCGGCGTCCAGCCCAGCGTCGCGCCGGTGGACTGGGCAGTTCGCGGTTCGGTGGGCGATGGACCCGGAGGCAAAGGTGCGGTTGGTGGAACCGAAGGCGTCTGCGGCACCGCGAACGGCATCGCGGCGACCCCGGGCCTCCTTAAGCGCTTCGTCCTTTGGGGCGATCTGGCTACGGATGATGTCGAGTAACTCAGCAGTCTTGCTGGTGGTTCGTGTCACTGGTACTCCTTAAGCGAGGTGAGAAGCTACGGCGCTGCGGCCAGATGACGGTCCTCCCCTTCGAAGAGAGGACCGCCCCGGAATCACTTCCGCTTCGGCGTCTGGGACAACGCGCTGGCGGCAGCCGACTTCGCGGCCTTGCTCGCCTTCGGATTGCTCAGCACCTTGCCTGCAGCCCGCGCCGCTTTGGCGCTGGTCTGCTTGGTGTTCCTGCTAGACATTTCTCACCTCCTGCCCGCGTCGATGTGACAAGTCGGCGCAGACAGTGGTCTGATACGGATGATCGCCCGCATCTGACAGGTCTGTCAGTGCCACGGAGGGCCGGCCCGGCCAGGCCGGCCCTCCGCTGACTTGTCTGGGCCTCTGCAGCCCCCTTCTTCTGAACATCCCGCGCCGGCTATCCCGACCGGCCGAGAAGACCTGATGCCGTCCCCGTGGGCGGCGGCAAGCGAATCGCCCGGTCGGTGTACGGGCAACTCGTGCTCCGAATCGGCCCGGTCCCTCACGGCGAGGGACCGGGCCGTGTTCGTTCGTGCGATTTAGCACCCATCGCCTTGGAAGTGATAGCCCTAGATCTTGACAACTAGTCGATTGCGAAGATCAGGTACAACTCACTCCCGTGCTCCTGCCGCGGGCTCTACGTCAGCTGCAGCCGCTGGTGGAGCCGCAGCCCTCGCAGACATAGCAGCTACCGGCGGGGCGCATCTTCGTACCGCAGGTGAAGCAGAGCGGCGCGTCGGCGGCCTTGCCGATCACGGCCTCCAGCAGTTCGGTGCTGGAACCCACGCTCGGAGCCGGCTTGGCGGCGGCCACGTCGGCCATCTCCTGGGCCGGTTGGGCGACAGCCTCCGGCTTGGCCGGGGTCTCGACCGGCGCGGACGACGCCATCGCGGTGAGCTCGGCGCCGGTGACGCCGGCGGCCTCCGCGTCGGCCTCGGCCCGCAGCTGCGCGGCCCGCTCCGAGGCGGTGAAGATGCCCAACTCGGCGCGGCGCTCGTAGGGCAGGAAGTCCAGCGCCAGGCGACGGAAGATGTAGTCCATCACCGAGGCCGCCATCCGCACGTCCGGGTCGTCGGTCATGCCGGCCGGCTCGAAGCGCATGTTGGTGAACTTGCTGACGAACGTCTCCAGCGGCACGCCGTACTGCAGGCCGATGCTGATGGCCACCGAGAAGGCGTCCATCACGCCGGCCAGGGTCGAGCCCTGCTTGGACATCTTCAGGAAGACCTCACCGAGGCCGTCGTCCGGGTAGGACGACGCGGTCAGGTAGCCCTCGGCGCCACCGACGGAGAAGCTGACCGTCTCGGACGGGCGCTTCTTCGGCAGGCGCTTACGCACCGGCCGGTACTCGATGACCTTCTCGACCGCGGCCGGCGCGGCCGGTGCGGTCTCGACGGAGGCCGGCTCGGTGGACTTGTTGGACTTGGCCACCGAGAGCGGCTGGCCGACCTTGCAGTTGTCCCGGTAGATCGCCAGCGCCTTGAGGCCGAGCTTCCAGCCCTCGAAGTAGATCTTCTCGACGTCCTCGACGGTGGCCGCCTCCGGCATGTTGACCGTCTTGGAGATGGCGCCGGAGACGAACGGCTGGATGGCCGCCATCATCCGCACGTGACCCATCGGGGCGATCGTCCGCTCCCCCATGGCGCAGTCGAAGACCGGGTAGTGCTCCGGCTTGAGGCCCGGGGCGTCGACCACGTGGCCGTGGTCGGCGATGTGCTCGACGATCGCCTCGACCTGCTCCTCGGGGTAGCCGAGGCTGCGCAGGGCGCGCGGCACCGTCTGGTTGACGATCTGCATCGAGCCGCCGCCGACCAGCTTCTTGAACTTGACCAGCGCCAGGTCCGGCTCCACGCCGGTCGTGTCGCAGTCCATCATGAAGCCGATCGTGCCGGTCGGGGCGAGGACGCTCGCCTGCGCGTTGCGCCAACCGAACTTGTCGCCGATCTTGTTGCCCTGGGTCCACTGCTTGGTCGCCTCACGCACGATGGCGGTGGCCACCGGGCTGGTCGGCTTGATCTCGTCGTTGGCCGCCGCGTGCTTGCGCATGACCCGCTTGTGCGGCTCGGCGTTGCGGGCGTAGCCGTCGTACGGGCCGACGACGCCGGCCAGCTCGGCTGAGCGGCGGTAGGCGGTGCCGGTCATCAGGGACGTGATCGACGCGGCGACCGAGCGGCCCTGGTCCGAGTCGTACGGCAGGCCGGTGGCCATCAGCAGGGCGCCCAGGTTGGCGTAGCCGATGCCGAGCTGCCGGTAGGCGCGGGACGTCTCACCGATCTTCTCGGTCGGGAAGTCCGCGAAGCAGATCGAGATGTCCATCGCGGTGATGACGAACTCGACGGACTTGACGAACTTCTCCACCTCGAAGCCACCGTCGGCGCGGAGGAACTTCATCAGGTTGAGCGAGGCAAGGTTGCACGAGGAGTTGTCCAGGTGCAGGTACTCCGAGCACGGGTTCGACGCGGTGATCCGCCCGGTCTCCGGGCAGGTGTGCCAGTCGTTGATCGTGTCGTCGTACTGCAGGCCCGGGTCGGCGCACTCCCAGGCGGCCTGGGAGATGGAGCGAAAGAGGTTCTTGGCGTCGACGGTCTCGATCACCGAGCCGTCCAGCCGGCCGCGCAGGTCGAAGCCCTTGCCGTTCTCGACCGCCGACATGAACTCGTCGGAGACCCGGACCGAGTTGTTGGCGTTCTGGTACTGCACGCTGACGATGTCGGAGCCGCCGAGGTCCATGTCGAACCCGGCGTCGCGCAGCGCGCGGATCTTGTCCTCCTCGCGCGCCTTCGTGACCACGAACTCCTGGATGTCCGGGTGGTCGACGTCGATGATGACCATCTTGGCCGCCCGGCGGGTCGCGCCGCCGGACTTGATGGTGCCGGCGGAGGCGTCCGCGCCGCGCATGAAGCTGACCGGGCCTGAGGCGTTGCCGCCGGAGGAGAGCAGCTCACGGGACGAGCGGATCCGCGACAGGTTGACCCCGGAGCCGGAGCCGCCCTTGAAGATCAGCCCCTCCTCCTTGTACCAGTCGAGGATCGAGTCCATCGAGTCGTCGACGGCCAGGATGAAGCAGGCGCTGACCTGCTGCGGCGACGGCGTGCCGACGTTGAACCAGACCGGCGAGTTGAAGCTGAACACCTGGTTCAGCAGCATCCAGGTCAGCTCGTGCGCGAACACCTCGGCGTCGGCCGGGCTGGCGAAGTAGCCGTACTCCTCGCCCGCTGTGCGGTAGGTGGTGACCACCCGGTCGATCAGCTGCTTGAGCGACCACTCCCGCTCCGGGGTCCCCACCGCTCCCCGGAAGTACTTGGTGGTCACGATGTTGGCCGCGTTGACGCTCCACGACTCCGGGAACTCCACCCCACGCTGCTCGAAGTTGATCGAGCCGTCCCGCCAGTTCGTCATCACGACGTCACGGCGCTCCCAGGAGACCTCGTCGTACGGGTGGACCCCCTCGGTCGTCCACACCCGCTCGATCTTCAGCCCCGCGCCTGCCTTGTTCCGTGAACGGCTAGTTGTCACGCCGTCGCCCCCCTCGTCTGCGCGGTCACCCACCGCGCGTCCCAATCTCTGTGAAAAACCGTGAAGACTCAGCTGGTACGGCCGGCGGCCTCAACCGCATCGGCCCGGCCCTGCTCCCGGGCTCGCGCCGCGGCCCGCAACGTCTCGATCTCGCGCTCGAAGTCGGCGAGCGAGTCGAACGAGCGGTAGACGCTGGCGAACCGCAGGTAGGCGATCTCGTCCAGGTCGCGTAGCGGACCCAGGATCGCCAGGCCCACGTCGTGGCTGGGGATCTCGGCGGCCCCCTTGGCCCGGACCGTCTCCTCCACCCGCTGCGCGAGCAGCGCGAGTGAGTCGTCGTCCACCGGCCGGCCCTGGCACGCCTTCCGCACCCCGCCGATGATCTTCGTGCGACTGAACGGCTCGGTCACCCCGCTGCGCTTGACGACAGCGAGGACCGCCTCCTCGACGGTGGTGAACCGCTTGCCGCACTCCGGGCAGGACCGCCGCCGTCGGATGAGCTGGCCGTCGTCGGCCTCCCGCGAGTCGACCACCCGGGAGTCAGCGTGCCGGCAGTACGGACACCGCATCGCCCACCTCCAAATAATGATCAACTGCGAGCACACCGAACACTCCCGGGCACGACCGACCCCGACGGTGCCATCCTCGGACGACGCCCGCCGTGATCGACGTTACGGGAGTGCGGTCGGTAGTCAGACCCAACCTGTAGGCAACTTACGCCCGTGTCACTACTACATCTAGGGGTCGACCGTATGTCGCCGGGGAAGCCGGGTCAAGTTGGCCGGCGTGTCCGGCGCGTCACGGACCACCCGGTCATCCACGCCCCGCACAACGCCCGAAGACCCAACGTCACGATCCCGGCCGGGTTACCGGCCAGCCGGCCGGATCCGCCCGGAAAAAGGTCCACGATCGAACACCAGTGCTACCTGACGTACCATTTATCAGAACATCCGTACGAGCGGAGCGCTTTTTCACCCCGACACGCCGGTGAGAGGTCGTACAGATGTTTGAAAATGACTGATCTCACCTATACGGTCATGAACAACGTGGCACCACCGCACGCACCACGAGCCGACGAGGCACCCAGCGCCGACCAGGGAGGACGGACGTGACCGAGGACCGGGCCAGCCGGCCGAAGAGCCCGCAGCAGATCACCGAGGCGGGCCCTCCAGCCACCCGACGCCGCAGCGCCGCGCGCAGCCGGACGGGTCAGCCCGCCGTGCGCCAGGTCACCCCGGTGGTCAGCGCCTTCCCCGACCCGGCGACGGTCGACCTGACCGCCCGCCAGCGGCGCATCCTGGAGTTCATCCGCACCTGGGTGGAACGACACGGCTACCCGCCGAGCGTCCGGGAGATCGGCGAGGCGGTCGGCCTGGTGTCGCCGTCCAGCGTCGCCTACCAGCTCAAGGAGCTGGAGAAGAAGGGCTTCCTGCGCCGCGACCCGAACCGGCCGCGCGCTGTGGACGTCCGCGCCCCCAGCGAGGCGATCGACGACGAGCTGTCGAGGGCACAGCGCCCGACCCCGGCGTACGTGCCGATGCTCGGTCGGATCGCCGCCGGTGGGCCGATCCTCGCCGAGCAGGCCGTGGAGGACATCTTCCCCCTCCCCCGCGAGCTGGTG
Organism: Micromonospora trifolii; assembly: GCF_022229005.1. GTDB lineage: Bacteria > Actinomycetota > Actinomycetes > Mycobacteriales > Micromonosporaceae > Micromonospora > Micromonospora trifolii. The sequence continues at coordinate 35,172 of NZ_JAKKFD010000048.1, forward strand.
GGTGAGGGCGAGGTCTTCATGCTCCAGGTCAAGGGCGACTCGATGCTCGACGCGGCGATCTGCGACGGCGACTGGGTGGTCGTCCGGCAGCAGCCGACCGCCGACTCCGGCGAGATCGTGGCCGCCATGCTCGACGGCGAGGCGACAGTGAAGACCTATCGGCGGCGCGACGGGCACGTCTGGCTGATGCCGCAGAACCCGGCCTTCGACCCGATCCCCGGCGACGACGCCACCATCATGGGCCGGGTCGTGGCGGTGCTACGCCGGATCTGACCGATCGGCGGGTGGGTGCTGACGGCGCGCCCACCCGCACCGCTCGTTCAGGGCGGGGTGAGCGCCTCAGCGCCGATCAGTAACGGTCGCCCCGGTGACCGCGACCGCCCCCGGGATACTGCCCGTACGGGTCCACCGGCGGCGCGTCGTCGTCGTCGCGTCGGCGGCCGGGCCGCTGACCCCGGTAGTCGGGCTCCTGCCCACCGCGCCGTGGCGGCTCCGCGCGACCGGGCTGACCGCCCTCGCCGCCGTACACGCCACTGCCAGGACGACCATCGCCACCGCCCTGGGGGCGACCGCCGCCACCCTGCGGACGGCCGCCGCCACTGGCCGGAGGGCGTCCACCACCACCAGCCGGGGGACGACCACCGCCAGCCGGGGGACGACCACCGCCACTGGCCGGAGGGCGTCCGCCACCGCCGTACACGCCAGCACCGCCGCCGCCGCCGTCCGGTCGCGGCGCACCGTAGCCACCGTCAGCCGAGGCCGGTCGACCGCCACCGCCGTACACGGCACCACCCGCTGGGGCCGGGCCACCGCGACCCGCACCACCTGCGGGGGCTGGGCCGCCACGACCCGCACCACCGCCGTAGACAGCGCCGCCGGCCGGCGCGCCGCCCCCGTAGACACCACCCCTGCGGTCATCGTCGGCCGGGAACCCGTCGACGGCACGGCCCGCGCGCGGGCCGAACGGCTCGCCATCCGGCTCCGACGGGTCGGACGCGTCAGCGGTCGGCGGGCGACGGCGGGCGCGAACGATGCCGAAGATGCCGGCGGCGACCAACAGCAGGCCGATCAGCCCGACCGCGCCGACCAGGTACGTGATGTCGTCGAGGCTCAGCCCGTCGGTCCAGGATTTCGAGGCGGCCGGCTTGGCGCCGTCCTCGGCAGCCAGTGGCACCGCGGTCGACGTGGACGGGGCGTAGCTGAGGATGTCGAGCGGCTCGTCTTCGGTGAACCGGCCCGCGTCGGAGACGGTGAGGAACGACTTTCCGTCCGAGGTGTAACTGATGGCCTCGCCGAACGGGTCGGCCAGCGGCGTCACCCGCGGCTTGCCGGTGGTGAGCGCGCCCACGATGTCGCCACCTGTCACGTCGAACTCGAAGGCGTCCGCATAGGTGCGCAGGACCACCCGGGAGCCGTCCGGTGCCCGGGACGCGCCGGTGATGGCGATCCGGCCGAACGTGTTGAGGGTGTTCTCCGTCTGGGTTTTCGGCAGCGTGAGCTCGCCGGCCTTAAGCATCGGCACCGGGGCGGTGTCGCCGCTCTTGAGGGCCGCCGACGGCGTGTAGATCTCGGCCTTGCCGCTGGTCACCTTGGTGATGATCACCGGTTTTCCGTCGTCGCCGATGAGCAGCGCCTCGGCGTCGTGCGGCTTGGCCTCGGGGTAGGAGAGCCGGTGCAGCGTCGGCGCCTTGGCGCCGGTGACCGGCATCGACCAGAGCGCGACGCGGCTGCGGCGCTCCTTCGAGTCGGGGTTGTCACCGGTGTCGGCGATCCAGAGGGTCTTACCGTCCTTGGACAGGGCAAGATCCTCGGTGTCGAACGGACCCTGCCCCGAGTAGCGGACCGGCTCCTTCGAGATCTTGCACTTGCTGTCGAGGAAGAAGACCCGCTTACGCTCCGGGACCTCGGTGCCGTCGTTGATGACGATGTAGCCACTCTTGGTGGCGACCAGCCCGGACAGCTCCCGTAGGCGCTCGTCGGCGATCGTGCACCGCTTCTGGCCAGGGTTCGCGGCGGGCGGCCCGGACGCCCCAGGGGCGGGAGCCGCTGCGGCGACTCCGGCGAGCGCCACGGTTGCCCCGAGCAGGCCGAGGGCAACCGTGACCGAGGAAACAACGCGGCGCATTCGGCCAGTGTCGCATGCCGCGCGTTTCCGGTGGATGACGCCGTGGTCGCTCAGGACCGGCTGCCGGCCGCCTGCCCCTGCCGCTCCACGTCGAACGCCGTCAGCTCCGCCGCCAACTCCGCGCCGACGCGGACGTGCAGGAGAGTGCCCTCCGGCAGGTGCGACGTGCTGAGCACCTCGCCCGTGCGGTGCGCCCGAGCCACCAGGTCGCCCCGGTCGTACGGGAGCACGGCCCGGACCTCCACGGCCGGGCTCGGCAGCCGCTCCTCGATCGCCACGCGCAGCTCGTCCATGCCCCGCCCGGAGTACGCGGACACGAAGATCGCGTCTGGCCAGAGCCGCTTGAGCCGCAGCAGAGTGTCCTCGTCGGCCGCGTCGGTCTTGTTGACCACCAACAGCTCGGGAAGCCGGTCAGCGCTGACCTCGGCGAGCACCGCGTGGACCGCCCGGACCTGCTCCTCCGGATCCGGGTGGGTGCCGTCCACGACGTGCACCACCAGATCCGCCTCCGCGACCTCCTCCAGCGTCGAGCGGAACGCCTCGACGATCTGGTGCGGGAGGTGTCGGACGAAGCCGACGGTGTCGGAGAGGGTGTAGAGCCGCCCGTCCGAGGTGGTGGCCTTGCGGGTGGTCGGGTCCAGCGTGGCGAACAGAGCGTTCTCCACCAGCACGCCCGCGCCGGTCAGCCGGTTGAGCAGGCTGGACTTGCCGGCGTTGGTGTAGCCGGCGATGGCGACCGCGGGAACGGAGTTGCGGGAACGTCGGGCGCGCTTGGTCACGCGTACCGTCTTCATGCTCTTGATCTCGCGACGCAGCCGGGAGATGCGGTGACGGATGCGCCGCCGGTCGGTCTCCAGCTTGGTCTCACCGGGACCACGGACACCCACACCGCCGCCGGCGCCGCCGCCCCGGCCGGAACCACCGGTCTGCCGGGAGAGCGTCTCACCCCAACCGCGCAGTCGGGGCAGCAGGTATTGGAGCTGGGCCAGCTCGACCTGCGCCTTACCTTCCTTGCTCTTGGCGTGCTGGGCGAAGATGTCGAGGATCAGCGCGGTGCGGTCGACGACCTTGACCTTGGTGCGCTGCTCCAGGTTGCGCAGCTGCGACGGGGACAACTCACCGTCACAGATGACAGTGTCGGCGCCGGTGGAGAGCACCACTGCGCCGAGGTCGTCGACCTTGCCACGGCCGATGTACGTGGCCGGGTCGGGTCGGGTACGACGCTGGATGAGCCCTTCGAGCACCTGCGAACCGGCGGTTTCGGCCAGCGCGGCGAGCTCGGTCAGCGAGTTTTCCGCGTCGGCGACGGTACCTTCGGTCCAGACGCCCACCAGAACGACCCGCTCCAGCCGCAGCTGGCGGTATTCCACCTCGGTGACGTCGGTGAGCTCGGTTGACAGACCCGGGACGCGTCGGAGGGACTGTCGCTCCGACAGCTCCATCTCGCCGGTGGTGACGTCGTCGAGCTCGTCCTCGACGGGGACAAAGCTCTCCTGGTCTCGCAAGCGGTTCTCCTGTCCGTTTTGATAAGTAGAACGTAATCCTGACATGACACAACGCCGAACGCACCTGCTATATGCCCATGGTGAAGGTCGCCAAAAGTGGGGGCGAATGCTGGTCGGCCGCGACAACCCGGTAGAAATGCGGGCGGCGGCCGATCGGCCGCACAGCCGTTACGGAGGGATCCCGTGGCCATCACCCGAATGCCCAGCGCCGGATTTTCGATCACCATTCGGATCGCCGTGACCGCGGACGCCTCCTCGATCGGGCGGCTCACCACCTCCGTCGGCGAGGCCGGGGCGATCGTCACGGCGCTGGACGTGGTGGACTCGGACCCGACCCACGTGATCGTCGACCTGACCTGCGACACCGCCGACGCCGGTCACGCCGACCAGGTGGTCGACGCGCTGACCGCGCTGGACGGCGTGGATGTGCGCAAGGTGTCGGACCGGACGTTCCTGCTGCACCTCGGCGGCAAGATCGAAGTGACCTCGAAGGTCGCGCTGCGCAACCGCGACGAGTTGTCCCGCGCGTACACCCCGGGGGTGGCCCGGGTCTGCATGGCGATCGCGGAGAACCCGGCCGACGCGCGGCGGCTGACCATCAAGCGCAACACCGTCGCGGTGGTCAGCGACGGCTCGGCGGTGCTCGGCCTGGGCAACCTCGGCCCGGCCGCTTCGTTGCCGGTGATGGAGGGCAAGGCAGCGCTGTTCAAGCGCTTCGGCGGGGTGGACGCCTGGCCGGTGGTGCTGGACACCCAGGACACCGACGAGATCGTGCAGATCGTCAAGGCGATCGCGCCGGCCTACGGCGGCATCAACCTGGAGGACATCGCCGCGCCGCGCTGCTTCGAGATCGAGGCCCGGCTGCGCGAGGCGCTGGACATCCCGGTCTTCCATGACGACCAGCACGGCACCGCGATCTGCGTGCTGGCCGCGCTGACCAACGCGCTGCGGGTGGTGGGCAAGCGGCTCGAAGACGTCCGGGTGGTCGTCTCCGGAGCCGGCGCGGCCGGCACCGCGATCATGAAGCTGCTGCTGCGTCAGGGCGTCGGCGACATCATCGCGTACGACCGGGAGGGCGCCCTGCACCGCGGGCTGACCGGGCTCAACTCGGCCTGGCAGTGGCTGGCGGAGAACACCAACAAGGAGAACTACTCCGGTGACCTGCCCGGCGCCATCCGCGGCGCCGACGTGTTCATCGGGGTCAGCGCGCCGAACCTGCTCACCGGCGACGACATCGCGCAGATGGCGAAGGACTCGATCGTCTTCGCCCTCGCGAACCCGGACCCGGAGGTGGACCCGCGGGAGGCGCGCAAGCACGCCGCGGTGGTCGCCACCGGCCGCTCCGACCAGCCGAACCAGATCAACAACGTGCTCGCCTTCCCCGGGGTGTTCCGCGGAATGCTCGACGCGCATGCCGAGGAGTTCACCGAGGAGATGGCCCTCGCGGCCGCCCGGGCCATCGCCGACGTCGTCGGGGAGGACAAGATCAACCCGACGGTGATCGTGCCGAGCGTCTTCGACTCGCGGGTCGCCCCGGCGGTCGCCGCCGCCGTCCGCGCCGCCGCGCACAACCCCAGCCCGCTCCCGGCCGCCGACCCCGGCCCCGCCGACCTCCCCGAGATCGCGGCCAGCGCCAGCGCCACCCCGTAAGCCATGCCGTTGATCAAGAGGTTTGCGTCAGGAATCACGCGAATCTTGACGCAAACCTCTTGATCAACGCAGGTGGCGGTGGGGCACGCGTCAGGGGCGGAGCGTGGGGAGGCTGAGCTCGCCGGTGGCCACCAGGACGGCGGGGCCGGAGAGCCAGCAGGAGTCGGCAGTGACAGTCACCGTCAGGCGGCCGCCGGGCACGTCAACGGCGACCACGCCGGTGTCCCGGCCGGCGTCGCGCAGCGCCACCGCACCCACCGCGCAGGCACCGGTGCCGCAGGACAAGGTCTCGGCGCTGCCGCGCTCGTACACCCGCATCAGGCTGTGCTCGTCGGTGCCGTCGACCGGGTCACCCGCCACGATGAACTCCACGTTCACCCCGCTCGGGAAGACCGCCGGGTCGAACCCGGGTGCGACGGTCAGGTCCAGCGCCGACAGCTCCACGCCGGCCGGCAGCACGCAGACCAGGTGCGGGTTGCCGACGTCCACCACAGCACCGGTCACTGTCAGCCCGCCGAGGGTGGCGGCGGAACTGTCGTACACCTGGGGTCGGCGCATCTCGACGGACACGACGTCACCCTCGACGAGCGCGCGCACCACGCCGGCCCGGGTGGCCACCGGCAGCGCCGCACCGGCCGGCGTGGCCAACCCGGTGTCGAGCAGGTAGCGCACGAAGACCCGGGCGCCGTTGCCGCACATCTCGGCGAACGAACCGTCGGCGTTCCAGTAGTCCATGAACCACTCGGCCTCGCTGGCCAAACCCGCGCCGTCCGGATGCTTGGCCGCGCGGACCACCCGCAGTACGCCGTCCGCGCCGATGCCCCGACGCCGGTCGCAGAGCGCCGCGACCAGCTCCGGGGTCAGGTCGAGCTGACCGTCCGGGTCGGGCAGGAGGACGAAGTCGTTGCCGGTGCCGTGGCCCTTGGTGAACTCCACTGCCCCATTATCGCGTCTCGGCCGGCACCAGACGCAGGGCGGCCCCGATCAGGTCCGGGGTCGTCGAGTCCAGCCAGTGGATCCGCGGGTCGCGCCGGAACCAGGACCGCTGCCGGCGGACGAAACGCCGCGTCGCCCGGACCGTCTCGTCGTGCGCCTGCGCCTCGGTCAGCTCACCGGCGAGCAGGCGCAGCACCTGCTGGTAGCCCAGCGCCCGACTCGCCGTCCGCCCCTCGGGCAGGCCGCGCCCGACCAGCTCACGGGTCTCCGGCACCAGGCCGTCGGCCCACATCCGGTCGACCCGCAGCGCGATCCGCTCGTCCAGTGGGCCGGTGTCCAGGTCGACGCCGAGCTGCACCGACGGGTAGTACGGCGTGGGCTGCGGCAGCGAGGCGGCGAACGGCGCGCCGGTGAGCTCGATCACCTCCAGGGCCCGCACGATCCGCCGACCGTTACCGGCCAGGATGCCCTGCGCGGCGACCGGGTCGGCGGCACGCAGCCGCGCGTACAGCGGGGCCGGGCCGACCTCGGCCAACTCCCGTTCCAGCCGCTCCCGCAGCGCGGCGTCCGTGCCGGGGAACTCGAAGCGCTCCAGCACCGCCCGCACGTACAGCCCGGAGCCACCGACCAGTAGCGGCACCCGCCCCCGGGACAGGATATCGTCGACCGCCGCGCGGGCCAGTCGCTGGTACTCCGCGACGCTCGCCGGCTCGGTGACCTCCCAGATGTCCAGCAGGTGATGCGGCACCCCGTCCCGCTCGGCGAGGGTCAACTTGGCGGTGCCGATGTCCATGCCCCGGTAGAGCTGCATCGAGTCGGCGTTGACCACCTCCCCGTCCAGGGCGTGCGCCAACGCGATGCTCAGCGCCGACTTGCCGGCCGCTGTCGGGCCGACCACCGCGACGACAGTGCCGACACCGGCGGTGGTCACACCCGCCCCCAGGACGCCACGAAGTAGGCCACCCCGTAGGGGGCGGAGTCGTGCAGCAACTCGCCGCGCCACCCACCACCGGCCGCGCGGGCCGCGCCGGCGAGCACCTGCCAGGGGCCGCGACCGGCGGCCTTCAGCTCCGTCGACACCACCGGGTCGAGGTCGAGCAGGGCGTCCAGGTCCGCGCCGGCCAGCGCCGCGGCAACCCCCCGGTCGTACGGGAGGGCGCGCGCGTCGTCGTACCCGGGTGCTTTCTCGCCGCGGCAGGCCGACCCGTCCCCGAGCACCAGCGACGCCACCCGGTCACCGGTGGCGCCGACCTCCTGGGCGAGCGCGGCCAGCTCGGCCGGGCCGGCATCGGCGGCCACCTGCACGGCGGTCACCGGCGGTGGGGTGCCGTGGCGGGCCAACAGCCACGCGCCGATGGTCAGGCTCAACGGCAGCACAGCGCCCCGGTCCGGTTGACCCGACACCAGCGGCACGTCCAGGTCGACACCCCAGGGCTGGAGCGAACCGGTCGCCGGGGTGCGGATCGGGCCGGTCACCGGGCCGGTGCCCACCAGCACCACAATGTCCGGATTGGTGGCCAACAGCCGGCGCACGGCGGTGTCACAGGCCGCCCGCAGATCGTCCAGCTCCGGGGCCGCGGCACCGGCCACCTCGGGCACGAGCAGGGGCGGATGCGGGCAGACGGCGGCGGAGACCAGTGGCACCCGTCCACCGTAGCGGGAATCCCCGGTGCGTCTCCGAGCCGATCCGGTCATTAGGCCCCTAGGACACCGTATGGTCACGGTCGGCGATAGGCGCTCGACGCGGACCGGGTCGGACCTGTGACAATGCCGGAAGCAACTTGGCTGCGCCGTGGCGGCGACGGGGGATCGATCCCTCGACGCCGGGAGAACGAGGATGGGCACATGAGCGACTGGACTGCCTTCGGACGGGTGGACGCGGACGGCACCGTGTACGTCAAGACCACCGAGGGAGAGCGGGTGGTCGGATCCTGGCAGGCGGGAGCACCGGAGGAGGGCCTGGCACACTTCGCCCGTCGCTTCGCCGACCTGGTGACCGAGGTGGACCTGACCGAGGCGCGACTCAAGTCGGGTGCGGCGGACGCCGGGCACTCGTTGAGCACGATCCGGCGGATCCGTACCACGCTGCCCGAGGCCAACGTGGTCGGCGACATCGACGCGCTGGCCGCCCGCCTGGACAAGCTGGCGACCCTCGCCGAGGAGAAGGCTGGCGAAGCGCGCGCCGCCCGGGACGCCGCTCGCGGCGAGGCCCTGGCCCGCAAGACCGCGCTGGTCGAAGAGGCCGAGAAGCTGGCCGCCGAATCCACCGGGTGGAAGACCGCCGGGGACCGGCTCAAGGAGATCCTCGACGAGTGGAAGACCATCCGCGGGGTCGACAAGAAGGCCGACGGTGAGCTGTGGAAGCGGTTCGCCGCCGCCCGGGACGGCTTCACCCGCCGCCGGGGTGCCCACTTCGCCTCCCTGGACTCGCAGCGCAAGCAGGCGCAGACCGCCAAGGAGGAGTTGGTCGCCGAGGCGGAGAAGCTCTCGGACTCCACCGACTGGGCCGCCGCCGCCAACCAGCTCAAGGACCTGATGACCCAGTGGAAGGCCGCTCCGCGCGCCTCCAAGGAGGCCGAGCAGAAGCTCTGGGAACGGTTCCGGGGTGCGCAGGACGCCTTCTTCAGCCGGCGCAGCGAGGTCTTCTCCGCACGGGACAACGAGCAGCGCGGCAACCTGGAGCGCAAGCAGGCCCTGATCGCCGAGGCCGAGGCGTTGGACATCGACGCCGACCCGAAGGGCGCCCAGGCCAAGCTTCGGGAGATCCAGGCCCAGTGGCACGAGGCCGGCCGGGTGCCCCGCGAGGCGGCCGCCGGGCTGGAGCGTCGACTGCGCGTCATCGACGACAAGGTCCGTGACGTGATGGACTCGGCGTGGCGCCGCACCACCAAGGAGGACAACCCCCTGCTCGCCCAGATGCGGGCACAGGTGGCGGAGGCCGAGGACCGGCTGGCCCGGGCGCAGAGCGCCGGGGACGCACGCCGGATCAAGGAGGCTGAGCAGGCCCTCGCCTCCAAGCGGCAGTTCCTTCAACTCGCCGAGCAGGCCGGCTGAGCTGACGACGTCCGGAGCCCCCGGTCCCCAGCGGGACCGGGGGCTCCCGCGTGTCCGCCCCTCATGCCCCGCGCCCCGCGCCCCGCGCCCCGCGCCCCGCGCCCCGCGCCCCGCGCCCCGCGTCGAGATCCGCGCAACTTCCCGGATGTTGCTGCCTCCGACGCGCGGGATGCAGCAACATCCCTGATGTTGCGCGGATCTTGACGACAAACCTGTGCCTGACCGGCCGGAGCAGGGTTCGGGGTGCGTGCGGCCACCAAGGTCATGCTCGATCCAGGATGTAGTGGCCACGAAGCGCCGGAAAGCCACTACATCCAGGATCGAG
>NZ_JAKKFD010000049.1 GCF_022229005.1 Micromonospora trifolii
CCATGCGCCACCGCCAGCGCGAGCGGGTCGGCCGCTCGCAGGGTCGTCACTCCCAACGGGTCTCTGAAACGCAGCTCGCCACTTCGCTCGCTGGGCTCGCTCACGCCGGCTCCGGGGCCAGGGGGCTGGCGCGGCGTCGGGCCGCGGGAACGACCAGAGGGGTGCCCGTAGCCGGGTCGTCGATCACCCGGCAGGGCAGCCCGAACACCGCCGCCACCAGCTCGGCGGTGACCACCGACGCGGGCTCCCCGGCGGCCACCACGCGTCCGTCGCGCATGGCGATCAGGTGGGTGGCGTAGCGGGCCGCGTGGTTCAGGTCGTGCAGCACCGCGACAAGGGTGCGGCCCTGCTCCTCGTGCAGCCGGGCGCAGAGGTCCAGGATCTCGATCTGGTGGGCGATGTCGAGGTACGTGGTCGGCTCGTCGAGCAGCAGCAGGGGCGTCTGCTGGGCCAGTGCCATGGCGATCCAGACCCGCTGCCGCTGCCCGCCGGACAGCTCGTCCACCGCCCGGTCGGCGAGGTCGTCGACACCGGTCGCGGCCATCGACTCCTCGACCACCCGCTCGTCCTCGCGGGACCACTGCCGCAGCAGCCCCTGGTGGGGGTAGCGACCCCGGGCGACCAGTTCGGCGACGCTGATGCCGTCCGGTGCGATCGACGACTGCGGTAGCAGGCCGAGCGTACGGGCGACAGTGCGGGCCGGCAGGTCGTGAATGTCCCGTCCGTCCAGCAGCACCGCACCGGCGCTCGGGCGCAGCATCCGGGACAGTGCGCGCAACAGCGTCGACTTGCCACACGCGTTCGGCCCGATGATCACCGTGAAGGACCTGTCGGGCACCGCCACTGTCAGGTTCTCGGCGATGGTGCGCTGGTCGTAGGCGAGGGTCAGCGCGGTGCCGCCGAGCCGGGAATCGCCGGGTTGCATGGGTGCTCCTTCGAGGGCGTCACGGGTGTTCACAGCCGGCCCGCCCGACGTTCCATAGCCAGCAGCCAGACCAGGTAACCGCCGCCGATCACGCCGGTCACCACGCCGACCGGGAGTTGGTGCCCGGCGAACGCGCGCTGCGCCACCAGGTCGGCCCCGACCAGCAGCGCCGCGCCGACGGCCATCGACGGCAGCAGGTTCGGGCCCGGGGCCCGGGTCAGTCGTTTCGCCACGTGCGGGGCGACGAGCGCCACGAAGGACACCGGCCCGGCGGCGGCCGCCGCGAACGAGACCAGCAGCACCGCCGCGGCGAGCAGCACCAGGCGCAGCCGGCGTACCGGCACGCCCAGGGCGCTGGCCGCGTCGTCGCCCAACTCCATCATCCGCAGCGCCGGAGCGCAGCCGACGAGCACCAGCGGCGCCAACACGACCAGGACGACGAGCAGCGGCCCGGCGTTGGCCCAGCCGCGCCCGTCCAGGCTGCCGGTGAGCCAGAGGACCGCGCGGGCGGCTTCCATCAGTGGCGCCCGGGTCAGCAGATAGCCGTTGACACCGGTCAGGATCGCGGACACCCCGATACCGACCAGGATGAGCCGGAAGCCGTGCACCCCGCGCCGCCAGGCGAGCGCGTAGATCACCAGACCGGTGCCGAGACCGCCGGCGACCGCCGCGCCGGCCAACGCCAGGCTGCTGCCACCGAGGACGACCACCACCAGCGCCCCGGTCGACGCGCCCTGGGTGAAGCCCAGGATGTCCGGACTGCCCAACGGGTTGCGCACCAACGACTGGAACACAGTGCCGGCGAGAGCCAACGCCGCACCGACCAACAGGGCGGTGACCAGCCGAGGCAGGCGCAGGTCGAACACGATGAACTGCTCCGCCACACTGCCGCCACCGGTCAACGTGCGCAGCACGTCCGCCGGCCCCATCGGGTAGTCACCACTGCCCAGGGCCACCAGGCCGAATCCGGCTGCGAGCACCGCCGCGCCGGCCCCGACGCCCAACGCGCGGGGCCGGAACCGCAACGACAACCCCCCACTACGCAGAACAGTCACGCCATCGCTCCCTTCGCTGCGCGCTGGCGCGACGCGCCACAATCCTGAGCCTGCCGGTTCGCTCGCTCCGCTCGCTCACGGTTGCGCCACCGGTCGGCGGGTGACCAGCCACAGGAACAGCGGGCCGCCCAGCACCGCGGTCACCATGCCGACCTGGAGTTCTCCGGGGCGGCCCAGCACCCGGCCGAGCACGTCGGCGCCGAGCAGCAACGCGGGTGCGAGCACCGCGCAGTACGGCAGCAGCCAGCGCAGATCCGGCCCGGTCAGGGCGCGGACCAGGTGTGGCACCAGCAGCCCGACGAAGACGATCGGGCCGCACGCGGCGGTCGCCGCGCCGCAGAGCAGGGTGACAGCGACGATCACGGCGGCGCGGATCAGCGCGGGTCGAGCGCCGAGGGCTCGCGCCGCGTCGTCGCCGAGCGCGAGCGCGTTCAGCGGACGGGCGGCACCGAGCGCGACCAGTAGCCCGATGAGGATGAACGGCAGCACCCGGGTCACCGTCGCGGAGTCTGCGCTGGCCAGTGAACCGACCGTCCAGAAACGCAGCCGCTCCAGCGACGCGGTGTCCAGCAGCATCACCGCGCTCACGTAGGAGTAGAGGGTGGCGTTGAGCGCCGCCCCGGCCAGCGCGAGTCGGGCCGGGGTGGCGCCGCGTCCGCCGCCGACGGCGTAGACGAGCGCTGTCACCGCCGCCGCGCCGAGCAGTGCGAACCAGACGTACCCGCCGACGGCGGTGACGCCCAGGAACGCGGCGGCGGTGGCGACGGCCGCGGACGCGCCGGCGTTGATGCCGAGCAGCCCGGGGTCGGCGAGTGGGTTGCGGGTGAGGGCCTGCATGACCGCGCCCGCCACACCGAGGGCGGTGCCGGCGAGCAGCCCGAGCAGGGTGCGGGGCAGGCGCATCCGGTGCACCACTGCGTACTCGGTGGCGTCGCGGTGCACCAACCCGGACCAGACGTCGGCGAGCGGCATGGCCTTCGCGCCGACCGCGATGCTGAGCACCACGATCACCGCGAGCAGTGCCACGGCGGTGACCAGGCCGGCGGCGCGGGCCGCCCGACGGCCACGCCGGCTCGGGGGTGCTGCCGTTTCCCTGGCCGGCACGGGTGGTGCCGGTCGGGTGACGGTGGGTGTGGCGTCCAGTGTGGGCTCCGGGGTGGTGGCGACACGGCGTACCGCTGTTGACAATGACCGAGGTTAGGCTAACCTAACCCCGCTGCCCTGGTCGACCCCGGCCAACCCTTGATCGAAAGACAACACCATGCCCGATGCCCTGTCCGCTCGCCGCCTCTCCCGCCGTGGCCTGCTGGCCGCCGGTGGCGCTGCCACGCTGGCCACCCTGCTCGCCGCCTGTGGCAAGGACGACGCCGCGAAACCCGCCGCCGGCAACGGAAGTGGCCCCTGGTCGTTCACCGACGACCGCGGCACGAAGGTCGAGGCGGCGGCCCGTCCGGCCCGCGTGGTGGCCTTCACCGGTGTGGCGGCGGCCCTGATCGATTTCGGTCTCGACAAGCAGCTCGTGGGTGTGTTCGGTGAGACCAAGCGTGCCGACGGCACGGCCGAGCCGCAGGCCGGCGACCTGAACGTCGAGGGCGTCGAGATCCTCGGCAACGTGTGGGGCGAGTTCAGCCTGGAGAAGTACGCGGCGCTGCGCTCCGAACTGCTGGTCACCCACATGTACGACCCGGACGCGCTCTGGTACGTGCCGGACGAGAGCAAGGCGAAGATCCTCCCGCTGGCGCCCAGTGTGGCGATCACCACCGCCCGGGTGCCGATGACCAAGCCCATCGAGCGGTACGCGGCGCTGGCCGAGTCGCTCGGCGCGGACCTGTCCGCGAAGAAGGTCACCGACGGAAAGGCCCGCTTCGACGCCGCCGCCGAGGCGGTCCGGCAGGCGGTCAAGGCCAACCCCGGGATCAAGGTGATGGCCTGCTCCGGCAGCCCCGACCTCTTCTACGTCTCCAACCCGAAGGTCAGCACCGACCTGATGTACTTCGCCGAGTTGGGCGTCGACATCGTGATCCCCACCAAGCTCGAAGCCGGCGACTACTTCGAGGCGCTGAGCTGGGAGAGCGCCGGCAAGTTCCCGGCCGACCTGATCCTGCTGGACAATCGCAGCACCGCCTTGCAGGCCAAGGACCTCACGGCCAAGCCGACCTGGCAGCAACTGCCGGCGGTCAAGGCCAACCAGGTGAGCCCGTGGGACGCGGTTCCCCGCTTCTCGTACGCCGGCTCCGCGCCGCTGCTGGAGAACCTCGCCACCGCCATCCGGAACGCGAAGAAGGTCAGCTGACGCCATGAGTACGAGCGCCACCGCACCGATCGCCTCGCAGTACCGCTTCTACGCCGCGCACGTCGTCCGGGCCCGCCGGGTCGGCGCCTCGCTGATCCGGGTCACCTTCGGTGGCGCGGAGCTGGCCGACTTCGCCGGCGGCGGCCGGGACCAGAGCGTCTCGCTGTTCCTGCCGCACCCCGGGCAGCACGCCCCGGTGGTCCCGGTCGAGCAGGGCGAGGACTGGTTCGGCGGCTGGCGGGCGTTGCCGGCGGACGTCCGCGCGGTGATGCGCTCGTACACCATCCGGGAGCACCGCCCGGCCGACGCCGCTGTCGACATCGACTTCGTCAGCCACGGCGACACCGGTCCCGCCTCCCGCTGGGCGGCCCTGGCCGGCCCCGGTGACCGGGTGCTGCTGCTCGGCCCGGCGGTGCCCGACAACCGCAGCGTGTGCTTCCGGCCGCCGGACGGCACGGACCTCGTGCTGCTCGCCGCCGACGAGACAGCGCTGCCGGCCACCGAGGGCATCCTGGCCTGGCTGCCCGCCGGCACCCGGGTCCGCGCCTGGATCGAGGTGCCCGACGCCGCCGACATCACCGACCTGCCCACCGATGCCGACGCCGAGATCAGGTGGATCGTGCGGGGCAGCACCCCGCCCGGCAGTGACCTGCTGGTCAGCTCCGTTCGCGCCGCCCGGCTCCCCACCGGCGGCACCCCGTACGCCTGGATCGCCGGTGAGTCCGGAGTGGTGAAGGCGCTGCGCCGGCACCTCGTCGGCGAGCGCGGCTTCGACCGCCGGAGGGTGACCTTCGCCGGCTACTGGCGACACGGACTGTCCGAAGAGGACCTGCGTGCCGAGGCCCTCGCCGGCGCCACCGCCTGACTGACGACCCCAACCGATCGGCAGCACTGCCCCGAGGCGCACCGCCGCGCCGGGGAGGGTTCCGGCTGCCCCTCGTCGAGAACGTGGAAGGACATTCCGTGACCGTGCCGACGTACCCCGTCGAGACCACCACGCCGCCACCGGCGTCAACCGCCGCGCGGGCCCAGCTGCTGCACGGCGGCTCGGTCGAGCAGTACCGCCGGACGATCGCCGACGGCGTCGACCGGGTCGCCCGTCGCGTGGCCACAGTGGACCGTCCCGGCACCGGCATCACGCCGGCCGAGCTGGCCCCCCTGGTCGATCGGGTGGACCTGGACCGTCCGCTGGGCGACGCCGGCGCTGCCCTCGACGAGCTGGAGAACGTCTACCTGCGCGACGCCGTATGGTTCCACCACCCCCGCTACCTGGCCCACCTCAACTGCCCGGTGGCCATCCCGGCGTTGCTCGGTGAGGCGGTGCTCACCGCTGTGAACTCCTCACTGGACACCTGGGACCAGAGCGCCGGGGCCACCCTCATCGAGCGCCGGCTGATCGACTGGACGGCCGAACGGATCGGCCTCGGTCCGCACGCGGACGGCATCTTCACCAGCGGCGGCAGCCAGTCCAACCTCCAGGCGCTGTTGCTGGCCCGGGAGGAGGCGTGCGCCGCCGCCATCGACCCGGCGGCGCGCGCCGAGCTGCTGCCCCGGCTGCGGGTGATCACCTCCGCCGCCGGTCACTTCAGCGTGCAGAAGTCGGCCAAGCTTCTCGGCCTCGCCCCGGACGCGGTTATCGCGGTGGCCACCGACACCCGTCGGCGGATCAGCGCGGCGGCCGTCCGCGAGGAGATCGTGCGGTGCCGCGCGGCCGGGCTGGTGGTGATGGCCGTCGTCGGCACCGCCGGCACCACCGACTTCGGCTCGATCGACCCGCTCACCGAACTGGCCGGGATCTGCGCGGCGGCCGGTGTCTGGCTGCACGTGGACGCCGCGTACGGCTGCGGTCTGCTCGTCTCGCCGACGCGCCGGCACCTGCTCGACGGCATCGAACGGGCCGACTCGGTGACGGTGGACTTCCACAAGTCGTTCTTCCAGCCGGTCAGCTCCAGCGCACTGCTGGTCCGCGACCGGCGGACGCTGCGGCACGTCACCTACCACGCCGACTACCTCAACCCGGCCCGGATGGTGGAGCAGCGCATCCCCAACCAGGTCGACAAGAGCTTGCAGACCACCCGCCGCTTCGACGCGCTGAAGCTCTGGCTCACCCTGCGGGTGATGGGCCCGGACGCGCTCGGCGGGCTCTTCGACGAGGTCGTCGACCGGGCCGCCGACGCCTGGCAACTGGTCAGCGAGGACCCACGCTTCGAGGTGGTGACGCGCTCCGAGCTGAGCACAGTGGTGTTCCGCTACCTGCCCACCGGCCCCGGCCGGGAGTTGGCCGACGCCGCCAACCTGCACGCCCGGGAGGCCCTCGCGGCGTCCGGTCTCGCCGTGGTCGCCGGAACCCGGGTGGACGGCCGGCACTTCCTGAAGCTCACACTGCTCAACCCGGAAACCACTGTCGACGACGTCGGGTACGTGCTCGACCTGATCGCCACCCACGCCGGCCAGTACGTGCACGACCACGCCGCCGTCGACCTGACCTGCCACGTCGGCTGACGCTGATGAACCTGCCCCGTCGGCTGACGCCGGTGACCACGAACCCGCGCCTGGAGATCCCGATGTCCACCCACGACTTCATCGCCATCGGGTTGGGCCCGTACAACCTGGGCCTGGCCTGCCTCACCGCGCCGATCGACGAACTCGACGGTGTGTTCCTGGAGGCCCGGCCGAGCCTCGCCTGGCACCCCGGCATGCTGCTGGAGTCGGCCCGGTTGCAGACCCCGTTCATCGCCGACCTGGTCAGCCTCGCCGACCCGACGTCGCCGTACTCCTTCCTCAACTACCTGAAGGAAATCGGCCGGCTCTACCCGTTCTACATCCGGGAGAGCTTCTACCCGCTGCGCAGCGAGTACGACGCGTACTGCCGGTGGGCGGCGGCGAAACTGCCGAACCTGCGCTTCGGTCAGACAGTGACCACTGTGGAGTACGACAGCTCCGACGAGCGGTACGTGGTGCGGGCCAGCACCGGCGCGGGGGAGAGCGTCGAATACCGGGCCCGGCACCTGGTGCTCGGCACCGGCACCCCGCCGCACCTGCCCCCGGCGGTGGCCGACCTGCCCGGCGACGCCGTGCACAACTCCCACTACCTGGAGCACCGCACGGCGCTGCGCACCAAACGCAGCATCACTGTGGTGGGCAGCGGGCAGAGCGCCGCCGAGATCTACCACGACCTGCTCGGCGACATCGACCGGTACGGCTACCAGCTCAACTGGGTGACCCGGTCGCCGCGGTTCTTCCCGCTCGAATACACCAAGCTGACGCTGGAGATGACCTCACCGGACTACGTGGACTACTTCCACGCCCTGCCCGAGGCGACCCGCTACCGACTGGAGTCCGAGCAGAAGGGCCTGTTCAAGGGGATCAACGCCGACCTGATCAACGACATCTTCGACCTGCTCTACGCGCACAGCGTGGACGGGCCGGTGAACACCCGACTGCTCACCAACACCGAGTTGGTCAGCGCCGACCACCAGGACGGGCAGTACACGCTGGGGTTGCGTCAGGTGGAGCAGGAACGCGACTTCGCCCTGCGTACCGAGGGGTTGGTGCTGGCCACCGGCTACCACTACCGGGTGCCGGAGTTCCTCACGCCGGTGCGGGACCGGATCCGCTGGGACGCGCACGGCCGCTTCGACGTGGCCCGCAACTACAGCATCGACCACAGCGGGCGGGGCATCTTCCTGCAGAACGCGGGCACCCACACGCACAGCATCACCTCACCGGATCTGGGCATGGGCGCCTACCGCAACTCCTGGATCATCTCCGAGCTGCTCGGCCGGGAGCACTACCCGATCGAGAAGAGCATCACCTTCCAGGAGTTCGGGGTGTCGTCGTGACCGGCGCCTTCACCCGCGTCGACGAGGGGCTCGGCGAGTTCGCGCTGCGGCCGCTCGACCTGGACGCCGACGCGGCGCTGCTGCACACCTGGGTGACCCACCCGAAGGCGGCGTTCTGGATGATGCAGGACGCCGACCTGGCCCAGGTCACCGAGGAGTACCGGCGGATCGCCGAGCACCAGCACCACGACGCGTACCTCGGCCTGTGGCGGGGGAGGCCCGCCTTCCTGGCGGAGCGCTACGACCCGGCCCACGTCGAGCTGGTCGGCCTGTACGACCACCAGCCCGGTGACGTGGGCATGCACTTCCTCTGCGCGCCGGTCGACGCGCCGGTGCACGGCTTCACCCGGGCGGTGATCGGCACCGTCATGGCGTGGCTCTTCGACGACCCGACGACCCGGCGGGTCGTCGTCGAACCGGACGTGCGCAACACCGCGGTGCACGCGCTGAACGCCGCCGTCGGCTTCACCGTCGTCGGCCCGATCGCCAAGCCCGAGAAGGACGCGCTGCTCAGCGTCTGCACCCGAGCCCAGTTCCAGGCCGCTGCCGACCGTGCCACCGCCGACCGCGCCGCTGCCACCCGAACCGAAGGAGCCCCGGCGTGACCACCACCGCCGTCCCCACCCACCCGCCCGTCGCCACCGCGCACAACGCCTCCGGCGACCCGGTCGGGCACCTCACCCCGCAGCGCTGGGCCCGGGCCAACCGGCTGCTGGTCCGCAAGGCGCTCGCCGAGTTCACCCACGAGCGGCTGCTCAGCCCGGAGGCCGTGGCCGGCCCCGACGACCGGCAGTGGTACGAGATCCGCAGCGACGACGGCACCGTCACCTACCGGTTCGCGGCGCGGGTGCTCGCCCTGGCGCACTGGCAGATCGACGCGGACAGCATCACCCGGCACCGCGACGGCACCTCCCTGGCCCCGGACGCGGTGGACCTCATCGTCGAACTGCGCGACACCCTCGGGCTCTCCGCGCGAGTGCTACCGGTCTACCTGGAGGAGATCACCTCGACGCTGGCGGGTACGGCGTACAAGCTGGCCCAGGCCGCGCCGAGCGCCGCCGAGCTGGCCGACGCGGACTTCCAGACCATCGAGACCTCGATGACCGAGGGCCACCCCTGCTTCGTGGCCAACAACGGCCGGCTCGGCTTCGGCGTCGACGAGTACCACCGGTACGCCCCGGAGGCCGCCGCGCCGGTGCGGCTGGAGTGGCTGGCCGCGCACCGGGACCACTCGACGTTCAGCAGCGCCGCCGACCTCGACTACGACACGCTCATCGAGAGCGAGTTGGACGCCGAGACCCGGGCCCGGTTCGCCGCCACGATGGCCGATCTCGGGCTGGACCTCGCCGACTACCACCTGATCCCGGCGCACCCGTGGCAGTGGTGGAACAAGCTGGCGGTCACCTTCGCCGGGGAGCTGGCCGAGCGGCGGCTGGTGCACCTCGGCCCCGGACCCGACGTGTACCTCGCCCAGCAGTCCATCCGCACCTTCTTCAACGTCAGCGAGCCGGGGCGGCACTACGTCAAGACCGCGCTGTCGGTGCTGAACATGGGCTTCATGCGGGGGTTGTCGGCCGCGTACATGGCGGCCACCCCGGCGATCAACGACTGGCTGGCCGACCTGATCGCCTCCGACGAGGTGCTGACCGGCACCGGCCTGACCGTCATCCGGGAGCGGGCCGCTGTGGGTTACCGGCACCGGCAGTACGAGGCGGCGACCGAGCGCACCTCCCCGTACCGCAAGATGTTGGCTGCCCTGTGGCGGGAGAGCCCGGTGCCCGAGCTGGCGCCGGGGCAGCGACTGTCCACCATGGCCGCGCTGCTGCACGTCGACGACGAGGGCGGCTCACTGGCGGCGGCGCTGATCGCCCGGTCCGGCCTGGCGCCCGAGGTGTGGCTGCGCCGCTATCTGGACGCCTATCTGACCCCGCTGCTGCACAGCTTCTACGCCCACGACCTGGCCTTCATGCCGCACGGCGAGAACGTCATCCTGGTCCTCGACGAGCAGGACACCGTCCAGCGGGTCATCTTCAAGGACATCGCCGAGGAGATCGCGGTGATGAGCGACACTGTCGAGCTGCCGGCGGCGGTGGAACGGATCCGCGTCGAGGTGCCCGACGACACCAAGCTGCTGAGCATCTTCACCGACGTGGTGGACTGCTTCCTGCGGCACCTCAACGCGGTTCTGGTCGAAGCCGGTGTGCTCGCCGAGGACGACTTCTGGCGTACTGTCGCGGCCTGCGCCGCCGACTACTTCGACCGGGTGCCGCACCTGGCCGAGCGGGTCCGCCACTACGACCTGTTCGCCCCGGAGTTCACGCTGTCCTGCCTCAACCGGCTGCAACTGCGCAACAACCAGCAGATGATCGACCTGGCCGACCCGTCGGCGGCGCTCCAGTTCGTCGGCACCCTGACCAACCCGCTCGCCGCCCACGCTCCGGCCCGGTGACAGCTATCGCATTTGGTCAGCGCACAGGTCAACGGGTGCAATAGGCGGATGGGAGTTCTGAGTACCGCCAGTCTGTTCGCCGCCACAGTGACCACCGGCCTGACCGCCGGGCTGTTCGCCGCCTTCGCGTACGCGGTGATGCCGGGCCTGGCCCGCACCGACGACCGGACGGTGGTGCTCGCCATGCGGCGGATCAACGAGTCGATCCTCAACCTGTGGTTCGCTGTGTGCTTCGGCGGCGCGCTGCTGTTCACGCTGCTGGCGGCGGCGCTGCACCTGGGGGACGGGCGTCGGGCGGTGCTGCCGTGGATCGTCGCCGGGCTGCTGCTGTACCTGGTGGTGCTCGGCGTCACCGCCGTGGTCAACGTGCCGCTCAACAATGTGCTGGCCCGCGCCGGCGACGTCGACGACACCACCGACCTCGCGGCGCTGCGGGCGCGCTTCGAGGTCACCTGGGTACGCGGCAACGTGGTCCGCGCCGTCGCGTCGACCGGCGCCTTCGGGTTGCTGGCGTGGGCGCTGGTGGCCGAGGGCCGGCTTTCCGGCTGAGGCCGGACGGTCGACCGACTGGGCCGGCGTCGGCTCAGTCGGTCGGCTCTGCCGTGCCGGCCCCCTGGAACGCGCGGGTCAGCTGGGCGAGGTCGAGGCCCTCGAAGTGCTGGAGGAACCGGCGGCGTACGGCGGCCAGGTGACTGGGCCAGGACTCCTGCAGGCGGGCGTAGCCCGCGTCGGTGAGGACGGCGTTCCAGCCGCGCGCGTCCTCCTCGCAGCGTTCCCGCCGGACCAGGCCCTGTGTCTCCAGCCGGATGATCGTGCGGGTCATGCCGCTGAGCGAGAGGTGGCAGAGCGCGGCGAGCTCGTTCATGCGCATCCGCCGGTCCGGTGTCTCGGAAAGGTTCATCAGCGCTGTGTACTCGGTGAGCGGTAGCTGACGGTCACCGACCATGTCCGCGTCGATCGCGCGGGGCAGGACGTGCATCACCTGGCCCAGGGCGCGGACCAGGGCTTCCTCGTCCGGGGTGAGAGGTTGCGGAGTCGCTGCGGAGGGGTTGGCCATCCTCTTATCATACTTGTTTGACTGAGCAAATGCTTACCCTCCGTGTGACCACGCCCATAGGCCAGATGTTTGCTTGACCAATCAAGCACCGGATAGCTTTCCCGTCGTCAGGCAAGGACCTCTGAAAGGCGCCACACATGACCAGGATCGGGATCATCCTCGGAAGCACCCGCCCGGGGCGTAACGGCGAGGCCGTCGCCCGCTGGGTGCTCGAGATCGCCAAGCAGCGCTCCGACGCGGAGTACGAGCTGATCGACCTGCTCGACTACCAGTTGCCGCACCTCGACGAGGCGTACCCGCCCTCGATGGGCCAGTACACCCAGCCGCACACCAAGCGGTGGGCCGAGACGATCGCGTCATTCGATGGGTTCGTGATGGTCACCCCCGAGTACAACCACTCGACCTCGGGCGCTCTGAAGAACGCTATCGACTTCCTCTACGCCGAGTGGAACAACAAGGCCGTCGGCTTCGTCAGCTACGGCTCGGTCGGCGGGACGCGCGCCGTGGAGCACCTGCGACTGATCTCCGGCGAGCTCCAGATGGCCGACGTGCGCTCGCAGGTCGCGCTGTCGCTCTTCACCGACTTCGAGAACTTCAGCGTCTTCAAGCCCAACCAGTTCCACCAGGACTCGCTGACCGCCACGCTCGACCAGGTGGTCGCCTGGAGCACGGCGCTCGCTCCGCTGCGCAAGGGCTGAGCTCAGCGACTTCGGAAACGGCCGCGGGGGATCCCGCGGCCGTTTCCGGACGTTCAGGCGCGTTCCGCGTCGGCGAACAGGTCCAGCGAGAGCTGCCACAGTCGCGCCGCCGCCGTGGGGTCGATCGCGTGGTCGGCGACGCCGCGCAGCGGGTCCGCCGGGTCGTGGCGCACCGCCTGCTCGCAGTCCTCGAAGTACCGGCCGCCGATGCCCTCCAGCTGCGGCCCGGCGGCGAGCAGCACGGAGGTCGCGGCCCCCTGCTGCGGAGTCTTGAAGTCGAACGCCGGAAGCTGCGCGTAGTCCTCCTCGGTGAGGTGCCGTCCCAGGTTGGTGGCGACAGCGCCCGGGTTGGCCACGTTGACGGTGATGCCGTCGCCGGCCCAGCGCCGGTTCGCCTCGACAGCGAACAGCGCGGTGGCGGTCTTCGACTCGCCGTAGGCGAGGAGACGGTCATACTGGCGTTCCCGGAAGTTCACGTCCTCGAAGACCATCGGTGCCGAAACGTGGGCGATGGAACTCAGCGACACCACGCGGGCCCGATCGGCCTCGGCGAGTGCCCGGTGCAGCCCGTTGGCCAGTGCGAAGTGGCCGAGGTGGTTGGTGGCCAACTGCAGCTCCCAACCCTCCGCGGTGCGCATCTCCGGGGTGGCCGACACCCCGGCGTTGTTGACCAGGATGTGCAGGGGCCCGTCCCAGGCGGCCACGAACGCGGCGACCGACAGCTGGTCGGACAGGTCCAACGGCATGACCCGGAGCAGCCCGTTCCCGGCCCCGGCGCCGATCTCCCGTGCGGTCCGTTCTCCGGCCCGCGTGTCCCGTACCGCCAGTGTCACCTCGGCGCCCGCCATGGCGAGCGCCCGGGCGGTCTCCACCCCGATGCCCGACGAGGCGCCGGTGACGACGGCGCGCCGCCCGGTCAGGTCGACACCGGCCACGACGTCGGCGGCGGTGGACCGGGCGTCGAACGGCGTGCTGATGCGTGATTCCGACATGATCGACTTCCTTCGGTGGGTGTCCTCGCGTGGCGGTGCCGGCTCGCCGTACGGGCGTACTGTGCCGGCGCCGCCCTTCGCACCGATCGTGCGCGGAGGTCTGCGCGGACGGCCAACACGCTCTTCCTGGCGTGGCTACAGTCTGTTCCTGTGGCCATGCCTGAGCTGCGACAACTGCGGTACTTCCTGGTCCTCGCGGAGGAGCTGAGCTTCACCCGGGCCGCCGCCCGCCTGATGATCGCCCAGCAGTCGCTGTCGCAGCAGATCACCGCCCTGGAACGCGCCCTCGGGGCGACACTGTTCGACCGCGACAGCCGCGGCACCACACTCACCGCCATCGGCGCCCTGTTCGTGCCCGAGGCGCGCGCAGTGACCGACCGCGCCGAGCAGGCCGTCGCCGTCGTGGGACGGGCCCTGCGAGGTGAGGTCGGCACCCTCCGGCTCGCCTTCCTGACCACCGTCGCCAACCACCTGCTGCCCCCGGTGGTCCGGGCAGTCCGCCACCACCTTCCCGACCTGCGCCTGACCACCGAGGCCACGAGCATCGCGCCCCTGGTGCAGGGCATCCTGGACGGGCGGTTCGACGTCGCCTTCACCCGGACTCCGCTCGTGCCCGGCCTGGAGTCCAGGAGGCTGACGACCGAACCGGTCTGCGCGGTGCTGCCCGAGGGCCACCCGCTCGCCGGGCGCGCCGAGTTGACCCTTGCCGACCTGGCGAACGAACAGTGGGTCATGACGCCGCGCAGCTCCTGGGAGCCCTGGCATCGCGCCTTCGACGACCAGTTCCGGGAAGCGGGCTTCGTACCGACAGTCGTTCAGGAGGAGGCCGGCGTGCAGAGCCTCCTCGGCCTGGTCGCCGCCGGACTCGGCGTCACCCGGCTCGCCTGCTCGGCGGCCAGCCTTCGCCGCACCGGCGTGGTGTTCGTTCCGCTGGCCGGCGCCTCCGCGTACACCGAGGTGGTGTGGTTGGCGGGCAACACCTCGCCCGCGCTGCACCGGTTCCTGGACGTGGTCACGGAGCTGGCGGCGACGACCGACCTCACCAGCACCGGCTGACGGTGAGCCGGTCGGCTCAGCGCGTCGCGAGGCGGTGGGTGGTGCCGTCGGCGACGGCGCGGAGCTTGTCGGGGTTGGCGACGTTGTGGATGGCGGTGATGCGACAGTCGGCGTCGATGTCGAAGCAGACTGTGGCGACCACCCGACCCGCACCGCTGAACACCAGGCCCGGCCCCCCGTTGATCTCGACCAGGGCGGCCCGCATGTCGTGCGGAGCGACGCCCTGGTAGGTGACGGTGCCGATGGCCGCGAACCACGCGGCGACAGTTCCCGCACCCCTGATGGGACGCAGGGCCTGGCGGACCTTACCGCCACCGTCGGTCCACAACGTGACGTCCGGAGACAGCAACTCCAGCAGAGTGTTGATGTCGCCACCGGTCGACGCGGCGAGGAATCGCTCGGTGACCCCGCGCTGCTGTGACCGGTCCGCTGTGAAACGGGGCCGCTGGCCCCGCACGTGCTCGCGAGCACGGTGGGCGGTCTGACGGACCGCGGCCTCGGAGCGCTCCACCGCCGCCGCGATCTCCGCGTGGCTGAAGTCGAAGACCTCCCGCAGGACGAACACGGCCCGCTCGAGCGGGCTGAGCGTCTCCAGCACCACGAGCATCGCCATCGACACCGACTCGGCGTCGGTGACGGCGTCGGCGGCGTCCCCGTCGGTCAGGACGGGTTCGGGCAACCACGGCCCCGGATAGGTCTCGCGGTGGTGCCGGGCCGAGCGCAGGCGCTGCAACGCGAGGTTCGACACGATGCGGGCGAGGTACGCCTTGGGGTCGACGACCTGGGAGCGGTCCGCCGAGGACCAGCTGATCCAGGCGTCCTGCACCGCGTCCTCGGCATCGGCCGCGCTGCCCAGGATCCGGTAGGCCACCGAGAACAGCAGGCGGCGATGACTGTGGAACACCTGCTCGTCGGCGTCCGACGAATGCGTCATCGCGCGTCCCGCAGGCGGGTGAAGCGGCCACCGCGCGGCCAGAACGCGCCGGAGGAGGGCAACCGCGACATGCGACGGTAGGTCGGCCAGGGCGAAGCGCTCACGGTCTCCTTGTACCAGACCGCCATCCGTCCGGTCAGACACCCGCGGCGAGGGCTGTCGTCGGGTCGGGTGAACTGCACGACCGCATCGTTTCGGCCCAGGCTCACCGGCGTGTGGTAGTAACCGAACCGGAACGGCCTGGGCTGCTTGCCCCGCAGCGCGCGGGCGATCGACACCGCCGCGTGCACACCGGTCGGCATGCCGCTCTGGCAGGTGCCGTGCAGCACCCCGTAACCCTGCCGGATCGCCGCCGCATCGCCGATCGCGTACACCTCGGGGTGCGACACCGACCGCAACGTGGCGTCGGTGACGACGCGACAGCGTTCGTCGACGGTCAGCCCGGCGGCGGCCGCCAGCGGCGCCACCCGGGTACCACCGGTCCAGAGGACGACGTCAGCCGCCACGGTCCGCGCACCGGCCAGCTCGACCCCGTCGGGCCGGACCCTGGTGACCGCCGCTCCGGTGATCACCTGGACGCCGAGGCGGGTCAGCGCGGCCCGCAGGTATGCCTGGGCCTTCGGGTTCATGCTCGCCCCCGGGTCCTGCTGGCCCACCAGCGTGACACCGACCTGCGGGTGTCGTTCCGCGATCTCCGCGGCCGCCTCGACCCCGGTCAACCCGCTGCCGACCACGACGACAGTGCCGGCGCCGAGCCGTGCCAGCCGGTCCGCCAGCGTGGTCGCGCCGCTCGGACCGTCCAGGGCGTACGCGTACTCCTCAACGCCCGGGACCGCCGCCGTGTCCGTCACGCTGCCCAACGCGTAGACCAGTGTGTCGTAGCGCAGCACCCGGCTGTCGTCGACGCGGACGGTCTTCGCGTGAGCGTCCACCGCCGTCACCCAGCCACGCACGAACTGTGCGCCCGTCCCCGTCAGCAGCTCAGGGATGCTCAGCTCGGCGAGCCGCTGACCGGTCGCCGTCATGTGCAGCCGGAGGCGCTCGGTGAACCGCTCCTGCGTGTTGACCACTGTCACCTGTACGTCGGCCCGCCTGGTCCGTGCCGCGAGCTGGGTCGCTGCGGCCAGGCCCGCGTAGCCCGCGCCCAGGACCAGCACGCGGTGCGTGTCCGCCGGGACCTGCCGATGCGATGTGCTCATTGTTTCGCCTCTCTGATCGAACTGACGACCACGAGATGCCTGCCGCTCGTCGGTTCGTGACATGGCGGCCATGTGACGCCCGCCACGGCCAGCGTCGGACGGCCGCGCTCACTACCCTTGGCGCGATGAGCCGATCCGTCGCTGCTGGTCGGGCTCCGCTCTGGCGGGACCGCACCTTCGGCACGTACTGGGTCGCCCAGTCGCTCTCGGCGGCCGGTGACTCGTTCGCCTACCTGGCGGTGCCGCTGCTGGTGCTCCAGGCGACCGGGTCGGTGGCGCGGATGGGCCTGCTCACCGCCGTCGCGGGCGCGGCGTCCGTCGTCGCCGGGATCTTCGGTGGGGTGCTGGTCGACAGATACGACCGCCGCACCCTGATGATCGTGGCGGATCTGACCCGGCTGGTGCTCTACGCCCTGGTGCCGCTGGCGTGGCTGGCCGGCCCGCAGGTCTGGCTGCTCTTCGTCGTGCTGCCCATCTGCGAGGCGGCCGGCATGCTGTTCCAGGTCGCCGCGGTGACAGCGGTCCGCAACCTCGTCGACTCCGACCGGATCACCGAGGCCAACGGCCGGTTGCAGGCGACGTACGCGGCGGCGGCCGTCCTCGGTCCGCTGCTCGCCGGTGTGGTGGCTGCCCGCTTCGGCCCGGCCACCGCCATCGCCGTCAACGCGGCGAGCTTCGCGCTCTCGGCGGCCGGCCTGTGGCTGATCCGACTGCGCCCCGTACAGGTGGACGAGGGGGTGACCCGGGAGCGCCCGCTGGCCGAGTTCCTGGCCGGGGTGCGGTTCCTGTGGCGACAACCCGTGCTGCGCGCGCTGACCGTCCTGTTGTCGGTCTTCATCTTCCTCACCTACGGCTTCGTCGACGTGCTGATCTACCACGTCACGCACGACCTCGGCGGCTCCGAGGGCACCGTCGGCACGGTGCTCGGCCTGGCGGCGTTGGGCACTGTCGCCGGCGCGCTGCTGGTGGCGCCGCTGCGCCGCCGTCGCGGCTTCGGTGCCACCTGGATCGGCGCGCACGCGATCTGCGGTTTCGCCGTGGCGGGGGTCGGCATCGCCACCACAGTGCCAGCGGTCACCACGCTGACAGCTGTGTACCTGTGCTGTCTCAGCGTCGGCGGGATCTGCTCGATGTCCCTGCGGCAGGAGATCACCCCCGATCACCTGCTGGGCCGGGTCACGTCGGCGTTCTGGAGCACGCACTACGCCCTCGGTCCGGCCGGCGCTGTCGTGCTGACCTGGGCCGCCGGCCGCTACGGCGCGCCAGCGGTCACGCTCGCGGCGGGCGCGGGCTGCCTGCTGGTCGCGGTCGGCGCCCTGTTCACCCCGATCCGCCGGGCCGGCGTGGAGTCGGCCGCCGGGCAGCCGGGACTGCACCCGGCCCCGGCCGGCGGCTGAGCCTTCGCGCGAGCGAAGTTGGTCAGAACTCCTGGTACATCACGTGCAGGCCGACCCTGCCTGCACTGGGGTGACGGAACGCGCCCGGTACGGTGCCGACGACCTCGAAGCCCTCCCGCCGGTACAGCCGCACCGCCGACGTGTTGCTCTCCACCACGGCGTTGAACTGCATGCCGGCGTACCCCTGCCGGCGGGCCCAGGTCAGGGCGTCACGGCACAGCGCGGTGCCCACGCCCCGGCCCCGCGCGTCGGCGGCGACCATGAAGCTGGCTGTGGACACGTGCGCGCCCGGCCCGGGCCGGTTGGTGCCCATCTTCGCGGTGCCCAGCACCCGCTCACCGTCGAGCGCCACGACGGTCCGCCCCGGCGCCGCCTCGACCCACATCCCGTACGACTGCTCGGCGGTCATCGTCGGGTCGTAGGGGAACGTCTCCTGTGCCCGGATCACCTCCTCGATGATCGGCCACACCTGCGACCAGTCCCGGTCGACGAACTCCCGAATCAGCACCCGGGGAGGTTAGGCCCCGGCAGGAGCCCCGGACAATCCGTTATCCGCTGGTGCATCTGCGCGGCCTACCCGGTGCGAAGCATGGATCGTGACGAGACGTCACGGATCCGGTCGCTTCGACGAAAGGCCCGCTGATGAGGATCGCACGAATCGCCGCCCGGATGGCGGTGGGCGCCGTGGCCACCGCGCTGGCCACCACAGCAGTCGCCGTACCGGCGGCTCAGGCCACCAGCAAGCCCAAGCCGCTCGGCACGACGTCACTCGCCCAGGTGCTCACCCGCGACACCAGCGGCTTCGACCGCAACTCGCGTGACTTCGACGTGCTGACGGCGGCCGTGCTGGCAGTGCTGGAGGCCAAGCCGAACTCTCCGGTCAAGGTGCTCACCGACGGCACCGTGGCGTTGACCGCGTTCATCCCCACCGACGCCGCCTTCCAGCAGTTGGTCCGCGAGATCACGCAGGCCCGGAAGCTGCCGAGTGAGAGCGCCGCCTTCACCGCCGTGGCCGGGCTGGGCATCGACACCGTCGAGTCGGTGCTGCTCTACCACGTGGTCCCGGGCGCCACCATCGATCGCAAGACGGCGGTCCGGGCCGACGGCACGGATTTGACCACCGCGCTCGGCTCGTCCGTCGAGGTCGACGTGCGCACCTACCTGTACTTCTTCCGCCAGGTGCGGCTGGTCGACGCCGACACCGACGACCGTGACGCGCGGGTCGTCTCCTACGACGTCAACAAGGGCAACCGGCAGATCGCGCACGCCGTGGACCGGGTGCTGCGCCCGATCGACCTGCCCTGATCGCGGGCGGGTGGCGTCCGACCACGCGGCGGACGCCACCCGCGCCGGGCCGTCAGCCCGAGGCGAGCGCGGCGAGCTCCTCGTCGACCAGGGCCGCCAGCCGGG
Source organism: Micromonospora trifolii (assembly GCF_022229005.1). Classification (GTDB taxonomy): domain Bacteria; phylum Actinomycetota; class Actinomycetes; order Mycobacteriales; family Micromonosporaceae; genus Micromonospora; species Micromonospora trifolii. Next base: position 19,308 of record NZ_JAKKFD010000049.1, read on the forward strand.
CGTACCGGCCGGGATGGCTGCGCGGGGTCATCCCACGGCTGGGCATCTCCACTGTCATCAGCAGGTACAGGTGCAACCGGTAGAGGCCGAGCCGGCGGCGGGCCGAGGCGTTCAGCACCAACGGTTCGGGTGCGCCGGCCTGGTAACCGCGCAGCAGGGGGTGCTCCGGCTCGTCCTCGACGCGTCGAAAGAGCAGCGGCGAGACCAGGTCCAGCAGTGGGTCGCCGTAGAGGAACCGCTCGCCGTCCACCAGGCCGCGCAGCCGCAACCGGCCGTCCTCGTCGGGTGCGGCCAGCACGTTGCCGTCCCAGCAGTCGAAGTGCAGCAGCGCCGGTCGGCGCACCTCGTCGAGCACGGCGGCGTGCCGCCCCACCAGCGCGCGAAGGCGCTCCGGGGTCACCGGCAGTCGGACGTCCCAGTCGACAGCGTCGGCCAGGAGCGCGTCGAGCATCGCCGTGAACGCCGCCCGCCAGGTAGGCCCGCCGGCCCGGTCGTCGTCGTACCCGAACCGCTCACCGGTCACCCGGTGCAACGCGGCGAGAGCCACACCGAGGTCGTGGCGCGCCGGGCCGTCGTCGACCACGACACCGGCCTCGGCCAGGTCGGACAACGACCGGCCGGGCAGCGTCGCGGTGACCAACCACTCGCCGTACGCCGGGTCGGCGCCGCGCCAGAGCACCGGGGGGACGGGCACCTGCGGCGCCCGCTGCGCGACGAGCCGAAAGTACCGTTCCTCGGCAGCGCAGAGCCCGCGCTCGTAGCGCAGCAGCGGCGTTCCGGCCGGCGGAGCCAGCTTCAGCACCACCCGACGGTCGTCGTCGAGCAGCGCCCACCAGACCGTCGCGTATCCGCCGCCGGCCAGCGGACCGGCGTCCCGAACCCGGGTGTGTGACCCGAACGACGCACCGACCAGGTACGCCACATCGGCGCGCGTGAGGGGCCGCTGGGTCGGGCTGGCACCGGTCACGACGTGGTGTCACCTCGCCGCGCGCGTGGCGCGGAACCCGCTGTGGCGCGGGTGGACAGTGGGACGGGACCGGCGGTGTCACGGCGGACCAGTTCGGCGGGGAGCACCTCGACCCGGGGTGTCGGGGCGCCGACGCCGAGCACCAGGGACATCGCCCGCACACCCATGTCGACCAGGGGCAGTCGCACTGTGGTCAGTGCCGGGGTCACGTCCCGGGCGATCGGCATGTCGTCGAAACCCAGCACCGAGATCTGCTGCGGCACTGCCAACCCACGCGCGCGCACTGTGGCGAGTGCGCCGATGGCCATCGAGTCGTTGAGCGCCACGATCGCTGTCAGCTCCGGGTCGGCGTCGAGCAGTCGGGCGGTGGCCTCGGCACCACCGTCGCGGTCGAACTCGGCGTACCTGATGCGCGGTTCGGGCAGCTCGCGGCCCTGCTCGGTGAGGGCCTGCCGGAGGCCGGCGAGCCGGTCGGTGGTGGTGGTCAGGATGCGCGGGCCGGCGACCACTCCGATCGCCCGGTGCCCCAGACCGCACAGCTCCCGCCCGGCGAGGTAGCCGCCGGTCCGGTTGTCCGGCATCACCGCGTCCCCGGAGTGCTCGTGCCGACCGATTACCGCCACCCGCCCGCCGGTGGCCTCGTACGCGGCGAGCTTCTCGTTGAGTTGCCGGGTGAACGCCTCGTCGTGGTAGCCCGAGCCGGCCAGGATCAGCGCCGCCACCTGGTGGCCGCGCAGCAGCTCCACGTACTCCAGCTCGCGGTCCGGGTCCCGGTAGCTGTTGCAGATCATCAGCAGCCGACCCTGGTCGGTGGCGACCCGTTGCAGCCCGCGAGTGATCTCGGCGAAGTACGGGTCGGAGACGTCGTGCACGATCACGCCGACCGCGCTGCGGTGCGAGCGGGCCAGCAGTTGGGCGTGCGCGTTCGGCACGTACTGCAACTCGGCGACGGCGGCGAGCACCCGTTCGCGCAGCTCGTCGGTGACCGGCTTGCTGCTGCCGTTGATGACGCGGGAGGCGGTGGCGGGCGAGACGCCCGCTCGGCGGGCCACATCGGACAGGGTCGCCATGGCCCGCCCCCTCGATCTGTTGACGGCGTTTCGTCGTGCCGGCTAGCGTCACCGTACCGCAGAGAAAGCCCTTTCCCGCAGGGAGGCCCGGCCGTGTCCGATCGCTTCGCGGTACTTCAACTTGACGACCTTCCCGCCCGGCGCTGCTCGTGTGGGACCACCCGCCGGGGTTTCATCGCCGAGAGCGAGGGCCAGGCCAGCGTGCACCTGCTCCAGGTGCAGGACGCGGTGACCCACCACCACCGGATCGCCACCGAGTACTACGTCGTGCTCGCCGGTGAGGGCGAGATCGAGCTGGACGGCGTCCGTCACCCCGCCCGACCGATGTCCGCGTTCCTGATCAAGCCGGGCTGCCGGCACCGGGCCATCGGCGACCTCACGGTGCTGCTGGTGTCCCTACCGGCCGCGGACGACACCGACGAGTACTTCGATGCGTGATCGGCCGGCACCCCTGCCCGGCGGGGTCGGGGTGTCCCGGCTGCGCGTCTACGACACAGTGGCCCCGGACGGCCTGGTCGGCGGCACCCCGCACGTGCACCTGTGCTGCACCGAGGGGTACGTGGTGACCGACGGCGAGGGCGTGGTGCAGACCCTGACCACTGCCGGCTACCGGGAGACGCCGCTGCGGCCGGGGGTGGTGGTCTGGTTCGAGCCGGGCACCGTGCACCGCCTGGTCAACGGGGGCGGGCTGAGCATCGTCGTGCTCATGCAGAACAGCGGCCTGCCCGAGGCCGGCGACGCGGTGCTGACCTTTCCACCCGAGGTGCTGGCCGACCCGGCCGCGTACGCCACGGCGGCGGCACTGCCCGACGGGGGAGCGCCGGGTGCGGACGTGCACGCCGCGTACCGCCGTCGGGATCTGGCGGTGACCGGCTTCCAGGCGCTGCGGTCCGGCGGTCCGGCGGCGCTGGCCGCGTTCCACGCCACCGCGATCGCCCTGCGCCAGCCGTTGCTGGCGCGGTGGCGGCAGCGGTGGGAGGCCGGCGCCGGCCGCGCCGCCGCCGACACCGCCGGACAGCTCGACGCCCTGGAGCGGGGGGATCCCGGCCACCTGGGCGACGCCGGGGTGTACGCGGTGGCCGAGCCGGTCGAGCGGGGCCGGTTGGGCATGTGCGGCCTGCTCGACACCTATCCGGCGGCCGGCTGACAGTCCCTCCGGGACAGTTGTCGGGCTGCCAGGCATCGGTGGAAACTGATCGAGGAAAGGCCTTGCCCGGCGTGAGGGGGCCGCCTACGCTCCAGGAAAGCGTTTGCCTGATCCGCCGACCGGCCCGGTCCATGGGTGCCGTGCCGGGCCCCCGAGGAGGTTCCGCGTGACCGAGAACTCTTTGGACACGGCGGGCCGGCAGGCCGCCGTCGGCCCCGACGGCCCGATCTCGTCCACTGTGGCGAAGGCGCCGCCCGCAGGCGGCCGTCCACCGCGTCCCACGCTCGGCCGCCGAGTGGTGGTGTTCGCCGACTCGCTCTGGCGCCCGGCGCTGGTGCTCGCTGTCTTCTTCGCCGCCTGGTGGTTCGTGGCGGCCCGGGAGTACGTCCCGAACTACCTGGTGCCCACCCCCGGCCAGGTCTGGGAGACGATGACCACCCAGTGGTCCGAGCTGGCCCGGCACACGCTGGTCACCCTCTACGAGACGGTGCTCGGCTTCGTGCTGGCCGCCGCGCTGGGTCTGGTCACCGCTGTCGCCATCGCCTACTCCCGCACCCTGGACAAGGCGCTCTACCCGATCGTCCTGTTCGCACAGGTCATTCCGAAGATCGCCATCGCGCCGCTGCTGGTGGTCTGGTTCGGCCTCGGCCTCACCCCGAAGATCATCCTGGCGGTGCTCATCGCGTTCTTCCCGGTGGTCATCTCCGGCGTGGCCGGGCTGCGCTCCACCGACCCGGAGCTGCTCGACCTCGCCGCCACGATGGGCGCCGGGCCGTGGCGCACCTTCCGCAAGATCCGCTTCCCGAACGCGTTGCCGCACCTGATGGCCGGCCTGAAGGTGGCCGTCACCCTCGCCGTGGTCGGTGCCGTGGTCGGCGAGTTCGTCGGCGCCAGCGAAGGGCTCGGCTACGTCCTGTTGCTGGCCAACGGCAACCTCGACGCCCCGCTGCTGTTCGCCGACCTGATCCTGATGTCCGCCATCGGCATCGTCCTGTTCGTCCTGGTCGAGATCGCCGAGGCACTGCTCATCCCGTGGCACGCCAGCCGCCGGGCCGGCGTGTCCCTCACCACCTCCTGACCGACCCCATCACGGAGGCACCGATGAAACGCACCGCCACCACCATCCTGGCCACCGCCGCCCTGCTCCTCGCCGCTACCGGCTGCGGTGGAGACGACAACGCCGGCAGCACCAACGCCGACGGCAGCAAGCAGGTCACCCTCACCCTCAACTGGGTGCCCTACGGCGAGCACGCGCCCTTCTACTACGGCCTGCAGAAGGGCTACTACTCCGCCGAGGGCATCGACCTGAAGATCCTGCCCGGCAACGGCTCGGGCAACACCGTCAAGCAGGTCGCCCAGAAGCAGACCGACTTCGGCTGGGCGGACAGCCCGGTGCTGCTGAAGTCGGTGGCCAGCGGCATGCCGGTGCGCAGCCTCGGCGCGTACCTGGAGAAGGGACCCTCCTCGGTGGAGTTCTTCACCGAGGAGAACATCAAGACCCCGGCCGACCTCAAGGGCAAGACCGTGGGCGGCACCCCCGGCGACGCCCTCTACGCCACCTTCCCGGCCTGGCTGGAGAAGAACGGCCTCAAGAAGGACGACGTCAAGGTGGTCAACGTCGACGCCGCCGGCAAGATCGCCGCCCTGGCCGAGGGCAAGGTCGACGCCATCATGGGCTTCTTCCACGACCAGGCGCCCACCATCGAGAGCAAGACCGGCAAGAAGGTCGACGTGCTGCTCTTCGCCGACTATGGGATGAACCTGCTCGGCACCGGCCTGATCGCCAACACCCAGACCCTGCAGAAGGACCCGGAGCTGGTCCGCAAGTTCGTCAGGGCCACCCAGAAGTCCTGGGCCGACGCCGCCCGGGACCCGGCCGGAGCGGTGAGCGCGATGACGGCTCTGGCCGAGAACGAGCCGGCGCCCGAGGTGCTCACCAAGCAGCTCACGCTCAACATGCCGCTGATCGGCGCGGACGGCCCGCCCGGGGTGAACACCGAGGCCCAGTGGACCGAGACCATCGACCTGATGTCCCGCTACGCCGAGCTGAAGGACCCGGGAGCGCCCAGCGCGTACTGGGACTCCTCGTACGCGGCGCAGGGGTGACCCGGTGACCGCCGCGCCGGCAGCCACCGGCACCGCCATCGGCATGTCCGGGCTGACCGTCCGGTTCACCACCCGGCGGTCGCAGACCACAGCGTTGGACGACGTGTCGCTGGACATCGAGCCGGGCGAGTTCGTCACGATCGTCGGCCCGTCCGGCTGCGGCAAGTCCACTCTCCTGAAGATCGTCGCGGGGTTGGTCAAGCCGACCAGCGGCGAGGTGTCGTTGCTGGAACGCCCGGTGCGCGGCCCGCAGAAGGAGATCGGCTTCGTCTTCCAGAAGGCCGCGCTGCTGGAGTGGCGCGGCGCCCGAGCCAACATCCTGCTCCAGGCCGAGATGCGCGGCATGGACCGGACGCAGGCCGCCCGCCGCGCCGACGAGCTGATCGAGATGACCGGCCTGACCGGCTTCGAGAAGGCGTTGCCACACGAGCTGTCCGGCGGCATGCAGCAGCGGGTGGCACTCTGCCGCGCGCTGCTGCACTCCCCGCCGGTGCTGCTCATGGACGAACCGTTCGGCGCCCTGGACGCGCTGACCCGCGAGCAGATGAACGCCGAACTGCACCGGATCTGGCGGGAGACCGGGACCACAGTGGTGCTGGTCACCCACTCCATCGCCGAGGCGGTCTTCCTCGGCACCCGGGTCGTGGTGATGAGTCCCCGGCCCGGCCGCATCATCCGCACCTTCCCGGTCGAGCTGCCGGCGCACCGCGACTACGCGCAGGTGATGTCGGATCCCCGCTTCGACCGGCTCGCCACCGACCTGCGTGGGTTGCTCGGCAGCGCGGCCGCCAACCACTGAGCGCGGATCGGCACGACCAGCACGACGGAAGGAACACCATGACCCGCAGGTCGATCGGCATCATCGTCAACGGCGTGACCGGACGGATGGGCTACCGGCAGCATCTCGTCCGGTCGCTGCTGGCCATCCGCGAATCCGGTGGTGTGGCGCTGGCCGACGGCACCACAATCTGGCCGGAACCGGTCCTGGTCGGGCGCAACGAGACGAAGCTGCGGGAGCTCGCCGAGCGGCACGGGCTGACCGAGTGGACCACCGACCTGACCTCGGCGCTGGCCCGCGACGACGTCGAGATCTACTTCGACGCGCAGGTCACCCAGCAACGGGAGAAGGCGATCCGGCAGGCCATCGAGGCCGGCAAGCACATCTACACGGAGAAGCCCCTGGCCGAGGACACCGCGGCCGCTCTCGACCTGGCCCGGGCGGCGGACGCGGCCGGCGTCCGCACCGGTGTCGTGCAGGACAAACTGTTCCTGCCCGGTCTGCGCAAGCTCAAGCGCCTCATCGACGGCGGCTTCTTCGGCCGGATCCTCTCGGTGCGCGGTGAGTTCGGGTACTGGGTCTTCGAGGGCGACTGGCAGCCCGCTCAGCGACCGTCGTGGAACTACCGGGCCGAGGACGGCGGCGGCATCGTTGTCGACATGTTCCCGCACTGGCACTACGTGCTGGAGGAGCTGTTCGGCCGGGTCACGGCCGTCTCCTGCGTGACCGCCACCCACGTGCCCGAACGGGTCGACGAGGCCGGTCAGCCGTACGCGGCCACCGCCGACGACGCCGCGTACGCCACCTTCGAACTCGACGGCGGCATGATCGCGCAGATCAACTCGTCCTGGGCCGTGCGGGTGTACCGCGACGAACTGGTGGAGTTCCAGGTCGACGGCACGGAGGGCAGCGCTGTCGCCGGCCTGCGCAACTGCCGGGTGCAGCACCGGGCGGTCACCCCGAAGCCGGTGTGGAACCCGGACCTGCCGGCCACCGAGGACTTCCGCGACCAGTGGGCCGAGGTACCCGACAACGAGGAGTTCGACAACGGCTTCAAGGTGCAGTGGGAGGCGTACCTGCGGCACGTGGTGGCCGACGAGCCGTTCCGGTGGGACTTCCTGGCCGGCGCGCGCGGTGTGCAGCTCGCCGAGCTGGGGCTGCGCTCGGCCCGCGAGGGTGGTCGCATCGAGGTGCCGGAGCTGCGCTCATGACCGCCGCCGAGGTGATGCTGCCCGGTGGGCGGCGGCACCGGCTGGCCGGGGGGAGCGGCTTCGCCCGACCGGACGCGCCGGCGACCAGCCGGATCGCGTACGCCGCCGCGCACGTGGTCGCCGACCCGCGCTCGGAGAACGTGCCGGGTGCCCCGGCGGCGGTGGACTGGGACACCACCCTCGCCTTCCGGCGGCACCTCTGGTCGTACGGGCTGGGGGTCGCCGAGGCGATGGACACCGCCCAGCGGGGGATGGGGCTGGACTACCCGGCCACCCGGGAGCTGATCCGGCGCAGCGCCGCCGAGGCCCGCGCGGTGGGCGGGCGGATCGTCGCCGGAGTCGGCACCGACCAACTGCCCGTCGGCCCGGCCACAGTGGCGGCGGTCACCGCCGCGTACGCCGAGCAGCTCGACGACGTCCGCGCCGCCGCGGCCCGACCGGTGCTGATGTGCAGCCGGCACCTGGCCGCCGCCGCGCGCGGCCCGGAGGACTACCTGCGGGTGTACGACGAGCTGCTGGGCGCCGCCGACGAACCGGTGGTGCTGCACTGGCTGGGCCCGATGTTCGACCCGGCGTTGACCGGCTACTGGGGTGCTGTCGACCTGGACCTGGCCGCCGACACGGTGATCGAGCTGATCAAGGCGCGCCAGTCCAAGGTGGACGGCATCAAGGTGTCGCTGCTGGACGCCGACCGGGAGGTGGCGTTGCGCCGCCGCCTGCCGGCCGGGGTGCGCCTCTACACCGGTGACGACTTCCACTACCCGGAGCTGATCCGCGGTGACGAGGTGGGTCACTCCGACGCGCTGCTCGGGGTGTTCGCGGCCATCGCGCCGGCCGCCGCCGCCGCGCTGGCCGCGCTGGACCGGGGGGACCTGACGGCGTACGACGAGATCTTCGGGCCCACAGTGCCGCTGGCCCGGCACCTGTTCGCGGCGCCGACCTGGCACTACAAGACGGGGATCGTGTTCCTGGCCTGGTTGGCCGGACACCAGGACCATTTCACGATGGTCGGCGGCGCCCAGTCCGGCCGGTCCCCCGCGCACCTGGCCACCCTGCTCACCCTGGCCGACGCGGCCGGGCTGCTGCCCGACGCCGACCTGGCCGCCGCCCGCGCCCGGGCCTTCTTCACTGTGGCGGGGGTGGAGCAATGAGCCTCGCGCGCTTCTCGTTCAACCAGGCGACCACCCAGCGCTGGCCGCTGCCCGAGGTGGTGGCCGGGTGCGTCGCGGCCGGCGTGCCGGGCATCGGCCTGTGGCGGGAGCCGGTGGCCGGGTACGGGTTGGCCCGCTCGGCGAAACTGGTCCGCGACGCCGGCCTCACCGTCACCTCGCTGTGCCGGGGCGGGTTCTTCTCCGCCGACGACTGGCGCGCGGAGAACCTGCTGGCCATCGAGGAGGCCGCCGTCCTCGGAGCTCCGGAACTGGTGCTGGTCTCCGGTGGGTTGCCGGCCGGCAGCCGGGACGTCGACGGTGCCCGGCAGCGGGTCGCCGACGCGATCGGCGAGCTGGCCCCACACGCCGAGGCCGCCGGCGTACGGCTGGCCATCGAGCCGCTGCACCCGATGTTCGCCGCCGACCGGTGCGTGATCGCCACCCTCGGCCAGGCGCTGGACATCGCCGAGCGGTTCGACCCCTCGGTGGTCGGCGTGGTCGTCGACGCGTACCACGTCTGGTGGGACGACACGGTGTACGCGCAGATCGCGCGGGCCGCCACCCGGATCGCCGCGTTCCAGGTCTGCGACTGGGTGACCCCGCTGCCGGAGGGGGTGCTGCTCGGCCGGGCGCTGCCCGGCGACGGCTGCATCGAGCTGCGTCGGCTGCGCGAGGCGGTGGACGCGGCCGGCTACGTCGGCCCGATCGAGGTGGAGGTCTTCTCCGCCGAGGTGTGGGCGCGTCCGGGCGCGGAGGTGCTCGACGCGGCGATCGCCGGCTACCTGCGCCACGTTGTCTGACGTCCCCGAACGGCGGTGGCCGGCGGCGGTCGGCGCCTGGCTGGGCATCGGCACCGCACCCGCCACGCTGGTGCTCGGCGCGGCGATGGCCGCCCGACACGAAGGCGCGGTGCCGGTGGCCGGGCTGCTGGTCGGCGGGGCGCTGATGGCGGCCCTGCTCTGGGGGCAGGGCCGGATCGGGCTGCGCCGACCGCTCGGCGACGGCGGGACGCTGACCGCGGTCCTGCCCGCGTACCTGGGGGACACCTCGCGGCTGCTGCTGGCGGCGGTGCTGGCCGTGTCGATGGTCGGCTGGAACGGGTTCAACGTCGGGCTCGGCGGGGCCTCGCTGGCCGCGCTGACCCACCTGCCGGGCTGGGCCGGGCCGGTGCTGCTGGAGATGGCGGTCCTCGCCGTCTCCTGGGCGCCGGCCCGGCTCGGCAACCGGGTCGCTGTGGTCACCACGCTCAGCGCGGTGGTGCTGGTCGGCTGGTGCCTGGCGGTGCTGCCACCACCCGGCGCGCCGGTCCGCCTCGCCGGCGGCGGGCTCGCCGACGCCGCCGCGCTGATCGGGTACGCGGCAGTGTTCGCGCTGCGGGCACCGGACTTCAGCGTGGGTCTTTCCCGAAGGCGGGACCTGGCCTGGTGCGTGGGGCTGCTGATCGGGCCGGCGCTGCTCGGGGTGCTCGCCGGCGCCGGCCTGTGGTTACGGACCGGCTCGGCCGACGTGGTCGCGCTGCTCGCCGCCGGGTCGGGGCTGGCCGCGTACGCGAATCTGTTCGTCGCGGTGGCGGTCTTCGCGGCGGCGCTGACCACCACCTACTCCGGCTCGTTGGCGTTGCGGGGCCTCGCCCCCCGCCTGCCGGCGCGGGCGGCGATGCTGGTCGTCGCGGTGCTCGGCGGGATGCTGGCGGTGGCGCGGTTCGACCGTCTGGTGCTGCCCTGGCTGACAGTGCTGGCCGCCGCGTTGCCGGTGCTGGTGGTGCCGATGGCAGTGGAAGCCGCGGCCCGTCGGCGCGGTCGGGCCCCGCGTACCGTGCCGGCCTGGTGCTGGGTGCCGCCGGCGCTGCTCGCGGTGGCCTGCACGCTCGCCGGGGTGGGCGCCGCCCCGCTGCTCGGGCTGGCCGTCGCCGGAGTACTCACACTGCGTTGGCGGCGCCTGAATGGCACATGCCAATAACCACGAGTCAGTCGCGCGGCTTGATGTAGTCGGTGAGGGCGCGCATTTCCTCAACCTACTGGCGTTGGACAGAAGAAAACCGCGATGGCGCCTTCGGCCGTTGCGCAGGGAAGAGGTGCCCGCTGTGTACTGTCGGCTCCTGCCCTGGGTTGTCGTGACCTAGATCGTTGACCGGTATTTCTCCTCTTCACTCGTGCCACTACTATCTCCTCCGCTCCCGGTCAATGGTCCCGAATGGAACCCCTGTCCGGAAACCTCCGGGCAGCCCAATGCTGGGATCTTGATTTGGTGGTCTTGTCGTACCGGGCCCCTACGATGTGCCGATGACGCGATTCGTGCAGCAGCCCGACTACGAGGGTGCGGAGTTCATCGACCTGTCAATGGCCAGCGCAACCTTCCGCGAGGTGGATCTCAGCGGCGCCCGGATGCGTGGCGTGCTGCTGTTGGACGCCGACATCGACGGGGCGATCGACGGCCTGCGCGTCAACGGCGTGGAGGTCATGCCATTGATCGAGGCCGAGCTGGATCGCCTGCACCCCGAACGGCTTCGACTGCAGCCAACCACACCCGAGACGATGCGCGATGCGGTGGATGTCATCGAGGAGCTGTGGCAAGCGACGCTGCGACGCGCAAGCGTGCTGCCAGAGGAAGCCGTCCACAGATCAGTGAACGACGAATGGTCGCTCGCCCAGACCCTGCGCCACACGATCTTCGTCGTGGACGCCTGGTATGGCCACGCGGCGGCCCTTCGCCCGAACCCGTTCCATCCGATCGGCGTACCCGCATCGTTCACCACCAACGGCACCGAGTTCGGCATCGACGAGTCGGCCGCGCCCACCCTCGGCGAAATCCTCGCCGTGCGCGCCGAGCGGATCGCCGATCTGCGCGCATATCTGGCGCAGGTCACGCAGGAGGAGCTGGACCGCGTGCGGGGGCCGAACACCGCGATCGGCTGCCCGCCGCCCGCCGAACGTACGGCGGTCAAGTGCCTGCAAGTCATCTTCAGCGACCAGTGGGCACACGTGCAGTTCGCCGACCGCGACCTGGCCATCCTGGAACAGGAGTATGCGTGATGCTCCGGGAGGTCCTGGTAGGTGTGACACGTCGCGGTGGTTGCGTGACAGACGGATGAAGGGTGTCCCGGATCGACGTTCTCACACACGTCGACCGTGAGTCCTACATGATCGCCGACCTGGACACCCTTCCCGAACTGGCTACGCCAACGCATCGAAGCGATCATCTGGACGTTGAAGAGCCAACTCGGCCTGGAACAACACGGCGGGCGGGTACCGGCCGGCCTATGGACCCGTGTCCTGCAACGCCTGCTCGCCCTCAACGCCGCGATCTGGCACAACTGGACCATCGACGCACCCGTCAAACGCTCCTTGATCGCCTACGACCATTGATGACCTGCCCAGAATTACCGGTCAACGATCTAGGCGGCGGGCGGAATGGTGGCGTCGATGAGGTGCGGGCCCGGCTGGTTCAGTGCGGCGGAGAACTGCTCCGCGAGTTGCTCGGCGGTGGTGGCGCGGGTGGCGGGCATCCCGAACGCGTTCGCCAGCCCGACGAAGTCGATCTGAGGGTTGGTCAGGTCGAACAGCGGATTGGTGTCGGGGTTGGCCGAGCCCGGCTGCTTGCTGAAGTATCCCCACTCCTGGCGCAGGATCGCGTACCCGTGGTTGTTGAGGATCACGTTGGTGATGTTCAACCGCTCGCGTACCTGGGTCCAGAGCGCGGTGGCGGTGTACATGACGCAGCCGTCGGCCACCAGCGCCACCACCGGTCTGTCGGGTGCGGCGACGGCGGCGCCGACGGCCAGCGGCAGGCCGTCGCCCATGGCGCCACCGGTCTGCATCAGCACGTCGTGTCGGGGAGCGCCGGCGGTGGCGGCGGCGAGGGCGGTGCCGGAACTCACGGACTCGTCGATGATGATGGCCCGTTCGGGTAGCAGCGCCGCGATGACGTCGGCCCAGTTCTCCACTGTGAGTGCGCCGGTGGGTAGTGCCGGTCGGTGTGGGTCGGTAACCGGGGCGGCCGCGTCCGGTGCCACCAGGTCGGCGAGTCGGATCAGCGCGGCGACGGCGTCCTGACCGACCTCGGCCAGGACGTGCGTCTGTGCGCCCTCGGGTACGAGGAGGCTCGGCTGGTCGGGGTAGGCGAAGAGCGAGACCGGTGCCTTGGTGCCCGCGACGACGACGTGCCGCGCCCCGTGCAGTTGGTCGAGCACCTGGTCGGGATAGAAGCCGAGCCGGGAGAACGCGGGTAGGCCCGCCCCTCGTTCGACCCGGTTGGAGTAGAGCTCCTGGAAGACCCGTGCACCGGTCGCCGCGGCGATGCGGCCCGCTGCCAGCAGGCCCGCCTCCCGCAGAGCCGGTCCGCCGATCACCAGTGCTGTCGTCTCGCCGCTCTGGAGAGTCTCCGCGACCTGCGTGATCGTCTCCTGCTCGACGGTCGGCGTCGGCCGGGACCGTACGGGAGCGCCGGCCGTGCCTCCGTCGGACCAGGACACGTCCGCCGGCATGATCACGGTGGCGATGTGTCCGGGTGGCTCCAGGACGGCGGCGAGGGCGGCTGCGGCGTCCGGGCCGGCGCCGGCGGCGTCCTCGGGGCGGCGGACGGGACCGCGCAGCCATCCCGCGAGGGCGGCGATGTCGGAGTTCAACGGTGGGTCGAAGGCGGTGTGGAACGTCGCGTGGTCCCCGACGATGTTCACCACCGGCGAGTTGGCGCGGCGGCTGTTGTGCAGGTTCGTCAGGCCGTACGCGAGACCGGGCCCGAGATGCAGCAGCGTCGCGGCGGGCTTGCCCGCGATCCGGGCGTAACCGTCGGCCGCGCCGCTGACCACGCCCTCGAAGAGAGCGAGTACGCCGTGCAGCTCGGGAACCGACTCAAGCGCCCCGACCAGGTGCAGCTCGGTGGTGCCGGGGTTCGTGAAGAGCACCTCGACCCCGCCGTCGACCAGTGTCCGCAGCAGTGCTTCCGCGCCGTTCACACACGTCACCCCATCGCCGGTCCGATCAGCAGTGATTCGATACTAAACTCGCATTTCGGACTAGTGCTGCTAGGTTCGGCGAAGTAGACCGGTAGGTGAAGAGGGGGGCCGATGGGACGGGGATGGGTCGAACGTCGCCACCGGGCCCGGTGCCTGGACATCAGCATCGACCGCTCGTTCGAGGAATTTCGGCAGCAGTATGAGGCGGCCGTCCCGGCCTACGACGCGACGGCGTTCAACGCGCTGGTGGCCCGTAACGCGCCCTGGGACGATGTCCTAGCCCTCATGCGCGACCGCGCGCCGCACGCCTTCCTCATCTACTGGAGCAGCGGCGACCTGCGACCGATGATGAACCTTGCTGGCGACCCCAGGCACTGCGTCGAATACCTGATGGGCAACCACACCACGGCCGAGCGGATGTTCCGCCACGACCCGGCGGTCATGCTGTACGCGCCGCTGCGCACGTTGATCAGCGACGGCCCCGACGGTGGAGCACGCTTCGTCATCGAGCAACCCAGTCACGCGTTCGGCTCCTTCGGGGTGGACGCCATCCACGAGGTGGGCCTGGAACTCGACAGTGAGGTCGCCGCCCTCCTGGCGTACCTCGAGGTGCCCGTGCCGGCGGGTCTGTCCGACTAGGGCAACCGCTGCTCGGGCTGGCCCTGGCCGGGGTGTACGCCCTGCTCCGGCGTCGTCGGGAAAAGTGATCTAGGCGCGGCCGGCAGAACGTGATCTTATACGCACCGGCGATCCGTAACACCGTGCAAACCATCGATTAACCATCGGCGGCTTAGGTGGGGGAGCGCTCCCATGAGCGGGTCGCGATCGATGCACAGCTCCACAAGGGAGCAACCGAAAGGAGCCTCGTGGCTACAGGCACGAGCGGAAACAGGCTGCGAAGACTGGCGCTACCTACGCTGGTCGTCGCCCTGATCACCGGCACCACCGGTATCGCGGGAACGGCGTCGGCGGCACCTGCGGGGTCGTCGGGCAACGGCAGCGGCGCCGGCTACTTCACCGCCGGGTCCGACCGTAAGGTCACCCTGACCGACGGGGCCGACCGTCGACCCGGCGGCAACCGTGCGGCCACGCCGAAGGCAGCCGTCGACGAGACCGGCTCCGGCATGTACGTCGTCGAGTTGGCCGAAGACCCGTTGACCACGTACACCGGTGGGGTGTCCGGTCTGGCGCGGACCCGCCCGGCGGCGGGTAACCGGCTGGACGTGACGTCGACGCCGGCGCAGGCGTACCGCCGGCACCTCGACACGCAGCGCGGCGCCGTCACCGCCGCCGCCAGGGTCACTGTCAACGCCGTCTACACCGCAGCCTTCAACGGGTTCTCCGCGAAGCTGACCGCCCAGCAGGTGAGCACGTTGCGGGCGGACAAGCGCGTCCGCGCCGTCACCGCCTCCCGGGCCCTCGGTACCCCCTCGGCGCCGCCCACCGCGACCACGGCGACCGCCGCCAACCCGACGCCCGCCACCCCGAGTGGTGCGGAGCAGTCGGCGCCGACGGACCGCACCGGCCGGCCGGCCAAGCCCGGCCCCGGCACGGGCGCGGGCATGGTGATCGGCGTCCTGGACACAGGCATCTGGCCGGAGAGCGCGTCGTTCGCCAAGAAGATGCCCGCTCCCGCGACCTGGCACGGCACCTGCCAGACCGGCGTGGCCTTCGTGGCCGAGCACTGCAACGGCAAGATCGTCGGTGCCCGCTACTTCGCCGACTCGTGGCTCGCCGGCGGTGGCTCGGTGCCCGAGGGTGAGTTCCTGTCCCCCCGCGACGCGTCCGGGCACGGCACCCACACCGCCTCCACGGCAGCCGGCCTACCGATCTCGAACGTCACGATCGACGGTCGCCGCTTCGGTCCCGTCTCCGGCGTGGCGCCGGACGCTCAGATCGCCGTCTACAAGGTGCTCTGGGGTGGCATGGGCTACGACGCCGACATCATCGCCGGCATCGACGCGGCCGTCGCCGACGGCGTGCAGGTGCTGAACTTCTCGATCGGCTCGCAGCTCGGCGACTGGGAGGCCAACACCCCCATCGGCGTGGCGTTCCTCAACGCCTCGCTGGCCGGGGTCTTCGTGGCGGCATCGGCCGGCAACACCGGCATCGTGAGTGGAGCGATCAGCAACGCGGCACCCTGGGTGACAACTGTCGGCGCGGCGGTGACCAAGCTCGACGAGGCCACCGCCAAGCTGGGCGACGGCACGAAGCTGGTCGGCGGCTCGCTGGACGCGCTGCCCGGCGGTGGCGCACGGCCGCTGGTCTTCGGTGAACAGGCCGGCTCGCCGGATCTGGGCGCTGTCTACTGCGAGCCCGGCAGCCTGGACCCCGCCAAGATAAAGGGGAAGGTGGTCGCCTGCGCGCTGTCCGACATGTTCGGCTCCGCCGCCGAGATCAAGGCCAAGGGCGGGGCGGCGATGGTGGTCTTCGACCCGGTCGGCAACTACCGGATCAACTCCATCTTCAACTTCCCGGTGGTCTACCTGCCGACCGAGAAGCAGGCCGGCACGCTGTTCAACTACCTGATGCGCCACCCCACCGACGCCACGGTGTCGCTGCGCGCCGGCGGTGACGGCTCCAGCGTCCCCGGCATACCGAGCGTGGCGGACTTCTCCTCCACCGGCCCGGACAAGGTGACCCTCGGCGTCTTCAAACCGGACCTGGTCGCGCCCGGTTCCAACATCATCGCCGCGGTCTCACCAGCGGGCAACTTCGGGCGACAGTACGACGCGTACTCCGGCACCTCGATGGCCTCGCCATACGTGGCCGGAGCGGCGGCGATCCTGCGCGCCACGCACCCGGACTGGTCACCCGGCGCGGTCGCCTCGGCCCTGCGTACCACCGCCACCGACACCGTCGGCACCAGCAGCCCCCTCGACCAGGGCAGCGGATTCATCAATCTGCCCCGAGCCGCCGACCCGGGACTGGTCATCGAACCCACGGCGGCGGAACTGATCGAGTTCAGCCAGACGGCCGAACCCGACGGCAAGGCACTCAACCTGCCGGCCATCTCGTTGCGGGAGTACGACGGCACCCGCCCGGTGACCCTCACCCGCACCCTGACCAATGTGGGCAAGGCGCGGGAGACCTACCGTTCGTCGGTGTCCGGTCTGCCCGGCATGAAGGTCACCGTGTCACCGGCATCGGTGACCCTGGCGCCCGGGACGTCCGCGACGGTCACCATCACGCTGCGTCGGGGCAGCGCGCCCTGGGACCGGTACGTGACCGGGTCGATCACCTGGCAGGGCAAGGCGCACAGCGCCCGGATCCCGGTCGCCGCCCGTCCGTGGGGCATCTCGGCCCGGCCGTACGCGGACGACGGCGAGGAGTTCGCCCGGATGACAAACGGCGCCTTCGGCATGGTCCAGCCGGGCTTCACCGGGTCGCTCGTCGGTCGCAGCACCGGATACACCCCGATGCGGCGCACGTCGTACTCGATGCCGGCCGGCGTCTACGGCGGCGTGTTCGACCCGAGCGCCACCGGCGTGAAGAAGGTCGACTTCACAGTGCCGGCGAACACCGCCGGCATTGTCGTCGAGGCCAACACCGCCGATCCGAACACGAACCTCGATCTCTACCTGTACAAGGGCGACACCCTCATCTACAGCAGTGACAGGTTCTGGACCAGCGCCGAGCAGGCGTACAAGTTCCTGCCCGAGCCGGGGCGCTACACCGCGTACGTGTTCGCACAGTACCCCGGTGGTCCCGTCGTCGACTTCGAGCTGGGCCACGCCATCATCGGCCGTAACGCGACGTATTCCGGTGCCACCCTCACACTGCCCTCCACCTCGGAGCGCGGTCAGGGCTTCAACTTCACGCTGAAGCCGAACAAGCCGCTGGCCGAGGGCGACTTCTGGGCGTACACCGAGTACCGCACCAACGGCACTGTGGTCCCCGGCAACCTCGTCTACACCCAACAGAGTTCCTGGCAGTAACAGTTCAGCCGGGTGTGGGGCGCTGCCGATGTGCACCGCCCCACACCCGGAACCACCGTTCAGGCCGGGCCGTTGACCAGCGGGTCGTGGACCCGGCCGAGGAACAGCGGTACGCCGGTGAGCCGGTCGTGGATGACGTACAGGAATGGCCGGTTGACGAAGAACTGCGGCCCTTGCGGGATCGACGGCGGCCGGACGATGACAGCCGACGCGGCTGCGGCCTCGGTGCCCTTCTCGTCCACCGCGATGAACGTCTCGTGCACCACGTCGTCGATGCACAGGGCCGGTTCGGTGCTCATGCCGGTGAAGTCGGCCTGTGACGTGAATGCCGTGGGCATGCCGAGGCTGCTCAGCGCGGCACCCAGCTCGGCCGGCAGGCGGAACGTCCACCGGGGCAGGCGCAGCTGAACGTCGGTGATCTGGAAACCGGTCAGCAACGCGCCCAGCCAGGCCGCATCGAGCCTCGCCTCGACCGCGGCGAGATCGTCCCGGGTCGGCATGACGATGGCCATGGCAAGCCCGTCGCCCGCGTACGGCACGTCGACTGCGCGCCACCCGTCTCCCTCGAGGTAGCCCATCCTGTCGAACGGCCCGCGCATGATCGGGACGTCGACGACCGTCCCGTCATCCCTGGTGAACGGTCCCACCGCCGTGGCCGCCACTGTGAACGGGTACTTCCAGGCCGCCTTGAGGTAGATCGTGTTGGTCAGCATCAGGCTGGTGTCGGGGCCCACAGCGTCGGGCTGCAACAGCTCCGGGATCTTCGCGTTGGTCCGATCGGACACCCAGGTGTTGATCTCCTGGCGGGCCACCTCCGGCGCGCCGCGGAAGTCGACCGGTTGCGGCGCGGCACCGTAGTAGCCGGCCAGGGCGTCCCGGAACCCGGGCCGCAGGACCAGGTCGAGTCGTGTCCACAGCGCGTTCGCAATGGTCAGCCGAGGCTGCTTGATCCCGTCACCGCCCTGGTAACGGCCGGCGAGCGTCTGCTCAACGGTGTTGAGCCCGCTGTCGAGCGCGTAGGGGCGCGGATGCGGCGCGTGTAGCACCACGTCCATCTCGTCCGCAGTGGTCGAGCCGGCGCCCGCCCTGGTCATCGCGAGCGCGAGCCCGACCGAGTACGGCGCGCACACCACGTTGCCGCCGGCCCGGGTCGACGCCACTGTGCGGTAGAGGTCGGCCGTGAAGCCGCGAACGGCGGTAGCGGCGGCCTGCATCGTGGCCGGGTCGGCTGGTACGCGGTCCGCATTCGCCGGGGTGGGCGACGGGCCGAGCCAACGGGAATCACCTGGGACGGCGGTAAGGGCAGCGGCGGCAAGTGGTACCGCCCGCAGGACCGATCGACGCGAGACCATGTATCGACGGTAGCCTATTTCTGCCTTTCTGGGGTGCCCGGAGGTTCGGACCGCGACGGCCCTGGTGCCGCCCTCAGGGCAACAGGTACGCGGTCAGGCGGTCGGCGAGTTGCCTCGGGTGGCTGAGCGGCATGCAGTGACCGCCGTCGACTTCGTCCGGGACGACACCGAGTCGGTCGGCGGCAACCCGGCGCTGAAAGTCCGCCGGGAAGAACCGGTCCTCGCGGGCGAGGAGCACCGTCGTCGGCACGTCTGGCCAGGCGTCCAGTGGCCACGGCTCGTCGCCCTCCGCGCTGACCTGGCTCCGGCTGTGTGATGCTGCCTCCGCGATGATCTCGGCCGGGACGCCGTTGTAGAACTGCTGCTCCTCGCTGAGCCCGTCCGCGCTGCGGTAACCGGTGTTGGCCCACCAGTCACCGGGCCTCTCACCGGGCGTGGGGACCATCGGTGTGAGCAGGACGATCAGCCGCACCGGCAGCTTGTCGGCAACGAGCGGCGCGGTGAACGCACCGTACGAGTGCCCGACGACCACGAGGTCTCCCCGGTCGCCGACCGCGTCGACGACCGTCCGGCAGAACTCGGTGAACCCGGCGGACCTGTCCTCGATCGGCAGTTCCGGTACGACCACGTCGTGGCCGCGGCCGGTCAGCTCGGGCACAAGGAGATGCCAGTCCCAGGCGCTGCCCCCGCCACCGTGGATCAGAACGAACGTCGCCATGCCCCGAAGCCTCACACACGGGTATGACACGCGCCTCTGTGGATGACGATGCACTGGATACGGACGACGAGCGCCGCCCCACCGTCACCGGACGGCAGTAGGCGGCCTTCGCCGCGGCTACCGGTCGTACCTGCCGCCGTCCATCCGGAGGGTGGCGCCGGTCAGGTAGCCGGAGACCGGGCTGGCCAGGTAGGCGACGAGGTCGGCGTACTCGCGAGGATTTCCGATGCGGCCGACGTCGGTGCCAGCGCGAATCGGTGCCGCATTGCGCTCAACCTCCTCCCACGTCTCGCCCCATCCGTTCTCGCGGCCGAGTTCCATGAGGTACTTGCGGGTGGTGGGGACGAGGATGGTGCCGGCCGCGATGGCGTTGGAGGTCACTCCCGTGTGCTTGAGGTCACGGGACAACGACCGGGCGAGGTTGAGCCGGGCGGCGTTGCTGGCTGCGTAGTGCGGCTGCCCCGCCGACGGCGCCTCACCTGTCACGCTGCCCATCTGGATGACACGGCCCCACCCCTTCGCCCGCATCGCGGGAACCAGATGTCGGATCAGGCGGACCGAGCTGAGCACGTTGAGGTTGTACATGTCGGCCCACGCGTCCGCGTTCAGGTCGGACCACCCTGATGCGGGATCGTAGGCGCCAGCGTTGTTGACCAGGATGTCCACCTCACCGGCCTGGGTAGCCACGGCCTCGGCGCCGACATCGGTGGTGAGGTCTCCGATCACGGCCAGACCGCCCACCTTCTGGGCGGTCTGCTCCGTACGGGTCTGGTCCCGGCCGTGAACGACCACGGCCACGCCTTCGGCTGCCAGGACGGCCGCGATCTCCGCGCCGAGACCGCTGCTCGCACCCGTCACCAGAGCGCGCTTACCAGCAAGCTGCAAATCCATTGTCTTCCCCCGTCGCTTCCGAAACGGTCGGGCCAGTGCTCGCCGCCGTATCGAACTGTGACCCGCAGATATTGGACCCGCAAGTCCAGAATCGGTGCCGCCGATCCGTCCAGCAGGCGGGCCTCGCCCGTCGGCACCCCAGGGCCGAGCCTCGTCGAACGGTCGGACGCCTCGTGGCGATATTGATCGGGTTGAGGCGGGCAGGTCGGCGCGAGGACTTGGGGCTGGGCCAGCAAGGTTCGACCTGAACAGCTTTACCGGCCGCAAACCAGATCTTGGACAGTTTCCGTTCTCGCGTAACGGAAACTGTCCAAGATCTACGTTGCCGGCTCCCCGATCAGCGTCACCGGCGCGGCCTGGAGCATCTGACGCGCCGACGCCTGAGCCCGCCCCGTGGACTAGATCGTCTGGGCGCAACACCGTCTAGTGATCAACCCAGCGGCGGCGGACGGGGTCGACCCCCGCCCGCCATCGCCCGACGGTCAGGTGACCGTGATGGTCAGGTTGAGCGAGCGGGTTTCCCCGCTGGTGTAGGTGACCGTCACCCGGGCGGTGAAGGTCCCCTTGCGCGGGTAGCTGTGGGCCGTCGACCGTAGTGTCGCTCCGTGCGCGATGGCGCTGTTGTCGCCGAAGTCCCACGCGTAGTCGGTGATGCTCTGCCCGGACGGCGCCGTCGCCGTGGCGGTGAGCGTGGTGGTCAGCGGTGCGGTGCCGCCGGTCGGGTTGGCGGACAGGGACAACGTCCCGCCCGGCTCCTGTTTGACCCCGGCGCCGTTGAACCGCAGCCAGTCCAGGGCGAGCAGGTCCGGGGTGCCGTTGACCTGGGCGGCGTTGACGAACTTCGCGTACAGGGTGGTCGTGCCGGTGGGCTTGTTGGTCAGCGTGACGGTGGGGGAGACCAGGTTGTCCCAGCCGCCGGTGGAGCCGATGGTGGCTGAGCCGATCAGCGTGCCGGTGGGCGAGCCGGTCCGCAGTTCGATGGTGCCGCCGAGCCCGCCGTTGGTCACCCCGAGCGTCACCGAGCCGACGTTGCGCAGGTCCGCAGGCCCGAACGCCACCCAGTCGTTGTGGTCGACCTCGCCGAGCCGCTTGCCGGCGCGGGCGGTGGCCCGGTCGTTGACAGTGACGCCGGACTGGGCGCTGAAGTGCTCGGCCTCCTTGCTCTTGGGCTGCAATTGGACGCGGGTCGAGCCGGTCAGCGCCGGTACGCCGCCGGCCGCGCCGCCGTCGGTGTACTGCGCGGTGATCAGGGTGTAGAGGTTCTGCCCTGGTCCGTGGCCGTCACCGGCGTCCGCCTCGGTGGCGAGCAGACCGGAGCAGCCGGTGTAGACGTCCAGCGGGTGGGCGTGCGAGTCGTGGCCGAGCTGGGTCTGCACTGTCACCTTGGCGCAGTCGATGGTGCTCTCCTCCGGGTCGGTGACCGTCACCGTGTACGGGATCTTGTCGCCGAAGTCGAAGAACCCGCCGTCGGGCACTGTGATGGTCACCGTCGGTCGGGTGTTGCCGACCACCACGTCGGTGACCGCTGTGGCGGTCAACCCGTTGCCGCTGTTGCGCACTGTCAACCGGGCGGTGTGCTTCCCGGCCGTGGAGTAGGTGTGGCTCGGGTTGGCCGCTGTGGAGTCGGTGCTGCCGTCGTTGGTGAAGTCCCAGGCGTAGCTGAGCGGCGACCCGTCACCGGCGGACGACCCGGCCGAGGAGAACGTCACAGCGAGGGGCGTACGTCCGCTGTCCGGAGTGGCGGCGATCTTCGCTGTCGGTGGCCGGCCGTTGGCGACGTAGTCGATCCGGTAGATGCCCGCGCCGGCGTTGCTGCCGCCGCGACCGCTGCCGGTGCCCTCGCCGAAGTCGATGACGTAGAGCGAGCCGTCCGGGCCGAACTCGGCCTCGAAGGGCTGGATCCAGCTCATGTTGCCGAAGATCCCGTTGATCGACTGGAGGTCACCCACGGCGGTCGGGCCGAAGCGCGCGTTGCTGAAGGTCTGTGCCGTCTTGTGGATCGACAGCGTCTTGAACCACCTGCGGGTCAGCTCGTAGGTGATCCACTTGCCCTCGAAGTACTCGGGGAACTTCGTGGTGCGGGTGTTGGCCGGGTCGTAGTCGTAGACCGGGCCGCTCATCGGCCCGCCACCGCCGGTGCCCAGCTCGGGGAACTGGCTGGAGGCGGAGTACGCGTACCAGACCAGCGCGGACTTCGCCGCCGGCAGGGTGGTCAGGCCGGTGTTGTGGGGTGAGTTGTTCACCGGTGCGGCGCAGTTGAACTTCGCCCCCGAGGTGTTTGTGGCGAAGTTGTAGTCGTTGAACGGGATGTTGTTGCCCACGCAGTACGGCCATCCGAAGTTGCCGGCGCTGGTGATCCGGTTGAACTCGACAGTTCCCTCCGGACCACGGTTGGGGTCGGCGGCGCGGGCGTCCGGGCCGTAGTCGGCCACCAGCACCGCGTTGGTCTGCGGCTCGATGGTGATCCGGAACGGGTTGCGCATGCCCATCGCGTAGATCTCCGGCCGGGTCCTCGCGGTGCCGGCCGGGAAGAGGTTGCCGCTGGGCACTGTGTACGTGCCGTCGGATTGCGGGGTGATCCGCAGGATCTTGCCACGCAGGTCGTTGGTGTTGCCGGCGGTGCCCTGGGCGTCCCAGGCGGCGCGGCCGGCGCGTTCGTCGACGGGCGTGTAACCGCTGGAGGCGAACGGGTCGGTGTTGTCACCGATCGCCGCGTAGAGCCGTCCGGCGGCGTCCATGGCCAGCGACCCGCCCATGTGCGAGTTGGCCCGGCCCTCACCCCGGTAGGTGGGGATGGTCAGCAGGCGCTTCTCCGAGGAGAGCGCGACGCTGTTGTTGGCGACAGTGAACCGGGACAGGTTGAGCTGTTTGAGGGTCTTGTCCGACCAGAGCAGGTAGATCCAGCCGTTGCTGGCGAAGTTGCGGTCCAGTGTCATCCCGAGCAGCCCATCGGACTGGTCGGTCATCGCCGAGGTGTACGCGAAGTCCAGCAGGGTGGTGACCTGGAGGGTGTCGGAGTTGACCACCTTCAGCGCGCCGGTGCGCTGGATGTAGTAGACCTTCCGGTCCGGGCCGACGGCCAGCTCGAAGGGGTCGGCCAGGTCCTCGGTGACCAGCCCCACCCGTTCGAAGTTGCTGGTCTTGGTGGCCGAGCAGTCACCGGCGACCGCGCCGGCCGCCCACTCGATGCCGTAGCGCAGGTGCTCCAGGAAGGTCGGCGTGCTGAACTGGGAGATGGCGTGTCCACCGGCGGTGAACCAGGACCGGCCGCCGTCGTAGCGCTGACACCAGGAGTACGCGTGGTCGACGCCCTCGTCCAGGCCGTTGATCCCGTCGCGCACCTTGATCTGGGCGAGGGTGTGCACGTTGCCGGTCGGGTTGGTCCGCCAGTTGTACCACTCCTCGCTCTGCTCCCAGAGCTCCGGCAGGTTGCGCGTTGAGGGGTGCGCCCGGTCGAGCACCTTGACCCGGCCGGGGAAGGTGCCGCCGGTGGACGAGAAGTCGGGGTGGTAGTCGAAGATCGTGCCGACCAGGCCCTCGTACCACGGCCAGTCGCGTTCGCTGGCCGAGGCGGCGTGCAGGCCGGCCCAACCACCGCCGTTGCGGATGAACGTCTGCAACGCGGTCCGCTGGCTGGCGTTGAGCAGGTCACCGGAGGTCGGGAGGCTGTTGGTGTTGTTGAAGACGAGAGCGTCGAAGGTGGCGAGGTTGGCGTCGGTGAACGCGGCGGCGTCGGTGGTGGCGACGACCTCGAAGTTGTGGGCGGCGCCGAGCTGCTGGATCGCGGCGATGCCGGCCGGGATCGAGTCGTGGTAGAAGTTAGTGATCTTGGAGAAGACCAGCACCCGGAAGCGCGGGGCGGCCTCGGCGGGCAGGGCGGTGGTGGTGCTCACCACTGTGGCGATGGCGAGCAGGATCAGGCAGAACGCACGGAGGTGTCGGGGCATGGGGGCGCTCCCTGTCGGACGGTGAGGGGTCGGAAAGCGCTTTCTCGCTGCCCGCATCACGGTACTGACAGCCAGTGATGACCGTCAATAGCCCTCTGGTAAGCGGTTTCCCGCCCGGGCGGCGTCCGTGCGTCGGCGGGTCCCACGGGGCCAGGGGTACGGCTTACGATGTCCTCTGGATACGCGCCGTGACTCGGCGGATGCGGCGTGTTCCGTCGACCTGGGGAGGTCTCGTGACGGTGCCGTCCACGTCGGAAATGCCCGAGGGTCGTGGTGCCGACCGGATCGACACCACGACTGTGCATCCGGCTCGCCGCTACAACTACTGGTTGGGCGGCAAGGACAACTTCGCCGTCGACCGGGAGTCCGGCGACCAGATCGCTGCCGTCTACCCAGGGGTACGCACGCTCGCCCGGGAGAACCGGGCCTTCCTCGGCCGGGCGGTCCGGTTCCTCACCGAGGAGGTCGGCATCCGGCAGTTCCTCGACATCGGCACCGGCATCCCGAGCGCCGACAACACCCACGAGGTGGCCCAGTCGGTCGCCCCCGACTCCCGGGTGGTCTACGTCGACAACGACCCGATGGTGCTGGTCCACGCCCGGGCGCTGCTGACCAGCGACCCGGCCGGCGCCACCGCCTACCTGGACGCCGACCTACGTGAGCCCGAGAAGATCCTCGCCGACCCGCAGCTGCCCGCCACACTGGACCTGTCCCAACCGGTGGCTCTGGTGCTGATCGCCGTGACGCACTTCCTCACCGACGACGACCGCCCACACGAGCAGGTCGCCCGTCTGCTCGACGCGCTGCCGTCGGGCAGCTGGCTGGCGCTGACCCACTTCACCACCGACCACCTCCCCGCCGAGATAGTCAGGCGGATGGAGGCCGAGCTCGCCGCGGGCCGGATGAAGCAGGACGCCGTACCCCGCGACCGCGCCGAGTTCGCCCGCTTCTTCACCGGCCTGGAGCTGGCCGAACCGGGGATCGCCCCGGTCACCGAGTGGCGGCCGCAGGTGCCACCGGAGCAGCGTCCGCCCCTGGCCGACGCCTCCATCTACGGCGCGGTGGCCCGCAAGCCCTGACCGCCTGGGCCGATCGAGGACGTCGCCGATTCGCGGATGGCCTGCCGAGTGGCCGGCGCCGCGCAACCGCTCACGTCGGCGAGCGGATGTTTGCTCGGCGGGTGACCGGATACTTGTCGCGCATGTTCGACGGTTTCGAGGACGAGCGGGTCGATGTCGGGGAGGTGGAGCTCCGGGTCCGGTATGCGGGGCACGGGCCTGCGGTCCTGCTCATTCACGGACATCCGCGGACCGGGTCGACGTGGCATCGGGTCGCGCCGCAGCTGGTTGATCGCGGCTTCACCGTCGTCTGCCCCGACATGCGCGGCTACGGGCAGTCCGGCAAGGCGCACATTCTCGCTGATCACTCTCAGCAGTCCAAGCGGGTGGTCGCCGCAGACATGGTCCAGCTGATGGAGAAACTGGGCCATCCGAGGTTCGCGACGGTCGGGCACGACCGCGGGTCGTACGTGGCGTTGCGCCTGGCGCTCGATCACCCGGATTCGGTCAGTCATCTGGTGGTCATCGACGGCGTGCCCATCAGTGAGGCTCTTGCCCGGTGCGATGCGAAGTTCGCCCATGACTGGTACCACTGGTTCTTCTTCGCCCAGCCGGACAAGCCGGAGCGGGCCATCGCCGCCGACCCCGATGCCTGGTACGCCGCTAAGGCCCGGCCCGAGAGCATGGGAGCCGAGAACTACCAGGAGTTCCGGCAGGCCATCCACGATGCGGCCACCGTGCGGGCCATGCTGGAGGACTACCGAGCCGGCCTCGGCGTCGACCGGGCGCACGAGGAAGCCGACCGGCGTGACGGCCGCACCGTCCGCTGTCCCACTCTGTTGCTGTGGTCGACCCGGGACGACCTGGAAGACCTGTACGGCGATCCGCTGGCCATCTGGCGCCCGTGGGCTGCCGATCTACGCGGCCACTCGATCGAGTCCGGTCACCATGTCGCCGAGGAGAACCCCGACGCCCTGACCGCGGCGCTGCACCACTTTCTGTCCTGAACCATCGGGAATTCGCGGTCAGGCGAACGGCTTCGGGTCGAAGCTGATGCCGCCCCGTTCGGCCATCCGGAGCACTCGACTGCCGTAACGCGGTGGTTGGCGCAGGTAGAGGGTGTAGCTCGAAGCCTGGAACATCAGGTCCAGGTCGCGACCCTCCAGGTGCCAGCAGGGCTCACTCGAGCGTGAACGGCCCTCCTGGCGCAGGCCTTTCAACTCGAAAGGCATACAGATGGAGCGCAAGCTGCCGACGATGTCCCAGACGTTGTGGAAGATCAACGTGGCCGGTGCTACCCAGAAGTGGACTTGCCGCATCGGCCCCGGATCGATCCGGCGCACGATGTAGTCGAGGTCGAGATGCAGCTCCAAGGCCGACGGTGCGGTGGGGTCGAGGTCGTCGTCCTCCCGATAGTCCAGGATCGAGTTCTCGGGTGGACCCTCGTCGTCGGTGACGGCGAGCGCGTGAATTCGGCAGTAATCCCACGATGCCTCCACCAGGTCCTGATCAGTCAGGGTGGCCTTTCGGAGACCGGACTCACCGTGCACATCCGTCGTCATGAAACGATTATCGCCACGTGCGTCGACAGCGCCAGATGTCATTCTGCGCGTGCGGGTTCCGTCGGCCGGGTGAAGAAGCGGACGATGTCTTCCGCCGCGGTAGGGGACAGCATCATCGCCTGGACTCGCGCGGACATCTCGGCGATCGGGTGAATCCTGCTGAACATCGACTCTTCGTAGGTCCGAATCGCCGCATTCGGGTCGGCGGGGTTGGCGGCGAGCCGGCTGGCGAGTTCTGCGGCGTCCAGCATGGCCTGGTTCGCGCCCTCGCCGACAGGTGGCATGAGGTGCGCGGCGTCGCCGACGAGGGTGACGCCCGGCCGGCTGGCCCAACGCGTACCGATGGGCATCGTCTCGATCAGGCGTGGCGTCGGCCCGCCCTCGGCGGCCTCGATGAGTGCGGTGAGGCGGGGGTTCCAACCAGCGAACACATCCAACAGGGCCTGCCTACTACGGTACGTGTCGAGGGGCTGGTCCTCCGCGCGCAGCGAGATGCCGACCCGGAGGCTGCCGTCGCCGAGACGTTGCGCTGCCAGGATCTGGTTCACCCCCACGCACCACAGGTTTCCCGGGCCGACCAACTCAGCGAGGTTGGGGTGCCGCTGGTCGACGTCCTCGATGTTCAGCTCCACGAGCGTTGCCACGTAGGACAGGTGGACGTCGACCAGCAGCGACCGGACGACTGAGCGCGCGCCGTCCGCGCCGATGAGGATGTCGCAGCTTGTTCGGCGGCCGTCCTGGAACGTCAGATCCCAGCCCTCGTCAGGTCGTGGGGTCGCCGCGACAAGTCGGTGCCGCCAGGCAACCGTGTCGTCGGGGAGGGAGTCGAGCAGAAGATCACGCAGTGCGCTCCGGTCGATCTCGGGACGTCCGGAGAACGAGCCGGGTTGCGGCTCGTGGTGCACCAGGGTGCGTCCGGTGGGGTCGAGGATGCGATGTTCCTCGCCGTCCGGCCGCGCTTTCGACCGGAACCGGCCGGCGAGACCCGCCTCGGCCAGGGCCAGTTGCCCGGACTCCGGGTGCAGATCGAGGGCACCGCCCTGGGGTCGCGCGGATCGGCTTGCTTCCCGGTCGTACACCACCGCGGCGATCCCGTGCTGGTGCAGGATCCGTGCCAGCGTCAACCCGCCGAGTCCGCCACCGGCGATCGCAATTCGCGTTCTCACGTCGCTACCGTACACTGTATTTGTGGATACACCGTACGGTAGCGAGCCGCTGCCTGTGTGGGAGCGGCCCGAACCTCAACCGCGGGCGGTGCCGGTGCCGTTGAGCCGCGAGAAGATCGCCGCTACGGCGATACGGCTTGCCGACGCGCACGGCCTCGACGGGCTGTCACTGCGCAAGATCGCCAAAGAGCTCGGTGTCGGTCCGATGCGGCTCTACGACTATGTGATCAACAAGTCGGAGCTACTCGATCTGATGGTCGACGTCGTCTATGCCCGGATCGCGGAGGTGGGCCAGCGCTCCGGGTGGCGCGACACGGTACTGGCCGTCGCCCACGCGACCCGCGCTGCCACCCTTGACCACGAGTGGTTCTCCGACGTGCTCGGCGGGCGGCCACACCTGGGACCACACGCGCTCGCCGTGGGCGAAGCGACCGCCGCGGCGCTCAGTGCGGCCCCCGGCGTGCGTGACCTCGACGATCTCCAGCGAGCCGTCGGCGCCCTCAACGCCTTCATCATCGGATCGGTCCGCAGAGAGGTCACCGAACGACGCACCGCACGTTCCACCGGCACCGATGAAGCCGCCTTCCAGGCCAGCCTCGGCCCCTACCTCACGCGCATGCTGAAAACCGGCAGGTATCCCACAGTGGCCAGGCTCGTCATCGACGGCGCCCACCTCAACGCCGAGGAGACCTTCAACCACAACCTGACCACCATCCTGGACGGCATCACCCGGCGACGTCCGACGTGATCCCGTAGCGCCGGCCGCAAGGAATCCTGGCCATGTCCAGACGACGCCGACGCGATTTCAGAAAGGAGCCCACGAGTGCACGTCAGCCTGGCGACGAGCGCCGGCAGGGCCGATCGACCGAACGAGGACTTCGTCGGTGCGGTTCCCGACGCTGTCGTCCTCCTCGACGGTGCCGGCATTCCGGGCGCCGAATCCCTCTGCTTTCACGGAGTCGCCTGGTACACGCACCGCCTCGGCGGCGCGCTGCTCGGTCACCTGTCGCGCGGCGACGGGCGAGATCTCGCCACGATCCTCGCCACCGCCATCGGTGAGATCGCCGCCGAGCACGGCGACACCTGCGACATCGCGGACCCCAGCAGCCCGCAGGCCACCGTCGCGATGGTCCGCGCCCACCACTACCGCTTGGACTGGCTCCTGCTCGCGGACTCGTTCCTCGTCCTCGACCAGGCCGACGCCGGCCCGCTGGTGATCACCGATGAGCGCGAGACGACTGCCCGGCGCGAATGCTCCGCGCCGCTGGCCGGCATTGCTCAGGGAACGCCAGAGTACGACCGGGTGCGAGCCTCCTGCGTCACCGCGCTGCGTGCTCGCCGGAACCAGCCGGGCGGGTACTGGATCGCCAAGGATGACCCGCGCGCGGCACGGGAAGCGGTGAACGGCAGCCGGTCCCTCGCCGACCTGAACGGTGTCGCGTTGTTCAGCAACGGTGCCAGCCGCATCGTCAACCAGTACGGTCGGACCGACTGGTCAGGCGTGCTGGACCTGCTTCGCGCCAGTGGGCCGGCCGGCGTCATCGCCCGCGTCCGGCAGGCCGAGGCAGAGGCCGCCGGTGGCGCGGATGCCCACAGCCCGGACGACGCCACTGTGGCCAACTGGACGCACCTACCGAGTTGAGCGTCTGCCCCCAGAGTGTCGATGATCCGATAGACGCCTCGATCGACGGGAATTTCCCTGGCAGGAGAGCGCTAGGGTTCGGGACGCCCAGGAGGGCGAGGCCGAAAAGGCTGTCCGGCCCACGGTGTCCACACTGTACCGATGCAACAATCGCTGCGAAATGGACTGATCATCGCCTCACCGAGGAGAGCGGGCCAATGCACGGCGACCTGATAGCGCTTGAGTTGAAAGACGAGTCGACGTTTGCCGCGTTGGCGATGGAAATCGACTCTGAGGAGGAGGTCTCCTTTCAATCGCTCAAAATCAAGCTCAGCGACGTGGCGGAACAGGTGGCAAAGGTCGCCGAGGAGTTGGTGGAACACGCCCGCAAGGCCGCCCCGACGGAGATCGAGGTCACCATGCGTGTCGGCTTCTCGATCACCAACGGCAAGGCGGTGGCGCTCCTCGTCGATGGAAAGGCCGAAGGAGCTGTGGAGCTGAAGTTGGCCTGGAAGGACCTCGCCGGTTGAGATGGCTGACGTCGAGGCCGGTCGGCACCTGTGGGCGGGGCTTGTCGGCGTTCACCAGGGAGCCGTGAAGCAGACCGGCTTCATGATCGGGCCGCGGACGGTTGCCACGGCCACCCACGGGCTGGACCGGTCCGGGCCGGTGAAGATCCGTCGCATTGGTCGGTCTGCCGACGCGGTCGACGAGCCGGCGACCATCCTGCTGTGGGACAGGCAGCGCGACCTCTGCCTGCTCACCGTCGAGGACGCGGACGAGTTCTGGTTCATCCCGGACACCCGTCCCCCTGCTCTTGCCGCGGAGTACGTGGTCGTCAGCTGCGTCGACCGGCGCGCCGAGACGACGCTGGTCGTCAACGAGGGGCTCGTCGAGGACGACGGGATCGCCTGGCTCAAGCTCCGGTCGGGGCAGATCCAGCGGGGCTACAGCGGCGCACCGGTGCTCGACCGCGAGGACGGCCGGCTCGTTGGCATGGTCCGCGTGACACGGGGGCGGCAGACGGACCTGGGTGGACACGCCCTGCTGGGTGCCGAGATCGTCCAGATCCGCACCTTGCTGGGCCTGGACAACGACGACCGCCGGATGCAGATCAGGCATGCCGCCAGCGGACTCACCTGGCCCCCGCGCAGTCTGATCCGCGGAGACGCGCCCTCGGAGCTGGTGCAACTCATCGGCCGGGAAGAGGAGATCGCCGCGCTGGATTCGCGCAACGGTCCCCGCCACCGGCTCGTCGTCGGTGACGCACTCGCCGGTAAGTCGGCGCTGGCCGGCGTCTGGGTACGCCTCGCGCACGTCCCCGCCGGTGACACGGCGTACGTCGACGCGGCGTTGGCCCCTCCGGTCCCCGCGCAGCATCCCGTGGTGGGGATCGTCCTGCCGGTGCTCGGTGTGCACATCCCGCAGGACCCGTTCGGGAGCCGCTCCGACGAGGAGACGCTGGCGTTGGCGTGCTGGACGATCATGCGCGACCTGCGCGGAGGCCGCCTCGTCATCGACCTCCAGCACCAGGTCGTCGACGCCGCTGCCGACGCGGATCTCGCGGCGCTCATGAAGGCCGCCGAACGGATGAGCGCCACTGTCGTCCTCGTCGGACGGGACCTTGGCGACGAGTTGTCCTGCGTCGGTCTCTCCACCGCCGTCAAGGTGGGGCCGATCAGTCGGGCGGACGCGGCGACGCTCATCGCACACGGCACCCTCGGCCGAGTGTCCCGGGAGGAGGCCGAGAACGCGCTGGAGCTGGTCGACCCGCAGTGCCTTCTCCCCGGAGAGATCCTGGCGGCCTGCCGGCGGGACGAGGACGACGACGCGATCGACCTCGCCATCGCCCTGTCGGGGCGATTCGACCTGCCCATCCTCGACCCCACCACAGCGCTCCCGGACGACCCGCTCGTGGCCCTCGGCGACCCCGGGCTGACGGCCGCCGGTGTCGGACCCGGCCCAGACGGAGAGGACTCCCACGACGTGCCGCCGCTCACCGGGGAGGACCTCGAACAGCAGGTGCTGACCTCCGCCCACGACCCACTCGGCATCCGCGCGCCCGCGGCGACCCGCCGGGAACTGGCCCCTGGCGCGTTCAGCGCCGACGCCATCTGGCTCGACGAATGGCCGGGCACCGCCCCGTTCGTCTTCGAGGTCGGCGCGCTGACCTCCGAACAAGGGCTCGCGATGCAGGACATCGCGCATCGAGTGTCCGGCCGATCGATGAGACCCGAGTGGGTGGAGTCGCTCTACCGGCAGATCGTCGAGCTTGAGGGCCGGGGGAACGAACGCGGCCCGTCGACGCGGGTTCGCCTGCGGCTCTGGCGCAGCCAGATCCACGCTGGCGATGTGGCCGCCGCCAGTCGCACGTTCACCGAGATCGGCGGGGTGCGCACTGTCAACCGCATCGTCGAAACGGGGAGCCACTTCGCGCAGGTCCAGGATGCCCAGATGCTCGTGCTGGCGTGGTGGCTGGGGGTGGGCACCGACGATGCCGTCGGCGCCGCGGTCGGGGCATGGATGAGCGCCGTCGTGGTCGACGAGCACCTGTCCGGCCGTGCCGACGTGCGGATCGTGCTGCACGACGTGCTCCGCGCGATCACCGTCCGGCCGCTGCCCTCCCCGGACGGTCTGCGCGCCGTCGGCGAGTGGTGCCTGTCCCAGGTGGAGGACGACAGCTCCTTCCTGGCTGACCCGGGCAGCTGGACGATGTACGTCTCGCTGATCGGTCGCGCCGGCGACTTCAGTGGCGACCAGACGCTCACGGAGGTCTTCCTCACCCGGGCGCTACGAGCGCTGACCCTGCACGTGGAGTTGCTCAGATCGCTCGCTCTGGCCGGGGACAGCCGCCCCCTCCTGGCCATCGCGAGGCAGCAGAGGCGGCTGCATCGGCTGGAGCGCAGCCGGCGCACCGGAGAACCCGGCCGTCTACAGCTCGCGCGGGACCTGTTGACGTGGACCGTGGAGAACGCCCCGACCGCCGACGCGTTCCTGACTCTGCTCGTCGCCGATCCCACGCTGAAGGTGACCCGGGAGGGTGACAACGCCGTCGACTCCGACCTGCCCGCGCACCGCTCCGCCGAGAGTCAACTCGCGCCGATCAAGCGCGCCTACCGTAGGTGGCGCAGGAGCAACCCGCAGGTCACTCCGCTCATCGTGGAGATCGAGTACCAGTTGGTGCGTACGGAGTGGGCGATCGCCGGTTCCCTGCTGAGGCAGGCGCGGGTGTCCGACGAGCGCTGGTTGAGCCGACCGATCCCGCACAAGCTGGCCGTGCTCGAACAGCTCGGCGAGGTACGCCGCAAGAGACTCGCCTCCCTGGCGAAACGATGCGGCGACTCCGTCGAAGCGGTCGAGCGGGAGGCGCACAACGAGCTACAACTCCAGACGGCCCTCGCCATCGTGGCGCACAGTCCCATCGACCTGCGCCCGGTCGACGAGATCCTGGCTCGCGGGCGGCGGGCCTTCCCGTCCAGCCCGCGAATGGCGCACCTGCTCGCGGCGCACCACCGGCACCGGCGGCAGTTCACCACGGCGGCGGCCGCCTACGTCGACGCCTACCGCCTCGCGCTCGGGGATCCGCTGTTGCGCATGCGTGCCGCCGTGGGGGCGTGCGAATCGCTGTCGCAGGCCTACGCGGCGGGGGAGTGCGCCCGAGATGAGCTGGTGGTGGCGGCGGCACGGGCCGAACTCCACGAGTCCACCGACTTCTCCGCGTCGATCGTCTGCGCCCTGGCGCGGCTCGAACTGCACGGCACGCTGTCGGAGGGCTACGGCAAGCTTGCCCACACGATCGCGCGGGTGGGGAGCTTCTCCCGGCTCGCCACCGACATGCGCTCCATCCGGGCCGAGATCGCGACCGCCGTCGGGCCGGAGAGCGCGCCGTTGGTCGACAGGTTCCTGCACGACTTCACGGATGTGGGCCTGCTCGTCGCCCTCGGGGCGATGTTCGTCCGCTCCCACACGTTGTCGCCGAGCGAGGGGCTTGAACGGCTCACCGCCGCGCTCGTCCTGCTGGACGGGGTGCGGATCATGGCCGGGACCGTCTGGAACGTGCCGTCGGTGAACTTCCAGCAGGGCCGCGCGCTGCTGGCGGCCTGCAAGCAGTTCCAGACGCCGAATCCGATCGGTTGGGACAAGGACCGCGAGCGATCCGACATCGACCTGGCCTACGCGAAGTTCCAGTCCGCCGTCGATCTGTCGGTCGACTCGTTCCGCGAGATCGTGCTCGGCTTCATGCGTGAGACGGGGGAACTGCGACAGAGGCTCGGTCGCCCGACCCCTCCGGCACTGTGATCGGCGCCGCGATGATCCGGCTGGGCACCACCGGCGCGTCCCGGCCGGTGCCCCTCCGGCTGTCACCGCCGGAAGAATGCTCGTGGTAGTCCTGCTCCACGTTGACCGACCAGACGTCGTGCGTACTCCCGGTGGCGATGTTCTCGGCGGTGAGCATCGCGGTCAGCATCGAGTGGTCCTGGTTGTTGTAGCGGTGCATGCCGTTGCGACCCACCGGGTGCACGTTCGGCACCGCCTCGCTCAGCCAGGCCCGGATCACGTCCACATTGCGCTGGTAGCGCTCGTCGTACACCGGGTAGGCCTTGGGCATACGCACGACGTAGCCGGCCTCCACCACGCCCTGTCGAACCAACCCCAACCGCTCCAGCTCCTCGGTGGCGAGGGCCACCAGGTCGGCATCCGGGGTACGCCACATCTCGTCGTCCTCGAACACGAAGTACTCCAGGCCGAGGCAGGTGCGGCCGTCCTTGACGAGGTACGGCGACCAGGATCCGAAGTTCTGGATCCGGCCCACCCGTACCCCCGGGTCGTGCACGTAGATCCAGTTGTCCGGGAACGAGAACTCCTCCGGCACGACCAGGGCGACAGTCAGGAAGTCGCGGTAGCGCAGGTCGGCAGCGCAGGCCAGCACCTCCGGCGGCGCCGGCGGGTGGAGCGCGGTCACCAGCTCCGAGATCGGCATGGACGAGATGACGTGGTCGGCAGCTTCGGTGCGCTGCCCGCCCGCGCCGTTGACAGTCACGCTGGTCGCCCGCCGACGGGCCGGGTCGCGGTGCACGGCGGTGACCCAGCTGCCGGTGGACAGCTGCCCGCCCCGCTCGCGGACCTGCTCAGCGCAGCGCTCCCACATCATTCCGGGCCCGTACTTCGGGTACTGGAACTCCTCGATCAGGCTGGTCACGTCGGTACGCCGACGCCGGGGCAGCAGCGCGTTGCGGATCGCCGTGCCCAGCGACAGGTTCTTGATCCGCTGCGCCGCCCAGTCCGCCTGCAACCGGTCCGCCGGCATGCCCCAGACCTTCTCCGTGTACGTCTTGAAGAAGATCGAGTACAGCCGCCAGCCGAACCGGGCCGACACCCAGCCCTCGAAGTGTGACTGGTCCCGCGGCGGCCGCAGCCGGGCGCGGGCGTACGAGCCGAGGCAGCGGACGGCCTCCGGCAGACCCAGGTTGCGCAGCGCGTTCACGGCGCTGAGCGGGTAGTTGAACAGGGCACCCCGATAGAAGATGCGGCTCATCCGAGGCCGGGTCAGGAAGTCCTCGTCCGGCAGGATCTCGTGCCAGAAGGCCTCCACCCGGGGGACCTTGGTGAAGAACCGGTGCCCGCCGATGTCGAACCGCCACCCGTCGCGCTCCACGGTCCGACTGATCCCGCCGACCACCTCGTCGGCCTCGAACACCTGAACCGACCGGCCGTGCCGAAGCAGCTCGTACGCCGCGGTGAGCCCGGCCGGCCCCGCACCGATGATCACCGTGCCGTTCTGCTCGCTCATGCTGACGCGCTCCCTGCTCACCGCCATGGTTGAGGCGCGGCGTCTACCCGCTCTGCGCAGAATGTCACACTTGGTGGTAGCTGGTCCCCGCTTCGGCGGGGGTGCTGCGGCGTACCACGAGAAGAGCGACTCCCTCGCGCGGCCGGCCGACCGGGGGAGCGGGGAAGCGGGGCGGATGGACCGGTGGCGCAGCGGCGCGGCGACGCTGGCCGCGCGGGCGGTCACGGCCGGCCGCGGCGGAACGCGCCTGGCCCGACGGGTGCCGGCGCCCTGGCCGTACGTCATCGGCCTGTTCCTCGGCGCGAAGCTGCTGCTCACACTGCTCGGGCTCCTGGTCCTGCACGCCTGGGACGGCGTCCCCGGTGCCCCGCCGCCGGACGAGGCATTGATGTGGGCGCAGCAGCGGGAGATCTCCGGGCACCGGTGGATCTCCTTCTGGTTCGCCTGGGACTCACTGCTGTACCTGCGGCTGAGCACCCTGCCCCTGACCGGGCCGTGGCGAGACTTCGGCTTTCCCCTGCTGTACCCGTTCCTGGCCCGGCCCCTCGGCGCGGTGCTCGGCGGCGACACCGCGCTGGCCCTGTTGGTGATCAGCAACGTCGCGTTCCTGCTGGCGCTCTGGTACGGCCACCGGCTGGCAGAGCTGCTGCTCGGCGACGCGTACGCCGCCCGCCGGTTCACCAGGTACCTGGTGCTGCTGCCGACAGCGTTCCTGTTCCAGGCCGCGCTGACCGAGTCGCTCTTCGTCTGCCTCGCGTTGGCCACCTTCTACTACGCCGAGCGACACCGGTGGCTGCTGGTCGGCGTGATCGGCTACTTCCTGGCGATGAGTCGCTCCGTCGGCCTGCTCGTGGCGCTGCCGCTGGCCCTGGTGCTGCTCCGCCAGCACGACTGGCGGCTCGGGCCGCGCGCCCTGCTCGGCTACCTCCGGATCGGCTGGCCGCTGCTGCTGCTCCCCGCCGGGTGGTTCACCTTCATGGCGTACTGCCGGTGGCGGGGCGGGGACTGGTTCGCCTACCAGCACGCCCAGCAGACCGGATGGGGCATCGAGGTGCAGAACCCTGTTCCGGTGCTGCTTCACGGGTTGGCCGGGGAGCCGCGCGACGCCGCTCGGGCGTGGTTCGCGGTGGCCGTCCTGGCCGTGCTGGTCGCCGGGTTCCGCCGCCGGGAGCTGGCCTACCTGGTGTACGGCGTCCTCATGGTGCTGGTGCCGCTGTCGATGGGCCCGCCGGTGTACAAGAGCCTGCTGCGTTACCTGCTCGCCGCCTTCCCGGTGGCGCTGGTGCTGGCCCGCTGGGCCCGCCACGCCAGCGTCGACGTGTGGCTGACCGCGACGCTCGCCGTGGTGCAGGGCGTGCTGTTCGTACTCTGGCTCACCTACTGGACCCACATGATCATCTGATTGGAGCTGCCGTCGGCCGGGCAACAGATACGCGATGACCGAGCCACGGGTACGCCTCGACGACCTGGGCGCCTGGCTGATCAAGGGCAACGCGGACCTGGTCGACCTCGCCGCCCGATTCGCCAGTGAGCCACTGGTGACGAACTGGTGCGTGCGTCCCGGCTACCGGGCGCGGCTGATGTGCGCCGGGCAGCCGGTGGTCTTCTGGGCCAGCGGCAGCCGCGGTCGATTGCCATACGGGGTGTGGGGCGTCGGACGGGTCACCGGGGCGGCCGAGCCAGGCGCACCGGGGCAGCCGTGGTCGGTGCCGCTGGATCTGCCCATCCTCGCCGAACGGGACCGGGTGCCCCGGCTGCTGTTGCGCGCCGATGACCGGCTCGCCGCCCTGGAGGTGTTCCGTCAGCCGCAGGCCGCCAACCCCTCCTACCTGACAGTGGCCCAGTTCGCCGCGCTGCAGACCCACCTGCCGGTGTGAGGGCGAGGGGCGGCCGTGCCTCGACCGAGCTGCCTGTGCGAGCCTGCTACCGACGTTGCAAGCGCATTGAGTGGAGGCCCGGTGTTCGCCCTGCCGCTGACCGAGGACGTCGAGCTGCGCCCGCTGAACCCGTGGCGGGCCGAGGAGTTCCTCGCCCACCTCGATCGGGCCCGCGAGCACATCCAGCCCTGGGTGTCGCCGTCCTTCGTCGCCACCGACCTGCCGTCGGCCCGCGCGGTGTTGCAGCGCTACGCCGACCGCTGGGCCAGTGACAGCGGTGGCATCTGGGGGCTGTGGTGGCGGGGCACCCTCGTCGGTGGGGTCATGTTCGTGTCGTTCGACGTGACCCGGGGCGTCTGCGAGGTCGGTTGCTGGGTGGAACCCGCGGCGCAGGGCAGGGGCCTGGTCGCCCCGGCGGTGCGCCGCATCGTCGACTGGGCGGTGCGCGAGCGCGGCATCCAGCGGGTGGAGTGGCGTACCAACACCGACAACACCCGCAGCAAGGCCCTCGCCGACCGGCTCGGCCTGCGCCTCGACGGCACACTGCGCCAGGTCAGCCCAGGTCCGCACGGTCGGATCGACCTCGAGGTCTGGTCGGTGCTGGCCGACGAGTGGTCGCCGCGCCCCGCACCGTCCACTGACGACAGCGAATAGTTGTCATACCCGCGCGGCACCATGCATCCATGGCCGTCCCCGCGCTCACCCCTCATTCCGACCCGCCGCGTACCGTGCCGCTGCGTGAGGCGCGCACCCGGTTCAGCCAGCTCGTCGCGCTGGCCGAGCTGACCGACGCGGTCACCGTCGTCACCCGCGACGGCGATCCCCGCCCGGTCGCCGCGATCGTC
Organism: Micromonospora trifolii; assembly: GCF_022229005.1. Lineage (GTDB taxonomy): Bacteria > Actinomycetota > Actinomycetes > Mycobacteriales > Micromonosporaceae > Micromonospora > Micromonospora trifolii. The sequence continues at coordinate 57,458 of NZ_JAKKFD010000049.1, forward strand.
CCCGCCGCAGCCGCCCGCAGCGGCGCCCAGGCCCGCGCCGACGCCGACCGGCTCGCAACGGTCACCGCTGGCTGGGCCCGCCGCCTCGAGGAGCAGCACCGACGCAGCACACAGCGGCACGCCGCCGAGCTGGGCGCGGTCCGCGCGGCGCTGGCCGAGGCCTGGGCCGAGCTGGACAGCCGGGTCGTCCCGGGCAGCGACCCGACGCTGGCCCGGCTGCGCGCCGCACACGCCGACCTGCTCGCCGGCTGACCCGCTTCCGCCGTGTCGGCGGGAGGGCCGCGCCGGCCGGGTTCACCAGGTGACGGTGTGGCCGGCGTCGGGTTCAGCCGGTGGCCGGGTACGCGTGGGTCTCGGTCGCCTTGACCGCCACCCAGACTCGCTGGCCAGGGATCAGCCGCAGCTGGGCGGCGGCGGCCGGCGTGACGTCGGCGGCCACCCCGATCGGCCCGTCCAGTTGCACCCGCACGTTGTCACCGTGGCGCTGGACGCCGGCCACGGTGCCCGCCCAGGTGTTCCGTGGGCTGCCCTCCGGCCGGGCCGGGTGCAGAGCCACAGCGGCCGGGCGGAACGCCACGAACGCTTCGCCGTCCAACCGGTCGGCGACAGTGAGGGTCAGCTCCGGCGACACCCGCACCCCGTGCCCGTCGGCACGACCCCGGTACAGGTTCAGCCCGACCAGCCGGGCGACGTAGTCGGTGCGGGGGCGGGCGGTGACGCTCGGCCCGTCGCCCTCCTGCACCACCCGACCACCCTCGACGATGACGAGTCGGTCGGCCAACGCCAGCGCGTCCAGCGGGTCGTGGGTGACCAGCACCGTCGCGCCCGCGTGCGCGGACAGGTGCCGGTGCAGCTCCGCGCGGGTGTCCAACCGGGTGCGGGCGTCCAGTGCGGCGAGCGGCTCGTCCAGCAGCAGCAGCGACGGCGCCACGGCCAGCGCGCGGGCCAGCGCCACCCGCTGCGCCTGACCGCCGGAAAGCTGCCGCGGCCGGCGCTGCGCATGCGCGTCAAGCCCCACCCGGCCCAGCCACTCCCGGGCCGTGGCGCGGGCGGCCCGCCGGTCGATGCCGCGCCGGCGCGGCCCGAAGGCCACATTGTCCAATGCGCTCAGGTGCGGAAAGAGCAGGTAGTCCTGGAAGACCACGCCGATCGACCGGCGTTCCGTGGGCACCCAGCCCCCGGTCGCCGGGCGGTCCAGGTCGACCTCGTCGAGGGTGACGTGCCCGTCGGTGAGGGGATGCAGCCCGGCCAGCGCCCGCAGCGCGGTGGTCTTGCCGGCGCCGTTCGGGCCGAGTAGCGCCACCACCTCGCCCGGCGCGACCCGCAGCGGCACGTCGAGCCGGAAGGCGCCCCGGTCGACGACGAGCCGCGCGTCGAGAAGTCGGTCGCTCATGCGGTGGTCATCCAACGGTCCCGCAGCGCCACCAGGATGCCCACCGACACGACGAGCAGCACCAGGCTGAGCACGATCGCGGACTCCAGGTCCGTCTCCAACGCCAGGTAGACGGCGAGCGGCATGGTCTGCGTCCGACCGGGGTAGTTGCCGGCGAAGGTGATGGTGGCACCGAACTCGCCGAGCGCCCGCGCCCAGCAGAGCACCGCCCCGGCGGCCAGACCGGGCGCCACCAGCGGCAGCGTGACGTGGGTGAAGGTGGTCCACCGGCTGGCACCCAACGTCGCCGCGGCCTCCTCGTAGCGGTGGTCGGCGGCACGTAGCGCACCCTCCACGGCGATCACCAGGAACGGCATGGCGACGAACGCCTCGGCCAGCACGACACCCGTTGTGGTGAAGGGCAGGGTGATGCCGAACGTGGCGTCGAGCCAGCCGCCGAGCAGGCCACGCCGACCGAAGACCAGCAACAGCGCCACCCCACCGACCACCGGCGGCAGCACCAGCGGCACGGTGACCAGCGCGCGTACCAGCCGACGGCCGGGAAACTCGACCCGGGCCAGCACCCAGGCCAGCGGCACCCCGAGCAGCAGGCAGAGCGCGGTGGCCAGGGTGGCGGTCTGCACCGACAGCCGCAGGGCGGTCAACGCGCCCGGCTCGGTGAGCCGCTCCGGCAGGGTCGTCCACGGCGCCCGGACCAGCAGCCCCGCCAACGGCAGGACGAGGAACAGCAACCCCAGCCCGGCGGGAATCAGCAGCGCCAGCGGCACCCGCCCCCGCCGTCGAGGCGTGGCCGGGCGCCCGAGGGGTGCGCGGTGGTCGTGGACCTGCGTCACGGAGCCTGGAACCCCGCCTCGGCCAGGACCGCCTGCGCCGGCGCCGAGCGGACGTACGCGACGAAGGCCCGAGCGCCGCTCGGATTCGGCGCGTCCTTCAACGCGACGATCGGGTAGTCGTTGACCGCCCGCGCCGACTCGGGAAACTCCACGCCGGTCACGTCGGCGCTCGCAGCCCGCGTGTCCGTGCGGTAGACCAGCGCCGCGTCGACCTCGCCGAGCTTCACCTTGGCGAGCGCACCCTTGACGTCGCGCTCCAGGGTGACCGGCGTCAGCGCGACTCCGGCCGCGTCCAGGGCGGTGCGGGCCGCCGCGCCGCAGGGCACCTGACTGGCGCAGAGCGCCACCTTCACACCCGGTCTGGTCAGGTCGGCCAGGCCGGCCACTGCCTTCGGGTTGCCCCGGGGGACCGCGATCACCAGCTGGTTGCGGGCGAAGACGCTCGGCGTGCCGTCGGCGTCGCCGGCCTCGATGACAGTAGTCATGTTCGCGGGGGCGGCCGAGGCGAACACGTCCGCCGGCGCGCCCTGGGTGATCTGGTTGGCCAGGGCGGAACTGCCGGCGACGTTGAGGGTCACGCGACTGCCCGGGTTGGCGGCCTCGAAGTCCTTCCCGATGCGGGTGAACGACTCGGTCAGCGAGGCGGCCGCGAACACGGTCACCGGGCCGGTCACCCGCCCGTCCCCACCGCTGCCGGTTGCCTGGTCGTCGCCCGCGCCGCAGCCGGTCACCGCCAGGCCGGCCGCCACCAGTACGGCCACCGCCACACGCCTGCCCCGCGCGTTCATCCGCCCGACTGTCCCCGCGGTCATCCGGCCGACCGCCCTCGCGCCGGGGTGGGTGCGGCCCGTTCCACCACGACCGTGGTCGACTTGATCACCGCAACGGCCACCGAACCGACCCGCAGGTCGAGCTCGTCGACGGCCTCCCGGCTCATCAGCGACACGATCCGGAACGGGCCCGCCTGGATGTCCACCTGCGCCATCACCGTGTCCTTACGGACGTCGACGACGATGCCGCGCAACCGGTTACGGGCCGAGGAGAACTCGGCGCCCGCGTCCGGGTCGGCGGCCTGAGCGCGAGCGAACGCCGCCAGGTCGACGCCGTCGACGACCCGGTGGCCGTGCTCGTCGCGCCCGGCTGTCAGGCGCCCGGCGTCCACCCAGCGGCGAATGGTGTCGGCGCTGACGCCGAGCAGGTCGGCGGCCTCTCCGATCCGGTACGTCGTCACCCGCTCACCTTATCTCCCGCATTTGCGAGCGCGAAAGCCCGACATGGGCAGCAATCGCATGGACAAGTGGGTGACAAGGTCGGCATTTGCGTCTTCCCGTGCTGTCTCAGGACGCCCGCGGCCCGCTCGGGCGCACCCGCAAGATCGTGCTCGAAGCAGGAAGTAGTGGTGTCGGCGTATCGAGGAGGCCACTACATCCAGGTTC
>NZ_JAKKFD010000005.1 GCF_022229005.1 Micromonospora trifolii
CGAGCCCAACGGGGTGGCATCGCCTGCTGGCCGGGTCGGGTGGCGCCGCGCCGTGGAGGGGCCCGGCCGGCGGGCCCGCTACTCGGGCGGGCCGCCGGCCGGGCGTACGCCTACAGGGTGCGCGCCAGCCGGTCGGCGAGCGTCCGGGTGAAGCGGGCCGGGTCGGTCAGCTCACCGCCCTCGGCGAGCACCGCCAGGCCGTGGAGCAGCTCGGCGGTCTCGGTCAGGGCGGCCGGGTCGCTGCCCTGCTCGTGGGCCTTGCGCAGCCCGGACACCAGCGGGTGACCGGGGTTGATCTCCAGGATCCGCTTGGTCGTGGGGATCTCGTGCCCCATCGCCCGGTACATCTTCTCCAGGGTCGGGGTGAGGTCGTGGGCGTCGCCGACGACGCAGGCCGGTGAGGTGGTCAGCCGCGACGACAGGCGGACCTCCCGGACGCTGTCCGTGAGAGTGGTCCCCAGCCAGTCGAGCAGCCCGGCGAACTCCTGTCGCTGCTGCTCGCGCTCGGCCTCGGCCTGCTGCTTCTCCTCGTCGGTGTCCAGGTCGATCTCGCCCTTGGCGATCGAGCGCAGTGGCCGGCCGTCGTACGTGCCGACCCGCTCGACCCACACCTCGTCGACCTGGTCGGTGAGGAGCAGCACCTCGTGCCCCTTGGCCCGGAACGCCTCCAGGTGCGGAGAGTTCTCGATGGCGGCCCGGGACTCGCCGGTGGCGTACCAGATGTCGCTCTGGCCGTCCTTCATCCGCGACACGTAGCCGGCCAGGTCGGTGGGCTCGGCCGGGTCGTTGGTGGAGGCCACCGACAGGATGTCCAGCAGGGTGTCCCGGTTGTCGGTGTCGTCGATCAGCCCTTCCTTGACCACCGCGCCGAACTCGGTCCAGAAGGTGCGGTAACGCTCGGCGTGGTTGGCCTTGAGGTCCTTGACCGTGGCGAGGACCTTCTTGACCAGGCGGCGGCGGACGATCTGGATCTGCCGGTCCTGCTGGAGGATCTCCCGGGAGATGTTCAGCGACAGGTCGTGCGCGTCGACCACGCCCTTGACGAAGCGCAGATAGGTCGGGACCAGCGCCTCGCAGTCGTCCATGATGAAGACGCGCTTGACGTAGAGCTGGACGCCACGGCGGCCCTGCGGGGAGAACAGGTCCAGTGGGGCGTGGCTGGGCAGGAAGAGCAGCGCCTCGTACTCGAAGGTGCCCTCGCCCTTCATGTGCACGACCTCGAGCGGGTCGGCCCAGTCGTGGCTGACGTGCTTGTAGAACTCGTTGTACCCGGCGGCGTCGACCTCGTCGCGGGGCCGCGCCCAGAGCGCCTTCATCGAGTTGAGGGTCTGCACCTCGCGGGTGGCGGCCTCACCGTCGGCGCCGGGGCGTTCGACGCTCATCCGGATCGGCCAGGCGATGAAGTCGGAGTAGCGCTTGACGATCTCGCGGACGGTCCACTCGGCGGTGTAGTCGTGCAGGTTGTCCTCGGTGTCTGCCGGCTTGAGGTGCAGCGTCACGGTGGTGCCCTGCGGCGCCTCGTCGACCGCCTCGATCGAGTAGGTGCCCTCGCCGGTGGACTCCCAGCGGGTGGCGCCGGTCTCGCCGGCCTTGCGGGTCAGCAGGGTGACCCGGTCGGCGACCATGAACGCGGCGTAGAAGCCGACGCCGAACTGACCGATGAGGTCCTGCTTGGCGTGGGCGTCGGCGGACTCGCGCAGGTGGCGCAGCAGCTCGGCGGTGCCCGACTTGGCGATCGTGCCGATCAGCTGGACGACCTCGTCGCGGGTCATCCCGATGCCGTTGTCGCGCACGGTGAGGGTGCGGGCGTCGCTGTCGATCTCCAGGGCGACGTGCAGGTCGTCGGTGTCGGCGACGAGGTCCTTGTCGACGAGGGTGGCCAGCCGGAGCTTGTCCAGTGCGTCGGACGCGTTCGAGATGAGTTCCCGCAGGAAGACGTCCTTGTTCGAATAGATCGAGTGGACCACCAACTGGAGGAGCTGACGCGCCTCGGCCTGGAATTCCAACGTTTCGGCCTGGTTGCTCACACCGTCTCCCATCTCGGCTCGTGCGAAGGTTCGCGGAAAGGATACGAGTCGTCACCGGTCGGGGTGTGGGCGCGTCCGGGTCGTATTCCCGATCCGGTCGGTCCGCCCACGTGACATAGCTGACTTTGCCTAACAGAAGTCAGGTCGGATAGCGTGACGGCCATGAAGATCGCTGGAAGCACCGCCCTCGTCACCGGCGCCAACCGTGGCCTCGGCCGGCACCTGGCCGCCGAACTCCTCGCCCGGGGCGCCACCGTCTACGCCGGCGCCCGCAACCCCGACAGCGTCGACCTACCCGGCGTGACGCCGGTCCGCCTCGACATCACCGACCCCGCCTCGGTGGCCGCCGCCGCCGAGCTGGCCGGCGGCGTGAACCTGCTGATCAACAACGCGGGCATCGACACGCGGACCGACCTCCTCGACGGCGACCTGGACCTCGTCCGGCTGGAGTTGGAGACCCACTACATCGGCACCCTGTCGACGATCCGGGCGTTCGCGCCGGTCATCGCCGGCAACGGCGGCGGAACGATCCTCAACGTGCTCTCCGTGCTGTCCTGGTTCGGCTCCCCCACCCACGCGGCCTACAGCGCCGCCAAGTCCGCCGAGTGGGCGATGACCAACGTGCTGCGCGTCCAACTGGCCGACCGGGGCGTCCGGGTCGCCGGCCTGCACGTCGGCTACCTGGACACCGACATGGCCGCAGACATCACCGGCCCGAAGTCCGACCCGGCGGCGGTCGCCCGGATCGGCGTGGACGGCATCGAGGCCGACGCGTACGAGATCCTCGCCGACGACCTCAGCCGCCAGGTGCAGGCCGGGCTGGCCGGCGGCGTCGCCGCGCTCTACCCGCAGCTCCCCTGACCCACGACGCGACGGGCCGCCACCGGGAAGAACCGGTGGCGGCCCTTTGTCGGGTACGCGGTCAGCTCGCCTGCAACGTCACGTCGTCGATCACGAAGGTGGTCTGCAACGACGAGTCCTCGGTGCCGGTGAACCGCAGCGTGACCGTCTGCCCGGCGAACGCGGCCGCGTTGAGGCTGCGCTGCACGTAACCGGTAGCGGCGTTGAGATTCGAGTACGTCGCCAGCGTTGTCGAACCCGCCTGCACGGTGAGCCGGTCGTACGCCGTGGAGCTGGTGGTCTCGGCGGTGTCGATGTGCAGCCAGAACGACAGCGTGTACGTGGAACAGCCGGCGGGCAGTGTCACCGACTGCGACAGACTCTCGGTGCGGGTGCTGCCGTATCCGTTGAGCCACGCCTTGTACGACCCGGTCCGGGCCGGCTGGCCGCTGGCGTTGGTGATCACACCGGAGGACGCGGTCCACGGCGTGCTGCCGCTCTCGAAGCCACCGTTTCCGACCACCTGACCGCCGGTGCAGGTCGGGGTGCCGCCGCCCACGGCGAGCTGCCACAGTGCGTACGCGACGCCGTCGGCCGCCCGGTTCAGCACTGTGGCGCTGACGTTGGCGGTGGTGTCGCAGGACCGGTGGTAGCAGGGGTCGTACGCGGAGTTGGCGGTGCCGCCCCACTTGGCCGCCTGGGCGCTGGTCTTGCGGGCGCTGGCGCCGGCGGCGTAACCCGAGGTGGGGATGCCTGCCTGCTGGAAGTAGTAGTCGTCGGAGCGGCCCTGGCCCTCGACGTTCTCCTCCGGTTGCAGGCCCAACGAGTCCCAGTACGCCTTCAGCGGCGCCGCAGTGGTCGAGCTGACCCGGTTGATGAAGTAGCCGCCGTTTGTCGAGCCGACCATGTCGAAGTTGTAGTAGCCCTTGATGTAGCCGCGCTGGGTGGCGCTGAGCGAGTTGACGTAGAACCGGGAGCCGTTGAGCCCCTGCTCCTCGTCGGTCCACCAGGCGAACCGCACCCGTTTGGTCACTGTCGGGTTCTGCGCGGCCAGGACCAACGCGTTCTCCAGCAGGGTCGACGAGCCGGTGGCGTTGTCGTTGATGCCCGGACCGGCCGAGACGCCGTCCAGGTGCGCGCCGAACATGACCACCTGGTCCGCCGGGCCGCCGGGCCACTCGGCGATGAGGTTGTTCGAGGGGTACCGGCAACTGGAGCAGTACTGCTCGCTGACCGTGTAGCCGGCCGACTGGAGCCTGGTCTTGACGTAGTTGAGTGAGGCGGTGTAGCCGGCCGAGCCGGCCCGTCGGTTGCCACCGTTGCTGGTGGCGATGGCGTTGAACTGGGTCAGGTGCGCCTGGACGTTGGTGATGGAGATGTCCGGCGCGGCCAACGCGGCGGCGGCCGCGGCGATCGGCCGGGTCACCGCCGTCGTCGTGGTCGAAGGTGACGCGGTCGCCGGCTGGGTGGCCAGCGTCACCGTCATCCCGGCGAACACGGCAAGCGCGATTCCCGCGCTCAGCGTTCTGCCTCTCATGGGGGCTCCTCGGGGTTGGAGAGATACCCGAGACACTTACAGATATCTATTTATTGAGCATCGGTCGTTCGTCCCGAACCGCCGCCGCTTCGACGATGGGTACCGGCGTCGGCACAGGTGAGTAGAGGTGTCAGGATGGGTAGGTAACGCGGCAGGGGTCGTCGGGCCCGGAACGGGGGCTTGCGATGGGGTCGGATCGAGCGTGACACGACCCAGTACTGACCTGTTCCTCGGCGGCGGCGACACCGGGCGGTTGATGGCACGACTGGACTGGGCCGGCACTCCGCTCGGCCCGGTCGGCGAGTGGCCACAGAGCCTGCGCGCCGCCGTCCGGATGGTGCTCTCCTCCCGCTATCCCATGCTGCTGCTCTGGGGTGAGAGCTACTCCCAGCTCTACAACGACGCGTACTCCGCGCTGATCGGCGACAAGCACCCCGACGCGCTCGGCGACGACGTACGGGTGACGCTGGCCGAGGGCTGGAACGTGCTCGCCCCGCTGATCGAGGAGGCCATGGCGACCGGCGTGGCCAGCTGGGTCCCCGCGCTGCAACTGCTGCTGGAGCGGGCCGGCTACCGCGAGGAGGCGTACTTCAGCGTCTCGCACGCCCCGGCCCGCGACGACGACGGCCGCACCGTCGGCGTACTGACAGTGTGCAGCGAGGTCACCCAGCAGGTGGTCGGCGAACGCCGGTTGCGTCTCCTGCGCGACCTGTCAGTGCTCGGCGACGGGCGCACTGTCGACGTGGACGCCACCGGCGCCCGGCTGATCGACGTGATCGACGGCCACCCCCTGGACGTCCCGTTCGCCGCCATCTACCTGCGCGACGGCACCGCGCTACGCCGGGTCGCCTGCACCGGCGGCGACCACTGGCACGCCGTGGCCCTGCCGGACGCCGTCGAGCTGACCGACCCGGGCCCACCCGCGTACGCCTGGGGGCTGGCGGACGCCGCCGAGGGCCGGGCGACACCGGTGACCGACGTCGCCGACCGGCTGCCACTGCCCGCCGGCCCGTGGAACGACCCGGTCCGCACCGCGCTGGCGCTGCCGCTGCCCTCCGCCGACGAGGATCAGCCGATCGGCGTCCTGCTCGCCGGGGTCAGCCCCAGCCGAGGGCTCGACGAGGCGTACCGCTCCTTCCACCAACTGCTCGCCCAGCAGATCTCCGTGGCGTTGCGAAACGCCCAGGAGTACGAGGAGGAGCGGCGCCGGGTCGAGGCGATGGCGGAACTGGACCGGGTCAAGACCGACTTCTTCGCCAACGTCAGCCACGAGTTCCGTACCCCGCTGACCCTCATCCTCGGCCCGCTGACCGACGCGCTCACCGACGCCACAGCGCCGTTGGCGGCGGTGCAGCGGGAGCGGGTGGAGACCGGCTGGCGTAACGCCACTCGGCTGTTGACGCTGGTCAACAGCCTGCTCACCTTCTCCAGCCTGGAGGCCGGGCGGGCGCGCAGCGACGCCCGGGTGGTCGACCTGGCCGCGCTGACCGCCGAGCTCGCCGGAGTGTTCCGGGCCGCCGTCGAGCGGGCCGGGCTGACCCTCGAGGTGAGCTGCCCACCGCTGCCCCGGCCGGTCGCTGTCGACCCGGTCAACTGGGAACGCATCGTCACGAACCTGCTCTCCAACGCGCTGAAGTACACGTTCATCGGCCGCATCCGGGTGACTCTCGACGCCGACGACGAGGAGGTGCGCCTCACCGTCGCGGACACCGGCATCGGCATCGCGGAACGGGACCTGCCAAAACTCTTCGAACGCTTCCACCGGGTGCGGGGCGCCCGCTCGCGCAGCCACGAGGGGACCGGCATCGGCCTGGCCCTGGTGCACGAGTTGGCCCGGCTGGAGGGCGGCGACGTGCGGGTGACCAGCCAGGTGGGCGTCGGCAGCAGGTTCACAGTGACGCTGCCCTGGTCGGCGGCGCACCGCACCGCGGTCACCGGGCCGGCGGTGGACGCACGGGGCGACGCCGCCCGCGCCGCCGTCGAGGAGGCGATGGGCTGGCTCACCGAACCGGACGACGCGCTGACCGAGCCCGATCCCGCGTCCGGGCCGGCCACTGACGAACTGGCAGGGGCCCGGATCCTGCTCGCCGACGACAACGCCGACATGCGGGCGTACCTCACCCGGCTGCTCACCGGGCAGGGCTGGCGGGTGCGGGCCGTCACCGACGGCCGGCAGGCCCTCGACGAGATCCACCGCGACCTGCCCGACCTGGTCCTGACCGACGTGATGATGCCGGTGCTGGACGGCTTCGACCTGGTGCGCCGGCTACGCGCCGACCCGGCGACCCGGACGCTGCCGGTGCTGGTGCTCTCCGCCCGCGCCGGTGGGGAGGCCAGCGTGGAGGGCCTGAGCCTGGGCGCCGACGACTACCTGGTCAAACCCTTCGCCGCGGCCGAGTTGATCGCCCGGATCCGGGCCAGCATCCGCCGGGCCCGCGACCGTGCCCCGGCCGCGGCCGTGGCGGGCGACCCGGCGACGGTGGCGACCCCGACTCCCTCGGCTCGACCCGCCCCGGTCGGCCCCGGCACGCCGGCCCCGGCGGCCGAACCTGTCCGCGACGCGTCAGTGCTCGGGCAGGCGCCGGCCGACCCGGACGGGTTGGGCGACGTTCTGGACGTCGGATGGACGTACCCGTCCGCGCCCACCTCCGCCGCCGCGATGCGTCGGGACGTCCGGGGCGCGCTGGACGACCTGGACGTCGACCCGGACGTGCTGGAAGATCTCCTGCTCGCCGCCTCGGAGGCCATGAACAACGCTGTCGAGCACGCGCAGCGGCCCAGTCGTCCGGAGGTACGGGTGCGCGTGCAGGTCGGTGGCGGGCTGAGCCGGATCTCGGTACGGGACTTCGGCACCTGGCGGGACCGCCGGCCGGCGATGGACCGGGGACGCGGCGCGCTGCTGATGAACGCCTACGGCGACGTGTCGCTGGTCTCCACCGCCGAGGGGACGACGGTGACCATCGAGCGTCGACTGGCCTGAGTGCCGGCGGCGCGTCAGAGTCGGCGGCCGCTGCTGTCGTGGGCGATGATGCCGTCCAACCGCTCCCCCGGGGTGAGCTGCGCCGGGTCGAACCAGAAGATCAGCACCTGCTTGTCGACACTCCAGCGCGCCACTCGGGCGTCGACCTGCCGACCGTCGACCGTGCCGATGATCCGCTTGGCGGGGCCGACGAAGTAGCCGAAGGTGGGCACCGGCGCGGCAGAGCCCTCGTCGTAGCCGATCTGGTGGAAACCGGCGCTGCGGTCGCTGCCGTCGACGTCGTTGACCAGGATGTCGGTGGTCACCGAGCCGTCCGGCGCCTGGCGACCGGCGGCCAGCCCGATGGACACCTTGGGCTCACCGTCCACTGACACCCGGACGAAGTAGTAGATCCGCCGGTCGGTGCCGTGCTTCACCCCGCTGTCCACGAACTGGCCCAGCGGCTTCGGTGGCGGCTCGTCGCGGCCCACCGTCGGCGGTGGCGTGGAGCCCAGCGACTTCTCCGCCCACGGCGAGACACCGACCGGCGGCGGAGCGACGGCGACCGGCGGTGGGTGCCCGGTCGGCGCCGGATCGCCCGGCCCGGACGCACCGACCGCCACCACGACGACCACGGCGGCCAGGCCGGTCGCGAGCGTCGCCGCCCCGGCCCCGGCGACGCGTCGACGGGTACGCAACCGACGTCCCTCGCGCATCAAGGAGTCCAGGTCGAGCACGGCATCGGGGCGCTCGGTCGCCCGCATCGCGTGGCGGAGCCGTTCCAGCTCACTCATCGACGCGCCTCCTCATCGACGGTGCGGGGCCCGGCGGTGCGCAACTTCTCCAACGCTCGCGAGCTGGTGCTCTTGACCGTGCCGACAGACACGGAGAGTTCCCGGGCCACCTGCGCCTCCGGCAGGTCGAAGTAGTAGCGCAGGACGACGATGGCGCGCTCCCGAGGGCTGAGCGCACCGAGGATGGTGATCAACCAGCGCCGGGTGGCCACGTCGTCGGCCAGGTCGCCACGCCGCTGCTCCGGCACCTCGTCGGTGGGGTACTCCCGCATCGGCCGCCGCCACCCGTCGACCAGATGGTTGACCAGCGTGCGGCGGGCGTACCCGTAGGCGTCGTCGTCGTGGATCCGCGACCACGACGCGTAGGTGCGCACCAGGGCGGTCTGCGCGGCGTCCTCGGCCTGGTGGTGGTCACCGGTCATCAGGAACGCGGCGTGCACCAGCCGCGCGGACGCCGCCCGCGCGAACTCGACGAATTCCGCGTCACCCCGCGCCACCGCGAACCCTCCCCGTGCCACAGAGCTAGAGACGGGCGAGGCCGGCAAAAGGTTGAGCCCTGGGTCACATCAACTTTTCGCCACTGTCACCCGTCTTCTCCTCCGCGCCGCCGCTGAGCGACGCGCGAGGGGAGAGACATGTCGACGAAGGTTACCCACCGCCGGGGTACCGCCCTGATGGCGTCGCTGCTGGTGGTGGAGCTGCTCACCGGATGCGGCGTGCCCGCCGCCGGGCAACCCGCCACCGACCCGGTCGCCGCCGGACCGCTGCCCAGCGGACCGGCGACACCTGCCGGTCGGCCGACCGGGGCCGCCGAGGTCCGACCCAGTTCCGCGCCCGTCATCCCGGTCAGCTACCCCGCCACCGGCGCTAACCGCTGGTCCGTGGCACCCGGCGAGACAACCCCCGGGCGCGCGACGGCCGGCCGGTTGCTGCGCTACCGGGTCGCCGTGGAGCGCGACATCCGTGGCCTGCCGGCGACAGACATCGCCACGGCGATCACCACGACCTTGAACGACCCACGCGGATGGACGGCGGGCGGGGCGTGGCGACTGCGCCGGGTCGGCGCCGGCGAGCCGACCGACTTCACCATCTACCTGGCGACCCCCGGCACCCGCGACGCCCTCTGCCAGGACGTGCCGGACGCCTACACCTCCTGCCGCAACGGTGGCCGGGTGGTGCTCAATGTGGCGCGCTGGGTCAAGGCGGTGCCGGGTTACGGCGCGAGCCTGGAGACCTACCGGCAGTACATGGTCAACCACGAGGTGGGGCACAAGCTCGGGTACGGCCACGAACGGTGCCCCGGGCGGGGCCGGTCGGCGCCGGTGATGCAGCAGCAGACGCTGGGCCTGCACGGGTGCACCGCGAACGCCTGGCCGTACCCGAAGGGCAAGGCCCGCTACAGCGGGCCGGTCGGGGCGTACGACGACGAGATCCCTCGGCGTGAGGGCGCCTATTCGGCGTCGTAAGGGCGGCGTGCCCTCAGGTTCGCCGACGGCGTTCCTGTTCGAGTCGCTCGTCCTGGCGGCCCATCTCGTAGATGGCGTTGAGGCTGGTCGGTAATCGGCTGACGTTCTCCGGCACCGGGCCGGGATCCGGTGCCGGCCCGGAGTCTGGCACCGGATCGGGGTCGGGTGCGGCGGCGGGGACCGGGGCCCGGCGGCGCAGGAGCAGCAGACCCAGCACCGCGAGGACCGCCACGACCAGCAGGTACGACACGGGTGGCCAGGCATTCCGGGTGGGGTTGGCGAGCGCGGGCGGTGCGGTCGGTGCGGGGGTGTCGCCGTCGCGCCACGGCACTGTGGCCTCGCGGGTGCCGGTGCCCTCCCCGGCGGTGCGGCGATCGGGGGCTGCGGGTGCGGGAGCACCGCCCGCCGAACCGGCGGGCCTGGGGATCGCTGTGGGTTCCGCCGGGCTGGGCCGGCCGGCGACCGGCGGGCGACTCGGCGTGGCCGCCCCGGTGGGGGTGAGGCTCGGCGTCGGAGCGGCACTCGGGGTGTCGCCGCCGAGCAGGTCGTCGACGATCTGGCCGACGCCGCCGACGATGTCACCGAGCGGATTCGAGGTGGCCGACGCTGACGGCGCGGGCGCGAGGGCGAGGGTCAGCGCGAGGACGACGACGGTAGGCATGACGCCACCTCCGATATGCCGGATCTGCCATGCACCGTATCGCATCGTGGGATCGCGTGGGTGACGCCGGCACACCGGGGCGGGGGCGCGTCTGGCGCTCACCCCCACCCGCGGTGTCGTTGGTGGTCAGACCGGCAGGCCACCCACCTGAGTGGAGATCCAGGATCGGATCGACGGCAGGTCGACGTAGATGGACGGGCCGGTGGCGCAGGTGGAGTTGTTGTTGCCGGCGCGACTCGTGGCGCCGATCAGGTTCCACACTCCGTTGACCCGGCGCACCTGCGGCCCACCCGAGTCGCCGTAGCAGGCGCCGGAGTTGCCGTTGGTGTTGTTGGTGCAGATCTCGTACGGGCCGTTGATGCCGGAGCACCGACTGTCGGCCACGATGGACGTATCGAGTTCGTTGGCCACGGCCGGAGCCGAACCGCAGCCCCGCGGGGCGCAGGTCTGACCCCAGCCGATGATCCGGGTGGCCGTGCCGACCGCGCCGGAGGTGCTCGGGATCGGGGCCGGCGCGTACGTGACCGAGCTGGCCAGTTGCAGCAGCTTGACGTCGACGCTCGGGTGGTTGACCGCCCGGGTAACCCGCACCACCGTCCCGCCGCTGGAACGGTTGGTGCTGCCCACGCGCACCGAGGACGGCGTCGAACAGTGCTTGGCGGTGACCGCCCAGTTGCCCTTGATCAGCGTGCCGGTGCAGCCGGAGACGTACACCATGAAGGGGTAGTTCTCCGATGCCGGCCGGCCACCGACCACCAGCGGGCTGATGTCGGAGGCGCCGGTCCAGGTGTAGGTCGTGCTGGCCGGCGCGGTCAGGGTGCCGGCGAACAGCGAGTTCACCCGGCTCGCCTCGGCGGCGCTGGGGTTCGCGTTGCGGCAGGAGACCGGTGCGCTGCTGCCGGACATCAGGTCGGAGCAGAGGCCGGTGCGCCGGTCCGGCAGACCCAGGATGTGGCCGACTTCGTGGGTGGCGATGCGGGTGCGGTCGTAGCCCTGGTTGACTGCCGTGCGGCCCATCCAGATCCGGCCCGAGCCGAGGCTGGTCGGTTGCGCGCGGGGCCAGCCGTCGTCGACGTAGATGGTGATGCTGGCCGGGGTGCCGGGCAGGAGTCGGACGGTGCTGACCCGACTGTTCCAGATCTGCGCCGCCTGGTCGAAGTTGGTGCGGAACTCGCCGGTCCGGCTCGCGTCGTAGTAGACGGTGCGCACGGCGGCGGCCGGCGCACCGGTGGCGAGCTGAATCCCGGCCGCTGCCAGGATCGCCACCAGCATGGCCAGCGCCGCGCGTCTCAGTTGTCCTCGGAACATCGGGTACTCCCCTGCTGTCGTCCGGCGGCCGTCGACCACCGGGTCATCGATGCACGTAGATATTAATGTGACGGCGATCGATGTTCGGCATAGCGGAAGCGTCATACCGGCGAGATGGCGGCTGTTACTCAGCGGTTACGTCGCGGCGAAGCGCCTGTGCCGGGGCAGGACGACGGTGACAGCAGAGGGTCACCGGCAGCGCCGCCGCGACGTGACCCCGGTACCGAACGGAGAAACCACAATGAGGATCAGGAGCGCACTGACCGCGTTGGCGGTCGTCCTCGCCGGGCTGATCGCCAGCGCCGGCAGCAGCACCGCCGCGGGCACCACGACCGGAGCGGCGTACTGCGGGATCACCTGGGGCAGCGCGGAGAAGACGGCCGGCGCGCTGAGCGACGCCCCGCTGGTCGACGTACGGACGGGCCGGCACGACTGCTACGACCGGGTCGTGTTCGAGTTCGACGGCCCGGTGGACGGCTACGCGATCGGCTACGGCGAGACGTGGACCGAGGGCGAAGGGCTGGCGCTGTCGCCCTACACCGCCGGCGGCGCGCTGCTGCGGGTCTCGCTGCGGGCCCCGGCGTACGACGACGACCACCTGGGCACGGTGCCCTACGCGGTCGGCGAGCACGTGGGGAACCTGCTGCGCTACCCGACGCTGCGCGACGTGGTCTTCGGCGGCAGCTTCGAGGGCTACAGCACCTTCGCCGTCGGCATACGGGCGCGGTTGCCGTTCCGGGTGCTCGTGCTCGCCGGCCCCGGCACCCACAGCCGGGTGGTGCTCGACGTCGCCCACCAGTGGTGATCGGAGCCGGCCGACCCGCCTGGGCGACACACTCAGTCAGACGTGCAGGGTGGGTCGATAGACGAGTTCCTGGGTGCGGCCGTCGAGGGTCCGGCTCCCGATCAAGTCCAGGTCGAAGTCGGCCGCGCCCTGGAAGATCGGCTCGGTGCCGGTCTGTCCGGTGATCACCGGGAAGACCGTCACCTGGACGAGGTCGACCAGCCCGGCGGCCATCAGCGCCCGGTTCAACGACAGGCTGCCGTGTGATCGCAGTGGCACGTCGGACTCCTGCTTGAGCCGGGCGACGACGTCGACGGCGTCGCCGGGCACGACTGTCGCGTCCGGCCAGTCGAGGGGGCCTTCCAGCGTGTTCGACACCACTGTCGCCGGGAGGTTCCTCATCCGGGTCACCCAGGCGTCGCGGACCTCGGACTCGTCGGTGCTGGCGGCCAGCATCCGCGCGAACACCCGGTACGTGGTGGCACCCAACACCATGCGCTGCTCCGCGCCGTACGCGGACAGGCGGTGCGCGAGCAGTTCGGGGCCCTGCTTACCCCAGTACCCACCCCAGTTTCCGCTTGTGGTGCCGAAGCCGTCGAGGCTGGAAAAGACGTCGACGGTGTAGGTGGCGGTCATGATGCTCTCCGTTCACTGGTGAGTTCGGTGCGACGTGTGTGCAGGTAGGCCCGCTCGGTCTCGTTGGTGGCCAGTGCCGCGGCCCGGTCGTAGGCGGCACGGGCCTCGTCGTCGCGTCCGAGCCGGGCCAGCAGTTCGGCCCGGGTGGCGGGCAGCCGGTGGTAGCCCGGGAGGGCGACGTCCTCCAGCGCGGCGAGGGCCACCGCCGGCCCGTGCACCTCGGCGACGGCAACCGCACGGTTGAGCGCCACGACCGGGGTTGGCGCGAGTGCGAGGAGTTGGTCGTACAGTGCCAGTACCTGCGGCCAGTCGGTGGCGGCGCCGTCGGTGTGCACAGCACTGATCGCGGCCTGGATCTGGTACGGGCCGGGCCGGTTGCGGCGCAGGCAGCGGCGGACCAGGTCATGGCCCTCGGCGATCAGCGGCGCGTTCCACAGTGACCGGTCCTGGTCGGCCAGCAGGACCAGTTCACCGGTCGGGCCGAGCCGGGCCGGGCGGCGCGCCTCGGTCAGCAGCAGCAGGGCGAGCAGGCCCAGGACCTCGGGCTCGTCGGGCATCAACGCGGCGAGTTCGCGGGCGAGCCGGATCGCCTCGGCGCACAGGTCAGTCCTGATCAGCGGGCCGGCGGTGGACGCGTAACCCTCGTTGAACATCAGGTAGAGCACGGCGAGGACGGGCGGCAGCCGGTCCGGCAGCTCATGTTCGGCCGGCACCCGGTACGGGATGGCGGCGTCACGGATCTTCTTCTTGGCGCGCACGATCCGCTGGGCGACGGTCGCCTCCTGGACCAGGTAGGCCCGGGCGATCTCCGGCACTTCGAGGCCGCCCAGCAGGCGCAGGGTGAGCGCCGTCCGCGCCTCCGGAGCCAGCGCGGGGTGACAGCAGGTGAAGATGAGTCGCAGCTGGTCGTCGCGCACCGGTCCCACCTCCGAGGGCTCATCCTGGTGATACAGCAGCAGGGCCTGGGCGTGCCGGGCCTCGCGGGTCGACTCCCGGCGAAGCCGGTCGACGGCACGGTTACGTGCGGTGGTCACGATCCAGGCGCCCGGGTTCGGCGGCAGGGTCTGCCACTTCTGCAGCGCCGTGGTGAAGGCGTCCTGGACGGCCTCCTCGGCGAGGTTGATGTCACCGAGGAGGCGGGCCAGGGTGGCGACGCAGCGGCCGTACTCCGCGCGGTAGATGCTCGCCAGGTCCATGTCGGGACGCCGGCCCCTGGTCAGGCCTGGGACAGGTCGTCGAAGGGGCGCACCTCGACCGGTCCGCAGGCCACCGCGCACCTCTCGGCCCAGGCCAGCGCCGCGTCCAGGTCCGCGCACCTGATGACCCAGAACCCGGCGATGTGCTCCTTCGTCTCGGCGAACGGCCCGTCGCTCATGACGGTGGTGCCGTTCTCGACCCGGACGACGGTGGCGCTGTCCGGCGAGGTGAGGCCCCCGCCGAAGACCCAGGCGCCGGTGGCCTGCATGTCGTCGTTGATCCGGCCCGTCTCCTTGAACATGGTCTGCGTCTCCTCGTCGGTCGGCGTCGGCGCGCCCTCGACGACGTGCACGGACAGCAGGTACTGCTTCATGACGATCCTCCAGTAGGTCGATGGTCAGATGGGTGCAGGTCAGACGGCCAGGCGGCGCGCGACAGCGGGGATCACGATCGCGGCCGCGACCAGGTGGGTGAGCATCAGCAGCGCCTTGGTGGCCACCCCGGCGTCGGCGATCACGTCGGGCACCAGGGACAGGGCCGTCAGCACCACAGTCGTGCGGACGAACGTGAACCGGGGGCGCCGGGCGAAACGCGCCAGCGACGCGGCGATGAGCACGCCGATCAGCGAGAAGACGGCGGTCAGCACGCCGAACCCCGTCACGGGGATCGGGGCGTCGCCCAACTCGAGGCTGATGCCGGCCAGGTGTCCGGCGGCGGCGACGGCCATGGTGGCGACGCTCGCCGCGACAGTGGCGGCGACACCGGTCCGGATCACCGCACCGACGTTCGACGTGGCGGCGCGGGTCGTGTTCGCAGTGGCGGTCATCGTGCCCTCCAGTGGGTGTGCGGCCCGTTGCGATGCCGGGCTCTCACCAGGGCTACGAACTGAGCCGATCCCAATCGACAGGCACGCCCAAGAATTTGTCGAAGACTTTCGACAGCGAGGCAGTTTCGGGACCTGACGGGCGAGCCCGACCACCGATTCTCGCAGCTTGGCCGACCGGTAACCGACGGCACGCCGGCTGGATCACCGGCCGGCGTGCGGTCCAGCTGGGTGGGTCGTCAGTAATTCACGTAGGCGGTCACGGCGCGGTGCTCGGAGTACTCGCCGCCGGTCATCGACGGCGTGATGGTAGCGGCGTTGCTGAAGCCGTTGCCGCTCTTGACCAGCAGGAAGTCGATCCGCCGACTGCCGTTGGTGTCGTACGCCGAGGAGCAGTCGCGGCTGCCGCACTTCTCGGCGATCGGGTCGCGGTACCCGTCGGCCTTGCCGTCGTTCCACCAGCCCGCGTCCTCGGGCTCGGCGTTGGCATCGCCCGCGACGATCTTCAGGGCGCCACCGAGTCGGTCCATCGCCTCGTCGGCCTCCTTGATGTTCTCGTCGGCGCACAGGGGCCCGTGCCAGGTGTTGGTCGGCCAGTGGATCGAGGCCACCGACACGTCCTCGTTGCGGAGGTTGTCGTGCAGTCGGACGGCGATGTTGTGGACGCGGTCCTGGCTGCTGCGCGTGGGTTCGAGGTTCTGGCACCCACCGGTGCCGGCGTCGTAGTCCTCTGGGGCGTCGGATCGCCACCGGGTGGCGTCCTCGAACGTGAACCGGTCCGAGCGGTAGATGACCGCGTTGGTCTGCTGGTTCTTCAGCTTGCCGCAGGTGCTGGTGTAACCCATCGAACCCGGGCTCGCGATCGCGATCTGTCCGGCGTACGTACCGGGCAGTTCGTCGGAGAGGCGCCGCGTGAGGGTGTCGAGTTGCGTCTGGTTGGACACCTGCTGCACGGTGAAGATGTCCGGGCTCAGCGGCCGGCCTTTGAGGTAGGTGATCAGGCGGTCCCAGCTGTACCCGTCCGCGCAGGAGCTCGGCAGCCAGTTCTCGATGTTGTTGTTGTAGACCACCAGGTAACTCGTCGAGGTGTTCACGGCCGCCTGGGCCCCGGTCGAACTGGCGACGCTGATCGCCGCGGTGGTGAGGATCGTGGTGAGCGCTGCGGCGGTGCCGCGCAGGAAACGGCTACGACGGATGGACATCTTCGCTCCTCTGTACGCCAAACAGCCGGCATCGAAATGGGGCCTCAGAGCGTGCGCTGGTACTCCTCCCAGGTCCGCTTCGGGCTGACCGCCGGTCCATCATCGACGCCCCGGTTGGCGAGGCCGTTACGACCGAGGTAATAGTCGCCGGCCTGGTTCTGCGCACCGGTCGACTGGTCGGTGTCGGAGAGCGCGATGGCGTGGATGTGGTAGCCCCAGTCGCCCTGGGCCGGGGTCCGCAGCCACGCGGCAAATCCCACGGTGCGCAGTCGACGCAGCACGTCCGTCCGGACCGCCGAGGAGAGACCGCTGACCGACAGGTCGAGCGCGCCGCCGCCGTCGTGCGTGCCGGCGGAGGCGCCCACACCGCTGCTGTACGAGCCCTGCGTGATGCCGAGTTGGCGGCCGAGCAGGCGTTCGGCCTCGAACAGCATCGACCTGGTGCGGGTGTTGACCTGCACACCGCGCAGTGTCACCACGCTGCCGGGCGAGATCGCCCTGGCCACTGTGTACCGCCCCTCGCCGAGCGATCGCAGCGACGACGGGCCGGGCAGACCTGTGGCGTCGAGACCGGTATAGCCCAGCGACCGCTGGTACGCGGCGTACGCGGCGATCGTGCTGGTGCCGAAATGACCGTCGACGTACGCCGACGAGAGCAGCCCTCTCGCCTGGAGTGCGCGCTCCACCAGCAGGACGCTGTCCTTGGCCCCCTCGGTCAGCGCGGTGTCCGGCCGACGCGGGTCGATCTGCGCCGCCTTGATCAGCGCCTCCATGTCCAGCTGCGGCAACGCGGCCGAGGCCGGGCCAGCCAGCGGTACGGCGCCGACCACCGCCGCACCGGCGGCGACGAGCAGGTTCCTTCTCGTGAGCACGCTTCCTCCGTAAGATATCGGCAGATCTACATTCCGGAATGAAGCTATTCTTCAATGCGGGAGCTGAGTTGTCACCCCGCTGGGGCGTACCAACGTCCTCGGGACCGCCTCCCACCGGTAGACACGGATGGTTGGGACCGACCGGCCCCGACCATCCGATGGCGCCAGTCCGACCGGCTAGCTGCCGGAACTCCGCTGGGTCGGGTCGGGCGCCTGCCCGCCCGCCTCGTCGGCGAGGTGCCAGACCTCGCGCATCGGGGCCCACCAGTCCCCCGAGCCGGGCTCGGCGATCGACTCCTGACACGGGTCGGTCAGCTTCCACCACTCCTGCGTCTGCGGGTCCGCCGCGATCAGCCGCAGGTCGGCCTCGTAGTCGTCGCCCACGTACTCGTAGTAACCGAAGAGCAGGTCGTCGTGGAGGAAGATGGTGTAGTTGCGGAAGTTCGCCTCGCGCAGCGTCTTCTCCACGCTCGGCCAGACGGCGGCGTGCAACCGCAGGTAGGTCTCCCGCTGCTCGGGGCGGAGTCGGATCACGCAGCCATGACGTTTCACGTCGTGCCCTTTCGTGTCAACTGGTTCAGGGGTGCCCAAGGGCACCTGACCGTAGCCGTTGGACAGTGCCCGGAGGGGGCCAGCCGGCCACCGATGTCGACCGTTTTGCCAGGACTACGCACTGTGGCGCCGGGTCTACCCTCGGGTGATGGAGGGCCGCGTGTTGGTGGTCGAGGACGACTTCTCGATCCGGGAGGTCACCGCCCTCGGTCTGCGCCGCGCCGGTTTCCGGGTCGACACCGCTGTCGACGGGCGGCAGGCCCTGGCCGCGTTCCGCGCCCAGCCGGTCGACCTCATCGTGCTCGACATCATGCTGCCGGGCCTGGACGGCCTGGAGGTCTGCCGGGAGATCCGGCGGACCAGCCAGGTGCCGATCCTGATGCTGACCGCGCGCACCGACACCATCGACGTGGTGGTCGGGCTGGAGTGCGGCGCTGACGACTATCTGCGCAAGCCCTTCGACCTGCCCGAGCTGGTGGCCCGGGTCCGCTCGGTGCTGCGTCGGGGAAGCGCGCCGACCCCCTCGACAGTCATCGAGATCGGCGGCCTGGAGATCGACCCGGGCGGCTTCGTGGTCCGCCGGCACGGCCAGGAGGTGGCACTCACCGCCACCGAGTTCCGCCTGCTCCTGGAGCTGGCCCGCCGGCCCGGTCAGGTCTTCACCCGGGATCTGCTGCTGGACCTGGTCTGGAACCACGACTTCCTCGGCGACTCCCGACTGGTCGACGTGGCGGTGCAGCGGCTACGCGCCAAGGTCGAGGACGACCCGGCGCAGCCACGGCTGATCCGGACCGTACGCGGCGCCGGCTACAAACTGTCGACGGGCTGACGGGGGGCGGCGATGGCCGGACGAGCGGTGTTCCCCGGCCGCCTGCGACGCCGACTGACGATCGCGTTCGTCGTGGTCGCCGGTGTCTCGGCCGGGCTGCTCGCCGGCGGGACCGGGCTGCTGCTGCGGCAGTCCTGGTTGGACGCATCGCTGCACGAGGCCGCCGCCGACGCCCGCTACCAACTCGTTCTCGCTGGGCAGTTCCTGCCGTTGACCGAGCAGCGCAGCACCGAACTGCTCACCAGCTTCGAGGCCAGCGGTCGGCACGTGCTGCTCGTCGACGGCCCGGCCCGCGCCTCGCACCCCGCGTACGCCCCGGTGCTGGGCACAAGGTTGCGGACCGTCGTCGCGGACGGGCGGCTCGGCTATCAGCGCTCCGCGCCGACGGAGCGTCCTCGGCTACTGGTGATCGGTGCGCGCATTCCCGGCTCGACCGCCGAGCTGTACGTCCTGACCGTGGAGGACGAGGTCGCCACCGACCTGGGTCAGTTACGCACCGCGTTGGTGGCCGGCTGGGTGCTCGTGGTGCTGCTCGCCGCGGCGGTGGGTCACACGTTGGCCCGGCGCACGTTGGAGCCGGTGGGCCGGGCCAGCCGGGCGGCCCGAGCGCTCACCGAGGGCCTGCTCGCCACCCGCCTGCCGGTACGCGGGCGCGACGAGTTCAGCGTCTGGGCGGCGACGTTCAACGAGATGGCCGACGCACTGGAGTCGAAGATCGCGGCGCTGTCGGCCGCGCAGGCCCGCGAGCGGCGGTTCACCGCCGACGTCGCGCACGAGCTGCGTACCCCGGTGACCGCGTTGGTGGCCGCGGCGTCGCTGCTGCGTGAGCACCTCGACCAACTGCCCGACGACGCCCGGCCGGCGGCCCGGCTGCTGGTGGGCGACGTGGTCCGACTGCGCCGCCTGGTCGAGGATCTGATGGAGATCTCCCGGCTGGACGCCGGGCGGGAGCAGTTGGCCGTCGGGCCGGTCGACGCGTTGGCACTGCTGCACGGCATCGTCGCGGCGCGCGGCTGGTCGCCCCGGGTGCGGGTCACCGGTGATCCGGTCGCGGTGCGCACCGACAGGCGTCGGCTGGAGCGTGTGTTGGCCAACCTGGTCACCAACGCGGTCGAGCACGGCGGTGGCGAGATCACCGCCAGCGTGGCGGGCGCGGGCCCCCTGGTCGTCTTCGAGGTCACCGACGAGGGGCCGGGCATCCCGGCCGAGCATCTGCCCCGCGTGTTCGACCGGTTCCACCAGGTCGATCCGTCCCGCTCCGCGCCGGGCAGTGGGCTCGGGCTGGCCATCGCGCGGGAGCACGCCGAGCTGCTCGGCGGCGTGCTGGGCGTGCGCAGCGAGCCGGGCGAGGGGACCCGGTTCCGGCTGGAGTTGCCAGCTGACGGTCCCGCCGGCCCGCACTGTGACCTGCCGCTCCCGGGTGCGGATGGGCGTACCGCCGACGCGCCGGGCGGCGTGGGATGACCGGCCGTGGCGCGGTCGGGCTGGGCGTACCGGTGCTCGTCGCGGCGCTCCTGCTCGGCGGCTGCGGTACTCCCCGCTCCGGCGACCTCGGCCCGGCGCCCACCGCGCCGCCGCCGAGCGCCGCGCCCACCGAGCGCCCGGAACCCACCCCGACCCGGGCCGCGGAGCCGACGCCACCACCCACGAACCGGCCGCCGAGTCCGTCGACGGCGGCGTCCACCGGCACGCGCCGGCCGGACCCGGTGACCATCGAGCTGTGGTACGTCCGCGCCGGGCTGCTCGTGCCGACCCGGCGCACCCGGCCGGCCACTGTCGCGACGTCCCGGCTGGCGCTGACCGAGCTGGCCGCCGGACCGAGCCCGGCTGAGGCCGCCACCGGGATGTCCACACTGCTGCCGGCCGGCGTCGAGGTCACCCGCATCGCCGACGGCGTGGCGACGCTGCGGCTGCCGTCCGTCGGCGACCCGGCCACCCGGCGGCTGCGCGAGGCGCAGGTGGTGTGGACGCTCACCCAGTTCCCCAGCGTGCGTCAGGTCCGCCTCGACGGTGCCGCCCCGGTGGACCGGACGGACTACGCGGACCTGCTGCCACCGATCGTGGTCACCGGCCCGATCCCCGGCGAGCGCGTCTTTGCCCCGCTCGTGGTCACCGGCACCGCCACCGTGTTCGAGGCCACTGTGAGCGTCCGGGTGCTGGACGCCGCCGGCCGGGAGGTGGCCACCGGCTTCGGCACCGCCAGTTGCGGCAGCGGCTGCCGGGGTGGCTACCGGGTGGTGGTCGGCTGGCGCGCGGTCCGGGAACAGAAGGGCACCGTCGAGGTGTACGAGGTGTCCGCCGAGAACGGCGCGCGGATCAACCCGATGGCAGTGCCGGTGGTCCTCGCACCCCGCGACTGACCGCCCTGCCCCAGAGGGTGTTAACCCGATGCGTCATCCATTTGTCGACGGCGACGTGCCGGCCTGACGTCTACCCGACAGCCCAGATCCTCAGCGGCATTCCCCGGGCTGGCGCGGCCACCCGGTGAAAGCGCAGGCCACATGCCGTGGAGCCGGTGAGAACGTCTCCGACACGCCGGCAGCGGGAGGGTTCGTCGGGCTTGGCTGGACGACAGTTCACGTGACCTCCGAGATTGACCTGGGCAGACATGTTTGCGAACGTGAGCGCGGCGTTGCACAGAGTCATATTTGCTGTTCAGCCCCGTGCCGGCCGGGCCACATCGGAGTCGTACCGGTCGCCGCGACAGCCTCACCATCCCTCACAGAGCGGAGATACATCATGTCCGGTGGCAGCCTTCCCCGTACCGGTATGGGCGTTGTCACGATCGGCGGCGCGGCCGGTATCGGCAGCTACGCCCTCCCCCTGCCGCTCACCATCGCCCTCACCGGAGCGACAGCCGTCCTCATCGGCTTCATCATGATCCGGATGACGTTCCGTCGTAAGCAGACGGTCGGCCAGTGACCGCGAGCGTCACGAAGGGTCGTGTCCTGTTCGCCGCGGCGGTCGTCCTGGCCGCCGCGGCGGCGTGGACCGCCCATCACGTCCTCGCCGTGATCGGCGCCATCGACGGAGGCGGTCACCGCTTCACCTTCGCGTACGCCGCCATGTTTGTGCTGCTGATCTGGCAGCTCGGCACCTCCTATCTGGAGAAGCCCGCAGTGGTCACCGACCGGATGCAGGGACACCTCGACGCTCTGCACGTGGTGGGTATCGTGCCGGCGTACAACGAGGATCCGGGCGCGCTGCGGGCCTGCCTGGAGTCCATGATCTTCCAAACACGCAAACCCGACGCCATCTACGTGGTGGACGACGGGTCGAAGCTGACCGAGGGCTACCAGCCGATCAAGCGGTGGTTTCTCGACGTCGCCCCCGTACACGGGATCATCGCCGCCTGGCACATCCAACCCAATGCCGGGAAACGGCACGCCCAGGCCGCCGCGGTGCTGTCGACACCGGCGGCCGACGTCTACTGGACGGTGGATTCGGACACCATCTCGGACCCGAACGCCCTCCGGGAGTTGTTGAAGCCCTTCGCCGACCCGGCGGTGCAGTCGGTCGCCGGGGTGGTGATGGCCGCGAACGTGCGCAGCAGCTTCCTCACCCGGTTCACCGACCTGTGGCTGGTGACCGGGCAGCTCACCGACCGGTCGTCGCTGTCGGTGTTCGGCTGCGTGTGGGTGAACTCGGGTCCGATCGCCGCCTACCGCGCGGCGGTGGTTCGCGACAACCTCGGCGCGTATCTGACCGAGACGTTCTTCGGCCAGCGGGTGCCCTTCTCCGACGACTCCCTCCTCACCCTCTTCGCGATGGTCCGGGGACGTACCGTGCAGCAGCCGTCGGCGTTCGCGTTCTCCCTCATGCCGGAGAACACCGGGCACTTCTGCCGGATGTTCCTGCGCTGGATGCGCGGCAGCTTCATCAGGACCTGGTGGCGGGTCCGGTACCTGTCGTTGCGGTCGATCGCGTGGTGGCTGCATCTGCTGCGGTGGGCGGCCACGGTGGTCGCGACGGTGCTGTTCGTCGCGGTGGCGATCCTGTCGCCGATCATCGACCCCGATCCGCGGGCGATTCCGTGGCTGGTGGCTGTGCCGTTGATCGTCGGGTACGGGCAGGCGCTCCGCTACATGACGGTGCGACGATCGGACCAGTCGACGGCCTACCAGTGGGGCACCTGGCTCCTCACGCCCGTCGCGGTGGTGTTCGCCCTGGTCGTGCTGCGGGCGATCCGCTGGTACGGCATCGCCACCTGCTGGCGGACCGGCTGGGGCACCCGCACGAAGGTGGAAGTGGCGCTGGGTTCCTGACCACGCGATCCGTGCCGGTCTGACACCTGGGCTGACGGCATGTGAAACGTGATCGTTTCGCCGGCTCGGTGCGAGGCAACTCACGAAAACCTGCACGATCAGCCAACCGCGAACTAGTGTCAGTACGACATCGTTTCGCGGGGGGTCGGGATGCTGGGTGGTCAGCAGGTGGGCGCGGGTGCCGGGGTTCCGGCAGCCCGGGCTCCGCGCTGCACCGACAGCGACCTGTTCGCCGTCGTCATCGACACCCTGCGCGAGGTCGGCTTCGACCGGATGACCATCGACGCCGTCGCCGCCCGCGCCCACGTCAGCAAGGCCACCATCTACCGGCGCTGGGACGGCAAGGCCGAGCTGGTCGTCGCCGCCCTGCGCGACCGGCACGTGGGTGTCCACAACCCGCCCGACACCGGCAGCCTCCGCGGCGACCTGATCGAGTTGCTGCGGGCCACGGCCGCGATCTGCACGGCCGACTGTGACCTGATGCAGGCGTTGACCTTCGCCATGCGGACCAGTCCCGAGCTGGAACGTCTGGTGCGTCACCAGGTGCTGCCGGCCGGGCGGGTGGCCAGCACCGCCATCCTGGTCCGGGCCGCCGCCCGCGGGGAGATCCCGCCGGAGGCCGGCGAGCGGGAGCTGTTCCACGATCTGGCGCCCGCGCTCACCATGTCCCGCATAGTCGCGCACGGCCTACCCGCCGATGACGCGTTCCTCACCCAGGTCGTCGACCAGGTGCTGATCCCGGTACTCCGCTATCAGCACGACCGTCCGTCGCCGGCCTGAATCTCCGATATTCGCAACACGGAAGGCTTCACCATGCCCGGAACCACCTCGACCGCGCCCGGCGCGCCCAACGCCGGGGCATCGACAGGCGCACCGCACCCGCGGCGCTGGATCGCGCTGGCGGTCATCGCGGTCTCACAGCTGATGGTCGTCCTGGACGCCACCATCGTGAACATCGCGCTGCCGCAGGCCCAGGCCGACCTGGGGATCACCGACGCGAACCGGCAGTGGGTGGTCACCGCCTACACGCTGGCCTTCGGTGGTCTGCTGCTGCTCGGCGGTCGCATCGCCGACTACTGGGGGCGCAAGCGCACCTTCCTGGTCGGCATGACCGGTTTCGCGCTCGCCTCCGCCCTGGGCGGTCTGGCCACCACCGGTGAGATGCTCTTCGCCGCCCGCGCGTTGCAGGGTGCCTTCGGCGCGCTACTCGCCCCGGCCGCGCTGGCGCTGCTCACCGTCCTGTTCACCGAGGCCACCGAGCGGGCCAAGGCCTTCGCTGTGTACGGCGCGATCGCCGGCGGTGGTTCGGCGGTCGGCCTGCTGCTCGGCGGGGTGCTCACCGAGTACGCCGACTGGCGCTGGTGCCTGTTGGTCAACATCCCGGTCGCCGCCATCGCCATCGCGTTCGCGCTGCCGCTGGTGCCGGAGAGCCGGGCCCACGGCAACACCCGCTACGACGTGCCCGGTGCGATCGTGGTGACCGCCGGCCTGGTCTCCCTGGTCTACGGCTTCACCAAGGCCGCCGAGGACGGCTGGGACGCCACCGCGACTCTCGCTTTCATCGCCGCGGGCGTGGTGCTGCTCGCCGCCTTCGTGGTGATCGAGCTTCGCTCCAGCCACCCGCTGCTGCCGCTGCGGATCCTGCTGGACCGCAACCGGGGCGGTGCGTTCCTCACCTCGACGCTGATCGGCGCCGGCCTGTTCGGGGCGTTCCTCTTCCTGACCTTCTACTTCCAGGTGGTGTTGCAGTACAAGCCCCTGGAAGCCGGTCTCGCGTCCCTGCCGGTCACCGCCGGTGTGCTGATCGCCGCGGGTGGCGCCAGCCAGCTGATGCCCCGGCTGGGTGCCAAGCCGCTGATGGTCGCCGGTTCGGCGCTCGCCGCCCTGGGCATGCTGGTGCTGACCCAGATCGACGTGGACACCTCGTTCCTCACCCACCTGCTGCCCGCGCAGGTCGTCCTGGGCCTGGGGCTGGGCTTCACCTTCGTCCCGCTGTCCAGCCTCGCCCTGGTCGGGGTGCCCGAGCACGACGCCGGCGCGGCCAGCGCGACGCTCAACGCCACTCAGCAGATCGGTGGCTCGCTCGGCACCGCGCTGCTGAACACCTTCTACACCAGCGCGGTCGCCGCCTATCTGGTCGGCCGGGCGCCGAACCCGGTCAACCAGGTCGAGGCGCTGGTACACGGCTACCGGGTGGCCTTCGCCTGGGGCGCGGCGCTGATCGTGCTCGCCGGACTGGCAACCCTGGTGCTGGTGAAGGTCCGCAAGGAGGACGTCCCGACCGGCAACACAGTGCACATGGGCTGAGCTGACCGACGTGGCCGCCGGCCGGAGCGCCCCGCCCCTGGGGTGGGCCGGCCGGCGGCCACGTCCGGTAGCGTCCCGACCATCGTTGAAAATCCGTTTGAGGAGATCCATGTCGACCCCTGCTGACCAGATCATCACAGCTCTGCGCGCGGGCCACGAGGAGCTCGCCGCGCTCGTACGGGACCTCAAGGAGGACGACCTGCTCCGGCCGTCGGGGGCCAGCGAGTGGCAGGTCTCCCAGGTGCTGAGCCACCTGGGCAGCGGCGCCGAGATCAACCTGGCGACGCTGGACGCCGCCCGTTCCGGCGCGCCCGGCCCGGACGGGGACTTCAACCGTGGCGTCTGGGCACGCTGGGACGCGATGGCCCCGGCCGAACACGCCGCCGGGTTCCTCGCCACCAACGAACGGCTGGTTGAGGCGTACGAGGCGCTGGACGCCGAGACCCGGGCCTCGATGCGGATCGACCTCGGCTTCCTGCCGGAGCCGGTCGACGTGGCCACCGCGGCCCGGTTCCGGCTCAGCGAGTTCGCCCTGCACCAGTGGGACGCCGAGGTGGCGTTCAACAGCTTCGCGGCGGTGACGCCGGGGGCGGTGGCGCTGCTGCTCGACCAGATCGGCGGCATGCTGGCCTGGACCAGCCGACCGCAGGAACTGGCCGGCCGGGAGGCCACTCTGCTGGTCCGGCTGCACGCGCCCGAGCGGACGTTCGGGCTGCGGCTGGGCGAGAAGGTCGAGATCGTCGACGCGCCGGAGCGTCCCGACGGCGAGCTGGTGGCCCCGGCCGAGGCGTGGCTGCGGCTGGCCACCGGCCGGCTGGGCCCGCAGTACACCCCCGAAGGGGTGCAGGTGACCGGCTCGGTGACCCTCGACGACCTGCGCCGGGTCTTCGTCGGCTTCTGACCAGCGGCCGTGCGGGCCGGTCTCCCCGGCCCGCACGGCACGTCAACCCTTCACGCAGACCACCTGCTTGAGGTGCGCGACCACCTCGACCAGGTCCTCCTGCTGGGCCATCACCTCGGTGATGTCCTTGTACGCGCCGGGGATCTCGTCGACCACACCGGCGTCCTTGCGGCACTCCACCCCGACGGTCTGCGCGGCCAGGTCCTCCGTGCTGAACGTCCGCTTGGCCTGCGCCCGAGACATCCGACGTCCCGCCCCGTGCGACGCCGAGCAGTACGCGTCGGTGTTTCCCCGCCCCCGCACGATGTACGACCCGGTGCCCATCGACCCGGGGATGATGCCCAGGTCACCCCGGCCTGCCCGGATGGCGCCCTTGCGGGTCACCAGCACGTCCACCCCGTCGTAGCTCTCCTCGGACACGTAGTTGTGGTGACACGAGACCGACTCGTCGAAGGACACCTGCGGGAAGTGCTCACGCACCACGCCGCAGAGCAGGGCCAGCATGACCGCCCGGTTGCGCCGGGCGTACTCCTGCGCCCACCACAGGTCCCGCCGGTACGCGTCCATCTCCGGCGTGCCGGCGAGGAACACGGCCAGGTCCCGGTCCGGCAGGTCGGCGTTGTGCGGCAGCCCCCGGGCCACCCCGATGTGCCGCTCGGCCAGCTCCTTGCCGATGTTGCGGGACCCGGAGTGCAGCATCAGCCAGACCCGCCCCTCGTCGGCGCCGCCCTGCTCCAGGCAGACCTCGATGAAGTGGTTACCCCCGCCGAGGGTGCCGATCTGCCGCTGCGCCCTCGTCTCCAGCTGCGCCACCCGCCGGTCCAGGCCGGCGAACCGGCCCCAGAAGTCGTCCCAGCCGGCCTGCTCCAGGCCCCGGATCCGACGCGTGTCGACCGAGTCCTTGCGCTGGGCGAAGCCGACCGGGATGGTGGCCTCGATCGCGGAGCGCAGCCCGGCCAGGTCGTCCGGCAGGTCGGCGGCGGTCAGCGAGGTACGGACCGCCGACATCCCGCAGCCGATGTCGACGCCGACCGCGGCCGGCGAGACGGCCTGCCGCATCGCGATCACCGAGCCGACCGTGGCGCCCTTGCCGAAGTGCACGTCGGGCATGACGGCGACACCCTGCACCCAGGGCAGTGCGCCGATGTTGCGCAGCTGCTTGGCGGCCTGCGGCTCGATGGCGTACGGGTCGGTCCAGACCCGGACCGGTGCCCGGGTACCGGCGAGGGGGGTGAATCCCATAGTGGTTTCCTTCTGTCGTGCGGTGACCGTTATTGATCAGAATGTGGCGGTCAGCGGCGGTGCGCGGATACGAAAGGGCCGCCCGATCCCGGTGGGATGGGCGGCCGGCGGACGCGTCAGCGTCGGCGTCAGTCGCGCCACCCCGGCTCGATGCGCCGCGATGGGCGGCAGGCACGGGCATTGGCGGTGAGCTGCAAAGGGGTGCCGGCGGAGAGCAGGCACCAGCGGGCGTCGGTGCGGACGCGTCGCGACATGATGTACTCCCCTCGGGGTGTGATCGGTTGACAGTGCACCGACGAGACTAGGAGGGCGTCGGCACGTCCGCAATGGATATCCCCTGCGGACCCTCGACGAACCACCTCCCGGCGGGTCGTAGGGCAGACTCGCGGGCATGGTGGAGACCTCCGTGCGCCTGCTTCGGCTGCTGACTCTCCTGCAGGTGCGCCGGGAGTGGTCCGGCGCCGAGCTGGCCGAACGGCTCGCGGTCACCACCCGCACGATCCGCACGGATGTGGAGCGGCTGCGGGTGCTGGGCTACCAGATCGAGTCACACCCGGGGGTCGCCGGCGGCTACCGGCTCGGTGCCGGGTCGGCGCTGCCACCGCTGCTGCTCGACGACGACGAGGCCGTGGCGGTGGCCGTCGGGCTGCGGGCGGCGGCTGGCGGCTCGGTGACCGGCATCGAGGAGACCTCGCTGCGGGCGTTGGCCAAGCTGGAGCAGTCGTTGCCGTCACGACTGCGGAACCGGGTGGACGCCCTCCGCTCGGCGACGGTCTCCGCCGCCGGCGGTGGCCCGACAGTGGACGCCGACACACTCACCGCCGTCTCCACGGCCGCGCACCGTCGGGAGCGGCTGCGGTTCGACTACGCCGGCCATGACGGCACGGTCAGCGTGCGTGACGTCGAGCCGTACCGTCTGGTCTACACCGGGCGGCGGTGGTACCTGCTGGGATGGGACACCGACCGGGCCGACTGGCGGACGTTCCGCGCCGACCGGATCCAACCCCGGGTGCCGACCGGCCCGCGCTTCGCGCCGCGGGAGCCGCCAGGTGGCGACGCGGTCGCGCACGTGCTGCGCGGCGTCGGCTCCACGGCCTGGCCACACCCTGCCCGGGTACGCCTGCACGCGTCGGCCGAGGCGATGGCGCAACGGGTTCCCACCACGGCGGGTCTGTTGGAGGCGATCGACGAGCGGGCCTGTCTGCTGCACACCGGCGGCGAGTCGCTGGGCAATCTCGCCGCCTTCCTCGGCACCCTGGCTGTCGACTTCGACGTGCTCGACCCACCGGAGCTGCGCACCGTCGTCCGGGAGGTCGCCGCCCGTTTCGCGCGCGCCGCCGGCCCCACGCCGGGGTGAGCTTGCGGTTCACCCCGGCGCGGACGTGGCAGTGGAGCTATGACTGCGGCACCAGCCGGAAGGACTGCGCCGCGGTGCCGTTGCAGGTGTACTGGATGAGCTGGACGCTGTCCGCCGTGGACGCTCCCGGCACGTCGAGACACTTGCCACTGTTGCGGTTGACCAGGCGGTAGTAGCCGCCGCCCTCGGGCTCGGCCCGCCACTGCTGGTTGTTGCCGCCGCTGTAGGACCAGAGCTGGATGCGTGCCGAGTCGGCGGTCGACCGGTCAGTCACGTCGATCACCTGGGCGCTGTTGTTGCGGTTGTTGACCCGCAGGTACCCACCGCTGGTCGGCACGAACTGGTACTGCTGCGCGGTGCTGCTGTTGCACGCGTACTGCTGGATGGCAGTGCCGTTCGCGCTGGCCGCGGCCCGCGCGTCCACGCACTTGCCGCTGGCCCGGTTGACAGCGGTGTGCCAGGCGGTCGGCGAGATGCCGTCGGACGGCGGAGGCGTGGTCGGCGGGACGGTGCCGACGCCGGCCAGCCAGTGCAGCCCGTCGATCAGCAACTGGTTCTGTTGCGCGCTGTCGAAGGTGGAGGACAGCCCGGTGTTGGTGCTGTAGTTCATCGCGTTGTGGCCGAAGTTGGCGTAGAGCATCTTGTACTGCCTGTTGCTCCAGACGAGCGGGTAGTAACCGCCGTACCAGGACTGGTTGGGGTCCGTGCCGACCGGGAAGCTGGACGGGTCGACCGAGGCGAGGATGTCGATGTTGGGGTTCTGCCGCAGGTCGTTGCTCCAGGAGTACCACTCGCTGATCGACGACGGGAACGTCGCCGGGAGGTTCCGGGTGGCGGCGTGGGTGCGGTTGTCGGCGCGCATCGTGACCCGGGTCGGTCCCCAGGTGTTCGTCTGGAACGAGCCGGTGCCGAGGAAGGTGTTGTAGTACCAGCTCCAGCTCGACGGGTTGTCGGTCCACGCGCTGACGTGGAAGCCCAGCCACGCCCCGCCGTTCTGCATGTACTGCTGGAACGCGCCCCGCTGCGCGGCGGGCGGCGCGTCGTCCAGGAACATGACGACCTTGTACTGGGCCAGGTTGGCGGTGTTCAGCAGACCCCAGTTGTTGGTGGCCTCCCAGGAGAAGCCGTGCTGGGCGGCGGCCTGCGGGAACCAGGCCCGGGCGTCCTTGACGAAGTCGATGTGCGCGGCGTCCCAGGTGCCGTTGTAGAAGGCCAGGACCTTGAACGTCGGCGCGGCCTGTGCGCTGCGCGAGGCGTTGACCGCGAGACCGGCGGTCATCGCGACGACCAGGGCGACGAACAACGACAGGATTCGTCTGGTACGGGAGGGGAGTTCTGCGATCACCTGATCGTCCCTTCGGTCGGGACGCGCGCCGCCGCGTCGATGTACATCTGTTCACAAGGTTTACAGATAGATGAGAGGTTATGCCCCCGGTTCGGCGGCGTCAATCGCGGAGCGGTCGATCGGGTGGGATTCCTGCGGCAATGGGTACCCCGGCCGGATGACCAGCCCGGACGCCGTCGACGTCGACCAGCCGCTCGCGGTGGATGTGCCCGCCGCGCCGCACGACGCCAGCGGCGAACGGGTGCCGACCC
Source organism: Micromonospora trifolii (assembly GCF_022229005.1). Classification (GTDB taxonomy): domain Bacteria; phylum Actinomycetota; class Actinomycetes; order Mycobacteriales; family Micromonosporaceae; genus Micromonospora; species Micromonospora trifolii. The sequence continues at coordinate 30,156 of NZ_JAKKFD010000005.1, forward strand.
GCGACCTGGCCGGCCTCGCGCCGCCGACCCGCTCGGCGCGCCGCTGGACGCCGAGCCGGGTGGTGGCCACCCCCGCCGCGCTCGACCACCCGCACGGCCAACGGATCGTCGAGCGGGTCCGGGCGCTCGGCATCGAGGTGGAACACCTGCGCGCCAACCGGCTCACCGGGGTACGCGGGCAGACCGACCGGGAGACCTACGCCCGGGCCAAGTCGACGATGGCGATAGTGGTGAGCCCACCCTCGCGGCGCATCCTGCAACCCATCGCGCCCAGCGCGGACTGGCGGGTCGACCTGGCCGAGGGCTGTCCGGCGCACTGCCAGTACTGCTACCTCGCCGGATCCCTGTCCGGCCCGCCCGTGACCCGGGTGTACGCGGACCTCGACGACATCCTCGCCGGCCTGGCCGCGTACGCCGGGCGTGGAACGGTGACCAGCCGCAACGCGCGGCGAGCCGACGAGGGGACCACCTTCGAGGCATCCTGTTACACCGACCCGCTCGCCCTGGAGCACCTGACCGGCAGTTGGCGGCGGGCGGTGCAGCACTTCGCCGACTGGGACGCCCCGGTGCAGTTGCGCTGGACCACCAAGTACGCCGACGTGGAGACGTTCGTGGGGCTGCCGCACGCCGCCCGGACCCGGGTCCGCTTAAGCGTCAACTGCGCCCCGGTCAGTGAACGGTTCGAGGGCGGCACCGCCCGCGTGCCGGACCGGCTGGCCGCGCTGCGCCGGCTCGCCCTCGACGGCTACCCGGTCGGGCTGACCATCGCGCCGATCATCGCGCTGCCCGACTGGCGGGAGCACTACGGCGAACTGCTCGACCAGGTCCGCTCGGCGGTCGACGGGGTGCCGGACCTGGACCTGACCGCCGAACTGATCACCCACCGGTTCACGCCGGGCAGCAAGGAGGTGCTGCTCGGCTGGTACCCGCGCACCCGGCTGGAGATGGACGAGGAGTCCCGCACCCGTAAGCACGGCAAGTTCGGCGCGGTGAAGTACGTCTACCCGCGTGAGCAGATGGCCGAGCTGCGCGACTGGTTCACCGCCGAACTCACCGCCCGCGTACCAGCCTGCCGGGTCCTCTACTGGACCTGATGGTCAGCCGACCGAGGAGCGGGCGACCGGGGCGGCGAAGAACGTGTCCGGGTACGGCTCGTCGCGCAGGCTGTAGTGCCACCACTCACGGTCGTAGTTGACGAACCCGGCGTCGGTCATCAGCCGCTGCAACAACCGACGGTTGTCCCGCGGCGTACCGGTGACGCGCGGGTCGGCGGTGTGCGCCCGCGGGTCGAAACAGTCGAAGCCCGTACCCATGTCGATGCTGTTGTCCGCGAAGCGCTGCCCGCGCGGCGCGGTGCAGGCGACCAGCGGTTGTCCGACCCGGTACGGGGGTTGGTTGGCGGCGGGCTCGTCGACCAGTGTCAGGTCCACTGTGCTGCCGCGGCTGTGCGCGGTGGGTGCCCCGATGTAACCGTCGACGAAGAGCCGGTTCTTGGCCAGGTCCGGGTAGAACTCGGCCTTGGTCTGCTGCTCATCGGGGCGCTTCGACCAGGCGACGAAGTCGTCCACCGCCGGTTGCGGGCGGTAGCAGTCGTACACCTTGAGGCTGTGCCCGCCGGCGAGCGCGGCGTCCTGCACGCGGCGCAACGCCTCGGCCGCCTGCCGGGTGAGCAGGCACAGCGGCTCGCGGTAGCCGGTGATCGGCCGGCCGACGAAGTTGTGCGGGGTGGCGTAGCGGATGTCGGCGTGGATGCGCGGGTCGTGGTCGGTCAACACCACGAACCCCGGCAGCGGGGCTGCCACCGAGGTGGACGGGGTCGGCGCGGGTGTGGGTGTGGGGCTCGCCGACGTCGGCTGCGGCGCGGCCGGCGCGGGGCGGGGCTCCGACCGCGAGCAGCCGCCGAGCAGCGCGGCGAGCGCGAACACGACGGCCAGGCGGTAGCGCACGGTTCCTGTCTATCAGCCCAACCGGGGCCGCCATCCCAGGATCCATGCGGTCCGCTGGCCGAAAGTAACCGGAAAAACTCCGGAACTTTTCCGCAACTCTAACGAAGCTTCGGTCGACCTGGCATGTCGTCAACCCCCGTCGGTGAGGCAAGATGGCGCGTGGGACGGGCACGCCGTTTCGGGACACACGGTGGGCGACGCCTGGTGGTCGTTCCTCCGGCTCGGTGAAGGAGACGCGGGTGGGCGCGGACGACGGACGCAGGGTGACCATCACCGCGATCGCACGGGAGGCCGGGGTGTCGGTGCCGACCGTGTCACGGGTGCTCAACGGACGCTCCGATGTGGCCCCGGACACCCGGGAGCGGGTCGAGGAGCTGTTGCGCCACCACGGCTACCGGCGCCGCACCAGCCGCAGCGTTCGCCGCGCCGGTCTCGTCGACCTGGTCTTCAACGACCTGGACAGCCCCTGGGCCGTGGAAATCATCCGGGGCGTGGAGGATGTCGGGCACGGCGCGGGCGTCGGCACCGTGGTCTCCGCCATCCACCGGCAGCCCACCGCGGCCCGGCAGTGGTTGCAGAACCTGCGTACCCGGGCCACCGACGGCGTCATCTTCGTGACCTCGCACCTGAGCCCGCCGCTGCACGCGCAGCTGCGTCGCCTCAACGTGCCGGTGGTGGTCGTCGACCCGGCCGGGGTGCCGGCCATGGACGTGCCGACGATCGGCGCCACCAACTGGGCCGGCGGGCTGGCCGCTACCGAACACCTGCTCGCGATCGGGCACCGGCGCATCGGTTTCGTGGCCGGGCCGACGCACCTGCTGTGCAGCCGGGCGCGGCTCGACGGTTACCGGGCCGGGCTGGAGGCCGCCGGGGTGCCGGTGGACGACAAGCTGGTCTATCCGGGCGACTTCTACCACGCCTCCGGCTTCGCCGGCGGGACCGCGCTGCTCGACCTCGCCGACCCGCCGACCGGCATCTTCGCCTCCAGCGACCAGATGGCCTTCGGCGTCTACGAGGCCATCCGACGCCGCGGGCTGCGCGTCCCGGACGACGTGAGCGTTGTCGGTTTCGACGACCTGCCGGAAGCCCGGTGGGCCTCACCGCCGCTGACCACAGTGCGCCAACCGTTGGTCGAGATGGGACGGTTGGCGGCCCGGACCGTGCTGCGCCTGGCCCAGGGCGAGGGCATCGACTCGCCCCGGGTGGAACTCGCCACCGAATTGGTAGTTCGGGACAGCACCGCCGCCCCGCCGACCGGGTCGCCCGCGTCGGCGTGACGGCCGGAACTGCGTCGGAAACCGGTTGGACCGGTTCCGGTCCGTTCCCGAAAATTCCGGCCGCCGTGAGCGACCGGGGGTTGCCACGGTGGGCGCGGTGAGCGACCGACTGTCACCCACCGCGCCGCACGGTCAGTGGTGGTGGTGCCAGCGGACGGCCTTGCGGATGGTCACCGGCAGTGCGGGCGCGCCGTCGACCGGTGCCGGGTCCTCGGCGGTCCGTGCCACTCCCCCGGCGGCGATCCGGTCCAGGGTGGCCAGGCCCGCCCCGTCGACCTCGCCGAAGATCGTGTAGTTGGGGCGCAGCGCGGAGTTGGCGCAGACCAGGAAGAACTGGCTGCCATTGGTGTCCGGCCCGGCGTTGGCCATGGCCAGCACGCCCCGGGCGTACACCCGGCGCTCCCCGGTCGGGTCGGTGGGCGCGGGCGGCAGGTCGGTCGGCAACTCGTCGCGGTACCGGTAGCCCGGGCCGCCCTCACCGGTGCCGGACGGGTCACCGCACTGCAACACGCTCAGCGTCGGGTACGCGGTCAGCCGGTGGCACGGGGTGCGGTCGTAGAACCGCTTGTTCACCAGGTGCAGGAAGCTCTGCACAGTGCACGGCGCGGCGGCCCGGTCGAGTGTCAACCCGATCGGCCCGTGGTTGGTCGCCAGGGTCACCCGGACGCTGCCCCGGGCCGGGGTGCGTCGCGGGTCGGGCGGCAGCGGCACCGGCCGCGCCGCGGGTTCGTCCGGGGTCTCGGTGTACGCGCACGGGCCGTGGGTGGTGCGCGGCGGTCTGGTGGCGGTGTCGACAGCGGCGGGCGGGGCGGCGGAGACGCGCACCGCGTCGGCCGACGGGCCCGGCGCGGCGAGCGCGGTGGCGGACGAGCCGACGACCAGCGCCCCGGCGAGCACTGTCAGCCCCGCGAGGCGGGTCAGGGCGCGCACCTGGCGGCGGGGTGCCGCCGTCGCGGGGCGCGGTTCGAGTTCACTCGACACAGGGATCCTCCTGGACTGGTGGTGCCAGAAAGACCGGAGTCTATGGATGGCAGCGCCCGATGTCGATCCGTCAGGGCATCCGACGACGACGCCGCCACAGCAGACCGCCCAACAACGCCACCACTGTCGCGCCACTCACAGCGGTCACCGACCAGAGCCACCCCGAGCCGGTACGGGCGGGCCCGCTGGCCGCCGCCGGTCGGGGCGCGCCGGGTGCCGCCAGCGCGGACGGCGCCGCCGACGGGGTGGCCGTCAGCTCGCCGGGCTCGACCAGTCGGCCCACGGCGACGTCCCGGGGCAGCGTGAAGCCCCAGTCCAGGAGGGCCGCGCCCTGCTCCCAGCCGCGGACCGGTGCCGATTCGGCGCCCAGCAGGGTCACCACCAGCCGCCGCCCGCCGCGTTCCGCCGCCCCCACGTAGGTGTGCCGGGCCAGGTCGGTGAAGCCGGTCTTGCCGCCGAGCGCCCCCGGGTACCGGTAGATCAGCTGGTTCTCGTTCTGGATCTCGAAGCCCTTGGTGCGTTGCGCCGGCTGGGTCGGGATCGACGTCTGCTCGGTCAGCGCGTACCGGCGGAAGGTCGGCTCGGCGAAGCAGGCCCGGGCGATCAGCGCCAGGTCGTACGCGCTGGTGAACTGCCCCTTGCCGTCCAGCCCGGACGGGGTGACCGCGTGCGTCTGGAGCGCGCCCAGGTGATGCGCGTGCTCGTTCATGGCGCGCACGCCGGCGGCGCTGTCCGTCCCGCTGCCGAGTCGGGCCAGCGCGTTGGCGGCCTCGTTGCCGGAGTTGAGCAGCAACCCGAGCCAGATGGTCTCGATGGTGTACCGGCCGCCCGCGACCAGGCCCACGGCCGAGGAGCCGGGTTCGATGTTCATGTCCGCGTCGGTGACGGTGACCGTCTGCTTCGGGTCGAGCCTGGGCAGCATGGTGGCCGCCAGCAGCAGCTTCTGCACGCTCGCCGGTGTGCCGTACTCGTGGGGGCCGCAGCCGCCTAGCACCTGGCCGCTGTCCAGGTCGGCGACCAGCCACGACGTGGCGGTGACCCTCGGTGGCGTGGCGACGCCGGCCGGCACGACCAGGCCGGCCGTGTCCAGCGCCGCGCCGCCGATCATCCGCTGCTCAGCGACGGCGGGCGGGGGCGACGGCCGGGGCGGGCGGGACGCCGCTGGCGCCGGGACCCGGGGGCAGCGCACAGTCGGCGCGGCGGACGCTCCCGTCGCACCGACCGGCACGGGAGCGAGCAGGACGGCGGACGTCGTGGCCGCCAGCAGCGCAGCTCTCATGTGCCCGACCCTAGTCAGGAAGATCGCCCGGCGGGACGGGTTGCCGGTCAACTCGCGTCGCCGCGACCGCGCAGGTAGTCGTGCAGGGCGGCGCTGCCTCGCAGCCGGCGCAGGCTGCGGGTGTGCAGCTCCTGCTCGCGGCGGGCCAGCTCGGCGCGGACCCGCTGAGCGCTGCCGGTGGTCCGCAGTTCGCCCAGCACCGCGGCGATGATCTCGAAGGGGTACGCGCCCCGGCGCAGCAACGCGATCACCTGCGCCGCGCGTAGCTCCGCCTCGTCGTACACCCGGTAGTTGGTGCCCGGGGTGCGGCCCGGCCGCAGCAGCTCGCGCTCCTCCCACAGCCGTAGCTGGGAGGTCCGGACCCCGACCAGGGCGGCGACCTCGCCGATGCGGACGCCGTGGCGTGGTGCGGGCCGGGCCGCCGGTGCGCTGGCCAGCACGGTCTCGAAGGCGCCGAGCACCCGGCGGATCTCGGCGCGTTCCCGGTCCAGCTCGGCATGGCCGCCGTCGAGCGCCGCCAGGGCCGCCGGCAGGTCACCCTTGTGCACCGCCGCCATGATCTCCCGGGTACGGCTCCAGCCGTGCCCCTCGGCCAACCGCCGCGCCACGCTCAGCGCCCGGGCGTGCTCGCTGGTGAAGATCCGGTAGCCGCTGGCGGTGCGGCGCACCGGCGGCAGCACACCCAACTCGACGTAGTTGCGCACCTGCTGCACCGAGATCCCGACGGTGGCCGCCAGGTCCACGGCGCGCAGCCGATCCTTCGAGGCGACGTCCACGCGAGCCACCGTACCGCTTACGACGTGATTTGAGACTTTCCCGGACGTAGCGCTGGAGTCTGCGCCCGGACGTCGGCAGAACTGTCTACATGGGGATGAATGAGACAATGGAACCCGCCAGTGCCCGGCGGGGCAAAGTCCCGCCACGATTCCGTGAAGGGTTCGTATGTCGCAGCCAGCATGGTCCGCCGCCGACAGCCACGACATGATCGAGGTACGCGGGGCGCGGGAGAACAACCTCGCCGACGTCTCGGTCGACATCCCCAAACGCCGGCTGACCGTCTTCACCGGTGTCTCCGGGTCGGGCAAGTCGTCGCTGGTCTTCGGCACCATCGCCGCCGAGTCCCAGCGCATGATCAACGAGACCTACAGCGCGTTCCTCCAGTCGTTCATGCCGAACCTCAACCGGCCGGACGTCGACTCGCTGCGCAACCTCAGCGCGGCCATCGTCGTCGACCAGGAACGGATGGGGGTCAACTCCCGCTCCACCGTCGGCACCGCCACCGACGCGTACGCCATGCTGCGGATCCTCTTCAGCCGCCTCGGCCAGCCGTCCATCGGCGGCGCCGGGGCGTTCAGCTTCAACCTGCCCGAGGGCATGTGCCCCACCTGCGAAGGGCTGGGCCGGGTCTCCGACCTCGACGTCAACGAACTGGTCGACGTCGAGCGCTCCCTCAACGACGGCGCGATCACAGTGCCCAACTTCGCCGTCGACTCCTGGTACTGGCAGACCATCGTCGGCTCCGGCCTGTTCGACCCGGACGTCAAACTCCAGGACTTCACCCCGCAGCAGTGGGAGGACTTCCTGCACAAGCCGGCCACCAAGATCAAGGTTGGCAGCAACAACTGGACGTACGAGGGGCTGGCGGTCAAGGTCAAGCGGCTCCTCCTGGCCAAGGACCGCGAGTCGATGCAAGCGCACATCCGCGCCTTCGTCGACCGGGCGGTCACCTTCACCATCTGCGGCGACTGCGGCGGCACCCGACTCAACGCGGCGGCCCTGTCCTCGCGGATCGCCGGGCACACCATCGCCGACTGCTCGGCCATGCAGATCAGCGACCTGGCCGCGTTCATCAGCACCGTCGACGACCCCGGGGCCGCGCCACTCGTCGCCAACCTTCGCGACCTGCTCGACTCCCTGGTCGAGATCGGTCTGGGCTACCTCAGCCTGGACCGTGAGTCCGCGACCCTCTCCGGCGGTGAGGCGCAACGGGTGAAGATGGTCCGGCACCTCGGCTCCAGCCTCTCCGACGTCACGTACGTCTTCGACGAGCCCACCGTCGGCCTGCACCCGCACGACATCGCCCGGATGAACGACCTGCTGCTGCGGCTGCGCGACAAGGGCAACACCGTGCTGGTGGTGGAACACAAACCGGAGACCATCGCCATCGCCGACCACGTGGTCGACCTCGGACCGGGCGCCGGCGCCGACGGTGGCCGGATCTGCTTCACCGGCGACATCCCCGGCCTGCGCCGCTCCGACACGCTCACCGGGCGGCACCTGGACCACCGGGTGACAGTGCGCCGGGCGGTACGCCAACCCACCGGGCAGCTCGCCATCCGCCAGGCCGACCTGCACAACCTGCGCGACGTGGACGTGGACATCCCGCTCGGGGTCCTCACAGTGGTCACCGGCGTGGCCGGCTCCGGCAAGAGCTCACTGATCCACGGGTCGCTGCGCGGCCGGTCCGGGGTCGTCGTCGTCGACCAGTCAGCGATCCGTGGCTCACGACGCAGCAACCCGGCCACCTACAGCGGACTGCTCGACCCGATCCGTACCGCCTTCGCCAAGGCCAACGGAGTCAAGGCCGCGCTGTTCAGCGCCAACTCCGAGGGCGCCTGCCCGGCCTGCAAGGGCATCGGGCTCACCTACACCGACCTGGCGATGATGGCCGGCGTCGCGAGCGTCTGCGAACGGTGCGAGGGGCGACGCTTCACCGACGAAGTGCTCACGTACACGCTGCGCGGCAGGAACATCAGCGAGGTGCTGGCCATGTCGGTCGCCGAGGCGCACGCGTTCTTCCCTGGTGGTCCGGCGCACCTCATCCTCGGTCGGCTGGTCGACGTCGGGCTGGGCTACCTCAGCCTCGGCCAACCGCTGACCACCCTGTCCGGCGGGGAACGGCAACGACTCAAGCTCGCCATCCATCTGGCCGAGAAGACCACCACGTACGTCCTGGACGAGCCGACCACGGGTCTACACCTGGCCGACGTGGACCAGTTGTTGGCCCTGCTCGACCGAATGGTCGACGCCGGAAACACGGTGATCGTCATCGAGCACCACCAGGCGGTCATGGCACACGCCGACTGGCTCATCGATCTCGGCCCCGGCGCCGGCCACGACGGAGGCCGCATCGTCTTCACCGGCACACCTGCCGAACTGATCGCCACCGGCGACACCCTCACCGCCGTGCACCTCCGCGAGTACGTCAACGCCCCCGCGCTGGTCGGCCAGGGCTGACACCGCCACCGCGGGCGGCCAGGGCCGGCAGCCAGGGCCGGCGGCCCGGGCAGCCAGGGCCGGCGGCCAGGGCAGCCAGGGCCGGCGGCCCGGGCAGCCAGGGCAAGCGGCCAGGGCAAGCGGTGGCCCGGCCGCCCGCGGTCAGGAGACGCGGCGCAGCCAGCGCCGCTGCCAGGGGGTCTCCACCGCCTTCGGGTGGTAGCCGGCCCGAACAAACGGCACCGCCCGTTCGACCGGCAGGCCGTCGAGGATCGCCAGCGCGGCCAGGGCCGTTCCGGTGCGACCCACCCCACCCCGGCAGGCCACCTCGACACGTTCACCCTCGTGGGCCCGTCGCAGCGCCTCCCGCAGGACGTCGAGGGCTTCGGCGCTGTCGAGCGGCACCCAGAAATCGGGCCACCGGATCCGCCGGTGCGGCCAGGCCGGCTCCGGACCGGGAGCCAACAGCACGGCGAAGTCGGCCGGCGAGGTCGCGGCAGCGACGCGGCGTCCGCGCACCATCGCCCCACTGGGGAGTACGAGTACGCCCGACTGCCCGGACCACGGCTGCGCGTCAGTCACCCGGACATTGTGCCGCCACGCACTGACGGATGAGCACAGACAGCGCCGCCCCCGGCCGGTGGGCCGGGGGCGGCGCTGGTGTCGGTGTGCAGGTCGCCTCTCGGCGAGTGGCACGACGCGGCTCCAGCCGAACGGTATTCCGCGAAGGCGATATTAGGTGAGGCCCGGGGACACTGAGTCACACCGACACCCTCCACAACCAGCCCGCACCCCACGTTGTTCCCCCGCCCCCGCCGGGCCGGGTGCCGTCAGGCCCATCGCCACACCGCCGGTCGCCTCACGGCCAGGACACCCGCCATCCCGCCGCGAAACAGCCATGCCCCGCGAGATCTTGGACAGTTTCCGTTAGCGCGGAACGGAAACTGTCCAAGATCTGCTGGCAGCCACCAACCGAACCGCGCCATCCGCTGCCGGCGGACACCCCGCAGGGCGGCACCCGCGACCAGTGACACGTGTCTGCCGCACGCAAACGGAAATGCCGCTGGCCGGCACCCCGGGTTGCGGGTGCCGGCCAGCGGTCGGTGTCGTGCTGCGTGCTTGTCGTGCGGGTCAGCTGTTCCAGTGCTGGCCGACCAGGTCGGTGGCCTGCTGCTCCCACTGGGCGTAGGCGTCCGGGTACGCCGACACCTGCACGGTCTGCGCCGCCTGGGTCAGGGGCATGTCCTGCCAGCCGTCGACCTGCTTGAGGCCCTTGAGGAACGCGGTGGTGGAGTACTCGGGGTTGGTGATCTGCTCCGGGGTGCCCCAACCACTGGTCGGGCGCTGTTGGAACAGGCCCAGCGAGTCGTGGTCGTTGGCGTCGCCCAGGTGACCCAGGTTCTCCAGCTTGGACTCCTGCAGGCTCGTCGCGATCGAGATGACCGCGGCCCGCTCGGGCAGGCCGGCCTTCTTCGTGGCGGCGATGATCGCCTTCACGTTGGCGGTCTGCTCGTCGTTCAGGGTGATGTGGGACTGGTCGCCCTGCGGCTTCGGCGCCGACTGCTGCACGGCGGCGGCGACGGGCTTGCCATCGGCCGGGGTGGCGGCGTGGGCGGCGATCGGGCCGGCGAAGACACCACCGGCGAACGCGAGACCAGCAACAGACAGCATGCTCTTACGGAAGATCGTGTTCATGAGGGGTAGCTCCTTCGGGGGTAGGACACCCCAACCGCCAATAGGGGGCGGCGGCAGGGTGTGAGCACCTCGTCCGGCGCTGCACATAACAAGGGGAAAGTCTTGGGAGGTGGACGCCGTGTCGGGCGTCCGGGGTCGGCGGCCTGCGAGCGGGGGCTCGTGGCGCCGGGTCCAGATGTAACGACCGGGGGGCCGAGGTCATTCCGGGGCCGGCACCCTCGTCGGAGCGGTGCCAGTCGGTCGTTCGTGGGGACTGTAACGAACGGGTCCGGGCTGGCATTCCCACCTGCGCGACCAGCCCCCAGGGGGTGGGCGGCGGGTCGGTGGTACTGCGATCGTCAGGGTATGTAACGACCCCGACCCCGCCAGGATTCCACCCTGAGCGTGCGCCCAGTCACCACCCACAACCACCCACCACCCGACAAACCACCCAGGCGACACGCCGTCCACAGGGTCGAATCCGCCCGCAGCCACGTGATCCACTCGGGCTCACGGAAGTCGCGGCATCCCCGACGCCGGGACACCCCGACGTCAAGGAACCCGAGTCGATCATGTCGACTCCGCCCGCGCGGCTGGCGGATCAGGTGCCCAGGTAGCGGAGGATCGCGAGGATTCGTCGGCTGTAGCCAGTGGTGTGCGCGAGGTCGAGTTTGTCGAAGATGGCGTTGACGTGCTTCTCGACAGCGCTCTGCGAGACGTGCAACCGCTGGGCGATGGCGAGATTCGTGTGCCCCTGGGCCATCTCGTGCAGGACGTCCCGTTCCCGTGGCGTGAGCCGACCGAACGGGTCGGGCCGGTCCGAGCCGGCCACCACCTGGCGGACCACCTCCGGGTCGAGGGCGGTGCCTCCGGCGGCGACCCGGTCGAGTGCGTCGAGGAAGTCGTCCACCTGGGCGACCCGGTCCTTGAGCAGGTAGCCGACCCCCTCGGGACGGTCCGCGAGCAGCCGCCCGGCGTAACGCCGCTCCACGTACTGGGAGAGCACGAGGACGCCGGTGTCGGGCCACCGACGACGGATCTCCAGGGCGGCCCGTAGCCCGTCATCGGTGTGGTTGGGTGGCATCCGGACGTCGGTGACGACCACGTCGGGACGGGTTCGTCCGACCGCCTCGACAAGGTGGTCGGCGGTCCCGACCGCCGCGAGCACCTCGTGCTCCTCGTCGGCGAGCAGCCGCGTCAAGCCTTCCCGGAGCAGCGTCGAGTCTTCGGCGAGGACTAGTCGCACGGCAGCTGCGCCAGCACGGTCGTCGGGCCGCCGGGCGGGCTGGTCACCAGCAGGCGCCCGTCCAGCGCGGCGACCCGCCTCGCCAGCCCGGACAACCCGCGCCCGGTCGGTTCGGCCCCGCCGACGCCGTCGTCGTGCACGCGCATCCGGATCCACCCATCCCGTACTCCGATTTCGACAGTGACCAGGGTAGCGGCGGCGTGTTTCGCGGCGTTGGTGAGCGCCTCACAGGCCACGAAGTACAGCACCGTCTCGACCTGCCGCTCGGGGCGGGCCGGCAGCTCGCAGCGGATCCGCACCGGCACCTCGGATCCGCGGGCGACGATGGCCAGGACCTCGCCCAGATCGCTGTCGTCCAGTGCTGACGGGTAGACCCGCCAGGCGACCTCGCGTAACTCTTCGATGGCCCGCTGCACGTCCTCGTGTGCCTGCGCGAGCAGTGCGTGTGTGCGGTCGGCGTCGCGGGCGCGCCGGGCCCGGCCGAGGAGCATGCCGAGGGCGACCAGCCGCTGTTGGAGGCCGTCATGCAGGTCGCGTTCGATGCGCTGCCGTTCGGCGTCGACGGCGGCGATGACCCCGGCCCGACTGGCGGTCAGCTCGTGGACCCGCCGCGTCAGCTCCGCCCGGCTGCCCGGCCCGAGCAGTCGTCGCGCCAGCCGGATGTCCAGCGCGGCGATGCTGGCAACGGCCTGAACGTTGAGCAGTAACAGCACCGCCCCGACGGCGATCTGGGACAGGGCGTCGAGGAGGGTCAGCTCTCCGCGCACCGCTGCGCGCAGCACGATCCCGGCCAGCACCACGCCGACGCCGAGCACCGCGTATGCCAGCAGGGCGAGCGTGCCGGGTACCAGTCGGGCGGCCAGGTAGCCGATCTGCCGCCGGGTCGCGACGGCGTTCGGCACGGGCAGGTCCTCCGCGGCGAGCAACCCGGCGAGGCGGCGATGTTCCATCCCTACCAGCCGGCTCGCGTACCGGTCGGTCAGGTCGGCGACCCGACGGCCGGCCGCGGGCGCGACCGCGCGCACGCTGGATGCGGCGGCCGCGACGACGAGGAAGCCGAACTCGACGGCGGCCGTCGCGATCCCGACGGCGACGCCGAGAGGCAGACGGAGCCGAAGCCACCACGCGCCGGGTCGCCACTCCCCCACCACCTCGCCCGCCTTCCACACCGAGTCTTGGCTAGCGCTCGTCCGAGGCCCAGGTTCCGCTTCGGTAGAGGGTGCCGCGACCGCCCGGGTCGGGCATCCCGTTCAGGTCGCTCTGCTCGGGCTCGGTCGGCTCGGGGTTCCGGGCGGCGCGGCGGGCTTTGCGCACGCGGGACCCGACGAACCAGGCGGCCGCCGCCACGCAGACCACGATCACCACTTTCTGGAGCGTGCCGACGTAGCCCTCGACGAGGTGCCAGTTGTCGCCCAGCAGGTAGCCGGCGAGCACGAAGGTGGTGTTCCAGATCAGACTGCCCAGCGTGGTGTAGAGCAGGAACGTGGTCACCGGCATCCGTTCCACGCCCGCCGGGATGGAGATCAGACTCCGGAAGATCGGAATCATCCGGCCGAAGAAGACCGCCTTCACACCGTGCCGCAGGAACCACGCCTCGGTCCGGTCCACGTCGCTGAGCTTGACCAGTGGCAGCCGGGACACGATGGCGCGCATCCGGTCGCGCCCCAGGGCCGCGCCGATCAGGTAGAGCGCGAGCGCGCCCACCACCGAGCCCAGCGTGGTCCAGAAGATCGCACCGACCAGGCTCATCCGTCCCTGCGCGGCGACGAACCCGGCCAGCGGCAGGATCACCTCACTGGGGATCGGCGGGAAGAGGTTCTCCAACGCCACCGCCAGGCCGGCACCGGGCCCGCCGAGTCGTTCCACCAGGTCAGTGACGTAGCCGACGATCCCGTCCTGTGGTGGCTCCGCTGCGGCGGCGGGGGTTCCGGTGGCGAACACGGCGTGGGACGTTCGAATCATGCGCCCACGTTACGAAGTCATCCTGAGAGTCGACCATGAGGCCGACCGCCCGACCCCACGGGTCGACCACACCGGCGAGGGTGTGGAAAACCGCACCCCGCTGCGGCTCGCTGTGGTCCAGCCGCCGTGCGTACCCCTGGATGTCGCGGCAAACGCGCGGGCGCACGCCGCAGCGGTCCGCGCGGCGCGCGCCCGGGTGGTGGTCTTTCCAGAGCTGTCGCTGACCGGGTACGAGTTGGACGCGCCGGTCGTGTCGGCCGATGACCCGCGATTGGCGCCGCTGGTCGAGGCATGCGCCGAGGCGGGCGCGCTGGCCCTGGTCGGCGCGCCGGTCGTCGGCGACCACATCGCGATGCTGGCGGTGACCGGCGTCGGTGCGACGGTGGCGTACCGCAAGATGTGGCTGGGGGACGCGGAGGCCCGCCGGTTCCGGCCCGGCGATGCCCCGGTCGTGCTCGATGTGGACGGTTGGCGGGTGGGGCTGGCAATCTGCAAGGACACCGGCGTGGCCGCGCACGCGGAGCGGACGGCCGCGCTCGGGATCGACGTGTACGCGGCGGGCGTCCTGGAGTCGGCCAGCGACGCCGCAGTGATAGACCAGCGGGCGCACCGGATCGCCACCGCGCACCGGGTCTGGGTGGCGGTGGCGAGCTTCGCCGGGTCGACGGGAGGTGGCTACACCGAGGCGGCGGGGCTCTCGGGCGTCTGGACGCCAAACGGCGAGGTGTACGCCCGCGCGGGCACCGAACCGGGCGAGTCGGTCAGCGTCAGCATCGGCTGACTGGAAGTCGACGCGGACCCGTCCCCTAGCGTGGGGCAGTGTCATCGACACGAGGAGGAGCGCATGGACTAGGCCGCGACGACCGGCACTGTCCGCTCGGCGGACGGCACCACCATTGCGTACGAGCGCAGCGGCGCCGGTGCTTGCCGACCACTTCTCCGGCCGCGCCGACTGAACGGCGACGCCTGGCCGCTGTCGTACGCCTCGGGCAGGATCAGCTCATGAGCACCGTCCCCTCCCGTCTGTCAGTGGTCACGCTGGGAGCACGCGACATCGCCGCGCTGCGGTCGTTCTACCGGTCGTTGGGGTGGCCCGAGCTGCCGGCCAGTGACGACGACTGGTCGGCCTTCCTGCTCGGTGGAGTGCTGTTCGCGCTCTACCCGCTGCCGGAGTTGGCCGCCGAGGCGGCGCCGGGAGCGCCGGCGCCGGCCGGTGGTTGGTCCGGCGTCACCCTGGCCTGCAATGTCGACAGTCCTGAGCAGGTCGACGCGGCCTTCGCGGCGGCCGTCGCGGCGGGGGCGACGGTGGTGGCGCAGCCGACCGACCGGTCCTGGGGTGGGCGCTCCGGCTACATCGCCGACCCGGAGGGCAACCGGTGGGAGATCGCCTGGGCGGGCACCGCCCGCTTCGACGAGCGCGGCGCTCTTCTCTCCTTTGGCTGAGTGTGCTGTTTGCACGGCAGCGACGACCTTGGAATGCTTCGGGAATGACAGCCTTTCCCCCGACCTTCGCCGACGATGTCGTCGGCCAGTCAGCTCAGACGCAGTTCGAGGCGTTCATCGACGAGCACCGCAGAGCGCTCAACGGCTACCTGGACGGGCTGACCGAGGAGCAGGCGCGCCGGTCGTTGGTGCCGTCCCGGACGACACTGCTGGGTCTGGTGAAGCACGCCGCGTTCGTGGAGAAGGTCTGGTTCGACGAGGCTGTCACGTGTCGGTCCCGTTCCGAGATCGGCATTCCCGCGACGCCGGACGAGTCGTTCATCCTCGACGACGACGACACGATCGCCTCGATCCAGCGAGCACACCGCGAGGCGTGCGAGGCCTCCCGCCGCGCGACGGCGTCGCTGGGCCTGGACGATCTGCTGCGCGGCAACCGGCGCGGCCCGCTGCCGCTGCGCTGGGTGTACCTGCACGTGCTGCGCGAGCTGGCCCAGCACTGCGGGCACGCCGAGATCCTGCGGGAGCAGCTCCTGGCCAAGTAGCGCGGCCGGTCAGCCGGCGCCCAGCACCTCGCGCAACCGCACAGCGAACTCCTCGGGCTTGCCCGCGTAGCCGAACTCACCCCCGAGGAAGCCGCCGTGGTGACTCGGGAACACCACTGGCTCTTGACCGAGCAGGGCCGCCAGGCCGAGGGTCGTTCGCGCGGTGTACGTCCCCGTCGACTCCTCGCCGACCGCGATCACGATCCGGGTCGGTGCCGCGGTGAGCAGGCTGGCGTCGGGCCGGTAGTCGGAGACCGCCCACGAGTTCTGCGACAGCAGCGGATCGTCGCGGGTGCCGTCGTCGTCGGTCGACATGCCGAACATCGCCGGGTCGGGGGTGGGCTGGGCGAAGTAGGCATCGGTAAACTCGCCCTGCCACGACGTCATCGCGATGAACGCGGCCATGCCGGCACCGCTGCCCTTCGCCTGGTACGCCTCGTAGAAGCCGGCCCGCGCGCGCTCGGCGGCCCCGGCGTCGGGGAGCACCGCGTTGATCGGCGGCTCGTGCGCCACCAACGTGACGACGTCGCGCGGGTACGTGGCGACGAGGTCGAGTGCCGTCACCGCACCGCCGCTGCTGGCGAACACGTCGACCGGGCCGGCGCCGAGCGCCGTGATCAGCAGGTGCAGGTCGGCCGCCTGCTGCTGCGGCGTGTGGTCGATGCGGCGGTCCGTGCGGACGCTGCGGCCGAGCCCGCGCGGGTCGTAGGTGACGACGGTGCGGTCGGTGAAGTGCGGGGCGAGCGCGGTGAAGCCCTCCGCCGTCATCGGTTGACCGATCATGAGCAGCACGGGGTGCCCGCCGGACGGGGGCAGCGGGCCCCGGACGTCGTAGACCAGGTCGACGCCGGGTACGGCGAGGGTGTGTGTCTGCGTTGTCGTCATGTCGGTGAGACTACGGCCGGCGGAAACCGATGGGCGGGTACGACGTGCCGGCGGGCGGCTACCGTCGCGGCATGCCCGAGTTGCTCGCGCCCACCGTCCGACTGCACGCCGCCTGGCTGGAGGCGCACGACGAGTGGGGCCCCGGTCTCCACGAGGACGGTTTCGGGCTGCGGTCGACTGACGAGGTGCGCTCGCCGGAGGGGTTCGCGGCCTGGGTGACCCGACTGGCCGACCAGTCGGATCCGGCGAAGCCGTTGGACGCGGGTCGCGTGCCGTGCACGTACCTGTGGATCGCCGAGGACGACCGGGTGCTCGGCGGGATCGCGCTGCGACACGAGCTCAACGACCACCTGCTGTGGGCTGCCGGCCACATCGGCTATGGCATCCGCCCGTCCGCACGCCGCAGGGGGCTGGCGACCTGGGCGCTGGGCCGGATGCTCGCCCACGCGCGGGCGCTCGGCGTGGATCGGGTGCTGCTGGTCTGCGAGGCGGGCAACGACGCGTCGTCGACGACGGTCGAGCGTTGCGGCGGCGTCCTGGAGGGCATCCGGGACACCGACCTCGGCCCGGCACGGCGGTACTGGATCACGCTCTAGCCCACCCGCCGGTGTCGGCGAAGCGACGCAGCGTCCAGCGGGCCGGCGGCCAACCGCCGGGGTCGTGGTCGGTGGTCCATTCGGTGATCGAGGCCGGGGGCACGTCCAGGTCGAACGCCCGGAAGACCGGCTGCGCGCCGAGCGCGTGGAAGGCGCCCTCCACGGTTTCGCTGTGGCCGACCAGGACCACTGTGGAGCCCCGGTGCCGGTGGGCGATCTCCATGATCGCGCGGCTGACGCGGACCACCAGTTCGGCCCAGCTCTCGTTGCCCTCCTCGAACGGTCGGAACACGCCGCCACCGGCCACCGCGTGGTCGGTGCGGAAGAGGGCGGTCGGCAGGCCGTCGGCGTACGGGGGTGTGTGCCAGGTGCAGAGACCGCAGTCGGCCACGGGTCGGACGCCGAACGCCGCGCCGATCGGTTGCGCGGTCTCGACGGCCCTGCGCAGCACGGACGAGTAGACCGCCACCGGCCCGGCGGCGGTGACCTCACTGGTGAGCCGGTTGGCCAGGTCGTGTGCCTGCTCGTGGCCGAGGGCGGTGAGACCCCGACAGCCACGTGGCCCGCCGACGATTCCTTCGAGCTGGTGGACCGACTCGCCGTGTCGCACGAAGATCAGACGTGTCCGCATCGGGACATCATGCCAGCGGTATCGACGCGGGTATCAGTCGTCCGTACGGCTGGTGGAGAAGCTGCCGGCCTGGGTGAGCAGAGCGTCCAGTTTCGCGCCCGTCTGCGCTGGTAGGCGGTCTCGCCGCACCAGCTCGGCGATGTGGTCCCGTAGGTCGGCGACGCGCTCGGCGCGGTCCCTGGTGCGGCGGTTGAGATCGGCGAGGTCGTCACGCAGATCCTCGGCGGTCTTCGGGTCGACGTCGCCGCGGGCGACAGCGGTGGCGAGGATGGCGGCGAACTCGCTGCTCACCTCCCGGAAGCTGACCGGTAGCTGCTGCCCGACGGTAGGGGGCGCGGTGCTGGCGCTGGGGCGTGGCGGGGGCGGTGCGGCCGGCGTCGGCGAGTGTGTCGTGGGCGCGGGGGCCGGGGCGGAGGTGGAGGTCGACGGCGCGGCCGCGATCTCGGTCGGGTCGGGTGTGCCCGGGTTGCCGAGCGGATTCTCCACGAACAGGACGCCGACGCCGATCAGCACGGCGAGCACGGCCGCGACGAGCACGGCGAGGGGCCGACGCGATCGGCGTCGGGCCGGTGCGGCGGTTGCCGGGACGGGGCCGGCCACCACCGACCTGTCGATCAGGGTGGGCGGGTGGGCGGCCGGCCGGATGCGCAGCAGCTCGGTGGGCGGCTCGACCGGCTGACCGGCGCCGAAGCGGCGGGCCAGGTGCGCGGCGCTCGGCCGGTCGGCCGGGTTGGCGGCCAGGCAGGCGACGGTCAGCTCGGCGATGTCGGCGGGAAGGCCGGGCACCCGCAGCGGCGGCACCGGGGTGCCCCGCCGGTGCACCTCCAGAGCGTCCTCCCAGCTCTGCACGGGCAGCGGCGCCCGCCCGGTGAGGGTGCGGTAGAGCAGTGCGCCGAGGGCGTACACGTCGCTCGCCGGGTCGGGCGGGCCGGCGGTCAGCCGTTCCGGGGCGAAGTAGGCGGGGGTGCCCATCAGCGGTTCGCCGGACTGGCTGTCGAGGCCGCCGAGCGCGGCGATGCCGAAGTCGAGCACCTTGGCGCCGGTGTCGGTGAGCATGACGTTGCCGGGCTTGACGTCGCGGTGCACGACGCCGATGCGGTGCGCGGCGGCCAGCGCGGCGGCGATCTGCCCGGCCACCCGGACCGCTTCCGGCCAGGGCAGCGGCCCGTTGCGCAGCCGGTCGGCCAGGTTGTGACCGTCGACGAGCTCCATCACCAGGTACGGGACCACGACGCCGCCGGCCAGGGTCGCCTCGGCGTAGTCGTACACCTGGGTCACGTGTGGGTGGGTCAGCCGGGCGGCCGCGCGGGCCTCGCGTTGGATGGTGGCCCGCAGCTGTGGGTCGGTGGCGAACTGCCCGGCGAGCACCTTGATCGCGACCGGCCGCCCGAGCACCTCGTCGTCGCCTCGCCACACCTCGGACATGCCACCGAGACCGATCCGCTCGTGCAGTACGTAGCGGTCGTGGAGGCGGAGAGTGGGCGTGAGCGGCGACATGGCTTCACCAGTCTGCCTGGCAACACCGCCCTCGACCACTCTGCGTGCCCGGACCCACACTGTTCGTCCCGTGCGTACCGGAATGGGATTGGTGCGGGTCAGGAGCAGCGCGGGCTGGCGGGCAGCGGTCGCGGCTGGATGCGGTCGGCGAGCCGGCGCAGGGCGAGGGCGGTGGCCTGCCGGGTCGGGGCGAGCAGTGCCCGACGGGGGTGTTCGACCTGGACCGGAGCGTCCGGTCGGGCCGAGTTGATGTGCCGGTTCATGGCGTCGAGCGCGGTGAGGTATCCGGTGGGAAGTTCCATGGTCAGCTCCTCGGGACAGGTCCGGTGGAGTCCCGGACGACGAGTTCGGTGGGCAGCAACACGTGACCGGCCGCGGCGTCCGCAGGCGGGTCGAGCAGCAGTTCGGCGGCGATGCGGCCCTTCTCCTCGGCTGGTTGCCGGACGGTGGTGAGGCCGGCCGCGGCGGCCTCGGCGACGTCGTCGAAGCCGGTCACCGAGACGGTCGGGCGATCATGGGCCGGCCGTGCCGCCAGGGCGTCCAGCACACCGAGCGCGAGGACGTCGGAGCCGGCCAGCACGGCGGTCGGCGGTGCGGGTTGGTCGAACAGCCCGGCGATGGCTGCGGCCGCCGCCGACCGGCTGTTGCCGGGGACGTTGACCAGTGTCAGCTCGGCCCAGCCGACGCCGACCTCGGCGAAGGCGTCGGCGAACCCGCCGAGCCGACCCCGGGTGGTCGGGTGCGGCACCTGGTCGACCCCGGCCACTGTGAGCGGGCCGGCTGGCGCGTCGGGCAGCACCGAGTCGGCGAGGAGTGCCACCCGACGGTGCCCGAGCCCGACGATGTGCGCGGCGGCGCTGCGCGCGGCGGCCCGCTCGTCGATGCCGACGAACCGTTCGTCGGCGCTGGCGTCGTCGCGGGCGGCCGTGCTGACGAACGGCAGCCCGCGTTGGCGGATCACGTCCAACGCCCACTCCTCGTCGGCGACGCAGTAGACGCAGAACCCGTCGACGGCGGCGTTCTCCACCGCCCGTCGGGCGTCGGTCACCGCCGGAGGCAGGGGCACCAGCAGCATGCTGGTGCCGTGCCGCTCGGCCGCCGCGCCGACACCGGCGAGGAAGCGGACCGCGAACGGGTCGGTGAAGGCGTACGACAGTTGCGAGGTGAACAGCACCCCGATCGACCCGACGAAGCCCCGGCGCAGGGAGCGCGCGGTGGGGTTGGGGCCGGGGTACCCGAGTTGCCGGGCGGCGTCCAGGATCCGCTCGCGCAGGGTGGCGGAGAGCTGGTCGGGGCGGCTGTAGGCGTTGGACACGGTGCTGCGGGAGACGCCGACGGCGTCGGCCACGGCTTGCAGTGTTGGCTTCACCGGCACCTCTCTGTATCGATCCAGTCTGTATCGATACAGAGACTAGCCCGACTGTTCGGCGTCGGTCAATACGTGAGCTACGAGTCCCGCCTGAGGAACCGGCGCGGTCTGGAGTCAGGCCGGGTAGAGGTCGTCCAGCAGGCCGCTGAGGATCTCCGCCGTACGCTCCGGCGGCTCGGCCTCGACGCAGAGCCGCTCCATGGCCACCGCGTAGTAATCCAGATCGTCGCGCTTGTCCAGGTAGATGGCGCTGGTGAGCTGTTCGATGTAGACGATGTCCGGAAGCTCCTGGTCGCCGAAGCGCAGGATGGTGAAGGCACCCCCGGCGGCGGCGTGGCCACCGGCGGCGAACGGGATGACCTGGAGCCGGATGTGCGGCGACTTGGTCGCCTCGATGAGCGCGGTGAGCTGGCCGCGCATGACCTCCGCGCCGCCGATCGGCCGGCGCAGGGCCGCCTCGTCCACCACGGCCCAGAGTTGCGGCGGGTTCTGCCGCTGGAGCAACTGCTGACGCTGCATCCGCAGCGCGACGCGTCTGTCGATCTCACCCGGACCGGCCGCGCCGTGCCCGAGCAGCACGACCGCCCGGGCGTACTCCCGGGTCTGCAGGAGGCCGGGCACGAACTGCACCTCGTAGCTGCGGATCAGTGCGGCGGCGGCCTCCAGGCCCAGGTACGACTGGAACCAGGACGGCAACACGTCGCCGTAGCGGTGCCACCAGCCAGGGCTGTTCGCGTCCCGTGCGAGCTTGAGCAGCGCGTCGCGCTCGTGGTCCTCGGTGACGCCGTAGAGGGTCAACAGGTCGGCGACGTCGCGCTCCTTGAAACCGACCCGGCCCAGCTCCATCCGACTGATCTTGGATTCGGAGGAGCGGATCTCCCAGCCGGCGCCCTCCCGGGTCACACCGCTGGACTCCCGGAGTCGGCGCAGTTGGGCGCCGAGCAGTATGCGCAGCACTGTCGGCCCGGTTGTCGGGCCACCCTCGGCGGGAACGATCGTCACGTGCGGACCTCCGGACACCGACCCACGGCGGCCGGGCGCCCCGGCCCGGCCGACGTGTAAGCATGCCATGGACCGACAGTGAGATGAACTCCTCCGCGCCGGTGAATCAGTCCCGTCACCGGGACGACCCACCCCCGGACGGTCAGTTGATCAGATGGTCGAAATCTCCGTCCCGCGCACCGAGAACGAAGGCGGCGATCTCGTCCACCGTGTAAATCAGCGCCGGCCCTTCCGGGTGTCGTGAGTTGCGGACCGCGATGCCCGCTCCCTCGGGCAGTTCGGCCAGTTCGACGCAGTTGCCGCTGGGGTTGCTGCGGCGACTCTTCTGCCAGCTCAGCGGAGGCAACTGGTGGATCGGTACGCCATTGGGTGGCTGCTGCATGGAGGCGTCTTTCTGTTACGAGCCCGCCGGTGGCCGTGGGAGGAGCGGTGACGGCGAGGGGGTGCGGTATCGACATTGGACGGTTCTGCACGTGCATCTGCTATTGCATCTGCATCCGACGGCGAGCATGATAACGCACATGATCGGTGCCCATCCGTTCACTTTGTGTTACCCCCACACGGGCAACGATCAGGCAAAACTGGGCCCGACGCGGCGCGCCGCGTCAACCGAAGGCTGGAGGCGGTCGCGGCGATGGGAGGGTTCGTGCCGGATCCGATGAGTGTCGCCTCCGGCGTCTGCGCAGCCGGCGCACTGCTCTCCTCCTGGCAACTACGCCGACGAGCGGTGCGTGCCGAGGCTGAGATCGGCCACCTCCAGGCGGAGCTGGCCGCCGAACGGCACGCCGCCAGTCACGACCCGCTCACCGGGCTGCCCAATCGACGCGCCTTCTACCGTCTGGCGGCCGCCCTGCTCACCGACGCCGCCGGCCAGCCGCTGATCGCCGTGGTGCTCGACCTGGACGACTTCAAGCAGATCAATGACCGGTACGGGCACGCCGCCGGCGACCAGGTGCTGATCAGTGTTGCCGAGCGGCTCGCCGGCTTCGCCGGTGACAATCTCGTGGCCCGCCTCGGTGGCGACGAGTTCGCCGGGCTGCTCTCCAGCCCCACCGTCGACCGGCGCTGGATCGAGCACTCGACCCGCCGGCTCAGCGAGACCGTCGCCGCGCCGATCCGGTTGAGCGGGTGCAGTGTCCGGGTCACCGCCTCCGTCGGGCTCGCCCCGGTGACCGGCCCGGCCCAACTCACCGACGCGCTCAGCCGCGCCGACGCGGCCATGTACCAGGCGAAGAGCCTCGGTGGCGCCCGATCACCCCGCCAACTGGTCGACAGTGCCTTCCTGTCGGAGCGCTGACCTGTTCAGCTGGCAGACACGCCGGACCACCGGGGCAATTGATCAATCAGGTCCCGCGCTCGGCGCTCTTGACCGCCCTGCCCTAGCCGGGATGGGCCGTTCAGCTCTCCGGCTGGCCGACGTACGTCCCGCGCTGCGGCACGGTGTAGACCAACCCGCGCTCGCGCAGTGCGGCCACGGTGCGCCGGGCCGTTCCGCGTGCCACGCCGAATTCCTGGACGATCGCCGACTCACTCGGGATCGGCCGGTGGGGTGCTAGTTCTCCGCTGGCGATGCGGGCGGCCAGGATGTCCGCCACCTGCTGGTACACCGGCACGGGGCCGTGCGGATCGATCATGGGACGAGGCTAGTTGAGCAGACATGACGCGGATTCTTTAGATACGTTCCTAGACGTTCATACTCGTACACGTCTAGCCTGTGGCCTGGGGGCCGGGCGGACGAAAACCCGCGAGGGCTCTTTCGGTGAGCGGTCTGGGTTCCTGATCAGGGATCGGTGCCCGGACCTGCCCGACTCGGGAGGTGGAACCGTGGCGATGGACGACGGACCCGTAACGCCAGCGCTGGTCATCTGGACTGCGCAGCGGGTGATCACCCAGCATTACGGGTCACCGAGCCGCTGCCTGCAGTGCCAGGACGACGGGTGCGAGATGTTGACCTGGGCACGCGACACGCTCAAGGCGCACCGCAGATGATCGAGCGGGAGTTGCCCCGGTCGGTGTGGGTACTGATGCTGGCCCGGCAGACCATCACGCAACACCAGGCACCCGGATCGTGCCCTCGCTGCCGGCCAGACGGGTGCACCGAGCTGCGGTGGGCGCGCGACCGACTGGAGACAAGCCGACCGCAGCGTCACGAGAAAACTCTCATCGACTCAACCCGGACAGCCGCAGCCCGTCTCCATGTCCACCCCTAGGGTGTTGCCGCCCCACCCCTGCCCCGCCGATCTTGCGCTTTTCTGTCGCCGTTTCACGGCTTCTGTGACCCTTGCCCGGGCAGAAAGTGCAAGATCGCGGGAGTGCCGCGCCGCCGGTCGAGACCGCGCATCGCCGTGTCGGCGAGGGTGACCAGGCCGACGGGCGACACCAATCCCCGTACGATCCGCGCCGCACGGCTTCGGTCAGACGCCTCGGCATCGCGGTTCAACGCCTGGCGGGTCCAGTCGCTGAGGTCGTCGAGCGCGCGGACCGCGAGGAACCAGGCCAGCCGTGCCGGGTCGACGTCGGTGGTGCCGTAACCGGCGAGCACGGCCTTCTGCTGCTCGGCGGTGATCGGCGCGAACGCGAGCACCCCGCCAAGGACGAACATCAGGTCACACTCGACCGGAGCGAGCACCGCGTCGTCCCAGTCGATCAGCCAGACCTGTCCGTCCGCGCCGAGCAGGAGGTTGCCCAGGTGCGGGTCGCCGTGGCAGACGACGCCCGAGCCGGGTCGGGCCACCAGGTCGACGGCGCCGCGCTCGATCTCGGTGGTCAGGACGCCCAGCCGGTCGGCCGCCGCGGACCACACCCCCGCCAGCTCTGCGAACAGCGGATCCACGAGGTCGCCCGCGTCCGGGTCGCGCAGCCGCGCGGCCATCGCGCGGGTCGCGGCCACGATCGAGGGGTACGCGGCGCCGCCCGCCGGCAGCAGCCGACTCAGCTCCCCGGTCACCGGGGCCGCGTGCACGGCGGCCAGCACCGCACCGTACGCGCGCCAGTGTGCGCTGGTCATCGGGCCGTCGAGTGCCCGCTGGTCGGAGACCCACGGCACCACCGAGAGGCGGTGGTTGCCGTGGTCGACGAACAACCGTCCGTCGTGGATCCGCAGCGGCGCGGCGATGCCCGGCACTCCCTGGTCGGCCAGGTACGCCGTCACGACCAGGCCGGCCGATGTGCCACCACCGCTCAGTTTGACCGCGTACCGGGTGCCGTCGACGGTGGAGGCGAGCCACAGTCGGGCGTGCTGATCCGCACCGTGGGCCACCCGGTCCAGCGTGGACAGCCGCAGGCCGAAGTGCGCCCACACCTGGTCGGCCACCTGTCGCGCGAGGTCCTGCGCCATGCTGCCACCATGCCAGCACCCGGGTCGCCGGCCCACCGATTTCGCCGGCCGCGACCACGCTTGGCGCAGCGTGGCCAGGTGCCGGTCCAGCGCCGTGTACGGCTCGGCAGCCCCGATCATGCCGTCGCGCCGGGCCGTGGTGTCGACCAGCTCGCGCGGCTGAGGTGTCTTCGATCGTTTGCCGGGTATGGGAGACAGCATCCGCATACGACGGCCGGAAGGAACCGACGTGGCCAGCATTCGCGCCCTCGTCCTCAACTGCACCCTCAAACCGTCGCCGACGCCGTCGAGCGCTGAGCAACTCGGTCGGGAGGTGCTCGCCGAACTGGCCACGCAGGGCGTGGAGGGCGAGATGATCCGGGTCGTCGACCACGACGTTCGCTTCGGGGTGTCCACCGATGAGGGCGACGGCGACGGTTGGCCGGCGATCCGCGCCAAGCTGATGGCAGCCCAGGTGCTGATCATCGCCACGCCGATCTGGCTCGGCCAGCCCTCCAGCGTCTGCAAGATGGTCCTCGAACGCCTCGACGCCGAACTCTCCGAGACCGACGCCGAGGGCAGGCTCCGCACCTACGGCAAGGTCGCCGGTGTCGCAGTGGTCGGCAACGAGGACGGCGCCCACCACACCATCGGCGAGGTGCAGCAGGCGCTCAACGAGGTCGGGTTCACCATCGCCGCCGCCGCCGCTACCTACTGGGTCGGCGAGGCACTACAGACAGTGGACTACCGCGACGCCGGCCCCAAGCCCGACACCACCGGCCGCACCACGAAGGCCTTGGCGCTCAACTCCGCGCACCTCGCCCGACTCCTCGCCGACCAGCCGTACCCGCCGCCGGACGCGAAGGGCGCGGCGGTCGGCCCAAGCCGCGAATAGACCTCACCGCCGGGTGCGTCACTGCGCGGGCTGCCCCACTGCTGGGGCAACTCGCCGCGCGGTCAGCGCCAGCCGTAGCCGGCGCGCAACGCCTGCCCGACGCGGTCGAACCGGGGCCGATCCAACACGGCGCCCTCCCGGCGGATGCTGTCCTCGCGCATGGTGAGCACCCGGTCCAGCCGGACCCAGCTCGGCCGGTTGTCGCGGTCCCACTCACCCGGCCCGAGAGCGAACCAGTGCCGCTGCCCGTCCCGCTCGCTCTGGCTCGACAGCATCAGCCCGAACAGGGTCCGGCTGTGCCGCCCGACGACCAGCACCGGCCGGTCCTTGCCCTGGCGCGGGTCGTCCTCGTACGGCACCCACGTCCAGACGATCTCGCCCGGGTCGGCCTGACCGTCGCGCTCCGGAGCGTAGGTCAGCTCCCGACGCTGCAACGCGCTCACCTGACGGCGGCGGGCCACCTGCGCGGGCGCCGGCCCGGTACGCCGGGGCGACGGGATCACCGCACCGACCCGGGAGATACGTGCCGCGACATTCCTCAACAGACCAGCCACGGCGGGCAGCCTACCCGCCGCCGGAGCGGGCGGTACGACAGACTGGCCCGATGAACGAGCTGCCCCGTGACCTGCCGATCCTGGAGCGACGCGCGGTGCGGGTGGTGGTCACCGACGGCACCGACCGGGTGTTGCTGTTCCACACCCGCGACCCGGACCACGCCCGGCTGGGCACCTGGTGGGAGCTGCCGGGCGGTGGCATGGATCCCGGCGAGACCTATCGCGACACGGCGGTGCGGGAGCTGCGGGAGGAGACCGGCATCGTGATCACGGCCGACCAGGTCGGTGCGCCGAACTGGCGGCGGCGGGCGAGCTTCCTGCACCGCCAGTTACGGCACGTCCAGGACGAGGTCGTCGTCGCCGTACGGCTGGCCGGCCCCGGCCCGGACGTGGACGAGGCACACCGGCTCGACTACGAGCGGGAGGACTATTTCAGCTTCCGCTGGTGGCCGTTGCCGGCGGTGGTCGCCAGTCGGGAACGGTTCTACCCCGGGCAGCTCCCCCGGCTGATCACCCCGTTCCTCGCCGGCACCGAGATCGACGAGCCGTTCGAGCTGTGGTCGTGAGCCGGGAAGGCGGGCAGAGTGGGGGCATGAGGACCGATCTGCACGGGCCGCTCTCCGCGTACGCCGCGCGGCTGCACGCGACGGTCGGCGACGGACACCACGTCGCCTCCCCGCTCGGCGCCTGGCTGCTGCTCGCGGTCGCTGCCACGACCGCCGACAGCGATCCGGCCGCAGCGGACAGTGAAGCCGCGAAGCTTGCGCAGGCGCTGGGCACCGACCTGCCGAGCGCGGCCGAGATGGCCCGCACGCTGTTGAACGCGCCGCACCCGCTGGTCGGGTCCGCCACCGCGCTCTGGCACCGAACGGGGCAGGGCGACGACGGGCCGGCGGCGTGGCAGGCCGCGCTGCCCGGCACGACCGAGGTCGGCGCACTGCCCGACCAGGCCGGGTTGGACGCCTGGGCGCGCGAGCACACCCTCGGCCTGATCGAGACGTTTCCCCTGACGGACGAATTGAACGTGGAGTTCATCCTGGCCAGCGCGTTGGCCACCCGGGTGTCCTGGGCGACCCCGTTCGACGTCGCCGACGCACGCGCGCTCGGCGCCGACAGCCCGTGGGCCGGCCAACTGAGACGGGCACTGCGCAGCCCGAGCGAGGGCCACCGCTGCGCCATCGTGTCCACCGCGCGGGCCGGTGACGTGATCGTGCACGCCGCGCCCGCCCAGACGACCGACGGCGCGGGGCTGGTGGTCCTCTCGGTCGCCGCCGCACCGCAGGTGCCACCGGCTGAGGTGCTGGCCATTGCGTACGACCTGAGCGCCGGCGCGGCCGATAACGCGCCACCGGCGGGCAGTCGCTCGCTGTTCGACCTGCCGCTCGGTGAGACTCCGCTGTGGACGCTCACCGAGGAACGGGTACACACCTGGGCCCGCGCTGGCCGCGACGAGCGGCACACCGCCGTCCTCCCCTGCTGGTCCGCGCGGAACGACCATGACCTGACCGCCCCGGGGCTTGGCTTCGGGGCCGCGGTGGACGTGCTGGCGACGGCGATGATGCTGCGGGCGGACGAATTCGACGCACGGCAGACGGCGGTGGCCCGGTTCGACAGGTACGGCTTCGAGGCGGCCGCGGTGACCGGCATGGCCGGGATAACCAGCCTGCCGCCGGAGGGCGTCGCCCGCACCGCCGAGCTGCGCTTCGGCAACCCGTACGCAGTGGTGGCGGTCGCCACCGACACCCGGGCCGCGGGTGCCACCGGCCCCTGGCACGGGGTGCCGGTCTTCTCCGCCTGGGTCGCCGAGCCCGAGGACGTGCCCGACGCCGACGGATAGCCGACGGTGGGCTCATGGCCGACAGTGTTGAGCGTCGATCCCCGCTAGCCTCCGGCCATGGGAGAAGCCGCCAGCCTTGCGGCTGCCGATGCGGCGGTGCGGCATCTGAGCGGCCTGCTGTCGGACGTCTGGCTGACGGTCGACGCCCCGGATTTCGTCGGCGGGCGTTGGCGGGAACTGTGCCGCGGGTCGTCGGTCAGCCCGGTGTTCGTCTGCGTCGACGCCATGAGCAACGTGCTGCACGTGCAATACCTCGGTCCGGAGAACCTCTCCATCGTGTACCTGCCCGGCTGGTACTACGAGGTGGCGACGGCCGCCGCGCTGGGGCGGCCTCTCGACCCGTCCGCCGTGACCGTGCTGGACTTCGCGACCGCCCGTCCGCTCGCCTTCGACCTGGCCGTCGAGCACCGCGTCCGGGGCGGCGCGGAGACCGTCGCGCTGCCGTCGGGCCGCGGCACAGTCGAGTACGCGCCCCTCGCCTTCGGTTACGCGTTCGCACCCGCGCGCGGCTTCGGCATCACCCACGCCGCGCCGGGCACCGACCCGGCCACGGACCCGACGGCGATCTTCCACTGGAGTGCGATGGCGCTGCGGGTCGCCGCCGCACCCGGCGTCACGTTCGCACAGCGGCCGCTGCTGGGCGAGACCGCCCTGAACCTGGTCCGGGCGGCCTACCGACCGAACCAGGGCACCATCACCTGCGATCAGACGCTCGCCTTCGAGTTCGAACGGCATCGTTCGCCGAGGACGCTGCCGCCGCTCGGCGCACCGCTGCGGCCCGTACCGATGGCCGAGCCGGACCTCGTCGCGAACGCCGTGGCCCTGGTCGGCGCTCGCGACCAGCCGCGGCCCGTGGCGGTGCAGGAGACCTGCTCGGACGGCGTCGACCTGGTGCTGCTGAAGCCGGACCTGCGGCGACTGCCCCAGGGCACCCCGTGGGGATGGCAGCCGAACTGGCTGGTCGAGGCGGCGAAGGCCGTCGACGAGGCAGTATTCGCGATGCTGATGAGCCTGCTCGACACGTACGTGCAGTGGCTCGGCGGGTTGCCGGAGACCGCGCCCGTATCGATCCGAATCCGCGTCGACCCGGCGAGCGGTGAGGACCGCTTCGCCTATCGACTCGACTTCCTGGATCCCGACGGCGAGGTGTCGGCCGAGCCGCCGGACGAGACGACGACGTTCGCGCCGTGCTTCCGGCTGACCGTGGTACGCACCAAGAACGTGCACGTCATCCTGGACGTGCCCCTCGGTGCCGCCGGCGAATCCGACCTCGACGGCATCGTGCAGTATCGCGAGAAGGTCGTCGCGCACGTCGACGACGTGCCGCTGTTGATCGCGGACGGTGAGGTCGAGACCGACGGCCAACTGGAGGCACGGTCCGCGACGATCGAGGAGATCGTCCACATCGCCCTCGTGGTCGGCGAGTTCGTTCCGTTCCCCCCTCTTCAGGCGATGTACGACCTGCGCGACCTGGGCAGTGTGGCGTCGTACGTGCTGACCGGGAAGGGCCTCTACGGCGAGCCGATGAGCGGCGTCGAGGCCGCCATCACCCTCGGCGGCGTGCTCGTTCCCGAGGTCGCCGAACGCGCGTTCGGCTCACTGCTCGCCTCGGGTCGGCGGGTCACCACCCTCGGCGACGACCCGACGCGGCGACTGCGGGAGGCGGCGGAGGCCGCGGTGCCCGACGACGCAGCTCTGGCCACGTCACTGATCGAACGCGTCGAAGGGAGCCCCTGATGGCGCGTCCGCCGACCAACGCCGGCCTGTCCGCACCGGAGCGCTTCGCGCGGCTGGGCCAGCTCCAGCGGATGACCCCGCAGGCCCGCGCGCTCCTGCTGGGCGACGGCGTCCCAACCGTCTTCCTGCGTGACCCCGAGCAGCTCGTCGACCGCTCCGGCGTCTGCCTCCGGTCCGGCTTCCTCCAGCACGCCTTCGAGACGGCACGCCGGGACAACCCCGGCCTGACCGTGGGGGGTTTCCTGGCCAGCGGACAATACGGGTCGCAGGTGACCGCTGTCGTCGACGCGCTGCTCGGCGAGGCGTCCGCGACGCTGCTGCGGACGTCGGATCCCGCACGCTACGTCGATGCGCTCCGACGGATCTACGCCGACTTCCGGACGGTCTCGACGCCGTTCGACGGCGGCGTGTCCTACGGCTCCCACCGATACCACGACGGCTCGCACCTCGTGCTTCCCGACGGCCTGAACGTCACCCCGATGAACGCTCCGGTCGGCCCGGACCTGCACTACCCGGCCTACGGCGGCGTGGTGACCAGCCGCGGCCACCGGTCGATCGCCATGGTGCTGGCGTCGCGGGTCTGGGACCGGGAGATCCCGTTGACCGCCCGGGGCCCGGACCTGTTCCGGGAGCTGCAGGTCCGCAGCGTCAACGAGCTGCACGCCTGGGACTACGACCCCGACCTGCTGATGTCCGAGGTGCAGATCGCCCACATGATCTCCACCGGGGATGCTCCGATCTACCGCTTCTCGTTCGACAAAGGGCCCCCCAGCGCCCGGACCATGACGCAGGCCCGGTGGGAACTGGCGGCCCAGCTGGAGGACGAGCGGATCCTGACCGCCGACAACGCTGAACTCCAACGGTTGTGGGACCGGCACGGCCGCAGCGACGCCGCCCCGCGCGGGGACCCGACGGACCTCAACAGCCGTTACGGCCGCGATCCGTACTACCGGTTGTCCCGCAACAGGCTGTTCGAGACGGCGATGGGGCTCCCCTCGGCGCGAAACGTGGCGATCCGCCCCTACGAGTGGGAACACGCGCGACCCCAGCGGTTCATCCGGGAGATGCAGGCCTGGACACGCAGGTTGCGGAGGAATCTCAACGAAGACCTCTGGAGCAGCCGGCTGTCCATGCTGACCGGGGCGTCCGAACCTGGCAACCTGCAACTGCTCACCCCACCGGGGCACGCACTGGACGACATCTACGCCGCGCGGATGATGGGCGGTGTCACCCGGGTCGACCGCTGGGGCAACCGACTGGTTCCGACCGTCGCCGAGGAAGCCGCGTACGACTCCGCGGCGCGGGCGCAGGACCTCACATTGGGGGAGGCGGGCGCCACCCTGCAACCGTTTGCCCGCACCGACATCGAGCGGGCCAGCGAGTCGGTGATGGCGTTCGACCAGCGGACCCTGGCCGACCTCACGGCCGCGCTGCACGAGGCCGAATGGCAGCGGGCGCTGGCCTCGACCCCCGACGCGATCTACGCCTGGAATCGGCTCGTCGAACGGCTCAACCGGCAGGTCGACGCCTACGGCATGCCGACTGCCCTGCGCCTGCCATCACTCTGACCGGAGGCTCGACCATGCCAACGACGGCCCAAGGCACACTCCGTTTCGTGCAACTGTGTCGCGCGGGCGACCCCGCCGACGCCGAGGACGGCACCTGCACCCTCGGACCGACGATCATCACCGCGGTCCTGGACTTCCGCGGCGACTGCTCGCCACCGGTCCGCGACGCGCTGACCAGCCGCGACGTGGAGCAGGCCCAGGCGTTGTACGCCGCCCGACGCAAGGAGCAGGACGACCGCCTCGAAGATCTCGGGCGGCTGGCCCTGGACCTGCTCCGGCGTGCCGCCGTCGACTCGCACCTCACCGTCGGGAAGCTGCGTCTGATCATCGGCGTGTGGACGACCGAGCGACGGGTCAACCCGGAACAGCTCCCCGCCGCGATGGCCGCCCTCACCCGCTGGACCGTGGACATGGCAGCCCTCGGCCGGTTCCTGGGCCGACCGCGCGGTACCGCGTCGACCGTCCTTCCGCGCCTGCTGCGCGGCATCACGCTGATCCGTCTCGCCCTCACCAACGCCGAGGACACCTGCCTCGTACGCACGCTGATCGGGGGCCGCGAGCTGGAACTGCCGCCCGCGCCGAAGCCGGCCCCGCAGCTCGACACCGACGTCGCGGTGGCCCAGCACTTCAGCGACCTGGCCATCCACACAGCGCGTCTGCTCACTCGGGCACGCGCCACCGGGCGCCCCGATCCGACGCTCGCCGACGTCCAGGCGGCAGGCTTCCCCGACCTCGGCCCGGCCATCGAGGCGACGGCCCGCGCCGCTGGCGAACTCGGCGTGCCAGTCACCGCCAGGCTGCGTACCCTCGGCACGCTCTTCGACGGCGAACGTGAGGCCGCCCGCCGCCGCGTGGACCGGCGAGCCAACCCGCTGGAGTCGGGGCGGCTGGTCGAGAACAACCCCATCGACATCGGCGACGACATCGAACACATCCCGTCCCGCGTACCGGTGCTGAGCGCGCAGGCCCGGGTCGCCGGCCGCGGCGACCTCATGATCATTCGGACCACGCACCTGCGCTACGATCTCGGCGAGATCTCGCACGTCGAGAACGTGCTGGCCAGCGAGGTACGCGGCCGCACTCACGTGGTCGACACCAGCACCCAAAAATCGGTCACCACCTCGACCCAGTCGATCGCCGAGACCACCCAGGAGTTGGAGACCACCGAGCAGAACAGCCTCGACCGCGCGCTCACCACCGCGGCGACCCAGACCAGCTCGACGTCGCTGGGAGTCAGCGTCTCGGGCGGCTTCGGCCCGGTGCAGGCCGGCGTCGACATCAACGCCGACCGGTCCACGACCACCGCCAGCAGCATGAGCTCGGCCGTGTCGTACTCCAAGACCCTCACCGAGCGGGCCTCCGAACTGTTGCGCAGCGAGGTCTCCGAACGCCGCGCCATCACCAGCACGACCCGGGTGACCGAGACCAACGAGCACCGGTTCGACAACGCCGGCGGATCGGCGAACATCGCCGGCATCTACCGCTGGCTCACCAAGATCGACCAGGCGCAGGTCTACAACTACGGCGAGCGGCTGCTGCTCCAGTTCGTCGTGCCCGAGCCGGCTGCCGTGCTTGTCTACCTGGCGCAGCAGACCACCGACGAGGGCGCGGTCGCCAAGCCGGCCGGCTGGTTCCTCGACGTCGCCGACCTCAACGAGGAGAACTACGCCGACAAGGCCGCACGCTGGGACGTCGTCGGTGTCGAGCCCCCGCCCGAGGAGGTGGTGTCCGCCACGGTGACCTTTGCCGACCCACCGGCCCGGCCGTTCGACTACGCCCAGAACTCCACCGACAAGTCCCAGCCCGAGTGGGGTTACAGCTCGTACGTCGGCGACGTGCCGGTGCCGAGCGGCTACGCGGCGACCGAGGCGTACGTGACCACCACCTGGGGGCTGGAGGAGGGTGAGTACCCCGACGACGTGGGAAGCCCGCCCCAGGCCGTGCAGATCGCAATCGGGGAGTGCCGCGTCACCGCCAACGACACCACCAACGGCGAGCAGACCGTCGAGCTGGCGCACGTACTCCCCGGGCCGTTGCCCGTCGGGATCAGCGCCGACCAGCGCGGCGGCCTCACGGTCGTGGTGCGGGTGCGCTGCGAACGTACCGATGCCGCCTACGAGGCGTGGCGGCTGCGCGCGTACGAGATGATCCGCGCGAGCTACCTGGCGCAACTGTCGGCGTACGACAACGACCAGCGCCTCCGGCTGGCCCGAGCGGTCTACCGGTCCGAGCAGGCCCCCGAGACGAACCGGCGCGTCGAACAGCTCGAACTGAAACGAGCCTGCCAGTCCGTGCTCTTCGGCCACGAGTTCGACCAGTTCGGTGGCCTGACGTTCCCGGCCGACGACGCCCCCCGCATCAACCGCCTGGAGACCACCGCGGAGGCCGACCAGATCCAGTTCGGCGAGGACCTCTTCGAGTGGGAGAACATGGTGTACCTGTTCTACCCGTATCAGTGGGCTGGCCGGGAACGGTGGGCGACGTTACGGACCCAGACCAGCTCGGACCCCGTGCACGAGGCGTTCCTCCAGGCCGGGGCCGCCCGGG
Organism: Micromonospora trifolii; assembly: GCF_022229005.1. GTDB lineage: Bacteria > Actinomycetota > Actinomycetes > Mycobacteriales > Micromonosporaceae > Micromonospora > Micromonospora trifolii. The sequence continues at coordinate 64,156 of NZ_JAKKFD010000005.1, forward strand.
TGACGGTGCCGGTCCGCGCCGGCTACGAGCACGTCGTCGGTACGTATCTGGAAACCTCGCAGATCCCGACGCTCACCCCACGGCCCTGGCGGGAAGGCACGAACCCGTACCCGCCGATCGAGGACCTGATCGGCGACGCCCTGGACCGCCCGGGCGAGGAGATCGCCGTCGACGAACCGTGGGAGGTCGCGACGCCGACGGCGCTCATCTACCTACAGACGGGGGCCGAGCTGAACCCGGAGCTGTGACATCTCGCCGCCCCCGTGAGAAGTTCCACTCAGACCCCCGCCGGCACCTGCTCCTCCTCGCGCTGCGCGGCGCGGGCCGCGAGCCGGCGTTCCCGCTCCTGGGCACCGATCAGGTCGTCGGGCAGCGAGTCCGGCACCTCCAGGTCGAAGCGGCGCAGCAGCCGGATCGAGAAGCCGCCCAGAGTGATCAGGATCAGCGCCGCACCGAAGCAGACGTACGCGAAGCCGATGCCCCGACCCGTGCCGGTGCCGATCACCGCGCCCACCGACCCGGCGAGCACCCCGTCTGGGGCGAGCATCGGCTCGAACAGGCCGGTGGCCGCCGGAGCGAGCAACGCAAAACCGATCGGCAGTGTCGACCAGGAGATGGTCTGGTTGAGGCTGAACACGCGGCCGTGGAAGCGCTGCGGCACCTTGACCTGGACGATGGTGGCGTAGATGGACTGCGCGGTGGTCATCGACATGGCCAACCAGAAGGCCCCGACGCTGATCATCACGACCGACGCGTCCAGGCCGACGAGGACGCAGCCGAGCGCGGTGCCGAGGTTACCGATCAGCACGCCGACCATGCGCCGGTGGCGGGGGCCGCCCCACAGCGCCATGAGGACGCCACCGGCAACCGCGCCGAGCGCCTCGGCGAGGGCCACCTGGGCCACCTGCGTGGCGCTGCCGAAGGAGAGCACCAGCGGGGTGACGAGCACCAGGGCCGGGGCCAGGAAGATGTTGCCCAACGCGAAGTATCCCAGCATCAGACGGAAGCCGCGGTGTCGCCACGAGTAGCGCAGGCCGTTGGCGATCGCCACGAGCAGCCGCTCCTTGGGCCGCCAGCCGAGCAGGTCGGGAAAGCGGACCACGGCCAGGGTGACCACCGCGACCAGGTAGCTGGCCACGTCCACAAGCAGGATGCCCTTGAGGCCGATGGTGGCGAGCAGGCCCGCGGCGAAGACCGGCATCAGCAGCAGGGCGAAGCCGTTGGAGAGTTGGCTGATGCCCATCGCGTGCCCCAGGTAGCGTTTGGGCACCAGTTGCGGCACCGCCGACTGGAACGCGATGCGCTGGAACGACGCGGCCACCTGACTCAGCGCCACCAGAGCGTAGATGTGCCAGAGCGCGAGGTTGCCGGTCCAGAGCAGCGCGGCGAGCACCAGCTGGATCGTGCCGGCGCTGCAACTGGCGATCATCATGATCTTTCGCCGGCTGACCCGGTCGGTGATCGCCCCGGCGACCGGCAGCATCAGCACCCCGCAGATCAGCGCCAGCGCCCAGAGCAGACCCAGGTTGGCTACCGAGCCGGTACGGCTGAACAGCCAGATCGGCAGGGCGAACGCGGTCAGGGCCGAGCCCGTGGTGGAGACCAACTGCCCGACGGTCACCGCCACGAACCGGGCCATGCTCGGTCGGACCATCGGCTGCGCCGGGGTGGTGACGGCGTCGACGCCCCGGACGTCGGCCACCACCCACGCGGCGTCCTCACCGCGGGCCCGCGTCGTCAACGCGGACACGTCACCGTCGACCAGCGCCGGATGCACCTGGGTGACGATCTCGGCCAACTCCTGCGCCCGATACTTGAGGAAGAAGTGCCCCGCTTGATCCAGCACCACCAGCCCCAGCCGGTCGCTGAGGAACTGCCACTCGGCGTAGCGCTCGGTGTGGTAGTCCGTGACCGGGTCCTCCGAGCCGACCACCGAGATGATCGGGGCGCGCAGCTTCACCGCATGCCGGTCCAGCAGGTCGGTGAAGTACTCCTCCGAGGCCCGGGAGTCGGCCCGCATGTTGCTGATGATCCGATCGGCCTGCTCCGGGTCCAGTTCGTTGGTGTCGACCCCCATCGACTTGAGCCAGCTCGCGTAGTGCCGGTTGCTGCGCAACTTCTCGAGCCGGGTACGCACCGCCGCGAACAGGCCCTTCGGCCGGGCGAACGGGAACATCGCACCGATGTAGAGGGCCGTCAGTTCCCTGCCTGCGGCCTCGACCTTGCGGGCCACCTCGGCGACGATCGCACTGCCTACCCCGCAGTGCCCGTACAGCGCGAGGGGGCCCTCGACGCGTTCCAGGATCTCCTCGGCGACCCGGGTGGTCAGCTCGTCGAACGGCAGCGCGGCCTCGGTGAGCCCCACATCGTGCCCGGGGATGGCCAGGGACCAGAGCGCGTGCCCGGCCGGCAACGCGTCCGCGAGCGGCTGGTAGACGATCGCGCTGCCGCCGCCGTACGGCACGCAGACATACGTGATCACCCGCTGCGCCGCCGGGATCGGTTTCGTCAGCTCGTAGAGCAGCCGACGAGGGCCGTCGCCGGCGCCGTCACCGGACATGAAGGCGGCCAGGTCGCGGATGGTCCGCTGCTGGAACAGGTCCATCACGCCGACCGGTCGGCCGCCGTGCTCGGCCTTGCGGATGCGGGCCACCACCTGCGTGGCGAGCATCGAGTGCCCGCCCAGGTCGAAGAAGTCGTCGTCGATGCCGAGGGTGTCCACGCCGAGGATGTCGGACCAGATCCCGGCGAGCATCCGCTCGGTGTCGTCGCGCGGCTCGACGAGCGCCACCGACTCGGCGCGGGTGACCACCGGCGCGGGCAACGCCCGACGGTCCAGCTTGCCGTTCGGGGTCAGCGGGAACACGTCCAGGGTGACGAACGCCGCCGGCACCATGTACTCGGGGAGGGTCTCCTTCAGCGCCACCTTCAACGCGTCGTGCTCGGCCGCGCCGACCACGTACCCGGTGAGGCGCTTGTCGCCGGGGGTGTCCTCACGGACCAGCACGACGGCCTCGGTCACGCCGGGCTGGGCGCGCAACGCGCTCTCGATCTCGCCCAGCTCGATACGCAGGCCGCGAAGCTTGACCTGGTGGTCGATCCGCCCGAGGAACTCGAGCACCCCGCCGGGCTGGCCGCCGGGCGCGACCCGCCAGCGGGCCAGGTCACCGGAGCGGTACAGCCGGGCGCCCGGCTCGGCGGCGAACGGGTCCGGCACGAACCGCTCGGCGGTCAGCGCCGCTCGGCGGTGGTACCCACGGGCCAGCCCGACCCCGCCGATGTGCAGCTCACCGGCGACGCCGACCGGGCACGGGTTGCCCCGGGCGTCCAGCACGTGCAGGCGCAGGTTGCTGATCGGCGCGCCGATCGGCACGCTGGTCAGCCCGGCCAGCAGCGCCGGGTCGCACGCCCACGCGGTGACGTCGATCGCCGCCTCCGTCGGGCCGTACAGGTTGTGCAGGCCGCAGCCGGGCAGTCGGGCGGTGAAGTCCCGGGCCGCGGCGAGCGGCAACTCCTCGCCGCTGCAGATCACCCGGCGCAGCGCGGTGGCCGCCTCGACGCCGTCCTCGGCGAGGAAGACCGTCAACATCGACGGTACGAAGTGGGCGGTGGTGACCCGCTCGGCGACCAGCAGGTCACGCAGGTAACCGGCGTCCTTGTGACCGCCCGGCTCGGCCAGCACCAGCCGGGCGCCCTCACGCAGCGGCCAGAAGAACTCCCACACCGACACGTCGAAGCTGGCCGGGGTCTTCTGCAACACCGCGTCGTCGGCACCGAGCCGGTAGGTGCGCTGCATCCAGTCGAGGCGGTTGACAATGCCCCGATGGGTGTTCGGCACGCCCTTGGGCCGGCCCGTGGAGCCGGATGTGTAGATGACGTACGCCAGGTTGGCCGGGCCGCTCATGGGAGTCGGGTCACTCGCCGGCTGGTCGGCCCAGGCCGACTCGTCGTCCAGGACGAACACGCTGGCGTCGGTCGGGGGCAACACGTCACGCAGATGCCCCTGCACCAGCACCACCGGCGCGGCGGCGTCGCTGACCATGAACGCCAGCCGGTCCGGCGGGTACTCCGGGTCGAGCGGCAGGTAGGCGCCGCCGGCCTTGAGCACTCCAAGCAGGCCCACCACCAGCTCCACCGAGCGTTCCGCGCACACCCCGACCAGGGTCTCCGGGCCCACCCCGGCGGCGCGCAGCCGGTGCGCCACCCGATTCGCCGCCGTATTCAGCTCGGCGTACGTCGTCGATCGGCCGGCGAACCGCAACGCGACCGCATCCGGTGTACGAGCGGCGCGCTCCTCGATCGGGGCGTGCAGGGTCTGCTGCCGGGGGAAGTCGCCGGCGGTGTCGTTCCACAGGGCCAGCAGCTCCCGCTCGGCCGGCGCGAGCAGATCCAGTGCGGAGACCGGCAGGTCCGGCGCGGCGACCACCGCGCGCAGCAGGGTGGTCAGCCGGTGCGCCATCCGCTCGACGGTGTCCCTGGTGAACAGATCGGTGTTGAAGACCAGCTTGCCCCAGAGGCCGTCACCGGTCTCGACCGCGTGCAGCTCGAAGTCGAAGCGGGTGGCGCGCAACTCCATCGGTTGCCACTCGAAGCTGACCCCGGCGTCGTCGGCGACCCCGGCGAACCGGCCCATCTCGTAGTTCTGCAACACGAACATCGCCTGGAACACCGGTGAGCGGCTGACGTCACGCGGCAGACCCAGCTCGTGCACGACCCGGGCGAACGGCACCTCGCCGTGCTCCAGCCCGTCCAGCACCGCCCTGCGGGTCCGCTGGAGCAGCTCGGCGAAGCTCGGGTCGCCGGCCAACTCGGCACGCATCGGCAGCATGTTGATGAACATGCCGACCAGGTTCTCCAGCTCCGGAGCGGACCGGCCGGCCACCGAAGCGCCCACCGCGAAGTCGTCCTGCCCGGTGTGCCGGGCCAGGAACACCTGGTATGCGGCGAGCAGCGTCATGAACAGGGTCCCGCCGTAGGAGCGCGTCAGCGCGGCCAGCCCTTCGGTGGTGACCCGATCAACTGTGAACTCGACGAAGTCCCCCCGGTAGGTCTGGGTGGGCGGACGGGGCAGGTCCAACGGCAGTTCCAGCGGGGTGATGCCGGCGAGCCTGTCCTTCCACCAGTCCAGGTGCCGGCGGGTGCCCGGGGCGGCCAGCTCCCGTGCCTCCCAGACGGCGAAGTCGCCGTACTGCACCGGCAGGCTCGGCAGCTCCCGGTCACGGTAGCTGCTGATCAGGTCACGCAGCAGCACGTCCACCGACCAGCCGTCACCGACGATGTGGTGCTGGCCGAGCAGCAGCACGTGCTCCCTCGCCGTCAACCGGATCAGCAGGGCGCGCAACAGTGGCCCGTTGGCCAGGTCGAACGGCTCGGCGGCGGTCCGGTCGATCACCTCCTGCGCGGCGGCTTCGTCAGCGGCGTCGACCACTGTCAGCGACACCTCGACCACGTCGTCGAGCACCACAGTGGGCCGACCATCGGGGTCGGCCGGGAACCGCGTGCGCAGCGATTCGTGCCGGCGGGTCAGGTCGGCCAGCGCACGGCGCAGCGCCGCGACATCGAGCGGTCCGCGCACCCGCAGCGGCACCGCGATGTGGTACGCCGCCTCGCCGGGCGCGAGCTGGTCCATGAACCAGACCCGCTCCTGGGCGTACGACAGCGGCACCTCGGCGTCCGGCGGGCGGGGGGTGATCCGCGCGGTGGGCGCGCCGCCCGACCGGCGGCGCAGCCGTTGGGCGATCAGCGCCTGCCGGGCGGGATCGCGGGCTGTGTCCTTCACGTCCGTCATGAGGGGGTGTCCTTCTCCGCCACGAGCAGCGCCGCGACCTCGGTTTCGGAGAGCTCGTCGAGCTCGGCGGCGATCTGCTGTTCGATCTGGGCCGCCAGGTCGGCCACCACCGGGCTGCTGAACAGCGCCCGCATCGGCAATTCCACGTCCACCTCGGCGCGGATGCGGGCCATCGCCCGCATGCCGCGTAGCGAGTTGCCGCCGAGAGCGAAGAAGTCGTCGAGGACGCCGACCTTCTCCACCTGGAGGACGTCGGCGTAGACCTCGGCGACCAGGGCCTCGGCGTCGGTACGCGGAGCGAGGAACCCATCGGTGGCAGCGACCGCCGGGGCCGGCAGCGCGGCGCTGTCCAGCTTGCCGTTCGGCGTCAGCGGCAGCGCGTCCAGCACGACGAATGCAGTCGGCACCATGTGCGCGGGCAGCTCGAGGGCCAGGTCGGCGGCGAGCGCCGCCGTGTCGACCGGGCCGACCAGGTAGCCGACCAGCGTCGACTCACCACCGTCGGCGCGGACCACGACCGTTGCCGCGTCCACGTCCGGGCGGGCGCGCAGCACCGACTCGATCTCGCCCAGCTCGATCCGCATCCCCCGGACCTTGACCTGGTTGTCGCGGCGGCCCAGGTACTCCAGCGTCCCGTCGGCTCGCCAGCGGGCCAGGTCACCGGTGCGGTACATCCGCTCCCCCGGCGGCCCGTACGGACAGGGCAGGAACCGCTCGGCGGTGAGGGCCGGTCGGCGCAGGTAGCCCCGGGCCAGTTGCGCCCCGGCGACATACAGCTCGCCGACCACACCGGGCGGCACCGGATTCAACGCCGCGTCGAGCAGGTGGACCCGGGTGGTCCAGGTGGCCTGACCGATCGGCACCGGCCCGGCGGGCACCGACTGGCCGGGCGCGATCCGGGCGGCGACGCAGCCGACGGTCGCCTCGGTCGGGCCGTATTCGTTGATGACGGCGACCTGCGGGTGCGCCGCCCGCCAGCCGGCCAACTGGTCACCGGTCAGCGCCTCCCCGCCGATCACCAGGTCGGTGGTGGGCGACAGCGCGTCGTCGAGCAGCGGCAGGTGGCTGGGGGTGACCTTGAGGAACGTGGGCGGCCCGCCGGCCCGAGCGGCGGGCGTGTCGATGCCCGCCAGCCGGACCGTGCCGCCGACGGTGAGCGGGCCGAGCAGCCCGGTCACTGTCAGGTCGAACGTGACGGGCGAGTGCAGCAGGGCCGTGCCGGCCAGCCCCGGGTAGGTGTCCCGGGCCCAGGCCAGGTACGCGGCAACCGCGCGGTGCTCCACCAGCACGCCCTTGGGCCGGCCGGTGGAGCCGGAGGTGTAGAGGACGTACGCCGGGTGCTCCGGGCGCAGCGGCGACCGGCGGTCGTCATCGAGCAGGTCGGTGTCGTCGAGGTCGGCGGCGGTCGTGGAGTCGAGCACCAGCGCGTCGGCCGGGGCCAGCGCGGCCGTCTGCGGGGTGGCCAGCACCAGCGTCGGCTCCGCGTCGGTGAGCAGATAGCCGATCCGGTTCGCCGGGTGGTCGGTGTCCACGGGCAGGTACGCCGCACCGGCCTTGAGCACCGCGAGGATCGCCACCAGCAGCTCCACCGATCGGGGCAGCAGCAACGCGACCCGGGTCTCCGGGCCGGCACCCCGCTCGACCAGCAACCGGGCCAAACGGTTGGCTCGGGCGGACATCTCGGCGTAGCTCAACTCCACCCCGTCGCAGAGCAGCGCGGCCGCCGCCGGGGTGGCGGCGGCCTGCCGCTGCACCTCGGCGACCACAGTGGTCGGCACCACCTCGCCACCGGTGCCGGCCCACGTGCGCAGCAGGTCGCGCTCGGCGTCGTCGAGCAACGGCAGCGCGGACAGCCTGGTGGCCGGGTCGGCGACGACGGCGGTGAGCAACCGCAGGTAGCGGGCGACGACCGTCTCGGCGGTGGCCCGGTCGAACAGGTCGGTGCGGTAGACCAGGCGGCTGGTGCCGCGCGTGATGTCGAACGCCAGGTCGTCCTTGGTGGTGCCCAGCGCCACCACGTCCAGGCCGGAGTCCGGGATGAAGTTCAGGGCGGTCTGGAACACCGGCTGCACCGACGGGTCGCGGTGCGCGGCGACCGCTTCGACGATCCGCTGGAACGGCGTCTGCCCATGTTCCATCGCGTCCACCAGACCGGCCCGGACCCGGCCGACCAGCTCGGTGCCGCTCGGGTCGCCGCTCAGGTCGCAGGACACCGCGACCGGGTTGACGAACATCCCGATCAACGGGGCCAGCTCGGCGGCGTCCCGGCCGGCGGTGGAGACACCGACCACCACCTGCGGGTCGCCCGAGATTCGGGACAGCAGAGCGGCGAAGGTGGCCAACAGCACCATGTACGGAGTCGCAGACGTGCCAGCGGCGAGCTGCCCGACGCGGTCCAGCAGCCCGTCGGGAAGGTCGAAGCGCACCTCGTCGCCGGCGAAGCCGAGCTGGGCGGGGCGCGGCCGGTCCAGCGGCAGGCCGGTCACCGTCGGCGCACCGGCCAGGCTGCCGCGCCAGAAGGCGAGCTGCCGGTCCAGCTCGTCGTCGGTGAGCTGGTCGCGCTGCCAGACGGCGAAGTCGGCGTACTGGATGGGCAGCTCGGGTACGTCGGCCGGCGCGCCGGTCAGCGCGGCCCGCGTGAACGCGGCCAGTTCGGCGTCGAAGAGCACCGCGGAGTGACTGTCGAAGACCGCGTGGTGCACCACGAACTGCAACCCGAGCCGGTCGGCGGCGAAGCGGACCAGCCGGGCCCGCCACAGTGGCGGGGCGTCCAGCGGGATCGGCGTCCGCGCCAGCTCGGCCAGCGTGTCGGTGGCGCGGGCCTGCTGCTCGTCGGCGGGCAGGTCGGTCAGGTCCAGCTCCGGCAGCTCCACCGGCTCGACGGCCCGGACGACCTGCGTCAGCACCCCGTCGGCCATCCGCAGGTGGGTGCGCAGTGCCTCGTGTCGGGCGACCACCTGCGTGAGCGCCTCGGCGACCTGGGTCGCGGTGACGCCCGCCGGAAACCCGAACGGCGCGGAGATGTTGAAGACCGGCGAACCGGGGTCGAGCTGGTTGGCCGTCCACACCCGCTCCTGGGCGAAGGAGGCCGGGAAGGTCCACTCCTGGGTCATGACGCCGACTCCCGCACCGAACGGGGGCGCATGTCGGTCCACACGGTGTCGATGTGCGCCAGGCACTCCTCGCGGGTGCCGGCGAACCCCATGTCGTACCAGCCCGCCGGTAGGTCCCGTCCGGCCGGCCAGATGGAGTACTGCTCCTCGTCGTTGCGCACGACCAGGAATCGGGGCTCGGCCATCACAGTGCTCCATCGGTGTCGGGGGTGTGCGGTTCGGCCATCGCGACGGCGATCTTGCGGGGGCCGGTGAACGGCTCCCGGCCGTGCGCGGCGGTCATGTTGTCGACCACCAGCACGTCGTCGCGCTGGTAGTCGAAGCGGACGCTGGCGGCCCGGTAGGCGGCGCGCAGGTGGTCCATGACATCGCCGGGGATCTCGCCGCCGTCGCCGTAGTAGGTGTTCGACGGCAGCCCGTCCGCGCCGAACATGGCCAGCAGCCCCTCCTGGAGGTCCTTGGCCAGGCTGCTCACGTGGAAGAAGGTGGCATGGTTGAACCAGCGGGGGATGTCTGAGCCGGGCCGCTGGTGCACGACGTCGCGGACCGCACGGGTACGCAGCCCGTCGCGGCCCACCCACTCCAGCGTGATCCGGTTCGCCGCCGCGTACGCCTCGACCTCGGCGCGGTCGTCGGTGCCGAACACGTGCTGCCAGCTCGCGCCGAAATCTCCGTGGAAGTTGCGCACCAGCATCCAGCGGCGGCGGATGAACTCCTCGCGTACCGCAGGGTCGATTTCCCGGTAGACCCGGCGGATGTCGGCCAGCGGAGTGGCGCCCAGTGTCTGCGGCGCGGTGATGCAGTAGAAGAACAGCGTCAACGGCCAGCGCGCCTGGTACGAGTTCTCGTTGTGCAGGAAGATCTCCTCGTCCGGCGGGTAGTCGGTCGAGGTGTACACCCGGCCCTTGATGGCGTGTCGTGGTGAGGACCGCTCGGTGTAGGTCAGCGGCTCACCGGCCAGCGCCCGGACCGCCCGGTCGAAACCGTCCACCCCGCCCACGTCGAAGCCGCGGAACAACAACCCGCCCTGCTCGGCCACTGTGGCCCGCAGCTCGGCGCGGCGCTCGGTGATCAGCTCGGTCAGTGTCCGGCCGTCGGATTCGACGACCACGGGCAGCGTGGCGATCGTGTCGCTCATTGTTCTCTCCACTCCTGGTTTCTCGTCACGCGCGGGGCAGTCGCGGAATGGCGGGGATCGGTGCCGGGGTGGCCGGCTCGTCGGTGTCGGCCGCGGCGACGCGCAGTTCCTCGATCCGGGCTGCCAGCCCGGCCACGGTGGGGGTCTCGAAGAGGCTGCGCATCGGCAGACGCACCCCGGTCGCCTTGCGCATCGCCGCGATCAGCTGGACCGCGACCAGGGAGTTGCCGCCCAGGGCGAAGAAGTCGTCGTCGACGCCCACCTCGGGCACCCCGAGCCGGTCCTGCCAGACCCGGGCGATGGCCAGCTCCAACTCGGTGCCCGGCGCGGCGGCGCCGGCCGACGCCCCGGTCGCGGCCGGCCCGGTGGCCGCCTCGTCGCCGGCCAGGTTGCCGGAGGTGACCCGGCCGGCACGGTGCCGAATGTCCTCGACCGTCCGGGTGGCGATCACCACCTGGGCGCCGAGACCGGCGGTGAGGCTACGGCGGAACGCCTCCGCGCCGTCCACCGGCCGGATGTCCTCGGTGGACGGGGCCGGCACCGCCCCGGCGTCGTCGCCGGCAGGTCCGCTCAGGCCACCGGTGACGGCGCCCTGGTCCACCCTGCGCAGCACGAAGTCGCTGATCTCGACCAGCTCCCGGCCGTCCGGGTCGCGCAGCGACAGGTCCGCGGCGACGACCTCGTCGGTGCCGCCGGTGCGGTGCCGCAACCGGCTGGTGAACCGGGCCGGCAGCGGACCGCGCACCACGATCCGGCCGTAGGACAGCGGCAGGTAGGTGCCACTGCCCTGGCCCCGGCCGAACGCGGTCGCCACGTCCAGCAGTGCCGGGTGCAGGCCCCAGACGGGCAGGTCGTCGGCCGCCGAGGCGGGCGCCTCGACGACGGCCAACTCCTCGCCGTCGGCCAGGTGGTGCTCCCGCAGCGCGGCCCAGCGCGGCCCGAACGTCAGCATGCTGGTCCGGCCCCGCCCGAACGACGCGTCGTCGTCCACCCGGCGACCCACGACCGTGGCCGGCTGCGGTGCCGGTGCCGGCTCGTCGGTCCAGCCCGCGCCGCCCCGCACGTGGGTCCGCAGCCGGCCGCCTGCGAGGCTTTGCACCGCGAACTCGGTGCCGCCGTCGTCGGTGCCGGTCAGCTCCACCCGGTACTGGGCAACGGTGCCGTCGGGCACCGCGAACGGCTCGAGGAAGACCACGTCGCGCAGTTCCACCGCCGCGGCCGGACCGGGCGCGGGCAGCGCGGCGGCCACCGCGGCCCGGACCGACTCCAGGTGGGCGGTGCCCGGCACCACCGGCACACCTCCGATCCGGTGCTCGTCGAGCAGCCAGTGGGTGGCCGCGGAGACCAGCCCGTGCAGCACGGTGCCGTCCGGCCCGGTGACCTTCGTGGTGAGCACCGGGTGGTCGACCGCCGCGGTGACGGTGTCCCGGCCCGCCGCCCGGAAGCCGGCCGGCACGGCGGTCTCCACGGCCATGCCGACCTCGGCCCAGCCGCCCCAGTTCTGCGACAGCACCGGTGCCCGCCAGCCTGCGCCCGAGCGCGCGTGCGCGTCGAGGAACGCGTTCGCGGCGCAGTAGTCGACCTGTCCGAAGCCGCCGACCACGGCGGTGATCGACGAGCACAGCACCACGAAGTCCAGTGGCAGGTCACCGAAGACCTGGGCGAGGGCGAGCGTGCCGGCGAGCTTCGGGGCGAGCACCCGCTCGGCCTCGGCCCGCTCCTTCACCTCGGCCATTCCGCCGCCGGGCAGGCCGGCCGCGTGCACGATGCCGTCGATGCCGCCGTACGCGGCCTGCGCGGCGTCGCGGACCCGGCGCAGGTCGGCCGGGTCGGTGACGTCGGCGGCGAGCACCAGCACCTCGGCGCCCGCGGCCTCCATCCGACGGATCGCCGCGATGGCCCGCCCGGCCCGGTCGTCGCCGTGCACCGCGAGGTGGTCGTCCCACCGCTCACGCTCCGGCAGCCCGGAGCGGGCCAGCAGCACCAGCCTGGCCCGGGCCCGGGTGGCGAAGTCCTCGGCCAGGGTGATGCCGATGCCGCCGAGGCCGCCGGTGATCACGTACCGGCCACCGTCACGCAGGGCTCCCGCCTCCGCCTCGGAGTCCACAGTCACCTGCTCGAAGCCGGGCAGCCAGCGACGCCGCCCCCGCAGCGCCACCTCGGCCCGCTCCGGGTCCCGGAGGCGGCGCAGCTCGGCGACCACGGCGGCGACGTCGTCCTCGGCCGGGTCCCCGTCGACCAGCCGCACGGCCAGCCCGGGCAGCTCGGCCGGCAGCACCCGGACCAGCCCGGCCAGTGTGGCGTGCTCCGGGCGACGCAGGTCGTCGCCGCGGACGTCGCCGACCCCGGCGGTCACCAGATCCAGGGCGAGGCCGTCGTTCTCGCTGGTCAGGCCGGCGCCAGCGAGTGCCTGCACCAGGTGCAGGGCGCTGAAGAAGCCCCGCTCCTGCGCGGCCCAGACCGCCGCGATGTCGGTGCCGGCCGGCGGGCCGTCCAGCGTGAACGCGTGCACCAACCGGGCCGGCATCGCGTCGGCGGTGAGCGCCGCGACCAGGTCGTCGTAGTCGGCGCGCACCCCAGGGCGCAGGTGGTAGCCGGTGTCGGTCCCGGCGAAGGAGTCGCCGGGGCGTACCACGATCGGGTCGGCGCCGGCGGCCCGCAGGCCGGCGACCAGCGCGTCACCGCGCGGGCCGGCGGTCAGCACCAGGCAGCGGCCCAGCGGCTCGGCCGCCGGCAGCGGCGCGGCCTGCTGCCAGACCGGCACCGCGAACCACTGCGGCAGCGGTCGCGGCCCCACCTCGACCGGGGCGGACACGACCGGCTGCTCCGGATCCGGGTCGATCCAGAAGCGGCGGCGCTCGAAGGGGTACGTGGGCAGCGGCACCCGCCGGGCCGCCGGGTCGTCGTCGAAGCGCACGGGCACGGCGGCGGACCAGAGCGCGCCAGCGGCGCCGAGCAGGGTGGCCAGGTCGCCGGTGCCGTCGCCCGGCCCGGGCAGGCTGCTCAGCGGGGCGAGCGGGCGCAGCTCCGGTGCGGCCCTGGCCACCTGCATCCGGGCCAGGCTGGCCAACTGCCGGCCGGGGCCGCACTCGAGCAGCTGCCAGGTGCCCGCCGCGAGCAGGGTGGCGACGCAGTCACCGAACCGGACCGGCTGCCGCAGGTGCGCCGTCCAGTACGCCGGGTCGGTGGCCTGCTCGGCGGTGATCCAGGTGCCGGTGACGTTGGACAGGAACGGCAGCGTCGGCGGGCGCAGCGTGACCGTGCCCATCAGCGCCGTGAACTCGGCCAGGATCGGGTCCATCATCGGCGAGTGGAAGGCGTGCGAGGTGCGCAGCATCTTGCTCTTGCCGTCCAGCGTCGCGGCGAACGCCTCGACCGCCGCTGTCGGGCCGGCCACCACGCAGGTGCCCGGGCCGTTGACGGTGGCGACCGCCAGCCCCGCGGGCAGTTGCGCCGCGACCACCGACTCGTCCAGCGCCACCGCCAGCATCGACCCGGTCGGCACCGACTGCATGAGCCGGCCCCGGCCGGCGACCACCCGCAGCGCGTCGGGCAGGCTCAGCACGCCGGCGATGGTGGCGGCGACGTACTCGCCGATGGAGTGGCCGATCATCGCGGCCGGCCGCACCCCGGCGGCCTGCCAGAGGACGGCCAGGGCGTACTCGACGGTGAACAGGGCCGGCTGGGTGTAGCGGGTCTCGACGAGGCGCTCCCCCGCCGCCGGGTCGCGGCCGAGGATCAGGTCACGCAGGTCCAGGCCGAGTTCGGGGCGAAGCAGCTCGGCGCACTCGTCGACGGCGGCCGCGAAGCTGGGCTGCTCGGCGTAGAGCTGCGCGCCCATGCCGGCGTACTGGGCTCCCTGACCGCTGAACAGGAAAGCTACCTGTGCCGGGGCTGGACTGTCGGTCAATGGTTGCGGTGCGCGGGGGCCGCGCTTGGGAGAGCGCAGGGCAGCGACCGCGGCGGCCAGGTCGGTGGCGACCACGGCGCGGCGGTGCGCGTACTGCCTGCGGCCGACGCGCAGGGTGTGCGCGATGTCGCCGAGGTACTCCGGCCCGGCGTCGGCCGCGCCGTCCAGGTGATCGGCGAGGCGCCGCACCGCCGCGTCCAGGGCGGTGGGGGTGGCCGCGGAGACCTGGAGCAGGTGCGCCGGGCGCACCCGCCGGTCGTCCCGGTACGCCGCCGGCGCCTCCTCCAGCACCACGTGCGCGTTGGTGCCGCCGATGCCGAACGAGCTGACCCCCGCCCGGCGCGGCCCGCCGTCGGCGTCCCACTTGGTCAGCGTGTTCGTCACGAAGAACGGGGTGTCGGCGAACTCGACCGCCGGGTTCGGCGTCTCGAAGTTGATCGTCGGTGGAAGCAGACCGTGCTCCATGGCCAGCACCGTCTTGATCACGCCGACGATGCCCGACGGCTGGCTGAGGTGCCCGATGTTCGACTTCACCGAGCCGATGCCGCACCAGCCCCGCTCGTCGGTGTCCTTCGTGTAGACCGCGGAGAGCGCGGCCACCTCGATCGGGTCGCCCATCGCCGTGCCGGTGCCGTGTGCCTCGACGTAGGTGATGGTGCGCGGGTCGACGTCGGCCATCGCCACGGCCTGGGCGACCACCGCCATCTGCCCGTCGACGCTCGGCGCGGTGAAGCCGACCTTGCCGGCGCCATCGTTGTTGATCGCGTTGCCGAGCACCACGGCGCGTACGGTGTCGCCGTCGGCGATGGCGTCGGAGAGCCGCTTGAGCAGGGTCACCCCGACTCCGCTGCCCCACACCGTGCCGTTCGCGTCGGCGTCGAACGGGCGGCACCGGCCGTCAGGCGAGGTGAAGCCCTCCATCCCCAGGTAGCCGACGTGCGGCAGCTCGATGTTCGCCGCGCCGGCCAGGGCCATGTCGCACTCGCCGTTGCGCAGCGCCTCGCAGGCCAGGTGGAAGGCGACCAACGAGGTCGAGCAGGCGGTGTGCACGGTCATGCTGGGCCCACGCAGGTCCAGCCGGTACGACACGTTGGTGGCCACGTAGTTCGGCGAGTTGCCGGTGGCGATGGACACCGCGGTGTGCGGGTTGCCGCCGGCCCGCTCGTTACGCAGCACGTTGCGCTGCAGGTACGTGTTGCCGCCGGTGCCCGCGTACACGCCGATCGCGCCGTCGTAGCGCGACGGGTCGTAGCCGGCGTCCTCCAGCGCGGTGTGGCAGGTCTCCAGGAACAGCCGGTGCTGTGGGTCGGTCAGCTCGGCCTCCCGGCGGGTCATCCCGAACAACCCGGCGTCGAACTCGTCGTACCCGGCGACCAGCGGGACGCGATTGACCCAGCCCGGATCGTCGACCTCGTTGACTGTCGCGCCCCGGGCCAACTGCTCCTCGCGGGTGAGCTCGGTGGCCGACTCGACCCCGTCGACCAGGTTGCGCCAGAACTCGCGCACGTCGGCGGCGCCGGGTAGGCGCGCGGCGAGGCCGACGATCGCGATCGGTTCGATGCCCTCGTCCGCCAGGTCGGTGGCGTCGTCGGGCCGTGTGGTCGGGTTGTTCATCAGGCTGTCCTTCGTCACGCGGTGCCGCCAGGGCGGCGGGGAGGGATACGGCGGGTACGGCCACGGCGGGCGGCGGCCCGCATCGCGGCCCGGGCCAGCTCCGGCCGGTCGGCGGCGCCGTCCAGGCTGGCGGCGAGGGCCCGGACGGTGGGGTGGCGGAACAGGTCGAGCATCCGGATCGAGCGGCCGGTGGCGGCGGTCAGCCGGGCGTGCACGGCGGCGAGCGCCAGCGAGTGGCCGCCGATGTCGAAGAAGTTGTCGGTGACGCCGACCCGGTCCCGCTCGAGGACCTCCCGCCAGATGCCGGCGATCAGCTCCTCGGTCTCGGTGAGCCCGTCCGGTCCGGCGGGCAGCAGACCGGGCGGCGGGCCGGCGGCCTCCGCACCGGCGACCGTCATGGCGCCGAGCTGCGGCACCCGCACTGTGGGCCGGGGCAGGTCGACGGCCACCGCCCGGGCCGGCGCGTGCGGCGTGGCGGCCAGCGCGTCCACCAGGCCCGCCAGGTCGGCGAGCAGGTCCTCGATCCGGGTGGCGTCGAACAGGTCGGGGTTGTAGACCACCTCGACCCCGGCACGGCCGTCGCGCTCCACCACGTACACGGTGATGTCGAACGGCGAGCCGGGCTTCGGCACGGCCACCGGCTCGGTGCTCAGCCCGCTCAGGTCGAGCCGGGGCGGGGCGAAGTTGAGCACGTTGAAGAGCACCTGCACCAGCGGCGCCCGGGCGGTGTCCCGGCCGACGCCCAGTGCCTCGACGATGCGTTCCAGTGGCGCGCCGGGGTGCGCCGTGGCGTCGTGCAGCTCGCCGGCGCACCGGTCGACCAGCTCGGCGAAGCTCGCGCCGGCGGTCCGTACCCGGACCGGCACTGTGTCGATGAACAAGCCGACCACGTCGTCGAAGGCGGCCAGCCGCCGGTCGGCGACGATCGCCCCGAGCACGTGGTCGTCGCCGCCGGTGAGCCGGGCGATCAGCTCACCGAAGGCGGCGAGCAGCACCGCGGCGACCGTGGTGCCGCGCCGCTCGGCCAGCTCCCGCACAGCGTGGTCGGCCGTCGCCGACAACCGGATGGACGCCTCCGCGCCCGCGTAGGTCTGCACCGCCGGCCGGGGCCGGTCGCGGGGCAGCTCCAGGACGGTCGGCGCGCCACTCAGGTGCCCGGCCCACCAGGCCAGATCGGCCTCGCCCCGACGCCGGTCCCGCGCGTCCCGCCACACCGCGTAGTCGGCGTAGCGGGCGCGCAGCTCCGGCAGCGCGGGCGGCTGGCCGGCCACCGCCCGGCCGTACCCGGTGGCCACGTCGTCGTAGCAGACCCGCTCGGACCAGCCGTCGAAGACCGCGTGGTGCCACGTGACCGCCAGCACGTGCTCGTCCGGCCCGAGCCGGTAGACGGTCACCTGCCAGGGCGGCCCGGTGGCCAGGTCGAACGGGTGCGCGGCGCCGGCGGCGAGCATCCGGGCCAGCTCCGCCTCCCGGTCCGCGCTGTCGGTCAGGTCGACCACCGGCACCGCCACGTCGGTGGGCTCCGCGCAGACCGCGTACGGCACGCCGCCGGTCTGCGGGATGCGCCACCGCAGCACGTCGTGCCGGACGGCCACGGCCCGCAGCGCGGCGCCGAGCGCGGCCGTGTCCAGCGGCCCGCGTAACCGGTGCGCCACCGCGATGTTGTACGGCGCGCTGGACGGCGCGAGCTGGTCGACGAACCAGAGCCGGCGCTGCGGCGGGGAGAGCGTCGGCGGGTTGCCGGTGCTCAACTCGTCGCCGGCGCTCGGCGCGACGGCGACCTGCTCGACCAACCGGCCGAAGCCGCGCAGCGCGAACACCTCCCGCGTGTCCACCTGCCGGCCCAGCTCGTCGCGCAGGGCCGCCACCAGCCGCATCGCCGCGATGGAGTTGCCACCGGCGGCGAGGAAGTCGGTGTCCGGGCCCGGCGGCGTGCCCAGCAGCCGGGTCCAGATCCCGGCCACCGCCGCCGCGACCGGGTCGTCGGTCAGGGCGGCGGGCACCACCGCGTCGGCGGGCGTGCCGCCCGGCTCGGCCGGTGGGGTGGTGAGGGCGGTGGCGGCCAGCGCCCGCAACGCCGGCCGGTCCAGTTTGCCGCTGGTCGGGCTCACCGGCAGCGCGGCGCGGCGCAGCACCCGGGCCGGCAGCATCGCGGCGGTCAGCCGACTGCCGGCGTACGCGCGCAGCCGCGCGTCGTCGGGCGCGTCCGTCGGGGTGAGGAACGCGACCAGCTCGGTGCCGGCCGGCCCGGCCACCGCCTCAACGGCCACCGAAGCGACGCCGGGCAGGTCGGCCAGCACCGCCTCGACCTCACCCAGCTCGATCCGCTGCCCCCGGATCTTGACCTGCCGGTCGGCCCGGCCGAGGTAGATGATCCGCCCGTCCAGGTCGTGGCGGACCAGGTCACCGGTGCGGTACAGGCGCTCACCGGGCAGACCGGAGAACGGGTCCGGGACGAAACGCTCGGCGGTCAGCGCGGGCCGGCCCAGGTATCCGTCGGCCAGCCCGGGCCCGCCGATCAGCAGCTCACCGGTCTCCCCCACCGGCACCGGGTCCAGCGCGGCGTCCACCACGTAGGCGCGGTGGTTGGGCAGCGGCCGGCCGATCGGCACCGGGTCGGCCTCGGTGGCGCTCAACGGGCCGCTGACCGCCAGCACCGTGGTCTCCGTCGGCCCGTACCCGTTGAGGAAGCGCCGGCCGGGCGCCCAGCGCGCGGCCAGCGCGGCCGGGACGGCCTCGCCACCGCACAGCACCGTGCGCCAGTCGGGCACCTCCTCCGGGTCGAGCATGGCCAGCACGGTGGGCGTGATGAAGCCCCAGTTCACCTCGTGCGCAACGATGAACCGGGCCAGGCGCACCGGGTCGGCGCGGTCCTCGGCGCCGAGCAGCTGCACCGTGCCGCCGAGCAGCAGCGGAACGAACAGGTCCATGGTCGCCGCGTCGAAGCCCAGTGAGGCGATGCCCAGGCTGCGCACGCCCGCGTCCGCGCCGCTGAGCGCGACCACGCCGCTGACGAACTCGACCACGTTGCGGTGGGTGGTGAGCACACCCTTGGGTCGGCCGGTAGAGCCGGAGGTGAACAGCACGTACGCCGGATCGCCGGGGCGGGCCGGGCACGGCGTGAGGGGAGCCGGACCGGGCAGGCCGATCGCCTCGACGCCGGGCGCGGCGCCGAACTCGGCCTCCGCGGCGTCGCCCACCACCAGCGACAGGCCCGCGTCGGCGGCGATCCCGCGCAACCGCCGACGCGGGCCGCCCGGCTCCAGCGGCACGTAACAACCACCGGCCAGCAGCACACCGAGCACGGTGGCCACCAAGTCGGGTCGACGGGTGCCGCACACACCCACCCGGGTCTGCCGACCGACCCCCCGGGCACGCAGCGTGGCGGCCACCCCGGCGGCCCGGGACAGCAGCTCGGCATAGCTGAGCCGGGTGTCCCACTGGCGCACGGCCACCGCGTCCGGGGTGCGGGCGGCCTGCGCCACGACCAGCTCGGCGAGCGTCGCGTCCGGCCAGGGCAGCGACTCGCCCCGCACGGCGCTGACGGACAGGATGTCGGTCACCCGTTCCCCCCGGGGTAGCTGCTCGGATCGGTGACCTGCAGGCGGAGCTCGTTGACGTACCTGCGGCCCTGGGCGTCGGTCACCCAGCTGTCGTCGGGCGTCGGCAGCAACTCGGTGACCACGATCGCGACGTCCGGCCCGGTACGGGCGGCGGCGTCGACCATCGCGCACAGCGACTGGGCGTAGAGCGGACCGGTCAGGTCCACATAGCAGGGCTTGACCTCGGTGCCGAGCTTCACGAACACCCGCTCCGGCAGGCCGAGCCGGGCCCGCCACCGGCGCACCGCGAGGAAGCGGCCGGCCTCCCCCTTCACCCCGGCCAGATCGCTGTCTGCCACAGTGGTCCGCCACGTCCGCCGGGCAACCACCAGGCGGTCGATGGTGATCCGGGGCGTGTGCGGCGCCGGGTCGAGCAACTTGAAGCTGTCCAACAGCAACGACCCGAGCAGGTTGGCGAAGACCTCCACCAGCGGCCAGCGGCTGCCGTCGGGCAGCACCGCCTCCAGCCGGTCACCCGCCGGCACCACCCGCACCTCGGTGGCGGGGACCAACCGGTCGATCTCGCCGCCGCGGGCGGTGTCGATGCCGAGCTGCCGGTCGGCCGCGCTGTTCAGCCCGTACGTGGTGCGAGTGGTCACTCTCGGGAAGCCCTCGGGGTAGAGCACCCGGACCCGGGCCGGGCCGAGGTCTTCGTCCAGCCCGGCGCGCAGCGCCACCGGGTCCGGGTGGAACGGCACGAAGACCGCGCTGTCGAAGGGCACGTGAGCCGGGTGCAGCTCGCCCAGCACCAGCAGGAACTCACCCCGGTTCAACGCGTCCAGGTCGACGGCGCTGATCTGCACGTCCGGGCTGTGGATCCGGCCGGACGGCCAACCCGGCGCGGTCGCCGGGAACACCCGGTGGGCCCGCTCGGTCAGCTCCGCGGCGCTGAGCCGCAGCTCCGACTGCCCCGGCGGCAGCGCGGCCAGGTCGAACAACTCCGCCCATCGGGCGGTGAAGCCTGCTCCGGCGGCAGCCAGTGGCCCCTCCGGGGCGAGCAGCAGCCCCTGGGCCAGGGACCAGACGTCGGCCAGCCGCACCGGGCCGTCGGCGCGCAACTCCTCGTACAGCTCGCCGAGGAGCCGTTCGCAGGCGGCGCCGATCTCCGCGGTCAGCCACCGCGCGGCCTGGAGCAGCACGGCCAGCGGCGCGGCGAGGGCATCGAGCACCCCCGCACCGACGGTCACGCTGAGATCCCGGGCGGTCTCCTCGTACACCACCGTCCGGCCGACGTACATCTGACCGGCCTGCCGGGTGGCGGGCCGACCGGTGACCTCGGTGAACTCCGCGTTCAGCGCCTCCAGCGCGGCGCCCAACCGGTCCGGGTCGCCAGCCGCCGCGGCGACGTCGTCGCGGCGCGCACAGAGCCGGTCGAAGCCGTCGATCACCTCGGCGCGCAGGTCGGCCGCGCCGATCGCATCCAGCCGCTCCCGCAGCACCTGCTCGGCCCGGGGGCTGATCGGCAGACCGGCGTCCCAGGTCAGCAGGCCACGCTCGACCAGTCGGTCGAGCAGCAGGTACGCGTCGGCGGCGGAGCGCATGCCGGAGTCGCCGTCGGCAAGGATCCCCTCGACCAGCCGCAGTGCCGGCGTACGCCCGTCGCACCCGGCCAGCAGCCGGGCCTCCAGCGTGGACACCTCCACCGGGGGGTGCAGCGGCCGGTGCAGCCGCCGGCCCTCCACCGTCAGGTGCGGCGCCAGCGCTGGCGCCCACCAGCGACGCACGTCCAGGTCGTCGGCGAGCCGATCGGCGTACGCGATCAACGCCCACGCCTCGAAGCGCACCAGCCGGCCCGAGAGCAGCCCCGGCCCCGGGCGCAGCCGGGTCGACTCCTCAGCGGGGTCGAGGATGCCCCAGCAGACCGGGCCGAAGAAGCCGATCGTCTCGGCCTTGCCGCAGTAGCGCTGCCAGTAGCGCAGCAGGCTCAACTCGCGCCGGCGCCGCCAGTGGTTGCGCACCGACGGGTCGGTACGCAGCAACCCGTCCAGGGCTGTCAACATGGCCGGGTTCTGCCAGGTGACCGCCTCGCGCAGCAGCGGATCGGCGGCGATCTCGCCGGCGGTCACCGAGGCCCCGGCCAGGGCCTCGGCGAACGCCTTGTCGAACAGGTCGGCGGTGAGATCGCCGGCCAGCAGCGCGTCCGCGGCGGCGGCGGCCTCCGGGGCGGCGAAGGCGGCCAGGCCGTCGGCCGGGAAGCCGGCGGTACGCAGCACCACGTCGCGCCAGACCGACCAGCCCGTCGTGCCGAGGGGCAACAAGTGCTTCATCGAATCAGCTCCGGCTCGTCGGTGTCCACGATGTGCAGTCGTAGTTCGCTGAAGTAGCGCCGGCCCGCCGCGTCGGGCACCCAGGCGTCCTGCGGGGTGGGCAGCATCTCGCTGACCACCAGCGTCGTGGCGTCGCCGCCGTCCAGGCCGGCCGCCCGCACCATTGCGCAGAACATCGCGGCGAAGGCGGGACTGCTCAGATCGACGAAGCAGGGCTTGGTCTCGGTGCCGAGCTTGACGTACACCTGCTCCGGCAGGCCCAACCGGCGCCGCCAGTCCCGCACGGCCAGGAAGCGGGCCCGCTCCGCGGTCACCGCGCCCAGGCCGCACGCGCCGACAGTGGTCCGCCAGGTCTGCCGGGCCACGACCAGCCGGTCGAGGGTGATCCGCGGGGTGTACGGCGCGGCGGCGACCAGTTTGAAGCCGTCGACCGCGTGTGTGCTGAGCAGCCCGGCGCAGACCTCGGTCAGCGACCAACGCTGTCCGTCGGCGGCGGCGACCACCAGCCGACCCGCCTCGTCGTGCACGGTCAGCGCCACTGTGGGCAGCACCCGGTCCGGGTCGGCGTCGGGCGCCGGCGCGAAGGCCAACTGCCGGTCGGTCGGGCCGATCAGCGCCTCCGCGACCCGGCTCGTGCGCCGCGGCCAGTCGGTGGGGAAGAGCAGCCGGATCCGGTGCGGACCGAGGTCGGCGGCCAGCGCGTCGCGCAGCCGCTCCACGTCCGGGTGCGACGGGGTGAACGCCTGACAGTCGAACGACGGCCAGGCGGCGTGCAGCTCGCCGAGCACCACTGTGTAGTCGCCCCGGGCCAGCGCGGCCGCGTCGGCCGCGCAGATCTGCAGGTCCGGGCTGTGCAGCCGGGCGTTGGACCAGTCCGTCCGCACGGCCGGGAATGCCTCGTCGACCCGGGCGGCCAGGTTCGCCACGTCGAGACGCACCTCGGTGGTGCCGGGAGGCTGCTGATCCAGCTCGAACAGCTCCGCCCAGCGGGCGGCGAACTGGGCGGCGACCGCGTCCACCGGGCGCTCCCCGGTGCCCCAGAACAGCCCCTGGACCAGGAACCACAGGTCGGACAGGGCGACCGGGGCGTCGCCGGCCTCGGTGCGCAGCTCCTCGTACAGCTCCCGGAACACCGCCCCGTACGCGTCCTCGAGCACGACGGCCAGCCAGCGGGCGGCCCGCAGCAGCACGGCCAGCGGCGCGGCGACGGAGTCCAGCAGCGGCGCTCCGAAGACCACGTCCAGGTCCCGGCTGGTGTCCTCGTAGCAGAGGGTCCGGCCGGCGTACATCTGTCCGGCCCGGCGTTGTGCGGCCTGCCCGGTCAGGTCGGTGAACGTCGCGTCGAGCGCGTCGAGCGCCACCCGCAGTCGGTCCGGGTCTCCGGCCACCGCGACCACCGCGTCCCGGGCGGCGCAGAGCCGGTCGAAGCCAGCCTGGGCGGCGGCCCGGGCCGGGGCGTCGCCGACGGCGGCGATCCGCTGCCGCAGCACCTCCTCGGCGGCCGGACTGACGGGCAGTGCGGCGTCCCAGGTGACCAGCTCGCGCTGCACCAGCCGGTCCAGCAGCGCGTACCCGTCCTCCGGTCGGCGCAGCCCGATGCTCGGGTCGGTCACCAGGTCGCGTGCGGTGCGGTGGCCGTCGGCGGCGGTGAGCAGGGCCGCCTCCACCGGGGACAGCGGGACGGGGGGCCGGCCCGGCCGACGCACCTCCCGGCCGACGAGGCACAGGTGCGGGGCGAGTCGGGGCGGCCACCAACGGCGCACCCCCGGGTCCTGACCGATCCGCTCGGCGTACGCGGTCAGCGCCCAGGACTCGAACCACACCCAGCGGCTGCGGGTCAGCGCGGCGCCGGGGCGCACCCGCGCCGCCACCGGCAGCTCGGGGTCGATGGTGACCCAGCAGCTCGGGCCGAAGAAGCCGACAGTCTCGTTCTTGCCGCAGTACCGCTGCCAGTACTTGAGCAGGGCGCGTTCCCGTTCCCGGCGTCGCACGTTGCGGGCGGCATCGGGGCCGCCCCGGGCCAGGCCGTCGAGGGCGACCAGCGCACTCCGATTCTGCCAGGTGACCGCCTCGCGCAGCAGCGGGTCGGCGGCCAGCTCGCTCAGCCCCCGGCCGGTGGCGGTGATCGCCGCGGCGAACTCCTTGTCGAACAGGTCGGCACCGGTGCCGCTGGCGAGCAGTTCGTCGGCCGCGGCGGCGGCCTGCGGGGCGGCGAGCATGGTCAGGCCCTCGGCGGGGAAGCCGGTGCTGCGCAGGAGGGCGTCGCGCCACACCGACCAGCCGGTCTCGCCCAGCGGCACCCGGTGCCCGTCCGCCGCGGCGCGCGCCGGCCCGCCCGTCGTCGGGGAGCGAGCGGTCTCCCGGTCGAGCGCGGCGCGCAGGTCGGCGCGGATCGCCGCGGCCAGCCCGGGCAGCGCGTCGTGCAGGAAGAAGTGCCCGCCGTCGAGCTCGTGCAGGGTGAAGCCGGCGCAGGTGTGCTCCCGCCAGGCGTCGCTCTGCTCCCGGCTGACCGCCCCGTCGTGACGCCCGCTGAACACCACGATCGGCACCGGCAGCGGCTCCTCGGGTCCGTACCGGTAGCCGTCCACCCGCTCGAAGTCGGCGCGCAGCAGCGGGAGCAGCAGCTCGACCAGCTCGGGGTGCCCCAGCACCTCGCCGGGCAACCCGCCGCCGACCCGCAGCCGGCGCAGCAGCTCCTCGTCGTCCACCTGCGACAGCCCGTCGAAGACGCTGGGCGCGTCGATGTGCGGGGCGCGGGCGCCACCCACGTAGAGCCGCAGCGGCAGCGGACACCCGCGTCGGCGCAGCTCGCGGATCACCTCGAAGCCGAGCCGGCCGCCCATCGAGTGGCCGTAGATCGCGTACGGACCGTCGGCCCGCTCGGCGATGGCGGTGGCCACGTCGGCCACCCGAAAGCGGGGGGCCTCACTGATCCGGTTCTCCCGGCCGGGTAGCTGCACGGGCAGCACCTCGACGTCCGGGGCGAAACGGCCCGGGAAGTGGCGGAACGCGCTGGCGCCGGCGCCGGCGTAGGGCAGGCAGAACAGTTGCACCGGCGCCGGATCGCGGCTGCCAGCGGAGAGGAACCAGGTCACCGCTCGCCTTTCTGAGGGGGGTCGATCCAGTACCGCCGCCGCTGGAAGGGGTAGGTGGGCAGCGAGGTGCGTCGGATGGCGTCGGCCGGATGCAGGGCCGTCCAGTCCAGGTGTTGGCCGGCCACCCAACTGGCGGCCAGCTCGCGGAGCGCGCCGGCCGGGCCGGCGACCCGGGCGTCGGTGCTCAGCAGCTCGTCCAGCGCGGTGACCGCGCCGGCCGCGTCGGTGGCGACCACGGCGGCCCGGCAGCCGAACTCGCGCCGGCCCAGCGCCAGCGTCGCGGCGACCTCGGCGAGGGCAGGCGCGGAGCCGGCCAGGTGCCGCCGCAGCCGGGTCAACGCCGCCCGAAGGGCCACCGGGGTACGCGCCGAGACCGGCAGCACCTGCGCCCCGGTCGGCCCCGCGTCGCGCGGTTCCGCCGGGGGCGGCTGTTCCACCACGACGTGCGCGTTGGTGCCGCCCAGCCCGAACGAGCTGACCCCGGCGACCCGACGCGGCGCGTTCGGCCACTCCCGTACCTTCGTCGGCACGTAGAACGGGCCGTTGGCCAGGTCGATCTCCGGGTGCGGCCGGGTGAAGTGCAGGTTCGGCGGGATGACGCCGTGCTGCACGGCGAGCACCGCCTTGATCAGACCGGCGATGCCGGCCGCGGCGTCGAGGTGGCCGATGTTGGTCTTCACCGAGCCGAGCGCGCAGGTCTCGGCGGGCGCGGTGCCCTCGTACACCTCGTGCAGCGCGGCCACCTCGATCGCGTCGCCGAGCGGGGTGCCGCTGCCGTGCGCCTCGATGAAGCGGACCTCGCCCGGGGTGACCTCGGCGGCGGCGAGCGCGCCGGCCACCGCGGCGGCCTGCCCGGCCGGGCCGGGGACGGCGAAGCCGGCCCGGTCGGCGCCGTCGTTGGTGACCGCCCAGCCGGGCAGGATCGCGAGGACCCGGTCACCGTCGGCCTGCGCGTCGGCGAGGCGGCGCAGCGCCACCACTCCGGCTCCGGAGCCGAAGCCCGCGCCCTGGGCGGCCTCGTCGAAGGCCCTGCAGCGGCCGTCCGGTGAGGCCAGACCACCAGGGATGTGCCGGTGTCGGGGCCACATCACGCTCACTCCGCCGGCCAGGGCGATGTCGCACTGGTAGTCGGCGAGGCTCTGCGCGGCGAGACATACGGCGACCAGCGAGCTGGAGCAGGCGCTCTGCACCGCTACCGCCGGCCCGGTCAGCCCCAGCCGGTAAGCGACCTGCCCGGGAAGGTGGTCGGCGAGCTGCCGACCGACCAGCCGGGCCTCCCAGTCGTCCGGGTCGACGTCGCCGACCACTGCCGGGTTGTCCATGAGGTGGAACAGGAAGTAGCGGTTGACGGAGGTGGCGGCGTACACGCCGACCGGGCCGGGGAACCGGGCCGGGTCGTGACCGGCATCTTCCAGCGCCTCCCACGCGGTCTCCAGGAACAGTCGGTGCTGAGGGTCGGTGCGGGCGGCTTCCTGGTCGCCGAAGGCGAAGAACTCGGCGTCGAAGTCGGCGATCCCGTCGAGCCGGCCGGTGGCCTTGACGTGCCGGGGGTCGGCGCGAAGTCCGGGGCCGACCCCCAGCGCCGCCAACTCCTCGTCACTGTGGTCGTGGATGGCGTCCACGCCGGCGCACAGGTTCCACCAGAACGTGGCAGCGTCCGCCGCGCCGGGGAATCGGCCGGCGAGACCGATCACGGCGATCTCGTCGCCGGTGTACTCGCGTACGCCGACGGTTGCGGCGGACGGGCCAGCGGGCATGGGGGGCACGGCGGCCAAGGCCACGACGGCCGGTGCGGGTCCGACGGCCGGTGCCGGCGCGACGGCCGGTGCGGGTCCGACGGCCGGTGCCGGTGGGTCGACCAGCCGAGCCTGGGCGGCGACCGTCGGATGCTCGAAGAGCCGGAGCAGCGGCGGCCGGACGCCGAACCGCTCGGCCAGCCGCTGCTGCACCTGACCGAGCAGCAGGGACTGACCGCCGATGTCGAAGAAGCTGTCGGATCGGCCGACGGCCTCCCGCCCGAGCACGGCGCACCAGATGTCGTGCACGATCCGCTCGGTCGGGGTAGCCGGCTGGTCCCCCACCGACCCGGCTCGGGCGGGGTCGGGAAGGGCCCGCTCGTCGACCTTCCCGCTGACGGTCAGCGGGAACTCGGCGACCGGCACGACGGCGCGGGGCAACGCGTACTCGGGCAGGTGCCGGGCCAGGGTGGCCCGGAGCGCGGCCGGGTCCACCGGCGGCCCGGCCGACCGGACGTAGGCCAGCACATCACCGTCGCGGGCGATGGCGCGCACCTCCGCGACGTCCGGCGCGGCGGCGAGCACCGCCTCGATCTCGGTCAGCTCGACCCGGAACCCCCGCACCTTGACCTGCCGGTCGAGCCGGCCGAGGCAGCGCAGATCGCCGGTGGGCAGCAGCTCACCCAGGTCACCGGTGCGGTACGTCCGCACGCCGTCGGGATCGCGGCCGAAGGTGTCGCTGGCCTGACCGAGGTAGCCCGGCGCGAGGTGTTGGCTGCGGACCACGATCTCGCCGTCCGGTGCCAGTCGCAGCGCGTACCCGGGTAGGGCCGTCCCGATCGGCAGCGGGCCCGTGGCCGCCGGGTCGACGTCGGCAAGCGGCAGCGCGTATCGGGCCGCGAAGGTCATCTCGGTGGCCCCGTAGCCGTTGACCAGGACGCAGCCCCTGGCGAAGCGACCTCGGGACCGGGCGGCGTCGGCGTAGGTGGCCTGCTCGCCGCCGAGCAGCACCACCCGGACCCGGTCGAGCCGTTCGACGCCCGGGGTGTCCAGCAGGTACCGGTAGACGGTCGGGGTGGAGTGGTAGACGGTGACATCGTGGCGGGCCAGGTGCTCGACGGCGTACGCCAGGCCGTGCCGTCGCAGGTCGACCGGGACGACGGCGGCACCGGTGAGCAGCGCCGGGTACAGGTCGGGGATGGACGCGTCGAAGCTGAACGAGGCGAGCAGGCTGAGC
Organism: Micromonospora trifolii; assembly: GCF_022229005.1. GTDB lineage: Bacteria > Actinomycetota > Actinomycetes > Mycobacteriales > Micromonosporaceae > Micromonospora > Micromonospora trifolii. Next base: position 91,656 of record NZ_JAKKFD010000005.1, read on the forward strand.
CGGTCGCCCGGCCGCAGGTCGAGGGTGGCGATCTGGTTGTTCACCACGTGCGTCAGGTTGCGGTGGCTCTGCCCGACGGCCTTGGGGCGCCCGGTGGACCCGGAGGTGAACAGCACGTACGCGAGCGCGTCCGGGTCCACCTGCACCGGTCGCAGCGGCGCGGGTCGCACGTCGATGGCCGGGACGATCCGCAGGCCCGGCCGGTCGGCGGCGAGCCGTCGGGCCAACTCGGTGTGCTCGCCCCCGCAGAGCAGGGCGGTGACGTCTGCGCCGTCGAGCAGTTGGCGCAGCCGTTGCTCGGGCAAACCGGGGTCGAGCGGCACGTAGCTGGCGCCGGTGGCGAGCGTGCCGAGGATGGCGGCGATGGTGGCGGCCCCGTGTGCGGTCAGCAGGCCCATCCGGTCGCCGGGCTGGACGCCCGCTGCGGTCAGCAGGTCGACGTGCCCGCCGGCCAGGCCGGCGAGGGTGGTGTAGTCGAGCGGGCCGGTGTCGCCGAGCACGGCAGGCTGGTCGGAACGGGTGGCGGCGACGTCGACGAAGCGGTGGACCAGTGTCGAGGTCTTCATCTCAGAACGCGTGCGGGTGTCTACAACGGACAGACGCGCGGCGATAGATGACAGTGATCATGATCCCCCCCCAGGACTTCACAATGGAAGGAGCATAGAGTTCGATGGCCGCCGAGAAAGATCATTGATTAGAGTCGAACCAAAGGGTCGACTCGAGGCTCGGACGAGGGACGTCGAACATCGTCCGATCGTCCCCCTGGCCCGGCGGCGGATTTTCCCCTAAAGCAACTTAATCCGACGAATTTTTCGGCATGACGATCCTTGCGCGGTGGAATTTCGCGACAGCCACAGCGAGGTCGGGTAATCGACAGCCGGCTGGTCTTGCCGACGGACACACGATCTGGCGGTATCCAGCTTTCCGGTTGCCGCGATGTCGGCGTTCTTGAGTGGCTCTGGCCGCAGCGGCCGGGTACGACGGAGTACCTGCCGGCTCAGGGCAGGTACGGGTCCGGCGAAACGGGAGGATCGGACGCGGCACCGTCGCGCGGCAGTCGCGCCACCATGTCGCGGAACTCCCGTACTGTCATCGCCTCCCGCAACGTGGCGAAGACGGCGCCGGTTCCGGCCCGGGCGGTGGCCGCATCCACCCCGGCGCGCTGTCCCACCCGGCGGAGGAACTCCGCCGGGCCGGCGTCCGCCGGCGGTGGAACCGCACCACCCACCTCCAGGCCCACGCCGGTGTTCAGCCCGCCCACGCCAGGCTCCGGTCCACCGCTCAGAAGCGGATCCGCGCCGAGATCCGGACCACCAGCCCCGCCCGGATCCGGGGGTGAGCCTCCGGCCGGATCCGGACCAACGGCACCGGCCGGATCCGGGGCCGGGCCGGTGAGGTAGCCCCCGATCGAGTTCGGAAGGTGCCCGGCGAGGTCGTCGGGCGGGCCGCCGGTCACCCGCTCGGCCATCGTCTGGAGCACGGCGCGGGCGAGGGCGGCGGCCTCCTCGGCCGGCAGGCCGGACCGCCGGGACACCGCGTCGATGAAGTACGGGAACCCGTCGCCGTCGGTCACGCTCGGGCGGTTACCCCTGGCCGGCCGCGACAAACTGAAGCTAGGCCAGCAGACCCTCGGCCAGCAGGTGGTCGAAGATGATCTGGTCGACCGGCGAGGTGCGGTGCCGGTCGGTGTACCCGAGCCAGGCCATCTCGGCGATCTCGCTGGCCGGCCGGAGCTGTCCCCGATAGCCGGCCCGGTAGCAGGTCATCCGCACGGTGATGCCGGCCGTGTGGCCGTGCGCCTGAGCGGAGAAGGTGCCCAGGCGCACGGCGCCGGGCACGTCGACCTCGACGCTCAACTCCTCGTCGATCTCCCGACGCAGGGTCTCCAGGTCGGTCTCGCCCGGCTCGCGCTTTCCGCCCGGCAGGTACCAGACGTCCTTGCCCACCGACCGGGTGCTCAGCACCCGACCATCCTCGACGAGGATCCAGGCCACCTTGTCGATCTCGCGCACGATGCTCCCTCCAGCCGCCGGGATCGGGGACGCTACCACCCCGCGCCGCGCTCAGTCGGCGAGCAGGTCGAGCAGCAGCGCGGCGGTCCAGCTGAACGCCGGTGAGCCCAGCCCGGCGCCGGTGTCCGGGTGGAAGTACTCGTGGCAGCCGGCCCCGGCGACCAGACCGATCATCGAGCGGCGCAGCCCGGCGGCCAGCTCCGGGTGCCCGTGCCCGAGCAGCCCACGCCCAACCAGCCAGCCGATGTTGAGCCAGCTCGGCCCCCGCCAGTAACGCAGCGCCTCGAAGTCGGGTGCGGTGCGGTCGTAGGTCGGTAGCGGCCGGTCCATCCGCCGGGCCACCCCGAAGCGCGCCGAGCGGGCCTCGACGACAAGTGCGTCGGCCTGCCGGGTCGGCAGGTCGGGCAGGATCAGCGGGGTCAGCCCGAGCACCGTACGGGCGCTCACCAGACGGTCGGTGCGCAGGTCACGAGGCTGGAACGTGCCGGTCTCCGGGTCGTACAGCCGACGGAGGAGGGCTTCGGTGACGCGGGCCGCACGGGCCCGGTGCGGCCCGGGGTCGCCGCCGACCAGCGCGGCGATCTCGGCGAGGGCGTGTTCGGCGGCCCCGAACGCCGCGTTGAACAGCGGGCACTCCACCAGGAACGGGTGACCGGCGGCCAGGTCGCGGTCGGCGTAGCCGTGCTCGCGGTACGCGGCGACGATCGCCAGGTAGCGCGCGTAGTCCAGGTCCGTGGGGCGGTGTGCGGCGTCGGCGTGCGTGGTGTCGTGCCGACGGTACGCGCGCATGACGGCCGCCTCGGCCGGCACCGCGGCCATCGGCTCGTCCCACGCCGGGCTGTTGTCCAACCCGGACTCCCACGGGTGCACGATGCAGACCAGCCCGTCACCGGCCACGTCCCGTCGGTCGGCCAGGTAACGCTGTTGGGCGACAAGCGCGGGATAGAGCCGACGCAGCGCGGCCAGGCCGGTGGGGTCGGGCGCCCGCCGGTACGCCAGCAACGCGGCGAGCGCGTGCACCGGCGGCTGGACCAGACCGGAGGTGGCCACCCCCGGTGCTCCCGGTACGTCGGCGGAGCCCCACATCTCCGGTCCCGGGAAGTACGCGCCGACCCGCAGCGCCCTGTTGAACACGATGTGCGGCACCCGTCCGTCGGCCCACTGCGCCCGGAACAGGCTGGTCAGCTCCCGCCAGGCACGGTCGGGGCGAGCGTGGGCCAACCCGATCGCGATGAACGCCGAGTCCCAGCTCCACTGGTGCGGGTAGAGCGTGCGCGAGGGGACCGTGTGGTCGTGCTCCCAGTTGGCGTCGAGCGTGTCGACCGCCAGTCGACGCAGCCGGGTCGCGTCGGCCGGGCCACCCGTGCCGGCGGCGTCGGCGCGCGTCGCTCCGACGTCGGCGGGTACGCCGACGCTTGTCGGCTCGGCATCGGCGGGCACGCCGACGCTGGTCAGCCTCCCGTCGGCGGTCACGCGGCGGCCCGCCGGGGCAGCGCGTGTCGCAGCACAGTGGCCGCCTGTTGAAGGGCCCGGACCGGGTCGCCGCGGAGCCGGCACTCCAGGGCCAGCCAACCCCGGTAGTCCAGCTCCAGCAGGGTACGGACCAGCGCCGGCCAGTCCAGGTGCCCGGCGCCGGGCTGGTACCGGTTGGAGTCGCTGACCTGCACGTGCCCGAGGTACGGCGCGGCGGCGCGCAGCGCGCGGTGCACGTCGTCCTCCTCGATGTTCATGTGGAAGGTGTCGGCAACCACCCGGACCGACGGCAGCCCGAGCGTGGCGCAGAGCGCGACCGCCTCGTCGAGGCGGTTGACCATGTGGTCCTCGTACCTGTTGAGGGGTTCCAGGAAGAGGGTGACCCCCTCGGCCTGGGCGTGGTGGCCCAACTCGCCGAGGGCGTCGAGGAGCACCTGCCGGTCGCCGTCCGGCGGGCGGGGCGGCTCGAACGGCGGCAGTCGCCGGGAGAACATCCCCCAGGCGGCCGGGGTCATCACGCCGACGCCGCCCAGCTCGGCGATCACCGAGAGCTGGGAGCGCAGGTTGCGGACGGCGTCGGCGGACCGGGCGGGGTCGAAGTCGCCGATGAAGTGGTCCATCTCGACGCAGACGGTGGGCATCACCACCCCGGCGGCGCGGGCCCGGCGCAACTCGGGCAGCCGGCGGACGAACGCCAGGTCGCCGCCGCCGCGTAGCTCGATGCCCTGGTAGCCGAGGGCGGCCGCGAGGGCGTACTTCTGGATCAGGTTGGTGCCCGGCAGGAGCTGTTCCTGACAGGCCAGCGCGATGGTGGTCATGAGAACCTCAGCACGACTTGGAGGACGTCACCGGCGCCGCGGTCGAGCAGCGCGAGGGCGTCGGCGACCGCGCTGGCGTCGACGATGTGGCTGACCAGCGGCAGCGGGTCGACGCTGCGGTCGGCCACCAGGTCCATGAAGGTCTGCGCGACCCGGTCTCCGGTCCACCGGCCGGCCATGCTCGGCGCGGGGGTGGGCCCGGAGACCTGGGCGGCCACCAACTGGATGCGGTTGTGGTGGAACTCCTCGCCGAGGCCGAGCGCGTCGGCCTGGCCCTGGTAGAAGCCTGCGGCCACGACCCGGCCGGCGTGGGCGGTGGAGCGGATCGCCTCGTGCAGCGCCGGGTACGCGCCGGACAACTCCAGGCAGACGTCGGCCCCCCGACCGCCGGTGGCCTGGCGCAGCACGGCGGCGGCGGAGGTGTCAGTGGCGTCCACTGTGCATCGCGCGCCGTATCGGGCGGCGTGCGCCAGCCGGCCGGGCACCGTGTCGACGGCCACCACCCGAGCCCCGGAGAGCACCGCGAGCCGGGTGGCGAGCAGCCCGATGACGCCCTGGCCGAAGACACCGACCCAGTCGCCGAGGTGCAGGTCACCGGCGAGCACGGCGGTCAGCGCGATGGCCCCGGGGCGGGCGAAGACCGCGGCGAGCGGATCCAACCCGGTGGGGAGCGCACGGACCGCGTCGGCGGCGAGCACGGCCTCGGCGCGGTGCCCCCAGATGCCCCAGACGAGCTGCCCCGGATGCCGGTCGGTGACCTCCGGCGCGACCTCGATGACCTCCCCGACCTCTTCGTAGCCGAAGCCGATCAACGGGTAGGGCACCGGCGTCTGTCGGGGGACGAACATCCGGGCGGCGTCGTCCCAGTCCTTGCTGAGCCGGGGATTGCTGCCCCGGTAGAGGGTCAGCTCGGTGCCGGCGGAGATGCCCGAGTAGCAGGTGCGGACTCGGACCTGGCCGGGGCCGAGCGGATCCGGCGGGCAGGGCTCGAGGCTGATGCGTCGAGGCCCGGCGAGAGAGACCACCCAGTTGCCCATGTGTCACATCCCGGTAGCACTGGGCTCCAGGATAGCAAAAAATCGCGATATGTCTTGCCATTGATCAATCGAAGGTGTTGGATCCTTCTTGTACCCTTCGAGAGGAGTGCCATCGATGTCTGCACCTCCGAGGCGGATACTCGCCACCACCCTGATCCTGGCACTGACCACGTCCACCCTGCTGGCCTGCGGCGACGACGAACCCGACAGCAACAGCAAGAAGATCACCGTCTGGAGCCTGGAGGACGTGGCCGACCGGGTCACCGCCACCAAGGCGATCATCGCCGACTTCACCGCCAAGACGGGGATCCAGGTCGATCTCGTTACCGTCAACGAGGACCAGTTCCCCTCCCTGATCGCCGCCAACGCCGCCGCCGGTGACCTCCCCGACGTGGTCGGGTCCGTCTCCCTCGCCGGCATCCGCACGCTCGCCGGCAACGAGCTGCTACACGCTTCGGCGAACGCGGAGGTCGTCGACAAGCTGGGCAGGCAGACGTTCTCCCCCCGAGCGCTGGAGCTCACCTCCGACGACGGCAAACAGCTCTCCGTGCCCAGCGACGGGTGGGGGCAGCTGCTCGTCTACCGCAAGGACCTGTTCGCCGCGGCCGGCCTACCCGCCCCCGACACGTACGAGCGGATCACCGCCGCCGCGGCCCGACTGAACACCGGCGGCGTCGCCGGTATCACCGCGGCGACAGCCCCCAGCGACGTGTTCACCCAGCAGACCTTCGAGCACCTGGCGCTGGCCAACGGCTGTCAGCTCACCGACGACTCGGGCAAGGTGACACTGGATTCGCCCCAGTGCGTCGAGGCGTTCCGCTTCTACGGCGACCTGATCCGCAGCAGCTCGGTGAAGGGCGCGCAGGACGTGGACACCACCCGGGCCACCTACTTCGCGGGCAAGGCGGCCATGGTGATCTGGTCACCGTTCATCCTCGACGAGTTGGCCGGGTTGCGTAACGACGCGAAGCCGACCTGCCCCCAGTGCCAGGCCGACCCGGCGTTCCTCGCGAAGAACAGCGGGTTCGTGACCGCGATCAAGGGTCCGAACGGCACCGAGCCGGCCCAGTACGGCGAGATCAGCTCGTGGGCGGTGCTCGACGGCGCGGCGGCCGACCCGGCCAAGTCCTTCGTGGAGTACATGCTCGGTGACGGCTACCCGCGCTGGTTCGGCATGTCCCCCGAGGGCCGCTTCCCGGTGCGCAAGGGCACCACGGCCGAGCCCGACGCGTACCTGACGGCCTGGAACACCAGCCAGGCGGGCGTGGACGCGAAGAAGCCCCTCACCGACGTGTACGGCGAAGAGGTGCTGGCCACGCTGCGCCGCAGCCCGGACACCTTCGGGCGCTGGGGCCTCACCCAGGGGCAGGGCAAACTCGTCGGCGCCATGCTCGGCGAGTTGCCGGTGCCCAAGGTGCTGGGCGACCTCGTCTCCGGCAAGTCCGACGCGGCGGCCACCGCCGGCCGCGCCACGAAGGACGTGGACGCCATCAAGGCGGGCGTCAATTGACCACGACCGCGCCCGGCCCCGGCCGCTCCCCCACCAGGGAGCGGCCGGCGCCGCCCCGGCGCCGACCGTTGACCCTGCGCCGCCGCGAATCCCGGGCCGGGCTCGCGCTGGTCGCACCGACCCTGCTCGTCACCATCGCGGTCATCGGCATCCCGATCGTGTGGACGGTGGTGCTCGCCTTCCAGCGGGTCCGGCTGGCCACGCTGCGCAAGACCGGCCTGTTCGGCGAGTTCACGATGGACAACATCGACCGCGTGCTGCACACCCCCGGCTTCGCCGAGACGCTCTGGGTCACGCTGATCTACAGCATCGGTGGCACCGTCGGGTCGATAGTGCTCGGCCTGGTGGCCGCCCTGGTCGTCCGCCGGCCGTTCCGGGGTCGCACCCTGGTCCGGGCGTCCATGCTGCTGCCGTACGTGGCGCCGGTGGTCGCTGTGACGTTCGTCTGGCAGGTGATGCTCGACCCACAGCTCGGCATCGTCAACGCGTGGGGTCAACGCCTACTGGGCTGGGACGCCCCGGTGCCGTTCCTCACCCAGGAGTCGACAGCGCTGGCCACGGTGATCGTCTTCGAGGCGTGGCGGTACTTCCCGTTCGCGTTCCTGTTCCTACTGGCCCGGCTCCAGGCGGTGCCCGGTGAGTTGGAGGAGGCCGCCCGGGTCGACGGCGCCACCCCCACCCAGCGGTTCCGGCACATCCTGCTGCCGCAACTGCTGCCGGTGATCGCCCTGCTGGGTGTGCTGCGCTTCATCATGACGTTCAACAAGTTCGACGACGTCTACCTGCTCACCGGCGGTGCGGCCGGCACCGAGGTGGTGAGCGTGCGGGTCTACGAGTTCCTCACCGCCCGTACCGACATCGGGGCCGCCGCCGCGCAGGCGGTCGTGCTTGCCGTGGTGCTCATCGTTTTCGTGCTGATCTATCTGCGCTTCTTCGGACGGAGGGTGAGCTGATGGACCGGGACGTCGTCGAGACGGTGAGCCTGCGGTGGCTGCGCCGCCTGGTGATCGCCGTCTTCCTGGTGATCACGGTGTTCCCCTTCTACTACATGCTGGTGCTCTCGGTGCGCCCCATCGAGCGGCTGCTGCTCGACCCCGGCGCGCTGGTGGTCGGCTTCGGTGAGCTGACAGTGGCCACGTACGCCGAGGTGCTCAAGGCGACCGACGACGGCGGCCAGGGCTTCCTCACCTTCATCCGCAACAGTGGGCTGGTCGCCGTCGCGGCGACGGTGCTCACCCTCCTGGTCGCGATCCCCGGCGCGTACGCGGTGGCCCGGCTGCGGTTCTTCGGCCGGCGGCAGGTCGACTTCCTGTTCCTGGCGGTCTACCTGTTTCCGTCGATCGTCATCGCGATCCCGCTGTTCGTGGTCTTCACCCGGGCCGGGTTGCGCGGCTCGCTGTTCGGTCTGGTGCTGGTCTACATCTCGCAGACGTTGCCGGTGTCGGTCTACATGCTGAAGAACTACTTCGAGACCATCCCGGTCAGTCTGGAGGAGTCCGCCGCCATCGACGGCGCCGGTCGGCTCGGCATCATCCGCCGTGTGAGCCTGCCCCTGGCGATGCCGTCGATCATGGCGGTCGCGCTCTACGACTTCATGATCGCCTGGAACGAGTTCCTCTTCGCCCTGCTGTTCCTGGTCGACAAACCCAACCGGTGGACGGTGTCACTCGGGTTGTCCCTGCTCGCCGACGGGGTGGAGGTCCCCAAGACGGTGCTGATGGCCGGGTCGGTAGTGCTCACCCTGCCCATCGTGATCCTCTTCTTCGCCAGCGAACGGCTGCTCACCGAGGGGCTGACCAGCGGCGCGGAGAAGGGATGATCGTCTCGTCCGGGTCGCCCGCCCGGCCGCCACCGGCCCGGATACGGTGGCCTCATGGCCAACCCGACCCGCTGGGCGACCGACACCGACCCCGAGCACTCACAGTGGTATATCGACCGGTTCCGCAAGCTCGTGGCCGAGGGCGCGGACCTGGCCGGCGAGGCCCGTCTGGTGGACGCCCTCGTCGCGCCCGGCTCCCGCATTCTCGACGCCGGTAGCGGCACCGGCCGCGTCGGTGCCGCACTGGCCGAGCGGGGGCACACGGTGGTCGGCGTGGACGCCGATCCCGCGCTGGTGGAGGCGGCCCGCGCCGACTATCCCGGCCCGACGTGGCTGGTCGCCGACCTCGCCGAGCTGGATCTACCGGCGCTGGGTGAGGCGGAGCCGTTCGACGCGGCGGTGCTGGCCGGCAACGTGCTCGCCTTCGTCGCCGTCGGCACCGAACCGGCTGTGCTGCGCCGGGTGGCCGCGCACCTGCGACCCGATGGCGTGCTGACTGTGGGCTTCGGCACCGAGCGCGGCTACCCGCTGACCGCGTTCGACGCCGACGCGGTGGCCGCCGGGCTGCGCGTGGAGCAGCGCTTCGCCACCTGGGACCTGCGCCCGTGGCGCGACGACGCCCCGTTCGCGGTCACCGTCCTGCGCCGCCCGGCCGACTGACCACCGTCCGCGCACGGTGCCTCCCGGTGATCAAGAGATTTCCGTCAGGCTCGCGCCAGGTTCTGACGCAAACCTCTTGATCACCGCCGCCCCGTCGACGGGGTGGGTCGCCCTCAGTCTGGGGCGGCGACGGCGCGGGCGGCGGCCGGGTCGAGGGTGGCGCCGGCGGGCACCAGGCTGACCAGCCCGGCCGGTAGCCGCACCGGCCGCACATCGCGGTAGCCGAGCATCGGGAGCACCTCCCGGTCGGCCAGCACGTACCGTCGACCCAGGTCGGTGACCACGGAGACGGCGCCGCCGGTCGCGCCGGGCGCCGCGGCGGCCTCGACCACCGCGCCGCGGCCCGGTTCCACCACCACGTGGTCGGCCAGCACCGCGCCGCCGGTCGGCGCGGTGCGGGGCACGGCCGTCAGGTCCCGCAGCGGTACGCCCCAGCGCACCTCACCAACCCCGCCGTCGTCGCCGATGCGGGTGCAGAGCGCCCCGCCGTCGCCGGCCGCGAGCCGGGGCGGGGTCGGTGGCGGAGCATTCGGGCCGGTCGGGGCGAGATCAGGCACCGTGGGCAGCGCCGCGAACCGACCCAACGTCATCGGCACCGGCTCGACCTGCCCGGTGCGGGCCAGCAACAACCCCGCCTGCAACTCGGTGATGCCGGCCAGGCCGGCGTCGAGCGCCACCGCGTACTGCCGGCCACCACCGGAGTTGCTCACCAGGTAGACCGTGCCGATCGCGGCACCCGGCACGCGGGTGGCGGGCCGGCCCAGCGCTGGCAGATCGAGCGGGGCGAGGTCGGTGCCGGCGGGAAGCGAGTTGAGCAGTGCCGGCGCCACCGGAACCGCCTGGGCCCTGGTGGTGGCGAGCGCCGCCAGCACCCGGCTGGGATCACGGACGAGGTAGCGCCGCTGGTGCCAGACCAGGTGCAGCCCACCGTCGGGGTGGCGCAGCAGCAGCGCGTCGTCACCCAGCGGCCGACCGCCGTCGGGCTCGGTGCCGATCAGCAACGCCGAGCGGGGCGCCTCGACGCCCGCGCCGGCCGGAACCGTCGAGCAGACCGTCCACGCCGAGGCGGCCAGCCGGCCCGGGGCGGGCAGCGAGTCGGGTGCGTCGGCGATGCCCAGCGGCAGCCCGCGCGGGACCCCGTCGATCGTGCGTCGGGACACCAGGACGGTCTTCGACCGGTCCGCCCCGACGATGAGCAGGGCCGAGGCGTAGTTGAGCACCGGGTGCAGCTTCTGCTCGCGATAGACGAACCGGGCGCCGGACTCCTTCTCCACGATCACCGCGCCCGGATCGCGCCACCCCTTGCCGCCGCCGGCGAACAGGCCGTAGAGGGCGAAACCACCGAGCCCGATCGCCGCGACCAGGACGCTCGCCAGGCCGGCGCCGGCCAGCCTCCGAAACGGCGACTGCGCGGGGTCGGTCTCCCGCATGACCAGGGCGGCGACTGCCCGCTGGACGCTGAACTGGTAGGAGTGCAGCTGGTCCTGCCGCGACGGCATGAGTTCCCTCCGGTGGATCGGCCGGGCACAGGATATGCGCTGCGTCGATCTCCTGCGGACCCTGCGTGGCCGCCCGTCGCGGGGCAACCGCTACCATCCGTGGACGAATCCGGCGGCGAGAGGGCACCCGTGGGCGCGCGTTTCGAAGAGCTGGCCTGGCGGGAGACCCCGATCGGCGCGATCAGCCTGCGCCGACGCCGGGACCCGGCGCTCCAGGTCGAGGTGTACGAGGTCAAGCTCGACGACGAGTACCTGATGTCAAGCCTCTTCCCGGTCGCGGAGATCGAGCTGGCCCGGCTGGGTCTCGCCGAGGTGGCCGGTGACTCGCTCGACGTGGTGGTGGGCGGTCTCGGGCTGGGCTACACCGCCTGCGCGGCGCTGGGCGACCCCCGGGTGCGCTCGCTGTTCGTGGTGGAGGCGATCGAGGACGTGATCGACTGGCACCGACGAGGGCTGCTGCCGTTCGCGGCGGGGCTCGCCGAGGACCCCCGGACCCGCTTCGTGCAGGCCGACTTCTTCGCGGCGGTGGCCGGTGACACCGGCTTCGACACCGAGGTGCCCGGTCGGCGGTTCGACGCGGTGCTACTCGACGTCGACCACTCCCCGCGCAACGTCCTGCACCCGAGCCACGCGGCGTTCTACCCGCCGGCCGGGTTGCGCCGCCTGGCCGCCCTGCTGCGCCCCGAGGGTGTCTTCGCGCTCTGGTCGGACGACCCGCCGGACGTCGAGTTCACCGCGGCGCTCACCGAGGTGTTCGCGAGCGTCCGCGCGCATGTCGTGCCGTTCGCCAACCCGCTGACCGGTGGGGAGTCGGCCAACACCGTCTACGTAGCGCGTACCGGACCCTGATCGACTCGGGTAGGCCACTCGCGCATGGTGTCGGCCGGACGGGGAACGAGAAGCCGGGGCCGGCCGCACCAGGCGCGGCCGGTTACGGGAGGTCGACATGCGTGCACTGCTCTGGGTCGTCGGCGTGGTCGCCGGTGTGCTGATCCTGCTCGGGTTGATCCTCGAGGCGGTCCGCTGGCTGATCATCATCGGTGTGATCGCGCTGGTGATCGTGATCGTCTGGGGCGTCGTCAAGGGGCGGCAGGCCGTGAGCCACCAGTCCCGCCGACGCTGACCGGCGACGAGGCCGCTCAGAACCAGTCCGGGTTCATGTCGAGAGTGCTCCGGTCCCGACTCTCCAGCAGGTCGAACTGCGGCCCGGTCCGGGGCAGCTCGACCGCGAAGAAGTAGCGGGCGGCCTGCCGCTTGCCGGCGTGGAACCCGTCGCCGGACCCCTCCGGCGGCAGCACCAGCACCTGCTCCAACCACATCCACGCGATCACCACGTGCCCGACGGCCTCCAGGTAGGCGCTGGCGTTGGCGAGCGCGAGCACCGGGTCACCGTCGGCCCACAGTCGACGGGTGACAGCGATGATCCGGTCCACCGCGGCGGCCAGCCGATCCGCCAGCTCGGTTGCCTCTCCCCCGGCCTTGCGGGCCCGCTCGACAGTGTCGCCGATCGTCGTGGTCAGCAGGGCGAGACCAGCGCCGCCCTGCATGGTCATCTTGCGCCCCAGCAGATCCAGCGCCTGGATGCCGTGGGTGCCCTCGTGGATCGGGTTGAGCCGGTTGTCCCGGTAGTGCTGCTCCACGTCGTGGTCGCGGGTGTAGCCGGCCCCCCCGAGCACCTGGATCGCCAGGTCGTTGGCGGTGAGACACCACTGCGACGGCCAACTCTTGGTGATCGGGGTGAGCACGTCCAGCAGCAGGTGCGCGCGCTCACGGTCGGCCTCGGCCGGAGCGGTCTTCTGCTCGTCGAGCAGACGCGCGCAGTAGAGCACCAGCGCCAGCGCCCCCTCCACGTAGCTCTTCTGCGCCAACAGCATCCGTCGTACGTCGGGGTGGTCGATGATCGGCACCTGCGCGGCGGCCGGGTCCTTCGCGCCGACCGGCCGGCCCTGCGGCCTCTCCTTCGCGTACGCCAGGCTCTTGAGATAGCCGGTGTAACCCAGCGCGGTGGCGCCCGCCCCAACCCCGATCCGGGCCTCGTTCATCATGTGGAACATCTGCGCCAGACCCTGATGCGGCGGGCCGACCAGGTGGCCGACAGCTCCGGCGCGGCCGGCCGGCGTGTGCGCGCCGTCGCCGAAGCTGAGCAGGGTGTTTGTGGTGCCCCGGAACCCCATCTTGTGGTTGAGCCCGGCCAACACCACGTCGTTGCGCTCGCCGAGCGACCCGTCCGAGCCGACCAGCACCTTGGGCACGATGAACAGCGAGATGCCCTTGACCCCGGCGGGCGCACCGGGGATGCGCGCCAGCACCAGGTGGACGATGTTCTCGGACAGCTCGTGGTCACCACCGGAGATCCACATCTTGGTGCCGAACAGCCGGTACGTGCCGTCCGCCTGCGGCTCGGCGCGGGTGGTGATGTCGGCCAGTGAGCTGCCGGCGTGCGGCTCGGACAGGCACATGGTGCCGAAGAACCGGCCGTCCAGCATGGGCCGGACATAGGTGTCCACCTGCTCGGGGCTGCCGTGGGCCAGCAGCAGGTTCGCGTTGCCCAGGGTGAGGAACGGGTACGCCGAGGTGGCCACGTTGGCGGCCTGGAACCAGGTGAAGCAGGCCGCCGCGACGGCGTGCGGCAGTTGCAGGCCACCGACAGTGGCATCCAGGCCGGCAGTGAGCAGGCCCGTCTCGGCGAAGCTGTCCAACGCCGCACGGACCTGCGGGATCAACTGCACCCGCTGCCCGTCGAAGGTGGGCTCGGCCAGGTCGGCGGCGCGGTTGTGCGGGGCGAACTGCTCGGTGGCCACCCGCTCGGCGAGATCCAGGGCGTCGTCGAAGGTCTCCCGGGAGTGCTCGGCGTAGCGGGGGCGCTCGACGAGTTCGGACACCCGCAGCCACTCGTGCAGCAGGAAGTCGAGGTCACGGCGGGAGAGCAGGGTGGACGGCACGGCACTCCTCAGCGGGCACGGGGGCGGGTCGGGCCGGACGACGGCCCACTGTCGCCCCGCCCATCCTGGCGGATCGACGGGGCGCGCACCACCGGCCCGGGTGGGGTTCGACGAGCGGAACTTGTCACACCGACCGGCTAGCGTCGTTGCCCGTGACCGCACCCGGAGATGTCCCGCCCGAGGTCCTCGACCGGCTGCGGCCGATCTGTCTCGGGCTGCCGGAGACGTACGAGGAGCCCGCCTGGGTGGGCACCCGCTGGCGGATCCGCAAGCGGACCATCGCCCACGTGCTCACCGTCGACCCCGATCGCCAACCGGTGCACGCACGGGCTGCCGCACTCGACCAGCCCGCCTGCCTGCTGACCTTCCGATCGCCACTCGACGAGATCGCCGGTCTCCTCGCCTCGGGGCACCCCTTCTACAAACCGGACTGGAGTCCGACCGTGATGGGCATGGTCCTGGACGGCGACACCGACTGGGAGGAGGTGGGTGAGTTGCTCACCGAGAGCTACTGCGTCATGGCCCCGAAGCGGCTCGCCGCCCAGGTCGGTCCCCCGGCACCGCCGAGCGGCTGAGCGCCGGGGGCACCCTGCCGCCGGCGGTGTCCTGCGACCGGCGGTTTCGGTCGCCCTGCTCCGGGGATACCGCGCCGGTTGGCCGTAGCCGTCGTCACCGGCTGAGTGCCGAGGCGCCGCCGGGCGGGTGAGGAGCAGGTCGATGTCGTCGCTGCCCACCGAGGAGGATCACCGGTTGACGCCGGTGCTCCAGGAAGACCGGGTGTGCACGGGGGTGACCACGGTGCGCGGGCGGGTGTTCCTGAGCTACCCGTCGGCGGATCGACCCGGCGTGCAGGTGGTCGAGGCGCTGCCGGACGGCCGTCGTGTCCCGTACCCCGATGCCGCGTGGAACCGCGCCGACCAGCCGCCGAGCGGGGCGTTCGTGCACGTCAACGGGTTGCGCGCCGGCCCGGACGATCGCTTGTGGATCGTCGACTCCGGCGCACCAGGGATCGGCGGCGCACAGGTGCCGGGCGGCGCTCGGCTGATAGTTGTCGACCCGGGCGGCGACCGCGTGGAGCGGGTCTACCACCTCGACGAGGCGGTGCACCCGGGCAGCTACGTCGATGACGTCCGTTTCAACGGCCGGGTGGCGTACCTCAGCGACGCCGGGGCGGCCGGCCTCATCGTGCTCGACCTCGACTCGGGTCGGCCGAGACGGGTGCTGGACGCACATCCGAGCACGGTGGGTGGCCCGGTGCTCGCCGACGGCCGCGTACTGCGTGACCCGGACGGCGCCGAGGTGCACCTGCACGTGGACCAGTTGGAGGTGGCGCCGGACGGTCGCTGGCTCTACTACCAGCCGGCCTCCGGCGGGATGTCCCGGATCGCCACCCGCTGGTTGGACGACCCGTCGGTGTCCGCCGACGAACTGGCCCGGAGGGTCGAACGCTGGTGTGACACACCCAGCACCGGCGGCACGGCCATCGACGCCACCGGCACCATCTACCTCAGCGATCTGGAGCGGCGGCGCATCCTCGTCCTCGCACCCGACCGCAGCATGCGGACGCTCGTCGCCGACCCCCGACTGGCCTGGGTGGACGCGATGTGGCTCGACGCCGATGCCCGGCTCTGGATGCCTGCGGCCCAGTTGCACCTGACCGGCGGGCTCAACGGCGGACGCTCGGCCGTCGACTACCCGGTCCGGATCTACCGGATACCGGTCGAGGCCGGGCCACCCGCACGGGACCACGCCTGAATGCCCGGTCCGCCAGCCGCCGGTTCGCACGGGTTCCCCGACCCCGGAATGAAATCCGGTGGAGACGGTGCGGTTCGACGGGTGAAGATCACGGTGTGTCCGTTCCCGCGCGTCAGATCCGTGCCCATTACTCGGAAGACACGATCACCGTGTACCAGGCGTACCCACCGGAGATCGCGCTGCCAGCGGTGACCGCCGGCCGCTTCGTGGCTCCGTTCAAGCGTGACCGGATGACCTGGATCAAGCCGTCGTTCCTGTGGATGATGTACCGCTGCGGATGGGCCACCAAGCCCGGGCAGGAGCGCGTGCTGTCCATCGACATCACGCGGGAGGGCTTCGAGTGGGCGCTGGCGCGAGCCTGTCTGAGTCACTACGACCAGAGCCTGCACGGTGACCGGGCGACGTGGTCGCGGCAACTCAAGGCCAGCCCGGTACGGGTGCAGTGGGATCCGGAACGGACACTGCACCTGAGCGCGTTGCCCTACCGGTCGTTGCAGGTCGGACTGTCCGGCGAAGCCGTCGCCCGGTACATCGACGACTGGACGGTCGGCGTCACGGACATCACCTCGACTGTCCACCGCGTACGGGAACTGGTGCGGGTCCATGACGTGCGGGCGGCCACGGACCACCTGCCGGCCGAACGAAGCTATCCGCTGCCGAGGCAGATCGCGGCCCACCTCGACGCCACCGGGTGAGCTCGCGCGGTCGACGGCCCTTGGGAGCATCGAGCAACACATCGACTTTCTCGATATTCTGGTCGGCATGCACCGAAGCCGCGTGTACGCGCTGCTGATCGACGCTCCCGAGGCGGAGGCCGGCCGGGCGGCGGAGTTCTGGTCGGCGGCGCTCGGCGTCAGCACCCGGTCCGTTCCGGACGAGCCGCAGTTCGTCGGCCTGCACAAGGCGCTGCCGGGGCTGGTCACCGCGGTCCAGGCGGTCGACGACACGCCGCGCTTCCACCTCGACATCGAGACCGACGACGTGCCAGCCGAGACCGGACGGTTGATGGCTCTGGGTGCCACCGAGGTGTCGCAGTGGTTGGAGTGCCGGATCCTGCGGGCGCCTGGTGGCCATCTGCTCTGTGTGCTCCCGGTGGCGAGTCCGCCGGAGGTGTTCGCGGCCGAGGCCCGCACCTGGTCGTGACCCACAGACCTGTCGCAGGTCGGCGTTAGGCTCCCGGTCATGGCTGATTTCGTCTTGGTGGCGGGTGCGTGGCTGGGGTCGTGGGCGTGGGACGAGGTGGTGCCGCCCCTACGGGCGGCCGGCCACAGCACGCACCCGCTGACCCTCTCCGGCCTCGCCGACCGGCGGGATGTGCCCGCCGGTCAGCAGACCCACGTGCAGGACATCGTCGACGAGATCGAGCGCGGCGACCTGCACGACGTGGTGCTGGTCGGGCACAGCTACTCGGGCATTCCGGTGGGTCAGGCCGCTGAACGCATCGGTGACCGGTTGGCCCGGGTGGTCTTCGTGGACTCGGAGGTGCCGGTCGACGGTGGGTCGTTCGCCTCCGGCTGGTGGCAGGGCCAGGCGGCCTTCGAGGCGCAGATCGCCGACAACAACGGTTACTGGGCGGTGCTCGGCGCGGCCGACTTCGACGGTCAGGGTCTGACCGATGAGCAGGTCGCGCGGCTGGTCGACGGTTCCACTCCGCACCCGGGTGCCACGCTGACCGAGCCGGCGGTGCTGGGCCGCCCACTGGGTGAGTTGCCGACGACGTACGTCAAGTGCCTGCTCGACGGGCCTGAGCCCAACGACACTGTGGCGAAACTGCTGACCAGTGACCGCTGGCGACTGGTCACGATGGCCACTGGTCACTGGCCGATGTTCTCCCAGCCCGCCGAGCTGGCCCGGGTTCTGTTGGCGGAGGCCGGCTGACCCGCGCTGGCCGGGGTGGCAGACCCAGGCCGGGCGCGCCCCCGCAGCCGTCAGGTCGCGTCGAGGGTCTGGATGTGGCGCACCGGCGACGCGAGCAACCACAGCACGGCGAGCACGCCACCCAGGCCGGCGATGGCCAGGGTGGGCCGCAGCCCGATGGTGGTGCCCAACGCGCCGCCGACCAGCGCGCCGAGTGGTCGGATGCCGTAGTTGACGGCGCTGTAGGCACCGGCCCGGCGTCCCAGCGCGTCGGCGGGTGTCACGGCGATGAGGAGGGCGTTGAGGTTCACGTCCATCAGCATCACCCCGACGCTGGAGACCAGCTCGATGGCCGCCAGCATGGCCACCTTCGTCCAGGTGGGTCCGGACACGAGCGCGGTCAGCGCCAGCGGCGCGGGGAAGAGCACCGCGCCGATCATGGCGGCGCGGCCCAGACCGATGGCGCGGGAGACTCGCGGTGCGAGCGCCGCGCCGATGAATCCGCCGATCGCGCCGAAGCCGAGGGCGATGCCGATCGCACCGGCCGACAGGTCGAGTTCGCGGCTGGCGTAGAGCACCAGCAGCGCGCTGGCGATGAAGGTGAAGAAGTTGACGGTGCTGGTGCAGCCGAGGGCGGCCCGCAGCACCGGATGCCGCAGTACCAGCACGAGCCCTTCGCGGACCAGGCCGAGAGTGGACGTCCGACGCGGCGGTGGCGGGGGCTCGGTCACCGGGATGCGGCTGAGCAGCAGCGCGGAGCCGAGGAAGGAGACCGCGTCGACGACGATCGCGACCGGCGCGCTGAGCGCCTGGACCAGCCCACCGCCGACGGCCGGGCCGGCGATGAAGGAGAGCGACCTGCTCATGCTCATCTTGCTGTTCGCGTCCACGTATGCCGATCGCGGCACCAGGCCGACGAAGAACGCCTGACGCGCCATGGCGAAGAGCACCGCGCCGAAGCCGGTGAGCAGCGCCACCAGGTAGAGGTGGGTGAGGGTGATCGCGTCGAACAGGTAGGCCACCGGCAGGCTGAGCAGCACCGCGGCGCGGATCAGGTCCGCGATGATCAGCAGTCGCCGCTTGTGGGTGCGCTGGTCCACCCAGGCGCCCAGGAACAGGCCCAGCAGGTTGGGCAGCCAGATCAGCGCGGTGAGGACGCTGACCTGCACGGGCGTGGCGGTGAGCAGGGTGACGGCGATCAGCGGTAGGGCCAGTTCGCTGATCCGATCGCCGAAGTGGGAGATCGTCTCGCTGATCCAGAAGGTGCGGAACCTACGGTCACGGTGCAGGGCCGGCGGGGGCCCGGCGTTGGTTTCGGTGGGGGCGTCGGTGGCGGTCATGACGCGGCCTGGTCGTCGTCGCCGGGCTCGGGCAGCAGGTAGCGCAGCATCCGGATGATCCGCGCGTCGGCCGGGGCCGACTCCTCCTTGCGCCGCACGTACGGGGCGATCAGCTCTTCAATGGACTCCTCCAGTTGCCGCAGCTCGTCGGCGGTGGCCACGAACCGGGTGTCGGCAATGCCGGCCAGCGCGCGCCACTCGTCGTCCAGTCGGGGTTCCTCGTGCAGCAGCCACTGCTGGGGTGCGTCGGCGTTGCGGGCGAACATCTCCGCGCGGAGCTGTTGGACGGCGGACTGCCCCTCGGTGCCCTCGGGCGCTGTGAAACGGAAGCCTCGGGCGACGGCCTGCCACCAGCGTTCCCGCTTGCTGGTGGCGCCGTCCCAGTCATGGACCAGGCCGAACGTCGCGAGGTGCCGCAGGTGCCAGCTGACCACCGACGGTGTGGCCCCGACGTGCGGTGAGAGCCCGGTGGCCGTGGCCGGGCCGTGCCGCTGGAGGTGCTCCAGGATCGCCAGCCGGACCGGGTGGGCCAGTGCCCGCAGCGCCTGCGGCTCGGTGATCTCGAAATCTCCGTACGGATTCTTGAGAGACATGTTTCGAGAGTAGTCTCTCAAATCGAATCGGGGCAACCCCGAGCCGCCGCCACGGCGCGTCGATCAGGCGATGCCCAACCGCGCCAACGGCTCGACCAGCTCCCGCTCCTCGTAGCTGAGGTGCGACAGGAGAGCGTCGGTCAGCAGGTCCACAGCGGCCCGCAGCTCGGCGATGCCGTCCGGAGAGCCGACGTACGCGACCAGGGCCCGATCGACACCCTCCAGCACGTCATGGATGACGTGATGTTCCTGTTCCAGCCGGTCGACCACCGGGCCGAGCCGGGCGTCCCGTGCCCGCAACCGGGGGAAGAGCGACTGGTCCTCGATCGTGTGGTGGGTGGTGACGATGCGGCAGTACGACTCGCAGTAGACGCCGAGGGTCCACCGGTTCTGCCGCATGGTCATCGTGTTGATGTGGGACCGGGCCGCACCGGCGTCGATCTCGCCGGCCGCCACCTGATCGATCAGGTCGTGGATCTGGGCCAGCTCGGCGCGCAGGCCGTCGTGGATCTGCACGAGGTGCGCGCCGGTGGCCTGCTCCTGCGGGGTGTAGGTGCGCTCCGGGTCGGGCGCGGGCCCGATCGGCCGGGTCGACTCGTCCCACACCTGCTGCTCGCTTCGCCGTACGCCGTCGTCCGGGGTCGGCACCACTGCGAACGCGCCGCCGGTCGCGGTGGCGCGGCTCGCCCGGACCGGCGGCGCGACGACCGGCTCCGGCTCCGGCTCACGATCCGGAGCCGTGCCCCGGTCACGTTCGGCGGCGACCAGCTCGCGGACGGCGGGGGCCACCTCGCCGGCAAAGCGGCGCAGGTCGTCGGGGTCGTCGCTGCCCAGGATGAAGGTGCCCACGCCCTCCTCCAGTGCCAGCTCGGCCAGTTCCTCGGCCCACTGCTCGGCGGGCCCGTTCAGCGGGCCGCGCCCGACGGTCGAGAACTCTCCGGCGATGTTGAGCAGCCGACGCACGTCCTGCGGCGACCGGCCGGCCTGCTGCGCGGCGTCGTCGATGATCGCGTTGCCCTTGGCCAGATCACCGGGCTGGAGGTAGCCCAGCGTGGGCAGCCAACCGTCGGCCCGACGACCGGTGAGCTGGAGCATCCGGGGCTTGTACGCGCCCAGCCAGATCGGCACCGCGTGGGCCGGAGCGGGGCCACGCTTGGCGCCCACCACCCGGTAGAACTCGCCGTCGACACGTACCCCGCCGCGCGTCTCGACGTCCCAGAGCTGACGGACGACCTCGATGGCCTCCTCCAGCGCTCGTACGCCCTGGCCGGGGGTCAGCCGCCGGCCGCCCATCGCCTCGATGGCATCCCAGAACGCCCCGGCCCCGAGGCCGAGGTTGATCCGGCCGCCGCTGAGCAGGTCCAGGCTCGCCACGCTGCGGGCGAGCACCGCCGGCGGGCGCAGTGGCAGGTTCGTCACGTTCGCGGCCAGGTGCACCCGGCTGGTGCGGGCCGCCACGAAGCTCAGCAGCGTCCAGGTGTCGAGGAACGCCGGCTGGTACGGGTGATCCTGGAAGGTGACCAGGTCCAACCCGACCTGCTCGGCCAGGACGGCGACGCCGACCGCACGGTCCGGATTGTCAGCGCTGGGCGTGACGAAGGAGCCGAAGACCAGCTCGTGGCCGTAGTCGCTCATCTGCGAGCCTCCCGATTTCCCCGACGCCTCAGGCGATGCGTCGTGACCTTAACCTTATGCCACGCAGAACATATTCTGCCAACAAGGTCTGCGTCACTGCGGTATTGTCGGGGGATGACGGGTGCCTCTCACCGGCCGGACCGGCCCGATCCGCTCGACGACGACCTGGGCTGGATGCTCGGCATCGTCTTCCGCGGCTACGTCCGGGCGGCCGAGCACGCGCTCGCCGACTTCCCCGGTGGCCCCCGCGGCTACCAACTGCTCACCGCTGCCAGCAACGGGCCGGCCCGCAACCAGGGCGCGATCGCCGAGGAGATCGGCATCGACCGCACCGTCCTCACGTACCTGATCGATGACCTGGAGCGGCCCGGGTTCGTGGCCCGACGCGCGGACCCGACCGACCGGCGCAACCGGCTGGTCGAGGTCACCGACGCCGGCCGTGCCGCCTGGGAACAGCGGCGGTTGGCACTGCGGCAGGTCGAGTCGCATCTGCTGGGGGCGCTCACGCCGGCCGAGTCGGCGACGCTGCGGTCACTGCTCCAGAAGGTCGCCTGCTCGGCCCAGGCGGTGGACCCGTTGCGCGACCTCTGCGAGGTGGTGACACAGGTGCAGGCCGACCCGGCACCCGCTGCCCGCCGGACCGGCGCGGCGACAGCGCGGAGCGGGCGAACCCCCACCCCCCGAGCCCGCCGCAGCAGGCCCGACTGACCTGCGGACACAGCGGGGCGGGCCCGCCCCGCACCACCCGACGTTGTTTGTCGAGCGGTGCCGGACAGGCCCGCGATGTCGCTACCGCACTCGGTCAGCGGACGTGCACGAAGACCGGGTTCGAGTAGAACCACAGGTCGTCCCACGGGCTCTCCAGCCCGTCGGCGAGCGGCTCGGCCTCGTCGGTGCTGGTGCCGCGCACCCGCGCGTAGGTGTCCGCCTCGACATTGCGCAGGGTGTGCCGAATGACGTAGCTGTCGCCCTGCCGACGCCAGTCCCGTGGGCCGAACCGGGCCGCCACGGTGGTGGTGGGGTTGGTGTCGGCGTCCAGGCTGGCGCTCGGGCCGGTGATCTGGCCGACGATCAGGTCGACCCGACGGACCTCGGGCCGGTCGCCGTTCGCGTTCGCCCCACCCAGCGGGCGGAACGTGATCTCGATCTCGACATCGGTACGGCTACGACGGCTCACCGTGATCGTCTCGCCCACCTCGGCGGTCCTGCCCTGCGACGTGGCGGTGACGTCGAGACTGCGGATCAGATCACCGGTGGTGACCCAGATCCGGCCGTTGCGCAGGCCGTCCATGATGTCGCCGTAGTCCTGGCGGGCGTGCACGTACGTCTTGCTGTACTCGCCCGGCCAGAAGTCGGAGCCACCGCGGGTCCAGTGCACGTGCGAGTCCGAGGTCGCGGTGATCCACCAGCGCCGGCCCTCGCCGAGCAGTGAGTCCCACAGGCCGCCGACACGGGCGGTCATCTGGTCGAAGCCGCCGTAGGTGGGGTGGTTGCCGTAGCCGCCCCGCTTGCCACCGTTGAGCGGACCGGCCTGGTGACCGGGGGCGCCCTCGAAACCGATGTAGACGTCCGGCGCGGCGTTGTTGCCGTTGCGGAACTCGCGCGGGGTGTCCTGGCCGTAGACGCCGAGACCGGGCGCCGAACGGGACGCGTGGTGGGCGATCACCAGCGGCTTGTGCGGCATGCCCCGGGCGACCTTGAGGAACTCCACCATCTTGGCCTCGGTGTCGCGGGCCGGGTCGGTGGGGAACGCGTCGTACTTGGCGAACCGGCTCTCCAGCTCGAAGAGCTGCTTCGCCTCGTCCTCGTGCCGCGGGATCATCAACGTGTGGTGGTCCAGCGAGGGCGCGTCGAACTCCATGCCCCAGAACTGGAGCACCTCGGGGACCAGCTTGCGGGACCGCAGCAGGTCGGGGTACGCCTGCTCGATGTTCACCTTCGAGTGGGTCGGTCCACCGTGGTCGGTGCACATCGCCCAGGTCAGGCCGAAGTTTTTCGCCATGATGGCGTTGGTGACGATTGGGTAGACCGCGTCCGCGCCCTTGTGGAAGACGATCGGGGACTTGGCGGTGTCGAACTCGCCGCTGTACTCGGAGTGGATGTGGTGGTCGCCCGCACGCCACGCCCGGCTCTTGGAGCTACCCCGGTCGGTCTTGTCGTCGTCACCCGGCCGGCGGTCCTCGTCGGCCCACGCCGCGCCGGCGCCGACCAGTGGGCTGGCCGCGGCCAGCGTCGCGCCGACGCCCGCGTACTTGACCAGCTTGCGCCGGGACAGCTGCGCGTGCTCGGCCTCTTCGGGATGCTTGTCTCTCACGTGAGAGCCTCTCCTCGATCAAGCGAATGCTCTTTCGATCAAGGAGCCTCGGAGAAGGCGGTGAACACCCGCCGTACGCAGCGGGTGCGCACGATGAACACCCTGCCCCGACCTGCCGGAAGCGCCGGACGTGGCAGCAGTGGGTCATCAAATGATCGCGCAGTGTCCAGTCGGGACCGGCCTCGGCCGAGCCGGGTCAGGCGTTCGCCGACGGTGCGTCGCCGACGGCCCGGTCAGATCCGGGCGCGCGGCAGCCAGCCCAGGAATCGGAGCCGGACCCGGGGCAACGGCAGCGTGGGCAGGTCCTGGGCGGCGGCGACGAGGCACGAGCCGAGATAGACCGCGAGGGAGGCGCGCGCTCCACCGAACTCGGCGAGCAGCTGGCTCTGCTTGGTGGCGCAGGGCCACTCGCGGCCGCATCCGGTGCAGGTCCAGCTCGGCGGGTTGGGGAGGTGCTCCGGCAGCTTGGCGCGGCGGTACCGACCGACGACGCTGTTGTCCGAGCGCACGTCGCGTCGCCGTGCCGCCGGGCCTTCGTTGCGGCGGGCTACCGGACGGGCACCGGGCAGGTAGCGCCCGACGGTGCCGAAGAGCACGCCGACGCGAATCAGGGCGTCCGGTCCGACGTGCTGGGTCAGCAACGCTGTCATCAGGTAGTGCCCCAGCAGGTCGAAGGCGTCGCGGTGCAGACCCAGGTCGCGGCAGAGGTCGACGAAGTCCGGCGTGGTCAGTGGCACCCGGTCGTCGAGTGCGCGGCGCAGCACCTCACGTAACCCACGCCCGAGCCTCTCCAGCGCGTCCCCCTCGCCCAGGCCCAGGCTGTCCTCGTCCGCCACCCGGGCCAGTGCCTCGGCGACGGCCAACCGAACGACGCGGTCAGGATCGGTACTGTCCAACGCTTCCCCCTCCGTGGGTCGGCCTCCCGGCAGTGACCCGGTCATCCTCCGACGAATCATGAACAAGATTTCGCTGTCGTCCACGAGGGTGGCTAGGACAACAGACGTAGAACCATTCGGCGCGCTAGCCGGAAAACGAAGTCGAGCTGCCGACACAGCACAGTGATTAGCGGGACGGACGTCAGCGATTGTCGTATGGTGACATTCCCGTCTACAGATATTGCGCCTCAGGTTCGATGAATGGTCGGACCAGATCCGACACGCTCCACCGGTCGCTGCCGTCCCGCTCGCGACGTTCCATCCCACCGCACCGCCGGCCAACGATGTGCCGGGTCACCGCCGAGCACCCCGGCACGTCCCGAACCTGCCGTCGGCACCGTTTCAGCACCCGGCGGCACCTCCACCGGACGGAGACAGCGGATGACGTCATCGCCAGTGCAGACCCACCAGTTCGACAGCCGTGACCCGGCGGTCATCCAGGAATTCCTGTCCGCCACGTACGACCCGAAACTGCGCATTCAGAGCAGGAACGGCTACCGGCTCACCCACCATCGCGTCGACACCGGCCTCTTCGCCATCGCGACCACCCGCCAGACCGGGCACCTCGAAATCGATGCGAGCACCCTCGGCGGCCTGGTCATCGGTCGCAGCCGCACCGCGCAGGTCGATCGCTCCTGCAACGGGTCGGCCCACCGGTTCGGCCCTGGCGAAGCCTTCCTCGTCACCAGGCCCCAGGAGCCGTGCGCCGTCCACTGGCATCCCGGCGAGGTGGAACTCTGCGTATTGGACCTGTCGGTGCTGACGCAGGTGGCCACCACCGCGCCGGCCCGCCGGCCCGGTCGGATCGAGTTCACCGAGCTGGGTGCCGCCAGCACTGTCCTCGCCAGGCAGTGGCGCAACACCACAAGCTTCGTCCGCGACGTCGTGTTGAACAGCCCGGCCGCCGGGGCACAATCGCTGGTGATCGGCAACGCCGCCCGGATGCTGGCCGCCGCGGCGCTCGCGGTCTTCCCGAACACCGCGTTCACCGAACCGACCGCCGCGGATCGGAACGACGCCACCACCGCCACGCTGCGCCGGGCGATCGCGTTTCTGGAGGAG
Source organism: Micromonospora trifolii (assembly GCF_022229005.1). Classification (GTDB taxonomy): domain Bacteria; phylum Actinomycetota; class Actinomycetes; order Mycobacteriales; family Micromonosporaceae; genus Micromonospora; species Micromonospora trifolii. The sequence goes on from NZ_JAKKFD010000005.1 coordinate 116,917, forward strand.
CACGCCGACCGGGACATCAGCGCGGCCGACATCGCCGGCGCCGCCGGCGTCTCCCTCCGGGCGGTGCAACTCGCCTTCCGCCGTCATCTCGGCACCACCCCGATGGCCTACCTGCGTCGGGTCCGGCTCGTCCGGGCACACCACGACCTGGTACGCGCCGACCCGCGTCAGGAGACGGTCTCGGCGATCGCCAGTCGGTGGGGGTTCGCCAGCCACAGCAGGTTCACCGCGCGATACCACGCCAGCTTCGGCGTGCCACCGCGCGAGACACTGAACACCTGAGACAGGCCGCGGTCCGCGCCTTGTGGGGATGACCACGACCCGACCACAATCGGCGAGTGAAGCTCCCGTCGCCGCTCACGGTGCCGCTGGTGGCACTGCTGACCCTCGCCGCCTGCGGCACCTCGTCCAGGCCGGCCGACGACCCACCGAGCAACGCGCCGCCGGCAGCGTCGAGCACCCCCTCCCCCGCCTCGTTCGACAGGGTGCTGCACGACGAGTTGATCGCGATGCTGGCGCGTGACCAGGCCGACCGCGAGGGCACGCCACAGAGTGAGTCCGACCAGGCCCGCACCGAACGGTTGAAGGAGATCCTCCGTAGCCACGGTTGGCCGACCTTCGCCCTCGTGGGCGAGGACGGCGGCAACGCCGCCTGGGCGATCGCCCAGCACTCCGACCAGGATCCGACCTTTCAACAGTTGGCACTGGACCTGCTACGGGCGGCGGTGGCCGCCCGCCAGGCATCGCCTGGCAACCTGGCCTACCTGGAGGACCGGGTCGCGGTGGGCAGGGGCGAGCCCCAGGGGTACGGCACACAGATTCGCTGCGGACCGGACGGCCCCGTCCCGACGACTCCGATCACTGACGAGCAGGGTCTCGAGCGGCGCCGGGCCGAGGCCGGCCTGCCGACGCTGGCCAGCTATCTGGCCGAGATGACCACGATCTGCGCGCAGGACGCCAACTAGTGCGGCGTCGACCGAACGTTCGGCGGGACGGGCCGCGAGTCAGCCCCGGTCGCGCTCGCGGCTGTCGCGGGCGGTCTGCAACTCGGGCACCGAGGCCTCCAGCAGATCGGCGAGGCCACGCAGTTGCTCGGCGACCCGGGCACCGAGCGGGGTCAGTGAGTATTCGACGCGCGGTGGGATCGCGGTGAGCACCTCGCGGGTGAGCATTCCGTCGCGTTCGAGGGTCTGCAGGGTCTGGGAGAGCATCCGCTCGCTGACCCCGTCGATGCGGCGACGCAGCGCGTTGAACCGGTAGCGGCCCTCACCGAGCGCCAACAGGGCCAGCGAGGCCCACTTCGAGGTGACGTCCTCGAAGGCCGCACGGGAGGTGCACCCCCGGGCGAAGACATCGCTGACGAATTCCTGGGTAGGCCCCGCCGGGTCCTGGGCCGGCATGTCGCTCACCTCACCAGCCTATCCCACGCCACACCTTGGTTAGTGCTGTAGATTAGTAAGTGCTTACTGATCTGCCCCTACCCTCCGGAGGTTCCCATGCCCACCTATGCCGTCACCGGCGCCACCGGCCGGCTGGGCCGCCTGGTGATCGAGCAGTTGCTCGACAGCGGCGTACCCGCCACCGAGATCGCCGCCATCGTCCGCAGCCCGGAGAAGGCCGCCGCCCTGGCCGCGCGCGGGGTCGAGATCCGCAAGGCCAGCTACGACGACCCGTCGACGCTGCCCGGCGCCGTGGCCGGCGTACGCCGCCTGCTGCTCATCTCCGGCGACACTCCCGGTCAGCGCGTCGCGCAGCACACAGCGGTCATCGACGCCGCCAAGCTCGCCGGGGTGGAGCGTCTCGTCTACACCAGCATCCTCAAGGCCGACACCACCGCGAACCCGCTCGCGCCGGAGCACAAGGCCACCGAGGAGGTCCTCGCCGCGTCCGGTCTGAGCTACACAGTGCTGCGCAACAGCTGGTACACCGAGAACTACACCGACCAGCTGCCGCAGTACCTGGGGTCCGGCACCATCCTCGGCGCCACCGGCGGCAGCAAGATCTCCGCCGCTACCCGCGCCGACTACGCGGGGGCGGCCGTGGCCGCGCTGACCCGCGAGGAGGACGGCAACGCCGTCTACGAACTGGGCGGGACCCCGTTCACCTTCGACGAGCTGGCCGAGGCCGTGACCGAGGTGACCGGCACCACAGTCGTCCACCAGGACATGTCCGCCGCCGAGCTGGCCTCGGCCCTGGAGAACGTCGGCCTGGACGCGGGCACCGCCGGTTTCGTCGCCGCGCTCGACCACTCGATCGCCAACGGCGAGCTGGCGACCGACAGCGACGACCTCAGCCGGTTGCTCGGCCGGCCGAGCACCCCGCTGCGCGACGCCATCCGGGCCGCGCGGGCCTGATCGCCGAAGCGGGCGGCGGGGGCCTACGGTCGCCGTCGCCCGTCACGGAGTCAAGCTGCGCACGTATCCTCGACGGCATGGTGAGGCAGCCCTCCCGGCCCGTCGGGCCGCCACGGCAGGCCGTGCGCTCCGACCTGGACACTCCGGTGTCGACCCGGTGAGCGGTGGCGACTTCGTCGTCCGCGCCGCCGTAGCGCAGGACGACCCCGAGCTGGTCTTCGACGTGCTGTGGCACCTCGCTCCCGACGACGCACGGCCGGACACCGCCCGGCTCGCCACCGCCTGGCGCGACCTGCACGCCCAAGCCGGCCGCCGCCTCCTGCTGGCCGCCGCCGGGGACACGTTCGTGGGCACCCTGGACACCCTCGTCGCCCCCAACCTCACCCACGGCGCGCGACCGTACATGGTGGTGGAGAACGTGGTGGTCGCACCCGGATGGCGCCGTCGTGGGGTCGCCCGGGCCCTCATGCTGGCGGCGGTGAACGAGGCGACGGCGGCCGGCTGTTACAAGATCCAACTGGTGTCGAACGCCGCGCGTACCGACGCCCACCGGTTCTACGCGTCCATCGGGTTCACGCAGTCCGCTCTCGGTTACCGCCGGTACCTCACCGCCGCGGCGTGACGTCGGGCGGAGCGCTCCCGCGTCCCGGCCGAGGCCAGGCGAGGCGGTCAGCCCGCCTCGGTCGACCCCGCGAGCAGCAGGCCGGTCAGCAGACTTCGCAGGGTCCGCTCGACGAGGTCCGCCCGGGGCGCCGGCCCCGGGGGCTGGCTGAACGCCGCGACCAGGTGCGGGTACGCCGTGAGGTCCACCCCGGCGAAGCTGAACGCCCCGGCGGCGGACTCGCGGCGGGCGAAGAGGCTCACCACGCCGGTCATCATCGCGATGGCCTCGAACTTGGCGGCGACGGGGCAGCGCACGGGTTCCAGGATCCGGATGCAGTTGTCGAACCAGGCCAGGCTCTGTGGGCCGATGCCGGTGGGCCGGTGGATCACGTCGAGCAGCCAGGGGTGGGCGCCGAACAGCGCCAACTGCCGGCGTCCCAGCAGCACCATCGTCTCCAACCAGTCGTCCTCCACCTGCGGGTACGGGCGCAGCTCCCCCACGGCCCGGTCGGTCATCAGGTCCAGCAGGTCCTCGCGGGATGACAGGTAGCGGTAGAGGGATCCGGCGCCGGTGCCGAGCGCGGCGGCCACGGCGCGCATCGACACCGCGGCCAGCCCTTCGGCGTCGGCCAGGGTGATGGCGGCCGCGACGATGGCATCGCGGCTGTGCGCCGGAGCGGGGCCGCGGCTGCCGCGTTCGGGCCTGCTCCAGATCGGCGGCCGGTCGGGGCCGCCGCTCGCGGCTGTGTCACTCACTGATCTACTGTAAACTGCAAACGTCGTTCGCGATTTGTGTCGTCGCCGGGAGGATCGCGCCGACGCGCAGCGAAAGAGTCACCCTGCACGGATGCCGCGGTCGCCCAGCGTCGTTGATCTTGGATAGGCTGGTGGGCATGCCCGCACACCATCCGCACCGCCACGACGACGGCCGGAGGTGGGCCCCGGCCCCGGCGCGCCTCATCGAGTCGGCCGACTGGTGAGTGACGCGCCCGTGCCCGCCCAGCGGGGTGGTCCGTCCACACCACCGCGGCACCGCTCGGGTTGGACCGACCGTTGCGACCAGCTCGCCCGGTCGCGACCCTTCGAGATCGCCATCGTCGTGGTCATCCTCGCCAACGGCATCGTTCTCGGCCTGGAGACGTACGACGACCTGAGCCCGGCGGGCACCGCGCTGCACGGGCTGGAGCTGTTCTTCCGGGCCGTCTTCGTCGTCGAGATCGCCGTCCGGCTGGCCGCCTACGGCAGACGCCCACAGGACTTCTTCCGGCACGGCTGGAACGTCTTCGACTTCGTGGTGATCGCGGCGATCTTCATACCGGGCCTGCACGGCGACCCGGCGCTGCTGCGGGTCGTACGGGTCGCCCGCATGGTGCGCCTGGTGCGGTTCTCGCCGGGTCTGCGGACCATCGTCTCCGCGCTGTGGCGCAGCCTGCCGGGCGTCACCGGGTTCCTCGCCCTGGCCGTGGTGACGCTGTACGTGTACGGGATGGCCGGCTGGCTCATCTTCGGCAACAGGTATCCGGAGGAGTACGGCGACATCGGCCGGTCGCTGCTGACGTTGTTCGTGCTGTTGTCGCTGGAGACGCTGCCGGACCTCATCGAGCAGGGCATGGCGATCTCACCATGGACACTGCTCTACTACGTCAGCTACGTGGTCATCACCGTCAACCTGCTGCTCAACATCCTCATCGCGGTCATCGTGAACTCCATGGAGGAGGCCCGCCGGTTGGAGATGACCGAGCGACTGGCCCCCGGGTACGACGAGGACGGCGACGGCGTACCGGACGAGGTGGACCGGATCGCGCTCACCCAACGGCTGGACGACCTGCGGGCGGTCATCACCGAGTTGGAGCGCGAGTTGCGCATCGACCGGGACGACGGGCACGGCCGATCGCACCGGGACACTGCCCGCGTCAGACGGTAATCCGACGCTCGCGCTACGTCTTCGGGTTCGGATAGTGTCGACGGCGGTCCCGTCGGCCTGCTTGAAGGGGTACCGAGCATGACGACCAGTGTCGACAATGCCCAGACCGCCACCGACCCCACGGACACGCTCGGCACGGTGATCGACGACGTGATCCGCCCGCAGGCACCGATCGTCGACCGGGACGGGGCCTTCCCCCGTGCGGGTGTCGACGCTCTCGCCGCAGCCGGCCTGCTCGGCCTGGCCTCCTCGACCGAGGTCGGCGGCGCGGGCCACGGCATGCGGGCCGTCGCCGAGGTGATCGAGCGGCTGGCCGCCGAGTGCGGGTCCACAGCGATGGTGGTGCTCATGCACTACGCGGCGACAGCCGTCATCGAGGCGCACGGCCCGCGCGACGACCGCGCGGCCATCGCCGCCGGCGATCACCTCACCACGTTGGCGTTCTCCGAGTACGGCTCGCGCAGCCACTTCTGGTCGCCGACCGGCACCGCGACAGCCGCCGACGAGGACACCGTCCGCCTCGACGCCCGTAAGAGCTGGGTCACCTCGGCCGGCGAGGCCAACAGCTACGTCTGGTCGAGCCTTCCGCTGACCCGCGACGCCGGCCCGATGACGCTGTGGCTGGTGCCGGCCGACAGCGCCGGTCTGAGCGTGACCGGCGACTTCGACGGGCTGGGCCTGCGGGGCAACGGCTCTCGGCCGATGACCGCCGACGGGCTGCGGGTTCCGTCGGCGGCGAGGATGGCGGCCGACGGGGCCGGGCTCGACACCGCGCTCGGCGCCGTCCTGCCCTGGTTCCTGGTGCTCAACGCCGCTTTCTGCCTCGGTCTCGCCGACAGCGCGGTGGCCGAGGCCGGCCGACATCTCACCAGGACCACGCTCACGCACACCGGCGCCGCACTGCGCGACGCGCCCGTCACCCGACGCGACCTCGCCCGGCTGATGATCGGCACCCACGCGCTGCGCGCCTTCCTGGGCGACACGCTCACCGCTCTGGAGACCGGCCGTGACGATGCGATGCTGCGGGTGCTCCAGGTCAAAGCGCTCGCCGGCGAGACCGTCGCCGACGTGACCGATGGCGCGATGCAGCTCTGCGGCGGCAGCGCCTTCCGCAAGGAGTTGGGCCTCGAGCGCCGTTTCCGGGACGCCCGCGCGGCCCGGGTGATGGCGCCGACCACCGACGCGCTGCTCGATTTCGTCGGTCGGGTCGCCACCGGGCTGCCGCTGCTCGACGAGGCCAACCGCTGATGCTCGCGCCAACCGTTCTGATGGGCGCGGTCGCGTACGACCCGAAGGTGGTGACCATCTGGGAGGGCTTCCGCACCTGGCTGCGCGGGCGGGGCCTGGACTTCGACTTCGTCCTCTACTCGCACTACGAGCGACAGGTCGAGGACCTCGTCGCCGGGCGGATCGACGCGGCCTGGAACTCTCCCCTGGCCTGGCTGCGGGCCGAGCGACTGGCTGCCGCCCACGGCACGTCCGTCCGCGCGCTCACCATGCGCGACACCGACCAGGACCTCACCTCGGTCGTGGTGGTCCGCGCGGACTCACCGGTGGGTCAGCTCGCCGGCCTCGCCGGACGGGTGGTCGCCGTCGGGGCCCTCGACAGTCCACAGGCGACGCTGATCCCGCTGGGTCACCTCGCGGCGGCCGGGGTCACCGTCGACGTACGCCGCTTCGACGTGGGCGTCGGCCTGCACGGCGACCACATCGGTGGCGAGCGCGACGCAGCCCGCGCCCTGGTGGCCGGGGAGGTCGACGCCGCCTGCATGATCGACGCCAACCATCTGGCGTTCGTTCAGGAGGGCACGTTACCGCCGGAGGGCACCCGGATCGTGGCGCAGACCGCACGCTACGACCACTGCAACATGACGGTCCGCGCGCCGGAGTCCGACGGGGTCCGGCTCTTCGGCACGCTGCTGCTCGGCATGTCGTACGCCGATCCGCAGGTGCGCCCGCTGCTCGACCTGGAGGGGCTGACGGCCTGGCGGGAGGGCCGCACCACGGGCTATGACGCCCTCGCCGACGCTGTCGACGCCAGCGGTTTCTACTCCCCCGACGGGCGGGTGACGGCCACGGACTACCGGCCGTGAGCGCGGCACCGGTCGCCGAGGTCGACCTGGGTGAGCTGGGTTTCGGCCGGGGCGCGCACCTGCTGGTGCAGCGGGCCCTGGCCGGGTTGCCGCGCGGCGGCCGGTTGGCGGTCTCCGGGCGCGACCCGGCGCTGCGCGTACACCTGCCCGCCTGGTGTCGTGGCCGGGGTCATCGGGTCGAATGGCCGGATCGGGGCGAGGCGGGCGATCTGGTGGCGGTGGTGGTCCGGGGGTCGGCGGATGACGACCGTTGGTTCGGCGCGGAGCGGGCCGGGGCGGCACTGCCGTCGGCGCTCAGCAGCCGTCCACCGGCGCGGTGGGGCCTCGGCGCCCGGGGCGCGCTGCTCGAAGCCGGCGGTCCGGAGGCCCGGTTCGACCTCGACGACCGCGACCTGGTCTGGGCCGACATCGCCCCAAACCTGTACGCGCAGGCCGCCGCCCGACAGTGGGACCCGCAGACCGCGGTGCCGTGGGACGACCCGTTCGCGCTGCCGGCCGACGTCGAGGCCGCTGTGGTGCAGGTGATGACCTACCTGGTCGAGAACGAGCAGGCCGCCCTCGTGGTGCCGGCCCGGTTCGTGGGACGCATCCATCCGCACTTTCGGGAGGTGGTGCAGCTTCTCGCCGTGCAGATGGCCGACGAGGCGCGGCACATGGAGGTCTTCAGCCGGCGGGCGCTGCTGCGGGGCGCCGAGATGGGAACGTCATCCGCCGGCGGTCGGCAGTCGCTGTTCACGCTCGTCGCGGAGTCGGACTTCGCGTTGGCGTCGTTCCTGCTCTCCGTGCTCGGCGAGGGCAGCTTCGTCGATCTGCTCTCGTTCCTGCACGAGAACGCCCCGGACCCGGTGACGCGCCGGATCTGCTGGCTCGCCATGCAGGACGAGCGCCGACACGTGGTGTTCGGCATGGCGCACCTGGAGCATCAGGCGCAGCTGGATCCGCTGCTGCGGGACCGGCTGCGGGCGGCGATCCACCGCCGCCACGACGCGCTGGTCGACACCGCGGGGCTCAACGCGGACGTCTTCGACGCGCTGGTGGTGCTCGCGGCGGGTGGTTGGCATCCGGACGACGTGTCCGGCGGCTTCGACCGCGTGCAGGCTCTGCAACACGCGATGGATCAGGGCCGTCAGCGCCGCCTCGTCCGCCTGGGCTTCCGGGCCGACGAGGCGGCGGAGCTCTCCGCTCTGCACACCCGCAACTTCATGTAGCCGATCCCCGCGCACGGCACGGCGTGCGCGGGGATCGCGGTACGGCAGGTCAGCGGGTGCTGGTCACTGGCCGAGCAGGGTCCGGATCTGACGCGCGTAGCCGGCCACCGTGAAGTCCGGGCCGACGGAGTCCACCAGGACCAGGTCGTTGATGGTGTGATCGACGCGTAGCGACAGGATCGCCTGGTACTCGGGCGAGTTGTACCAGGCCTTGGCGGTTTCCGCGTCCGGGAACTCGATCAGCACGACCGAACCGGGCCAACTGCCCTCAAGGACCTGCACGTCGGCGTCCAGAACGAGCCACTTGGCGCCGTACGCCTCGGTGGTGGCCTGCACCTGCTCGAGGTATCGCAGGGACTCCTCGGTCGGCACTCCGCCGGGAATACGCAGATGGTTGATCAGGTAGGTGCTCATGTCTCACTCCTCAGTGCGGGTGCTGCTTCCCGGTCGAAGGCGTACGACCGGTCGTCTTGGATTGGATAAACGTCGCGCCGGGTGGGACGACGCGGCCTGTCACCGCTGGGATCGGACGCGGGTCAGGTGAGGATCCGGGCCGTGGTGATCGTGAAGAATTCGTGGAGGGCGGCCGGGTCACCGGATGCCTTCGCCCGCGCTGCCGCGCCCTCGTAGCTGGAGACGACGAAGCCGGCGAGATCACTGGCGGGTTCGTCGCCGTGCAGTTCACCGGCAGCCCGCGCTTGCTCGATCGCCCTGGCGAGCGCGGCGACCCAGCGGCCGAAGCCGGCGTCGACGGCGTTTCGCAGAACATCGCTGTGCGCCGGGATCTCGGTGGCGAAGTTGCCGAGAAGGCACCCACGATCACCCATGGTGTCGCTGAGGCCGGTGATGTATCTCAGGTGAGCGGTGATCCGCTCAAGCGGCGTGGCACCCTGCTTCTCGTCGAGCATCTCCAGCCCCATCGCTGCGGAGTATCTCGCCACCGAGTCGAGGGCGAGGTCTTCCTTGCTGGCGAAGTGGTTGTAGAAGGTGCCCTTGGGCGCCCCGGCTGCGGCGACGATGTCCTGGACACTCGTGCCGTTGTAGCCCCGCAGGTGGAACAGGTCCAACGCCGCGTCGGACAACCGTTGCCGGGTCCCGGCGGAGGCCGGTGACTTCGATCGTGGCATCTTGTGGCACTCCTCTCGCCCGGGTTCCGGCTGACTGACAAACACCACAATATGACCGGTCGTCTCGAAATGCCAGTGATGTGACCGCTGTCATCCCCCAGTACTGTGGAACGGCCATGAACAGGGATTCCAGCGCAATCCGCGACGAGTTGCTGCGGCTACGTGAGCAGACCGAGGCTCAGGCCACCGCCTTGGACGGCGACCTGCGGAGCCTCTTCGAGGCGTCCCGCTCGTCCAATGCCGATGACGAACACGACCCGGAGGGCAGCACTATCGCCTTCGAACGTGCGCAGCTCACCGCCGTCCTGGACGCCACGCGCCGACGCCTGGCCGAGCTGGACGTCGCGCTGAAACGGGTCGACGACGGCAGCTACGGCGTGTGCGAACGGTGCTCCCGTCCGATTCCCGCCGAGCGGCTCGTCGCCCGCCCGTCAGCACGTACGTGTGTGGCCTGTGCCAGCCGGCGGTGACGGCGCCCGTCGACCACGAGGGCGGCGGGCACCGTCGTACCGGTGATCAGCTGGCGCAACAACCCCGCGCGGGCGCGGCGTCGAGGGCGACGAGGCTGATTGGCGCGGACCGCAGCCCTCCGGAGACGCCGGTGGACAGTCCACGCCCCGTCGGTTGCGGTCCGCAGCAGTCGTCGCCGCTCGCCGAGACGGCGGAGTCACTGCTGCACACACCGGTGGCGGGCAGGTCGAGCTGGACGTCACGGGCGGCGGCCCAGTCACCGGCCAGCGCGGCGACCACGGAGCGGACCTGCTCGTAGCCGGTGGCCATGAGAAACGTCGGCGCCCGGCCGTAGGACTTCATACCGACGGCGTAGTAGCCCTGCTCCGGGTGGGCGAGCACGTCCACGCCGTGCGGCGGCACGGTGCCGCAGGAGTGCTCGTTGGGGTCGATCAGCGGGGCCAGGGCACGGGTGGCGCCCAGTACCGGGTCGAGGTCCAGCCGCAGCTCGGCGGCGATGCTGTGGTCGGGGCGGAATCCCGTGGCCGCGACCACACGGTCGACGGTGATCGACTCGGCGCTGCCGTGGCCGTGCCGCAGGACCACACTCACCCGGCCGTCCGTCGGGGTGAGCGCCCGCACGGAGAAGCCGGTGAGCAGCCGGATCCGTCCGGCGTCGACGTGCGCGCGCAGCCGAGCGCCGAGCGCGCCCCGCGCCGGGAGGGCGTCGGCGTCCCCGCCGCCGTAGGTACGCGTCGGCGCGGCGGCCCGGATGGCCCAGGTCACCTCGGTGCCGGGCTCGACGGCGGCCAGGTCCGCCAGGGACAGCAGGGTGTTCGCGGCGGAGTGACCGGCGCCGACCACCAGTGTGTGCCGGCCGACGAACCGGCCCCGGTCGGCGCCGAGGACGTCCGGCAGCGCGTGCTCCAGGTACGCCGCCGCGTCGGCCTCCCCTCGCGCACGCAGACCGGACGCGCCGAGGACGTTCGGCGTGCCCCAGGTGCCGGAGGCGTCGATGACGGCGCGGGCGAGCAGTTCGTCGCCGTCGGCGAGGTGGAGCAGGAACGGTGCCGTGTCGCGCCCGGCGGTACGCAGCCGGTCGAGGCCGAGCCGGCTGATCGCCTCGACGCGTGCCCCGTACCGCAGGTGTGGCTTCAGTTGTGGCAGCTGCGCGAGGGGCCGGAGGTAGTCGTCGACCAGCTCCGCGCCGGTGGGCAGTGCCTGTGGGTCGGGGGCGACCCAACCGGCCTCGTCGAGGAGCCGACGGGCGGCCGGGTCGATGTTGTAACGCCACGGCGAGAAGACCCGCACGTGCCCCCACTGGCGTACCGCGGCACCGGGGGTGTCGCCGGCTTCGCGGACGGTGAAGGGCAGCCCGCGTTCGTGCAGGTGCGCGGCGGCGGCGAGACCGGTCGGGCCGGCGCCGATGACGACGGTGGGAAGGTCGTCCAGAGCATTCATCAGTGGGCTCCTCGGTGTGGTGGCCCGTTCCTGGGGGCCGCGGCTGGTCAGGTGATGGCGGGGCTGCGACGTTCCAGCAGGACGACGTCGCGCCAGCGGCCGTGGTGGCGACCGACCCGCTCGCGTACGCCGATGACCCGGAAGCCGGCCCGCTGGTGGAGGGTGAGGCTGGCGGTGTTCTCCGGGAAGACTCCGGACTGGATGGTCCAGATGCCGGCGGCCTCGGTGGAGACGATCAGCGCGGCCAGCAGCAGCCGGGCGATGCCCCGGCCCTGGGCGGCCGGGTCCACGTAGACGGAGTGTTCGACCACTCCGGCATAGACCGCGCGGGCCGAGGTCGGCGAGACGGCGATCCAGCCGAGAACCGCTCCGTCGGTGTCGACGGCCACGAAGCGGTGCGCGCTCAGACGTGCGGCGTCGAACGCCGCCCAGGTCGGGGCGGTGATCTCGAAGCTGGCATTGCCGGCGTGCAGACCGGCCTGGTAGATCGCCAGGACCCGGTCGGCGTCGGCGGGGGTCATGGGGCGCACTGTGATGTCGGCCATCAGCGGGTTGCCTCCCGGAAGAGATCAGGGGACTGTCTCGACGTCCATCGAATCAGACGGTTGCACACTGATTAGAGAGATGTCAACCTAGAAGAATGTCGAATCAAGCAGGTCCGGCCATGGACGTGCCGTGCTGCCTCCCGCTGGCTGAGCGACGCGTACCGGCCGAGGCCGCCGCGGTGCTCGCGCCCGCGTTCAAGGCCCTCGGCGACCCGGTGCGGCTGCAACTGCTGTCGATGATCGCGTCCGCCGAGAGCGGAGAGATCTGCGTCTGCGACCTGACCCCCGCGTTCGACCTGACCGGTCCGACCATCTCGCACCACCTCAGGACGCTGCGCGAGGCGGGGCTGGTCGACGCCGAGCGTCGGGGCACCTGGGTCTACTACCGTGCACGGCCGGGCATCCTGCGCCAGCTCGCCGCACTGCTCACCGTGGCGCCGGCGACATGACGGCGACCGTCCAGAGCGACCCGGCCGAGAGCGCCGTCGGCGGCCGCCTGTCCCGACTCGACCAGTTCCTTCCCGTCTGGATCGGGCTGGCGATGGTCGCCGGCCTGCTCCTGGGTCGGCTGATCCCCGGGCTGAACAGCGTCCTGGACGCGGTGCAGATCGGCGGGATCTCGCTACCGATCGCGGTCGGTCTGCTGGTCATGATGTACCCGGTGTTGGCGAAGGTCCGCTACGACCGGCTCGACACCGTCACCGGCGACCGCCGGCTCCTGATCTCCTCGCTGGTCCTCAACTGGCTCGTCGGCCCCGCCGTGATGTTCGCCCTGGCCTGGATCTTCCTGGCCGACCAACCCGCCTACCGCACCGGCCTGATCATCGTCGGCCTGGCCCGCTGCATCGCCATGGTCATCATCTGGAACGACCTCGCCTGCGGCGATCGGGAGGCCGCCGCCGTCCTGGTCGCGCTCAACTCCGTCTTCCAGGTCGTCGCCTTCGGCCTGCTCGGCTGGTTCTACCTCTCCGTGCTCCCGCAGTGGCTGGGGCTGCCCGGCGCCGAGCTGACGATTTCGGCCTGGGACATCGCCGCCAATGTGCTCATCTTCCTCGGCATCCCGCTGCTCGCCGGCTACCTGACCCGCCGTCTCGGCGAGCGCGCCAAGGGCCGTACCTGGTACGAAGCCCGCTTCCTGCCCCGCATCGGCCCGGCCGCCCTCTACGGGCTGCTGTTCACGATCGTGATCCTGTTCGCCCTGCAAGGCGACGCCATCACCAGCCGACCCCTGGACGTCGTCCGCATCGCCCTGCCACTGCTCGTGTACTTCGCCCTCATGTGGGCCGGTTCCTACGCCCTCGGCCGGGCCATCGGCCTCGGCTACCAACGCACCACCACGCTGGCGTTCACCGCCGCCGGCAACAACTTCGAACTCGCCATCGCCGTCGCGATCGGCACCTTCGGCGTCACCTCCGGCCAAGCCCTCGCCGGAGTCGTCGGCCCGTTGATCGAGGTGCCCGTCCTGGTCGGGCTCGTCTACGTCTCCCTGTGGGCGCGCCGCCGCTTCTTCACTCCCCCGCAATCCGCGACCGCGTAACCGGAAGGCAACCCCGACATGAGCGACAGACCCAGCGTCCTGTTCGTCTGCGTCCACAACGCCGGCCGCTCCCAGATGGCCGCCGGCTGGCTACGCCACCTCGCCGGCGACACCGTCGAGGTCCGCTCCGCCGGCTCCGCGCCCGCCGAGACGATCAACCCCGCCGCCGTGCAGGCCATGCGCGAGGTCGGCATCGACATCACCGACCAGACCCCCAAACTTCTGGAGTACGCGACAGCGGAGTCGTCCGACGTCATCGTGACGATGGGCTGCGGCGACACCTGCCCGGTCTTCCCCGGCAAGCGCTACGAGGACTGGAACCTCGACGACCCGGCCGGCAAGGGCGTCGACGCCGTCCGCCCGATCCGTGACGAGATCCGGGGCCGGGTGGAGAAGCTCCTCACCGCGCTGAACCTCGCCACCCGACCGGAACACAGCCCTCAGCGGCCTCCGGCGTAGCTGCCACGCTCGCCCAACTCCTCCTCGATGCGGATGAGCTGGTTGTACTTGGCCGTGCGGTCGGAGCGCGACAGCGATCCGGTCTTGATCTGACCGCAGCCGACGGCCACGGCCAGATCGGCGATGGTGGTGTCCTCGGTCTCCCCGGATCGGTGCGACATCACCACCCGGTACCCCGCCTTGTGCGCGGCGTCCACCGTCGCCAGCGTCTCGGTGAGGGTGCCGATCTGGTTGACCTTGACCAGGATCGCGTTGGCGTAGCCGCCGTCGATCCCGTCGCGCAGCCGGTCGACGTCGGTGCAGAAGACGTCGTCACCGACCAGCTGCACGCGCTCCCCCGCCACCGCCGTGAGCCGCTTCCAGCCGGCGATGTCGTCCTCGGCCATCGGATCCTCGATCGAGCTGATCGGGTACCGGGAGACCAGGTCGAGCAGGTAGTCGATGTGCTCGTCGACGGTGCGCTGGCGTCCCTCGCCGACGTAGTCGTAGACGCCCGCGTGGAAGAACTCCGAGCTGGCCGGGTCGAGGCAGATCAGCATGTCGACGCCGGGCTGGTAACCGGTGTCCTCGATGGCGCGCAGCACGAAGCGCAGTGCCTCGTCGGCGTCCGTGACGTTCGGCGCGAAGCCGCCCTCGTCTCCGACGTTGGTGTTGTGCCCGGCGGCGGCCAGGGACGCCTTGAGGGTGTGGAAGACCTCCGTGCCCATCCGGACCGCCTCGGCGAACGTCTGCGCCCCCACCGGGGCGATCATGAACTCCTGGAAGTCGAGCGGATTGTCGGCGTGCGCGCCACCGTTGATGATGTTCATCATCGGCACCGGTAGCAGGCGGGCGCCGACGCCACCGACGTAGCGGTACAGCGGCTGCCGGTGCGCTAGGGCCGCCGCCTTCGCCGTCGCCAGCGACACCGCCAGGATTGCGTTGGCGCCCAGTCGACCCTTGTCCTTGGAACCGTCGAGAGCGATCATCGTCTCGTCGATCAGGGCCTGGTCCTCCGCGTCGAGCCCGAGCACCGCGTCGGCGATCTCGCCGTTGACCGCGGCGACGGCCCTGCTGACGCCCTTGCCGTGAAAACGCGCCCGGTCCCCGTCGCGCAGCTCGACCGCCTCGTTCGCCCCCGTGGACGCGCCGGATGGCACGGCCGCCCGGCCGGTCGACCCGTCGGCGAGGACCACGTCGGCCTCCACCGTCGGGTTGCCCCTGCTGTCGAGGATCTGCCGAGCCCACACCCGACTGATTGCCGTCATCACACACTCCCTGTTCAAGCTGCCTTTTCGCAGCCAGACTGGCAGGAATCGGCGCCCCTGACACCGCGACGATGGACACGTTGACCCGTACCCCGGGGTGCGGGTTTAGGGTCGCGGGATGCGGGTGGGTGAGTTGGCACGACGGACCGGAACCACGGTCCGGGCACTGCGGTACTACGAGTCGGCCGGGCTGGTCGTACCCCGGCGGCTGAGCAACGGCTACCGGGAGTACGACCCCATCGCCGTGCGGCTGGTGGCGCAGATCCGCGAGCTGATGGCGCTCGGCCTCACCGTGGAGGAGACCCGCCCGTTCGTCGAGTCGATCGCCGATGGTTCCGACGACACCGACGTGTGCGCGGCGGCGGTGGCCACGTACCGCAGCACCATCACCAACCTGCAGGAACGGATCGGCAAGTTGACCGCCCAGCGCGACGCGCTGGACGCGCGCCTGGACGCCGCCGCGACCCAGGTCGTACCCGGAAGTCCCGCCGAAGGCGCCGACCCCACCGCGCTGGTCGGCGTCAGATTGCCACCGCTGTCCTTCTACGGCACCGACGGCCGCCCCGTCGATCTCGGCGCGCTCGGCACCGGTCGCAGCGTCATCTTCGTCTACCCACTGACCGGACGACCGGGCGTCGACCTGCCCAACGGGCTGTTGGAGATCCACGGCGCCCGGGGCAGCACCGAGCAGGCCGCCTGGTTCCGCGACCACCACGCGGAGATCCGCGCGGCCGGTGCCGCCCGGGTGTACGGCCTGTCCGCGCAGTCGACCGGGTACCAGCGGGAACTCGCGCACCGGCTGCGGCTGCCCTACCCGCTGATCCCCGACCCGAGGCTGACCCTCGCCGACGCGCTGCGTCTGCCGACCCGCACCGCGGGCGACATGACGCTCTACGAGCGGCTGACCCTGATCGTCGCCGACGGCGAGGTCGAACACGTCTTCCACCCGATCCCGGACCCGGCATCGCACCCCCTGCACGTGATGCGGTGGCTCACCAAGCGACGCCAGGCCCCCGGATCGGTCGCCGCCTAGAAGTCGTCGTCGAACGCGACGGTGCGCAACCCCGCAGCGCCTCCCTTCCCCGCGATCTTGCACTTCCTGTCGCGACATAAAAGAGCATTGCGCGCATATCGGCGACCGAAGCTGCAAGATCGGCGTGGACGGGGCGTTGCAACGCGTGGGCCGCGGTCGCTGCCTAGAAGTCGTCGTCGAAGGCGACGGTGCCGGTCACCCCGACCTGGTACGCCGACACCCGCCGCTCGAAGAAGTTGGACAGCTCCTGCACGTCCTGCAACTCCATGAAGCCGAACGGGTTGCTCGACCCGTAGTGCGGCGCGATGCCGAGCTGGGCGAGGCGGCGGTCCGCGACGTGCTGGAGGTACTCCCGCATGTCGGCCAACGTCAGACCGGGCACACCGTGGCCCACCAGGTCCTCGGCGAACTGCACCTCACACTCGACGGCCTCGGTGAGCATCCGGCGAACCTGGTCGGCGAGGTCGTCGTCGAACAGGTCCGGCTCCTCGGCGCGGACGGTGTCGACGACGTCGAACGCGAACGCCATGTGCATGGACTCGTCGCGGAACACCCAGTTGGTGCCCGAGGCGAGGCCGTGCAGCAGGCCACGGGAACGCAGGAAGTAGACGTACGCGAACGCGCCGTAGAAGAACAAGCCTTCGATGCAGGCGGCGAAGCAGATCAGGTTGAGCAGGAACGTCCGTCGGTCCTCGCGGGACCGAAGCTCCCGCAGGTCGTTCAGCGAGTCGATCCACCGGAAGCAGAACTCGGCCTTACGTCGGATCGAGGGGATGTTCTCGATGGCCGCGAAGGCCTCGAAGCGCTCCGCCTCGTCGGGCACGTACGTGTCGAGCAGGTTCAGGTAGAACTGGACGTGCACCGCCTCCTCGAACAGCTGGCGGGACAGGTACAGACGGCCCTCCGGGCTGTTGACGTGCTGGTAGAGGTTGAGCACCAGGTTGTTGGCGACGATCGTGTCACCGGTGGCGAAGAACGCCACCAGGCGGCTGACCAGGTGCCGTTCGGCCGGCGACAGCTTGTCCAGGTCGGCGAGGTCGGCGTGCAGGTCGACCTCCTCGACAGTCCAGGTGTTGCGGATCGCGTCGCGGAACCTGTCGAAGAAGTGCGGGTAGCGCATCGGGCGGAGAGTCAGGTCCATCCCGGGGTCGAGCAGCATGTGCGTGGTCCTCGTGTCGGTGGTGCCGGCGTCGGTGATGGTTTCGGCGGGGGTCACTGGCAGGCCTCGCACGACTCGGGGTTCTCCAGCGAGCAGGCCAGCGCCTCCGCGTCGACGACGACGGGTGCGACAGCGCTGACGGTGGCCTGCTGGATCCGCGTGGCGGGGCGCGAGCGCAGGTAGTAGGTGGTCTTCAGGCCGGCCTTCCAGGCGTACAGGTACATCGAGGAGAGCTTGCCGATGGTCGGCGCGGCCAGGAACAGGTTCAGCGACTGGGACTGGTCGATGAACGGGGCGCGGGCGGCGGCCAGGTCGATCAGCGCCCGCTGCGGCAGCTCCCACGCGGTGCGGAACAGCTCCCGTACGCCGGCCGGCAGCTCGGCGATGTCCTGCACCGACCCCTCCGCGCGCTTGATCGCCGAACGGATCCGCTCGGTCCACAGACCGCGGGCCTTCAGCTCGCGTACCAGAGCGGTGTTGACCTGGAGGAACTCCCCCGACAGGGTCTCGCGCTTGAACAGGTTGGACACCTGCGGCTCGATGCACTCGTAACACCCGGCGATCGAGGCGATTGTCGCCGTCGGCGCGACCGCCACCAGCAGCGAGTTGCGCAGCCCGTACGCCTCGACCCGCTCGCGCAGCGCGTCCCACCGCGCGGTCTGCGTACCCTCGACACCCCACAGGTCGGGCTGGAGCTGGCCCCGCGCGGCCCGGGTCTGCGGGTACGCCGGGTGCGCGCCGAAGTCGCGCGCCAGCTCGGCGGAGGTCTCCAGCGCGGTCAGGTACAGCTCCTCGCTGATCCGGGTGGACAGCTCCCGGGCGGCCGGCGAGTCGAACGGAAGCCGCAGCGCGAAGAAGGCGTCCTGCAGGCCCATCAGCCCGAGCCCCACCGGTCGCCAGCGCGGGTTGCTCGCCGCCGCCTGCGCGGTCGGGTAGTAGTTGATGTCGATGACCCGGTCGAGGAACGTCACAGCGGTCCGCACCGTGGCGCGCAGTCGCTCCCAGTCGATGCCGCCAGCGGTCAGGTGGGCGGCGAGGTTCACCGAGCCGAGGTTGCACACGGCGGTCTCGGCGTCGCTGGACACTTCGACGATCTCGGTGCAGAGGTTGGACAGGTGCACCACGTTGCCCGGCTCGGCGGTCTGGTTGCAGAGCCGGTTGGCGGCGTCCTTGAAGGTCATCCAACCGTTGCCGGTCTGGGCGAGAGTCCGCATCATCTTCCCGTACAGCTCCCGCGCCGGGACCTGCCGCACGTAGCGCCCCTGCGCCTCGGCCTCCCGGTACGCGGCGTCGAACCGCTCCCCCCACAGGTCGGGCAGCTCGGGCACCTCGTGCGGGTCGAACAGCGACCACAGCTCGTCGGCCTCGACCCGGCGCATGAACTCGTCCGGGATCCAGTTGGCCAGGTTGAGGTTGTGGGTGCGCCGGGCGTCCTCGCCGGTGTTGTCCCGCAGTTGCAGGAACTCCTCGATGTCCGGGTGCCACGGCTCCAGGTAGACGCAGGCCGCGCCCTTGCGCCGGCCACCCTGGTTCACCGCGGCGACGCTCGCGTCCAGCGTGCGCAGCCACGGCACGATCCCGTTGGACTGCCCGTTCGTGCCCCGGATCAGCGCGCCCCGGGAACGGACCCGGGAGTACGCGATGCCGATGCCACCGGCGAACTTGGACAGGTTGGCGACCTGGGCGTACCGCTGGTAGATCGAGTCCAGCTCGTCGAGCGGGGAGTCGACCAGATAGCAGGACGACATCTGGGTGTGCCGGGTACCGGAGTTGAACAAGGTCGGTGAGCTGGGCAGGTAGGCCAGGCTGGACATCAGCCGGTAGAAGTCGACCGCCTCGTCGGCCGTCCGGGACAGGCCGCAGGCCACCCGCAGCAGCCAGTACTGCGGGGTCTCCAACACCAGGCGGCTGGTGGGGTGGCGCAGCAGGTAGCGGTCGTACACCGTGCGCAGGCCGAAGTACTCGAACCGGCGATCGCCGTCCGGGTCGATGGCGTGGTCCAGCGTCGCGGCGTGTGCGGCGACGAACGCGGCGGTGTCGTCACCGATCAGGCCCTCGGCGTGGCCGACGCGGATGGCCGCGCTGAACGAGGTGATGCCCTGTCGACGCACCTCCTTGTCGACGTAGCCGGCCAGCAGCCGCGCGGCGAGGCGCGAGTACTGCGGCTCCTCGCCGATCATCTCGGCGGCGGTCTGGATGGACAGCCGGTCCAGTTCGGCAGTGGTCGCGCCGTCGTAGAGGCCGCTGATGGTGCGGGTGGCCACCCGCATCGGGTCGACGTCGGTCAGGTCGTCGGCCCACCGCTCGACCGCCCGGACGATCTTGTTCACGTCCACGGGTTCGGTGCCGCCGTCGCGCTTGCGGACCTGCATCGGCGCCCGCCGCACTGTCGCGTCGCCGCTGGCCGGGACTACCTCGGTGACTGTCACCACTCGCTCCTCGGAGTTCGAGACCTGGTGGCCCGGACGCGAGGAGACAGACACCGACGGACGCCACGCCAGCCCGGCGTGGGTCAGGTGGCGTCAGCCGTCCCACGCGGCCTCGGACCGCCGCCCACCCGGGTGCGGGTACGCGGCGCGCTGGCAGGTCTTCGGACTCGCGGGCACGACCGGGCTCGCCGGTCTCCTACTGGCCGTCGCTTCCCAGGCCGATTGGTGGCCCAGTGCTGATGACGGCTGTCGTTCCCACTCACCGCTGCGGGACAGTCCCGGATTTCCACCGGGTTCCCTGTTGCCTCGACCGCTCCGGGTGAGCGGCCGAACCAGCTGCGCTCGACACCATATATAGGGACGCAGCCGTTGTCACACCCCACATGTCGGTCTCGGGCGTGTCGGCGCCGGCTCGGTGACCACCGTCACCAACCCGGCCGAGCACGTCACGCCAACCCGTCGCGGGCCACTGCTACCCACACCCGCCGACGGGCACTATGGACGGCGACGCGGATCAACGCGCCCTGCCAAACATCATATGTCTGCGGGCCCGCAGTGATCGACATCGTTGACGCGCCGAGACGGCCCTCCGTATACTCCCAGTGATCATCTGATCTTTAGCCTAACGGGGCGAGGAGCGCATGCCGCAGATCACTGCCGTCACCGTCGAAGACGTCCGCTTCCCCACCTCCCTGACCGCCGACGGGTCAGACGCCATGAACAAGGACGGCGACTACTCGGCGGCCTACGTCATCCTGCACACCGACGGCGTCGACGGCGCTGGCGCGCCACTCGCGGGGCACGGCCTGACCTTCACCATCGGTCGCGGCAACGACATCGTCGCGGCGGCGGCAGTCCACCAGGCACAGCTCCTGGTGGGCCTGGACGTGGCGACGATGGCAGCGGACATGGGCGCGGTCTACCGCCTCCTCACCTCCGACTCGCAACTGCGCTGGCTCGGTCCGGAGAAGGGTGTCGTCCACCTGTCCCTCGCCGCCGTGTTGAACGCGTCATGGGACCTGGTCGCCCGGGTCGCCGACAAGCCACTGTGGCGGCTGCTCGTCGACATGTCCCCCGAGCAACTCGTCGACATCGCGGACCTGCGCTACCTGTCCGACGCGCTGACCCGCGACGAGGCACTGGCCATCCTGCGGGCCAAGGAAAGCACGAAGGCCACCCGACTCGCCGAACTCGACCGGACCGGCTACCCCGCCTACACCACCTCGGCGGGCTGGCTCGGCTACGGCGACGACAAGCTGCGCCGACTGTGCCAGGAGGCGGTGGACACCGGCTACGGCTACGTCAAGCTCAAGGTGGGCGCCAACCTCGACGACGACATCCGCCGATGCGCGATCGCACGGGAGATCCTCGGGCCCGATCGCAACCTGATGATCGACGCCAACCAGGTGTGGGACGTCGGCCAGGCCATCGACTGGGTCACCGCCCTCGCCCAGTTCACACCACTGTGGATCGAGGAACCGACCAGCCCCGACGACATCCTGGGCCACGCGGCCGTCCGCCGCGCCGTCGCTCCGATCGGCGTCGCCACCGGCGAACACTGCCACAACCGGGTGATGTTCAAGCAACTGTTCCAGGCCGAGGCCATCGACTTCTGCCAGCTCGACACCGGCAGGCTGGCCAGCATCAACGAGATCGTCGCCGTACTGCTGCTCGCCGCCAAGTTCGACGTCCCGGTGTGCCCGCACGCCGGCGGTGTCGGGCTGTGCGAGATGGTCCAACACGTGTCGGTGCTCGACTACGTCGCGATCTCAGGGGACCTCACCAACCGGGTCACCGAGTTCGTCGACCACCTGCACGAGCACTTCACCGATCCGTGCATCATCCGGGACACCGGTTCCGGCAGCGGATACGTCCTGCCCAGCCAGCCCGGCTACTCCACCCGGATGCGTCAGGAGTCGGTGGCGCTCTACCGGTTTCCCGACGGCCACTACTGGGGCGCGACAGACCCGACTACCGTGTCATCTCCGGAGGCGGCGTACGTGATCGCGGGTGGGAAGGCCACCCCCGCCGGCCGTTAGGGGGATCATGTCTCGCACTGACGAAGTGGTCAACGGCATCAAGCGGATGATCCTCGAAGGGCAGTTCCGGCCCGGGGACCGGCTGCCCATCGAGAAGGACCTCGCCGAGCAGCTCGGCGTCTCGCGGGGGTCCCTGCGCGAGGGGATGTCGGCGCTGTCCATCCTCGGCATCGTCAACATTCGCCAGGGCGACGGCACCTACGTCACCAACCTCGACGCGCCACAACTGCTGGCCCCGATGGGTTTCGTGGTGGACTTCCAGGGCCAGGGCGACCCCCGGCACATCCACACCGTTCGCCGTCTGCTGGAGTGCGAGGCCGCCTGCCTGGCGGCGACCAGGATCACCGACGAGGCCCTGGCCCAGGCGGGTGACCTGCTCGACGAGGCGGCCCGGCTGGTCGGCCAGTCATCGCCGGACCACGAGCGGATCATGGAGATCGACATAGCCTTCCACCGGATCATCGCGGTGCACGCCGAGAATCCGGTGCTCGTCGGCCTGATCGAAGCCTTCGCCGGGCGCACCATTCGCGGCCGGCTCTGGCGGAGCCTGCACGAGGAGGGCGCGGACCTGCGCACCCACGACGAACACGTGGCGATCCTGAAGGCCCTCGTGGCGCGCGACCCGGAGCGGGCCCGCACCCGGATGGCCAACCACCTGATCGGTGTGGAGGAGTCGTTGCAGGGGTTACCCGACGACGCCGACGCGAGCATCGAGGCGGCCCGGTCGTGACCGCCGGCCCTCATGGCTGCACGTCGAGCAGCCCCTCGTCGTACAGCGCCGTCCAGAGCTGATCCGGGACGTCGACGTCGGATCGGCGCAGGGTCTCGGTCGCCTGGGTCTCGTCCCGCATGCCGACGACCGTCGAGACCACGGCCGGGTGGCGGCGGACGAACGCCAACGCCGCCTGGGGCAGCGTGACGCCGTACATCTGACAGACCCGCGCTATCCGGCGGGCCTGGTCGATCACCTCTGCCGGTGCCTGCTGGTAGTCGTAGACGGCGTCGGTCGGTGGCATGTCCCGGGCCAGCAGCCCGGAGTTGTAGACCCCGGCGATCACCACACCGACGTGGCGGGCCTGCGCGACGGGCAGCAGGTCGGTCAACGCGCCCTGCTCCAGCAGGGTGTACCGGCCGGCGCACATCACCACGTCCACGTCGGTCTCCGCCACGAAGCGGGCTAGCATCGCGGACTGGTTCATCCCCGCCCCGACGGCGCCGATCACGCCCTGTTCCCGCAGCTCCACCAACGCTGGGATCGCCTCGTGCGCGGCCTGCTCCCAGTGCTCGTCCGGGTCGTGCAGATACACCACGTCGATCCGGTCCAGGCCGGTGCGCCGGAGGCTCGCCTCCAGCGAGCGGCGCACGCCGTCGCGGCTGAAGTCCCAGACCCGGCGATGGTCGGCGGGAACGTCGAACCCCTCCGGGTCCCGCTGGTGTGCCGTCTCCGGTGACGGCACGAGCAGCCGGCCGACCTTCGTCGACACCGCGTATTCGCCGCGCGGGCGGGAGCGCAGGGCCGCGCCCAGGCGCCGTTCGGACAGGCCCAGACCGTAGTGCGGTGCCGTGTCGAAGTATCGGATGCCGCCTGCCCACGCGGTGTCCACGGCGGCGGCGAACTGCTCGTCCGACGTCGCCCGGTACAGATTGCCGCCCTGCGAGGCGCCGAACCCCAGTGGGCTCAGCGGCAGCGGCGACCCGACGCCGTTCGAGGTCACCCGACGAGCGGGATCCTGCGCGCCCCGCTGGACGGCAGCCGTCACCGCTCGTCCCGTTCCACGTTGGTGCTGCCGGTCATCGCCGCGACCAGGTCGTCGGTGGTGACCTCGTCGGCGCGGAGTTGGGCCGCGCGCCGGCCGAGGCGCAGCACCTCGACCCGGTCGGCGATCTCGAGCACCTGTGGCATGTTGTGGCTCACCAGCACCACCGACATGCCGGCGTCACGGGCACGCCGGACGACGTCGAGCACCCGCCCGGTCTGGACCACGCCCAGGGCCGCGGTGGGCTCGTCGAGGATGACCACGTTGGTCGCCCAGATGATGGCGCGGGCCACCGCCACGCACTGCCGCTGCCCACCGGAGAGCATCGCGATCGGGGTGGTGACCCGGGGGATCCGTACGCCGAGTTCGTCGAGGGCGGCGGCGGCGCCCTGGCGCATGGCGCGCTTGTCCAACAGGCCGAGCCGACCGAGTGGTCCGGAGCGGAGGATCTCCCGGCCGAGATAGAGGTTGGCGGCCACGCTGAGGTCGTCGGCGACGGCGAGGTCCTGGTAGACGGTCTCCACCCCGGCCCGTCGGGCATCGACCGGAGTGGAGAACTGGACCGGGCGGCCGCCGACCCGGATCTCGCCCTCGTCCGGCGGATGCACACCGGACAGGGTCTTGATCAGGGTGCTCTTGCCGGCGCCGTTGTCACCGATCAGCGCGACGACCTCACCCCGGCGGACTGTGAAGTCCGCGCCTCGCAGCGCCTCGACGTGCCCGAACCGCTTGACGATGCCGCGAGCCTCGAGGACCGGCGGTTCCGTGTCGGTGGGTTGCCGATCGCTGTCGGCGGTGGCCGTTGGGATGCCGCCCATCACTGCACCGGCGGGTTGGCGCAGCTGGGCTCGAGCACCGCCTTGATCTCCGCCGAGTCGATGTTCTCCTTGGTGACGAACGTGACGCCGGTGTCGGCCGATGCCAGCGGCGCCTTGTCCCGGAGGTGCTTGACCATCTTGTCGACGCCGAAGTAGCCCATCTTGAACGGGTTCTGCACGACCAGCGCCGAGATCTGGCCGTTGCGCACCCCGGCGATCTCGTCCGGGGCCGCGTCCCAGCCGATGATGACCACCTTGCCGGACTTGCCGGCCGCCTGGATGGCCTGGGCGGCCCCGAGCACGCTCGGCTCGTTGGCCGCGAAGACGCCGGCGAGCTTGGGGTTGGCGGTGAGGATGTTCTCGGTGACCCGTCGGGCCTCGTTGACGTCACTGCGGCTGGGCTGCTGGCCGACCAGCTTCAGGTTGGGGTACTGGGCGAGGCCGGCCTTGAAGCCGTCGACCCGCTCGGTGTTGGTCTGCGATCCGGGCTGGAACTCGACGAGCGCCACCTCGTGGTTGCCGGGGCCGAGTTCGGTGGCGAGCAGTTTCGCCGCCTCGGTCGCCGACGCACGGTTGTCGGTGGCGAAGAGGGGCACATTCGACGGCTGCGGGCTGGTGCCGGAGTCGATCATGGCGACCGGGATGTTGGCGCTGAGTGCCTTGTCGGTGGCCGGTGCCAGCGCGCTGGAGTCCGTCGCCGCGTAGACGATGCCGTCGACCTTCTTGGTGACGAAGTTCTGGATCAGGTTGACCTGGCCCTCGACGTCGGTCTCGGTGGTCACCCCGTCCCACTGGACGGTGACGTCCCCCGCCCGTTGCGCGGCGCACTCGGCGCCCGCCTTGACCGTGTTCCAGTAGTCGGCCCCGACCGCCTTGGGTACGACGGCGAGCTTCAACGGGCCGCTCGCGTCCTTGGTCGCGCCGTCGCCGCCGTCACGGACCTCGACGCCTCCGCAGGCGCTGAGCAGAGCGGTCGCCGCGGCCGCGGCCAGGATCGCCTGCGCGCGCAGGAGTCGTCCTCGCGTCGGCCGGCTGGTGGTGGTGTGTGCCATGGTGTGTGTCCTTCCTCGTTCGGACTCTCGGAATGGCATGTCAACCCCGTGATTCGAGCCGCCGGCGGCGGTACTGGTCGAAGTAGACGGCGGCCCAGATGATCACGCCGACGATCACCTGCTGGTAGTGGATGCTGATGTCGAGCAGGACGGCGCCGTTGCGGACCAGGGCGATGAGGAACGCGCCGATGATGGTCCCGACGATCCGGCCCTGCCCGCCGAACAGGCTGGCGCCGCCGATGACAGCGGCGGCGATGACGTCGAGCTCCAGCGAGATTCCGTAGTTGGGCTGGCCGGAGTTGACCCGGGACGCGGCGATCATGCCGCCCAGCCCGACCAGCACGCCGGCCAGCACGTACACACCGGTCAGGTGCCGCCCGACCCGGATGCCGGAGCGGCGGGCCGCCTCCAGATTGGAGCCCATCGCGTAGGTGTACTGGCCGAAGCGGGTCTGGGAGAGCAGGAAGGCGACCCCGACGGCGACCAGGACGGTGATCACCACGGCGAACGGAATGCCGAGGATCTGCCCGTTGCCGAGCAGTTGGAAGGATCGGGGCAGGCCGTAGACGCCGACCGCTCCGGTGATGATGAAGACGAGGCCGCGGCCCACGGACATCGTCCCGAGGGTCGCGATGAACGGCGGTATCCGGGCCACCGTCACCAGCAGCCCGTTCAACAGCCCGGCCAGCGCGCCGACGCCGATCGCGACCGCCGTCGCCGCCCAGAGCGAGAAGCCGAGGTCGCGCACGACCATCGCGCCCAGCACGCCGGCGAGCGCGGCGACCGACCCCACGGACAGGTCGATGCCCTTCGTGATGATGACCATCGTCTGGGCCGTGGCGATGATGGCGATCACCGCCGTCTGGGCCCCGATGTTGAAGAGGTTGTCCGCTGTCAGGAAGTACGGACTCGCGAAGGTCAGGGCGATGAACAGGACGACCAACGCGGTCGCGGCGGTGAACTCGGAGACGGCGTGGGAGATCCGTTCCCGGAACCAGTCGCTGAGTTCGCCGCGCTGCGTGCCGGCGGTTGCCTCGGCGCTACTCATCGTCGGACCTGACCTCCCCAAGCGCGGCGCCGGCGCCCGACGGGGACCCGTCGACGAGCCGAACGCCTGTGAGCGACCGACCCGCTCGGATGGCAGTGCCGGCTGGCGCCGCACACCCGATGGAGATAGGTCGGATGTTTCCCACGATCAGGCGTTACCTTGCCACGCATTCACGTATGTTGCCAAGGTCTTGCCGGCATGTTTTGCCATCGTTACCTGCACCACCGAAGGCATACGTCAGACCACATCGGCATCGGCTGCCGTCGCTAGCATGTTATCGATAACCTGCTATGTCCCCAGTACGGAAGCCGTTGCGCTCAGGAAGGGGCCAGCCGGTAGACCCGGCCGGCTGTCCGGCGCCAGATCGCCGACCGCTCGTCGTCGGACAGCGGTTCCAGCAGGTCACCGAGGACGGTGACCCAGCGGGTGTACGAGGTGGCGAGCAGGCACACCGGCCAGTCCGAGCCGAACATCAGCCGATCCGGCCCGAACACGTCCAGGGCGTGCTCGACCGCGGGCCGCAAGTCGGCCGTCGTCCAGGACCCGCCATCCACTTCGGTCACCAGGCCGGAGAGCTTCGCCGTCGTGTTGGGCTCGGCCGCGAGCGCCCGCAGGTCGCGCCGCCAGTCACCGAGATCGGCGCGCCCGAGCGGCGGCTTGCCGAGGTGGTTCAGGACGAACCGCACCTGGGGCAGGTCGCGGACGAGCCGGGTGGCCGCCGGCAGTTGACGATGGCGCACCAGGAGGTCGAAGGCGAGGCCGGCGACGCCGACAGTGGCGATGCCCCGCCGCACGTCGGGGCGGTCGAGATAGGTCGGGTCGGGTTCGGACTGCACCAGGTGGCGTATCCCGACCAACCGTTCCCCACCGCGCGCCCTGCGTAGTCGGGCGAGGCGGCGGTCGACATCGGCGGCGGTGAGGTCGACCCAGCCGACGACCCCGGCGATGAGGGGGTCGTCGGCCGCGATGCCGAGCAACTCGGGCGTCTCCGACCGAACGGCGACGGACTGCACGACAACGGTCTGGGTGACCCCGGCGGCCCGGGTCGCCGGGGCGAGCTCGACCGGCGTGAAGTCGCCGTCGATCGCGGCCATGGTGTGCGGATCGATCCAGGGCTGCGGGTGCCGCGCCCGGACCCAGAGGTGATGATGCGCGTCCACGATGCCCGGTCGTCGCGCGACCTCGCCGGTCGTCACCGGACCCGCCCTGGCGCCTTCTCGCCCACCCCACACCCCGCCCAGCCGCTGATCGAACCCCCCGGGTCGACCCGGAGCCACAGAGTCGATCTGGCAGGTTGACCATGTTAGCGGTAACAGACTGTTGTTGAGTGCCGGAACGCGCGCCACGAAAGGCTTGCGGCAGTGTCGCCTTTTGGTCTGACGAATCCGCTGGCACCTGCCGCTGGTCCGCCTCATTGACGTACCGGTGTCGGTACGCGTTCGGGGCGCGCAGCCCGGGTTGACCGCCTGAGGCGGCACCGATACCGTCGACCCACTATCTGCGGCGACGCGAGGGAAGCCGGTGTGAATCCGGCGCGGTCGCGCCACTGTGAGCGGTTCCCCACCACAACGGGGGCCGCGAGCCAGGACGCTCGGTCGTCCGCAGCCTTGCGATGGGGACGCGTCATCCCTGGGGAGGTTCGTGTATTCATGTCTAGCTCCGCTTCCAGCCAGCCGGTGGTGCACCCCGCTGG
This sequence comes from Micromonospora trifolii, assembly GCF_022229005.1. Lineage (GTDB taxonomy): Bacteria > Actinomycetota > Actinomycetes > Mycobacteriales > Micromonosporaceae > Micromonospora > Micromonospora trifolii. The sequence continues at coordinate 144,953 of NZ_JAKKFD010000005.1, forward strand.
CAGTGCCCGTCTGCTGTGGACGGCCCTGGCGACCGTTGCCGCGCTCACCCTGCTGGCGTACCTCGTCGCCTTCGACCAGGGGGCGGTGTCGCGCAGCGGGATGTACCTGCACGAGCTGATGCACGACGGCAGGCACCTGCTGGGCGTCCCGTGCCACTGAACACCACCACCACTCCCCCGTTCGTCGCCGTCCTCGTTCGCGGGCTGCTGGCCGGCCTGATCGCCGGCCTGCTCGCCGGGGCGTTCGCGTACGTCGCCGGCGAACCACACGTCGAGGCAGCCATCGCCATCGAGGAGGCGGCGTCGCACGCCGATCCCGCCACCGCTGGTGCGCACGATCACGAGGACGCCCTGGTCAGCCGCACGGGTCAGCGCGGCGGCCTATTCCTGGCCACCGGCCTGTTCGGGGCCGCGATGGGTGGGCTGCTGGCCACGGCGTACGTCCTGCTGTCCCGGCGGCGGCGCGGCGACGACGACGGGCGGTCGGGTCTGCTGCTGGCCGGCGCGGCGTTGCTCGGCGCGGTGATCGTGCCCTTCCTCAAGTACCCGGCGAACCCGCCGGCGGTCGGCGACCCGGCCACCATCAACCAACGGACCGTCACCTACCTGTTGATGGTGGTGCTCGGGCTGGTGGCCGTGTGGGCCGGCTCGCTGGGTTACCGGTCGGTCGGTGCCCAGGCGCCGACGTGGTTGCGCGCCGCCGCGGCCGTGGGCGGGTTCCTGCTGGTCACGGCAGTGTCGTACGTGGTGATGCCGTCCTTCCAGGAGGTTCCGGCGGACTTCCCGGCGACCCTGCTGTGGAGTTTCCGACTGGCCTCGCTCGGCACCCAGGTCGTGCTCTGGACCGGCATCGGCCTGCTGTTCGCGGCCCTGATGCACCACGAGCGGCGTCGCCGGGCCGGCACCGCACTGCCGAGCACGTGACCGGCACCAGCCTCCAGCTGGTCGCCCACGGTCACACCGCCGCTCTGCGCCGGGCCCACTTCGGCGGCGCCGACGACGGCCTGGACGAGGGTGGCCTGCGTGCCGCGCTCGCCCAGGCCCAGGCGGGCGCAGACCGACACGGGCCCCTCGGCGTGAACGCCACCTGCCTGTCCAGCCCCGCATCGGCCGCCCGCCAGACCGCCGACGCCTTCGGCCTGCTGCCGACGATCGAGACGGCGTTGGCCGACTGCGACTACGGGGACTGGTCCGGGCGGTCGCTTGCGGAGATCGCTGACACGCAGCCGCAGGCGCTGCACGACTGGCTGTCCGCACCGGCTTCCGCGCCGCACGGCGGGGAGTCCGTCACGGCCGTGCGGGATCGGGTCGGCAGCTGGCTGGACGAGCAGCACCGGGCCGGCGGGCGCGTCATCGCTGTCACCCACCTACTGGTGATCCGGGTCGCTGTGGTGCACGCCCTCGGCCTTCCGATGGCAACGTACCGGCAGGTGGACGTGGAACCCCTGGCCGTCGTCCGGCTGACGAGCCAGGGCGCGCGCTGGCAGCTTCGACTGGGCGGGTCGCGAGCAGCCTGAGGTCGCACCGAACGGCGCGGGCCGCGCCCACCAGCAGTGGACACGGCCCGCGCTCGTTCGACGACGGTCAGCCGCCTGCTCAGTGGTGCCGGTGGGGCAGGTGCAGCTCGACCGGCTCGGGCGGAAGGTCGTCGACACCGGCGGCGACGGCCTGCTCGTGACGGCGACGCGCCGAGGGCAGGGCGAGTGCCGCGACGACCGCCAGGACCGCGACGCCAGCGCACACCCAGAAGCCGGCGGTGAACGCCGTGTCGGTGGGAAGCCCCGCAGGGGTGCTGTTCGACGTGATGACGGCCGCCACGACCGCCGCGCCGATGCTGCTGCCGATGGTGCGGGCGATGGTGTTGACGCCGCTCGCCTCACCGGTCTGCCCGGCCGGGACGCTCTCGATGATGGCGTTGGACATCGCCGCGAACGCCAGGCCGATGCCGGCGCCGGTGAGCACCCCGGAGAGCAGCACCTGCCAGGTCGCGCCGTGCGCGAGCGCCGGCAGCGCGAAGGCGACGACGACAGCGACAGTGCCGAGGAACATCGGAACCTTGGGACCGAAGCGCCGGTCCAGCAGGCCCGCGAGCGGACCGAAGACCACCATCATCAGGACGGTGGGCAGCAGGAACAGGCCCGCCTGGGACACCGTCTTGCCGAACCCGTACCCGGTCGCGGCGGGAAGTTGCAGCAGGGTCGGTACCAGCACGAACGTCCCGAACATCGCGAACCCGAGGATCAGGGCGACGAGGTCGGTGGCCCAGACACCACGGATCCGCATCAGGCGCATGTCGATGAGCGGCTCGCGTACCCGTAGCTCGACCCGCACGAACACCACCATCGCGACCGCACCGAGCAGGAACAGGCCAATGGTCTTCGGCTCGGTCCAGCCCCAGCCCTGCCCCTTGCTCACGGCCAGCAGCAACGAGACCAGCGACACCGACAGGATGCCCGCGCCGAGCATGTCCAGCCGCCCGGGCGTGCGGACCCGCGACTCGGGCATCCCGAAGATGGCCCCGAGCAGCGCGACGACGACGAGGACCAGCGGCAGCCAGAACAGCCAGTGCCACGACAGGTGCTCCACGATCGGGCCCGCGGCCACGATGCCCACACCGGCGCCGACACCGAAGATCGCCGACAGCAGGCCGACGGTGACACCGACCTTCTCCCGGGGCAGTTGGTCGCGGACGATGCCGATCGACAGCGGCAGGATCGCGCCGGCGGCCCCCTGGAGCGCCCGCGCGACGATCAGCACTGTCAGGTTGGGAGCCAGGGCAGCGAGCAGGGTGCCCGCGGCGAGGGCCGCGAGGACGCCGATGAGGACCCGACGCTTGCCGACCATGTCACCGAGACGTCCGAGAATGGGCGTCAGCACCGAGGCGGCCAACAGGTACGCCGTGAGCACCCAGCTGATGTCCCCGGTCGAGACGCCCAGGTCCCTTCCGATGGTGGACAGCGCGGGCGCCACCAGCGACTGGAGCACCGCGAACGCCAGGCCACCGAGTGACAGGTACAGCACCAGAAGGGTGCTGTTGGCGCGCGGGGCGGCGCCGGACGCGGAGCCGAGGTCTGTCGGCTCCTCGATGGTGTGGGTCATGAAATCCCCGAACTAGATGTAAACGTTTGCTGACTTAGCCAGTATGCGCAGCCGGAGGGCCATGTCAACAGTCGTTTACGTCACCCTCGCATCGCACCGGACCTTGCAGTCGGCAGAAAGTCAACATATGTTTACTTGTCAGCCCCGAGGCCGAGCCAGAGCGACAGAGAGGACGCGTCGTGACAGCAGAACCGCCTGTCCCCGCGACCGGTGACACCGCCGGCGAACCGGCCCAGCGTCGCCGTCGGGACGCGGCCGAGACCCGGCAACTCCTGCTCGACGCCGCCCGCCAGCGCTTCGCCCGGGACGGCTACGCCGCCACCACCGTCCGCGACATCGCCGACGACGCGGGCGTCAACGTGGCGCTCATCAGCCGCTACTTCACGTCGAAGGAGGGCCTGTTCGAGGCGTGCCTGCGAGCAGCGGGCGACGAACTGCGCCGAACGACAGGTCAGACGCCCGCCGACCGGGTGCCCGAGGCCATCGCCCGGCACATCGCCGACCTCGGCGCGGCGGGTCTGTCGAGCCAACTCTCACTGCTGTTGCGGTCCTCCGGTGACGCGGGGGCCGACGAGATCCGGCGCGGCGTCCTGGTCCGTTCCAGCGAACAACTGGCGGCGGCTCGCGGGTGGCGTCCCGGCGAACCGGGCAGCGAACAACTCCTGCTCCGCGCCCAGATGGCCCTCGCCGCCGGCATCGGGGTCGCGGTGCTGCGATCGTCGATCCAGCTGCAACCGCTGAGTTCCGCCACCGAACAGGACCTGGTCGGTCCGCTGCGTGACCTGGTCGACGCGCTGCTCCCACCGCACTGAGGCCGTTGCGGCGTGGGGCGGGCCGTGATCACGGCCCGCCCCACGCGGCTGTACCTGTCCCGGCTCGGTGCTAGCCGGTGACGGTGAACGGTCGGGACACCTTCGTCGCCGGCGGGGGGCCGGGGAGAGTGACGCAGGGGGCGCCCGCCCTAGCGCGGCACGGAACGGTGACGCGCGCCCCGGTGATGCGTCGGTCACCGGGCGCGGGGGCGGCGGAAGCCGGCACCCCCGGCCCGGAGGCGCGCGGGAGCGCCTCGGTGGGGGGGGAACCGGAAACGGGAGCTGG
>NZ_JAKKFD010000050.1 GCF_022229005.1 Micromonospora trifolii
CTGCATCGGGGGTGCCTGCCCGCACAACCTCAGGGGGTTGTGGTTGTGCGGGGGGAAGTTCGAGGGTTCTGCCCGGTGACCCGCGAAAGGGGGGTCGGCGTCGGGACAGGGTGCAACCGTTCGCGGTGGCGAGTCATTCCGCCTACCGCGGGGGCCGGCCCGTGGTGCTCGGCCGTGCGGGGGATGTAACCGGAGCCGCCTGGCGGATGTTCCCGGCGGCTGCTTCCGGCGGGAGGGCCTGGCGGCTGTCCGGCGGGCCCGGCGGACCATGACCCGGGCTGTTGCGGTGGTCTGCCAGGTATAACGACCCGGCCCGGCCACCGATTCCGCCGTCGGGGTGGCCCCGACCACCCGACACCCGACAACAAACCCGACAAACCACCACCCGCCCAGCCGGCGGAACGGACACGGCGGCCACACCGTCGTGATCCACTCGGGTTCACGGAAACCGCGGCGTCCCGCTGCCGGGGAGGCCCCGACATCGTGAAAGCCGAGTGGATCATGCCTGTGTGTGGCTGGTCGCCCGCCCAGCCCGGCACGAGGCGATGAGTCGAGTACCTGGTCCCCGACGCACTGCCAGCAGGCAACATCTAGGCTCTGACCGAGAGGGGTGGATCATGGACGCTGCAACTTGCCGGGCTCTGGCTCCTTCCCCGCCAGGGGTCGACCGATGAGCGCAGTGGCATTCCTGAACATCGCCATGCACGGGCACATCAACCCGACATTGCCCGTTGTGGGTGAGCTTGTTCGTCGTGGCCACTCCGTCACCTATCACACGACGCCGGCCTACGCCGAGCAGATCGCGGCCACCGGGGCACGGGTGTTCCTCTACCCCGGGGACGACCTTCCGCTCTCCGGCCCGCCGACGCCCGTCACGGTGATGGAGCAGCTTGCGCGTACCGCCGTACGCGTGCTGCCCGCCGTCCTCACCGACCTGCGGGGCGCCCGGCCCGATCTGATCGTGCACGACTCCCTCTGCCCGTGGGGGCCGGTGGTCGCCCGGGAACTCGGCGTGCCGCCGGCATCGTCGTTCACCACGTTCGCCTTCAACCGGCACGTGCCGAGCCCGACCCGCGGCTCCTGGGAGCTGCTCGGCGCGGCCGCGGCCCTTCCCCGCTCCACCGTCGGGTACCTGAGATCGCGGTGGGAGCTGCGCCGTCGGTACGACACACGCGCCCTGCCCCTGATCGACCTGGCCAACATCCGTCAGCCGCTCAACCTCGTCTACACCTCGCGGGCGTTCCACCCCGCGGCGGACAGTTTCGACCAGTCCTATCAGTTCGTCGGACCGAGCATCGGTGCCCGCCGAGCGGACTCGTCGTTTCCGGTCGATCGACTGCGGGACCCGGTGATGTACGCCTCGATGGGCACGGTGTTCGACGCTCCGCAGTTGCTGCGTACCTTCGCCGACGCGCTGGCCCCGCTGGGCGGCACAGTGGTCATTTCCAGCGGACATACCGATCCCGTCGATCTTGGCCCGCTACCGGGAAACGTGCTCGCCCACCGATCCGTACCGCAGTTGGAGGTGCTGGCCCGTGCGGCGCTGTTCATCACCCACGGCGGAGTGAACAGCGTCAACGAGGCCCTGTACGCCGGCACCCCGATGCTGGTGGTCCCGCAGGGCGCTGACCAACTGCTGGTGGCTTCCCGCATCGGCGAACTCGATGCCGGCCTGTCGATCCGCACCGAGGATGTCACGGTGGAGGTTGTGCGGGCCCTCGCTCAGCGTCTGCTCGACGAGCCTCGGTTCCGGGCCGCCGCGAGCACCCTGCAGGTCGCTCAGCGTCAGGCGGGCGGCTATGCGCGTGCCGCCGACGTACTTGAGCACTTCGTGCAGCAGACCGGCTCGGTCGCTCAGCCGGGCTCTGCCGATCTGCCGCCAGCGGGCTGATCGATGTCTCCGATTATTGCCATCCTGCTGCTGGTCGCCGGGCTGTCCGAGGCCGCCGGGCGTCTCCTGCCGGTGGTGGCCCGCCTGTCCGGCGTGTCGCACGTGCGGGTGGTCAGCTTGTTGCTGGCGGGCGCGATCGTCGACGGCGCGGTGTTCGCGCTCTGGCCGCTGTCCGCGTGGGCCGTTGCCGGTCTGGTGTTACCCACCGCACCGTCCGACGCACTGGTCTGGACACCAGGCCTGGCCGTTCCGCTCGTGCTTGCCGGGGTCCTCGCGTTCCCGCTGCTCGGGCCACTGCTGCACCTGTTGCTCATGGTGGGAGTGGGGGCCGGCCTCGCCGGTGCTCTCGCCACGGTGGCCGGAGTTGGTTGGTGGGAAGCCGCCGGCTGCGTAGCGATCGCGGGAGTCGGGCTCGGTGTCTCCGTCGAGGCCGTCCGCCGCCTTGTCGTGAAGCTCAACACCAGACGAGCACCGGAGCCGGTCGCGTGATCGGACTGGCGCTCCTGCTGCTGCTCGGCGGGCTGGGACTGGTGCTGATCGCCGAGGCTCTGCTCGCCCGCTACGAGGTGCTGGTCTACGCCGCCGGCTGGCGCACACCCACCATCTCCCGTCCCGAGGGCATGTCCTACGCCCGAGGGGCTGATCCGGACCGCCCTCCGGACGCCTACCTGGTCTATCTGGACGGCATCGGGAAGCGCCGTTTCCACGACACCCGCGATGGTGGCCGACTGGTCAAGGCCCTGATCAACCGAGCGCCGGAGCTCCGGGTGCTGGGCCAGGTGCAGCCCTACTCCCCGCTCGCCGTGCCGCTCGCCGACCGGCCGGTCTGGACCTGGGTGCGCCGCCGCATCGGGCTGCTGCTGTTCCTGCACAACGTGATGCAGATCTTCGTCGCCGCCGACCGCCGCTACCGTCCCCTGTACAACCGTGCCGTCGGTGCGCAGATCGCCACCGAACTCCAGGTCGCCGGATACCGGCCGGACAGCGGCATACCCGTGGTGTTGCTCAGCTACAGCGGTGGCGCCCAGGTCGCCAGCGGTGCGGTGAACGAACTGTGGTCCCAACTGCGTACCCCGCTCTGGCTGATCACTCTCGGTGGTTTCCACAACGGTGCCAACGACATCACCCATGCTCAGCACCTCTACCAGCTCACCAGTGCCGGTGACTGGATCGAGCGAGTCGGCACCTGGATCTTCCCGCAGCGGTGGCGGCTGTTCCGCTGGAGCGGATGGAACCGGGCCGACCGTGAAGGCAAGATCACCGTGCAGCGGCTCGACCCTGCCACGCACATCGGTCCCCGCAGCTACATCGCCCCGGAGGCCCGCCTGCCCGATGGGCGCAGCCACCTCGACCGGACCACCGACACCGTGCTCACGCTGATCCGGGATCGCCTCAGCCGGGCGGCCGAGACCGACGGCCCGCTGCCCTGAACGCTCACACGTCGGCGTTCAAACCGGCCTGCTGATTCGCCTCCGTCTGGGGGAGCCCGGAGATCTGGAGCAGTTGACTGACGACAACGCGCAGTTGTGAGACGACGACAGCCCCGGAGGGCCCGACACCCTCGGCGCATGCCTCGTTGATGTCACTGATCACCTGTAGCGCCCGCTCCCGCGCGCGGTCCGGCTCCCGTCCGGCCAGGAAGTCACGATGCAGAAGCCTGAACGCCTGGCCGAAGTGCTCCATCGCCGTGGAGAGGCCGGCCGGCAGCGTCTCCCGGGCGTGTAGTGCCGACACCGCCCACTGCACCATCTCGCGGCTGCTCGTGTAGGCGAGTTCAAGGTGTTCGGCCGCCCGCGCGTACCGACGCATGATGCCCAGCCGTCTCCTCCGCCACGGTGAGAGGATCGCGACTTCGCATGCTGCGGCGACCACGTCGGCCGTGTTCCGTCGTGCCGCCTCTGCCGCACGCAGTCGCTGTAGGGCATCGTCGGCCTGTCGCACGTCGCGGTGAGCCAGCGCATTGGCGATGGCGGTCATCTCCCGGGCGATGGCATCGACTGTCGGACCAGCGGCGCGGTGCACGATCCGCACCGGATTGAGCGGCAGGATCAGCAAGGCCACCACGATGGCCACCACCACACCGACCAGCGCATTCGCCGTCCGCGGCACGGCCAGGTCCGGCCGGTCCGGAGACACTGTGCCGAGCAGGACGGCGGTGCTTCCCGCCTGCACCATGACGGCTCCGGTGCCACGAAAGACGGCTGCCGCCGAAATGGCCAGTGCCACGACCACACCGGTCTGTATTGGTCCCGCCCCGATGAACCGTACGATCCCGTTTCCGACCAGCACCCCCAGGAACACCCCGGCGAGAAGCTCGAGAGTGCGACGGGCTCGATTACCGACGGCCGCCGCGATGGTGCCGACCGCGGCGGCGGGTGCGAACAGCGGCTGCGGATTGTGCAGCACGTCGCTGGCAACGAACCAGGCCAATCCGGCGGCCAGCCCCGCCTGCACCGCGAGGATGAGGTAGGTGCGAAGCCGTTCATAGGCCTCCCGGCCCTCGCGCAGCGCACTTTCCGCCGGTCGGGCACCCCGACGTCTGCTGCGCACCTCTCACCCCCCGCCATCGACCGGCTCTCTCACGATCGTCGTACGGCGGCGAACGTCGGGTGCGAGAGATCCCCAATCTGATGCGGCACCGACGGAAGCCTGCGCATCCGCGCGCGAAGGGGTACTCGGCCGGCGGAGTGGGTCAGCCGGCGTCGAGCACCTCCAGGACCGCGTCGCGGGCGGCCAGGACGGCTGCCTCGGATTGCGGGCCGTGGTTGAGAATCTCGAAGGAGTGCTGGCCGTCCGGCACCTCGATCACCCGCATCGGCCAGCCCTGCGCGGTCGCCGTAGGCAGGAACGCGTCGATGCCGGCCAGAACCGGTGGGATGTCCTGGCCTGCGCGGGTCAGGACCAGTGGCACGCCGGTGCCGGCGCTGAGAGCTTCGACCGGCAGGAACCGGGCGTCGACCTCCCAGCCGGGGAACGGGACGAGCAGCGGGTACGTCAGTGCGATCCCGCGTAGCCATGGCGGCGGGACGCGGAGCCAGTCGGCCGCGAAGAGGCCGCCGCCGGAGAAGAACCACAGCACCACCCGCTCGCTGTCGACCCGCGGATCGGCGCGGACCTGCTCGACCATGGCGGCGATGTCGTCGGCTGCGGCGGGCAGCGCTGACAGGTCGGACACCTGGTAGCTGACCAGCGCGGTGACCACGCCGCTCGCGGCGAGCAGCGCGCCGTAGCCGCGGTAGAGCAGCCAGTCGCGGGGGTCGGGCGCGTCGGGTGGTAGCGGAGCGCCGTGCACCACCACGACGGCGGGCGCGGGACCGTTGTGGGCGGGCAGGTGCAGGTCGACGTTGCCGTGTCGTTCCACCGGCGCGGCCGGGGTGGACAGGACGAAGGGCCGTTGTGCGACGGGCGTCGTCATGGCCTGATCGTATCGATCATCGACCTGTCCGGTTGCCCCACTGACGATCTACAGGGGACGGTGGGTCAGGCCCCGTCGCCGGGTTTCGCGGCGTCGCCGGCCTGCGCGTGCCGCTCCAGTAGCCGCTGCCGGATCTCCTCGGGGGTGTACGCGCGCCGCCGCCGTTCGGCTCGCGCGATGACCACCCCGGAGGCTGCGACGCCGGCGAGCCCGGCCAGCCCGAGAACCTTCCACCACCGCATTCTTTGCCGCATCGGCCTAGGCTAGACCCTCATGAGCATCAGCCTGGATGAGGCCGTCGAGTTGACCCGCACCGGTGACGTGTGGGTGTTCCGGGGTCGCAGCGTGCCGGACCGGGCGATCCAGTTCACCACCAACAGCCCGGTGAACCACGTCGGGATGGCGGTGGTGCTGGACGACATGCCGCCACTGATGTGGCACGCGGAGCTGGGCAGGTCGTTGCCGGACCTGTGGTCGGGCACCCACCAGCGCGGCGTCCAGCTGCACGACCTGCGGGACGCGGTCTGCGTGTGGGCCAACCGGTACGGCCAACGGGCCTGGCTGCGGCAGCTCGACCCGCCGGTCGACGCGGAGATGGAGCGGGCGGTGCTGCGGACGATCGCGCGGTTGGACGGTACGCCGTTCCCGTCGACCGCCCAGTTGGCGTGGCGCTGGGTGCGGGGTCGGGTGCCGGCGCTGCCGCGCCCCGGCGGGCTATCCGCGCTGCCGCACCTCGGTCGCCTGTCGGCGCTGTCACGCCTCGGCCAGCCGACACCTCGACTGACCCCGGCCGACCGCGCCAACCCGGCCGACCGCGCCAACCCGGCCGACCGCGCCAACCAGGCCGACCGAGCCAACCAGGCCAACCGCGCCGACCCGGCCAACCAGGCCAACCCGGCCGACAGCGCCAACCAGGCCAACCCGGCCCGGTCGGCGGGGGAGCGGGACCGGGCGCTGGAGACGGCGTACTGCGCCGAGGTGGTGGCGGTGACCTATGAGGCCATGGGGTTGCTGCCGGCGGGCCGGCGTCCGAACTGGTATGACCCGGGTCGGTTCTGGAGCGGCGACGACCTGGGTCTGGCCGCCGACGCCCGGTTGGGTTCCGAGATCGAGGTTCGGGTACCGCCGCGCTGAAGGTTTGACCTCGGCGGTGACCGGCAATTGCTGTGACCGTGAACGCCTCCACGGATCTTGACACGTTGGCCGACTTCTTCGACCGGTACGGCGTGGCGTTGACCTCCGGCGACCTGCCGGCCATCGCCGGCTGTTACGCCCTGCCGGGGTTGGTGGTGGCGGACACCTACAGCTTCTCGTTCACGTCCGCGGCGGCGGTGGCGCTCTCCTTCGTGGGCGCCGCGCCCGACTACCAGGACCGGGAGCTGGTAGCGGCCCACGCCCGGATCGAGGACGTGCAGCAGGTGTCCGCGCTGTTGACGATGGTGGCGGTGGAGTGGGAATTCCTGGACAGTCGGGGGCAGGCGGTGCCGGGTGAGCGGTACCGCTACCTGCTTCGTATCTCGGATGACGGACCACTGATCTGCACTGTCGTCCGGACGGGCTGACCGACCGGGGCCGGTCGGCCCGATCCGTACCCGCCCGGTTTCCGGTCCGTGTGGCGCTGGCTACGCTGTCGCGTCGGTGGGGACGAGGGGAGACCTGATGGCGGTGCGGCCGGACGGTGCGGCAGATTCGCGGGCGGCGCGGGTGTTGGCTTCGGTGCCGTGGATAGTGGTGCTGCTCGGTGTGTGCGCGCTGGTGGTGCTCCTGGTGATCGCGCTGTTGTCGTTCCGGACGAGGGAGCGGGAGGCGCCGCCGCAGGCCGCGCCTCCGGCGTTCCTGCCGACAGTGCCGGCCGCCGCATCGGCCACCGGTGGGCCGACTCCGGCCGCTGTGGAGCGGCGCTCGGTGTCGCCGCGACCGTCGCGCAGTAGTCGGACGCCGTCGCCGCGGGCCACCGCGACCGGCTCGCCGACTGCGGGGCGGACGAACGTCCTGGTGGCGCCGCCGGCAACGGCGGAGGACACGGTCGGCGCCCGCTACCAGGTCGGTACGAACGGCTGGGACGGGGACGCCGCGGTGCTCTCGCTCGCCAACGAGTCGAGCCGGTCGGTGGACTGGCAGGTGGAGTTGGTGTTCGACGACGACACCTGGACTCTGCGGTTGAGTGATGACTCGGGCGTCTCGGTGCGGGGGCGCGGGCACGGGGAGTTCGTGTTGCGCGGCACCCGTTCGCTGGATGCGGGTGACTCTCGGACGCTGCGGGTGCGCGTCGGCTGGGGTGACTCGGCGCAGCGACCGCTCAAGTGCACGATCAACGGAGTTGACTGCCGGATCGACTGAGCCGGAGCCGGGTCGTGGTGCGGTGACGCTGCGCAGCCAAGGCTTTCCGGGCCGGGCCGCCGATCGCTACGCTGCGCGGACGGTCCGCTGAAGGAGGTACATGTCCGGCATGCGCCGTGTTCCGCGCCCGCCACACGGTCCGGTCGCGATCGCCACGTCGCCCTGGATCGTGGTGGGCGCCGGGGTCGTCGTGATGGTGGTCCTGCTCATCGTGGCCCTGGGTGCGTACCGGGGACGTAGCCCCGCGCCGGACGGCGCGCAGCCGCCGGCGCTGCCGGTGCCGTCCGCTGTGGTGGCACCGAGCGTGCCCACGTCGGTGCCGTCTCCGGCGCCGGTGCTGCCGGGGATATCCGGGCGGGCGAGCGGGCTGCCACCGAGCTCCGCGGCCGGGTCCGGTTCACCGTCGGTCGACCCGACGGCCGGTCCGACCGGGAGGCCGACGGCGACACGGTCGCCGAGCCGGGCGGCGCCGGGGCAGCCGGCGATGACCGGGCGGTACCGGGTGGTGCAGAGCTTCGACGGTGGTTTCATCGGCGAGGTGGCGATGGTCAACACGTCCGCTCGCAGCCGTGGTTGGACGGTGCGGTTGGAGTTCTCCGGTGGGCGGCTGGTGACCGCCTGGGTGGAGGGAGTCCCACAGGGGACGATCCGCCAGTCCGACGACGGCTTCACGTACGTCAGTGGGGTCGAGGTGTCGCCCGGCGGTTCGGTGTCGTTGCGGTTCCACATGGAGCGGGCGTCCCACACCCCACGGGAGTGCACGGTGGACGGGGCGCGCTGCAACGGGCTCTGACCGGCCCTTCCGCAAGGATGCTGCTTTGTTGCGACCATGTTTGCAAGGTATTGCAGAATGTTTCGGCAAGGGTTAGCGTGCGGCCAATCAGCGACCAGAGGAAGGCGTCGATGAAACCCCCGCCGATACCGCGCACCGCCCTGCTGGCCCTTGCCTCCCTGCTCACCGTCACGCTCGTCGGCGCTCCGGTCGCCGTGCACCCCGCCGCCGCGGGCCCCCGGCCGTCCGACGGCGCCCCACTCGCGATCGGCGGTGCGACCCAGTGGCGTGCCGAACCCACCGCCGAGGCGCTGCTGAAGGCCGGCGGCGACTCCGCCCGAGCCGAGCAGTTCTACTTCGTCCTGCCGGACCGGTTCGCCAACGGAGACCCCCGCAACGACTCCGGCGGCCTCACCGGCGACCGGCTGCGGACCGGCCTCGACCCGACCGACAAAGGCTTCTATCACGGCGGTGACCTCAAGGGCGTCATCGACAAGTTGGACTACATCCAGGGGATGGGCACCACTGCCATCTGGCTCGCCCCGATCTTCAAGAACCGGCCGGTGCAGGGTGCCGGCAATGACATCTCGGCCGGCTACCACGGCTACTGGATCACCGACTTCACCCAGGTGGACCCGCACTTCGGCACGATGGAAGAGATGAAGCGGCTGGTCAAGCTCGCCCACCAGCGCGGCCTCAAGATCTACCTCGATGTGATCGTCAACCACACCGCCGACGTGATCAAGTACGCCGAGGACAGGTACGCGTACGTGGACAAGGCGACCTCGCCGTACACCGACGCGCAGGGCCGGGCGTTCGAGGACCGCAACTACGCCGACGGCTCCCGGGCGTTCCCGCCGGTCGACAAGGAGTCCTTCCCGTACACGCCGACGTTCGCCGATCCGAAGGACGCGAGCGTCAAGGTCCCGGCCTGGCTGAACGACGCCACCATGTACCACAACCGGGGTGACTCCACCTTCGCTGGCGAGAACAGCGAGTACGGCGACTTCTTCGGCCTCGACGACCTGTGGACCGAGCGTCCCGAGGTGGTCCGGGGCCTGACCAAGGCGTACGGGGACTGGATCGGCGCGACCGGCGTCGACGGCTTCCGACTGGACACCGTGAAGCACGTCAACATGGACTTCTGGCCGCAGTTCAGCCAGGGCATCGAGCGGGCCGCGGAGAAGGCCGGCAAGAAGGACTTCTTCATGTTCGGCGAGGTGTACAGCGCCGACCCGGAGATCAGCTCCAGCTACGTCCGCGAGGGTGGCCTGCCGGCCACCCTCGACTTCGCCTTCCAGGAGGCCGCCCGGGGCTTCACCGCCGGCGCCGGCTCCGCGAAGGCGCTCGCCGACGTGTACGTCCGCGACGACCTCTACGCGGCCCGGGACACCGACGCGGGCCGGTTGACCACCTTCCTCGGCAACCACGACATGGGCCGGATCGGATCGTTCATCGCCGGTGGTGGCAGCGACCCGGCCACCCACCTGCGTCGTGACCAGCTCGCGCACCAGTTGATGTTCCTGACCCGTGGCCAGCCGGTGGTCTACTCCGGCGACGAACAGGGCTTCACCGGCCCGGGCGGGGACAAGGACGCCCGCCAGGACATGTTCGCGTCGAAGGTTCCCGACTACCTCGACGACGACCTGCTCGGCACCGACCGCACCCACGCCGGTGACCAGTTCGACACGACCCACCCGCTGTACCGGACCATCGCGGACCTGGGCCGGCTGCGTCAGGCCCACCCGGCGCTGCGCGACGGTGTGCAGGTCACCCGGTACGCGGACGACGGGCCGGGCGTCTTCGCCGCCTCCCGGATCGCCCCGGCCGACCGCACCGAGTACGTGGTGGCCGTGAACAACGCCGACACGGCGCAGACTGTCACTGTGGACACCTGGTCGGCCGGCGCCACCTTCACCGGCATCTACGGTGGCTCGGGCGCAGTGAAAGCCGGCGGTGACGGCGAGTTGACCCTCACCGTGCCGCCGCTGTCGGCGGCGGTGTACCGGGCCGGCAACCCCATCGCGCGGGCGACCGACAAGCCGACCATCACCATCACCAGCCCGGTTCCGGACGCGCCGGTCGCCACCCGGGCGGCGGTCACCGCCCGGGTGACCGGCGACCCGCTGGCCACTGTCACCGTCGCGGCGCGGGTGGCCGGCGGCCGGTGGACGCTGCTGGGCAGCGCCGACCACGCCCCGTACACGGTGCAGCACGACCTGACCGGCCTGGCCGGCGGCACCCGTGTCGAGTACAAGGCGGTGGTCCGCGACGGCCGGGGCCGTACCGCCACCGCCCGGTCCACCGCCGTCGTGGGGACCCCGGCGCAGGGCAGCTCCCGGGAGTGGGCGGTGGTGCACTACCAGCGCCCGGCCGGGGGATACGACGACTGGGGGCTGTACGCGTGGGGGGACATCGACCCGGCGTACGTCACCGAGTGGCCGAAGGGGCAGCCGTTCGCCGGGGAGGACTCCTACGGCCGGTTCGCCTGGGTGAAACTCAAGCCGGGCGCGACGTCGGTGAACTTCCTGGTCGTCGACAAGGCGGGTACGAAGGACGTCGCCCAGGACCGCAGCATCGACGTCACCCGGACCGGCGAGATCTGGCTCAAGCAGGGCGACCCGGCGATCTACCCGAGCAGGCAGGCGGCCGCCGGTGAACCGGACCCGCCCGTCGAGGAGGGCACCGCCGTGCTGCACTACCGGCGGGCCGACGGCAACTACGACGGCTGGGGCCTGCACCTGTGGGACGGCGCGGCCAACCCGACCGAGTGGTCCGCCCCGCTGCGACCGACCTCCATCGACGCGTTCGGGGCGGTGTTCCGGGTGCCGCTGGCGGCCGGCGCGACCGGCCTGAACTACATCATCCATCAGGGCGACACCAAGGACCTGCCCGACGACCAGCGGCTCGACTTCGCCAGCGCGGGCCGGGAGGTGTGGCTCCTCGCCGCCACACCGGGCCGCCTGCTGCCGTCGACGGCCACCACCGCCAGCGGAGACACCGACATCAGCAAGCAGAAGGCGCACTGGATCGACAGGTCCACAGTGGTGTGGCAGACACCGCCGACCGACGGCAGGACGTACGCGCTGGTCACCGCGCCCACCGGCGGGGTCAGCGTGGTCGACGGCGAACTGACCGGCAACTACACCACGTTGCCGCTGCGGGCCCAGCGCAACGGGCTCACCGAGGCACAACGCGACAGGTTCCCGCACCTGTGGTCGTACCGTAGCTTCGCCCTGGACCGGGCGGACCTGGCCAAGGTCCCGGCGGCGCTGCGGGGGCAGTTGCTGGTCACCGAACGCGACGCCGAGGGTGCGCTGCTCGCCGCTACCGGCGTGCAGATCCCCGGCGTGCTCGACGACGTGTACTCCCGGGCGGCCGACGCCACCCTCGGGCCCACGTTCGCGGGCCGGACACCGAGCCTCGCGCTGTGGGCACCGACCGCCCACAGCGTGCGCCTGCACCTGTTCGACTCGCCCACCGCCGCGCCGAAGACGGTGCCGATGCGCCGCGACGACCGCACCGGCGTCTGGTCGGTGCGCGGCGACCACACCTGGACCGGCAGGTTCTACCGGTACGAGGTGCGGGCGTGGCAGCCGGCGGCGCAGCGGATGGTGACCGCGGCGGTCACCGACCCGTATTCGGTGGCCCTCGCCGCGGACTCCACGCACAGCCAGCTCGTCGACCTGAACGACCCGGCGTTGGCACCCTCCGGGTGGCGCACGCTGCGCAAACCGGCACCGGTGCCGGCCGCGAAGGCGCAGATCACCGAGCTGTCCGTGCGGGACTTCTCCATCGCCGACGACACAGTGCCGGCCGAGCGGCGGGGGACCTTCCTCGCGTTCACCGACCCGAAAACCGCCGGCATGACCCACCTGCGGGCGCTCGGCGACGCCGGGGTCACCCACCTGCACCTGCTGCCGGCGTTCGACTTCGCGACGATCCCGGAGAAGCGGGCCGACCAGCGGCAGCCGGCCTGCGACCTGGCGGCGCTGCCGCCGGACTCGGCCGAGCAGCAGAAGTGCGTGGCGGCGGTCGCCGAAAACGACGGCTACAACTGGGGGTACGACCCGCTGCACTACACAGTGCCCGAGGGCGGCTACGCGGTCGACCCGGTCGGCGCGGCGCGGACCACCGAGTTCCGGCGGATGGTCGCCGGGGCGAACGACGCCGGGCTGCGGGTGGTCATGGACGTGGTCTACAACCACACGTCGGCGGCCGGCACCGACGCGAAGTCGGTGCTCGACCAGATCGTGCCCGGCTACTACCACCGCCTGCTGGAGGACGGCACCGTGGCCAACTCCACCTGCTGCGCCAACACCGCCCCCGAGCACACCATGATGGGCAAGCTGGTGGTCGACTCGCTGGTCACCTGGGCCCGGCAGTACAAGGTGGACGGCTTCCGCTTCGACCTGATGGGTCACCACCCGAAGGCGAACATCCTGGCCGTCCGGGCAGCCCTGGACCGGTTGACAGTCGCCCGTGACGGCGTGGACGGCAAGGCGATCATGCTCTACGGCGAGGGCTGGAACTTCGGTGAGGTCGCCAACGACGCCCGTTTCGTCCAGGCCACCCAGGCCAACATGGCCGGCACCGGCATCGGGACCTTCAACGACCGGCTGCGCGACGCGGTGCGTGGCGGCGGGCCGTTCGACGCCAACCCCCGGGTGCAGGGTTTCGCCTCCGGGCTCTACAGCGACCCGAACGGCGACGCGGTCAACGGGTCACCGGCCGAGCAGAAGGCCCGACTCCTGCACGCCCACGACCTGATCAAGGTGGGGCTCACCGGCAACCTGCGCGGATACCGGTTCACCGACACGTCCGGGCGTGAGGTCACCGGGGCGCAGGTGGACTACAACGGCTCCCCGGCCGGCTACACCGCAGCGCCGGGGGAGGCCGTCACCTACGCCGACGCGCACGACAACGAGATCCTGTACGACGCGTTGGCGTACAAACTGCCGCAGGCCACGACGGCGGCGGACCGCTCACGGATGCAGGTGCTGGCGCTGGGCACCGTGGTGCTGGGACAGGGCACCGGGTTCGTCACCGCCGGCACCGAACGGTTGCGGTCGAAGTCGCTGGACCGCAACTCGTTCAACTCCGGTGACTGGTTCAACCAGATCCGCTGGGGTTGTGAAGGGGGCAACGGGTTCGGCGCCGGTCTGCCGCCCGCGCCCGACAACGAGGACAAGTGGTCGTACGCGAAGCCGCTGCTGGCCGACCCGGCGCTCGTGCCGGACTGCGCGGCGATCAACACCACCGACGCCCGGTACGCCGAGTTGCTGCGCATCCGGGCGTCGTCGCCGGTGTTCGGGCTGGCCACCGCCGAGCAGGTGCAGCGGCGGGTGGCGTTCCCGCTGTCCGGCGCGCAGGAGACGCCGGGGGTGCTGACCATGACCCTGGACGCCGCTGGGCTGGGCGGGCCGTGGAAGTCGCTGACAGTCGTCTTCAACAGCACCCCGTCGGCGGCCAACCAGACGGTGACCGGACTGCGCGGAGCGGACGTGGCACTGCACCCGGTGCTTGTCGACTCGGCCGACCCGGCGCTGCGTACCGCCTCGTTCGACCGGGCGGCCGGCACGTTCGCCGTACCGGCGCGCAGCGTGGCGGTCTTCGTCCAGAACTGACGTGAACCGGCCCCCTTCCGCGTCTCGCGGAAGGGGGCCGGCCCGTTGTGCTGGTGCTACGTGGTCGTCACCCGAGGGTGATCGATCAGGCGAAGCAGTTGTCGATCGTGCCGCCCGGGATGGCCAGGCAGTTGGTCGGACGGTTCGCGGTGATCGCGGACTTGTCGTCCACGTTCACGTCTCCGAAGAAGCTGAAGACACCGCCCGGCTCGAAGGTGGAGAAGTTGTGGGCGACCTTCGTCTTCGACAGGTTGACCTCGCCGAAGATGTTGAAGATGCCGCCGCCGACTCCGATCGGACCCACGGCCCGGTTGCCGACGACCTCGCTGTCGCGCAGCGTGGTGACGCTGCCGGCGTTGAAGAGCCCGCCGCCGAAGAAGCCGGCGGTGTTGTCCTTGATGCTGCTCTTCTCGAACGTGGCCACGCTGTCGAAGGCGATGGCCACACCGCCACCGACACCGGCGGTGCTGTTCCGCTCGACCGTCACGTTGTGCAGGTTCAGTTGGCTGTCCGCCGCAGCGAGACCGCCACCGGCGAGAACCGCTGTGTTCGAGACGAACTTGGTCTCGTACGCCGTGGTGTTGCCCTCGATGTCGAGGTAGCCACCACCGAAACCGAGCGTCTCGTTGTCGGTGATCTCGGTCTTCTTGAGCTCGACCGTTCCGCCGTCGACGTCGTCGGTGAAGATCTCCGCGGCACCGTTGGAGATACCGCCACCACCGATGACGGCGGTGTTGTCCTTGATCTTCGACTCCTCGACCTTGAGCAGCCCGGCGTTGAAGACGCCGCCGCCGAAGAAGAAGGCGGTGTTACGGGTGACGGTGCTGTGCCAGATCTTCGTGGTGCCGAAGTTGGCCACACCACCACCGTTGCCACCCGACTGGTTCAGGACGACCTCGGACTCCAGGATCTCGGCGGTGCCACCCGGCTGAACCAGGATTCCGGCGCCGTCGTTCTCCTCCGGCTGCTCGACGAGCGGCGTGACGACGCCCGGCGTGGCCTTCGGGGTGACCTTCGGCGCGGCCTTCAGGCCCGCCTTCGGGTTGGCCTGCCGCGCGGTGAGCGCCTGGGCCAACGGGGTGCCCGCCTTCACCTGCGCGGCGAGCGCCTCGGAGTCCGAGTAGGCCGCCCAGACCGCGGCCGGCTCGACACCGTTGAACAGTTCGAGGGTCTGGCCACCCTTGATGGTCAGGCCCTTGATGGTGAGGTGACCACCGGCGCCGACGTTGAGGATGCGGAAGTAGTCCGCCGTGGCTTCCCGAGAGATCGTGGTGTGCTCGCCCTTGAGCGTGATCCGCTCGGTGATGACCGGCAGGCCGTTGCCCTCGTAGTCGTTGCGGGTCAGGTTGTAGGTGCAGCCCTTGGCCAGCTCCAGCACACCGCCGTGCTTGTTGTTGGCGAACACGATCGCCTGAATCAGCTTGTCGGTGTCGCAGGGCACCTCCTTCCCGCGCTCGTGGTCCTTGTCCTTGTCCTTGTCCCGGTTCTTGTCGTCCCGGTTCTCGTCCTTGTCCCAGTCGCGCGCCTCGTCACCCCGCTGGTCACCGTCCTTGCTGACCTGCGCGGTGTTCCAGTTCAAGCCGACCGCACCGGCGCTGCCCGCGACGCCCACCGCCGCGAGACTGATCACGCCCGTCAAACCGGCCACGCCACTGGCGAGCCAGAGCTTGCGGCGGCTCTTGGCCGTCGCCCGCCCGGAGGCTTCGTTGTTCGTTAGGTAGTTGGACATCGGAGCTCTCTGCCCTCTCCTCGTACCAGACAGGGTCGCCGCCGTCAGACGGGTGTCCCCTGCTACAAATCGGTTGTAGCTCCCAAAACCACCGTATGAGAACCTTCCTCGCCTCGCGGGCTTATCCGAGAGAAGCCCACATTCGGTTCATGTTGCCCCCAGCGGGGCCCGGACCGACACACCGCCGCCCAAGCCGGCCTGCACCCGCCTGACCTGCCCAAATGGGTACGCCCCTCCGAGCCGTATCGGCTCGAAGGGGCGCGCCCTCTATGTGGTTCAGCCCCACCCGATCAGGCGAAGCAGTCCGAAACGTTGAAACAGTTGGTCGGGCGGTTGGCGGTGACCGCGGACTCGTCGTCGAGCGTCACGGTGCCGCCGATGCTGTTGAAGATGCCGCCCGGCTCAAGGGTGGAGAAGTTGTATGCCACCTTCGTATTGAGGAGCCTGACCTCGCTCCCCTCGTCGTTGACGATCCCACCGCCACGGGCGAACGGACCGACGGCCCGGTTGCCCACCACCTCGCTGTCGCGCAGCGTGGTGAAGCCGTCGTCGTTGAAGAGGCCGCCGCCACCGGAGCCCGTGGTGTTGTCCTTGATCCTGCTGTTCTCGATCGTCGCGACGCTGTCGGAGGTCACGAACACGCCGCCACCGTCGCGAGCGGCGCTGTTCCTGACCACCGTGGCGTCCTTGAGGGTGAGCTGGCTGTCCGCCACCGCGACGCCACCACCCTCGAGCACCGCGGTGTTGTCACCGACAGTCGTCTGGTGCAGCGTCGTGGTGCCCTCGACATCCAGCACGCCGCCGCCGAAGCCGAGCGTCTCGTTGTCGGTGACCTCGCTCTTGTAGACCCAGACGGAACCGCCCACAACGCCCTCACTACGGATCGCCGGCGCGCCGTTGGAGATGCCACCGCCACCGATGATCCCGGTGTTGTCCTTGATCTTCGACTCGTCGACCTGGAGTACGCCGGCGTTGAAGATGCCGCCGCCGGTGAAGAAGGCGGTGTTGTGTGCGACAGTCGTCTTGCTGAGCCTGGTGCTGCCAAAGTTGGCCAGGCCGCCGCCGTTGCCGCCGGACTGGTTGTAGAGCAACTCGCTGTCCAGGATCTCCGCGCGACCACCGGGCTGCACCAGCACCCCGGCGCCGTCGGTGAACCCGGGCTGCTCGACCAGCGGTACCGCCGCCGTACCGGCACCCACCGGGGCCGCTGCGGCTACCGGTTTGGCCGTGGCGGCCTTGGTCGCTGCCGCTGCTTTCGCGGCGGGCTTGGCGGTGGCCTTCGCGGGTGCCGCCTTGGCGGTCGGCTTGGCGGCGGCCTTCGCGGTCGGCTTGGCGGCGGTTGCTGCCGGCTTCGCTGCTGCTGCTGCTGCCGCCGCTGGCTTGGCGCCAGGTGCGGCCGCGGACGCCGGCTTCGCGGCGGGCGCCGCCGTGGCCGGTGTGGCCACGGTCCGGGCCGAGTACGGTGCCCAGACCGTCGCCGGATCGGCGGTCATCGGGGACTGAAGGGTCTGGCCACCCCTGATGCTCAGGCCCTTGAGAGTGAGGTGCCCGCCAGCGCCGACATTGAGGATGCGGAAGTAGTCGCCAGTGGCCTCGCGGCCGATGGTGGTGTGCTCACCCTTGAGGGTGATGTGCTCGGTGATCACCGGGAGGCCGTTGCCGTTCTGGTTGCGAGTCAGGGTGTAGGTGCAACCCCTGGCCAGCTCCAGCACGCCGCCGTCCTCGTTGTTGGCGAACGTGATCGCCTGGATCAGCTTGTCGGAGTCGCACGGGACCTGCTTGGTGCGGTCCTTCTCGCCGTCCTTGCCGTCCTTGCGCTCCTTGCCGTCCTTGGCGGACTGGTCGTCGAAGCCGCTCCAGTCGGCGCCGCTCCACTCGTCGTTCTGACCGCCGTCGTCCTTGGCGCCGCCCTTGTTCGCGCCGCCGTCATCGCTGACGGTCTGCCGGTCGGTCGACGGCTGTGCGTCCGACACCTGGTCGGACTTCGGCTTGTCGTCCCGAGCGGCGACGCCGCCTAGGGCCGCGAGGCCGACCACGCCGGTCAGTCCGGCCACACCGGCGACCCAGAGCGCCCGCCTTCGCCGTGTCGGCGGAGCTGTCGAGGCCCCGCCGTCGGTACTCGTTACGTCGTTGGACATCAGAGCCTTCCGCCCTTTCCTGCTACCAGACGGGATCGCACCGCCCGAGGCGCCACGACCAGCTACAAATGGGTTGTAGCCTCTGATCGTCACCGTATGAGAACCATCTTCGCGATGCGGACTTATCCGAGACAACCACGCATTCGGCGCAGGTCGGGTGAGGGCGGCCGAGTGGTCCTGACCGGCAGGAAGTGGCCTGAGCAGGACGAATGCCGACTGGTACGTCCGCGCGGCAAGCCCGCAAAGCGTGATCCACTCGACTTTCTTGAAGGCGCGGTGTCTGAGCGGCGGGGACAGCGCGATTTCAAGGAAACCGAGTGGATCACGGCCGAAACCCCTGGACCGCCAGCCCTCAGGAGGGGCAGGCGGGCCAGGGGCGGGGCTTGATGCACCAGCCCCAGCGGGGCAGGCGGGCTAGCTGGGCAAGCGGGCTAGCTGGGCGGGCGGGCTAGCTGGGCGGGCGGGCTAGCTGGGCAGGCGGGGGCCGGCTTCGCGCTGCTCGGCCAGCCAAGTTTCCACCTCGTCGGAGGTGCGGGGCAGCCCGGCCGACAGGTTGACGGCGCCGGTCGCGGTGACCAGCACGTCGTCCTCGATCCGAATGCCCACACCGCGCAGCTCGGCGGGGACCAGCTCGTCCTCCGGCTGGAAGTACAGACCGGGCTCGACGGTGAGCACGTAGCCCTCGCCCAGCGCGCCGTCGCGGTACGTCTCCTTGCGGGCGTTGGAGCAGTCGTGCACGTCGATGCCGAGCATGTGGCCGAAGCCGTGCAGCGTCCACCGCCGGTAGACGGTCGACTTCTCGTCCATCGCCTCGTCCACGCTCACCGGCAGCAGACCCAGCTCGGACAGCCCTTCGGCGAGCACCCGCATGCAGGTCAGGTGGACGTCCTTGAACTTCACCCCGGGGCGGATGGCCTCGATGCCGGCCTGCTGCGAGGCGTACACGATGTCGTAGACCTGGCGTTGCAGCGCGGTGAACCGGCCGCTCACCGGCAGGACCCGGGTGACGTCGGCGGTGTAGAGGTTGCGGCCCTCGACACCCATGTCCATCAGCAGCAGGTCACCCGGTCGGGTGGTGCCGTGGTTGTGCACCCAGTGCAGGATCGTGGCGTGCTCGCCGGCGCCGACGATCGAGCTGTACCCGACGTCGTTGCCGTCGTGGCGGGCCCGCAGCGCGAAGACGCCCTCCAGCAGCCGCTCGGAGACCGCCCGGTCGGCCGGCAGGATCCGCGCCACGTCCTCGAAGCCGCGGACGGTGGCGTCGATCGCTTCCTGGAGTTGGCCGATCTCCCACTCGTCCTTGACCAGCTTCATCTCCGAGATGGCGATGGCCAGCTCCCGGTCCCGGGCCGGCTGGCCCTCGGCGCGGGGCCCGGCGTAGGGGCGGACGGCCGCGTCCACCTGGGCGTCGAAACCGCGCAACACCCGGGTACGCCCCGGAGCCAGGTCGGCGAGGGTCGCCTCCAGGCCGGTCAGGTCGGCGGTGGGCAGGCCCAGCTCGGTCGACTTCTCGCCGAGGGTGTGCCGCCGGCCCACCCACAGCTCGCCGTTGCGGCTGCGGAAGAACTCGTCGGTCTCCCGGGAGGACCGGGGCCGCATGTACAGCATCGCGTCGTGCCCCGAGCCGTTCGGGCGCAGCACCAGCACGCTGTCGGCGTCGTGGTCGCCGGTCAGATAGGCGAAGTCGCTGCCCGGCCGGAACGGGTAGTCGGTGTCGTTGGCCCGGACCTTCTCGGTGCCGGTGGGGATCACCAGTGTCTCGCCGGGGAAGGCCGCCGAGAGGGCCGCCCGTCGCTTGGCGTAGTTGGGCGTCTCCGGGCGGGGCGTCACGGGGAGTGCCGTGTCGCTCCAACCCTGCCGCATGAAGGACAGGAACGCCTCCGGGAAGTCCGGATCGTGCGATTCCGTACCGTCCGTCGGCGTACCGTCGGTCTGTCCCTCGGTCATTGCGCCGCTCCCTCCGCTTCGTTGCTGGTCCCGACGGTACCGCGCGTCCGGTTGGCGGTAACGCCCCCTGGGAGTCGGGTGGATCGACGGACGGCTGCAAGGGCCGACAGCGCGCGTGGAAAGATGGCCACCATGTGCGGACTTCTGGCCTTCTTCAGCGCGAACGGCAACGCCGCAGCGCATCGCGACCACATCGCCGGAGCGTTGGAATGCCTGCACCACCGCGGCCCCGACGAGACCGGGGTCGAGGTGGTCGGCGACGCCTCCGGCCGGTACGCGGACGGCGTGTTCGCCCACAAGCGGCTGGCCATCATCGACGTCGCGTCGAGCCACGAGCCACTGCCCTACGCGAACGGCCGTTACCTGCTGACCTTCAACGGCGAGATCTACAACTACATCGAGCTGCGCGAGGAGTTGATCAGAAACTTCGGCGCCCAGTTCGCCACCGCCGGTGACGGCGAGGTGATCGTCGCGGGCTACCACTTCTGGGGTGAGCAGGTGCTCACCCGGCTGCGGGGCATGTTCGCCTTCGTCATCTGGGACCGGCAGGAACGCCGGGCCTTCGGTGCCCGCGACTACTTCGGCATCAAGCCGATGCACTACCTGGAGACCGCCGACGGCCTCTACCTGGCCTCGGAGAAGAAGGCGCTGCTGCCCTTCGCGCACAGCAACTACCAGGGCGACGCGGGCGTCGACACGGCCAACCTGAGCCACTACCTGACCCTGCAGTACGTCCCCGAGCCCGGCACCCTGCACAAGGGCATCAGCCGGATCGGCTCCGGGGAGTACCTGAACTGGACCCCGGGCGGTCGGATCGACGTGCGTCGGTGGTACCGGCCGGTGTTCCGGCCCGCGCCGGTCGACGACGAGCAGAAGCTCTACCACGAGATCCGCGAGACGCTGCGGGAGAGCGTGCGCATGCACATGCGCTCCGACGTGCCGGTCGGCTCGTTCCTGTCCAGTGGCATCGACTCCACAGCGGTGGTGGCGCTGGCCCGGGAGTTCAACCCGAACATCCTGACCTTCACCGTCGGCTACGACGTGCCGGGTTACTCGGAGATCGACGTCGCCCAGGATTCGGCCCGGCACCTCGACGTCACGACGATCCCCACCAAGATCGGTCCGCAGGACATGATCGACGCGCTGCCGAAGATCGTCTGGCACCTGGACGATCCGGTGGCCGACCCGGCGCTGGTGCCGCTCTACTTCGTGGCCAAGAAGGCCGCCGAGCACGTCACTGTGGTGCTCTCCGGTGAGGGCGCGGACGAGTTCTTCGGCGGTTACACGATCTACCGGGAGCCGCTCTCGCTGGGCACCGTCAACGGCCTGCCCGGCGGGGTGCAGAAGGGGCTGCGCGCGGTCTCCAAGGCGATCCCGCAGGGGGTCAAGGGCAAGAGCTTCCTGGAGCGCGGCACCACCCCGATCGAGGAGCGTTACTACGGCAACGCCCGGATGTTCACCGAGGAGGAGAAGCAGCACCTGATGCGCCGCTACGACCCCTCGGTGCGCTACACGGACGTCACCGCCCCGATCTACGCCGAGTGCACGGAGCTCGACGACGTCACCAAGATGCAGTACGTCGACCTCTACACCTGGCTGCGCGGCGACATCCTGGTCAAGGCCGACCGGATCTCGATGTCGCACTCGCTGGAGGTGCGGGTGCCGTTCCTCGACCGTGAGGTCTTCGACGTCGCGGCGAAGATTCCGGTCGACCTGAAGCTGCCGCCGCGCTCCGACGCCACCAAGTACGCGATGCGTCAGGCGTTGCAGGGTGTCGTGCCGCCGGCCATCGTCAACCGCAAGAAGCTGGGCTTCCCGACCCCCACCCGGGTCTGGCTGCGCGGCGAGATGTACGAGTGGGCCCGGCACGTGCTCAGCACCTCGGGCGCGGGTGACCTGCTCGACCTGTCGTACGCGCTGCGGCTGCTCGACGAGCACAAGCGGGAGGAGGCCGACCACTCCCGCAAGGTGTGGACGGTGCTGATCTTCTGCATCTGGCACGCGATCTTCGTGGCCAAGACCCTCGACCCGGGTATCCAGCGCAACCAGTCCGCCCTGCTCACCAAGCCGGTGGTCGGCTCCATGGTCCGCTGACCCTGCCCCACCCTTGTTGATCAAGAGGTTTGCGTCATCCGGAGCGTTTCCGGTGACGCAAACCTCTTGGTCATTTCAGGTGGTGGTG
Source organism: Micromonospora trifolii (assembly GCF_022229005.1). Classification (GTDB taxonomy): domain Bacteria; phylum Actinomycetota; class Actinomycetes; order Mycobacteriales; family Micromonosporaceae; genus Micromonospora; species Micromonospora trifolii. The sequence continues at coordinate 22,042 of NZ_JAKKFD010000050.1, forward strand.
GTGGTTAGCGGCGGGCGCAGGTGACTGTGGGGAGCCCGTTGGTTCCTGTGGAACTCGCCAGGAAGCCGAACGTCGCGGTGCCTTCCGGTGCGACAGTGCCGTTGTAGGCGACGTTCGTCGCCGTCACAGTTGAGCCGGACGATGTCTGGGTGGCACCCCAGATCTGACTGATCGCCTGCCCGTTGGGCCAGCTCCAGCTCGCGGTCCAACCCGAGAACGGCGTACTGCCGTGGTTCATGATCGTGACCTCGCCCTGGAAACCGCCCTGCCAGGTGCTGGACACCTTGTAGGCGGCCATGCAGTCACCGCCGGACGGCGGCGGGGTGGTCGGGTCGGTCGGCGGATCCGTCGGGTCGGTCGGCGGATCGGTCGGGTCGGTCGGCGGATCGGTCGGCGTGCCGCCCGGACCCACGCCGGTGACCTGGCCGCTGCCGCCATCGAAGGTCACGTCGGAGCAGCCGAAGAAGTTCTCCTGCGAGTCCGAGCGGACCCAGCGGGAGTAGATGATGTGCCGGCCACTCTTACCCGACGGCAGGTTGCCGCTGAAGTAGTAGTGCCCGTCGTTGCTGCCGACCGACCCGCGCTGCGGCGGGTTGGTCACCGTCAGGAACGGCTCCTCCAGGTCACTCCAGGCCAGGGCCCGGGTCGGGCTCCAGCTGTTCTTCGTCACGTAGAAGTAGAACGTGCCCGGGTGGTGCGCCCAGTTGCTGTACTTGAAGTCCAACCGCGCCCCGGCGGTCAGGTGGGTCAGCGGCCAGTCGGTGCGCGGCAGGTCGTAGCCGCGGAAACCGGTTGCACCGCCGCTGCACAGTTGCCCGTCCGGAATGAAGCCGGTGGTCCGGCCGCCAGCGTCGGAGCGCAGCACGCTGAACCAGTTGTACAGCGAGTTCGCCCCGCTCTGCGCCACGGCGGCGGAGCACGCGGGGTTGTTCGGCCTGATCTCACCGGTCTGGCTGCGGCCGTCCTGCCAGCACAGGTAGGTGCGGCTGCCCGGCGTCATCGCCGCGCCGTGCGCGGCGGCCGGCTGAGCATTGAACGCCAGGGCGACAGCGCCCAGCGCGAGAGTCATGGTCGCGGTGAGCAATGCGGCCATACGGGAACGGTTCACGGGTTCTCCTGACTCGCGAGGGGCGCTGGCTGAGCCGCCCCGCCGCAATCGGGTGGTATGTGGCGTGATCGCCCCGCTGTCGTGAGCGGTGCGACGATCACGGCGACGTGCCCCGGCGGAAAACAGCCAGCGGACGTGCGCCGTCGACGGTCCTGTCCTGGACCGGTGCCCTCGCGTCTAACCAACCCGGCAACCGGCGGCGCCGCAGCCCTCGCACCGCCCGGTACGCGTCATCCCACCACGCCGCACGGGCCGAACGCAATAGGTCTTCCTCGATGCATCAGAAGACCCGCCGGTCGCCGTTGAACGCCATATCCTGCATACGGGGAGCGGGAAGGAGAGGCGGCAGCCGGTGCCGGACGTGTTCGACGAGATGCACCGTCGGTGCCGCGACGGTGAGCCGGTCGCGCTGGCCACAGTGGTGGCCACCTGGCACTCCGCCCCGCAGCCGCCCGGCGCCGCCATGGTGGTCGCGACCGACGGCACTGTCATCGGCAGCGTCTCCGGCGGCTGCGTCGAGGCGGATCTCTACGAACGGGCCCGCCGTGTGCTCGACACCGGCCAGCCCGAGCTGTGCCGCTACGGGATCAGCGACGACGACGCGTACACAGTGGGTCTGACCTGCGGCGGCATCCTCGACGTGTTCGTCGAGCGGGTCGACGCGGACGCCCTTCCGGCGCTGGACGCGGTCACCGCCGCCCGTCGTAGCGGCCATCCGGCGGCGATCGTCACCTGTGTGGCCGCCGACGCCGGCACTTCTCCGGGTGCCGGGCCGGTCGACCCGGCCCGGCGGCTTGGTCGGCGGCTGGTGCTGACCGGCCAGCGGTCCGTCGGCTCGCTCGGCGACGACAGGCTCGACGACGCGGCCAGCGCCGACGCCCTCGGGCTGCTCGCCGCCGGGCGCAGCGGGATGCTCCGGTACGGGTACCACGGGCAGCGCCGGGGCGGCGGCGTCAACCTCTTCGTGACCGCGTACGCCACCCCGCCCCGCATGATCGTGTTCGGGGCGATCGACTTCGCCGCCGCGGTTGCCCGGATCGGCGCGTTCCTCGGCTACCGGGTCACCGTCTGCGACGCCCGACCGGTCTTCGCCACCGCTCGGCGCTTTCCCGAGGCGGACGAGGTGGTGGTGCAGTGGCCGCACCGCTACCTGCGTACCGAGTTGGCGGCCGACCGGCTCGACGAGCGGACGGTGGTGTGCGTGCTCACCCACGACCCCAAGTTCGACGTGCCGTTGCTGGAGTTGGCGCTGCGCCACCCATTGGCGTACGTCGGCGCGATGGGCTCACGGCGCACCCACGACGAGCGACACAAGCTGTTGAGCGAGGCGGGGCTCGGCCCGGCGCAGCTCGCCCGGCTCGCCTCCCCGATCGGGTTGGACCTCGGTGGTCGTACCCCGGAGGAGACCGCTGTGAGTGTGGCCGCGCAGATCGTCGCGGCCCGGTGGGGCGGCACCGGCCGCCCCCTCGCCTCGCTCGACGGGCCGATCCACCAGCCGGGGTAGCGCGCACGTCGGTGCGTGGCCTTCGGCGCCCATCGGGTCGTGCGCTGTGCCAGCCTGGTGCCACGGAGATCGGCGCGGCGAGCGGCGGCCGGTGGCGACGACGAGAGGATCGGCATGGGATACGCGGTGGTGCTCGGCGAGGCGCTCGTCGACCTGCTCGACAGCGACATCGACGGGGAGCGGGTCTATCGGCAGGCCATCGGCGGTGGGCCGCTCAACGTTGCCGTCGGGGTGGCCCGGCTCGGCGGTGGGGCACAGTTCGTCGGCTCGCTCGGTGACGACGCGCTGGGCGGCCGGATCCGTGCCTTCCTCACCGCCGCCGACGTCGGAGTGGCCGGTGCGATCACGGTCCCGGCGCCGACCACGCTCGCGGTGGTCACGTACGCCGGGCCGGAGCCGGACTTCCGTTTCTACGGCGAGCCGGCCTCCTACGGTCTGCTCGGCCCCGACGACCTGGACCTGGCGCTGCTGGAGGGCGCCGACGTGCTCTACTGCGGCTCGATCGTGCTGCTGCGACCCGACACGCTGGCCGCCGCCCGCCGTGCCTGGTCGCTCGCCCCCGGCCTGCGGGTCTTCGATCCGAACGTACGCCCCCGGCTGCTCAACGGGCCGGCAGCGCTGGAAGGGCTGCGCGAAGTGGTGGCCGAGTTCGCCGCTGGCGCGCACCTGGTCAAGCTGAGCGCGGCCGACGCGGTGCTGCTCTATCCCGGTGAGCCGGTCGAGGGGGTGGCGGCGTACCTGCGTGAGTTGGGGGCGGCCACTGTGGTGGTGACGCTCGGCGCGGCCGGTGCGGTGCTGGCCGCCGCCGAAGCCGACCCGGTCCGGGTGCCGGCCCCCAAGGTCGTCGCCATCGATGCCACCGGCGCGGGTGACTCGGTGATGGCCGCGCTGATCGCCGACCTGCTCGTCGACGGCGAGCCGGAGGGCCCCTCGGGCTGGGTCGACCGGGTCGCCTTCGCGCTGCGGGTGGCCGGCCTGGTCTGCGAATCCCCGGGCGGCGCCACCGCCATGCCCACCCGCGCCGAAGTGCAAAGCCGCTTCAACACCTGACCCCGCCCGCGCGCCCCGCCCCCGCTTGCGCCGATCTTGTTTTTTCGGTCGACGGTTGGTCCGCTTTGCTCGGCTTTGGCTCCGCACAAAGCGCAAGATCGCGGCAGGGGTGGGGCAGGGGGAATGTGGGTTGACCCCGGGAGTTTGTGAGCGTTAACATCGACGATGCACGATGGAAACCTGGGCGTCGTCGGGGAGGCTCTGATGCGGGTGGTTCTGGTACCTCTGGCGTTCCGCCGCGTCGCGGCCCTGCTGGTCATGCTGCTCGTGGCCGCCGGGATGGTCGTCGCCGACCCGCCGGAACGGGCGGTCGCGTGGGACAACGGGGTCGCCGACACCCCGCCGATGGGGTGGAACAGCTACGACTCGTTCAACTGGAGCGTCACCGAGGCCGACGTCCGGGCCAACGCCGACTACATGGGCACCAACCTGCGGCAGTTCGGCTGGGAGTACGTGGTGATCGACTGGGCGTGGTACTACCCCGGGCGGCACAACAACAGCCCCAATCAGGACGCGAACCTGCAACCCCGGCTCCGGATGGACGCCAACGGGCGGCTGCTGCCGGACACCACCCGGTTCCCCTCCGCCGCCGGTGAGAACGGGTTCAAGCCGCTCGCCGACTACGTCCACGCGAAGGGGCTGAAGTTCGGCGTCCACCTGATGCGCGGCATTCCCCGCCAGGCGGTCGCCGACAACGTCCCGATCCTCGGCACCACCTGCCGCGCCAACCAGATCAACAACACCACCACAGCGAACTGGCTCAACCTGATGTGGGGCCTGAACATGTCCAACCCCTGCGCGCAGACCTACCTGGACTCGATGTTCCAGATGCTGGCGTCCTGGGGGGTCGACTACGTGAAGGTGGACGACATCGCCGCCCCGACGTACCGGCAGTCGGAGGTCGAGGGATACCGACTGGCCATCCAGCGCAGCGGCCGCCCGATGGTGCTGAGCCTGTCACCCGGCCCCACCTCGGTGGCCAACGGCGCACACGTCCAGGCCAACGCGCACATGTGGCGGATCGTCAACGACCTGTGGGACAACTGGTCGTCGGTGGACGCGCTCTTCGACCAACTGCGCAACTGGACCCCGTACCGCACCACCGGCGCCTGGCCCGACGCCGACATGATCCCGATCGGCCGGCTCTCCAAGTACGGGCCGGTCGGCTCGCCGCGGTACTCCAACCTGACCGCCGACGAGCAACGCACCCTGATGTCACTGTGGGCGATCAACCGGGCGCCGCTGATGTGGGGCGGCAACCTGGTCGAGAACCGCGCCGCGGAGTTGGCGTTGATGACAAACGCCGCGGTCATCGGCGTCAACCAGAACAGCGCCAACAACCGTCAGCTCTACGGTGGCAGCCGGCAGGCGTGGGTCGCCGACGTGCCGGGCAGCACCGATCGGTACGTCGCCCTGTTCAACCGGGACAGCAGCGCGGCGCAGGTGTCGGTGAACCTCGCCGACCTCGGGATCGGGTCGGCCGCCGTGACCGACCTGTGGTCCGGCGCGGCCCTCGGCACTGTGACCGGCACCCTCACCCGGTCGCTCCCGGCCCACGGAGCCGGGCTGTACCGGCTGGCCCCGGACACCACGGTGCCGGTGCCGAGCACGTACACCCTCACCGCGCGACACAGCGGCAAGCTGCTGGACGTCTACAACAACGCGACCACCGACGGTGCCGAGATGGTGCAGTGGGCCGCGAACGGTCAGCCCAACCAGCGGTGGCGCTTCCAGGACGCGGGAGGCGGTTACCAGACGGTGGTCAGCGTGCACAGCGGCAAGTGCCTCGACGTCAACGGCGGCGCGACAGCGACCGCCGACGGGGTCCGCGTGATCCAGTGGAGCTGCAACGGCGGCACCAACCAGCAGTGGCGCGTACAGGATCTCGGCTCGGGGTACGTGCAGCTCGTCGCCCGGCACAGCGGCAAGTGCCTGGAAGTGGTCAACGCCGCCACCACCGACGGTGCCCGCCTGGCCCAGTGGACGTGTGGCACCGGCACCCACCAGCAGTGGCGGCGTAGCCAGGTGTAGCCGCGCCGGGTGCGTCAGGCCGTGCCGGTCAGTTCCCGGTAGCCGCGGTGGGCGGCGACCAGGGCCGGGCGGGCCCCGAAGGGTGCCTCGGCGGCCACCCGCTCCGGCGGGGCGCTGCCGGTGTGCGCGGCCCGGATCAGCCAGGCCAGCTTCGCCAGCTCCGCGTGCTGGGCCCGGACGAAGTCGACGTCCACCGGGTCGCCGTGGCCCGGGATGACCACAGTGCGCGCGGTGGTCAGCCGCAGCAGGTCCGCGACCGCGTCCGGCCACTGCAAGGGGTACGAGTCCTCGAAGGCGGGCGGGCCGCTCTGCTCCACCAGGTCCCCGGCCACCAGCACGTCGGCGTCCGGCACGTGCACCACCAGGTCGGCCTCGGTGTGCCCCCGCCCCGGGTGGCGCAGCAGCACCCGCCGGCCGCCCAGGTCGAGGACCGTCTCGACGTGCACCGTGTGCGTGGGGGCGAGCAGCGGGGTGTCGGCCAGCTCGGCGGCGAGCGCCGGGTGCTCAGTGCGCAACTCCTCGTACGCCTCCCGGCGCAGCCGCTCCGGCTCCTCGCGCAGGGCGGTGGCGGCCAGTTCGTGCGCGTACACCGGGCGGGGTGGGTCGCCGGCCAGGACGGCGTTGCCGAAGCAGTGGTCGTAGTGGTGGTGGGTGTTGACCAGCGTCAACGGACGGTCGGTGACCGCCCGGACGGCCGCGGCCAGCTCGGTGGCCTGGGCGGCCGACGAGAGCGTGTCCACCAGTAGCGCCTCGTCGTCGCCGACGACCAGTGTGACGTTGACCCGCAGCAGCGGTTCGGCCAGCACGTGCACCCGGTCGGCGACCTCGACGAAACCGGCGTTCACGACGCCCGCCCGGCCCGCTCGACGAAGCGTTGCCGGTCGACCAGGATCCGGTCCACCCGGCCCCGGGCCACCGTCTGGTCGCCGTCGCTGACAGTGACCTCGAACGACAGCCGGCGACCGTCGACGGACGCCAGCAGTGCCTGCGCGCGGACCGTCCGGCCGACCACAGTCGGCGCCAGGTGCTCCACCTCGACCCGGGTGCCCACCGTCGTCGAACCGGGCGGCATCCCGGTCGCCGTCGCCGCGACGGTGGCCGCCTCGGCCAGCGCCACCACCCGGGGAGTGCCCAGCACCGGTACGTCCCCGGAACCGACCGCCTGGGCGGTGTCCGCGTCGGTGACTGTCAACTCGACCTGGGCGGTCAGGCCCGGCGCGAAGGCCGGCTCGGGCTGCTCCTGCATGGTCGTCAGCCTAGGTGCTCGCTGGACGCGTCGAGCACGCGCCCGACGATCCGGGCGCAGCCACCCCGACGACCAACGGGTGGTCCCCGTCGGTCGATGCCGTACCCGTCGTTAACCTTGACCCCGATGGCCGTCGTGACTGACCCCCAGCCCCCCGCCCGGACCGACCCGCCCGCGTCCCCGGACGGGGGTCGTCGGCGTGTCGTCGCCATGACCGTCTGGGCGGTCGCCTTCGTCGCCGCGTGGCTGGCCATCGGGCTGCCCACCGACCCGGCGTACGCCTTCGTCTGGATCTGGCTGGCGACCATCGCCTGGAACAGCGAACGGCCGTGGCGAAGCCACCTGCGCTTCGCCCGCGACTGGGTGCCTGTGGTGCTGCTGTTCGTGATCTACAACCTCTCGCGCGGGTTCGCCGACAACGGGGCCACGCCGCACGCGATGGAGCTGATCGTCGCCGACCGGTTCATGTTCGGCTGGGCCACCGGCGGTGAGGTGCCCACCGTCTGGTTGCAGGAGCACCTCTACCACCCGCAGGTGCACTGGTGGGATGTCGCGGCGAGCTGGGTGTACTTCTCCCACTTCGTGGTGGCGCTGGCCGCCGCCGCGGTGCTCTGGCTGCGCGACCGGCACCGCTGGGCCGCGTACATGCGGCGCTGGGGTTTCCTCTGTGCGGCCGGCCTGGTCACCTACTTCATCTACCCGGCCGCCCCACCCTGGTGGGCGGCGCAGAACGGCCTGCTCACCGAGGTCGCCCGGATCTCCACCCGGGGTTGGAAGGCGTTCGGCATGCACGGTGCCGGCAACGTCCTCAACGCCGGTCAGATCGCCTCCAACCCGGTCGCCGCGATGCCGTCGCTGCACACCGCGTGGGCGTTGTTCGTGGTGTTGTTCTTCCTGACCGCCACCCGTCGCCGCTGGTGGCCCCTGCTGCTCGCGTACCCGCTGGCGATGACCTTCACGTTGGTCTACTCGGGTGAGCACTATGTGATCGACGTGCTGGTCGGCTGGGCGTACGTGGGGTTGACCTTCCTGGTGGTCGGTCTGGCGGAGCGCGGCTGGGCGGCCTGGCGGGTCCGCCACCCGAGCGCCAAGGCGGCACCGGCCACGGAACTCCCACCGACGCCCACCGACCCCCCGCCCGGCCAACCCGAGCCCTCAACACCACGGGAACCAGACACCACCACCCACCCCGCAGTCCCCGCCGACCACTAACCCCCACCCCCCGGCCCCTCTCGGCCCGGCCCCGGGGGTCCCGGCCCGTTGATCATGAAGTTATTGCCCTTCCGCACGGGGTGGTTTCTAAGGTTCAGTGCAACTGATCTTGGTTGTGCTGGGGGGTGTTGGTGGCCAGGCCGGGTGTGTTGACGTTCGGGCATCGGCAGGTGTTGGAGCATCTGTGGGGTGCGGGTCGGCGTATTAGTGAGATCGCCGGTTTGTTGG
>NZ_JAKKFD010000051.1 GCF_022229005.1 Micromonospora trifolii
CCTCTTGTTGACGTACGTACGTCAACAAGAGGCCCTTCCTGAACCCTTACGTCAGGCCGGGAGCGTCCAGCGCTGGTTGGCGCCGGCGAAGCAGTCCCAGATCTGCAACCGGGTGCCGTCGGCGGAGCTGTTGTCGCTGGCGTCGAGGCACTTGTTCGACTGCGGGTTGCGCAGCGTGCCGTTGGACTGCGCCTGCCAGACCTGGGCGCCGCTGCCGTTGCAGTCCCAGAGTTGGACCTTCGCGCCGTTGGCGGTGGAGCCGCTGGTGATGTCGGCGCACTTGCCGAGGGCACGCAGCGTGCTGTCGCTGGCCACGGTCCAGGTCTGCGCGTTGGTGCCGTTGCAGCCCCAGAGCTGGACGGCGGCGCCGTTGGCGGTGCTCGCCGAGGCCACGTCCACGCACTTGCCGCCGATGCCGGTGATCTGGCCGGTGCGACCGGTTGGCGGCGGGGTGGTGCCGCCCATGATGGTGTCGTACATGGCGCTGAGCAGTGAGGTCGAGCCGCTGGTGTCCTGCGACAGTTCCCAGTTCATCACGCCGCCGGCGTTGGCCAGGGCCCACTGCGTCTTGCGCTTGACCGTGGGGATGCCGTTCCAGCACTGCTGGCTGCCGCCGATGGTGGCGCAGTCCCGGTTGGCGTTCGCCGGGTCCAGTCCGACCAGGTACGAGTAGTTGTAGTAGACGGGGCGGCTGTAGAACGGGATGCCGAGGACGGCCTTGCTGGCCGGCAGGCCGCGGGCCTTCCACAGGTTGATGCTGTTGATCGACCAGTCGTAGTTGGCGTGTGGGCTGCCGCCGTCGTACGCCATGATGTTGAGCCAGTCGACCTGGTTGAACACTGCCGTCTGGACGCCCTGGACGCTGCCGCCCTCGGAGACCACGGCGGCGGTGAGCAGCTTGCCGCGACTGTGCAGGGCGCTGCTGAGCTGCGTCATGAGCGCCGTGTAGTTGTTGGCCGAGGCGCCCGGGTCGGGGTACTCCCAGTCCATGTCGACGCCGTCGAGGTTGTACTGGTTGACGAAGTTGACCAGGTTGTTGACGAAGTTGGTGCGGCTGGTGGCGTTGGCGGCGAGCGTCTCGAAGGCCGAGTCGTTGCCGTCGTTCCAGCCGCCGACGGCGATGGAGACCTTGACGTTGTTGGCGTGCCCCTGGGAGACCAGTGAGGAGAGCCGCGCCCCGTCCACCCCTTGCAGGGTGCCGTTGCTGTTGGGCAGGACGAAGGCGTAGTTGATGTGGGTGAGCTTGTTGTACTGGATGGTGTTGATGTTGCCGGCCCAGGAGGGCATGTAGCCGACGCTCTTGAAGTTGTTCGGCAGCACGACGGCCTGCGCGGGGGCGCTGGTGACGGTGAGGGTGGCGCCGGCCGTGGCCAGCGCGAGCAGGCCGGCGGCGAGGGCGCGGCGCAGTGGTGAGGACATCGGGGGCCTTCCCGTGGGCGGGGGACGACACCCGCCCGCGCAGGGTTGTCGCGGGCGGGGGGTGCGGGGACGCAGGGACGGGTGGGCCTCGAGGCAGCCAAATCTTAAAGAGTGTTAACTGTCCGAGTCAATCAACATCGATGGATTTCCGGCGAGTCGGTGTGAATATGGGGTTTGCCCAAACGACCGTTAAGCTGACGGGGTGGGAATCGACGAGCTGTATCCGCCGGATCGGCTGATCGCCGCGCAGCGCGCGACGGCCGCCGCCGGCCTGGACGCCCTGCTGCTCACTCCCGGCTCCGACCTGCGGTATCTGACCGGGTACGACGCCCACGCGGGGGAGCGGCTGACCTGCCTGGTGCTGCCCGCCGAGGGCGAGCCGACCCTCGTCGTGCCCCGACTCGAACGCCCGGCCGCGGAGGCGTCCCCAGCCCCGGCGACCGGCGTGCGCATCGTCGACCACGTCGACGGCAGCGACCCGTACCCCCTGGTCGTCGCCGCCCTCGACGGCCCGGTCGCGGCGGTCGGGCTCGCCGACCGGATGTGGGCCGAGCAGGTCCTCGGCCTGCGCGCGGCGCTGCCCGACGCCGCGCAACGGCTCGCCGGGGAGGTGCTGCGCGAGCTGCGGATCCGCAAGTCCCCGGCCGAGGTCGCGGCGCTCGCCGAGGCTGGCGCGGCGATCGACGAGGTGCACCTGCGGATGGGCGAGTGGCTGCGCCCCGGTCGCACCGAGGCCGAGGTCGCCACCGACATCGCCGCGGCGATCCGCGCCGCCGGGCACGTCACCGTCGACTTCGTCATCGTGGCGGCCGGGCCCAACGGCGCCAGCCCGCACCACGGCACCTCCGACCGGCCGATCGGCGTCGGCGAGCCGGTGGTGGTCGACATCGGCGGCACCATGGCGTCGGGCTACCGCTCGGACTGCACCCGCACCTATCTGGCGGGCGGGTCGGCGCCGGCCGACTTCCTGGACTACTACGCGGTGCTGTGCGACGCCCAGCGCGCCGCCGTCGAGGCGGTGCGGCCCGGGATCACCGCCGCGGCGGCCGACGCCGCGGCCCGCGCGCCGATCGCCGCCGCCGGCTACGGTTCCGCGTTCCTGCACCGCACCGGCCACGGCATCGGTCTGGACGGGCACGAGGAGCCGTACCTGGTGGCCGGCAACGACCGACCCCTGGAGGCCGGCATGGCGTTCTCCATCGAACCGGGCATCTACCTGGCGGGCCGGCACGGCGCCCGCATCGAGGACATCGTCGTCTGCACAACGGACGGCGTGCAGCGGCTCAACACCACCCCCACGGAGCTCATCGCGCTATGACTGTCGACCGGATCCTCCCCACCGACGAGGCCCACGACCTGCTGGGTCTCGCCACCGAGCTCGCCGACGGCGAGCTCGCGCCGAAGGCCGCAGCCTTCGAGGAACGCGCCGAGTTCCCCCGCGAGGTGCTGCGCACGCTGGGCCGCGCCGGCCTGCTCGGCCTGCCCTACCCCGAGGAGTACGGCGGCGCGGCGCAGCCGTACGAGGTGTACCTGCAGGTGCTGGAGATCCTGGCCAGCCGCTGGCTGGCGGTCGCCGAGGCGGTCAGCGTGCACACCCTGTCCTGCTATCCGGTGGCGGCGTTCGGCAGCGACGAGCAGCGCAAGCTGCTGCCGGACATGCTCGGTGGCGAGTTGCTGGGCGCGTACTGCCTCTCCGAGCCGCAGGGTGGCTCGGACGCGGCGGCGCTGACCACCCGGGCGGATCGCGACGGCGACGCGTACCTGGTCTCCGGCACCAAGGCGTGGATCACCCACGCCCGCACGGCCGACTTCTACAACGTTTTCTGTCGCACCGGCGGGCCCGGTCCGAAGGGGATCTCCTGCCTGCTCGCCGACGCCGGCACCGCGGGCATCACCCCGCAGGCGGCCGAGCGGACGATGGGGCTGCGCGCCTCCCCGGTGGCGCAGATCGCCTTCGACGACGCGCGGGTGCCGGCAGACCGGTTGATCGGCGGCGAGGGGATGGGCTTCACCATCGCCATGTCCGCGCTGGACTCCGGCCGGCTGGGCATCGCGGCGTGCGCGGTCGGGCTGGCCCAGGCGGCCCTGGACTACGCGGTCTCCTATGCCCGGGAGCGCCAGCAGTTCGGGCGCTCCATCATCGACTTCCAGGGGCTGGGGTTCCTCCTCGCCGACGCGGCCACCCAGATCTCCGCCGCCCGGGCGCTGACCCTGGCGGCGGCCCGGCTGCGCGACGCCGGCCGCCCGTACGCGATCGAGGCGGCCAAGGCGAAGCTCTTCGCCACCGACATGGCGATGCGGGTGACCACCGACGCGGTGCAGGTGCTCGGCGGCGCCGGTTACGTCGCCGACCACCCGGTGGAGCGGTACATGCGTGAGGCCAAGGTGTTGCAGATCGTGGAGGGCACCAACCAGATCCAGCGGATGGTGATCTCCCGGGCACTGGCCAGGGACTGACGAGGCGTACGCGGTGGTGGGGCCGCGGTGGGCGCGTCACCGCCCACCGCGGCCCGCTACTCGGGTACCTCGTCGCCGTGCGACGGTTTTACCGGTAGGTTGCACGCCGTGGAGGAGATCGACCGCGCTATCGTCGCCGCGCTGACCGCCGACGGCCGTCTGTCGTACACCGACCTGGCCGAGCGGGTGGGGCTGTCGGTGTCCGCCGTGCACCAGCGGGTCCGCCGGCTGGAGCAGCGCGGGGTGATCAAGGGGTACGCCGCCCGGGTGTCGTTCGAGGCGCTGGAGCTGCCGCTGACCGCGTTCGTGGCGATCCGGCCGTTCGATCCGTCGCAGCCGGACGACGCCCCGGAGCGACTGGCCCACCTGCCCGAGATCGACTCCTGCTACTCGGTGGCGGGGGAGGACTTCTACCTGTTGCTGGTGCGGGTGGCCAGCCCCACCGACCTGGAGCGGGTGCTCCAGGAGATCCGCACCTCGGCGAACGTCACGACCCGGACGACAGTGGTGTTGTCCACGCCGTACGAGAACCGGCCCCCGAAGATCAGCGCTACGGAAGCGAGTCGGTCGCGGTCCCGGGCGCCGGAGGAGCCGGCTGGTTCCACCGCAGGATGACCTGCCGGCCGTGTTCGTGACCGAGCGCGCTGACCGTGGCGGTGTCCAGGCGTAGCCGCCCACCGGCGGACGGGGGCAGGCCGATCCAGCGGGCACCGAGCACCCGCAGGCTGTGCGCGTGCCCGACCAGCGCGACGGTGCCACGGTCGAGCAGCGGTGTGACCCGGGCCAGCACCCGGTCGAGCCGTTCGCCCACCTGCGCGGGGGACTCCCCGCCGGGGCAGCCGTCGGTCCAGATGTTCCAGTGCGGGTCGTCGTCGTGGATGTCGACGGTGGTGCGGCCCTCGTACTCGCCGTAGTTCCACTCGCTGAGGTCCTCGTCGACGGTGTCGACGGTGAGCCCGGCCAGCTGTGCGGTGCGCAGCGCCCGGGAGCGGGGGCTGGTCAGCACTGTGACAAAGCGCCGGCCGGCCAGGAACGCGGCCAGCGTGCGGGCCTGTCGCTCGCCGTCGGGGGTCAGCTCCAGGTCGGTGTACGAGGTGTGCCGCAGGCTGGCGCTCCAGGTGGTCTCGCCGTGCCGGATCAGCAGGAGCTCTCCCATGCGGTCAGTTAACCATCGTGGGGCGGGGCCGACAGGCGACCCTCCCACTACCTATCTTCCTAGGATGCTCTAGCGGGTGTGCCGCCCGGCACTGCCGGTTTCGGCACCCGGAGACCGGGCAAGCGAGCTGGGACAACCGCCAGACCGAGGAGGCGCGATGAGCTTCACCGAGAAGGCAAAGAACAAGGTTGAGCAGATGGCCGGCGCCGCGAGGGAGCGCGTCGGCGACATGACCGACAACGAGCGGATGCGTGGCGAGGGCGCCAGCCAGCAGAGCGACGCGCGCGCCAAGCAAGCCGGTCAGAACGTGAAGGACGCTGGTCGCAACGTGAAGGACTCCTTCACGAAGTGACCTGAGCGGTCCACGGGTCCCCGGGCGCGCCATCGCCCGGGGACCTGTCGTGCCGGGGTTGCCGCGCTGCCCTCTGCGCCGCCGATCTTGTACTTACTGCTCCGACATAAGGGATATTTGACCGATTTCGACAACAGTAAGTGCACGATCGACGGATTGGGCCTGAGCGGGACGGGGCAGTGAGACTCTTTCGCGTCTGCCATGATCTGCGGCGTGATCCGACCCCGGCTTCGCCCATTGTGGTGTGGCGTACTGGTTGCGGCGGCCGTTGCCGGCAGTGTCGCGTGCACGGCATCCCGGGTGCCACCGTCGGAACAGCCGGTCTTCGTCGGCTCGTCCGCGTCCACGTCTGCGTCTGCGGCCGCACCGTCGGCCAGCGCACCGCAGGCGGTTCCGACGCCGACGGTCGCGGCTGTTCCGGGCGCGACGCGGGTGGGGAGCAGGGCGCCCGTGGTGAATCACGGGCCGCGCACCGGTGCCACTGTCGCGCTGACCTTCGACGCGGACATGACCGACGGGATGTTGGCCAGCCTGCGGGCCGGCCGGGTGAAGTCGTACGCGAACCTGCGCATCCTCGACCTGCTGGAGCGCGAGCAGGTGCCGGCGACGTTCTTCCTGACCGGCAAGTGGGTGCAGCGGTATCCGGACGTGACCCGGAGGATCGCCGGCAATCCGCGCTTCGAGTTGGCCAATCACACCTACGGGCACGCGGCGTTCACCGCCGACTGTTACGACCTGCCGCGGTTGCCGGTCGACGAGCTGGCCGGTGATGTGGCGAAGACGTTCGAGGTGATCGCGCCGTACGGGGGTCGGCAGACCCGGTACTTCCGGTTTCCCGGGTTGTGTCACGACGCGGCGGCGTTGGACGCGTTGGCGCCGCTGGGTCGTGACGGTGGTCGACGGGGACGTGGTCAGCGGCGACCCGTTCGCGACGGCGTGGAAGCCGTTGGTGCGGGCGGTGTTGGACCACGTTCGCCCCGGGTCGGTGGTGATCATGCATGTCACCGAGGCGAACGCGGCGATGACTGATGAGGCGTTGCCGCACATCCTGGCCGGGTTGCGGGAGCGGGGGCTGGTGCCCGCGCCGTTGTCCGAGGTGCTGGCCGAGGGCTGAGGCTCAGCTTTCCTGCACGTCGTCGACGGTCAGGATGATCTTTCCGCGGCGGGATCCGTGCTCGGCCGTCTGGTGCGCGTCGGCCGCCTTGTCAAGGGGGAAGGTGGCTTCGATGGGCACCCTGAACCGGCCCTCGGTGAACAGTTCGGCTGCGGTGGGCAGGCCGTGGCGGCCGTCGGGTTCGCCGGCCAGTTGCCCCATGGAGAGTCGGACGCCGTGGGTGGGGGCGGTGAAGTCGGCCAGGGTGAGCACCGCTGTCGGGTCGCCGGTGAGGTGGAGCAGTTCGGGCAGGGACCCGGCGCCGGCGACGTCGAGGGCGCGGTCGATCCGGGTCAGGCCCAGGGCGTCGAGGCGGCCTGGGAGGTCGGGGCCGTAGGTGACCGGTGTCGTGCCGAGCTGGCGGAGGAGGTCGTGGTTGTCGGCGCGGGCGGTGCCGATGACGTGGACGCCGCGGGCGGTGGCGAGTTGGACGGCGGTGCTGCCGACGCCGCCGGCGGCCCCGTCGACGAGGAGCGTCATGCCGGGCTGTAGGTCCAGCAGGTCGAGGGCCCGGGTGGCGGTCTCGATGCTGGTGCCTGCCGCGCCGGCCTGGGCCCACGGCATGGTGGTGGGTTTGTGCGCCCAGAGTTGTAGTACCGCGAACTGTGCGCTCGCGCCGCCGAGTCTGGCCAGCTCGACGATGCCGAAGACATGGTCGCCGAGGGTCACGCCGTGGACGTCGTCGCCGATCTCGTCGACGATGCCGGCCGCGTCGACGCCGGGGATGTGTGGCAGCGGCAGTTGGGCGCTCATCGGGGTGCGGCCGGAGCGGAGGCCGATGTCGACGGGGGAGACGCCGGCGGCCCGGACGCGGATGCGGATCTGGCCGGCCCGGGGCCGTGGCGCGTGAGTGGTCCCGAGGTGCAGTACCTCGGGGCCGCCGAACCGGTCGTACTGAACGGCGAACATCAGGAGCTCCTCTGCCTGGTAAGACGGGGTGATGGTCGTACCGTAGGCCGGAAACGGAGCAGCCGTTCCGCTGTGGGGTCAAGTGAGAGGGAGGCCGGTCGGAGATGTCTCAGATGCAGCGTGCCGATGCCCGGTTCAACCGTGACCGGGTGGTGGCGGCGGCACGGGAGGCGTTCGCGTCGGCGGGGCTCGAGGTGCCCATGCGGGAGGTGGCGCGACGGGCGGGGGTGGGTGTGGCGACCCTGTACCGGCACTTCCCGACGCGTACGGAGTTGGTCGCGACGGTCCTGGCCGAGCGGGTGGACGACTGCGGTGTGCGGATGCGTCGGGCGCTCGACGACCCGGACCCGTGGCGGGCGTTGTCCGGCGTGGTGCGCGAGTTCGCCGAGCGGCAGATCCACGACCGGGCGCTCAACGAGGCGTTGTTGGGGCCGGGTGAGGTGAGTGCGGCGTTTCAGCGGGAGCGGCGGGAGCACGCACAGGCGTTGAACGTGCTGGTCGGGCGGGCCCGGGCCGCGGGTGTGCTGCGCGACGGTGTCGACGTGGACGACGTGCGGGCCGGCCTGCTGGCCATCGCGTCGCTACGGCGGTTGCCGGCGACGACGAGTGCCCAGGTGATCGGTAGGGTCGCCGATCTGGTGCTCGCCGGTATCCGCGCCTGACCGGTGCGGGCTGTCACGGTTGTCGTCGCACCGGACATGGACTGGATGTGAGCTCAGGGACAGAGCAGGACGAGGACCGCTTCCGGCGGGTCTACGCCGAGGACTTCGAGGCGCTGTTGGCGTACGCGTTGCGTCGGGTCGCGCATCCGGAGGATGCGGCTGACGTCGTCGCGGAGACCTTCCTGGTGGCGTGGCGTCGCCGGCAGGACATTCCGATCGCCGGTGCGACCCGGCTGTGGCTGTACGGGGTCGCCCGGCGTGTGCTGGCCAATCAGCACCGTGGTGGTGTTCGCCGGCAGCGCCTCGGTGAGCGGTTACGCCAGCAGATCATCGTTTCGGTCGCCGATCCGGGGAGCGAGGTGCCGGAGCGGCTTGCCGTTCGGGCGGCGTTGGCAGGCCTGGCCGAGGTGGACCGGGAGGTGCTGATGCTCACCGTCTGGGAGGGTCTGCGGCCGCACGAGGTGGCCGCGGTGCTGGGGGTGACTCCTGCTGCGGTTCGGACCCGGCTGTCGCGGGCGCGGGCGAGGTTGCGGGAGCTGGTTGGTGACGACCCGGGGCCGCCCGGACATGTGCTGGATGTGTTGACCGCGCCTACCCGTACGGAGGACTGATGAGCGGCGATGAGCGTGTTGACCGGCTGGTTCGGGATGCCGACCCGGGTGGGCTCGGTGGCGTCGGGGACCTCGCAGGGGTGAAGCGAGCCCTCTTGGAGGAGATCGTGCCCGAGTCGGGGGTCGAGGGCGGTGCCGGTACTGCGCGGCGGCGGTTGCGGGTGCGTCGCTTCGCGGGCGTGGTGACGGCGGCAGCGGTGCTCGTGAGCGTCGTGCCGGCCTCCATGGTGTTGCGGGGGCAGGCCGAGGGCGGTGGGGTTTCTCCGATTGTCACCCCGGCCGAGGGGGTCGTCTTTTCGCCGTTGGCGCTGGCGGCGGCGGAGCGGAACCCGCGGCTGCTGATCGATCGGCCTGGCTGGAAGGTGACTGATCTGTCGGGGTTCACCGAGGAGCTGGGCATGATCCGTTTTCGCCGGGATGAGCGGGAGTTGGAGATGAACTGGTATTCGGCGTGGGTGTACACGTATCGCTATTCCGATCGGCGGGCCGACGGTCCTCCGAAGTCGGTGCGGGTCGCTGGTTGGCCGGGTGATCTGTTCCAGAACCTCAACGGTGATTTCACGGTGCTGTTGCGTCCCCACGACGACGTGGTGGTGGAGATGAGCACCTCCGGGAACTGGTCGCGTGAGGACCTAGACAGGGTTCTCGCGGCCATCGTCCGGGTGGACGCGCGGACGTGGTTGGCCGCGCTTCCGGCGGAGATGGTCATGCCGGTGGGGGAGAGGGCGGCGAAGGTGCTCGTCGATGTGCCGCTGCCGCCCGGGTTCGACGTCGCGGCGCTGGAGGACATCGGCGTGAGTGACTCGTACCAGTTCGGTGTGGGTGTGACGTCCCGGGTCGGCTGCGGGTGGATCGCGGAGTGGCAGCGAGCGAGGGCGAGTGGGGACGAGGCCGGGGTGCGGCGGGCCGCCGACGCGTTGCGGAGCAGTCACGGGTGGCGGGTGCTGCGGGACATGAACAAGGCCGGCGACTGGCCGGAGGTGTTCTGGGAGTACGCCGACGAGATTTCGGCCGGGACCCTGCGACCCTCCTACGTCCCGGGCTTGGGCTGCCAGTGACGGAAGACAGCGGCGCCCCCGGGGTGGTCTTCCCGGGGGCGCCGCTGTCGGTGGGTCAGTCGTCGCGGTGGTCGTTCCACCACTGCTGGCCGCCCTCGGGCAGGGTGTCGATCGGGTCGTAGTAGGCGTAGCGCTTGTTGAGCGCCTCCAGGTCGGCGGACTCGATGGAGGTGCGGTAGTTCTTCGTCCAGTAGGAGATGCCGCGTTCGCGGTCGTAGTCGGTGAGCATGTGCACCCAGCGCTTACCGACGAAGGGGACGTCGCAGACGATCCGGGGGGTGGCGTAGCCGGGCAGGTAGCCCATGATGTCGTGCTGGAGTTGTTGGGCGTGCCAGACGGGGACTCGCCAGTGTTCGGCGTTGGGGATCATGTCGCACATGTAGAAGTAGTACGGCAGGATCCCGGCTTCGCCTTGGAGCGCGAAGCAGAGGTCGAGTAGTTCCGGGGTGGTGGCGTTGACGCCGCGCATGAGCACGCCCTGGTTGCGGACGTCGCGGACGCCGACGTCGAGGGCGGTCTGGGCGGCCTTGGCGACCAGTGGGGTGAGCGACTGGGCGTGGTTGACGTGGGTGTGGATGGCGAGGTTGACGCCTCGGCGGGCGGCGGTGCGGGCGACGCGTTCGAGGCCCTGGACGACGTCGGGCTGGAGCCAGTGCTGGGGGAGGCCCATGAGGGCCTTGGTGGCGAGCCGGATGTCGCGGACCGTCTCCAGTTCCAGCAGGCGCATGAGGTACGACTCGAGGTTGCGCCAGGGGACGTTGGCGACGTCTCCGCCGGAGACGACGACGTCGCGGACGCCGGGGTGGGCCTTGAGGTACGCGATGTGGGCGTCGTAGCGGTCGACGGGCTTGAGGGTGAGCTTGAGTTTGTCGACGGCGGGGGTGGAGTTGCCGACGAGGTCCATCCGGGTGCAGTGCCCGCAGTACTGGGGGCAGGTGGAGAGCAGCTCGGCGAGGACCTTTGTGGGGTAGCGGTGGGTGAGGCCTTCGGCGACCCACATGTCGTGCTCGTGGAGGCTGTCGCGGCTGGCGTAGGGGTGTGAGGGCCAGTCGGTGCGCCGGTCGGAGGCGACCGGGATCATGTAGCGGCGGATGGGGTCGGCGAGCAGCGCCTCGGTGGTGAGGGTCGCGAACGGCACCATCGTGTTGATCATTTGTGGTGGCACCAGCATGGACATGGTGGCCAGGGCCAGTTGGTCGGCCTCGAGGTCGGCGTAGAAGGTCTCGTCGATCAGGTCACCGAAGACGGCGCGGAGCTGCTTGATGTTCTTGACGCAGTTGACGCGCTGCCACTGGGCGGATTCCCACTGGTCGCGGGTGACGTGGCGCCAGCCGGGGAAGCGGGTCCAGTCGGGTTCGACCAGGGGGCGGCGGTGGTACTCGTAGGGCTGCCCGGCGGTCGGTGTGGCGGCCGGGACGTGACGGGGGTGCGGGATGGTCTGGGTCACGGCCCCTCCTCGGTGTTACGGCTGATCATCGAAGCCCGAAGGCTACTGGAAAATATTCGGTACAGAAACTAGTCTGCCGTAAGTTTTCCCGTTACGCGAGCCTTGACCGGGGCTTCGGACGGCTGGCAGGGGGAGGTTGGCGTGACGTCACCGGTGGGACTGCACCGCGTCGTGCAACCGGCGGGGGTGCTGCCGCAGGCGGCCTGGCGCCTGGACACGTCGGCGGCGATCGCGCCGAACGAGGTGCGGATCCGGGTGCAGCGGCTCAACCTGGACGCGGCGAGCTTCCGGCAGTTGTCGGAGAAGCACGGCGGCGACGGTGACGCGGTCCGCGCCGAGGTGCTGGAGATCATCGCGACCCGGGGGAAGATGCAGAACCCGGTGACCGGTTCCGGCGGGATGCTGATCGGCACTGTCGAGGAGGCCGGTCGGCGGTCCCCGCTGGGGCTCCGGGCGGGGGAGCGGGTCGCCACCCTGGTGTCGTTGACGTTGACACCCCTGGTGATCACCGATGGGTTGGCCCGTTGGGACGGGCGCAGCGAGCAGGTGCCCTGCGACGGGTGGGCGATCCTGTTCGCGCGCTCCATCGCCGCGGTGCTGCCCGACGACGAGGACCCGCAGTTGTCCCTCGCCGTGCTCGACGTGTGCGGGGCGCCCGCGCTGACCGCCCGGGTGGTGTCGCGCTACGTGGAGGAGCGTCGGCGTACCGGTGATCCGACGCCGGTGCGGGTCGCGGTGATCGGTGGGGCGGGTAAGAGCGGGTCGCTGTCGCTCGCGGCGGCGCGCCGGGCGGGCGCCGCGCGTACCGTCGGGGTGGTGCCGGTGGCGGCGGAGCGCGACGCGCTGACGGCCGCCGGTCTGGCGTCGGTGGTGGCGTTGGCCGACGCGCGTGACCCGGTGGGGTTGTCCACGGCGGTGACCACCGCGCTGGGGGTGCCGGCGGACGTGACGGTGGTCTGCGTGGACGTGCCGGGGTGTGAGCACGGTGCGGTGCTGGCCACCGCTGACGGCGGCACGGTGATCTTCTTCTCGATGGCGACGAGCTTCTCCGCGGCCGCGTTGGGCGCGGAGGGGCTGGCGGCGGACGTGACGATGCTGGTGGGCAACGGGTACGTGCCGGGGCACGCGGAGTTGGCGCTGGGGCTGCTGCGGGCCGAGCCGGGGGTGCGTCAGCTGTTCGCGGCGCGGGTCGCGGCAGACTGAGGTCTTAACGCCTCCCCCGCTGATGAGTCCGGGGGATTTCCGGCTCGGACCGCATTCGACCCCGCACCCCGAAGGGAGGTGATCGCATGTCTCACGTCGTCAGCACCGGCACGGTTACGCTCTACCGTGGCGAGGATCGTCCTCGCGGCGTTGAGGTCACGGCAGGCGGCGAAGCCGCAGGCCGCGCACTCGAAAACTCTGACGTTCAACCCGATGCGCTGCTTGGCTCTCACCGCGCACGAGGAACACGTCATGCTCGTGTAGGCGGGCGGCACCAGCACCACCTTCCGGCCCGCCCGCGTGCCTCGTTCGATCAGTTCCCGCTTGGCCGCGCCGATCGCGGCGTCAGTGGCCTTACGTGCCATCGTGGACCTGGCCAGGAACGTCGGTTTGAAGTCTTCCACGGCGATCACCTGGTGGTCGACGACCCGTTTCGCCCACAGCCGGGAGTCGTGGCTGTTCTGCCGGGCGGCCTTTTTGTGCAGCTTCGCCGCCGCGTGCTTGGCCCTCCGGTAGCCGTTGGACTGCGTATGGCCCTGCGGGCGGCGTCGGCGAGCCATCTTCCGCTGCGCCCTGGCCAACTCGGCGGCGCACCGCTTGCGATGCCCGAGGTACGGCAGGTCGAATCGGCTGTCGGTGGTGGTGGCTGTGGTTCTCACACCCCAGTCAACGCCGATCACCCCGGACGCCTCGGGCACCACGGCGGCCTCACGGCGGACGACGAACGACGCGTACCAGTGCCCGAGGCTGTCTTGGTAGACGCGCACGCTGGTCGGAGGGGACGGCAGATCTCGAGACCAGACGACGGGCATGGTGACACCACCGGCAAGGCGCAAGCGCCCAGCGGTGATGGTGAAGCCACGCAGGGTGTATTCCATGCTGGGCAACGACCGTTTGCGGGTCTTCACCGTCGGCCGCTCCCGGCCATGGACAGTGAACGAATGGCGCAGCGAGGCTGCGTAGGTGCGCAGGGTCTGTTGCTGAGCGACCTGCGAGCCGGCGCGCAGCCACGCGCTTTGGGCGCGGGCCTCGGTGAGCATCTTGGACAAGGTGCCGAAGGTGGGCTTCGCGCCGACCTTCTGCTGGTGCACGGCTTCGTTCCACAGAAACCGGCAGCGGCCCCATTCGGCGAGAAGTGCGGCCGTCGCAGCCGCGCCGGGGCGCAGCCGGTAGGTGTAACGCACAACGTCCGACACAGCAATCACTATAAAGCACGGCGCTATATAGTGCAGGTATGGGCGAGGTCAGATCGAACAAGACTGTCGTCTACCGCTGCAGCTACCACGTCGTGTGGTGCCCGAAATACCGCCGCCCCGTCCTCACTGGGGCAGTCGAAGACCGGCTCAAACAGATCATCCACGAGGTGTGTGCCGAACGGGACGCCCCCATCGAGGCAATCGAAACGATGCCGGATCACGTCAACCTGCTGGTCGTCTGCGACCCGCAGTACGGCATCCACCGACTCGTCAAGCAGATCAAAGGACGGTCGTCGCGACTTCTGCGGCAAGAATTCCCGCACCTCAAATCCAGGCTTCCAACCTTGTGGACCAACAGTTATTTCGTCGCTACAACCGGCGGCGCGACCTCAGAGGTGGCCAAACGCTATGTCGAGAACCAGCGCAACGTATGACGCGGTCGCTTACCTCCCCTCGGCTAAAGCCAGACTTTTCTCGGGGCCGACCCGGTGACTAACCCCTCGACGTTGTACCGCGCTGGCGTGCTGCACTGCCCCGCCGACCCGAGCGCCACCGCGCTGCTGGTGTCCGGTGGGCGGATTGCCTGGTTGGGGACCGACGGTGACGCGCCGCCGGCCGACCGGGTGGTGGACCTGGGCGGAGCGTTGGTGACGCCGGCGTTCGTCGACGCGCACGTGCACGCCACCGACACCGGGTTGGCGTTGGCCGGGCTGGAGTTGTCCGGGGTGCGCTCGGCGGGGCAGCTGCTCGACGCGGTGGCGGGGTTCGCGGCGGGTCTGCCGGCGGACGCGGTGGTGCTGGGGCACGGCTGGGACGAGTCGGGTTGGTCGGATCCGACGTTGCCGGACGCGGCGGCGCTGGACCGGGCGGCCGGTGGTCGGCGGGTGTACCTGTCGCAGGCGTCGATCCACTCGGCGTTGGTGTCGTCGGCGTTGCTGGCGGCGTGCCCGGACGCGGTGCAGGCGCCCGGGTACGCCGCGTCGGGCTGGTTGCGGCGCGACGCGCACCACGTGGTGCGGGCGGCAGCGCAGGCGTCGGTGAGTCGGGCGCAGCGGGTCGCGGCGCAGCGGGTGGCCCTCGCCCACGCGGCGTCGTTGGGGATCGCGGCGGTGCACGAGTGCGGTGGCCCGCAGATCTCCGACGAGGAGGACTTCACCGGTCTGCTGGGCATCTCCGGTGCGGGGTTGCCGGAGGTGTACGGGTACTGGGGTGAGTTGGGTGGCGCGGCGCGGGCCCGGGAGTTGGGCGCTGTCGGCGCCGGTGGGGACCTGTTCGCCGACGGGGCGTTGGGGTCGCGCACGGCGCACGTGTCGCAGCCGTACGGCGACGGTGACGGCTGCGGGCACGGGTACCTGTCGGTCGAGCAGGTGCGCGATCACCTGCTGGACTGCGCGGCGCACGGCATGCAGGGCGGGTTCCACGCCATCGGTGACGCGGCGATCGGCACCGTCCTCGACGGGTTCGCGGCGGCGGCGCGGACGGTGGGGGTGGAGCGGTTGCGGGCGGCCCGGCACCGCATCGAACATGCGGAGATCATGAGTAAGGCGTTGATCGCGCGGTTCGTGGAGTACGGGGTGGTGGCGAGCATGCAGCCGGCGTTCGACCGGTTGTGGGGTGGCGCGGGCCGGATGTACGAGACGCGGTTGGGGTTGGACCGGTCGTTGGAGTCGAACCCGATGGGTGCGATGCACTCGGTGGGTGTGGCGTTGGCGTTCGGGTCGGATTCGCCGGTGACGCCGCTGGACCCGTGGGGGTCGGTGCGGGCGGCGGTGGCGCACCACAACCCGGCGCAGCGGATGGGTGTGCGCTCGGCGTTCGCGGCGCACACCCGGGGCGGGTGGCGGGCGGTGCACCTGGACGTCGAGGGGGTCCTGGCGTTGGGTGCGCCGGCGACGTTCGCTGTGTGGTCGACGCCGGCGGGCGTGGAGCGGGGCCTGCCGGTGTTGCAGGCCGAGGATCCGGAGGCGCGGGGTCCGGACGACCCGACGCCGCTGCCGGTGTGCCGGCGCCTGGTGCTGCGCGGTGAGGTCATCTACGAGGAAGGGTCATCATGACCGGGAAGCTTGATCTTGATCCGGTGCTGGTGGCGCGGGCGCGGGAGTTGGCGCGTCGGGCCGGGCAGCCGGTGGTGGACCTGGCGCGCAGCCACACCACGGTGTCGGTGGAGCGGGCGGTCCTGCGGTTGGCCGGGGTGACCGGCGCCGACCCGGACGGCATTCCGTGGGTGAACCGGCTCGTCGACGCGGTCGCAGCGGACGTGGGGTTGGGTCACGGGGTGGCGGTGCCGGTGTTCGACGCCCTGGTCCGTGAGGGCAGCACCGACGTGACGTTGCTGGCGCAGAAGGCCGCGGCCGGGTCGGTGCGGTTCACCCAGCCCACCGGGCGGGCGGCCACGGCCGCCCGGTCGGCGGCGCGCAAGGCCGTCGGCGCGGGCATCCGCCGCATCGACCGGCGGCGCGCCGAGCGGGACCGGCTGGTGAAGCGTCACGGCGACCCGGCGCAGCGGCCGTGGATCTACCTGATCGTCGCCACCGGTGACATCTACGAGGACATTCCGCAGGCGCAGGCGGCGGCGCGCGCCGGCGCGGACGTGATCGCCGTGATCCGCTCCACCGGGCAGTCGTTGCTGGACTACGTGCCCGAGGGCGCGACCCGGGAGGGCTTCGCCGGCACGTACGCCACGCAGGAGAACTTCCGGCTGATGCGCGCGGCGTTGGACGAGTCGTCGAAGGAGGTGGGCCGCTACGTGCGGTTGACCAACTACGCGTCCGGGCTGTGCATGCCGGAGATGGCGACCCTGGCCGGGTTGGAGCGCCTCGACATGATGTTGAACGACTCGATGTACGGGATCCTGTTCCGTGACATCAACCCGGTGCGCACGTTCGTCGACCAGCGGTTCTCCCGGCAGGTGCACGCCCGCGCCGGGATCATCATCAACACCGGTGAGGACAACTACCTGACCACCGCCGACGCTGTCGACGAGGCGCACACGGTGACGGTGTCGCAGCTGCTCAACGAGTTCTTCGCGCACGAGGCGGGGTTGGCGGACTGGCAGTTGGGGTTGGGGCACGCGTTCGAGATCAACCCGGAGGTGCCGGAGTCGTTCCGGTTGGAGTTGGCGCACGCGTTGCTGGCCCGGGAGCTGTTCCCCGACGCGCCGTTGAAGTGGATGCCGCCGACGAAGCACATGACCGGTGACGTGTTCCGGGGCAACCTGCTCGACGGGTTCTTCAACCTGGCGGGCGCGCTGACCGGTCAGGGCATCCTGCTGGTGGGGATGATGACCGAGGCGGTGGTGACGCCGTGGTTGTCCGACCGGGACATCGCCCTGCAGAACGTGCGCTACGTCCTCGGCGCGGCCGGTGGGCTGCACGAGGATTTCGTGCCCGCGCCGGGCGGGTTCATCCGCCGCCGGGCCAACCAGGTCCTCGGTGAGGCACTGGACCTGCTGGACCGCATCGGGGAGCAGACGCTGCTCACGGCGATCGCCGAGGGCACCTTCGGGATCATGAAGCGGCCCGCGGACCGCGGCAAGGGCCTGTCCGGGGTCGCCGCGCACGAGGCCGACTACTGCAACCCGGCCACCGACATCCTGGAGGCCGCCGCATGAGCGTGGTGCAGACCGGCAAGCAGATCGTGCGTCCGTACGGGGACACCACCGGTGACGGGATGGTGCAGGTGTCGTTCACCCTGCCGGTGACCCACGACAAGCGCGCCGAGGGCGCGGCGGTGCAGTTGGCCAACAAGATGGGCATCGACCCGGCGATGGTGGTGCACGCCAAACCGATGGGCGACGGGTTCACGTTCTTCGTCGTCTACGGGCGGGTCAACCACCTGGTCGACCTGGGCGCCGTGCAGGTGGTGGAACGTGACTTCGCGCTGCTGTCGGCCAAGGACGTCAACACGGTGATCAAGCAGCGGTTGCGGCGCAAACTGTCAGTGGTCGGGGCGTGCATCGGCACCGACGCGCACACAGTGGGCATCGACGCGATCCTCAACGTCAAGGGCATCGCGGGGGAGAAGGGCCTGGAGTACTACCGGGAGTTGAAGGTCACCAACATGGGCGCGCAGGTCAGCGTGCCGGAGCTGGTGGAGACCGCCCGGGCGGAGAAGGCCGACGCGGTGCTCGTGTCGCAGGTGGTCACCCAACGCGACGCGCACCTGCACAACACCCGGGAGATGTCCGCCGCGTTCCGGGAGGCGATGCCGGCGGGGCGGCGTCCGCTGCTGATCGTCGGTGGTCCCCGCTTCGACGAGACGATGACCGACGAGTTGGGCGTCGACCGGATCTTCGGTCGGGGCACCACGCCCGGCGAGGTGGCCAGCTACCTCGTGCACGCCCTGATCACGCAACGAAAGGCGATGGCATGACCGACGCACGGCTCGGGTTGACGGTGACGCACCGGCGGTATGTGCCGTACTCGCACGCCCACTACGCCGGCAACCTCGTCGACGGGGCGTACGCGCTCGGGATGTTCGGCGACGTCGCCACGGAGGTGTGCATCCGCACCGACGGCGACGAGGGCCTGTTCGCCGGGTACGCCGACGTGCGGTTCCACGCGCCCGTCCACGCCGGGGACGTCGTCGAGGTCACCGCGCGGGTGACGCGGGTGGGCACCCGCAGCCGCACCCTCGAGCTGAGCTGCGCGGTGGTGTGCCGGGGCCGCCCGGACCGCTCCGCGTCCGCCGCCGAGGTCCTCGACCCGCCGATCGTGGCGGTCACCGCGACCGGCACCGTGGTCGTCCCCGCGACGTCGTGACCCTGGCGGTCTGCGCCGACGTCGGTTCCACGTACACGAAGGTGGCGGTGGTGGACCTGGCCGCCGGTGTCCTCGCCGGCGCGGCGTCGGCGCCCACCACTGTGGACACCGACGTGCTGCACGGCCTGGAGGCCGCTGTCGCGGCGGCCACCGCCGGGCTCGGGGTCCGTGACGTGCCCTGGTACGTGTGCTCGTCGGCCGGTGGTGGGCTGCGCTTGGCCGTGATCGGCTACGAGCCGCTGGTCACCGCGCAGGCCGGCCGGCGGGTCGGGTTGTCCGCCGGCGCGCACGTGGTGCACGTCGCGGCCGGTCGGCTCGGCGCCGCGGACCTGACGGCGTTGCGGGCGGCCCGCCCGGACGTGGTGCTGCTCGTGGGCGGCACCGACGGCGGCGACGCCGACACGATCACCCACAACGCCACCCGCCTGGCCCGGGCCCGGTGGCGGCGACCCGTGGTGTACGCGGGCAACGCCGACGTCCGCGAGCAGCTGACCGGGCTGCTGCGCGACGCCGGGGTGCCGGTCACCGACGCCGACAACGTCCTGCCGCGCATCGGGGTGCTCGCCCCGGCGTCGGCGCGGGCGGCGATCCGCGCGGTGTTCCTGCGCCACGTCATCGGTGGTAAACGATTGTCGAGGGGTGCCCGGTTCGCGCGGCTGGTGCGGGCGGCCACCCCCGACGCGGTGCTCACCGGTGTGGAGGTGCTCGCCGACACCCTCGGCGGTGACCTCGCCGTGGTCGACGTGGGTGGGGCCACCACCGACGTGTACTCGGTACTCACCCCCGACGAGCGGGCCACCGGGCCGGGCCGGGAGGTCGCCGGCAGTCTGTGGCGGGCCCGCACTGTGGAGGGCGATCTGGGCATGCGGTGGAGCGCCCCGGGGGTGGTGCGGGCCGCCGTCGAGGAGCGGCTGCTCGACGCCGGTGAGGCCGACGACCTGGGCGCCGCCGCGGCGCGACGGGCGGCCGACCCGGCGTTCCTGGCCGTCGACGACGTCGAGCGGGCCGTGGACCGGCGAGTCGCCACCCTCGCCGCGACGGTGGCGCTGCGCCGGCACGCCCGGGGCGCCGCCACCGGTGAGCGCTCCGGGCGGGACCTGCGCGACGTGCGGCTGCTGGTGGGCTCCGGTGGGGTGCTGCGGCACGCGCCGACCGCCATGGCCGGGCAGGTGCTGACGGCGGTCCTGGCCGACCACGCCGGCGGGTGGGCGCTGCCGCGTGCCGCCGCCGCGGTGGTCGACGCCGACTACGTGTTGGCCGCCGGAGGGCTGCTCGCGGAGGAGCACCGGGGCGCCGCGCAGGCGCTGCTGCGTCACCATCTGCGTACGCATTGAGACTCGCCGACCCGACACGCCGTGTCGCAACACACGACAGGCCGGCCGTGGGTTGACAACCGACGGGGGTCGGCACGTACCGTCTTTGAGTCCTACCACGGGAAGCGGCTGTTGTTCGCTTCGTCCCTTCGTCCGCTGGCCGAGCGACATGTTTGAGCGTCATCGTCGCGGCGGCCAGGTCCAGCGGGCGGGGGTCGGCGGGGCGGCGCGAACCGGCCGCGGTTACCGGTGTACGGGCAGGGTGAGGTGCACGGCCAGTAGACAACGGCCCGGCGGGGGCAGCCAGTCCACGTCCGGTCGGTCCGAAGGTCGTCGTGCCCCATCCTCGCCACACCGGCCGGGAAGGGCCTGGGAGCATCGGGGCGCGGCGCGAGCCGCGCCCCGATTTCATGTCCACCGGGTGGTTCGTGCCCCGACAGCCCGACGCGGCCGGTGCACCGGCCAGCCAGGTAACCTTCGCCCCGTGATCGAGGTGAAGCGGTGACGACCCTGAACCGGGATGAGGCGCAGACCCCGGCGGCGCTGCCCCGGCCGGTCGTTCCCGGTCGGCCGCTGCCGCTGCGGGTCGCCGTACCCCTGGCCGTGGCCGCCGGCCTGGCCCTGCTGGTGGCGTTCCCCCCGTACGGGGTGTGGCCGCTCGCGCCGGTCGGTGTGGCGTTGCTGGCCGCCGCCGCGCACCGGCGGCGGTTGCGTGCCGGCGCCGGCCTGGGCTTCCTGACCGGGGTGGCGTTCTTCGCCCCGCTGCTGGCCTGGACGAACCTGCACACCGGCTACCTGCCGTGGGTGCTGCTGTCGCTGCTGCAGGCCGGCTACCTGGCGCTGCTGGGCGCGGCCACCGCCTGGGTGTCGCCGCTGGCCGACCGCGCCCGCTGGGCGTGGCCGGCGCTGACCGGGCTGCTGTGGGTCGGGCAGGAGGCGCTGCGCGACCGCACCCCGTTCGGCGGGTTCCCGTGGGGGCGGTTGGCGTTCAGCCAGGACACTTCGCCGCTGCTGCGCCTGGCCGCGCTGGGCGGCGCCCCGCTGGTCACCTTCGCCGTGGCCCTCGTCGGCGGGTTGCTGGTCACCGCCGTCTGGCGGGGCTGGGTCACCGCCCAACGCCACGCACCCCCGCCCAGTGACGCCGCGGCGAGCCCTGACGGCCCGCTGGACGGCCCGTCACACGCCGGGGCGACGGGGGCGCGACGGTGGACGCCTGTGGTCGTACCGGCCGTCGTGGCCGTCGCGCTGACCGCCGGGGGTCTGCTGGTGCCGGTCGCCACCGCCGGGTCAGGCGCAGGAGTCACCGTGGCGATCGTGCAGGGCAACGTGCCGCGGCTGGGCCTGGACTTCAACGCCCAACGGCAGGCGGTGCTCAACAACCACGTCGACGCCACCATCGAGCTGGCCGGGCGGGTCGCCGCCGGGCAACAGCGGCGACCCGACCTGGTGGTGTGGCCGGAGAACTCCAGCGACATCGACCCGCTGCGCAACCCCACCGCCGGTGCGCGGATCTCCCAGGCCGCCGACACCATCGGCGCGCCGATCCTGGTCGGCGCGGTCCTGCTGGGCCCCGGCGCCGGGCAGGTCCGCAACGCGGGCATCCTGTGGCGCCCCGGCACCGGCCCGGACCTCGACCAGCTGTACACGAAACGCCACCCGGTGCCGTTCGCCGAGTACGTGCCGCTGCGCGACGTGGCCCGGATGGTCAGCGATCAGGTCGACCTGATCCGCAACGACTTCGTGCCCGGAAGCACCCCGGGCGTGGTACGCGCCGGCCCCGCCGTGCTCGGTGACGTGATCTGCTTCGAGGTCGCCTACGACGAGGTGGTCCGCGACACCGTCACCGGCGGTGCGCAACTGCTGGTGGTGCAGACCAACAACGCCACCTTCAACGTGGCCGAGGCCCGCCAGCAGATGGCCATGGTGCGGCTGCGGGCGGTGGAGCACGGGCGGCCGGCGTTGATGGCCTCCACGGTCGGGGTGTCCGGGTTCGTCGCACCCGACGGGCGGGTAAGCGATGCCACCGGGTTCAACACCCGGGAGGTCGTGGTGCGGCAGTTGCGGCTCGACGACGGACGCACCCTCGCCACCCGCCTCGGCTGGTGGCCCGAGGTGGCGCTCGCCGCGCTGGCCGCGGCGGCCCTGGTCGGCGCGGCGGTGCTGCGCCGGCGGCAGCGGGTCAGGCCCGGATAGCAACAGCCGGTACGCCGGCGGGAGCGGAGGAACCGTGATCCAGGCGACCGATACGATCCGACGCGCGGACGAGGTGCCCGGGGTGGGCCGGGTGCTGGTGGTGATCCCCACCTACAACGAGGCCGACAACATCGCCGTGATCGTGGGCCGGGTTCGGCGCGCCGCCCCGGCGGTGCAGATCCTCATCGCCGACGACAACAGCCCCGACGGCACCGGCGCGATCGCCGACGCCCTCGCCGACGGCGACGCGCACGTGCAGGTGCTGCACCGCCAGGGCAAGCAGGGCCTCGGTGCGGCGTACCTGGCCGGGTTCGGGTGGGCACGCGAGCGTGGATACCAGGCGGTCGTGGAGATGGACGCGGACGGCTCGCACGCCCCGGAGGACCTGCCGGCGCTGTTGGACGCCGCCCGCGACGCCGACGTGGTGATCGGGTCGCGGTGGACCAGCGGCGCGCGGGTGCTCAACTGGCCGCTGCGGCGGCTGTTGCTGTCGCGCGGCGGCAACCTGTACGCGCGCCTGGCGCTGGGCATGCCCGTCTCGGACGCCACCGGCGGGTACCGGGTGTACCGGATCAGCGCGTTGGACGCCATCGACCTGAATTCGGTGACCTCGCAGGGCTACTCGTTCCAGGTGGAGCTGTCGCGGCTGGCGCACCGGGCCGGTGTGCGGATCGTGGAGGTGCCGATCACCTTCGCCGAGCGGGAACGCGGCGACAGCAAGATGAGCCCGAAGATCGTGGCCGAGGCGTTGTGGCGGATCACCGCCTGGGGGGTGCGTGACAGGCGCCAGGCGGTACGCCGGGGGCTGCACGGCACGGCCACCGGTCAGGCACGGTGGCCGTGAGCGCGGCCGTGTCATGCTGGATGAGCGGAACACGTCCGTGGTGTCCGCAGGAATGGCGATGAGGTGAGATGCGCCGAGGACTGAGGTTCGTGCCGTTGGCCCTGTTGCTGGCGGTGGTGCTGGAGCTGGCGGTGTTCGTCGGCGTGGGACGGGCGCTGGGGTTCGGCGCGGCGGTGCTGCTGGTGTTCGCCGCGTCCCTGCTGGGGTTGGTGCTGCTGCGCCGCGAGGGGATGCGCGCCTGGCGTGGTTTCCGCGCCGCCGCGGCGGCCGGGCAGCCCCCGGGCGGGCAGGTGACCGACGGGCTCGTCGGTTTGGCCGGCGCGCTGTTGCTGGCGGTGCCCGGCCTGGTCAGCGGGCTGGTCGGGTTGCTGCTGCTGGTGCCGCCGGTGCGTCGGCTGGCCCGCGCCGGGGTGCGCCGCGCCACCGAGCGGCGGGTGTCGTCGATGGTCGCCGGTGACCTGTTCGGGCCCCGCACGGTGCGGGTGCGCCAAGGTGCGCCGCAACCCACACCGCAACCGACTCCACAGCCGGAACAGCCGGTGGTGGTCGACGGCGGTCGGGCCATCGAGGGCGAGATCGTCGAACCCGGCCGGCACTGAGACCAGGCCACCAGACAGACACGACGGCGCCCCCGGGGAGAACCCCGGGGGCGCCGTCGTGATGCGCGTCGTGCGGCTCAGGCGCGGCCGCGGCGGGTCCGAACCTCCTGCAGGCGCTCCTCCAGGATGTCCTCCAGC
>NZ_JAKKFD010000052.1 GCF_022229005.1 Micromonospora trifolii
GGGAGACAGCCCAGTTCTTCAGGCCACGGGCGAGAGCATCCAGGCCGGTGTTGAACGCCTCTTTGGACACTTCGCCCCACCACGGCGCCGCATCGGCCTTCGCGGCGTTCCACGCCTTACGCAGCCCGGCGAGCGACCACGGCAGCGACGGCGTCAGCAACTCATCCGGCAGACCATAGGAACGCTCCGCCGTGCGCTGGTCCATCACCGCCTTGACCCGGGCGAGCGCCCAGTTGTGCGCCACCCGCGCGGCCCCCACATGCGCGTTCACAGCGCGTTCCTGACCCGGAGTGAGGTCGAGAGCGAACCGGTACGCCTGGATCGTCTTCACATCGGAACCTCGGTGACCGCCTCGACCGCGCGGCGGACACGGCCCGCGCCGGCGCGACGGCCGTACAGGCGGACGTACAGCGACGTCAAAGTCTCAGACACGTCACGGAGCAGGGACAGGAATTTCTCGCTGTGCCCGTTGAGCGCTGACCCGACCTCGGTCACCACCCGGTCGACGGCAAGTCGATGACCGGTAGCCCACACGGTCACCTGGGCGAGCTGCCGGTCCAGATCCGGCTCCTGATCGGCCGAAGACACCCGGGCGTACACCACAACCTGCCCAGCGCCCAGGGCCGCGCTGGTCATTGGTTCACCGACCATGCTCAGCCGGCCGAGCCGGTAAGCGGGAACAGGCAACGTTCCGGACTCATACCGTCGCCGCGCGGTCGCGTACGAGACGCCGGTAGCCGCCGCCCACTCCTTCAAGCTCACACCGCCACTATGCCGACTCCTGAGCACTCCTGACCGCCAGCACGCCAGCAGCAAATTCCTCTCACGGCGGACAGCGCCATCGCTGCCATTGCGGATTGTGCACTGAGGTAGACGCGATGCGCAATCGTTCTTGACACCGTTGCACATGACGCTACGCTCGTTGCAAATTCACAAGTTTGGCTCTGCATCATAAGAGTGGAGTGGCGATGGGTAGTCACCGTCTCTGCCGTTGTGGAGTGGCAGTCCGTCCCGCGGACCTCAACGAGGGCTGCGACCGTCGAGGCGCCGAATGGTGGGCCACCTCCCAGGCCGTCGCCTGGGAGGTCGTCAAGCCCACCCTGGGACTGCTGGCACTGCTGAGGACCATCTGGTCGCTGCGTCGGTTAGAGCTGATCTGGGTGATAACGATGAACGGGCCGGTCGGCGCCACCGAGACGGTCGTCACTGCGATCGAGCGGCACCCGTTCACACCGCACCCGCTGCGGATGTTCCAGGACGCCGTCTTCGACATCCGTCCCCGCGACGAGCGGTCCTTCTTCAACCTGGAGGGCGACTCATGACGCTGCCACGGCCCCGGGGGTCGGCCGCGGGCGCGGACTGGGTCGGCACCGCCGTCGAGGCGCTGCCGGACGATGCCGACAGCGTCCTCATCGGCCGGATCTGGGACCCGTCCGGCGACGGCCCCTCGCCGGTCACCGTCCGCGACGGCGAGGTCATCGACATCAGCCACCGGTTCCCGACCGTCCGCGACATCTGCGAGCTGCCCGATCCCGCCGCGACGGTGGCCGGGCTCGACGGGCCGAGGGTGGGCGACTTCGGAGAGATACTGGCCAACACGGGGGCCGCGACGCGAGACCGTGACCGGCCCTGGCTGCTCACCCCGGTCGACCTCCAGGCGCTCAAGGCCGCCGGGGTGACCTTCCCGATCTCCATGATCGAGCGGGTGATCGAGGAACGGGCGCGGGGAGACCTGGCGCTGGCGGCGGACATCCGGCACCGCATGCTCGCCGACGTCGGTGTCGACCTGCACAGCCTGGAGGCGGGCTCGCCCGAGGCGGATCGGCTCAAGAGTCTGCTGGTCGCCGAGGGCATGTGGAGTCAGTACCTGGAGGTGGGCATCGGCCCCGACGCCGAGATCTTCACCAAGGGGCAGATCCTCTCCGCCGTCGGCACCGCCGTCCCGGTCGGCGTGCTCGCCGCGTCGACCTGGAACAACCCGGAACCCGAGGTCACGCTCATCGTCCAGTCCAGTGGCCGGATCGTCGGCGCCACCCTCGGCAACGACGTGAACCTGCGCGACATCGAGGGCCGCTCGGCGCTCCTGCTTCCCCTGGCGAAGGACAACAACGCCTCCTGCGCCCTCGGCCCCCTGATCCGGCTCTTCGACGACCGGTTCGGCATGGATCGGGTACGTGAACTCGAGGTGCGCCTGGAGGTTCGCGGCGAGGACGGCTTCCACCTGGAGGCGGTCTCGGAGATGACCCAGATGTCGCGTGATCCCGAGGAGCTGGTCCGGCAGCTGATCGGGCCGCACCACCACTATCCCGACGGCGCCGCACTGATGCTCGGCACCATGTTCGCGCCCATCCAGGACCGGGACCGCCCCGGTGAGGGCTTCACCCACAAGGTCGACGACGTGGTACGGATCAGCTGCCCGGCGCTCGGCACCCTGGTCAACCGGGTGCGGCACGCGGAGGAGTGCGAGCCCTGGCACTTCGGCGTCCGCGATCTCATGGGCAATCTGGTAAGGAGAGGACTGCTGTGAACGTGGTCATCACTGTCGATCCGCGCGACGGTCAGCGTCGCGCGACGGATCTCACCGAGACCGACGAGTCTCGGCTGGAGGCGATCGCCGGTCAGACGTCGCCGGCGGCGCAGTGGCTGGCCGAGCGCGGGAGGCTCGGCCGCGCGGAGTTGCTGGACGCGATCGCCGCGTCGCTGGAGTCCCGTCGGGTGGATCTGGTCGCCGCCGCCGAGGCGGAGACCGGGCTGAGCCACGCGCGACTCGACGGGGAACTCACCCGGGCGGCGCTTCAGTTCCGGATGTTCGGCGAGGTGCTGCGCGACGGGGCGTACGTCGAGGCCACCATCGACCACGCCGCCGACACACCGCTCGGCCGCGGCCCGGACCTGCGGCGGATGCTGGTACCCCTCGGGCCGGTCGCCGTCTTCGGGGCCAGCAACTTCCCGTTCGCCTTCTCGGTCGCCGGCGGGGACACGGCCGCCGCGCTCGCCGCCGGATGCCCGACGATCCTGAAGGCCCACCCGTCCCACCCGCTGACCTCGCACGCCTCGGCCGCCGCGATCGAGTCGGCCGTGCGCGACCTCGGCGGGCCCGAGGGTGTCGTCGCGACCGTGTACGGGGAGCAGGCCGGCCGTTCGCTGGTACGTCACCCGGCGATCCGCGCGGCCGCCCTGACCGGCTCGGTCAACGCCGCCCGCGCCATCCAGGCGGCCATCCACGAACGGCTCGACCCCATTCCCCTGTACGCCGAGCTGAGCAGCGTGAACCCGATCGTCGTCCTGCCCGACGCGGCTGCCGCCCGGGGGGAGCAGATCGCCGAGGGGCTGTTCGGCTCCTTCACGAACTCGGGCGGTCAGCTGTGCACCAAGCCCGGCCTGGCGTTCGTTGCGTCCGACCCGGGTGGCGACCGCCTGGTCGACGCGCTGCGGGCCAGAGTCGACGCATCGGGTGGCACAGTCCTGCTCAACGAGCGCATCCGGGACGCGTACGAGAAGCGGGCCACGGAGTTCGAGCGGGCCGGCGCTCAGGTCTCGGCGCGGCCCACTGTCGATCCGGGCGTGGGCTTCACAGTGGCACCGACCCTCCTGGAGGTCGGCCTCGCCGGCCTGACCGCCGAGATTGCCGACGAGTGCTTCGGCCCGCTCCTGATCGTGGTCCGGTACGACGACGCCGCCGACCTCGACGCCGCGCTGGCCACCGTCCCGCCGTCGTTGACCGGTTCGCTTCACCGCGGACCGGGCGACGACTCCGACGTGGTACGCCGACTGGTCGACGTGCTCGCCGCCCGCGCGGGTCGCATCGTCTTCGACGGCTACCCCACCGGTGTCCGGGTGTCGTGGGCCCAGCACCACGGTGGACCGTGGCCGTCGACGAACGCCGTGCACACGTCGGTGGGCGCCACGTCGATCCGACGGTTCCTCCGTCCGCTGGCGTGGCAGGACGCCCCGACCTGGGTGCTCCCCGAGGAGTTGCGCGACGAGTACACAGCCATTTCCCGGCGAGTCGACGGGAGGTTGCAGCCAGCGGTCGAATAAATCGCGGACGCCGGTCGCTTCTGGGTGCGTTTCCGGGCCACCTCGACTGGCGCGCGAATTCCTTGACGACATCGACCAACAGAGAATTCGCGCGCCAGTTGTCCTGGTGTCGTTGAAGCGCGCCCGAATTGTTTGAACGCGATTCTCTGCCGCGATTTCCATCTTGACGGTCAATGCAATTCATGATTGCGTTTTCGACAGGGAACGATGTTAGCGCTCGCATAGCTGCGTCGCTTCGTTCCGGGCCACCACCACCGATCTCGACGTCACCACGTCACCGGCGGGCCCGTCGCACCGCACGAAGGTCACCGCCACCGCGACGGTCGCCACGGTCAGCACCAGCACGTCGGCACCCTCCGACACTGTCGACTTCTAGGCGGGCGACAGGCACCTCGGGTCGGCCCCGGTGCACCACGGCGTCGCCCGGCTGTGGTGGGGAAGCCCCCGGCCGCGCACCCCTGGTGATCGCCAGGTGTGCGCGGCCGGGGCACGTCCGGAACCGTTCGTCAGCCGGTCATGGGGTCGTGTCGGTGGCGCGCAGGCGCAGCATCGTCCAGGACGCGGGCGGAAGGGTCAGCTGGACACTTGCGTCAGCGCCGCGTGCCGTCTCGTTGGGGCGCGGCGTGGCGTGGTCGGGACCGTCGGCAGTGTTCTTGGCGTGCAGGTCGGTGCCGCCGACGGTGACGCACTCGATGATGTCGCTGACCTGGGCACCGGCGACGTCGATGGTCACCTCGGCCGGGGTGTCGAGGGCGCGGTTGACGAGGAAGACGGCCATCTCCCCGGTGTTGTCGTCCCAGGTGGAGACGGCGTCGACAGCGCCGATCTCACCGTAGCGGTCGGTGGTCGTCGTGCTGCCCTCGCGCAGCACGTCCAACACGGTGCCCTGGGCGTGCCGGGCGGTGCGGGCGAAGGGGTGGAAGATGGTCTGGCGCCAGGCCGAGCCGCCCACCTCGGTCATGATCGGTGCGATGACGTTGACCAGTTGGGCCTGGCAGGCCGCGCTCACCCGGTCGCTGTGCCGCAGCAGGCTGATGAGCAGGCCGCCGACGACGACCGCGTCGGCCACGCTGTAGTGATCCTCCAGCAGGGGCGGCGCGACCGGCCAGTCCTCGCCGCTCGGGGGAGTGGACGGGGCGGCGGACTGGTACCAGACGTTCCACTCGTCGAACGCGATCATGATCTTCTTGGTCGACCGACGGATCGCTCCGACCGAGTCGGCGATGGCGGTGACGGCGTCGATGTACCTGTCCATGTCCTCGGCCGAGGCGAGGAAGCTGGCCAGATCGTCGTCGACCGGCTGGTAGTACGCGTGCAGCGAGATCAGGTCTACGTCGTCGTACGCCTCGGTCAGCACGTCACGCTCCCAGCTGCCGAAGGTCGGCATACCGAGGTGCGAGGAGCCGCAGGCGACCAGTTCGAGATCGGGATCGAAGCGGCGCATCGCCTTCGCCGTCTGCGCCGCGAGCCGGCCGTACTCGGTCGCGCTGCGCTGACCCACCTGCCACGGGCCGTCCATCTCGTTGCCCAGGCACCACAGCTTGATCCCGTACGGATCGACAGCACCGTTGTCGCGGCGCTGGTCGGCGAGGTGACTCCCACCGCGGTGATTGGCGTACTCGAGCAGGTCGACGGCCTCGGCGGTGCCACGGGTACCCAGGTTGACCGCCATGATCGGGTCCACGTCGGCCTTGCCGACCCAGCGCATGAACTCGTCCAGCCCGAACGCGTTCGTCTCCAGGCTGTGCCAGGCGAGGTCGAGCCTCGCCGGTCGTTTGTCGACCGGGCCGACGCCGTCCTCCCAGCGATAGGACGAGACGAAGTTGCCGCCGGGATAGCGCACGGTGGTGACGCCCAGCTCGCGTACCAGCGCGAGGACGTCGCCCCGGAAGCCGTCGGCGTCGGCCGTCGGGTGCCCCGGCTCGTAGATTCCGGTGTAGACGCAGCGGCCCAGGTGCTCGACGAACGAGCCGAAGAGCCGCCGTGGCACCGGTGCGACGCGTCGACGGGGGTCCACTGTCAGACGGGCCGTGTTCACGCCGTTCTCCGGCGCGCTGTCGGTGTGGGTGTTCAGGGCTGGCTCCCTTCGTGCAGGTCCGACGCGGACGTCTCTGCCCGAGCGTCGGGACCGAGGGGTGGTGGAGGCAGTGTGAGCTCTGGACAACGTGATCGTCTTCGATTACGTTTTCGATCTATGTAAACGTTACCGATTACGTTTACGTAAGGGAACACGGTGTCTGGATCAATGTCCGGCCGACAGGGCCCAGGGCCAGGCCGCCCCAGTGCGGCCAGGCGCCGGCGGTGTCGTGACCGACGAGGCCCGAAGACCAGCTTGTCGCGGTGATTGGGGTGACCGGGTGACCACTGTTGAGCCGGAGATCGAGGCGACCTACGCCGATGCGACAGCGCCCGTCGACGAACGGGTGTCGGATCTGTTGGCCCGGATGACCCGCGAGGAGAAGCTCGCGCAGCTGGGCAGCACGTGGGCGTTCACGGTGCTGGAGGGCGGGAGGTTCGCGGCGGAGCGGGCCCGGCCGATCCTTCGACACGGCCTGGGGCACGTGACCCGCGTCGCGGG
This sequence comes from Micromonospora trifolii, assembly GCF_022229005.1. Lineage (GTDB taxonomy): Bacteria > Actinomycetota > Actinomycetes > Mycobacteriales > Micromonosporaceae > Micromonospora > Micromonospora trifolii. Next base: position 6,620 of record NZ_JAKKFD010000052.1, read on the forward strand.
CGCGACCAGCCTGAAGGCGGCGCAGGTGGCGCGGGCCGCCAACGCCCTCCAGCGCTTCCTGGTCACCGAGACCCGGTTGGGGATCCCGGCGATCGTGCACGAGGAGGTCTGCTCGGGCGTGATGGCCCGCGAGGCGACCATCTTCCCGCAGGCGATCGGCGTCGCGAGCACCTGGGCGCCGGAGCTCAACCGGCAGTTGGCGGACGCCGTTCGCGCACAGATGCGCGCCATGGGCAGCCACCAGGGGCTCTCGCCGGTGCTGGACGTGGTGCGCGACCCACGGTGGGGCCGGACGGAGGAGACCTACGGCGAGGACCCGTACCTGGTGTCCCGGATGGGGGTGGCGTTCGTCCGGGGTCTCCAGGGCGCCGACCTGACCGACGGCGTGCTCGCCACCGCCAAGCACTTCGTCGGCTACGGGGCGTCCGAGGGTGGGCTGAACTGGGCGCCGGCCCAACTGCCGCCGCGTCTGCTGCGTGAGGTGTACCTGTACCCGTTCGAGGCGGCGGTCCGCGACGGCGGGCTCCAGTCGGTGATGGCCGGCTACCACGAGCTCGACGGCGTCCCGTGTCACGCCAACCGGGAACTCCTCGCCGACGTCCTGCGTGGGCAGTGGGGCTTCACCGGCAGCGTGGTCTCCGACTACTTCGCCGTCAACGACCTCCACTCGTACCACCACTTCGCGCAGGACAAGCAGCAGGCCGCGACGGTGGGCCTCGGCGCGGGCGTGGACGTCGAGCTTCCGGCGACGGACGCGTACGCGGACGCCCTCACCGATGCCCTGGACGCGGGCGAGGTCAGCGAGGCCCAACTCGACGAGGCGGTCGCACGGGTCCTTCGGCACAAGGTCGAACTCGGGCTCTTCGAGAACCCGTACGTCGACGAGGACGCGGCCTCGACCTCGGCGAACGCGGAGCGGCACCGGGGCGTGGCGCTGGAGATCGCCCGCCGCAGCCTCGTCCTGCTCAAGAACGACGGCGTCCTGCCGCTGCTGGGGGAAGCAGGAACTGTCGCTCTCATCGGCCCGAACGCCGACGATGCCCGACACCTGCTCGGTGACTACTCGTTCGCGGCCCACATCGAGGCGTTGGTCGAGGCGCGCAAGCGGCGCGGCCTGCTCGGCGAGATGATGACGATCCCGGACGATCTGGAGATCGACGAGAGCACCGACGGCGTGCCCACGGTGCGAGACGAACTCGCGGCACGGCTGGGTGACCGGCTGCGCTTCGCCCAGGGCTGCGACGTCCTCGACCCGTCGACCGAGGGGTTCGCCGCGGCGGTCGCGGCCGCCGAGGCGGCCGACGTCGCGGTGCTGGTCCTGGGTGACCGCTCGGGGCTGACGCCCGGGGCCACCACGGGCGAGTCGCGGGACCGGTCCAGTCTGGACCTGCCGGGCGTGCAGGAAGAGCTCGTCCGTGCCGTCGTCGCCACCGGTACGCCCGTCGTGGCGGTGCTCGTCGCCGGCCGGCCGGTGGGCAGCGACTTCCTGCACGACGAGTGCGCCGCGGTGCTGATGGCCTGGTTGCCGGGGGAGACCGGAGCGCAGGCGATCGTCGAGGTGCTCCTCGGTGAGGTCAACCCGAGCGGAAAGCTGCCGATCTCGTACCCCCGTGGCGTGGGTCAGATCCCCGTCTTCTACGGCCACAAGGTCTCCGGCGGGCGGTCGCACTGGCACGGCGACTACGTGGATTCGCCGGTCGCGCCGCGATACGTCTTCGGCCACGGCCTCGGGTACACCTCGTTCGTGATCGAGGACGCCACCGTGGCAGGCGCCGAGGTCCGCGCCGGGGACAGCGTCGGTGTCGAGGTCACGCTCACCAACACCGGAGACCGGGCGGGGGAGCAGGTCGTACAGCTCTACGTCCGCGACCCACAGGCCACGATCACCCGGCCGGTGCTGGAGCTGAAGGCCTTCGCCCGCGTCGAGGCCGCCGCCGGCCAGCGGGTGGCGGTGCGGTTCGCGCTCCCCACCGGCCAACTCGGTTTCTACGACCGGAGCATGAGCTACGCGGTGGAGGCCGGGCAGATCGAGGTGTACGTCGGCTTCTCGGCCGCCGATCACACCCATGCCGGCACCTTTGTCATCAGTGCGGACCCGGACCGGCCGACGTCGAAGGTCTTTACCGGGACCGCAGAAGTTCGGCAGCTGTGAGCGCTCACCTGGGTCGAGGAATGGTTCTTGACGGAGCGTGCCGCCCTGTTGTCGACGGGTAGCACCGGCGCAGAAATCGGGCCCACTTCGATCGCCGCCAGAGGCTGCCGATTGCGTTATCCGCAACGGCATCCGGGGGGCAGGCCGCGCACTTGTGATCGTCCAGTTAGGACGTTGTTCTCAGGGGTCGGGTAAGGACGGCGAGGTCTTGTGTTCGTAATCGTTCTCAGTTACGTTGGCAACATCCTGGAAACGTAACCGATAACGATTGCAGTCCAGAGAGAGCGGCATGATTGAAGTCAATGCGCCGGTAACGATGAGTGATGTCGCCCGAGCTGCTGGCGTTTCCACCGCCACCGTCTCGCGCGTCGTCAACGGGCATTACGGCGTCAGCGCTCGCACCGTCGCTCAGGTGCGCTCGGCCATCGAGCAACTCGGCTACGAGTCGAGTCTGGTGGCCACCAGCCTTCGGCGCAGCCGCACCAACGTGCTGGGCCTCGTGGCGCACAGCTTCCAGTCGTACACGGCGGAGGTGCTCAAGGGCGTGATGAAGGCGCTGAGCCGCTCGGGCTTCGATCTGATCATCTACGCCAACAGCGACCTCTACGGGTCGTATTCGGAGGGTTGGGAGCAGCGGCACCTGACCCGCCTGTCGGGCACCCTCACCGACGGGTGCATCGTCGTCACACCCTGGGGTGATTTCCGGACCCGGACGCCGGTTGTGGCCATCGACCCGGTGCGGGGCTCGACGGCGCCCTCGGTGATCTCCGACAACCTCGCGGGCGCCACCACAGCTGTCGAACACCTGCTCGGCCTGGGCCATCGGCGCATCGGGTTCATCGCCGGCCGTGACAGCCTGGCCTCGGCGTGGTCGCGGGAAGAGGGCTACCGGGCCGCGCTGACCACCGCTGGGGTTCCGGTCGATCCGACGCTGATCGGCCGGGGAGACTTCAACCCCGAGTCGGCAACTCCGCTGGCGCGCGTCCTGCTGCAACGACCGGACCCGCCATCGGCAATCTTCGCGGCGAGCGACGGGATGGCCCTCAAGGTTCTAGAAGTCGCCAGGGAGCTGGGGTTCTCGGTGCCGAGGGACCTGTCCGTCGTGGGGTTCGACAACATTCCCGAGTCGGCGTTGACCCAGCCGGGTCTTACCACTGTGGACCAGTCGATGTATCAGCTCGGGTACGAAGCCGCGCGGATGCTGAAGTCACTGGTGACCGGCGAGTGGGACGAGCCGAGCCAGATAGTGCTTCCGACCAGCCTCGTCGTGCGCGACTCGACAGCACCTCCGAAGGGCGCGGCACGACCATGACCTCAGCCCATTGGTGCATGAACCTGATCGCTCCCGACAGAGCGATCAGGTCAGGTGTGCCAGTGGCAACAGCCTGAAGGAGGTGCACGCAGCACACACGGCCAGATCCACCGTTGAGTTGAGCCGGTCAGTCGGGTCGCATCCGCTGCCGGCACCTTGAAGGGAGTGGAGTGTGAGTACCGAACAGTATCATGGGCGCCTACGCCGTCTGGGCGTACGCCGACGGCTCTCGGCGGCGTTCACCGCCGGGGTCATCGCCACCGCGGCGGTGCTCATCGCGCCGCAACCGGCTGCGGCGGACACGCCGTGGCTGAACGTCTCCGCGGACCGCTACGCCACGTTCGCCGTCCCGGCGGCGTACGTCCAGGAGAACCTGGGCACCGTCTCGCAGGTCGTCGTCGAGGGAAACTTCGGTCCGTCGGCCAGCTGGGCGGAGTTCGGCCTGACCCGTCGGGGTGACGTGTGGTCGGGTGTTCTCGGTGCGCTGGAGCCCGGGCTCTACAACTACCAGGTCACTGCTGACGACACATTGACCATCAAGGATCCAACGAACAGCACGGGTGTCGCGTCCAACCCGCTGCTGAGCACCTTCCTCGTCGCGGGCGACTCGGCACGGTGGCTGGTCGACGCGCCGGCCGGCACCGGCGGAAAGATCGAGACGCTGACCTATCGGACCACCAACGCGCAGCGCTCCGCCCTGGTCTGGACGCCACCGGGTTACGCGGCCAAGGGCCCGAAGGGGTATCCGGCGCTCTTCCTCCAGTCGGGTGACGGTGCGGCCACCACCGACTGGCTCGACCTCGGTCGGTCCAAGCAGATCCTCGACAACCTCTCGGCCGCGGGCACCATCCGGCCGATGGTGGTGGTGATCAACGATGTCGACGGCTCGGACGACAAGGGGTTGAAGGACCTCCGCAAGGCGGTCGCCGACAGGTACCGGGTCCTTCGCGACCCGGAGCACCAGGCGATCGCGGGCGTGTCCGACGGCGCAACGGAGGCGCTGCGGGCCGCGCTCACCAAGCCGGGTCAGTTCGGTTACGTCGGCTCGTTCTCGGGCACGTCGGCGCCGGCGATCGACCGCAAGGACGCCAAGGCGATCAACCGCAGCGTCAAGCTGCTGCGCCTGTACACGGGCAACGTCACCGATCCCGCGTACAACACCACCTACCGGCTGACGAAGGCGTTGGGCCGAGCCGACGTCCGGTTCGAGTTCGACGGCGTCAACCCCGACGGCGGCGCGACCTGGACCACCTGGCAGGAGAACCTCGTCGACTTCCTGCCGCGGCTGTTCCGGCACGTCTCCGACCACCGGCCGAGCCCCGGTCACCAGCAGCTGAAGGGGGAGTTCACTCCGCCGCCGGCCGGCACCACCCCGACGCCCTTCGTCACCGATGACGGGTTCGTCACCTTCGAGACGACCACCGACTTCGCTGACGCCCAGCACGTCACGGTCTGGGCGAACGTCGCGCCGGGCGGCAGCTGGCTGCGACTGCCACTGACCCGCGACGGTGACCGGTGGCGGGCGACAGTGGGCCCGCTGAAGCCCTGGTTCTACTACTACCGGCTGATCGTGGACCGGGTCGCGGTCAAGGACGCCTCCAACCCGACGACTGTCACCACCGAGCCGATGTGGAGCACCTTCTTCATCCCCGGGCCGGGTGCCCGACTGCTGTCGGACGTACCCGCCGGTCGTGGCGGGAAGGTCGAGAGCATGACCTATTCCAGCACGGTGGCCGGCCAGGACCGGACCGCGCTGGTGTGGACCCCACCCGGGTACGACCCGAACCGGACGCAGCCGTACCCCGTCCTCTACCTCCAGCACGGCGGCGGCCAGAACTACACGGACTGGGTCGAGATGGGCCGTGCCAAACAGATCCTCGACCATCAGTTCCTCGACGGCGTTCTCACCCCCATGGTCGTCGTGATGGGCAACGGCAACTCGTCGAACTTCAACAGTGAGTTGCGGGAGAACATCGTTCCGACGGCCCGTGCCCGCTACCACATCTCCAGCGATCCGTCGCAGCAGGCCCTCGCCGGCCTGTCGATGGGCGGCGGGCAGGCGTTCGGGGTGCTGCGGGCCTACCCGGGCGAGTTCGCCTACGTCGCCGCGTTCTCGGCCGGGTTCGGCAGCGGCACGGGCGTCGACGTGGCGGCGATCAACAACGGCACCAAGATGCTGCGCCTCTACGTCGGTGACCAGACCGACTTCGTGTACCCGAGCTTCATGGCATCGCTGACCACGTTGAACAACCTCGGTATCCGCTACGAGTTCGACGGGGTCACCCCCGGGCCGCACGGCTGGGACGTGTGGCAGAAAAACCTCATCGACCTGGCGCCGCGTCTGTTCAAGCGCTAGGAGTCTCCGCCGGCGACGCCATCGGGAGCAGGTTTTCCTGCTCCCGGTGACGCCCGCCAGCGCATGGATGCTGTGCACCGCCATCGCCGAAGGGAACCATCTCAATGAAGAGAAGACGAATACTCGCCACGGTAGCCATGCTCGCGGCGGGGACCGGGCTCGTCGCCTGCTCCTCCGACGAGGGCGGCAGCGACGCGAGCAATTGCACGAACACCATCACCAAGCAGAACGTGCCGGTCGTGACGATGTGGGGCTGGTACCCCAACACCCAACTCGTCGTCGACAACTTCAACAAGCAGCATGACGACGTGCAGGTCTGCTGGACAAACGTCGGCCAGGGCAGCGACGAGTACGACAAGTTCCAGACCGCCATCTCGGCGGGCACCGGCGCGCCGGACGTGATCATGGTCGAGGCGGACCGGATCCCGACCTTCCAGATTCAGGGCGCGCTCGTCGACATCAAGCAGTACGGCTTCGACGCGGTCAAGGCCAACTACGGCGAGGGCGCCTGGAAGGACGTGTCGGTCGGCGACAAGGTCTACGGCGTCCCGGTCGACGGTGGTCCGGTGGCGATGATCTACCGCAAGGACATCTTCGACAAATACAAGATCACGCCGCCGAAGACCTGGGCCGAGTACGAGCAGGCCGCCCAGAAGGTCAAGGACGCCGGTGGCCCGCTCTTCGGGGACCTCGGCGCGAACGTCTCGGCGCTCACCATGGCGCTGCAGATCCAGAAGGGTGCCGCGCCCTTCACCTACGACCCTGCTCAGCCGAAGGCGATCGGGGTGAAGCTCAACGACCAGGCGTCCAAGGACGTGCTGGACTACTGGGGCGGCCTCGCCAAGAAGGGCCTGGTCGGTACGCAGGACCAGTTCACCCCGGAGTACATCTCCGGCGTGATCAACGGCAACTACGCGACGTACATCTCGGCGGCCTGGGCGCCCGGCTACCTCACCGGCGCCGGCGTCGGTAAGGGGCAGGACACCGGCAAGTTCGCTGTGGCGCCGCTGCCGCAGTGGGATCCGGCCAACCCGGTGCAGATCAACTGGGGTGGATCGGCCTTCTCGGTGACCAAGCAGGCGAAGAAGCCGGAGCTGGCCGCGAAGGTCGCCTACGGGCTCTACGCCGACAAGGAGTCGCTCACCGACGGCTGGACAAACCAGATCATCTTCCCGCTGAACCTCACGGCGCTCAAGGACCCCGCGTTCGTCGACCTGAAGGTGGCGTTCTTCAACGGCCAGCAGGCCAACAAGGACGTCTACCTTCCCGCCGCCGAGGCCTACAAGGGCGTCGCGTACGCCCCGTTCGGCCAGTACTACCTCGACGCCATGACCAAACAGGTCAGCGAGATCATCAAGGGCTCCGTCACCGGTTCGCAGGCTGCCGACCGGCTTCAGGAGGACGTGGCGAAGTACGCCAAGGAACAAGGCTTCACCGTTCAGTGACCGGATGGGTGGGCCGCGCCGGCACTGGCCGACCGGCCCACCCGCCTCCCTCAGCGTCCACGTCCCGGAGACCAAGATGACATCACTGACCGAGAAGCGCGCACCGCGTACTCAGCCTGAGACGCGCAAGATCCGCGGCAAGGTGCACCTCCGCGAACACCTGATGGGGTGGCTCTTCGTCGGGCCGTTCGGGATCGTGTTCCTGGCGTTCCTCATCGCGCCGCTGGGGTACGCGCTGTACCTCAGCCTCTTTCAGAAGAAGCTGATCGGCGGCACCAGCTTCGTTCTCTTCGACAACTACGTGAAGGCGTTCACCGACCCGAGCTTCCTGTCCGGAGCGTGGTTCGTCATCCGCTTCTCGCTGGTCTCGATCCCGCTCCAGATCATCATCGCGCTCGCGTTGGCCCTGATCCTGGACTCGGTGACCACAGTGTTCGCTCGCTTCTCCCGCCTCATGATCTTTCTTCCGTACGCGATCCCCACTGTCATCGGGGCCGTGATGTGGGGGTTCCTCTACAGCAGGGGCTTCGGCCCGCTCACCGACATCTTCGGGCTGTTCGGCGCCACCGCACCGGACTTCCTGAGCAGCGACCTGATCTTCTACGGGCTGCTCAACGTCGTCACCTGGCAGTGGGCCGGCTACTACATGATCATCCTGTACGCGGCGTTGCAGGGAGTGGACCCGACGCTCTACGAGGCGGCCCGGATGGACGGCGCCGGGAAGTGGCAGATCGCGACGCGGATCAAGATCCCGCTGATCGCGCCCGCCCTGATCCTCATCCTGGTCTTCTCACTCATCGGCACCCTGCAGTTCTTCAACGAGCCGCAGATCCTGCGGTACCTCGCCGCGGGCACCATCGGCTCGGACTTCACCCCGAACATGTACGCGTACCAACAGGCGTTCTCGCTCGCCAACTTCAACTACGGGTCCGCGATCTCCTTCGCCCTCGGCGGGATCGTGTTCATCTGCGTGTACGCCTTCCTGTTCTTCACCCGCAAGCGGAGGAGCTTCCTGTAGATGACCGACCACACCAGCGTCCGCGCCGGCGCCCGCCGACCGCAGCGCTATCTCCCTCTGCAGATCCTCCTCGGCTTCCTGGTGATCTACTTTCTCGTACCGTTCTGGTGGGTCATCGTCAACAGCTCCAAGGACGCGCCGGGCCTGTTCGGCGGCGGCAACACCCTCTGGTTCACCGACCAGGTCGACTACCTCGGCAACCTCCGGCAGCTCTTCACCTACGACGGCGGCATCTACCTGCGGTGGATGCTCAACTCCACGCTGTACGCCATCGCTGGCGGAGTCGGCGCCACGGTCCTGGCGGTGATGGCCGGCTACGGTTTCGCCAAGTACCGGTTCGCCGCCCGACGTTTCAGCTTCGCCGTCGTGCTCGGCGCGCTGATGGTGCCCGCCACCGCACTGGTCATCCCGACCTTCATCATGTTCTCCCGGCTCGGCCTGACCAACACGGTCTGGGCGGTGATCCTCCCGTCGCTGCTCAACCCGTTCGGCGTCTACCTGATGCACGTGTACGCGCGCGACGCGGTGCCCGACGAGCTCCTGGACGCGGCGCGGGTCGACGGCGCGGGCGAGGTGCGGACGTTTCTGCAGATCGCTCTTCCGCTGATGCGCCCCGCGGTGGTCACCGTGCTGCTCCTGTCGGCAGTGGCGTCGTGGAACAACTACTTCCTGCCGCTGGCCATGCTCTCCGACAACCGGCTCTTCCCGGTCACCGTCGGCCTCGGCCTGTGGCAGGGAATCGCGTCCGCGAACAACGCGGGGACCACCTCGCTGTGGAGCCTCATCATCCTGGGTTCCCTGGTGTCCGTGATCCCACTGATCATCGCGTTCTTCAGCCTGCAACGACACTGGCGCGGCGGCCTCTCCGTCGGAGGTCTGCGGTAGGTCGCGCCGACGCCACCAGCAATCCACCACACGCGCATTGATCGCCGCACACGACGCGGCCGGACGGATGACAGAGAGGTGTGCTGATGTCGACGACGAATCGACCGCTGCGCAGCGGGGAGTGGTTCGGTGCGGAAGGCCGCAACGGGTTCATCCATCGGTCCTGGATGCGCAACCAGGGGTTCGCGGACGACGTCTTCGACGGTCGCCCGGTGATCGGCATCGCCACCACCTGGTCGGAGCTGACACCCTGCAACGCCCACCTGCGCGACCTGGCCGAGTCGGTGAAGCGGGGCGTATGGGAGAGCGGGGGCCTGCCGCTGGAGTTCCCGGCGATGAGCCTGGGCGAGCCGCTGATGCGACCCACGACCATGCTCTACCGCAACCTGCTGGCGATGGAGCTGGAGGAGTCGGTCCGCGCCAACCCGCTCGACGGGGTGGTGCTGCTCTCCGGCTGTGACAAGACCACCCCCGGCCTGCTGATGGGAGCGGCGAGCGTCGACCTGCCGACTCTCATGCTGACCGGCGGCCCGATGCTCAACGGCAAGTTCCGTGGCCAGGACATCGGCTCGGGCACCGTGGTCTGGCGCTTCACCGAGGAGATGCGGGCCGGCCGGATGACAGCTGCCGACTGCTCCGAGGCCGAGGTCGGCATGTCCCGCAGCCGCGGTCACTGCATGACAATGGGTACGGCGTCCACGATGGCCTGTGTGACCGAGGCGCTGGGCGTGCAGCTGCCGGGGGCGGCCGCCGTGCCGGCGGTCGACTCCCGGCGGTACGCGCTCGCGCACGCCGCCGGGCGCCGGATCGTCGCCATGGTCGAACAGGACCAACGGTTGTCCTCGGTGCTCACCAGGCAGGCGTTCGAGAACGCCGTCCGGGTCAACGCCGCCATCGGCGGCTCCACCAACGCCGTCGTACACCTGCTCGCGATCGCCGGACGCCTCGGCGTCCCCCTGTCGCTGGAGGACTTCGACACCCTCACCGCCGACGTGCCCATGCTCGTCAACCTCATGCCGTCCGGGACGTACCTGATGGAGGACTTCGCCTACGCGGGCGGCCTTCCGGTGGTGATGAAGGAACTCGCCCCGCTGCTGCACATGGACCACATCACCGTCAGCGGCAGGAGCGTGGCGGAGAACGTCGACGGCGCCCAGTGCTGGAACCGGGACGTCATCGGCACCATGGACGAGCCGTTCCAGCCCGCCGGCTCGGGCACCGTGGTGCTGCGCGGGTCACTCGCGCCGTCCGGGGCGGTGTTGAAGGTCTCCGCCGCCTCGACCCACCTCCTCACGCACACCGGCCCGGCGCTCGTCTTCGACCGGATCGAGGAGTACGTCGTCGCCGCCGACGACCCGGACCTCGACGTCACCCCCGACACGGTGATCGTCGTCCGCAACGCCGGACCACGGGGCTACCCTGGCTTCCCGGAGGTGGGCAACGTGCCCATGCCACGACGGTTGCTCGCCGACGGCATCACGGACATGGTGCGGATCTCCGACGCTCGGATGAGCGGCACCGGCTACGGCACCTGCATCCTGCACGTGGCACCGGAGGCGTCAGTGGGTGGCCCTCTCGCGCTGGTGCGCACCGGTGACCTGGTCGCCGTCGACGTCTCGACGCGCCGGCTGGACCTCCTGGTCGACGATGCGGAACTGGCCCAACGCCGCACCACCTGGCAGCCTCCGAAGCCGGTGACCGACCGGGGTTGGGTACGGCTCTACAGCGAGCACGTCCTCCAGGCGGACAGCGGCGCGGACCTCGACTTCCTCGTCGGTGGCAGCGGCAGCGCGGTGCCTCGTCACTCACACTGACGGCCACGAACGGACGAGGCCCACGAGGAACTCATTCCATGGAAGAACGGACGGCCCGCCAGTGCGAGTTCACGCAAAGGCCGCTGTGACAGCGGCCGACCGGCCACCGGTCATGGCCGACGTCGCTCGCCTGGCGGGCGTGTCACACCAGACGGTGTCCCGGGTCATCAACGGGGCGCCCAGCATCAGGCGCGAGACGCGGGAGCGGGTCCTCGAGGCCATCCGACGACTCGACTACCGCCCCAACACGGCCGCCCGCGCGCTGGTTCGGGGACGGTCCGGGATGATCGGCATCATCGGCACGGCCAGGACGCTGTTCGGCCCGACGAGCATCCATCGCAGCGTCGAGGACGCCGCCCGCGCCGCCGGCTACTTCGCCACCTCGGTGAGCCTGTCCGAGGTGACGGTACGGGCGCTCAGCGACGCCACCGAACACCTCATGCGCGTCGGCGTGGAGGGCGTCGTGATGATCGCCGGCAACGACGAGGCCCTCGAGGTGGTGCGGATGACGCGCTCGGGTGTCCCCTTCGTCGTCGTGGAGGGCGACCTGTCCCGGGCCAGCGTGACCGTCGGTGTCGACCAGGTGCTCGGCGCGCGGATGGCCACCGACCACCTCCTCGACCTCGGGCATCGAGAGATCGTGCACGTCAGTGGCCCGCTCAACTGGGCGGAGGCCCGCGCCCGCCTCGAAGGTTGGCGTCAGGCGATGAGTGCCGCGGGCCTACGCCCGCCGGAGCCGGTCGAAGGCGACTGGAGAGCGCACAGCGGCTACGCCGCCGGGCTGCGGATCGGTGCGATGCGCGGCACCACAGCGGTGTTCGCCGCCAATGACCAGATGGCCATCGGCGTGCTGCGCGCGCTTCACGAGCGTGGGCGGCGGGTGCCACACGACGTCTCCGTCGTCGGGTTCGACGATGTCCCCGAGGCGCCGTTTCTCATTCCGCCGTTGACGACGATCCAGCAGGATTTCGACGCGGTCGGTCGACGGGCCATCACGGCCGTCACCCAGGCCATCGACGACACGGTGCCGCAGCGTCTGCCGCTGGTCATCCCCAAGCTCGTGGTGCGGCAGAGCACGGCGCCGCCGCCCGCTACCTGAACGGCTGACGATCTGGACCGGCTGCCCGCCGACGGGCGAGAGCCCCGGCGTGTGGCCGGGACTCCCGCGACGTCGATGGCGCTCGGGGCGAACGACGTGTTCAGAGGGTGAAGACGAGGGTGGAGATGCTGCGGGCGCCGACGTTGATGGTGGCCTGACCGCCGTTGACGCTGGTCGGTTGGCTGGCCGCGTTGGCGTTCTGCGAGGTGAGGTAGTGCTCGGCTCGGCTGACGTTCTGCGGTGCCTGGATCACGGCGTTGTTGACAGCGCTGTTCGAGCGGTTGAGGATCACCAGGGTGATCTTCCCGTCGCCCTGGTAGGCGGTGACCTCCAGCGGTGAGGCCTTCGAGCTCTTCGTCAGGGCGACCCGCTGGTAGCCGGGGCGGACGTACTTGGCGTACTGCGAGAAGGCGTACCCGCGCTTGAGTGGAGCGCCCGCGACGGTGCCGAACGCCGACTCGCCGTCACCGATGAAGGAGTAGTAGCGCTTGCCGTACCACCAGATGTAGGCGTTCCAGTTGGCCTCCATCGACTTGTGCACTGTGCGCATGATGTCGTCGAGGGTCTCGTTCCAGACCGTCGCGTTGGCGGGGTTGCCCCAGATGTTGGAACCGCCACCGTCGGCCGCGTGCAGGTTCCACTCCGTCATCCACACCGGCTTGTTGTGCTGTTCGGCCAGGGAGTACGGCCGCAGCCGACCCGACTCCTCGGTGCCGTAGAGGTGCCCGCCGACGTAGCCGATGTTGTTGCGGGCGGTCGCGTCGTTGAGGGTCGGGTCGGTGTAGCCGTAGTTCATGTTCACCGCCTCGGCCACCATCAGCTTGGTGTTCTGCACCTTGGTGCCCTGGTCGCGCACGAAGGTGCGCAGCTCGGTGCCACTCCAGTCCATCGAGTCGTAGTCCGGGTGCCAGTCCGGCTCGTTCTGCACCGAGGTGACGTCGACGGGTACGCCCTGACCGCGCATGTACTGCACATAGCTGTTCAGATGGTTGGCGTAGTCGTCGTAGTAGTCGGTCTTCAGCTTGCCGCCGTTGACCCGGCTGTTGTTGGTCTTCCACGCCGCCGGTGCGGTCCACGGTGAGGCGAGGATCTTCACGTTGGACCCGTACGACTTCGCCGTCTTCAACGAGTTCACGTGCGTCGCCCACTCGCTGGATTCCGGCGACAGGCCGGTCCGCACGATCGACAGCCCCAACTGGTTGGCACCCAGCCCGACCAAGGTCTGCGTGTCCGTCGTCGACCAGGCGCTGCCCCAGATCGACTGCGCGGCCCCGAACCCGTCGACCGTCTGGTACCTGGTCGCGCTGTTGACCGTGATGTCCGCCGGCCCGTTCGGCGGCGGCGGGGTGGTGGTGGGCGGCGGGTCGGTCGGCTCGGTGCCACCGGTGCAGCCCACCCCGTTCAATGCGAAGGTCGTCGGATCGGGGTTGCTGCCGGTCCACGAGCCGTTGAAACCGAACGAGACGGTCCCACTGGTCGTGATGGCCCCGTTGTAGCTGACGTTCTTGGCGGTGACGGCGGTGCCGCTCTGTGTCAGCGTCGTGTTCCACGCCTGCGTGACGGTCTGACCGGCGTTGTAGTTCCAGGTCAGCGTCCAACTCGTCACCGCGTCACCAAGATTGGTGATCGTGACGTTGGCGCCGAAGCCGCCCTGCCACTGCGACGACACGCTGTACTTGACCGAACAGCCGGCTGCTGCGGCCCCCGCCGGCATCGCCACGGCGACCGCTGCCGATGCCAGCAGAACGGCGCCGGCCGACACCAGGGCGGCGTTTGTCACTCTTCTACTTCTCATGAAACTTCTCCTGAGGTGGTGGTGGCTTCACGCCTCGGGAGGGCTCGTCTGCGGCGAGATTCAGCGATGGTGTGGGCGGCGGAAGGATTGGGAGCGCTCCCAGGTGCTGATCCCAGAAAGGTAATTCGTCCAACGATTCCTGTCAATGCAATCGGTCTGGGCGCAGTGGTGCCGTCACCGGTCGCAGGTGCCGCACTGCCGGCGAGTGCGCAGGTGGTAGTCGGTGGACGTGATCACCAGGCCCACCCCCATGACGAGGTACGCCGACATCGCCACCCACAGGAACGCGTCGGAGAACTCGCTGTGCGAGCCCGACGACACCTGAACTATCCCCATGCCGAAGTAGGCCACGATTCCCGCGCCGAGGCCGAAGCCGGGCACCAGCAGCAGCAGGCGAGGAATGGTGTGCCCGGCGAGCAGCGGAACCCACCCCGGCCAGACCTCACCCCAGTGGTACACCAGCGCCAGTGGCAACAGCACTCCGGCCAGCACCAGGCCGATCTCCAACCCGAGCAGCGAGGCGCTCTGGTCGACCCGGTCGAACCCCACCACGAACTGGGCCGCGAAGCGGGTCACGAGACCGCACACAGCGGCCCACGCGGCCCAGCGCGCCCACCGCGCGGGTGCCGAGCGCCGCACACCCGGTCGGACCGTCCGGCAGCAGGCTGGGCAGTCGCCCCGGGTGCGCCGCTGATAACGCGCGGTGGCCAGAGCGAGCAGTACCGCTCCGGTGACACAGGCCAGCCGGCTGACGAAGGCCAGTGGGTCGAAGAACGGGCCGACGGTGAACAGCAGGAAGCCCACCAACTCCGGCAGCAGGATCGCGGCCGCCGCGACCAGCGCTCCGGCGACAGCCCAGGCGAGCCCCGCAAGGGCCGGCCGCCAGGTCGTCACCCGGTCCAGGGCAACCGCCAGCCCGCCCGCGGCCGCGCACAACGCCACCGACCACCAGCCGGTGAAGCCGAGCAGGTCCAGCCCGAGCCGCCCGAACTCCGGAGCCTCGCCGACCGTCCAGGCCAGACGCACGCCCCCGTATGCCACGGCCCAGCCGAGCACTGCGTACGTCAGGCCGTGGACGGTCCGACCGACGATCTGTGTCGATGTCGTCATGCGCCGATCCTGCCCGCCTCCGGCAGTGGGGAGACCCCGCTGACAGGGGACGTCACTCCCTCTCGCGAGGGATCGGCCCGACTCCGTCTCTTGTGGAGTGACCGGGTGTGGTGTGAATCCTCGGCCTTCTATACCGTGGCACGGTCACGGGTGGCCACTTCCTCGACCGGGCCGTCCCGCGACGACGTCGCTTACGCGTTCGACATGGGGGGTTTCGTCGTGACCATGGAATCGCCGACGACCGGTCGGCCTGAGGCTGGTGAGGCCGACGTGCAGCAGAAGATCGACACGTCGGTGCCGCATTCGGCGCGGATCTGGAACTACTGGCTCGGTGGCAAGGACAACTTCGCTGTCGACCGCGAGGCCGGAGACCAGTACCGCCAGGTCTTCCCCGGCGTCGTCGACGTGGCCCGGGCCTCCCGGCAGTTCCTGGTCCGCTCGACCATGTTCCTCGCTACCGACGCGGGCATCCGCCAGTTCCTCGACGTCGGCACCGGGCTGCCGACCGCCAACAACACCCACGAGGTGGCCCAGCGGATCGCGCCGGACGCGCGGATCGTCTACGTCGACAGCGACCCCCTGGTGCTGGCGCACGCGCGCGCGTTGCTGGTGGGCACGTCCGAGGGCAGGACCGCCTACATCGACGGTGACCTGCACGACCCGGCCGCTGTCATCGCCGAGGCCGGCAAGACGCTGGACTTCGCGCAGCCGATCGGTCTCATCCTCAGTGGCGTCATGGGCCACGTGCCCGACTACGAGGCGGCCCGCTCGATCACCCGGCAGTTGGTGGCGGCGCTGCCGAGCGGCAGCTACCTCTCGCTGAACGACGGCACGAGCCTGATCAGCGCCGAGATGCAGCAGGCGCAGGACGACTACAACGACAGCGGGGCGACCCCGTACACCCTGCGCTCGCCGGACGAGATCGCCGGCTTCTTCGACGGCCTGGAGCTGGTCGAGCCCGGCGTCGTGCCGTGCCCGCAGTGGCGGCCGGACGACGCTGTCGACACGCCTGCCGACATCGACGCCTTCGGCGGGGTGGGCCGCAAGCGCTGACGCCGCCGCCCGGTACGGACGGTCAGCCGGTCTGGCCGACTAGAGGGCTCCGGACAGGTAGTCGCGACGACGCTGCGGTTCGAACTTCTCGATCGCGTACCGCAGCGTGACCCGTGGCATGACCCGGTAGCGGCGGGCGAGGAACTCCTCCTCCGCCGCCCTGTCCCGGTTGCCCACCTCGCGCAGCATCCAGCCCACCGCCTTCCGGACGAGGTCGTGTGGGTCGTGCAGGAGCCGGTCGGCGAGTCGGAAGGTCCACTCGAAGTCACCGGCCTTGATGAAGGCGAAGGTCGCCATGATGGCGATGCGCCGCTCCCACACGAGGCCCGACTCGGCCAACCGATCCAGGACGCTCCGGTCCTTGTCGATCAGCCAAGGGCCGACGATGTACGGCGCGGACGAGTCCACCAGGTCCCAGTTGTTGATGCGGTCGGTGTGTGCCAACAGGGTGCCGAAGATCCGACCCCGTTCCCGCTCGTCGCCCTTGGCGAACGTCCGCACCAGGATGAACAGCGCGGTCAACCGCTCCTCGTGCGCGCCTCCGGTGAGCAGCTTCGTCGTCTCGGCCAGCGGAAGGTCGCGCCAGAACCGGGCGGCCACGGTGCGCTGATCGGGTACTGAGACGCCGAGTGCCCGGTCGCCCTCGCCGTAACCACCGGGGACCATCTGGAGGAACCGGCTCGACGCCTCGGCCCGCCGTGGATCGGCGAGGCTGGCGAGTGCCCGAGACACGTCGACGCTGGTGGCCATGACCGTCGACGCTACCGGGGGTCAGCCGGCGCGGCGCAGGCGTCCGAGCATTCCGTCGAGGTCCCGGACGAACAGGTCGTGGCGGAAGACGTGCCCACCCGGCACCTCGTGCCACTCGTGCGGGATGCCGGCTCGGGCGAGTGCCGCGCGGAACTCGCGCTGACCGGCGAGCACCTGGGTCTCGTTGGCGGTGTCGAACCAGTTGATCGGGTCGGGTGAGGTCCCGGCGGCCAGGAAGATCCGCTTGTTCTGGAAACTCGGGATGCGCTGGACCGGGTTGTCGGCGTTGACCCGGGCCTCATCCCAGAACGGGACCCCGTAGACGGTGCCTCCACCGAGGTCCAGCGCGGCGGAGGTGGCGTTCGCCCAGTGCACTACCAGCCCGAAGTCCCGGCGGAGACTGGCCGGCCCGGAGTGCGAGCTGACCGAGCAGAAGTGGCCGTAGTACTTGGCCGCGTACTTCAGCGCACCGAAGCCGCCCATCGAGAAGCCGGCCACCGCGCGGCCGTTGTACTCGGCGAAGGTACGGAAGTTCGCGTCGACCCACGGCAGCAGTTGGGCGATGTGGAAGGTCTCCCAGTTGCGGGGCCCGACGAAGCTGGTCACCGGATTGCAGTACCAGCCGGTCGACGCGTCGGGCATGACGACGATGACCTCCCGGCCGGCGGTCAGACCGACGACGTTGTCCTGCAGGTGAAAGGTGCGGAAGTCGGCGTTGCCACCATGCAGCAGGTACAGCACCGGATACCGCCTGCCGCTGGTGTGGTACCCGTCGGGTAGCAGCACGTTCACGCCCGGATCCCACTCGATGGCGTCGGTGGCGAAGCGGTAGTACTGGAGCCGGCCGCCGTTCTCGTTACGGTCGACGATGCGCAGGCCGTACCCGTCACCGGCAGCCTGGGCGGCGGACGACCCGGCGAGGGCGCCGCCGAGCATTCCGGCGGCGGCCGCCGCCGCGGAACCGCCGATCAGCCGGCGTCGGCTGATCGACGAGGACGGGGGTACGTCGAACATCGCGGTCTCCCTGCGGTCAGAGGGTGGTCTCGTTGGGCAGCCCGAAGAAGTCGTGCCACTTCGCGCCGCCGAGGAAGCTGGTGCCGGTGGAGAGGCCGACGTAGACGTCGTTGAGGTTGCCTCTGGTGAAGGCGATGACGTCGTCCCGGCCGTCGCCGTTGTAGTCGCCCAGGTAGGGGAACTCGCCGGGCAGGCAGAAGAAGTCGTTCCACTTGACTGTGGTGCCGACGAACGAGGTGCCGGTGGAGACGGCCGCGTAGACGTCGGCATCGGCGTTGCAGGTGAACGTGACGATGTCGTCGCGGCCGTCGCCGTTGATGTCCCCGACACGCGGCAGCTCCGCGCCGACCGCGAACACGTCGTGCCAGGTCTGCGCCGCCCCG
This sequence comes from Micromonospora trifolii, assembly GCF_022229005.1. Taxonomy (GTDB): domain Bacteria; phylum Actinomycetota; class Actinomycetes; order Mycobacteriales; family Micromonosporaceae; genus Micromonospora; species Micromonospora trifolii. Next base: position 24,806 of record NZ_JAKKFD010000052.1, read on the forward strand.
AACGCGTTTCCGGTGGACAGGGCGACGATGACGTCCGACGCCGCGACCGGTCCCTGGGTGAACGTGATGATGTCGTCGCGGCCGTCGCCGTTGACGTCGCCGAGGGCCGGGTACTCACCGGCGATCGAGAAGTACTCGTGCCACTTGAGTGCCGTTCCGGCGAACGACGAACCGGTGGACAACGCGACGTACACGTCCCCGGCGCCGTCATGGGTGAAGGCGACGATGTCGTCGCGGCCGTCACCGTTGACGTCCCCCACCGCGGCGACCTCGACGTTCGGCGCGAACCAGTCATGCCACCTGGTGGCGCCGGCGAACGACGACCCGCTCGACAGTGCCACGTACACGTCGGCGAGCGAGCCGTGGGTGAACGCCACGACGTCGTCGCGCCCGTCGCCGTTGAAGTCCCCGGACAGCAACGTCTCGTCGTTGAGCCCGAAGAAGTCGTTCCACTTCACCGACGTCCCGGCGAACGAGGAGCCGGTGGACGCCGAGACGTACACGTCGTTGAGCGAGCCGCGGGTGAACGCGACGATGTCGTCGCGGCCGTCGCCGGTGAAGTCCGTCGGTGAACCCGCCAGGTAACGGCCGCCCGAGCCGCCGGCGTTGACCAGGGAGATGTAGTAGTTCCAGTTCCAGTTCGGGCCGGGATCGGTGTGGTCGTTGCCGGGCAGCTCGTTGTGACCCCTGATCGACGCACGGGTCTTCGGCAGCCCGTACTTGTCGCAGAGGTAGCGGGTCAGCGCGGCGGACGACCGGTACATGGCGTCGGTGAACCAGGCCGGGTTGTCCACGAACCCCTCGTGCTCGATGCCCACCGCGTACGGATTGGCCGAGCGCGCGTGGTAGGCCGTGTCGCCCTCGCGCACCATCTGGGTGATCTCGCCGTTGCTCGATTTCACCACGTAGTGCGCGCTGACCCCCGCCGACGGGTTCTGGAACCAGCTCACAGTGCCGGCGTACGACCCCTGGGTCACGTGCACCACCACTGTGGTTATCCGCGCCGATCGGCCGGCCTGGTAGTTGCCGCCGTAGGCGGACACCCACCGGGCCGGCGCGTACTCCGGCACCGCCGCCGCGACGTTCGCACCGGCGGCGCCCGCGGGGGTGACCCCCGCGTACCGGCCCAGTTCGGGTCGGAGCGCTCGCGGCGCGACCCGTACCGGTCCGGTGGCGATTCCGGTGCGCAGCAGGTCGTAGACGTGGTCGGCGTAGAGCCGGGCGGTCGACGCGTCGACGGCGGCGGTGTAGCGCGCCACCACCGGATACCAGGCGGAGAGCCGGTCGCGCGCCCCGCCGGTCAGCCCCTCGTCGTCGGCCAGGTCGCGGAGCACCGCCGCGCCGCCCCGGATGTTGGCGGAGGTGACCGAGCGCAGGCGGTCCACCGGTTCGCCGGTGAGCGTGGCCGCCCGTTCCAGGCTGTGCTGGGTGGGGTTGCTGACCAGGTGCATGACCCCGTACCCGTTGGCCTGGCTGGGTAGGCCGCCGTGCCCGTCCAGCCGCGACTCACCGTAGGCGACGGCGACCAGCAGGTCCCGGGGCACGTCGAATTCGCCGGCGGCCCGGACGAAATCAGCGGTGAGCGAGCCGGACGCCGCGGGTTCGGCCGCGTCGGCCGGCCCGGCCGCGACCTGACCGGCCAGCGCCGCCACCAGGAAGAGGGCGCACGTGCGCCTGGTCAGTCGCATGGGGTCTCCAATCCGCTGATCACAGTGTCGTCTCGCCGTTGAGGACCGTCGTGCCGGCGACGCCGAGGGCGATCGGCAGGGCCAGGAGAGTACGTCTCACGCTGCTCCTCGTCGGGTCGGGAATGGTCGACTGATGGCGTAACGAGACCGCCACCGACCGGAGACCGATTGCTGAGAGTTTCTTCAGGGCGCTGATGCCTGTCAATGTTCTATGAAGAATTCCTTCGATGCATCGTTCGGGGCGGGCAGGTATTGACAACGACGATTGTCGGCGGGTTTACTCGCCCGCAACCGCTGTCCCACCACCACGGCACGGCCATGACGAGTGCGACAGGAGAGGGCAGCCATGGGGGTACGTCGTCGCTCTTTGCTGGGCCGCGCCGCCGCGATCGGGGCCGCCGGCGCGTTCGGTTCCGTTGCCGCGATCCTGACCACTACCGCTCCGGCCCAGGCGGCGGTCTGGAAGAAGCGGCTGACCGGCGCGGACCTGGACACCAGCAGCCGATGGCGGGTGGCCGGCACCGATCTGGGCATCCCCTATGTGCTGGAGAACGGCTCGGTCGGCTACCTCTTCGGCGACACCTTCGACACGCCGTGGCCCGAGGGCCCGCCAGTGCCCAACGACTGGCGGTCGCCGGTCATGTTGCGCTCCGCCGTCCACCCCGGCGCGCCGGGCGGAGTCGTCTTCGACAGCGCCGCACGCGTCGTCGGCAACGGGCGGGCCCCGGAGCTGATGCACAACGGCCACCACGGCATCGGCATCGACGGTCTTCCCGAGGTGACAGTCATCCCCAACGACGGCATCAGCTTCCCGGAGACCGGACGCCAGCTCATCTCCTACATGAGCATCGAGAACTGGAACTCCGCAGGCCCGGCCGGGCCGCAGTGGAAGTCCCGCTACGCCGGGCTGGCCTTCTCCGACAACGGCAACGACTTCATCCGTACGCCGCTGAAGTGGTGGAACAGCCCGGACAACAAGGACCCGTTCCAGATGTGGACCATGCAGCGCGACGGCGAGTACGTCTACGTCTTCTCGGTCCGCTCCGGGCGGCAGGACGGTCCGATGATGCTGCGACGCGTCCGGTGGGACCGGCTGTTCTACCCCGAGTCGTACGAGGGCTGGGGCTGGAACGGCACCAACTGGGGCTGGGGAAGACAGTGCACACCCATCCTCACCGGCCGCTTCGGCGAACCATCGGTGCGCCGGCTCGCCGACGGGACCTGGGTGATGTCCTACCTCAACTGTCAGAACGGGTGTCTGGTCACCCGAACCGCGTCCGGACCCGACCGGGCCTGGACGGGGGAGAAGATTCAGCTGACGAGCTGGCAGGAGCCCGCGCTCTACGGTGGGTTCATCCATCCCTGGTCCAGCCGGAACGCCGATGACCTGCACCTGATGGTCTCGAAGTGGACCCGCACCCCGGACGGCCGCAGCACCGCCTACCACGTCAGCCAGTTCACCGGGTCGGTGTGACCGGGCGATTCTGGGGGTAGGACCACGATTGCCGGCGACCGCCCCGGTGCGGGCTGCCGAGCATCCGACGTGGTGCCGGCCGTGCCGGAACCTTCCATTCCGGCGGACGCCGATCGAGGAGGGCGGACTGCGATGACGCAGCCGAGGATGGATCCCGCCGACGCGTTGGCCGAGCTGGGCCGGGTCAGACTCGACGAGGTCAGCCTGGACGACATGCTGCTCCGGATCGCCGAACTCGCCAAGGGGAGCATTCCCGGGACGAGGGACGTGTCGGTCACTCTGGTGCGCGGTCGGGTCGGTTGGACCGGGGCGTTCACCGGGGAACTGGCCCGTCAGCTGGACGAGTGGCAGTACGAGCAGCACCGGGGCCCGTGCCTGGATGCCTCCGCCAGTGGTGACACCATCTCCGTGCCAGAGATGGCCACCGAAGAGCGTTGGCCGGCATGGGCGCAGACGGCTCGCGCTGCCGGGGTGCTGAGTTCCCTCTCCATCGGGCTTCCCATCCAGGGCTCGGTTGTTGGTGCGCTCAACGTCTACAGCGATGCGGCGAACGCATTCGAGCCGCCCTCGATCGCCAGCGCGGAGGGTTTCGCCGCGTACGCGGCGGTGGCACTGGCCAACGCGCACCTGTACGAGAACGCCGCCACGCTGGCCGCGCAGATGCAGGAGGCGATGCGAAATCGAGCCGTGATCGAGCAGGCCAAGGGAATCCTGATGGGGGGCCGGCGGTGCTCGTCGGAGGAGGCGTTCGCGCTCCTGTCGAAGATCTCTCAGGACACCAACCGGAAGGTGCGCGAGGTCGCGGAGGCCCTGGTCGCCCAGGCGGTGGGCCAATGACGAGTCGCGGGTGTGGGTGCCTGAGCTGTGGGTAGGGCTGAACCATGCTGAAGCGAGCGGTGTGGCAGGGACTGGCGGCGGGCCTGGCCGGGGCGGCGGTGATGACAGCCGCCGAGAAGATCGAGCAGCGGGTGACCGGTCGGCCCGACTCCTACGTGCCGGCCCGGGTGCTGGCCAGGCTGACCGGCCTGCCGGAGACCTCCGGGCAGCAGCCCCGGTGGCAGAACCTGGCGATGCACTACGGCCAGGGTGCGCTGGTCGGCGTGCTGCGCAGCGTCATGGCGCAGGCCGGGCTGCGCGGTGCCTGGGCTTCGACGATGTTCACTGCGGTGCGTCTGACCAACGACCAGATCCTGGAGAACGCCACCGGCGTGGGGGCGCCCCCACTGACCTGGCCCCGCCCCGAACTGGCCATCGACGTGTTGCACAAGTCCATCTACGCGTTCGCCACCGGAGCGGTGGCCGACGTGCTCGCCGCCCGCGACGGGGCGGGCCCCGGGCAGCGGCACGCGGCACTCCGTCCCGGTCGCCACTCGGACGTCGGTCCGCTGCCCCGGGCAGCAGCACGCCGGGCATAGCCCGCGGAAGGACACACCCACGGCCAGGAAGCTGCGTCCGCGGCCGGGGAGTGTTTAGCTGCACGGATGATCACACCCGTTCCCCTCGGTACCTGGCCGACGCCGTTGGAGGCAGCCCCCCGGCTCGCCGCCCGGCTGGGGCTGGCCGAACTCTGGTTCAAGCGTGACGATCTCACCGGCCTCGGCGGGGGCGGCAACAAGATCCGCAAGCTCCGGTACACCTGCGCGCAGGCGATCGCCGACGGTGCCACCACGCTGATCACCTCGGGGGCGCCGCAGAGCAACCACGCCCGGCTCACCGCCGCCGCTGCCGCGCGGCTCGGCCTCTCCTGCGTGCTGGTACTCGCCGGCCCACCCCCGGAGAGCCCCCGAGGCAACCTACTGCTCGACGGACTCGCCGGCGCGGAGATCGTCTGGAGCGGGGACCGTCCGCTCGCCGAGGTGGTGGCGGCCGAGGCGGAGCGGCGGTCGGCGTACGTCATCCCGTTCGGCGGCACCGCTCCCGCGTCGGTCCAGGGTTATGTGGAGTGCGGTCGGGAGCTGCGGGCCCAGTTGCCGGACATCGACGGGGTCGAGGTCGTGGTGGCGCTCGGCTCCGGCGGGACGATGGCCGGCCTGGTGCGGGAGTTGGGCGCGCAGCGGGTGATCGGCGTGGATGTCGGCGCTGTGCCGGACCCACGGGCGACAGTCGCCGGGCTGCTCGTCGGCGAGGTCGAGCCGGACGCGTTGCGGATCGACGGTACCCAGGTGGGTGCGGGTTACCGCACGCTGACCGACGCCGTCCGGACGGCGCTGGAGGTGACCGCGCGCACGGAGGGCATCTTCCTCGACCCGACGTACACCGGTCGGGCGATGGCGGGGCTGCTGGCCGGCAGCTTCCCGCGTGGCGACCGGGTCGTCTTTCTGCACAGCGGCGGTCTGCCGGGACTCTTCGGCCACCCCGAGCTGTAGGGGCGCCGGCCGGGTACGCACGGCGGTGCCCTCCGGCGAAATCGCGCCGGAGGGCACCGCGCGGAGCTGGCCCGGCTGGCCGGCCGCAACAAGCAGACGATGGGCGCGATCCTCGACGAGTTGGAACGGCTGGGCTACGTCCGGCGTACGCCCGACCCGGCCGACCGCCGGGCGAAGTTGATCGTGCCGACGGACCGGGGCCTCAGCTTCATCGCGGCCTCCGACGGCGTCGTGCACCTGATCGAGCAGAAACTCGCCGACACGCTCGGCCCCGACCGGTACCGCGACTTCCGGGACGCGCTGGCCCGTGGCGTGGCGAGCCTCCCGGCGACCGGCCAGGACACCGAGGGCTGAGCTGGCATGTGCCGGCGCCAACCGGGTACGCCGCCGTGGCCCCGGGGGCCGGCGGAACGCCCAGGCTGACCGCTCTTTACGCAGCCGAGGAGCACCGACATGCCGAACGCGGGGCGGGGCCGACTCACACCGACGGTCTCCCTGGTGCTGCTGGCGTCGATCCTGGTGTCGTTCCTGGCCGCGTCGGCGGCCCCGACCCCGCTCTACGGCGTGTACCAGGAACGCTGGCACTTCTCGCCGGTCACCACGACAGTGGTCTTCGCCGTCTACGCCCTCGCGGTGCTGGCGTCGCTGCTCACGTTCGGCAAGTTGTCCGACCACGTCGGTCGGCGGCCGGTGCTGGCCGTCGCGATCGCGGTGCAGATGCTCGCGCTTGTCGTCTTCATCGTCGCCAACGGCGTTGCGGCCCTGCTGGTCGCCCGCCTCGTGCAGGGGCTGGCGGCCGGCGCCGCCACCGGCGCCGTGGGCGCTGCCATGCTCGACATCGACCGGGCCCGGGGCACGCTCGCCAACTCGATCGCCCCCGGCATCGGAACCGGAAGCGGCGCCCTGCTCTCGGCGCTGCTCATCCAGTTCCTGCCCGCGCCGACGCGACTGGTGTACGTCGTGCTGATCGTGATCCTGCTGATCCAGGCCGTCGGGGTCGCGCTGATGCCGGAGACGGTCACCCCGATGGCCGGGGCCCGACGCAGCCTGCGGCCGGACATCACGCTGCCCCGCTCGGTGCGCCAACCGGTCCTTGTGGTCATCCCGGTGCTCTTCGCGGTCTGGGCGCTGGCCGGGTTCTTCGGCGCGCTCGGCCCGGCGCTGATCCGCAGCCTCATGAACACGTCGATCGTGGTTGGCGGTCTGGTCCTCTTCGTCTTCGCCGTCTTCGGGTCGATCGCCGTGCTGGTACAGCGCAACACCGCCGCCCGGACCGTGATCCTGACCGGAATCGTCGCGCTCATCCTGGGCATGATCGTCACGTTGGTGGCGGTCATGGCGCAGTCCATCCCGGTCTTCTTCGTCGGCCTCGCGCTCGGGGGCGTCGGTTTCGGCAGCGGCTTCCAGGGCAGCCTCAAGACTGTCATGCCGCTGGTCGAGGCGCACCAACGCGCCAGCGTGCTGTCGGTGCTCTACGTCGTCTGCTACGTCGGCTTCGGTCTCCCCACGGTGATCGCCGGCTTCCTCGTGGTCTACGCCGGCGGCCTGCCGAGGACCGCCGACGAGTACTCCGTCGCCGTCATCCTCCTCGCCCTGGTCGCCCTGTTGGGGGTGCGCCGGGCCACCAGGACGGCGCCGGGCTGATGCCGGAAGCCGGCGCCGAGCACTGACACAAGCAGTAGCGTGGTGATCAGGAAGGGGGGCGGCGATGAGCCCGAAGGTGGCCCAGGGCGACGCGAGTGCGACGTCGCGCATCGAGAGCCTGGACGTCAAGCTTGAGGTGATCGTCATCCCGGTCTCGGACGTCGACCGGGCGAAGGCGTTCTACGAACGGCTCGGGTGGCGGCTCGACCAGACCCCGCCCGGCATCGTCCAGTTGACGCCACACGGCTCCGCGTGTTCCGTACAGTTCGGCCCCGGCCTCACGTCGGCGGCACCCGGCTCGGCCATGGCGTACCTGATCGTGTCCGACATCGAGGCGGCCCACGACACCCTCGCCGCCGCCGGTGTCGAGGTCGGCGACGTCTTCCACGTCAGCCCGGACGGCCCGGTCGACGGGCCTGATCCGCAGCGGCGCAGCTACTTCTCCCGCGCCACGCTGCGCGACCCGGACGGCAACACCTGGCTGATGCAGGAGATCACGACCAGGCTTCCCGGACGCATCGAGGGTGGCCTCACGTCGTTCGGCTCCATGAGCGACCTGGCGAGCGCGCTTCGGCGCGCGGCCGCCGCCCACGGTGAGCACGAGGAACGCACGGGCGAGCATGACGACAACTGGCCCGACTGGTACGCGGCGTACATGGTCAGCGAGCAGTCGGGGGCCAAGCCGCCCGAGTGAGCCCTGCCGACGCCCAACGGTGCTGCCGGTGAGTCATCGTGATGACTCACCGGCAGCACCGTTTCCACCTCCGCGTGCACGTGGCCCACCGCTGCGCGCTGTTCGTACGGGCGATGTACGCGAGTTGTACGCCGAGCGCCCTACCATCCCCGGACGTGATGATCTTCGATCCAAGCGGCACCGCCGGATTCAGAGCTGACTCGGGTGGTGTGCCGTGCCTCGTCGCCTGTGCGCGGTTCCCCGGCCGCCGGTAGGGAGGAGACCTCGATGACGAGTCCTGGTGCGGGCGGTGCGAGGCCGTGACGTCGGTACGGTTCCTCGCCCTCGGCCCGCTGCACGCCGAGGTCGGCAGAGAGTGGCTCGACCTCGGGCCCGTCCGGCAACAGGCGGTCTTCGCGATCCTGCTGTTCAACGCGGACCGCGTGGTCACACCGGCGTCGATCCTCCAGGGAGTCTGGGGCGGCCAGACCCCGGCGACCGGCACGAAGCTGATTCCGCCGTACATCTACCGGCTACGACGCACACTCCAGGCCGCGTGCGTCGGCCAGGACGGCCCCGCGATCGACAGCTCCCGGATCGGCTACCGGCTGCGTCTCGGCACGGCCCGCACCGACGTCGCGGACTTCGACGAGGCGGTGGAACGGGCGGCTGCCGCCGAGACGGCCGGCGACCTCGCCGGAGCCGCTGCGCTACTGGCTGAGGCTGAGCAGAGCTGGGCAGGCGAACCGTTGGCGGGCCTGACCGGTCCGTACGCGGAGAGCCGTCGGCAACACCTGCTCGAACGTCGCATCGTCTGCCTGGAACACCGACTGGAACTGCACCTGCGGCTGGGCGACTGCCACCGGGCGATCCCCGCACTCATCGCGTTGCAGACGGAGTATCCCCTGCGGGAACGGCTGGCGATCATGCTGATGACCGCCCTGTACCAGACCGGCAGGCAGGGCGAGGCGATGGACGTGTTCGGCGCTTTCCGTACCCGCCTGGCGACCGAGTTGGGCGTCGAGCCGACCCCGGCGCTGCTCGCCGCGTACACCTCGATGTTGCGCGGCGACCTGGGCCCGCCTTCGGTGCCGGGCCGATTTCCCGAAGGACCCGCCCGGGCATGGGCGGCCACCACCACGTGATGCGCGGCGACGCCGCGCGGTGAGGCGGAACAGATGGACGACGGCCTTGCCCCGGTACAGCCGGGGGACGCCGGATGGTTTCTGGGTCACTCCCTGCGGGAGCGGCTGACCGGCGCGGTGCCGACCGGCCCCGTCGACGAGGATCTCGGCCGGATCCGGCTGAAGATGTGGCTGGACGAGCCCGTCCACACGAGGCGGCCCGACCTGACCCCGCGGCGGCTGGCCGAGCACGGGCTCGACGAGGCCGGCCTGATCCGGGTCCTGGGTGAGCAGCCGGAGACCGTCCGGAGCCGGTTCGACACGGCACCGGATCACGCCCGTCGGCTGGTCGAGGCCGCGCGGCGACATCCGGCCGCCGCGGTGGTGCCCGGCCACGGCGCGGCGGGACACGATGATGCCGCGGGATTCGCGGTGCTCGTCGCGCCGCTGATCGCCGCCGCGCTGCAACGGTTGGGCGTGCGGGTGACGGCGTTGGTCGACGGCCATCCGCACCTGTCCGCCGAGGCGCTGACCACGCGGTTGGGTCCGGGGCCGGTCGACACCGTCAACATGCTGGTGGCCCGGACGATGGCGCTGGAGCTCAACGTGCTGCGGATCCGGGGCGAGCTGTCCGGGAGCAACCCGCACGAGCGCTTCCACGACTTCCTCCGCAGGTTGGAGCAGCCGCAGCACGCGCTGCGTCTGCTGCGCGAATATCCGGTGCTGGCCCGGGATCTGGTGCGGGTCGTCGACAACTGGGAGGCCAGCCGGCTGGAGTTCGCCGAGCGCGTCGTCGCCGACTACGCGGAGCTGGCCGACCGGTGCGGCGGGCCGGACTCGCTCGGGGACCTGGCCGAGGTGAGCTTCGGGGCGGGCGACAACCATCGGGGCGGTCGCTCGGTGGCGGTGGTCCGCTTCGCGACCGGTGCGCGGGTGATGTACAAGCCCCGGCGTCTCCAGGTCGACTGCCACTTCCAAAATCTGCTGGCCTGGTTGAACGAGCGCGGTGCGGAGCCCGTGCTGCGCACGTTCTGGGTCGTCGACCGCGAGGTGTACGGGTGGACGGAGTTCGTCGACAGTGGACCGTGCGCCGACCGGGACGCCCTCGGCCGGTTCCATCGACGGCAGGGCGCGCTGCTGGCCCTGTTGCAGGCCCTCGGCGCGACGGATTTCCACCTGGAGAACGTGATCGCCTCCGGTGAGCACCCGATGCTCATCGATCTGGAGGCGATGCTGCACAACTGGCAGTGGGAGCGGCCGGTCGGCGACCAGGCGGGCTACCTGCAGAGCGTCGGTGTCGAGTTGATGAGCAGGTCGGTCGTCACTGTGGGGCTGCTGCCGGCGCCCGTGGTCTGGACCGAGGGCAACCAGGTCAACCAGTTCGACCTGAGCGGGATGTCCGGGGCCGGTGGGCAGTTGACCGCCCGGCCGGTCACGGTGTGGGACGGGTTCGGCACCGACGAGATGCGCCTGGATCGGCGGCGGGTGCTGCTGCCCGGTTCGGGGAACCTGCCCACCCTGGGCGAGCAGCGCCTGGACGTGACGGAGTTCGCGCCCGAGATCGGCGACGGGTACCGCACGCTCTACCGGATCCTGCTGCGACACCGCGACGAGTTGCTGTCTGCCTCCGGCCCGGTGGCCGCGTTCGCGCACGACGAGGTGCGGGTGGTGCTGCGCGCCACCGAGTCGTACATTCGGCTGCTCGCCGAGGCGCAGCACCCGGACCTGCTGCGTGACGCGTTGGACCGGGACCGGTACTTCGAGAACCTGTGGGCGGGGCACGAGCACCGCGAGCACCGCGACGCCCTCATCGCCGCGGAGCTGACCCAGATGTACGCCGGCGACGTGCCGATCTTCGTGACCACACCGTCGTCGACGGACCTCACCGGCGGCGACGGCACCGTGTTGCCGGGCGTACTGCGCCGGACCGGCCTGGACGCGGTCCGCGACCGACTGGCGGGCATGTCCGAGGACCACCTGGCCCAGCAGAGCTGGATCATCGAAGCCTCGCTCACTGCCCTGATCATGGGGGACCCGTCGCGGTGGCGTCCACCGAGCGGCCCGGGCGCGGTGGTGCTGCCGCCGCCGGTCGTACCCGCGACTGTCGTGCCCTCGACTGTCACACCTGAGCGCTTCGTCGACGCGGCGCGGACGATCGGGGACCGTTTGCTGGCCACCGCGCTCGCCGAGGACGACCGGATCTGCTGGCTGGGCCTGAGCCTGATCGCCGACAAGGTGTGGATGCTCGGCCCGAGCGCCATGGACCTCTACAACGGCATCAGCGGCATCGCCCTGTTCCTCGCCCGGCTGGCTGATGTCACCGGCGACCCGGTCTACCGGCAGGCCGCCGACCGGGCCGCCACGATGATGGTCCGCGAGGCCCAGAGCTGGCTCGCCGACCCGGCCGGGGCCGCGGGCGTCGGCGGCTTCGACCACCTGGGCGGTTCGGTGTACGCCCTGAGCCACCTCAGCACAGTCCTGGACCGCGCCGACCTGGTCGACACCGCCGTGAGCCTGGCCGCGTCGATGGTCACGCACGCCACCGAGACCCGCGAGTACGACATCATCAACGGCAGCGCCGGTGGGCTGCTGGCCCTGCTGTCGCTGCACCGGGTCACCGCGGACCCCAGCCTGCTCGCCGGTGCCCGGACGCTGGCCCGGCACACGCTCACCGGTGCGCGGCCGGTCGGCGACGGGGTCGGCTGGTCCGGCACCCTCTACGCGGAGGCACCGCTGGCGGGGTTCTCCCACGGCGCGTCAGGTATCGCGACCGCCCTGGCCCGATGGGACCGATACGCCGGGACGCGCGAGCATCGCGACACTGTGGACGCGGCGCTGCGCTACGAACGCACGGTCTACGACGACGTGACCGGCAACTGGCGTGACCTCCGCCCGGACACACCGCAGGGCGACTCCATGGTCGCCTGGTGCCACGGAGCGGCCGGGGTCGCGATGGCCCGTGCCGAACTCCTGGGCTACGCCACCGACGAGGCGTTGTTGCGCGACGACCTGCGGCGTGCCCTGACGGCGACGCTGGAGCCGGGCAACCTGCTGCACAACCACTCGATCTGTCACGGGGACCTCGGCAACGCCGAGGCGGCGCTGGCCGCCGCGCGGGCCCTCGGCGACGACGGGGCGGCCGAGCGCGCCGCCGCCATCGCGGCGACAGCCGTGGCGGACATCGAGAACCGCGACTGGCGGTGCGGTGTGCCCCGTGGAGTGGAGACCCCGGGGCTGATGAGCGGCCTGGCCGGCATCGGCTACGCGCTGCTGCGCTGGGCCGATCCGTCGGGTGTGCCGTCGGTGCTGCTGCTGGAACCGCCGACCGACCATCGCGGTGCCATCGATCTGCCATAGCGCGGTCCTACGGTTCCGCCCGTGGAGGCCCATCCACGTATCGCGCTTCACCACCCATAGATCGGAGTTTCACATGGACTACATCAGGGCGTGGAAGGACCCGGTCTACCGGGCGTCCCTCAGTGCCGAGGACCGCGCCAGCCTGCCGGCGAACCCGGCCGGCTTCGTCGAGCTGAACGACCAGGAGCTCGACGGCGCCGACGGCGGCACGCTCACGCCGACCCCCACCATCACGATGGTGACCGGGGCGGTGGGCTGCTTCAGCTTCAACGGCACCTTCTGCAACGGCACCTGCGCGGCCTTCACCGTCGGCTGCTGCGGCTGATCGGTCCACCTCGGCGGAGAAGACGGACCGTCCTCGACAACCGCGTCCTCCCGCCAGCACATCCCGAACCCCTTGAGGAGAGCCCTTCATGAACATCGTGCAAGCCTGGAAGGACCCCGAGTACCGGGCGAGCCTTTCCGCCGAGCAGTTGGCGGCGCTGCCGGAGCACCCCTGCGGCGTGGTCGAGCTCGGTGACGACGTCCTCGCGCACATCGCCGGCGCGCGCACCGAGGGTCTCTGGACCCTCGGCTGCTGCGGCGGCTTCACCGCCCGGGAGACCCCGTGCGGTTCCTGTGGCGCGACGTGCGGCGGAACCACCTGTGGCACCTGCCAGACGCAGTCGACCTGCGGACTGTGCACCGCCTGATCCACCGGCTCCACCGGCGGTGCCCGGATGCCTGCGGTGTCCGGGCACCGTCCCCCCGCGAGACCCGACCGCTGCGCGAGAGAGAGCACCCCCGATGACGCAGTCGCACCTACCCGGTCACGACCCGGTGGACGTTTCGAACCCCTGCTGGTACCTGGCGTACTCCCTGCCGGAGAGGCTCGGCGGCGCGGCGCCGACCGGCTCGGTGGACGAGGACCGGGGGCGGCTCCGGCTCGATCGGTGGAAGAACGAGCCGGTCTTCGCCGGTGACACGGACCTGTTCGAGAGTTGGCTCGACGCCCTCGACCTCGACGAGCCCACGCTGACCCGGGTGCTCGGCGAAACGCCGGAAACGGTCCGCAGCAGGTTCGCCGACATCCCGGAGTACGTGCGCACCATCGAGCGCGCCTGGCGCAACCACCGACCGGGCGAAACCGCTGACACCGACCACCACGACCACGACCATGACCATGACCATGACCACCACCACGAGCCGCACCCGCACGCCGCGTTCGTCGAGTTGGTGCGCCCGCTGGTGGACGACGGCGTGCGCCGGGTACGCGAGGCGGTGCACGCTGCCTGCGCGCAGACGTCGGGACCACACCTGGACGCCGACCTGCTCGCCGACCAGCTCTGCGAGCCGCCCTACGGGGCGATCAACCTGCTCGTCGGCCGGGTGCTCGTGCTGGAACTCAACGTCCTGCGGTTGCAGGGGCAGTTGGAGGGGGAGACCTCGCAGCAGCGCTTCCAGGACTTCGCCCGGCGGCTGCGCGACCCGAAGTACACGCTCGACGTCCTGATGGAGTACCCGGTGCTGGCCCGGGACGCGACGATCCTCATCGACAACTGGGTGGACGCCCGGGTCGAGTTCGCCCAGCGGCTCACCGCGGACGCCTTCGCGCTGACCGCCCGACTGGGCGACCCGGCAAAGCTGGGCAGCGTGACCGAGGTGTCGTTCGGGGCCGGTGACTCACACCGCGGTGGCCGCTCGGTGGGGTTCGTCCGCTTCGCCAACGGCGCCCGAGCCGTCTACAAGCCCCGAGGATTGCAGGTCGAGCTGCACTTCCAGCAACTGCTGGACTGGCTCAACGCACGCGGCGCGAACCCGCCGCTGCGCACCATGTGGGTGCTCGACCGCGGTGACTACGGCTGGTCGGAGTTCGTCACCGCCGGGCCCTGCGCCGATCACGACGCGCTGCGCCGCTTCTACACCCGGCAGGGCAGCTATCTGGCGTTGCTGCACAGCCTCGCGGCCGTCGACTTCCACCTGGAGAACATCATCGCCGCCGGCGAGCACCCGATGCTCGTCGACCTGGAAGCCCTCTTCCACCCGCAGGGCGAGCAGACGGACCAGCAGATCGGCGTCTCGGCGGAGTCGTTCCGGACGATGCGGGAGTCGGTCCTGGAGGTCGGGCTCCTGCCCCGGCCCATCATCTACCAGGACGACGACGGCGTCGGCGGTGTCGACTTCAGCGGTCTGGCCGGCACCGCCGGGCAGCTCACGCCCACCCCGGTCGCCACCTGGGAGGAGTCCGGCACGGACGAGATGCGCCTGGTCCGCAAACGGATCGAGATGGGCGGCGGGCAGAACCTTCCCAGCCTGAGCGACGCGGCACACCACACCCTCGACTTCAGCGCCGACATCATGGCCGGGTTCGAGCAGACCTACCGGCTGCTGCACGGCCACCGCGACGAACTCCTGGCACCGGACGGACCGGTGGCCGCGTTCGCCGGTGACGAGGTACGCGTGATCCTGCGCGCCACCCGCACCTACGGCAAGCTGCTGCAGGAGAGCCGCCACCCCGACCTGCTGCGCAACGCGCTGGACCGGGAGCGGTTCTTCAGCTTCCTCTGGTTGCAGGAGGAGTGGCCCGGCGCCGAGGCCCGGATCGCGACCGCCGAGCAGGCGCAGCTGAGCCGCGGCGACATCCCCTTCTTCAGCACGACACCCGCCTCGCACGACTTCGTCGCCGGAGACGGCTCGGTGGTTGCCGGGGTGCTGCCCACCAGCGGCCTGGAGCGGTCGCGGCAGCGCATCGGCGCCCTCTCCGAGACGCACCTGGCCCAGCAGACCTGGATCCTGCGTAGCTCGCTCGCGGCGCTGACGATGGGCGTGGAGAGTCAGGGGCAGTGGTCGGAGTACCAGGTCACCGCCGCCACCGTTCCCGCCGACGTGGACCGGTTCATCGCCGCCGCGTGCGCTGCCGGCGACCGGCTGCTGCTGTCGGCCGACACCGGCGAGGACTCGATCGCCTGGCTCGGGCACACCCTGGTGGCCGACAAGATCTGGCAGCTGGGCCCGGTCGGGATCGACCTCTACAGCGGGCTGTCCGGAATCGCGCTGTTCCTGGGCTACCTCGGTGAGGTCAGCGGCGAGCAGCGCTTCCGCAGCGCGGCCGAGGTTGCCGCCGGCATGCTGGTACGTCAGATCGACCTGCTCGACGAGACGCCGACGGAGAGCCTGGAGAACTTCACAGTCGGCGCCTTCAACGAGCTGGGCGGGCCGCTGTACGCGTTGAGTCACCTGGGTGCTCTGTGGCAGCGCGACGACCTGTTGGACGCCGCCGGACGTATCGTGCCCGTCCTGCTGCACCTCGCGCCGCAGGACGAGGCGTACGACGTGATCAGCGGCGCGGCCGGAGCGATCCTCGCGCTGCTGGCGCTGCACGCGGCACGGCCGTCGGAGCCGGTCCTCGACGCGGCCCGCACGTTCGCCCGGATCCTGGCCGACAAGGCCGAGCCGGCCGGCGACGGGATCGGCTGGGCGGGCGCGGTCAACCCGAGCCGGCCGCTGGCGGGTTTCTCACACGGCGGCTCCGGCATCGCGGTCGCCCTGGCCCGGCTGGACCGGGCCCTCGGCAACCGCGACCACCTGCCCCTGGTCGAGGGGGCGATGCGCTACGAACGCTCGGCCTTCGACCCGGAGCACATGTGCTGGCTCGACCTGCGCGACACCACGCCGGAGCGGTACTCCATGGTCGCCTGGTGCCACGGCGGGCCCGGCATCGCGCTCGCCCGCG
>NZ_JAKKFD010000053.1 GCF_022229005.1 Micromonospora trifolii
CAGCGCCACCACGTCGACTGTCGGCACGGTGACCGCTGTCGCCATGCTGCCGTCGACACCGGGGCGCATCCCGGCCGACGTGCCGAACCAGACCGCGGTGCCGTCGCCGAGCCGACCGACCCCCTGCACACCCGGCACGTACGGGGTGCTCGGCGGTCCGAAGTAGCTGGTGCCGCTGGCGCAGAGCACGTCCAGCGGGGTGATCGGCACGGCCTCGACGGTGACCGCCACCGCGTCGTCGGCCGGCACGGGCGCCGGCCGCTCGGCGATCGTCGGTGCGGCGCCGCAGGTGGTGAGCACTGCCGCGCGGATCACGTCGCGATGTCCGGGTAGGGCATCGAGAAGTGGGCCAGCCGCGCGCCGTAGGACTTCTGGTATTCCAACGGCTCGGTGTTGTCCCGCTCGAAGAGGGCGATGAAGAGGGTCAGTGTGAGGAACGGGTGCGCGCCCAGCTCGAAGAGCTTCACGTGGTCATGGGTGGCCAACGCCTCGCGCTCCGCGTCGTCGAAGCGCAGCCAGGTGCTCGCCTCGCCGGTGTGGCAGTTCAGCACCGTGTTGGCGCACTCGGCCTCCCACCAGGCGACCAGCTCGCGCGGCTCGCTGCGGTAGCGCTCGACCAGCTCCGCGTCCCGGTCGACCATGAAGAGGAACTTGTTCAGCAGATACTTGCTCACGTCGGCGCTCCGTTCGGGTACCAGGTGAAGTACGCCTCCATGGTGTGGAACAGGTCGAGCGTGTCGACGTAGTCGGCCTTCACGCCCGCACCGGCCACGCCCATCATCAGCATGAAGTCCATGAAGCCGTGGGTGGCGTTGCCCGGTGAGTGCAGGCTGTCCAGGGTGACCTCGCGCAGGCACTCGTCCAGGTCGCCGTTGGCGATCCACTCGACGGCCCGCTGGTCGAACTCCGGGTCCGGGCCGTGCGGGCCGAACTGCCGGGGGCCGCCCAGCTCCAGCGAGAGGTGGCCGGTGCCGATGACGGCCACCCGCAGGTGCGACGGCCACGACTCGACGATGTCCCGAATGCTCTGCCCGAGTTGGACGAAGCGCTTCGGCTGCGGCAGCGGCGGCGCGAAGATGTTCGTGTAGATCGGCACGATCGGCAGGTCGGCCTCGGGCCGCAGCGTGATGATCGGGCAGGTGATGCTGTGGTCGATGCGCAGCTCGTTGCTGAACGCGAGGTCGAAGCCGGCGTCGAGCCCGGCCCGCAGGATGTGCCCGGACAGGTCCTCCTGGCCCTTGAGCAGCATCCGGGGCAGCCCGAACTCGCGCTCCTCGTTGTACCAGTTGGCGTCGTAGAAGGGCGCCTTGCCGACCAGGAACTGCGGCATGTTGTCCAGCCAGAGCTGGTGGAAGTGGTCGGAGCCCACCATCACCAGGACGTCGGGCCGGGCCCGGGTCAGCGTCTCCCGGAACGCCAGGATCTTGCGGGTCCACTCGTCGGCGAACGGCGGTCGATCCTCGCCGGCGGCGGTGCTGGCCCGGTAGTAGAAGGGGTGGTGGGTGGAGGCGATGACAGCGACGATGGAGGCCATTCCCGCTCCTTTCGGGGGTGGAGGAGGAGATCAGGGTTCGTAGACGGCGTTGCGGTCGACGGTGCGGTAGATGTCCATGCCGAGCGGTCGTCGTCGTTCCTCGGCGAGGTGCCCGAGCAGCCCCGCCGCGCGTGCCAGCAGGGCGAAACCGCGCAGCATCTCGACCGGCAGCCCGAGGTCGGCGAGGGCCGCCCCGCAGACTCCGGCGCCGTTGAGTGGCAGGGTGCGGCCGAGCACCTGCGGGTGGACGCGTCCGATCGCCTCGAACAGCCGCAGGTGTGGGCCGTGCAGACCCTCCTCGGTGGCGATCCGGATCAGCACGGGGGTGCGCGGGTCCTGCTCCTTGTGCACGGGGTGCCCGAGCCCGGGGACCAGTCGACGTTCCTGCTTGGCCCGGGTGACCGCGTCGAGCGCCACCGCGTCGTAGTCGGTAACCTCGCCGGCCTGTGCGAGCGTGTCGGCGAGGAAGCGTCCACAGTCCTCGGTGACACCGAGGAAGCGGGAGCCGCCACCGAGCAGGCCGGCGGCCAGCGCGCCCTGCAACGACTCGGGCGCGGACAGGTACGTCAGCCGCGCGGCGATCGCCGTCGG
Organism: Micromonospora trifolii; assembly: GCF_022229005.1. Taxonomy (GTDB): domain Bacteria; phylum Actinomycetota; class Actinomycetes; order Mycobacteriales; family Micromonosporaceae; genus Micromonospora; species Micromonospora trifolii. The sequence goes on from NZ_JAKKFD010000053.1 coordinate 2,126, forward strand.
GGTGAAGCCGTGGTCGGCGAGGGCCACCAGCACCGCCTCGAAGACCCGTACCTCGCCGGGGGTGGGACGGCGGCCGGCGACCAGCCAGTACGCCAGCTCGCCGAAGCCCACGGTGCCCATCAGGTCGGCGGCCAGGTCCTGCCCGAGCAGGGAGATGGTGGTCGGGTCGGAGGTGCCGATCCCGGTGGGGAAGCTCAGTTCTTCAGCCACGCGCGGATCTCCTCGCCGTGTTCGTCGAGCCCCGGCGGCGGCAGCTCGTAGCGGGCCGGGGTGTCGGAGAAGGTGATGGGGTTGCGGACACCGGGCACGTCGCCGACGGTGACGACCGGGTCGAGCCCCAGTTCCTCGGCGAGCGCCACACCGCCGTCGATGGTGTTGATCGGCGCACAGGGGACGCCCGCGGCGAGCAGGTCGCGGAACCACTCGTCCTTGGTGCGCTGGGCGAGCCGTTGCACCAGCAGCGGTCGCAGCTCCTCGCGGTTGGCGGTGCGGTCCTGGTTGCGCCCGAAGCGCGGGTCGTCGGGTAGTTCGGGCAGGTCGAGCACCTGGCAGAGCTTGCGGAACTGCCCGTCGTTGCCGGCGATGACGATCAGCTCGCCGTCGGCGGTGGGCAGTGGTTCGTACGGGAAGAGACTGGGGTGCGCGTTGCCCATCCGGAACGGGACGGTGCCGCCGGCGACGTAGCCGCTGGAGTGGTTGACCAACCCGGACAGCGCCGAGCTGAGCAGGTTGACCTCGACGTGCTGGCCTCGTCCGGTCTCGCCACGGTGGTGCAGCGCGGCGAGGATGCCGATGCTGGCGTGTAGCCCGGCCATCACGTCGAAGACGGAGATCCCGGCGCGGTACGGCGAGCCGTCCGGGTCGCCGGTGAGGCTCATCAGGCCCGAGATGGCCTGCACCATGAGGTCGTAGCCGGGAAAGTCCCTACCTGCGCCGGTGCCGAAGCCGCTGATGCTCGCGTACACGATCTTGTCGTTGTTCGCGGTGACGGTGTCGTAGTCGAGGCCGAACCGGGCGAGGCCACCGGGCCGGAAGTTCTCGATCAGCACGTCGGCGCGGCGGGCCAACTCCTGGGCGGCGGCCAGGTCGTCGGGTTTCTTGAGATCCAGGGCGATCGACCGCTTGTTGCGGTTGATGCCGAGGTAGTACGTCGAGACCCCGTCGCGGGTGGGCGGCATCCAGGTGCGGGTGTCGTCGCCACCAGGACTCTCCACTTTGATCACCTGGGCGCCCAGGTCGGCCAGGAGCATCGTCGCGTACGGCCCGGCGAGGATCCGGGAGAAGTCCGCGACGAGCAGGCCGGCCAGTGGGCCTGTCGAGTGCTGCACCATTTTTCCGCCCGTTCTGCGGACACCTGTCCGCCGGGACAGCTTGCGATACCGCACGGGGTGTGTCAACGGTGCATTCGTGAAGCGAGGCCGCACTCTTGACACGCTTCGTGACCGGGACCACACTTGCGCCACTCGGGCTGGCCGCACAGCGGACAACAGTCCGGATTCCCCTCGTACTCCGAAAGGAATGGGTGGCGAATGAGCGCAACCGACCGGCCGGTGGTCTTCCGTAACGGCCTGGTTCTCACCATGGACGACGCGCACACGGTGCTGCCCGGCGCCGACGTGCTGGTCATCGGCGGCCGGATCGCGCAGGTCGGCGTCGGCCTCACCGCACCCGACGACGCCCTGGAGATCGACGCCACCGACGGCATCCTCATGCCCGGCATGGTCGACACCCACCGGCACCTGTGGCAGACCGCGATGCGCGGGTACGGCGCCGACTGGACCCTGACCCAGTACTTCGTCTGGTACTACCTCGAGTCCGGCAGGCTGTTCCGGCCCGAGGACGTCTACGCCGGCAACCTGCTCGGCGCGATCGAGGCGATCGACGCCGGCGTCACCACCACTGTCGACTGGTCGCACGGGTTGCAGACACCCGAGCACGCCGACGCCGCCGTGGACGCCCTGGAGGCGGTCGACGGACGGTTCGTGCTCGCCTACGGCAACATCCAGCAGGGGCCGTGGGAGTGGGCCACCTCGCCGGAGTTCCGCGACTTCCACCGCCGTCGCGTCGACGGTGGCAAGCTGGCCGGCTTCCAGCTGGCGTTCGACGTCACCGGCGACCCCGCCTTCCCCGAACGGGCCGCGTTCGAGGTGGCCCGGGAGCTGGGCGTCGCCGTGACCACCCACGCGGGCGTGTGGGGCGCCACCAACGACGACGGCATCCGGCTGATGCACGAGAACGGGTTCATGAACCCCTCGACCGTGTACGTGCACGCGGCGACGCTCACCCAGGACTCGTACAACCGGATCGCCGCGACCGGCGGCTCGGTCTCCGTCTCCACCGAGAGTGAGCAGAGCGCCGGCCAGGGCTACCCACCCACCTGGCAGCTGCGCCACCACGACATCCCGGTGTCACTGTCGATGGACACCAGCGTGTGGTGGAGCGGCGACCTCTTCTCCGCGATGCGGAGCACGCTCGGCGCGGACCGCTCCCGGGAGCACCTGGAGGCGCACGCCAAGCAGGAGACCATCACCCACTGCCACCTGCGTGCCGAGCAGGTCGTCGAGTGGGCCACCCGGGGCGGCGCCCGCGCGCTCGGCATGGACGCCACTATCGGCGCGCTCACCCCCGGCCGTCAGGCCGACGTCGTCCTGATCAAGAACGACGCCTCGCCGGCGATGTTCCCGATCCTGAACCCGCACGGTCACGTCGTCTTCCAGGCCCAGCGTGCCGACGTGCACACAGTGCTGGTGGGTGGTCGGGTCGTGAAGCGGGACGGTCGCCTCGTCGGCGTCGACCTCGCCGCCGCGCGGGCCGCTGTGGCGTCGACCATCGATCACCTGCGCGAGACGATGGGGGAGGAGGCGTGGCAGCGGGGAATGAACCCGGACGTCCCCGAGACCGCGATCCTGGAGAACCCGTACCAGTACACCGAGTGGGACGCCGGGTCGGCGCAATGGAAGCATTAAGGACATGAGTGACAACGGAAGGGGCGCCGGGCCCGACTTCATCGAGGCTCTCGCCCGTGGCCTCGACGTCCTGCGCTCCTTCCGTCCCGCCTGCCCCTCGATGACGCTCAGCGAACTCGCCGCCGCCACCGGCCTGGCCCGCCCCACCGTCCGGCGCATCCTCATCACGCTCGAATCGCTGGGCTACGTCCGCGCGGTGGGCCGCGGCCACACCCTCACCCCGCGCGTCCTGGAGCTGGGGATGGCGTACGTCAACGCGCTGAACATGTGGGACGTGGCCCGGCCGCACATGGAGAAACTCGTCGCCCAGACCAACGAGTCGACCTCGATGGCCCAGCTCGACGGCAGCGACATCGTCTACGTCGCCCGGGTGGCCGTCCCCAAGATCGTCACCCTGGGCGTGACCATCGGCACCCGCTTCCCGGCGCCCGCGACGTCGATGGGCAAGGTGCTGCTCGCCGCCCTCCCACCGGACACGCTGGAGACCGTCCTCGCCGAGCCCAGCCGCTCCGGCATCACGCCGCGCTGGCAGCCCTCGCCGGGCGACCTCGACGCCGTGCTGCGCGAGGTCCGGGCGAAGGGTTGGGCGCTCGCCGACCAGGACCTGGCGCCGGGAATACGGTCCGTCGCCACCGGCGTACGCGACGGCGACGGACGGGTCGTCGCCGCCATCAACGTGACAGTGCACGCCGCCGAGACCTCGCTGGAGACCCTGCGGGAAGAGCACCTTCCGCGGTTGCTGCGCGCGGCCGCCGACATCGGGCACGACTGGGCGCTCACCGCCGCCGTGCCGGTGGTCACGGCCTAGACGAGCATCGGTTTCGCCGGGGCCGGCGGATCGTCCGGGGCGACGCCGACACCCGATCGGATGCCATAGTGCCGCGATGAAGGCAGACCTGCACAGTTACCTGAAGGGCGGCCGCGAGTCGCTTCTGTGGAAGCTCGACGGGCTCGGCGAATATGACATTCGGCGTCCGTTGACCCCGACCGCGACCAACCTGCTCGGTCTGGTGAAGCACTCGGCGGCCATGGAGATCCTCTACTTCGGCGTCGCGTTCGGCCGACCGTTCGAGCAGGAGTTGCCGTACGTGGGCGACGGGGCGGAGACCAACGCCGACATGTGGGCGAGCGCGGATGAGACCCGCGAGGAGATCGTCGCGCTGTACCGTCGCGCGATCGCCCACGCCGACACCACAATCGATGCCCTTGCCCTGCATGAGGTGGGCAAGGTGCCGTGGTGGGGCGACGCGACGGTCACGTTGCACCACGTCCTGATCCACGTCATCGCGGAAACCCAACGCCACGCCGGCCACGCCGACATCGTGCGTGAACTCATCGACGGCACGGCCGGGCTGCTGCCCACAAACGACAACCTGCCTCCCGTGGACGAGTCATGGTGGCTGGACCACCACCAGCGGGTGGAGCAGGCTGCCCTCGACGCCAGCAAGCGCAGCTACTAGTTCTCCGCCGGTCTCGGCAGCCAAAACTGTCGTACAGCTGTTCTAGGTTCGGGTCGTGGTCGATGATTTGACGCAGGCAGAGCGCGCCATCGCGACCTGCGCCGATACGGCCACGTGGGCGCAGCCCGAGGGCGAGCTGATCGCCGCGCTCGACACCGCGTACCGCATCGAGCAACGTCTCGCGGCGGTGAAACTGGCTCTGATCCGTGAGCTCGACGGCCGAGGCACCGCCACCGCGCAGGGTGCCTCCTCCACAGCGGTCTGGCTCCGCGAACGGTTACGCCTCACCATTCCGGCCGCCCGCCGCCTCGTCGACCTCGCTAGCGTTCTGGAAACCGGGAATCCTGGGGTGCGCCGCGCGCTGGCCGCTGGTCACATCGCCGTGGACCAGGCCCCTGTCATCGCCGACACGGTCGACAGCGTGCAGACCGTCGCCGGTCCCGAGGCCGCCGACAAGGCCCTCGGAGTGCTCGTCGAGTGGGCCGGGCAATTCGATCCCACTCTCCTACGCAAACTCAGCACCCGCATCCTCGACCACGTCGCACCCGACATCGCCGACGCCGCCGCCAAAGCCGCACTGGATGCCGAAGTCCGCCGCGCCACCCGCGACCGCCACCTCACCGTCTCCGCCCTCACCGACGGCCGTCTGCGACTCACCGGCGTCCTCGACACCGAGACCGCCGGGCTGCTCCGTGCCGCCATCGACCCACTCATCGCGCCCTCGGGCCCTGACGACCAGCGCTCGCCCGGGCAACGCCGGCACGACGCTCTCGGCGACGTGTGCCGCCTCGCCCTGCGCAGCGGCGAGTTGCCCGAGCACGGCGGCGATTCCGCCCAGATCGTCGTCACCACCAGCTACGACGGGATGACCCGGCAACTCGGCGCCGGCGCCCTCGACACCGGTCTACACCTCACCGCCGAGGCCGTGCGCCGCCTCGCCTGCGACGCCGCCATCCTTCCCGCAGTCCTCAGCGGAGCCGGCCAACCACTCGACCTCGGCCGACAACGTCGTCTCATCACCGGCCCCCTCCGGCGAGCTCTGGTGCTGCGAGACGGGGGCTGCGCCTTCCCGGGCTGCGACCGACCACCACGCTGGTGCGACGCCCACCACATCCACCACTGGGCCGACGGCGGCGACACCAGCCTCACCAACGCGGTCCTGCTCTGCGGCCACCACCGGCACCTGCACCACAGCGACTGGGCCGTGCGACTGGCAGGCGACGGCCACCCCGAGTTCGTGCCACCGGCCTGGCTCGACCCCGAACAGGTTCCCCGCCGCAACCACTACCACCGACGGACGTGAGCACCACCAGCACACAACGATCACCCCGGTCAGCGGGCCGATCGAGTGGCCAGCTCAGCACGCCCCACTCCCGCACGGCCACCGACGCGGAGGGTGGGGTGCAACCAGGCTTGGCCCACTCCCGCTCAGCTGCCGGGGCGGAGGGAGGCGCGCGACCAGGGCCCGGCATGCAGTTCCGCCGCGATCTCGTACCCGATTCCCTTGCTCGTGCCCGGGGAGCAGCGCAGGTTCTCGGTTCGGCCTCGCCCGCTGTGCCGTGGGTGGACGCGCCAACCCTCACGACGGTGATCGCTCGGCCGTCGCACCGCCGCGTCCCCAACCTCACTGGGCAACACACCTAGCTCGCGGTTCTGCCGGTTGATTGCCACCCCGACGTCCGGCCACAGTCGTACGGCCGATCGGATACGCGGTCGGGCGGTCACGAAATCCGGCGGCGAATCGTCACAGGTGGCGGTTAGTCTTCCTGCGCGCGTCGTCGTCCTGGCACCTCGCGCCCCGCGCCCGGTTGGCGCGGCATCGCCGCCACCGCCCACCATCGGCCGGCTCAATCGACTTCAGGAGAGTTAGTGACACAGCAATCCCTCGCGACCTCGGACAAACTCGACGGCGCGGTGCTCAAGGTGGCCGGCGTCGTGGTCATTGGCGCGATCATGTCGATCCTCGACGTGACGGTGGTCAGCGTGGCGCTGCCCAAATTCCAGAGCGAGTTCGATGCGTCCTACGCCCGCGTCGCCTGGACCATGACCGCCTACACCCTGGCTCTCGCCACAGTGATCCCGCTCAGCGGGTGGGCGGCGGACCGGTTCGGCACCAAACGGCTCTACATGGTGGCGCTGGCTCTGTTCACGATCGGGTCAGGGCTCTGCGCCATGGCCGACACGATCGGCGAACTGATCGGTTACCGGGTCCTTCAGGGCCTCGGTGGCGGCATGCTCATGCCGCTGGGCATGACCATCATGACCCGGGCGGCCGGGCCGCACCGGATCGGCCGGTTGATGGCCGTCCTCGGCATCCCGATGCTGCTGGGGCCGATCGGCGGCCCGATCCTCGGCGGCTGGCTGATCGACACCGCGAGCTGGCACTGGATCTTCCTGATCAACCTGCCGATCGGCGTTGTCGCCCTGATCTACGCGCAGGTCGCGCTGCCGAAGGACGCGCCCGAGCCGTCCGAGTCGTTCGACTTCGTCGGCATGCTCATGCTCTCGCCGGGCCTCGCCCTCTTCCTCTACGGCGTCTCGTCCCTGCCGGAGACGGGCACCTTCGCCGAGACCAAGGTCTGGGCCCCGATGCTGGTCGGCGGCGCGCTGGTCGTGGCGTTCGTGCTCTACTCGTTCAAGCCCCGGCACCCTCTGCTCGACCTGCGGCTGTTCCGCAACCGCAGCCTGACCATCGCGTCGGTGACGATGTTCGTGTTCATCATCGCGTTCATGGGCGCCGGGCTGCTGTTCCCGAGCTACTTCCTCCAGGTGCGCGGTGAGTCGACGCTGGCCGCCGGTCTGCTGATGGCCCCGCAGGGCATCGGCGCGATGATCACCATGCCGATCGCGGGCACCCTGGCCGACCGGGTGCCGATCGGGCGCACCGTCCCGTTCGCGCTGGGGCTCATCGTCGTCGGGTTCTTCGGCTTCACCCAGGTCGACCCGCAGACCTCGTACTGGCTGCTCGGTGGGTCGCTGTTCGTGATGGGCCTGGGCATGGGCGGCACGATGATGCCGATCATGACGTCGGCGCTGCGGACGTTGTCGGCCAACGACGTGGCCCGCGGCTCGACGCTGGTCAACATCCTCCAGCAGATCGGCGGGTCGGTCGGCGCTGCCGTGATGTCGGTGATCCTCACCAACGAGCTGAACGGCTCCCGGCCGATCCCCGGCCTGGTGGACGAGAGCGGCAAGCCGGTCACCGAGGCCGGGCTGGCCATCGCCTCTCAGCAGCGGCCGGAGCTGCTTCAGCAGATGCCGGTGGACCCGTCGCTCATCGAGCGCGGGCTCGACTTCGCCGCCAAGTCGTTCGCCAGCACGTTCTGGGTCGCGTTCGCGCTGGTCGTGCTCACGATCATCCCGGCGGCGTTCCTGCCACGCCGACGTCAGCCGGCGCAGCTCGACGACCCGCAGGGCGAGCAGATCCGGACGCCCGTCGTCATCCACTGACCGACACCGCCGCGCTCGGCACCCGGTGAGGTGCCGAGCGCGGCGGGTACGGTGTCAGCGCAACGGACCGTCGCCGGGCCCGTCCGGGTCCTCGACCAGGTGGATCGCCGCTTCCTCCGCGCTGGCGGCACCCGCGTCGATGCCGGCGTCCCACGCCACCGACTCGGCCTCGTCGTCCTCTCGGACGCCCTCGTCGTAGGCGACGAGGCGGCCAGCGCGTGCCTCCGGCTCGTACCCCCGGCGGGTCAGCTCGTCCTCGTCGTCGCCACCCTCGGCGTACGGGTCGACATCCGGCACCTCCTGGGCGAGGTGTTGCGCCAGGGACTCGCCAGCCCGCTCCTCGGCCGGCGTGGTGCCGAACCGGTTTGCCGCCGTCCAGTGGTCCTCGGCGATGATGCCGGTGTCGAGGGGGTCGCCGACCCGGTCGTCGTCGAGGGTGTCGGAGGCGTCCAGGACGCCGTCGTCCTCGGCCACGTTCCACTCGTCGACGGAATCCATCCGTTCGGTCTGGCTCACGGCGGTCTCCTCTTCGTCACGGTGCAGCAAAGCGCTCAGCCTATGACCGTGCAACGCGCCCGCACCCCGAGGCCTGCCCGCTGTGACGAACGGACCTCGGGGCGGGCGGCGCCGCTGTTGGTCAACGCTTCAGCAGCTCCGCCACGGCGTCGGTGAACTCCACCGGCTGCTCGATGTGCGCGAAGTGTCCGCTTCGCTCCAGCGTCACCAGCCGTGAGTCCGGAAGCCCCGCGTGCAACTGCTCCGCCCAGCGGGGGCCACAGATGAAGTCGTACGCCCCGACGATCACCACAACGGGCACTGTGATCTCAGCGAGGTGTCCCCGCACGTCGAAGGGCGTGGGGTCCTGCGCTCCGGCCGGCGTCGCCCAGATCCGGACGGCCGCCTGGAACGGGGCGAACTCGTCCTGTCGGCCCCAGAAGTCCGCGAAGTACACAGGCAGCGCGGCGCGCAGAGCGGCCCCCAACGACTCGTCGTCCGTCGCGCCGCCGATCTGCGCGAAGGCAGCCGGGACCGCCGCCGCCTCCGGCCGGTCCGGGTGCCGCTGCGGGTAGGCGGCGAGGCCGGCCATGGCCTCGCCCCAGAACTCGGCGCCGGTGACGGGCGAGGTGTCGTACAGGGCGAGGCCGGCGATCCGGTCCGGGTGGGCGAGCGCGTACCGCTGGACGACGAAACCGCCGTGCGAGTGCCCGAGGAGGTACACCCGGGGTTCGCCGAGGTGCTCGACGACGGCGTGCAGGAACCGGACATACGTGTCGAGACGGTAATCGTCGGCGTTGTCGAGCTGCCCCGACGCGCCAGTGCCCACCGGCTCGACGTAGACCATTGTGAAGTGCGTCTCAAGGCTGGGCGTCCGCAGGTACGCCCACTCGATGCCCGGGCCGCCGGAGTGCGCCACGCAGACCGGGCCGGTGCCGGCGACGTGGTAGACCTGCCGAACGCCATCCACTGTGAACGTGTGGGCACCGGGTGCGAGGGCGCTGACGTCGTGGCTGGTGGAACCCATGAACTATCTCCCGATCCGAGACCCGCGCGGCGTCCGCCGACACGGCAACTGGTGCATGACACGGACCAGATGCGCGGGTCGAGGCAAAAGTTCGCTCGGTCGGGGAAGTCTTTTTCAGTCCAGCGCCGGGACGGGGTGGAAGAGGGTGAGTTGGCGTACCCGGCCCTCGCGCAGCACCTGCAACCACAGCGCCGCGGGTGGGCAGTGCTCCGGGTCGTCGGGTGGGCTGATCAGGTCGGTCTCCCAGATCAGCACGTCACCGCTGGCCGCCACGTTGCGCAGCCGCTGGCGTACCCCGGCGGCCAGGTCGCGGTTCATTCCACTGATCGCCAGGTCCCGGCCACCGCGCGGGCCGCCAGGCACGATCAACTCCGCGTCCGGCCACCAGCTCTCGCGGACCACCCGCTCGAAGTCGCCGCCCATCGCCGTGGTGATCATGTCGCGGCCCTCCCGCCACCGCGAGTCGTTCGCGGCGGCGACGTCCGTGTGCGCCGCGTCCGCCGCCGTCCGCAGGCCACCGGCGAGCGCCCGGCGGGCGTGGCTGAGGCGGCTGCGGACGGTGCCGACCGGCACGCCACACACGGCCGCGATCTGCTCGTACGAGGACGCGTCGCTGAAGTACCGCAGCAGGGTGACGAGCCGGTCAGGTTCGGACAGTTGCCCGATGGAGTGCCACACCCAGTCGCGCATCGTGGCCCGGTCCAGTGCCTCCTCCGGGGTGGGTGTGTCGGCGGGGCGGGTGAACCACTCGGGTTCGGCGACCGGGACGGCTCGGGGCCCGCGCAACGCCATCCGGCTGTTGTTGCGGACGATGGCCCGCAGCCAGGCACCGACGGCGTTCGGGTCGCGGACCTCGCCGATGCGGCGCAGGGCGACGACCATCGTGTCCTGCACCGCGTCCTCGGCGTCCGGCCCGTAACCGAGGACGCTCAGCGCGACGGCCCGCATCCCGGCCTCGTGCCGGGCCAGCAGCGCCCCCAGCGCAGCCGCGTCTCCCGCCTGCGCGAGCACGACCAGCTCCCCGTCACTCTGCGTCACGCGTACGTCCTCCCGCAAGTCCCGGGGCGTCCCCTCTGTGGGGTTTTAGGCGGTTTACTCGGTGTCCACCGCCGCTACCAGCCTACGACGCGTGAACGTCTTGGTTCTGAGCCGATGCTGCGGGAGAGTCACGGCTCACCGCCCCGAGGCCGACGGCGGTCGTCGGAAAGTGACACACGTCGGTCGTAGCGTGGGCGGCATGAGGACCTGCCGTGTCGAAGCCCTCTGGTGGTGCGTGGTCGGCGTCCGCGCGTTCCTCGGGGGCCCGCGATGACGGAGCTGAGCTGGGCGCAGGTGTCCGCCCGACGACTACAGCGGCACCGGCTCCGCACGCCGGCGGCGAACGCGGCACCGGACGCCACACGCGTCGCCGACGTGGTGTCGGCGATCTGCGGCGCGCACGCCCAGATCGCGTCGGCCGCCGAGCTGTCCATCGGGCTGCGGGTGCCGGGCACGACCCGCGCTGTGGTTCGCCGGGCACTGTGGACGGACCGCACCCTGGTCAAGACCCGTGGGCCGCGGGGGACGGTGCACCTGCTCGCCGCCGCGGACCTGCCGATGTGGGTCGGCGCACTGTCCGCGTTGCCGGCCCCGTCGTGGGAGCGGAGTGTGGTCCTGCTGACGCCCCGGCAGACCGAGCAGGTCCTCGCGGCCATCGCCGACGCGGTCGCCGACGCCGACCTGACCACCGCCGAGCTGACCGAGGAGATCGTCGCCCGTACCGGCCCGTGGGCGGGCGACCTGGTGATGGAGGCGTTCCAGGACAAGTGGCCGCGGTGGATCGCCGCGATGACCGCCGCCACCCGGGCCGGAGTGGTCTGCTTCGGCCCGAATCGTGGTCGGGTCAGCACGTACACCAGCCCGACCCGGTGGCTGCCCGACTTCGCGCCGATGCCCGGTCCCCCCGCCCTGGCCGCCCTGGCCCGCAGCTACCTGTACGCGTACGGTCCGGCCACCCCGGCACAGTTCGCCCGGTGGCTGGCGGTGGCGCCGGGGTGGGCGACGTTGCTGTTCGACTCGCTGGACCTCACCGAGGTGACGGTGGAGGGCACCCCGGCCTGGGTGTCCGCCGACGACACCGATTTTCCCGACGACCAGCCGTCCGGGTTGCGGCTGCTGCCGTACTTCGATGCGTACGCGGTCGGCTGCCACCCCCGCGAACGGCTCTTCCCCGGTGCCGCCGCCGAGCGGGCGCTCGCCGGTGGCCAGGCCGGCAACTATCCGGTGCTGCTGGTCAACGGGGTGGTCGCCGGCGTGTGGCATCAACGCCGCTCTGGCCGCTCGATCCGCGTCACAGTCGAGCCGCTGCGGCCGCTCGATGCCGTCCAGCAGCGGGCCTTGGGGGAGGAGGTCGAGCGGGTCGGCGAGATCCTGGAGGGCAAGGCGTCGCTGACCGTCGGCACCGTCAGTGTCGGTCCGCACGCCTGAGGGCACGCCGGCCCACCGCCTGGGCCACGATGGGAGCGTGCACCCCGAACCGGTCGACCACGCGCCCCGGCAGGCGTTCCCCTGGGCGCTCCTGCGTCAGCGCTGGGAGGACCTGACCTTCCTGCACTGGGAGGTCGCTCCGGAAGTCGTCGCGCCGTTGCTGCCCGCCGGCACTCGCCCGGACACGGTGCAGGGGGTCAGCTACGTGGGCCTGATCGGTTTCCGGATGGTCGGGCTGGGCTTCGGCCGTGGCCCGGGGGTGCCGTACTTCGGCACCTTCTGGGAAACGAACGTCCGGCTCTACTCGGTCGACGACGCCGGCCGCCGAGCTGTCGTGTTCCGGTCGCTCGACGCGTCCCGCCTGCTGCCGGTGCTGGTGGCGCGGGCGACGCTGCGCCTGCCGTACCTCTGGTCGTCAATGCGGTTGGATCGCGACGGCGACCGCCGAAGCTACCGCTGCCGGCGGCGCTGGCCGGGGCCGGCGGGCGCGACGAGCCGGATGGCGGTGCGGGTGGGGGAGCGGATCGTCGAGCCGACAGCGCTCGAACACTTCGTCACCGCCCGCTGGGGGCTGCACACCCGGGCGTACGGGCGCACGCTGCACCTGCCGAACTGGCATCCGAGCTGGCCGCTGCACCGGGCCGAGGTGCTGCACCTGGATGACGAGTTGATCGTCGCCGCCGGGCTGCCGACACCGGTCGGGCCGCCGGTCAGCGCCCTCTACTCGCCAGGTGTCGGCGTCAGGTTCGGCCCGCCGGTGGCGGCCCGGCCGCGTGGTGCCGGGCCGCCGGAGTCTCAGTAGCGGCCACCCTCGGGTGCGGGCAGCGCGTCCAGGTCGGCCAGGTCCTCCGCGCTGAGCCGCACGTCAGCGGCCGCGCAGTTGTCCACCAGGTACTTAGGCGTCTTGGTGCCGGGGATCGGGATGACCTGGTCACCCTGGGCGACCACCCACGCGAGGGCGACCTGCGCGGGGCTGAAGCCGGCCCGGTCGGCGATCTCCCGGACCCGGGCCACGATGGCGAGGTTGGCGCGCAGCGCGTCCTGCTGGAAGCGCGGCAGGCCGCGCCGGAAGTCGTCGGCGGGCAGGTCGTCGAACGAGGTGAACCGCCCGGCGAGGAAACCGCGACCGAGCGGGGAGAACGGCAGGAAGGCGATGCCCTGTTCGGCGCAGTACGGCAACACCTCGGTCAACGGGTCGCGCGTCCACAGCGACAGCTCGGACTGCACCGACGCCACCGGGTGCACCGCCTGGGCCCGCACGATCTGCGCGACAGTCACCTCGGACAGCCCGATCTGCCGGGCCTTGCCCGCCGCGACGACCTCGGCCATCGCGCCCCAGGACTCCTCGATGGGCACCTCCGGGTCGACCCGGTGCAGCTGGTAGAGGTCGACGTGGTCGGTGCCGAGCCGACGCAGGCTCTCGTCGATCGCCGCGCGGATGTGCTCCGGGCGGCCGTTGTTACCGATCTTCGGTGAGTTGCCGGGGCCACCGGTGAGCGAGGTGGCCACCAGGCCGACCTTCGTGGCCAGCACGGCCCGCTCCCGGTGACCGTCGGCCAGCGCCCGCCCGACCAGCTCCTCGTTGGTGTACGGCCCGTACACGTCCGACGTGTCGATCAGCGTCGCGCCCAGGTCCAGTGCCTGTCGGATGACGGAGACCGACGTGTCGTCGTCGCGAGGGCCGGTGATGTCGTAGCCGTGGCTCATGCCCATGCAGCCGAGGCCGATGACGCCGACCTCGGGCCCGGTGCTGCCCAGCGTGGTGGTTCGCATGCGCCCCACGCTACGACCGGCGCGGACGGACCGCACTCGCGGTGGCGGTTCAGTAGGGTCGGGTCGGTTGTGTTGACTCTGTCTCTGTCCTGCGACTGGGAAGGAGCCGCGAGGTGGCAAGCAGACTGGTGGTGGGGACGTTCCTGTCCCTGGACGGTGTGATGCAGGGCCCCGGCGGCCCCGGCGAGGACGACTCGAACGGATTCCCGCACGGCGGGTGGCTGCCGCCGCACGTGGACGAGGGGTTCGGCGAGATCATGGGCGACGTGTTCGAGCGGGCGGACGCGATGCTGCTGGGTCGCAAGTCCTATGACACCCTCTCCGCGCACTGGCCCAACGTCGCCGACGAGGACGGCGGCGCGAAGATCAACAGCATGCCGAAGTACGTGGCGACGCGCAGCCCGATGACCGCCGACTGGCGCAACACCGAGGTCCTGGTCGGTGAGGCCGCCGAGACCGTCGCCGTGCTCAAGCGGCGCACCGACGGCGAGCTGCTCGTGCAGGGCAGCAGCGACCTGCTGCGGACGCTGCAGACGGCGGGGCTGGTCGACGAGTACCGCCTGCTGATCTTCCCGGTCGTCCTCGGCCAGGGAAAGCGACTCTTCGCCGAGGGGGCCGCCCCGGCGGGGCTGCGGTTGACCGGCTCGCGCACCACGGAGGCCGGCGTCGTCTATGCCACGTACGACGTGGCGGGCGAGCCCTCGTACGGCAGCGTCCTACACCCGGCACCGTGATCCATGTCCGTGAGTTCGGGTGGCACGACCACGACGGCGCCGCGGCGCAGTGGACCGCGACGGAGCGGGACGTGCTGCCCCCTGGCCGGTTACGATACTGCCGAGCGATATGCCGCGGTCGGCAGATAGTCGTGCTCGAGAAAGTCCCTCAGGCAGGCCGCAGCCACGCCGGCGGCGAGGAATTTCTGGGCGTCGTCGGTGCTGTCGACGACGATTCCGCGTAGGACCGCCCAGAGCCGGCCCGCGTTGCGAGTGCCGAACTCGTAGGACTCCGTGTCCACGGCTTCCAGGCGTGGGTCCTCGCCGTGGAGGTCGTCTGGCGTGACCGAGTCGAGCAACTCCGGGTCGCCGCTCGCGACGGCGACGGCGTCGCCGAGTACGACGCGCGGCACGATCCGAGGTGGTGCATCGCCTGGCACGCTGCGCAGGAACCGCGCAGCGAGGTCTTCGAACAGGGTAGGTGCGCCCTCGTAGTAGGCGAGCAGGGTCCGAATGTGCTCGGGGATCCGGACCGGAGCGGCGGGCGTGATGATGCCGGCCTGGGTGTGCGTGTAACGGCCGACCCAGGCCGGCACGACGACGTCACCCAGTCGGCGCCTCCGGTGACCGCGTGCCGATCCGACCAGGACGCACGCGTGCGGAACGAGTTCCTCGATCGGGCCGAATGCGGTGGACGGACCACCGTGCCGAAGTCGCTCGGGCACGCGCACGATCTGTACCGAGAGGGGGCGACCGAGACGGGGTGCCTCGACTGCGACCCGCCGCGATCCCTCCCGGTCGGCGTTCGAGTCCACGGCGGTTGCACCGAAGGCGGCGAGCACGGCCCGAAATTCCGCCGCGTCGGTTGTCAGCACGGCGACGTCCACCTCCTGACCGTCGGGGTGGGACCTCACGACGTCCGTACGGCGTGGTCGTGGAACCCGCGGCGCCGACGTGACCGACGGCGGCGAGAACGCACCCATCGCAGCGGCCGCCAGTTTCACTCGTCGGTCCTCGGTCAGCAGTGGCGCCCGCGAGCCGTAGTCGGCGAGGAGCAGGGCGAGTTGCTCGGGATGGAGCCCGCTCGCGCTCCGGGTCCGCTTGTTGAGCAGATGGGCGATTGTCGAACACGACTCAGTGGCGGCCTGAGACTCCGCCGGGCCGACGGGTTCCGGGACTGCCTGAGGGCCTTGCTCCTGAGCGAGGCGGGCAGTATCGGGACGCGCGGCTGGGGCCAGTTCGAAATACCTGTCCAGAGCGGACGCCGCCAGGGTGAAGAACCAGGTGCGGGCCACCTGCTCGTCCCTCATTCGCAGGTCCCGATCGGCGAACAGCAGCGCGCAGCCGGCCAGCGACAGCATCGTCTGCGCGGTCCACTCGCCGCCGAAGCCATGGGCGGAGGCCACCTCTCGTCCGGCTTGGTGGATCGCGTTGCTGATCTCCCGATGCCCTTTGAAGTCGTTGCTCTGCGGGAGTCGGGTTCCGGTGGGGTCGAGGAGGGCATTGATCAACGCGGGACCAGTGTTGTCGTTGATGATGAGGTAGTCGCGTATCCACTCGGCCGTGATCGACAGCAGGAGGTGCATCGGATCCCGGGCCAGAGGGCTGTGCGAGTCGAAGCCGCCGAGATCGATCAATTGGTAGTCGGTGCCGTCCAGTTCGGAGTCGATCTTCAAGAAGATGTTGCGCACGTTCAGGTCTCCGTGTGCCCGCCCCGCGAGGAAGTGCAACCGCCGCGAACTGTTCGGGTCGGCCCCCAGGACGGCAAGGGGGTTGAGCAGTGCTTTTCGGGACCAGGGCAGCCGTTCCTGAGTGGCCGCGATGCCATTCTCGCTCGCCCAACGGAGCAGTCGCGCCCCCGGATCGGAACGCGGGTGCGACCAGCCGTGAATCATCCGGGCCAAGTAGCCCTCAGCCGTGCCCTCCCACACATCGCTCCCCGGCGGCGGCGGGGTGTTCCAGTCTCGCAGGATGGAGGTGATCATCCCCTGTAGGTGTGCCGGCAGATCCGGTCGATCCATGGCCTCCACCAGCGGACGCCATACGGCGGAGTCCTGACCTGCGACGTCGAAATAGGCGATGGGCCCTTCGCGGGCGACTGTCACGGTCTCCACCTGCGGAATGTGCTTCTTGCAGAACGGCGACTGGTCCTGGGCCAGTAACGCACGCTTTATCTCTCTGGAGTCGCGTTCGTAGAACCGGAGAATGACCTTGTGACGGGTCAGGTGCGGCATGCGTATTGTCGCCACTGCCACCGGCACCCCGCTGGTGCCGTCACCCAGCCACTCCTCCCGGGTGATGGTCGCCGACTTCACAGTGGCCCAGCGGCGCAACATTTCCCGCTGCTCGTCGCTGATCAGGGCCCAGTCCGAATCTGGTCCGATGCTCCCTTCCATGACATCCCCCTGTCTGTGTGCCGGTCAAGCCAGGACCAGCGTGAGAACAAGACCCAGCACACCCACGATGAGGCCCAGGATTTCCCAGGGCTTCTCCCGAACGATCTCCGCGAGTGCCGGTCCCCGGTGAACCCCTATACCCTCCGCCAGACCAGTCAGGCCACCAGGACGGCCGTCGACCAGGCGGCGGAGGCCGGCGATGTTCAGGGTTCGGCCCTTGACGGTCGCGGCATCTCCCAGGAGGGCCGCCTCGGCGACCCAGCGGCTGTCCGGGCCGACTGGCACGACCCGGCGGGTCGACAGCAGCTGGAAGAAGGTGATGCGGTATCTGGTTACCACGCCGAACGTCCGGGACAGCTGCTCCACCTCGACAGCTCCCAGCTCTGACAACGTGTCGCGCCGCGGGTCGAAGACGAAGCCTGGTAGTTCCTCCTCCAACTCCCGCACCGCCACCGCGCGCGGATCCTGGTCGCCGGCTCGCCGGTGACCGCCGGGGAGCTGGTACTGCCGGGCGGCCCCGTCGTACAGCATCAGGTAACGGCGCCCCAACAGAGGGAAGCCGACCTTGATGACGATCTGACTCACCTCGGTGTGGCGCAGCGGACGTGCTGACCGGTCCACCTCCATTCGCTGCTGTTCCATCAGGTAGAGGAACTGCGGACCGGCCAGCACCTGCTGAATGTGGTACGGCGGTTCACTGGTCCCGGCGCGGTCCCAGTTGCCCAGGATCGGCTGGCCCGCACGGACGTGCTCGGCGAGGCTGCTCAGGAACAGACCCGCGGCCGGAGCGTTCGCCTTGATCAGGCGCTGCCCGGTTGTCGGTTCGACGGTGAGGCGTACCACGTCGAAGATGTCGAACACCAGGACGAGGAGATCGGCGACAGCCGGTGTGGCAGCGGCGGAGACTCCCGTGGTCTGGCAGAGCCGCTCCAGGTCGACCGCCCCGTCGTCGGCACCGGGCACGCTCTCGATGATCTGCGCCAGCTGTTTCCGTAGTTCGCGTGGAAGATTGATCGTTCCTCCCCGGACGAGGTTAGGAGTCGACCGGCGCTCCCGGTCGAGGCGAAGGAATCTCGTACAGTGGACAGATGGGGACGGCCACCCCGCCTCGCCTGGTGAGCTGGAAGCCCGGAACGCGGTTCAACAGGGGAAGATAAGCCACCGGTACGACGCCGGCGTGGTCGAGAACCTTGATCATGGAGCGCGCAGTGGCGCCGGAGGCATTCATCTCATCGATGATGGCGACGTCGTATCCGCTGCCCTCGCGTAGCAGCCGTAGTTGCCGGGTCCAGCCGAGGCCGGCGTCCATGTCTATCCGGGAGAAGTCGTTCCGCTCGGCATCGCGGAGCACGGCGCGAGGAATGTGTACGGCGCCAGGCCGTCCGCTGCGGCGGGCCCTGAGCCGCCGCACCAGTTGTCGCATCGCCGGCTCGTCTGGACAGACGTAGACGACCTCGTCACGTACCGCGCCGGCGAGGGTCATGCTCCGTAGTGCCTGGTCCAGTTTGTAGGCGATCCAGTCGCCGTACTCCTGGAAGATCTGCTCGAAGTCCGGAGAACGGCGGAACCTGGACCGGGCGGGTGGGCCGTAGCTCTCCTCGACCCACTCAGCGTCGAGCAGCATCTCCCACATGTCGTACGTCCGGATCAGCTGCCGGTCGTCCCCGAGGGGGTCGAGGTGGGGGAGGCCGGCGGTGCACTGGTCGCAGTCCTGTCGGGCGGTGCGCTCGCGCCGCACCGGATCGGCGATGCCGCGCACGGTGTAGGACCGCCCGGCGGCCACCAAATCAGTCACGTCGCCGTCGGGACCGAGCCGCCCCTGTTCGACGAAGACCGCGACAACCGTGCCAAAGACGTCCACGCCCAACTTCCGTAGCCGTTCGATCAACGACCGCGCACTGGCACCGGTGTTCAGGATGTCGAGCAGGAGTATCGCAGTGCCCTGCGTGATGGGGGCGTCCCTGAGTTGTTCCAACGGCGGCAGCGCGACGGGTTGGATCCCGAGTCGTTGTGCCACGTCGACTGCTACCCGGTGCAACCACGGTGACTTCGTCTGATGGGAGAGGATGGCGAGCGCGCCCGAATGCTGCCGTTGGACCTCGGCCACCACATTCCGAACGATCTGCCCAATCTCCGGTACGGCATAGGAGGCGTCGAAGAAGTAGCGGGTGCAGTAGTCGTCGGCGCTGCCGAACTTGTAGTGACCCAACATCCGCAGGATCTTTCCGCCCATGCGCTGAGCGATCGGCTGGTTCAGTCGTTCGAGCTGCTCGGCCCAGTCGGAATTGGTCTCGAGATGCACGTCGGGCTGGTCGGCGAGAACGAGGAAACGCCTGCCGTCGCTGTACTGGATCATGATGTGGCCGACGAAACCGGCCTGGTTCGCACGGTTGCGAAAGGACGCCTGCAACGGAGTATGAAGAACGGGCATCAGCACGATCGCCTGGTAGCGCTGGTTTTCCGACACCAACTCACCGATCGCCTCGCCCACGTAGGCGAACACCGTCTCCCGGATCAGGGCGGGCAGATTCATCGTGAGATCCACCAGCAGGAGGATGACCTCGTCGGTGCTCCATTCCCCGTCGAGGTCAGCCTTCAGCCGCTCGCGTACCAGCCAGGGGGAGGTGTCGATCTGCTGGCTGCTGAGGTAGATCGTTTGAGCCTGCTCCACTGTGACGCGGCCCGGAGGGTCACTACGGATCGCGCGTACGAAATGGTCGTAGAACTCCAGCCGATCTCGCGAGACGTCCTCGGCGGTAGGACTGCCCATCCTGAGGACCTTCGGCACAACCCGGATGTCAGCCGGCATGAGTCGGCAGCCGGGCTACGACGAGGTTGCCGGAAATGCGGGGAACGCGGGGACCGCCATGCACGGTCACCAGGTACTGGGCGCCGCTCTCCGGATCGCTCTCCGCGCTTATCGTCAGTCGGGTCGAGCCGGAGTAGAGGTCGAGCGATCCGCGGAAGACATCGATGACGTGACGGTAGAGGAAGTACAGCCCGCAGCCCAGGAAGATGTCACTTCTGTCCGTGTCGGGGGCTCTGCCGCGTGGATCCTTGCGGGAGATCCCGGGAAAGAGGCTGGCCAGGAGCAGTTCGGCATCGTCGCCGTCAAGGGAGGGCGACCAGTCCGAGGGCAGCAGCGGGGGGTGGCCCGGTGGCCCGGGGATGCTCGACGAGCGGACGACTCGAACGGTGAAGCGGTCCGGCGGCGGCGACACCCGTACGTCTCCCCGACTGACCATGCACTCCCGAAGCGTCTCGACGATCGACTTGCCGTCGTCCCAGACCGCGACCGTAAGGCCGCCGTCAGCGCTCTCGCGTCTGCCGGTCGGTAATGACATCTGGGCTGCGACTACCGCCACCGACGCTTGCGGATGTTCCTGGACGTTCGCCAAGATCTCGTGCACGACGACCCGAGCGACATCCCATTCGGCCGCCTCTTTGAGGTGTTGGCTGAAGAGCGCGAGGGCCAGAGGATCGGTCCACCGTTCCAGTTCGTTCTCGACCATCCGGTTCTTGTCGGTCTCGTTGCCGAGTGGGTGCAGCGACAGGCCGAGCACCCGTTTGTGCTGCAGATCCTGCAGGATCTGCTCGGTCGCGGTGCCGGTGCCCCAATTCAACGTCTCCGGCGGCTTCGCCAGCCGTTGGACATCCTCGCGGGCGAGCAGCAGGGGGAGTGGTGCTCGGGTCACGTGGCTCGCCGCGTCCAGGAATCCGGCGCCGCGCAAGGCGCTCAGCGCCGCCCGGCTCTGCGGCAGCCGGAAGCGGGTGAGCCGATCGTCCTTCAGTCGAGCCTTTACCATGCCGAGTAGAAAGAGCAGAGCGATGACGTCGAAAGTGCTACTTCGTCGAAAGTCGACGAGCGTGAGACGGTCGTCGTCGGGGCCGCCACCGTAAATGGAGACGGCCTGAATCAGGCGATCTAGATCAACTGATTCGCCGAGCGGGACCTCGCGAATGTCCAGACGGTCGGCAGCAGTTCTGGTCTCCGAGGGTTGCACTGAAGCTCCGCAGAATGGATTGGCAGGGTGCTGACGGGCCGTGACGTCCGCCACAGTACGTGCCTGTCGATGGCCTTTCAAGCCTCGCTCGGGCTGTGTCAATCAGTTGACTCTGCCGCTGATCCTCGGCCGTGGAGATCGGTCGTGAATATCCCGGAAGTCGCCGCGACCTTGCGATACATCATCGTTGATCGATATCCTGCGCGCAGGCGCCGCCCCGCCTCAGACCACCACCGTCGATCCGAAGCGGGTTCCGCATGCGCACACTGAGACTTGTCACGACCCTGGCCGTCGCCGGCCTGCTCGCAGGTGGGGTGGCACTGGTCGCCGCCACACCGGCCAGCGCGGCCACCGCCGTGTTCTCCGTGACGAACAACTGGGGCAACGGCTACCAGGGGCAGGTCACCGTCACCAACGACACCTCCGCACCGATCACCAGTTGGCGGGTCGAGTTCGACCTGCCGTCCCCCTCGACCGTCAGCCAGTCGTGGAACGCGCAGCAGACGACCTCGGGCAGCCACTACACCTTCGCCAACGTGTCCTGGAACGGCACCCTCGCCGCCGGCGCCTCCACCTCGTTCGGCTTCCTCGTCAACGGCACCGGCACCCCGCTCAACTGCACAGTGAACGGCGCGTCCTGTGCCGGCGGCCCGCCCCCGACCACGCCGCCGCCCACCACCCCGCCCCCGACCACGCCGCCGCCCACCACCGGCACGCCGGTCGAGCGGCACGGGCAACTGCGGGTCTGCGGCACCACGATGTGCGACAGGTCCGGCGCGCGGGTGCAGTTGCGCGGCATCAGCAGCATGTGGCTCAACTGGGAGACCGCCCCGTACGCCGAGAACCTCTCCGCGTTGACCTGGATGCGCGACAACTGGAACCTCCAGGTGATCCGCGCGGCCATGGGCGTGGAGCCGGCGGGGGCGTACCTCAGTGATCCGACCAGGGCGCGCGCCCAGGTGGAGACCATCATCAACAACGCGGTCACCGCCGGGGTCTACGTGATCGTCGACTGGCACGCGCACGAGGCGCAGAACAACCAGTCCCAGGCGGTGGCGTTCTTCGGTGACCTGGCCCGCCGGTACGGCCACCTGCCCAACGTCATCTGGGAGCCCTACAACGAGCCGCTCCAGGTCAGCTGGACCAACGTCATCAAGCCGTACCACCAGGCGGTGGTGTCCGCGATCCGCGCCGCCGACCCGGACAACATCGTCGTGCTCGGCACCCCGACCTGGTCACAGGACGTGGACGTCGCGGCGGCCAGCCCGGTCACCGGCACCAACCTGATGTACACCCTGCACTTCTACTCCTGCACGCACGGGGCGTCGCTGCGCGCCAAGGGTGACGCGGCGATCCGCGCGGGTCTGGCGCTGTTCGTCACGGAGTGGGGCGCCAGTAACGCCGATGGCGGCCTCGACGGCCGGGCCTGCCTGCCGGAGGCACAGTCCTGGATCGACTGGATGAAGGCGAACGGCATCTCCTGGACGGCCTGGAAGCTCGACGTCGGCACCGACACCACCAACCTGCTCAGCCCGGGAGCGCCGGTGACCGGCGGGTGGACCAACTACCTGCACGGCCACGCGCCGTTCGTGGTGGCCAACATGAGGTGATTCCGGCCGTTCCTTGACCGGGATTGCTCGAATCGAGACTGCTGATGTCGGGGTGTCCAGGCCGGCGGGGCACCCCGACATCGCCGACCCCGCCACGACCCGCCACGGCCACCCTCGGAGGGTCACTGTGTGAAAGCCCGCCGGTACGCGGTAGGGGTGGTGGCGAAGGCCCGCTGGAAATGCGCGCGGAGGTTGGTCGCCGTGCCCAGGCCGGTACGCCGCGCGACCTCGTCGATGGTGATCCCGCCGTTCTCCAGCAGGGTGCAGGCGGCGCGCAGCCGTTGCTGGATCAGCCAGGCACGTGGGCTCATCCGGAACCGACCCTGGAAGGCGCGGTGCAGCGTACGGCTGGACATCACACCCTGCCGGGCAAGGTCCGCGACGGTGATCGGGCGGTGCAGGTTGCTGCTCGCCCAGGTGATGACCCCGGCCAACTCGTCGCCCTCAGCCGGAACGCCGACCGGGATGAACTGGGCCTGACCGCCGGCTCGGTGCAGCGGTGTGACCATGTGGCGGGCCCGTTGGATGGCGGCAGCCTGCCCGTGGTCGCGGCCGACGAGGTAGAGGCACATGTCCAGACCGGCGGCGAGTCCGGCGCTGGTGATCATCTGACCTTCGTCGACGTACAGCGCACTCGCGTCCACCAACACCAGTGGATGCTCGTGAGCGAGCGCGTCGGCGTGCGCCCAGTGGGTCGTCGCGCGGCGGCCGTCGAGCAGACCGGCCTGGGCAAGCGCGAAGGCGCCGGTGCAGATCGACGCGATGCGGGCGCCACGACCGTGTGCCTGCCGCAGCGCCTCGAGAGCACGCGGCGGTGCCGGGCCACGGCGGAATCCGGGCACGATCACCGTGTCGGCGTCGTCGAGCGCGTCGAGCGTCGCGGCGACGGTCAGCTCCAGGCCCGCGGTGGTGGTGGAGACCGAACCACCGTCCAGTGCGCACACCGTCATCGCGTACCGGCCGTGGTCCTCGTGGCCGAAGACCTGAGTCGCGATGGTCAGATCGAAGGCGACAACCCTCGGCAGGGCGAGGACGAGGACCCGATGCGTGGCGGGTTTCTTACGCATGGTGGCAAGGATGCCACTCGCCGCCGCCCAGTGGGCAGGAGATCCTGGGCCGTATGCGGATCGAGATCGTGGTGTTCGACGGCTTTGACGAACTGGACGTCTTCGGGCCATTCGAGGTGTTGTCGATGGCCGGCTTCGACGTGGCGCTGGTCGCCGTCGAACGATCGGGGCTGGTCACCAGCATGCGTGGTGTCCAACTCCAGGTGCCCGGGGTGCTGAGTCAGGCCGACGGCGTGATCGTCCCGGGTGGCGGTTGGCTGAACCGGGCCCCCGAGGGTGCCTGGGCGCAGGCGCAGCGCGGGGTGCTGCCGGCGAAGCTGGCCGCACTGGCGCCGTCGGCGCGGTGGATGGCGTCGGTGTGCACCGGTGCGCTGCTCCTCGCCGCCGCCGGCCTGCTGACCGGTCGGCGGGCGACCACCAACCGCAACGCGTACGACGAGTTGCGCGCCCACGACGTCACGGTCCTCGACGAGCGGGTGGTCGACGACGGTGACCGGGTCACCGCTGGCGCGCTGTCGGCCGGCCTCGATCTGGGGCTGTGGCTCACGGAACGGGAGCTCGGCGCCGCCACCGCCGACCGGGTCGCCACGTCCATCGAGTACCGGGCTGCGCGCCGCTGAGCAGCCCGGACAGAACGGGCGCGTCACCTTAACGCGCCGGAAACACCCCCGGTACCAACCCTGGGAACGCTCGTCGGACAGTCGAGACCACCGACACGCGAACCGGGGTGACCATGGCCGACAACACCACGAACGCGCCGACGTACGACGAGCCGGTGGGCCGGTCCGGCAACGGCCGGACACTGCCCACCCCCCGTACGAACCCGGTCCTGTCGCTGGACGGCGGCGACCCGGCGGACCTGGCCACGATCGGGGTGGAGGAGGAGTTCCACGTCGTCGACCTGCACACCCGGGAGTTGGTGCCCCGTGCCGGAGAGTTGCTCGACCGGCTGCCGGCGGCCTCGTTCACCGCCGAGCTGCACCGCAGCGTGGTGGAGACCAACACCGCGGTCTGCCGCACCCTGGACGAGATCCGCGCCGAGCTGACCCGGCTGCGTCAGGCGGCCGTCCGGGTCGCCGACCGGGCCGGTCTGGGCATCGTGGCGGCCGGTACGGTGCCGCTGCGCGCCGACGGCGACCCCAGCGTCACCCCCACCTCCCGCTACCGGCGGATGCTCGACGAGTACCAGCTCCTCGCCCGGGAGCAGTTGATCTGCGGTGCGCAGGTGCACGTCGGCGTCTCCGACCGGGACCTGGCGGTGGCGGTCACCCGTCGGGTCCAGCCGTGGCTGCCGGTGCTGCTCGCCCTCTCCACCAGCTCGCCGTACTGGATGGGCCAGGACAGCGGCTACGCCAGCGTCCGATCGCTGGTCTGGCAGCGCTGGCCCACCGCCGGCGACCCGGGCGAGGTGACCAGCGCCGCGGACCACGAGGCGCTGGTCGCCGAGCTGATCTCTTCCGAGACCATCACCGACCCCGCCATGATCTATTTCGACGTCCGGCCGTCGGCGCACGTACCCACAGTGGAGCTGCGGATCACCGACGCCAACGCCGACGTGGAGACCATCGTCCTGCTCACCGGCCTGTTCCGGGCGCTCGTCCGGCGGGAGGTAGCGGCCCTGCGCGCCGGGGTGGAGCGCACTGCCGTACGACCACCGGTGTTGCGCGCCGCCCTGTGGCGGGCGGCCCGCTCCGGGTTGGAAGGCGACCTGCTCGACCTGCCCCGGTCGGCCCGACCGGTGCCGGCCGCCCAGGCGGTCCGCCGTCTGGTGACCGACCTGCGCCCACAGTTGGAGACGACCGGGGACTGGGAGCAGGTCAGCGAGCTGACCCGGTACGCGCTGGAACGCGGCAGTTCCGCGTCCCGCCAGCGGCGGGCGTACGAGCGACGGGGCCGGTTGGCCGACGTGGTCGACCTGCTGCTCGACGAGACCCGGGGCCGGGTCCGCGGTCCGCTGCCGGGTGCGCCCTCACCGCCGGAGCTGCCCACGTACGCCGACGCCGGCGACGAGGTCTTCGGAACGGCCGGACCGCAACCGGCGTACGCCCCGATGCTCGCGGCACTGCGGCAGCTCGGTGCCGGCGCCCTGCGTCAGCGCGAACACGACCGGGACGAGGAGCAGCGGGCCCGGGGTGTGACGTTCAGCGTGGCCGGTGAGGCGAGCACCCGGCTCTTCCCTGTCGACCTGGTGCCCCGGGTGGTGCCCGCCGCCGACTGGCGGACCCTGCGTACCGGCCTGGTGCAGCGCGCCCGCGCCCTCGACGCGTTCCTGCGCGACGTCTACGCCGACCGGGCCGTGGTGGCCGACGGCGTGGTGCCGGCGTGGGTGGTGGAGTCCTCGCCCGGGCTGCGCCCGACCGGGGCGCTGATGGGCCGGCGGGGCACCCGCGCCCAGGTGTCCGGCACCGACCTCGTCCGGGACCCGGACGGCGGTTGGTACGTGCTGGAGGACAACCTGCGGGTGCCCTCCGGGATCGGCTACGCGGTGCAGAACCGTCGGCTGACCCAGGCGGTGCTGCCGGAGCTGCCGGTGCCGGAGGATCTGCTGCCCGCCGACGAGACGCCGGCGATGCTGTACCGGGCGCTGGTCGCCGCCGCGCCCGCCGCGGCCGACGACCCCGCAGTGGTGGTGCTCAGCAGCGGCCCGGGTGATCCGGCGTGGTTCGAGCACCGGCTGCTCGCCGACGAGATGGGGGTTCCGCTGACCGAGACCAGCGACCTGCTGGTTGAGGAGGGCCGGGTCCGGCTGGTCCGCGAGGGCTGCCGCCGTGAGGTCGACGTGATCTACCTGCGGATGGACGAGGAGGCGCTGCTGCACGCGCCGGGCGCGGACGGGGTGCCGCTGGGGTGGCCACTGCTCGCCGCAGTGCACGCCGGGCGGCTCACGCTGGCCAACGCGCTGGGCAACGGTGTCGGTGACGACAAGGCGCTGTACGCGTACGTGCCCCGGCTGATCGAGTACTACCTGGGCGAGAAACCGCTGCTCGGGGACGTGCCGACGTACCTGTGTGGGCTGCCCGAGCAGCGGGCCGAGGTGCTGGGCCGGCTCGACGAGCTGGTGCTCAAGCCGGTCGACGGGTACGGCGGTGACCGGGTGGTGATCGGCCCCCGCGCCGAGGCGGAGGAGTTGGACGCCGTCCGGGAGCAGATCCTCGCGGCCCCGCACCGGTGGATCGCCCAGGAGATGATCGCGCTGACCACCCACCCGGTCTTCGACGGCACGGCGCTGGCTCCCCGCCACGTCGACCTGCGGGCGTTCGTGTTCCTCGGTGACACCGCCGAGGTCGCGCCGGTGGCGCTGACCCGGGTGGCGCCGGCCGGCAGCATGATCGTCAACTCGTCGCGCGGAGGCGGGTCGAAGGACACCTGGCTGCTCGGTGGAGCCGACGAACCGTCGGCGTAACCGACGCTTGACCCACCCGTCATCGGGACGCAACCCGGTCCACCAAGCCTGGACCGGTCAGCGGCCCCCAGCGGATCCAGCCGATGAGAGGTGTGTGCCATGTGCGGTATCGGAGGCGAGTTCCGCCTCGACGGGGCGCCGCCGGACCTGGCCGCCGTCGAGCGGATGCTCCCCGCCCTGGCCTCCCGGGGCCCGGACGGCGAGGGTCGGTGGCAGCAGGGGCCGGTGGCCCTGGTGCACCGCCGGCTGCGCATCATCGACCTGTCCGACGCGGGCGCCCAGCCGATGGTCGACCCCGAGCTGGGTCTGGCCATGGTCTTCAACGGCTGCATCTACAACTAC
The DNA here is from genome assembly GCF_022229005.1 of Micromonospora trifolii. GTDB lineage: Bacteria > Actinomycetota > Actinomycetes > Mycobacteriales > Micromonosporaceae > Micromonospora > Micromonospora trifolii. The sequence goes on from NZ_JAKKFD010000053.1 coordinate 29,298, forward strand.
CGGGAGCTGCGCGACGAACTGACAGCCGCCGGTTACTCCTTCCGGTCCACCTCGGACACCGAGGTGATCCTCAAGGCGTACCACCGGTGGGGGACGGCCTGCGTCGAGCGGTTCTACGGGATGTTCGCGTTCGCCCTGATCGAGCTGGCCACGCACACCCTGGTGCTGGCCCGGGACCGGCTCGGCATCAAACCGCTCTACCTGGCCGAGGGGCCGGGCCGGGTGCGCTTCGCCTCGACCCTGCCGGCGTTGCTCGCCGCCGGTGACGTGGACACCGACCTCGACCCGGTGGCGCTGCACCACTACATGAGCTTCCACTCCGTGGTGCCGCCGCCGCGCACGATCCTCGCCGGGGTCCGCAAGCTGCCACCGGCCACCGTGCGGGTGATCACCGCGGACGGCCGGAGCACCGACACCACCTACTGGCGGCCGGAGTTCACCAGGGCCGCCGCCCCCGCCATGTCCGCCGACGAGTGGCAGGAACGGCTCATGGCGGCGTTGCGCACCGCCGTACGACGGCGGATGGTCGCCGACGTGCCGGTCGGCGTGCTGCTCTCCGGCGGTCTCGACTCCAGCCTGATCGTCGCCCTGCTGGCCGAGCAGGGCCAGACCGGCCTGGCCACCTTCAGCATCGGTTTCGAGGCGGCGGCGGGGGAGAGCGGCGACGAGTTCCACTACTCCGACCTGATGGCCCGTCACTTCGACACCGACCACCAGCAGATCCGCATCGGCGCGAAGCGGTTCGTCCCGGCCGTGCACCAGGCCATCGCCGCCATGAGCGAGCCGATGGTCAGCCACGACTGCGTCGCGTTCCACCTGCTCTCCGAGGAGGTCTCGCAGCGGATCACAGTGGTGCAGTCCGGGCAGGGCGCCGACGAAATCCTGGCCGGCTACGACTGGTACCCGCCGATGGCCAACGTGGCCCGCGCGGACGCCGTCGAGGCGTACGCCCGGGTGTTCTTCGATCGTCGTCACGACGCGCTCGGCGGGCACCTGGCGCCCGAGTGGATGCTCGACCACGACGCCAGCCTGGAGTTCGTCGCCGCGCACTTCGCCGCGGCCGGCGCGGACACCGCGCTGGACGCGGCGCTGCGCCTGGACAGCCTGGTGATGCTCGTCGACGACCCGGTCAAGCGGGTCGACAACATGACGATGGCCTGGGGGCTGGAGGCCCGCGTGCCGTTCCTCGACCACGAGGTGGTCGAGCTGGCCGCCGCCTGCCCACCGTCCATGAAGCTGGCGCAGGGCGGCAAGGGGGTGCTGAAGGCGGCGAGTCGGGGCATCGTCCCGGACGAGGTGATCGACCGGCCGAAGGGCTACTTCCCGGTCCCCGCCATCCGGCACCTCTCCGGCCCTCTGCTCGACGACGTGCGGGATGCGCTGACCGCCCGACCGGCGCGCGAGCGGGGTCTGTTCCGCAAGGACTACCTGGAGGAGTTGCTGGACGCGCCCAACGCCCGGCGGACCACGCTGGGCTCCAACGCGCTCTGGCAGCTCGGGCTGCTGGAGCTCTGGTTGCAGCGGATCGGGGTTTAGATGGGCGTACGGATTGAGCCGCCGCGCACCACCCGGCGGCCCCGACCCGCGAGCCACCGGCCGGCGTCGCCGCCGGTGCCCACCAGCGAGGACTTCGCCCCCGCGCCGTCCCCCGACGGCCGCCGGGTGGCGTTCCTCTCCGACCGGGCCGGCACGCCCGGCGTCTGGGTCTGCGAGGTCGACGCGGGAACGCCCGTCGCGCTGCCCGTCGGTGACGAGCCGGTCCTCGCGCTGAGCTGGTCCCCGGACGGCCAGTGGCTGGCCTGTGTCGTCGCACCCGGTGGCGCGCCCCGCACCGAGCTGTGGGTGCTGCGCCCGGACGGCACGCGACGCCACCAGATCGCCGGGTTCGGCCGCCGCAGCGCGGCGTTGGCCGGCTGGTTGCCCGACGGCGCGGTCCTGGCGGTCACCGAGACCGACGAAGACGGGCAGGCGCTCCTGGTCGACGCGGCCACCGGGCACCGGAGGGTGCTCGCCCAGGGCGACCTGCTCACCCTCCTGGACGTGACCCCGGACGCCGGTGTGGCGCTGCTGCGTCGCGGCCCGCGCAACGCCCGCTGGCTGGAGCTGCTCGACGTGGCCACCGGCGTTCGGCGGCGGCTGTTCCCGGACACCGGGCGGGGCAGCACCGACCAGGGTTGGTTCGGCCCGGACGGCACGAGCGTGCTGGCCCGCACCGACGCGTACTCCGAACTCGCCGCGCTGGTGCGGGTCGACCTGACCCGACCGGAGCAGCCGCCGACCCGGCTCGCCGGACGACCGGACGCCGAGTTGGAACACGTCACGCCCAGCGCGGACGGGCAGCGCGGCGCGTTGCTATGGAACACCTACGGCGGGCGCAGCGAGCTGAGCCTGCTCGACTTCGCCAGCGGTGTGCAGCGGGCCGTCACCGCCCCCGGCGAGGTGCTCGGCGACGCCGTCTTCGCCACCGACGGCGGCCTGCTCTGCCTCACCGCGCAGGGGCCGGTGCAGCCCCGGGAGGTGTGGCTGGTCGACCCGTCGACCGGGACGCCGCGCCCGCTGCGGCCGGACACCGGCGTCCCGCGCACCGACGATGCCGGTGTCGCACCGCAACTGGTCGACCTGCGGGCCCGCGACGGGCTGCCGCTGTCCGGCTGGCTGTACCGCCCGGCCGGGCCGGGCCCCTGGCCGACGGCGATCAGCCTGCACGGTGGTCCGGAGGCGCAGGAGCGTCCCGGCTACAACCCGCTGTTCCAGGCCCTCGTGGCGCAGGGCATCGCCGTCTTCGCGCCCAACGTCCGCGGGTCGTCCGGGTTCGGCCGCTCGTTCGTCGCCGCCGACAACCTCGCCGGCCGCTACGGCGCGATCGCCGACGTGGCTGCCTGTGCCGACCACCTCGTCGACGCCGGCGTGGCCCGGCCCGGCCAGCTCGGCGTTCTGGGCCGCTCCTACGGCGGTTACCTGGTCCTCGCGGTGCTGGTGAACTTCCCCGGTCTGTTCGCCGCCGGGGTCGCCGAGTGCGGCATCTCCGACTTCCGGACCTTCTTCGCCGGCACCGAGCCGTGGATCGCCGCGGCCGCCGTCAGCAAGTACGGCGACCCGCAGCGGGACGCCAACCTGCTGCGCGACCTCTCCCCGCTGACCCACATCGACCGGCTGGACGTGCCGGTGCTGCTGATCCACGGCGCCAACGACACCAACGTCCCGGCGGGCGAGTCGGCGCAGGTAGCCCAGGCCCTCGCCGACCGGGGTGTGCCGCACGGGCACCTGGTGCTCGCCGGGGAGGGGCACGACTTCCTGGCGCGGACCAACGCCGAGGCGGCCCGTACGGCCACCACCGGTTGGCTGACCCGGCACCTCGCCGCGACAGCGACCGTCGTCGGCTGAGGCGATATCCTGCGCCGGTGGAGGTCGCGGCGCAGGACGAGCGGTTGGCCGCGGACCTGGGTCGCTGGCTGGCCGATGTGACTTTCGTCGACCTGGACACCGACGAGGTCACCGCGCGGGTGATCGACTCGGTGGTGCGCTGGGCCGAGGCCCAGGGCTGGCGGGTCTACCGGCGCGCGCCCAGCGTGTTGCCGTTGCCACCGCCGCTGGAGCAGCGGCACTCGGTGCTCGACGTGGCGTGTGCCCGTCCCGACGGTCCGCCCGTCGTGGTGGAGGTCGACCACACCGACCGGGCCCGTACGGTGCAGAAGTTGCGCGCGGAGGCGGACGCCGGCCGGATCCCGATCTGGGTGCGCTGGGGCGTCGGGCGTTTCACCGCGCCGCCACCGCCGGTGCGGATGGTGACCGTCGAGGTGACCCGGCGGGCCGGTCCGGCCGGGCGCGGGCGTCTGCACAGCCGCGGCGGCGACCGCCCCGCCCCGGCCCATTCGGCCGGCGGCGGCACCGTCACCCCGCAGGCGCTGCCGATCCCGTCGACCGACAGGGCGTCGGGCCCGGCCGACGACGCGGGTAAGGACACCTGAAGCGAATCGTAAGCGGCCTCCGGCAGAGTTCTGGGTGTCACCGGAGAGCACGACAAACACCCAGGAGATCCCGATGCGCAAGCTCATCAACTCGACCTACATCACCCTCGACGGCGTCATCGACAACCCGATGTGGACCATGCCGTACTTCGACGGGGAGGCCGCCAGCTTGGCCGGTGCGCAGACCGAGGCGGCCGACGCGATGCTGATGGGCCGGGCCACCTACGACGGCTTTTCCTCCGTGTGGCCGAACATGGATGAGAGCGACCCGACCACGGGCGCGGCGTACTTCAACAACGTCAAGAAGTACGTCGCCTCGACCACCCTGACCAACCCCACCTGGAACAACACGGAGGTGCTCCAGGGCGATCTGGTCGAGGCGGTCACCGCGCTCAAGGCCCAGCCGGGCAAGAACATCATCCAGTACGGCTTCGGCTCGGTCACCGCCCAGCTGATCCGGGCGGGCCTGGTCGACGAGGTCCGGTTCTGGATCCACCCGGTGTTGGAGGGCGGCCCCAGCCTCACCGTGCCGCTGGCCGACGTCAAGGCGTCGTTCGACCTGGTCGACACCCGGGTGCACAAGAGCGGCGTGATCGTCGCCTCGTACCAGCCGAAGGTGACCCCCTGAGCACCGGTCAGAGCTGGGCCCGGGCCTCGCCCGGGCTCAGCTGCGCGCCCTCGGCGAGCAGCGCGTCGAAGCGTTCCGGCCCGAGTTCGGCCCGCAGTCGTGCGGTCACCCGGTCGGTGTCGTCGCGTTCGGCCGGTGCGGCGGGGGACTGCGTGGCGAGCCGGGCGGCGGCCGCGGCGCCCAGCAGCCGGGCGGCGACCTCGGGGGAGCGCACCGCCGCCGCCATCCCCTCCAGTGGGTTGATCGCGTCCCGCATCGTCGCCATTGCCGTGGCGACCTCGAACGCCTCGAGGTGCAGGGCCAGGGCGGCGTCCGGGTCGCCGCCCTGCTCGACCGCGTAGCCCAGCTCCACCAGCACCATCGGCAGGTAGAGCGCGGGTTGGCTCTCCCCCCGACCCAGGTCGGCGAGGTGGCTGAGGTGGGTGACGGCCAGGTCGAGCTTGCCGTCGCGGCGGGCGGCCAGCCCGAGGCTCATCTCCGCGAAGATCAACGCACCCGGCGAGCCCTGCTCCACCGCCAGGTCGTAGGCACGTTCGGCCAGCTCCCGACCCTGGGCGTAGTCGCGGGTCTGCACGGCGAGCCAGGCCAGCCAGGACAGCTCCGCGCAGACCTGCGGCCACAGCGCCAGCTCCTCCGCCCAGCGCAACCCCTCCCGGTGCAGCGCGGCGGCACGCTCGTGCTCGCCGCGCATGTCGGCAAGCCCGCCCACCCACTCGGTCGCCCGGAGTCGACCCCACCGGTCGCCGAGGTCGGCGAAGAGCGCGGCGCTGCGGGTCGCGGTGCGCTCCAGGGTGCTCTGGTCACCGTTGGCGTGTGCGATGTGGGCCAGGGAGGTGAGCACCGCGGCCTCGGTCCACGGGTCGGCGGCGGCGGTGGGCAGCAGCTCCGACACTAGGGCCAGGTCGCCGTGTTCGATCGCCGCGTTGGCCGCGAACCACGCGGCGTGGCTGTCCGGGTCGACGGCCACGGCGGCGCGCACGTCGTCCGGTGCGATCACCTCGCCCTGCGACAGGGCGAAGCCGACCCGCCAGGGTGCCGCTCGGGCCTCCTGCAACGGGTCGCCGGGCACGGTCAGCGCCCGCCGTGCCTCGGTGAGCCGGCCGCGCAGGAACCAGTACCAGCTCAGCGCGACCGCCAGACGCAGCCCGCCACCGTGCGCCAGCGCCGACCGCAGGTTCGCCAGCTCGGTGTCGAGCAGCGCCAGCCAGCGTTGCTGGTCGGCCCCGCGCAGCCCGGGATCGGCGCGCTCGGCCAGCTCGGTGTAGTAGGTGGCGTGCCGCCCGCGTACCTCGTCGGCGTCGGTGAGGCGTTCCAGGCAGAACGCGGCCACCGATTCGAGCAGCCGGTAGCGGGGGGCCGAGCCGGACTCATCGAGCACCACCAGCGACCGGTCCACCAGCCGGGCGAGGGCGTCCAGGTCGGTTCGGCAGACCTGTTCGGCGGCCTCCGGGGTGCAGCCGTCCGGGAACACCGCCAGTTGGGCGAGCACCACCCGGTCGGACTCGTCCAGGAGGTCCCAGCTCCAGCCGATCACCGCGGTGAGCGTCCGCTGCCGGGGCGGCACGTCCCGCTGCGCGGTGGTGAGCAGCCGGAACCGGTCGTCGAGGCGGTCCACCACCCCGCGTACGCCCAGCGCGCGGACCCGGGTCGCGGCCAGCTCCAACGCGAGCGGCAGACCGTCGAGGCGGCGGCAGAGCTGGGCCACCGCCGTCGCGGTCTGCCCGTCGAGGCGGAAACCGCGCTGCTGCGCGGCGGCGCGGGCGACGAACAACCGGGCCGCCGCCGAGCGCCGGACCGCGTCCAGGTCACCGTCGTCGGGCACCGGCAGCGGGGGTACCTCCCAGAGCAGCTCACCGGTCAGCCCGAGTGGCTCTCTGCTGGTGGCCAGCACGCTCACCCCGGGCACGTCGCGCAGCAGCCGGGCGACCAGCTCGGCGACCGGTTCGATGACGTGTTCGCAGTTGTCCAGCACGAGCAGCAGTTGCCGGTGTCGCAGGGCCGTGACCACCCGGTCGGCGAGGGACACTGTCGTTCCGGCGGTCTCGTGGGCGCCCAGCGCGCCGAGCACCTGTTCGGCGACGCGTGCGTCACCCGCCGGGAGTGGGGCCAGCTCGATGAGGAGAACGCCGTCCGGACAGGACACGGCGCGGGCCGTCTCGGTGGCCAGTCGGGTCTTGCCCACGCCACCGGGCCCGACCAGCGTGACCAGCCGCTGCCGGGGCAGCAGTGCCCGCAGCTCGGCCAGCGCCTCGGCCCGCCCGATCAACTCGTCGAGCGGGGCCGGCAGATTGTTCCGGATGACCGCCGCCGTCGGCGGGGCGTTCAGGCCGGCGTCCTGTTCGAGGATCCCGCGGTGCAGGGCGACCAGCTCCGGGCCGGGGTCGAGGCCCAGCTCCTCGGCGAGCCGGGCCCGCAGCTCGGCGTAGCTCTCCAGCGCCTCGGACTGGCGGCCAGCCGCGTACAACGCGCGCAGCTGCACCGCCCGTAGGCCCTCGCGCAGCGGATGCCTGGCGACCAGCTCGGCCAGGTCCGCGGCCACCAGGTCATGCTCACCCCGGGCCAGCCGGGCCTGCGCCAGTCGCTCCTGCACGACGAGGCGCTGTTCGGCGAGGCGGGTCGCCTCGGCACGCACGAACTCGGCGTCGGCCACGTCGGCGTACGGTTCGCCGCGCCACAACGCGAGCGCCTCGGTCAGCCGCTCGACGTCGGCGCGGCGAGCCAACTCGTCGAAGTGGTCGACGTCGAGCGCGTCGACCCGCAGCAGGTAGCCGGGCGGGCGGGACTCGACAAGCTCACGGGCGCCGGGCTCGGCATCGTTGAGCGCCTTACGCAGCTGCGACACCCGCACCTGGAGGGCGCCGGCCGGGTTGGCGGGGGCGTCGTCACCCCACAGGTCGTCGATGAGACGGTCCGCCGAGACCACCTGATTGCGGTTGGCCAACAGGTCGGCCAGCAACGCCCGTACCTTCGTGCCGGGCACCACCACCGGCTCGCCGGCGTCCGTGGTCACGGCGAGCGGCCCGAGCACCCCGAACTGCACGGCGATCATCCTAGCCGCGCGGCGCCGACTCGAAGTGGACAGTAAGCGCGTCGGCCAACTCCACGATCTTGCGCTTTGTGCAGCGTCATAAGGCGCGAAAGCCGCCTAACGGCCGCAGAAAGCACAAGATCGCGGGGAGCGGCGCTCGCGTCGCGGCCCGGCGCTAAGGTTCGCCACCCCTGGTCGTGGCGTGCGGCCGCATTAACGGGTAGAAACATGTCAACCCCTTCCGGTCCGGCCCAACCTCCGCCGGCAAGGGTCAGAGAGCGCTCTCACCGCCCCCAGCTGCGCCGGAAAGATGCCCGGCCAGCGGAGAGGACGAACCACATGACAGTCCCGCCCCGAGGTGTACGCCGGCGATCCGGTCGCACCCTCCTGCTCGCACTGGTGTTGACCACCGCCACCACGATGACCAGCACGGCGGCCAGCGCCGGCCGCCCGACGCACGGCGCACCCGACTTCGGCCCGAACGTGACGATCTTCGACCCGTCCATGCCGGTCGGCGAGATCCAGCAGACCCTCGACGCGGCGCACGCCCGGCAGGTCGACAACGAGATGGGCACCGAGCGGCACGCCTACCTGTTCAAGCCCGGCACGTACGGCACGGCCGCGCAGCCGTTGCAGGCCAAGGTCGGCTACTACACCGAGGTGTCCGGCCTGGGCGCCTCGCCCACCGACGTCACCGTCAACGGCAAACTGGAGGTCTACAACCGCTGCCTGGCCGACGGCGGCACCGGCAACTGCCTCGCGCTGGTCAACTTCTGGCGCACCCTGTCCAACCTCTCGCTCACCATCAACGCGGCCGGCCAGGACGACTGCCGGTCGTCGGCGAACTTCTGGGCGGTCTCCCAGGCGGTGTCGATGCGCCGGCTGAACATCGGCGGCGGCGGTCTGTCGCTGATGGACTACTGCACCGCCGGGCCGCAGTTCGCCAGCGGCGGGTTCATCGCCGACTCACGGCTGCCGGCCACGACGAACGGCTCGCAGCAACAGTGGCTGACCCGCAACAGCGAGGTCGGCAGTTGGTCCAACGCCGTGTGGAACCAGGTGTTCGCAGGGGTCGAGGGCGCGCCCGACGACGCCACGTTCCCCGACCCGCCGTACACCACACTGGAGACCACCCCACTCAGCCGGGAGAAGCCCTACCTCTTCGTCGACGGCAAGGGTCGCTACCAGGTACGGGTGCCCGCCGCGCAGCGGGACAGCCGGGGCGTCTCCTGGGCCGACGGCATCACTCCGGGGCGGACCATCGGCATCGACGACTTCTTCATCGCCAAGCCGTCCGACTCGGTGCGCGTCATCAACAGCCAGTTGGCACGCGGCAAGCACCTGCTGCTCACCCCCGGCACGTACGACATCGCGCGCAGCATCGAGGTCCGACGTGCGAACACCGTGGTGCTGGGGATCGGGCACGCCACGCTGACCGCCGTGAACGGCGCTGTCCCGCTGGACGTGGCCGGTGTTCCCGGAGTGATCGTCGCCGGTGTCACGATCGACGCCGGCCTCGTCGAGTCGCCGGTCCTGCTGCGGGTCGGGCGTGAGCACGGCCGCAACGCGAGCAGCCCGCACAACCCGACCACGCTTTCCGACGTGTACTTCCGGGTCGGCGGGCCGCACATCGGACGGACGAACACCGCGCTGGAGGTCAACAGCGACAACGTGCTCATCGACCACACCTGGGTGTGGCGCGGCGATCACGGCGTCGAGGGCTTCACCGAGGGCGTCAACGGTGACACCGACCGCTGGCGTACCAACACCGGTCGCTACGGGGCCGTCATCAACGGCGACCACGTGACCGCTACCGGCCTCTTCGTCGAGCACTTCCAGCGCTACAACACGGTCTGGAACGGCGAGCACGGCACCACGATCCTCTACCAGAACGAGCTGCCGTACGACCCGCCGACGCAGGCCGACTGGATGAACGGCGCGGTCGAGGGCTGGGCCGGGTACAAGGTCGGTGACCGGGTGCGTCACCACACCCTCTACGGGGGCGGGGTGTACGTGTTCAACCAGAACAACCCGTCGATCCACACCGAGAACGGCTTCGAGGTCCCGAACCGGCCCGGGGTGCGCCTGCACCACATCATGACCGTCAACCTCAGCGCCGGCACTATCGACCACGTGGTCAACGGCGTCGGGGACGCGGCCGACATGACCAAGGTCGGCGCTCCGGTCTACCTGACCCAGTACCCGACCCCGTAGCGGGGATCGGGCGTACCGACGGGGCCGGAGCCGGCGATGGCTCCGGCCCCACCGTGCGTGGCGGGACGGCGACGGCAGAGCGAGAATCCGTGTCAACGGTCTTGAATTCCTATCGAGCCGGTAGGAAAATGCGTGAATGCCGGTTGGTCCGCTCCTCACCTCGCGTCGGGTCGTCGACTTGATGCGGACCGCCAGCGAGCTCTGTCCGGGCGCACCGGGCACCGACTGAGCACCGCAGCACTGCCCTCCTCTTCCGACCGCACCGCCGGCTCGCGCATCGAGGCGTGACCCGGCGCGGCGGCTCCGCACGCTCGTCACCGCGCTTGGTGAACCGATCCGGCACGGCCGGATCGGTTCACCACCATGGAGGTACGCCATGACATCCGACCAGCCACCGCCCACCCCACCGACTGCCGAATCGTCCCGGCTCGCGTTCAACGAGGACTGGGTGGCGACCATCCTCGGCCTGGCTCTGCTCGCTCTGGTCCTGCTCGGTGCCATCCCCGCCGGGCTGGTGCCCTGATGACCGCCGACGCGACCCGCACCGGCAACGAGCCCGCCACCTCCGCCGACGACCCGCCCGCCCCCGACGTCGTCGAACGCGACACCTCGTCGCCCACCGTCGATCCCGTCGAGCCGACCAGCGTGGCGCGTGACGGTGCGTTCTGGGCCTGGACGGCGCTCGGCCTGCTGGTCGTGGTCGGTCTCGCCGCGCTCACCCGCTACCTGGAGCAGAACGTCCCGGCCTGGGCCGAGGGCACCGCCGTCGAGGACATCGGAGCGGCGGTCGAGTACCCGGTCTACGCGATCCTGCTCGGCCTGCTCGGCAACGTCGCCGTCACACTGCTCGGCTGGCGGGACCGGATCGCCGCCGCGTTCCGGACCGAGTTCTTCATCAAGACCGGTCTGGTGCTGCTCGGGGCGTCGATCAACCTGGCCGTCATCGCCAGCGCCGCCGGCCCGGCGATCGCCCAGGCGATCCTGCTGATCAGCGGGGTGTTCCTCTTCACCTGGTGGTTGGCCGGCAGGTTCGGCCTCGACGACAAGCTGCGGGCGCTGCTCGCGTCGGCCGTGTCGATCTGCGGGGTCAGCGCGGCGATCGCCGCCGCCGGCGCGGTGCGGGCACGCCGCGAGCAGTTGGCCTACACGGCGAGTCTGGTCATCGTCTTCGCGCTGCCGTCCATCTTCATCCTGCCGTGGTTGGCCGACGTGTTCGGGCTCTCCGACGCGGTGGCCGGCGCCTGGATCGGTGGCAATATCGACACCACAGCGGCGGTCACCGCGGCGGGAGCGCTCGCCGGTGAGGAGGCGCTCCAGATCGCCAGCATCGTCAAGGTCACCCAGAATGCCCTGATGGGTGTGGTGGCGGTCGCGCTCACCGCGTACTTCACACTGCGGGTGGAACGACGGCCCGGCGCGGCCCGGCCGGGCCTCGGTGAGCTGTGGACGCGGTTTCCGAAGTTCGTCCTCGGCTTCATCGCGGCCTCGGTCATCGCCACCTGGTACCTCGACGGGGCGGGAGCGGACGGCAAGGCCACCATCGCCATCGTCAACGACCTGCGCGTGTGGTTCCTGATCCTGGCCTTCGTCAGCATCGGCCTGGAGGTTCGGGTCGCGTCGCTGCGGGAGGCGGGTTGGCGACCGGTGGCGGTGTTCGCCAGTGCCACAGTGTTCAACCTGGCGTTGGCGCTCGCCCTGGCGTCCCTGCTGTTCCGCAACTTCTCGGCCTGAGTCGGCCGGGCGGCCCCCTGCGGACGATGATGGGGCCGGAGCCAGTGTGGCTCCGGCCCCATCGCGATCAGCGCGGTGGTGTCGTCGTCGAGGTGGTCGGCGCGCGGTGTGACCGACCCGATCGGCTGCGCGAGGTCGGCGTCTTCACCGGGTCGAACGGAAGGTCCTTCCTGGTCCGTTCCGGCACCGCCAGGAACGACGCCGCCGTCTCGGTGGGCCGCTTGGCGCGGCGGGGTGAGGCCGCCGTGGCGGGGATGTCCTTGGCCGACCGGCTGTGCCGGCCACCGGCCTTGTGCCGGCCGGTGCGCGCCTCGGCTCCCGCGACGGTCACCAGGTTGGGGATCAGCGCGGGGCGGGGGCTGGCGGTGCGGCCCGTGCGCCGGTGCCGGGCGCGTCCGCTGCCGGTCTTGAACCCCAGGGCGGGCCGCTCCACCAGGTGCCAGGAGAGGACGGCGAACAGGAGGGCACCGAGCAGGCTCAGCACGATGTAGCCGAGCATCCCGAATCGGGCTCCGCCGAGCAGGGCGATCATCTGCTGCACCGGGAAGCCGTAGATGTAGATGCCGTACGTGTAGTCGTGCCGGCGGCTGATCCCGGACAGTCGCTTCGGCAGCGCGACGGCCGCGAAGAGCACCAGGTAGGCGAACGCCGGCAGGCCCACCGCGAAGAACCCGCCCAGCCACAACGAGCCGACCAACGCGACGCCGGCCAGCACGGCCAGCTCTCTGGTCACCGGAATCCGGTGCGCGTACAGGCGGGCGGCGGCGCCGAGCAGGAACAGGAAGCCGAGCATCAGCGTCCAGTCGGCGGCGAACGCGCCGAGCAGCGGGAACGGCCCGATCGCGCCGTGTTGCGGCGGGCGGGAACTCCAGGTGGGTGCCGTGAAGAAGTCCCGCAGGACCAGGGCGTAACAGACGGCGGTGAGGACGAGCACCGCGCGAGGTGCGCGGTGCAGCACCGAGGTCACCACGAGGATGCCGACGATCCCGTAAAAGGCAAGGTCGTACCGCAGGGTCCACAGTGAACCGTCGATCGCGCTCGGCCCGCCGACGATCTGGCCGTACGGGGTGTCGGCCAGCAACCCGGAGATGGGGAACTGCTCCATCGAGGCGAGGAAGTTCGTCGTGACGTAGTCGAAGGGCCCCTCCGGGTGCCCCCAGAATCCGTCAAGGTTGCCGTTCTCGTACAGCGCCGCCAGCGGCGCGAAGACGAAGGCGGTGACCAGCAGGCAGGCCCACAGCCCGGGGAAGACCCGCAGTACACGGGCGCGGACGTACTGGCGCAGCGTGGAGCGCAGCGCGCTGTCGGTGATGAGGAATCCCGAGATCAGGAAGAATCCGTACAGGCAGAGGGTGCCGAGATCACTCTGCCGGCCGAAGGTGGCCGCGCCGAGGTTGTGCTGGCCGAAGCCGAGCGGACCGGCGTGCGCGATGATCACGCCACACGCCATCGCCAGGCGAAGGACGCCGAAGGCGTTGTGCTGGGCGGAGTATCTGCCCTGCAGCGTCGCGGAACGCTGCCCGTTCAACTTCGCCTGCACCTGACGACTCCTCTGATCACTGAACTGTTTGGACCGACGGATCGGAGCGTTGCCGATCGATGTGCCAATTATCAGTGGATAGAGGGGGTTTGTCCGGAAATTTGGATGATTGTCCAGATTGGCCGACGTCAGCCGATGGTGGCGGCGGTGCGCCGACGCTGCACCACCCGACGGGCCGGTACGTTCAGCAGCCCCGCCAGGGCAACGACAGACCTGTCACTTGCCCGCCCGTCGCCGAACGGCGAGCCGACGACGGCGGTCCGCCCGCTGGCGAGGTGGCGGAGCCCGGCCGACAGGAGCAGTTCGGGGTCGGTGCCCACCAGTTCGCCGCGGCCCGGCGTCAGGGCCTCCGGACGTTCCGTGGTGTCCCTGGTGACCAGCAACGGCACCCCCAGGGTGGCGGCCTCCTCCTGAAGCCCGCCCGAGTCGGTGACGACCAGGTCGGCCGCCCGCAGCAGCCCGACCATCTGTGGATAGGGCAGCGGTGGCGTGACCCGGGCGTTGGCGACGCCCGCGAGGCCCGTGGTGACCTCCGCGCTGAGCTGCGGGTTCGGGTGCGTGACCATCACGATCTGGGCGTCCGGGCACGCTCGCGCCAGACGCCGGAGCCCGTCCACTGTGGCAGCCACCCCGTGGCCCCAGTTCTCTCGCCGGTGCACGGTGGCCACCACCAACTTGCGAGTCGTGTCGACCCAGTCCGGCGCCTGGGCCATGCCGCGCTCGATGAGGTCGTGAAGGGCGTCCACGACGGTGTTGCCGGTCACCACGATCGAGCTGGAGCGAATGCCCTCACCGATGAGGTTCGCCCGGGCCGCCCGGGTCGGCGCCAGGTGCAGCGCGGCGATCCGGGCGAGCATGGCCCGGTTGGCCTCCTCCGGGAACGGCCGGTCCAGGTCGTTGGTCCGCAGACCGGCCTCCAGGTGGACGACCGGGACGTGCCGCCAGAACGCGGCCGTCCCGCCGGCCAGGGCGGTCGTGGTGTCCCCTTGCACCACGACCGCCGCTGGACGGTGGTGTGTGAGCAGCTCGTCGATGCCCGTGATCAGTGCCGCCGCCAGTTCGGCGAGCGAGCCGCTACGCCGTTGCGGGCGCAGGCTCACCTCCGGACGGAGACCGAACGGGGCGAGTGCCTCGGTGACGCGTCCCGGCTGTTGACCGGTATCCGCCACCCGTACCGTGAACCTCGGATCATCGAGGAGACGGCGGATCAGAGGCGCGGTCTTCACTCCTTCCGGCCTGGTGCCGGCGAGGATCAGGACCTCTCGCGGTGTCGAACTGCTCGCACACATGTCGGGTCAGCTCCTGGCAGCCGCGCGGCGACGCCGGAGGAGCGAGATCCCGCCGGTGGTGCCGGCCACGAGCGCGCCGAGACCGAGCGCGAGCGGTGCCCCGGCGAGCGGGATCACCGGAATGGGGGGCGCGACCGCGTTGGCCCCGCAGCTGGACGTGCCGATGGTGACCCCGGCCAGCGCTCCACCGAGCGCCGTCAGGTTCAGCGCCGTGACGGTGAGCTGACCCACGCCGGAGCTGGACTGGCCGTTGAGGGTCAGGTCGATCAGCCCCGGGATGCTCAGGCCGGTGTTCGGCGCCGGGTTGACCGGCAGGGCGAGCAGGGTCGTCTCGATGCCCAGGATCGTCGAGACGATCCGGGCGTTGACCAGGCTCGCGGTGCCCGTCGCAGAGGGGCTGCTGGTGGCGGTGCACGACGAGTAGATGGCGTCGGCGACGAGTGAGATCGTGGCGAGGCCGCTGGTACCGAGGGTCAGCGTCACCCCGGCGCCCGGCGTGACGAGGCACGACCCGCCGGGTCCGATGGTGATTGAGCCACCGGTGCCGAGCACGCCGGCGCAGGCCGCCGAGGTGCCGTCGTTGAACGCCCGGACGCTCTGGCCCAGCACGCCCGCGGTGATGACGGTCTGCCCGCCGAGCACGCCCAGCGGGGGATTCTGGTTACCGGAGATCGACTCGGTGGTGCCGTCGTTGGTGGCCGACGCCGTGCCGGAGCTGGCGAGGCCACCACCGAGCAGGCTGATCTGCAGCGCCGAGGCGGAGGACTGGGAGGTGTCGGCCATCGCCGGAGAGGCCGCCAGGACGACCATGGCGAGACCACCGGCCAGCACCGCGGCGGTGCGGGCGAGACCGGATCTAACTCGTGGCATAGATGTCTACTTTCTGGTGTGGGCGATTGCGGGGCGGTCTGTGGTGGGGGTGGTGAGGTGCGAGAGGTGGCTGAGGTACCGGGGCGGTCGGATCGACCGTGGCCCGTCGTTGCGGCCCGACCGGCGTGCCGGTTGGGCCCGGCGCGGCTGGGCCGGCACGGCGGCCCGACCCACGGCCGCCTGGCCGACGGCCACTCGACCCACGGCCCGAGCCGGGGCCGGTTGGGGCTGCGGATCGGCGGCACGGGCGGTCTTCTGCCAGTCCGTGCGGGCCGTCACCATGCGGGCGAAGGCCAGCCAGACCGCCAGCGACTGGGCGTAGCTGTACAGCCAGTGGCAGATGCCGAGCAGCAGCGCCTTGGGAATCGACAGCTGTGGCTCACAACGGATCCGGTAGACGATGCCCCACAGGGCGAACGGTCCGATGCCGAAGACGAGCACCAGCGGGGGTACGCCCCAGCCGCCGCTGTTCCACCAGCCGCGCAGCCCACCCATGGTGTTGTCGATGTAGTAGGACATCACCACCAGGCAGGCGACGTAGATCGGTGTGCCGAGCAGTTGGGTCCACGGTGCGGCCAGGAAGTGGGCGATCTCCAGGGTGGCCGAGTTGCGGATCCGCGGCGAGCGCAGCACCTTGCCGAGGTAGCGGCCACACTGCATCGACCCTTGAGCCCAGCGGGTGCGCTGCCGCACCAGCGGACGGATCCGGGTCAACGCCTCCTGGGCCACCCAGCTCTCCGGGCAGTACTCGGTGCGCCCGCCGGCCAGGAGGATGTGCAGGCCCAGCTCGAAGTCCTCCAGGAGGGCGCCGTGCCACGGTGTGCCGTGCTGGTCGGCGATCTCGTTGAGCAGGGACAGCCGGGTGAACTGCCCGTTGCCGCCCATCGCCACGCTGCCGGTGCGTCGCCGCAGCGACTGCATGGCGGCGATCGGGGCGCGGAACTCCATGTCCTGTAGCCGGATCAGCAGCCGTCCCCAGCGACCGACCTCGGTCGGCTGCGCGTAGCGGCGCGGCGCGCACTGGAGCATCCGCACCTCCACCTGGACCGCGCCGACCAGCGCCGAGCCGAAGTACTGACGGCCGGAGAGGGCGACGGGACCCTGGGGGTCGAGTCGGCTGTCGGCGTCCAGGACGCCGACGATCACCCGGGTGCGGTCCGCGTTGGCGGGCAACGACTGCTCGATGCGTCGCCAGGCGGCGTTGAGCGCGGCGCCCTTGCCCTGTCGCGCGTCCGGCAGTTGACGCTCGACCACGTGCACCCGCGGTTGGTCGGTGAACGCGGCCAGTTTGGCCAGCGTGCCGTCGTCGGACGCGTCGTCGACGCACCAGACGGTCGCCTGCGGGAAGTCGCAGAGCAGACGCCGCACGGTGTCGCCGATGACCGACGCCTCGTTGCGGCACGGCACGATGATGTGCCAGTCGAAGCCGTCCGGGCTGCCGCCTCGACTACGCCCGCTCTTCAGGTGGAACACCAGGATGCTCAGCACGTACGCGCAGAAACTGACGCACAGCAGGAACGCCGCGGTGTTGAGCAGGGCGAGCGACTGCGTCTCAGTGGACACCGGCGACCGTCCCGGAGATCCGCTTGGTCCGGCTGACCAGGACCACGAAGAGGATCGTGACGGCGATCAGACCGGCGGTCGTGATCACCGAGCCGATCAGCACGTGGCTGCGCTCGTAGCCCAGCTTGAAGCCCCAGGTCTGCATGGAGACCACCACCGCGCCGAGCCGGAGCTGGTTCACGGTGACCAGCAGCACGACGGCCATTGCCAGGGCGTTGAGTCCACGCGTCAGTGAGATGCGGCGGAACCCGATCAACGTCGACGCGAGCACGATCGGCGGGATCAGCAACATGGCGACCGAGCAGCCGCTGGACACCATGAAGCCGACCCAGCGCTCGTCCAGTGGGAAGATCACGGCCGCGCCGATGGACTTGGTGTCCGCCAACCCGACGGCGTTGACGAGATGAGCGTTCAGCCACGCCTCCGCGCTGGCGATGTCGTGCCACCGCCAGAGCATGGCGACGGCGGCGGCGACTCCGATCAGGCCACCTGCGCCGGCGCGCAGCCACGACCCGCGTCGGGAACCTGTCATCGTTCGCGGCCCAACATGGCGACGAGCCACAGTGCCAGACCCAGCACTACCAGCCCGACGCCGACCAGCAACCAGGACTGGACGGCAACCCCGGTGGCGGCGAGGCCACCTCCGATGTGTGGCCCCTTGGTGGGTACTCCGTACATGCCAACTCCCTCGTCAACTCGAAGGCCAGAATGGCATCGCTGAATCGGGCAAAGAGGATAAAGCGGCATAGAGACCCTAAAGAGTGATTAAATGCTTCATGAGTGGGCAGGCGGGTGACCCGATCGGCTGTATCCCTTGCCCCGCAACAGGTTCAGCGTCCCGAGAGTTCGTGCAGAGGTGGTAAAGATGGTGACCGGTATCCCCGGCCGCACGGTCACGCCGGCGCCGTCGAGATGGCGGGCGATGGCCGGCTGGAAGAAGGCGGGCCTCGCCCTGCTTCTGATGTTCGGTGTGCTCTGCGCGGGCCTCGTCACCGTCGGCTTCGGGCTGAAGCACCGGTACGAGAGCCGGGTGCAGCGCGAGGACATCCTCGGCGAGGGCACCCACGACGACCGCCGGTGGGAGTCCGGGCCGCTCAACCTCCTGCTGCTCGGGTCGGACTCCCGTGACGGCGAGCCGGACCAGGCCCTCTACCCCGGGCAGCGGTCGGACACCATCATGCTGGTGCACGTCAACGCCGCGCGGGAGGCGGCCACAGTCGTCTCCATCCCCCGCGACAGCTATGTCGACGTGCCCGCGGCGGGGCAGGCCTGGGCCGGTGGCCCCAACAAGATCAACGCCGCGTTCGCGTTCGGCGGTGCCGCGCTGGCCGCCGAGACGGTCGCCAAGCTCACCGGGCTACCACTCGACGGCGTGCTGGTGGCCAACTTCGCCGCCGTCCGCAAGCTGGTGGACGCGGTGGAGGGGATCAACGTCTGCCTGCCGTACACCGTCAAGTCCTCGGACACCGGCGCCACCTGGCCTGCCGGCTGCCACGACCTGGACGGCAAAGCGGCCGACGACCTGATGCGGCAGCGGCACGGCGTGCCCGGCGGCGACTTCGGCCGCATCTACGACCAGCAGCTCGTGGTACGCGCCCTGGCCGAGCGGGTCACCGCGACGAGTCTGCTCACCAGCCCGACCCGACTCGACCGGGTGCTCACCACAGCGGCCGAATCGCTTGTCGTCGACCGCGACCTGAACCTGACCGACCTCGCCCTCGTGCTGCGCAAGGTGAAGCCGGAGACGGTCCAGTTCGTCACAGTGCCGTTCAGCGACCCGAACCTGCAGACCCCGGCCGGGTCCGCCGTCCGGCTGGACGAGGCCCAGGCCCCGGCGCTCTTCGCCGCCCTGCGCGAGGACCGGGTGGCGCAGTGGGTAGCGGCCAACCCGCAGAGCCCGCCGGCCAACTGAGCACCGATCACGGGCACGAAGACGGCGGGTGGGAGGTCCTGTGGCCTCCCACCCGCCGTCTGTGCCGAAACGCGGCCCTAGCGCGACCGCCGCCAGTAGCGGCAGGTCCAGTCCACCTGGTGCAGCTCGTCCTCGATGCCGTGCTCGGCGCGGAAGTCATCGACGGCCTGCTTGCAGCCGCGTACCGCGTGGTAGTCGTCGATGATCACATAGCCTCCGACGGAGAGCTTCGGGTAGAGCGAGCGCAGCGCCACCATCGTCGAGTCGTAGAGGTCTCCGTCGAGACGCATCACCGAGATCTGCTCCACCGGCGCTGTCGGCAGGGTGTCCGAGAACCAGCCCTTGAGGAACCGGACCTGGCCGTCGAGCAGCCCGTACCGCTCGAAGTTCGCCTTCACCTGCTCCAACGACACCGCCAGGAAGGGCACCTGCCAGAGCGCGTCCTCGACGTCCTCGACCCGGTGGGCAGCCGGCTTCGGCAGGCCGCGGAACGAGTCCGCGACCCACACCGTCCGGTCCCGGTCGCCGTAGGCGCGCAGCATCCCGCGCATGAAGATGACCGCCCCGCCCCGCCACACGCCGGTCTCGATCAGGTCACCGGGTACGCCCCGCTCCAACACGTCCTTGACGCACCGCTCCAGGTTGTCCAACCGCCGCAGCCCGATCATGGTCTCGGCCTCCGGCGGCCAGTCCCGGCCGGTGGCCCGCGCCTCCTCGTCGAAGGGGAACTGGAGCACCAATTCCAGGCCCTTGCGTTGCAGCAGGTGCCGGCCGCGCTGGAGGATGCGGCCGTGCAGGGACCCCTGGCGTGGGTGGTAGGGCATCCACGTCTCGCGGAAGACGTACCGGGTCAGCGCCTTCTTGAGCAGATCGCAGTAGAGGGCGCGGGGGTCGTCCAGCGACGGCTCGGACGTCTGTGTCGGTACCAACATCTCACTCATCGGCCTATCTCCTTGTCAGTGTCGTTTGTAGCCAGCAGGGCGAGCCGCCTGTCGTGGGCGGGCCGCCGACCGTTGCTTCGGCCGTCGTCAACCCTGGCGATCGGCGTCGCCGACGGCTACCGCCCGCCGCAGGACGACGGGCCCGGTGGAGGGTCGTTCCGCACTCGGCCGCCCGGCGGCCATCAGCTCCTGCCCGAAGACCGGCCAGCGGTCCGCGAGGTTGGCCACCGGGGCGTCCGGCGACGGCTCCGGCAGCGTTGCCTCCGCCGCTGGCGGTCGCCAGGCCGTCTCGGGCCGGGCCAACGGCCGACTGAGAACACCCACCACGGCGGGCCCGCCGCCCCAGGCCGGAGCCGCGGGCTCGGGCTGGGCAGTGGGAGTCGGCACCGGCTCCGGCTCGGGCTGATCCGGGACATCCGTCACCACCGGGTTCGGCTGGGTGACCGCATCCTCGAGCCGGGTCGGCTCGACCGGCGCCTCCGGGGCCGCCAGGGGGCCGACCGGAGTACGCCGGGCCGTCGTGCTCTCGGCCGGCTGACTGTCGCCCGTCGCACTCCCGGCCGACGCACTTCCGACCGGCTGACGATCGGCCGGCTTGCGTTCGACGGGCTTGTGGTCGACCGTCGTACCCTCGACCGTCCTGCCCTCGACGGTCCTGCCGGCCCCGGCCGGCTCACCCGAGGTCTGTCGGCGGTGCCGTCCGGGTGGCCCGGACTTGTCCTCGACCAGGGCGCTGACCAGCTCACGGATGACCGCACCCTGGGCGCCCGCCTTCGTCGCCGGCAGCGCCAGGGCATCCTGGGCCGCGCCCGGCACCAGGGCCGGTTGCTCGCTGCTCGGCCGGTGATCAGTGCGGGACACCGCCCCGATCACCACGACACCGGCCAGCGGAAGCCCGAGCTGTTGCACGAGCCGCGCCGCCCGGGTGCTGTCGTCCAGGTTCGTCCGGCCGGCGCGAACGACCAACAGCACGCCGTCCGCGTGCTGGGCGAACGCCGAGATCTCCCGTCCGGCCAGGATCGGCGGCGCGTGGACGATCACGCAGTCCTCGTCCTCGCCCAGGGCGTTGAGCAGCCCACCCAGCTCGTGCAGGGCCTCCGTGTCGGCGCCCTCGCGGGGTTCGGCCGGCAGCACTGTCAGGGTGGGGAAGTCGATCAGGCGCACCGGCGGGCACTTCTGGGCCAGCACCTGCTGCCAGGTGTGCGGCGCCTCCGGAAAGTGGCCCGACAGCACCGGGTCCCGTACCGCCCCGTCCACCAGCGTGGCCCGGCAGTGCTCGTCGGCCATGCCGAGACCGAGCAGGGCGGTCACCAACGCCTTGCCGTCGTCGTCGTGTGCGCTGGTGACCAGCAGCCGTCGACGGGGCAGGGGAGCGGTGAGCACACTGAGCGTCGAGATCGTGGCGCGTACCGCGTCGGCGACGTCGGTACGGGCGTACAGCGCGGCGGCGTGATGGCGGGCGAAGCGACGCGGCAGCTTCGGCAGCACCCCGACCACAGGTAGGCCCAGGCGCGCCTCGATCTGGCCGATGTCGCGCAGCCGGCTGTCGAACCGGTCGCGCAGGATGGTCGCGCCCCAGCCGGCCAACAGCCCGGCCAGGGCCCCGAGCACGCCGTTGAGCAGCGGCTTCGGGAAGGCCGGCCGGGCCGGCGGGCTGGCGGTGTCGAGAACCCGGGCGTTGATGCTTGTGGAACCGCCCATGTCCAGCCGGCCCAGCTGCTGACTGACGGCGCGGGAGGCGGCGTTCGCGATCGCGGCGGCCTGCGTACCGGTGCCGGCGCTCGCGTGCACGGTGATGATCTGGAGACCGAGTTCGTACTCGCCGCTGACGTGACCGAGCACCGCCCGCTCGGGCAGTTGCAGCGAACGCGCCGCTTCCAGCGCGACCTCCCGCGACCCGACCAGTCGGGCGATGGTGGGCGTGAGGTTCTGCGCGAGGGCCAGGTCCACCGGTCGGTCCTCGTCGGTCTGCTCGGCGCTGACCAGCACCGAAGCCTCCGCCTCGTAGCGCGCCGGGAGGAGCTGGGTCACTCCCTGGGCGGCGGCCAGGCCCGCGCACAGGCCGAGCAGCGGTACGCCCACCCGGCGCCAGGAGGCACCGAGCAGACCTTTGACATCTATCGACGCGCTCATCAGGCGATCGCCTCTCTGGTTGGGTGCCCGGCCTCGGCGGGCGATGTGCGGAGGGACCGGGCCGGGGACCGCAGTCCGCGCCAGGTCGTGCAGAGGGTCTCGGCGATCCGGTCCCAGCCGAACTCGGCGCCGGCGCGGGCCAACCCACGGTTGGCCAACTGCCCGGCGAGCGCCGGGTCGTCGCGCAGCCGCGCGAGGCGGGCCGCGAGGGCGGAGACGTCGCCGGCCGGAAAGACCAGACCGGCGTCGCCCACCACGTAGGGGATCTCGCCGACGTCGCTGCCCACGACGGGTACGCCACACGCCATCGCCTCGACCAGCACCCGGCCGAACTGCTCGCGTAGCGGAATGCCGATCCACGGCAGGGTGTTGCGCTGCACCACCTCGACCGACGGCATCGCCAACACGTCCATGTCGTTCAGCAGCGTGGGCAGCTCGGCGTGCCCGGCCCAGCCGTGCCGGTGCACCCGGCCCGGTCGGCGCGCGGCGGCCCGCGCGATGTCGTCGCCGAGGCTGCCGTCCCCGACCAGCGACACGTCGCAGTCGATCAGCTCGGCGGCGCGCAGCAGGTCGACCACCCCCTTGTGCGGCTCGAACCGCCCGACGAACCCGACAGTGAACGGGCGGGCGGCCGGATCGGTGGGCAGTGGCCGGAACATCCGGGTGTCCACGCCCAGCGGCACGATCGTGGCCGGGCCCCGGTAGCCCTTGATCCGCAGCACGTTCAGCGCCGCGGGCGTGATCGGGAATGCGTGGTCCACGGACAGGTAGGACTGTCGCTCGATCCGGGGGAACGGCACCGGAAACCGGGTGACCACGTTCTGCGCGGCGTACAACGTGGTGGGCACCCCGGCCCAGCAGCGTTGACGCAGGCGCAGAGCCTGCCAGGTGGTGAGGTACGCGGCCTCGCCGATGACGTGCAGGATGTCCGGGCGGGCGGTGGTCACGTCGTGCTGGCCGGGCAGCCGGAACAGCACCGAGGCCATGTGCCCGGTCAACGACTCACCGAGCAGGTGCGGAACGACGTAGTACCGCAGCCGGTGGTGTCGGCGGGCCAGCCGGGCCAGTTCGCGTCGGGTCGCCGGGGACACGTCCGCGGCGAGCACGGTCAGGGTGACGTCAGGCTGCTCGCACAGCACGTCGAACAGGTCCGTCCAGTGTTCGGTGCGCTTGCCAACGACAGTTGTCAGGACGTGCATCACGCTCCTCCTCTCGTCTCAGGTCGGGTGACAGCGATTCGGCCGACGCGGGTCCAGGCCCGTAGCCGGGCCGTCCCGGCTCGGGGTTGCAGTGGCATCCGCGCCCCGGCCAGTCCGATACCGATCAGTGCGCGCAGCAGCACCACGCCGCGTACCGCGCGCAGGGTGCCGGCGCGGTGGCGGGCGAAGAACCGCAGCATGCTGCGGTACAGGTGGGGCCAGATCCAGGCCGGGTCGGAGCTGCTCGCCCCGCCGGTGTGCACGGCGGTCACCGAGGGCACGTACAGCACCTCGGCGCCGTGCCGGGCCGCCTGGAGGCACAGCTCCTCGTCCTCGTAGTACAGGAAGTAGCCCTCGTCGAGGCCGCCGATCGCCACGAACAGCTCGCGGCGCACCGCCAGGCAGGCGCCGGAGAGCCAGTCCACCGCCACCGGCTGCGCCCCGCGCACACAGGCGTCGTACGCGGCCCGGCGCTGCCGGCCGCTGAGCAGCCGCCGTAGCGAGACCGGCACCAGCGACCCTCCGAACCGGCTGGCCAGCACCGTGGCGAGGGATTCGAAACGGTGGGCGCTGATCGCGACCCGGCCGTGCGCGTCGGTGAGCCGTGGCCCCGCGATGCCCACCGACGGTCGGTCGCGCAGCACCCGGACCAGTTCCGTCACAGTGCCGGGGGTGACCACGCAGTCCGGGTTGACCAGGAGCACGACGTCGGTGTCGACCCCGGCTGCGGCACGGTTCACGGCGGTGGCGAATCCGGTGTTGGTGGCGCTGGCGAGGACCGTCACCTCAGGGAAGCGGCGTCGGACGAGGTCGACGGTGCCGTCGGTGGAGGCGTTGTCCACCAATCGCACCGGCACCTGCGCCTGCCGCAGCGCGGTCAGGGCGGCGACGATCTGTCCCGCCGAGTTGTGGGTGACCACCACGGCGGTGGCGTCGGCCGCGCTCATGCCGCCACACCCGTTCGGGTCAGGGCACCGCGCAGCAGTGAAGGCCGGGCGGGTCGCCGCAGTCGCGCCCCCTCGTGGTGTGCCGTGAGGAGGGTCAACGCCGGCAGCAGGCCCAGCTCCCAGTGCCCGTCGGTCGGCGCCGCGAAGAGGGCCGCGGCCAGGAAACCGCAGGACAGCGCCGCGAACGGCAGCGCGATCCCGTCCCGACTGCCCAGGCCGACGCGGATGCTGCGCACGATCGGCCAGAGGACCAGCAGGAGCCCGACCAGCCCGAGGTTGGCAAGCACTGTGACGTAGAAGGCGTGGTAGACCGGCCCGACGTCGGTGAAGGTGAAGCCGGACAGGTAGATGTCCGGCGTGGTCTGTCCGAGGCCGGCCCCGACCAGCGGCTGGTCGGCGAAGACGCCCAGGCCCACCTCGGACTCCACCCCCCGGTAACCGGCGGACTGCCCGAAACCCTTGGTGATCTCCGTGGCCCGCTCCCGTACCCCTGGTTGCAGGGCGAGGATCGCGGCCACCGCGACCGCCGCCGCGGCGGTCGCGGCCAGGCCGGTCCGGACCGTTCGCCCGCCGCGAACCAGCATGATCAGCCCGGTCAGCGCCGCGGCGAGCCAGATCCCCCGGTACGACGCGAGGAGCACGTCGACGGCGAAGAACCCACCGAGCAGGAGGGCACCGGCCCGACGCCAACCCCGCACCCGGCCGGCGATCCAGATCAGCGCCGGGATGGCCATGAGGGTGATGAGCCCGCCGTGCCGCCCCGGTGCCGACACCGAGATGGCGGTGAAGACCCCCGCCAGCACCACGTAGAGGACGCCGGCGGCCAGGATCCGACGGGGCGTGGTGAGGGTGTGGGTGGCGACGAAGAAGTACACCGGGATCGTGGCCACCTGGTACGCGGCGACCAGCACCTCCGCCGGGAGGTTGCCGACGGCCAGACCGTAGGTGGCCGCCACGACTGTCAAGCCGACCAGGACCAGCATCCCCATGTCGGCGGCGGTGCGTCGGGTGCCGCGCTCCGCTCCGAGCCAGTGGCGGGCGGCCAGCGCGGCGCCGCCGGCGGCCAGCAGCAGGACCTTCACCGCGATGTAGCCGCGCACGTCGCCGCCGCTGAGCAGTGCGCCGACCACGGCGCCGCCGATGATGCCGACCGGCAGCACGGCCCAGGGCCAGAGCAGGAACGCGCCGAAACACAGCACGCCGATGGCCGCGGCCAGGCCGACCGGCCCGGGCAGCAGGGTGACCACTGTCACCACTCCGCCCAGCGCGGCGCCGGCGAGCACCACACTGGGCGCGACGATCGGCACTCTCATCGCGGCAACCCCGCCAACAGGGAACGCAACTGGACGCCCCGTGCCGACCAGCTGTTGCGGGTGGCGACCTCCCGGCGTCGGGCGGCGTCGTCGGGCGCGCCGGCGCGGTCCAGCGCGTCGGCCAGGGCCGAGGCGAAGCTCGGCGGGTCGGCGGCGAGGGCGATGGTGTCGCCCAGTGCCCGCAGCGCCGGCAGCGGCGTCGCGACGACGGGCTTGCCCAGCGCCAGGTACTCGTAGCACTTCTTCGGGTGCACGTAGTCGATCAGCCCGCCGACCCGGTAGGGAATGATGGTGACGTCGCAGGCCCGCAGGATGCCCGGGACGTCCGCGAAGCCGACGGCGTCGACCAGCACCACGTTGGACAGCCCGGCGAGCGGGGCACGACCGGCCCGGGTGGACGGGCCGATCAGCACGAACGTCCACTCCGGGTGGGCGCGCGCCACCGCGGCGACCAGGTCCGCGTCGAAGGCCCGTGTGTCGACCGCCCCGCTGTAGCCGATCAGTGGCCGGCGCAGGCTGAGCAGCCAGGGCGCGACCGGGCCGTCCGGCGAGAAGCGGTCCGGGTCGCATCCGTTGGCCAGCACCACAGGTGCCGGGTCGGAGGCGGGCATCCGGTCGGGTAGCGCGGTGGAGGAGGCGAGGACGAGGTCGGCGGCGCCGACGGCACTGCGCAGCGCGCGGCGCAGGTGCGGACGGTTCCAGGGGCGGGTGAACGTCCAGTCCAGGTCGGTGGCGTCGTAGACGACGGCGGACGCGCCCAGCCGGGCGGCGACCGGCGCTGCCAGGTCCTCGTCCAGCCAGAGCAGTCGTACGGATGCCTCCCGCCGCCGGAACCAGCGGCGCAGCACGCGCGCGGCGAGCCAGCGGTTGACCCGGTTGACCGGGGGCAGGTGCCGGCCGAACGGCAGCAGCGCCGGCGCGGCGCACTGCCACAGGCCGTCGGTCACCTGCCGGACCTGCACCCGCCAGCGCGGGAGGTGCCCGGCCGGGTCGACGAAGAGCACCGCGTGATCGACGGTCAGCTCGCGGGCCAGCGCGTGCTGCCGGTGGGCGCCGTTCGCCCACGGCGTGCCGCTGAAGATGACCACCCAGTCGCGGTCGTCGGCGGGCGGCACGACCGCTGCGGCCACCGGCTGCCCGGTGGTGGTGTGCTCAGCCACGGCCCGACCGCTCCATCGGCCGTGGCGCTGCGGCGGGCAGCAACTCGTCCTCGCCGAGGCGGCCGAGCACCGGGCGGGCGCGCTCGTCGTCGAGTCGCAGCAGGCGGGCACCGGCGTGCCGGTCCAGCCAGCCACGCAGCGCGCCGGCCGCGATCCGCCGGTTGATCCAGTTGACCAGCGGCACCGAGTCACCCAGCGGCAGCGCTGTCGGTGCGACGGCGTGCCAGGCCGCCGAACCGATCGGGGTCACCTCGCACCGCCAGCGCGGCCGTCGTCCCGGCGGGTCGACGAAGAGCAACCGTTGCCCGGGCGCCAACTGCCCCAGCACCGTCGAATGCCCGTCGACGGACCATCGGGTCCGGCTGAACACCACCACCCAGTCGCGGGTGTCACCGTCGGGCAGCGGGCCGACGTCGCCGCGCAGCGCGGCGAGCAGGTCGCCCAGGCCCAGCTGTACGGATCGACCGAAGAGCCGCTTGACCAGGTGGTCGGCGAGCAGCGCGGCCCGGAACACCGGCAACCGGTGCCGGGGCTGGGTCAGCCGCAGATATCCGACCAGGCTGCCCAGCAGGTGTCGGAAGCGGATGGTCGGCCCGAGCAGGCGGCAGGACGCGCCCCGGCTGTGCGTCACCACGGCGTCCGGGAGCATCCACAACTGGTGTCCGGCCTGGTCGAGTTGCCGGGCGAGAACCGCGTCGTTCCAGTAGACGGGGAACGTCTCGTCGAAGATGGTCTGCTGTCCGAGCACCGCGCGGCGCAGCAGCATGCAACTGCCCGAGGCGAGTTGCCGGGGACGGCTGAAGTCCTCGCCGCGCATCTGGAACCGGTGCAGCGCCTGGCGGAACCCGGGCAGTCGGCGCAGCGCGGTCACCAGCGCGATGGTGGCGGTGAAGCTGGGCTGTTGGACGTAGTGCTGCTGGAAGGTGCCGTCCGGGTTGAGGTACAGCGGGCTGACCCCGGCCACGTCCGGCCGCTCCCGCAGGTGGTCGACCATTCGCGACAGCGCGCCCGGGTGGAACCTGATGTCGCTGTTGAGCAGCAGGATCAGCTGCCCGTTGGCCCGGCGGTACGCCTGGTTCACGGCGGCGGCGAACCCGGTGTTGTGGTTGTTGCGGATCAGCCGGACCCGGGGTTGGTCGGCGAGCAGGTCGGCCGAGCCGTCGGACGAGCCGTTGTCGACGGCCACCACCTCGTAGTCCAGGTCGGGGTCGGCGGTCGACGCCAGCGACTCCAGGCACTGCCGGGTCTGCTCGCGGGTGTTCCAGCTGACCAGCAGCACCGACAGCAGCGGGGCGCCCATCACGACACCGCCCGGTCGTCGCGGCGGGCGAAGATCCGCAGCAGGTCGCCGAGTTGTGGGTGCGTCACCCGGGGCGAGCGGCTGGCGGCGACGTCGGCGACCAGCAGATCGCGGGCGTTGCGCAGCCGCGCCGCCGGTTGCCAGTAGAACCGGGAGAAGATCGTGTCGTGGGAGATCACCCGGAACCCGGACTCCACAAGCATCCGGCTCAGCGTGTCCGGGGTGAAGTGCCAGCGGTGGTACGCGGGAGCGATAGCGGGCCAGTCGGTGCCGAGTCGGTTGGCGGCGGCGGAGGCGATGTTGGGTACTTCGAGGGCGAGCCAGCCGCCGGGGGTGAGGGCGGTGTGGGCGGCGCGGAGGAAGGCGCGGGGGTCTTCGACGTGTTCGAGGACGTGGAAGGCGCAGACGACGTCGGCGGTGACTGTGGGTGCGATGGTTTCGAAGTAGCCCTGGCGTACGGGCATGTGGAGGTGGTCGCGGGCGAAGCTGGCGGCGGCGTGGCTGACCTCGATGCCGCTGGCGGTGATCCCGGCGCGGTGGGCGGCTTCGAGGAAGTAGCCCCCGGCGCAGCCGGCTTCGAGCAGGACTGTGGGGTGGACGCCGGACAGCAGCCAGCGCAGGCGTCGGCTCGCCTCGAACCGGCGCTGAGCGGCGGAGGCGAAGTAGTCCTGGTACCCGTCCGTCGTGTAGTAGGCCTCGTCGTACAGCTCCTCCGGGGCCGGGGCGCTGCCCGCGGTCCAGACGAAGCCGCAGTCCGGGCAGCTCCACAGCAGCTCGCCGAGGGTAGGCGAGTGCCCACCGGCGCGGCCGCAGAGCTGGCAGCGGACCAGCTCGATCCCATCCAGTTTCATCAGGTGCTCCGTCCGGTTCGTGGCGCCCGGGCGATCACCCGGAGTAGGTCGCCGAGGCGTGGGTGGGTCAGCCGCGGTGAGCGGAGCCCGAGCACGTCGGCGGGGAGTAGATGTCGTGCGTGCCGCAGTCGGTAGGCGAGCGGCATGTAGTAGCGAAAGACAGTGGTGTCCTGCCGGATCACCTCGAAGCCGAGGTCGGTCACCAGCCGGACCAGGGTGTCGGGGGTGAAGTGCCAGCGGTGGTAGCGCGGTTGCAGGCCCGGCCAGTCGGTGCCGAGTCGGTTGGCGGCGGCGGAGGCGATGTTGGGTACTTCGAGGGCGAGCCAGCCGCCGGGGGTGAGGGCGGTGTGGGCGGCGTGCAGGAAGGCGCGGGGGTCTTCGACGTGTTCGAGGACGTGGAAGGCGCAGACGACGTCGGCGGTGACTGTGGGTGCGATGGTTTCGAAGTAGCCCTGGCGTACGGGCATGTGGAGGTGGTCGCGGGCGAAGCTGGCGGCGGCGTGGCTGACCTCGATGCCGCTGGCGGTGATCCCGGCGCGGTGGGCGGCTTCGAGGAAGTAACCGCCGGCGGGACCGGCTTCGAGCAGCACTGTGGGACGGACTGTGGAGAGCAGCCAGCGCAGGCGCCGCCGTGCCTCGAACCGGCGTGGTGCGGCCCGGAAGTAGTCGTCGTAACCACCCTCGGCGAAGTAGTCCTCGTCGTAGCGCCCGTCCTCGGTGGCCTGCTCCTGCGCGGTCCAGCTGAAGCCGCAGCCTTCGCAGCGGCGCAGCAGCCCACCGAGTCGGGGCAGGTGGGCCTGCCGTGGCCCACACAGCACGCACCGCGCGGTGCGGTGGTCGACGCTCATCGCGGACCACCGGTGCTCGGCGACAGCACTGCCGTCGGCGCGCGCAGCAGCCGGTGCAGCCGCATCCGGTCGCTCGCGCCGACGTGTCCGCCGGCGATCAGCAGCGTGCCGGCGACGAGCACTGTCAGACCCGCCCGGGTGGACACCGCGAGGGCGGCGTCGAGGCGTCCCGGACCATCCGGCAGGAACTGACTGGCCGCCGCCGTGACCAACCCGGCCGCGACGGCCGCGGCGAGCGGCGGCCAGATCGCCCGCGCCAGCGGGGCCAGTGGCCGGGCCGTGGCGGTGTGGAAGTAGACCAGGAAGTACCCGGTGCTGAGCACCACCGCCAGCGCTGTCGACAGCGGTACGCCGAGCGGCCCGCACAGCAGCAGCATCGGCACGGTGAGGGCCAGGTTGAGGACGACGGAGAGCAGCACGTACCGCGTCTCCAACCCGGGCCGGCCCTCGGCGCGGGCGGCGATCGTCGCCGCCCCGGTGATCAGGTTGAGGGCGTACGCGGGCGCGAGGATCATGATGTTCGCCGCGGCCCAGGGGACCTGGTGGCCCAGCCACAGCCGGACCAGCGGATCGGCGCTGACCATCAGCGCCGCGGTGGCCGGAGCGAGGAACAGCGCGAGGTAGCGGGTAGCGGCCAGGTAGAACCGGTCCAGCCAGCCGGTGCCACGGGAGACGGTGCGGGCGACCGCCGCGGGGAACAGCACGATGAGGGCGAAGCCCGGGGGCAGGCGGAGCAGGTTGAGCAGGCGACTGCCCAGGTCGAAGCCACCGGCAACGGCGGGGCCGAAGGCGCCACCGAGGACGAGGCGGTCGAGCTCCACATTGACCATGCCGGCGCCACTGGAGACCTGCACCCGCAGGCCGTAGCCGCCGATCCGGCGGATGTCGGCCAGGTCCGTTCGTCCCCATCGCGGGGACAGGTCCGGGCACTGGCGGTGGGTCGTCGCGGCGAGCAGGAGGGTGCGGATCACCCCGGTGGCGGCGGCCGAGGCGGCCAACGCCACCAGGCCGCCGCCGAGGCGTACCACCAGGATGGCTAGGGCAGCCGCGAGGATGGCGGTGCCGGCGCTGATGGCGGCCAGCGACCCGTACCGTTGACCGCCTTCGAGCACGGCCCGCCACGGCAGCTCCACGGCGCCGGCCACCAGGCCGACGACCAGCCAGAGGGTGGCCTGCCACGCCTGGTCGGCCAGGTCACCGAGGCGCAGCAGCCCGACGAGCCACGGCCAGCAGGCAGCGAGCGCCCCGAGGGTGAGCACGCCCAGCAGCACGGCCCAGCCCAGCCCCAGCCCGAGCAGCCGGCGCACCAGGTCCCGGTCGGCCGCGCTCTCGGCTCGGGCGACCTCGCGGACCAGTGCGGAGCCGAGCCCGAGATCGATCAGGGCGGCCATCGCCAGCAGGCCGGCGAGCACGACCCAGATCCCGAACTCCCGTGGCCCGAGCCGCTGGTAGATGACCGGCACCGAGACCAGCCCGGACACCGCCATGATCACCCGCGCGGCCAGCATGCTGGCCGTGTTGCGGGTGACCCGGGTTTCGACCGCGTGGGTCGCGTCAGCCACGGGGGAACCCCCGGAACAGCTCGACCACGGTCAGCAGCAGCAGGGTCAGGTCGACCCGCATGGAGCGGCAGTTGAGGTAGAGCAGGTCACAGCGGAGCTTGTCCTCGACGGTGGCCGCGTATCCGCCGGTGAGCTGCGCGATGCCGGTCAGTCCCGGTCGGATCAGGTGCCGCAGGTCGTAGTCGGGCAGCCGGCCGAAGCCGGCGATGAACTCCGGTCGTTCCGGGCGGGGCCCGACGAGGCTCATCTCGCCGCGCAGCACGTTCCAGAGCTGGGGCAACTCGTCCAGCCGGGACCGTCGTAGCCAGCGCCCCAGTCGGGTGATCCGGACGTCGTCCGGCAGGGCCAGGACCGGGCCGGTGGCCTGCTCGGCGCCGACCCGCATGGTCCGGAACTTGACCACCCGGAACAGCCGGCCACCGGTGCCGACGCGTTGCTGGAGGTAGAACGGTGGGCCGGTGAACGACACCACGGCGGCGATCACCGCGATCAGCGGGATCACCACGGCGGCGCTGAGCAGGAGCACGCTGAGGTCGAAGAACCGCTTCAGCCGCTCGCCACGGGGGCGGCCGGCCCCACCGGACCCCAGCCGAATCCAGGGCAGCCCACCGAAGCGCGCCATCGCTGGTGCCCGCAGCAGACCGTAGACGGGGCGGGCCAGCACCATGATCTCGACGCCGGCACTCATGCAACTGGTGATGATGCGGTCGTCGATGCTCTCCAGGGAATGTTTGAGCAACAGGAGCCGGGGGCGGAGGCTGGCCAGCACAGTGGCGAGTTCTTCGGCGCAGGCCGGCACCGGGAGTCGGACGGCCACGTCGAACTCCTCGTCGAGGCGGTCGGGAGTGGTGGTCGCGTCGTTCGCTTCGAGCACCACCACACGGGCCCGCCGTCGGTGCTGGTCGGACCGGGTGGTGGTCTGCTCGTGGCGGTCGAACAACTCTTGAAGCTGGAGTGGGATCTCCGGGCGTTGTCGCGCTTCGGACCTCGGTGTCGTGGCGAGGTCGTGCGGGGTCGCGCTGTCGTTGCCCGGCATCGGAGCTGAGTCCGCGGTTACGGGTCCCGGGGTCTTTCTCAACGCGCCGACCTCCTTCTCCGTCAGGTCCTTCGAGGGCATGCGGGCGGGCGCCCCGGGAGTAAGCTACTAGTCACAAATGCCCCAACAGTCCCGGATAGGTAAAAACGGGACATCTCGCTCTGAAGCTCGCATATCAGCCCAGAACGTTGGCGGAAACGCACCTTTGGTGGGTATTTGGTGGGTTACGGTCGTGCCCGGTCGTCCGGTTGCCGCTGAGGGCCGAGAACCCCGTCGTTCCAAGGAGTTCCACATGGACCAGCCAGTTGTTGCCGTTGGCGTCGACCCGCCGACGGACCTGATTCCCGGGCGCGTGCTGGTGACCGGAGGCGCCGGCTTCATCGGCAGCCACGTGGTCGCCCGGCTGATGCTGATGGGCAGCCAGGTCCGGGTGCTCGACAACTTCTCCACCGGCCGCATCGAGAACCTGGCCGACGCCGCGTACGGCGGACTGACCGAGGCGGACGTCGTCTCGGGTGACATCCGTACGCCGGAGGGTGTCGAGGTCATCCACCAGTGGCAGCCGGACGTGGTGGTGCACCTCGCCGCGCAGCCGAGCGTTCCCGCGGCCCGTCGGTCACCCCTGTACGACGCCGACGTGAACGTGTTCGGCACCGTCAACGTGCTGGACGCCTGCGCCCGCGGCGGTGTACGGCTGGTGATCAACGCCGCCAGCAGCGCCATCTTCGGCAGCGTCCCCGCCCACGACCTGCCGGTCCGCGAGGACTACCCGATCGCCCCGGTGAGCCCGTACGGCGTCAGCAAGGCCGCCGGCGTGCACTACCTCGACTGGTACGGGCGTCAGCACGGCCTGCCGTACACCTCGATGGTGTTCGGCAACGTCTACGGGCCCCGGCAGGAGGGCAGCGACTGCGGCGTGGTGTCCCTGATGGCCGACGCGCTGCTCGGGGGCCGGCAGGTGGTGATCTACGACGACGGCACGCAGACTCGGGACTTCATCCACGTCAGCGACGTCGCCGAGGCGATCGCCGTCGCCTGTCACCACCCCGGGGTCGGTATGGTCAACATTTCCTCGGGTCGGCAGACCAGCGTGAACGAGGTGTACGACACGGTTCGGGAGGCGTCCGGCGTCGGCAACGCGGCCCGTTACGAGCCGCTGCCCTGGCCGGGGGAGGTGCGCAACATGGCGCTGGACACCAGGAAGGCACGCGAGCTGCTCGGGTGGTACCCGAAGATCGGCTTCACCGAGGGCGTACGGATGACGGTGCGCGACGCCCGCCGCCGCCAGGCCGGCAGCCAGATCCTGTCCCCGGTGCGGGCCCTGGAGCGCGCCGTCAGCGGCTGAGGGCTCAGCGCGTAATTCCCGTCATCTGATCGGGATTTTCATCGATCAGTCTAACTCTTGCGGGTCGGCATCCACTGCTGCCACGATGGCCGTCAATGCCTTCCGTCCCGAAGGAGTGGTCGTCATGGCGGTCTCCCGCCGCAGGTTCGTCACATCGGTGCTGGCCGGGTCCGCCCTCGCCACCGCCTCCACCACCGAGCTGCTCACCAGCATGTCCAGCCCCGCGCAGGCCGCCAGTCCTCCCGGGGACGTGGTCGGCAAGGTGACGGTCGGCTACCAGGGCTGGTTCAGCGCACCCGGCGACGGGGCGCCGATCGGCGGATGGTGGCACTGGGGCCGCGACCGGTTCCAGCCGCCCTCACCCGCCAACACCACGATCGTGTCCTGGCCGGACATGCGCGAGTACACCCGCACCTATCCCACCGCGTACCCCAACCTGGGCAACGGCCAGCCGGCCACCCTCTTCTCCTCGTACGACCAGCAGACGGTGGACACCCACTTCCGTTGGATGCAGGAGAACGGCTGCGACACCGCCGCTCTGCAACGGTTCAACCCGATGGGCGACGAGGGCCCCACCCGCGACGCGATGACCCAGAAGGTCCGCTCCGCCGCCGAGCGCCACAACCGCAAGTTCTACATCATGTACGACGTCACCGACTGGCTGACCTTCCAATCGGAGATCAAGACCGACTGGACGACGAAGATGGCGGCGCACACCGCGTCGTCCGCGTACGCCCGACAGAACGGCAAGCCGGTCGTCTGCATCTGGGGCTTCGGTTTCAGCGAGCCCAGCCGACCCTTCACCCCCGGGCCCTGCCTGGAGGTCATCAACTGGTTCAAGGCCCAGGGCTGCTACGTCATCGGTGGCGTACCGACCTGGTGGCGGCAGGGCATCGAGGACTCCCGCCCCGGCTTCCTCGACGTCTACCACTCGTTCCACGCGATCTCCCCGTGGATGGTCTACCGGGCCAGGACCGTGGAGGAGCTGGACTCCTACTACAACAACGTCAACGTCGGCGACATGGCCGACTGCGCGGCGCGCGGCATCGACTACCTGCCCTGCGTGATGCCCGGCGACCTGGCCGGGGGCCACCGCAAGCACGGCGACTTCTACTGGCGGCACATCTACAACATGGTCCGGCTCGGCTCCCAGGGCCTGTACGTGTCCATGTTCGACGAATACAACGAGGGCAACCAGATCGCCAAGACGTCCGAGACCCAGGCCACCACCCCGGCCGGCGCGAACATCCGGGCCCTCGACGAGGACGGCGTGGCCTGCTCCTCCGACTACTACCTGCGGATCACCGCCGACGGCGGCCGGATGCTCAAGGGGCAACTCGCGCTCACCGCCGTACGCCCCACCCCGCCGATGGTCGGCACCCCGCCACCGGCCACCGGCAACCTGGCCGCCGGCCGACCCACCTCGGCCAGCAGTCAGGGCGGCGGGTTCCCGGCGTCGAACGCGGTGGACTCGAACGCCGGCAGCTACTGGGAGAGCGGCGGCGGCTCCTTCCCGCACTGGTGGCAGGTCGACCTCGGCGCCAGCCACCAGGTCAACAAGCTCGTGGTGCGGCTGCCCGCCGGCTGGGGCGCGCGCACCCAGACCATCACCGTGCAGGGCAGCGTCGACGGCAGCTCCTTCGCCACCATCGCCGGGGCCTCCGCGTTTGCCTTCGACCCGGCCACCGGCAACACCGTCACCCGCACGCTGACGACCACCACGGCCCGCTACGTCCGCCTCAGCATCAGCGGCAACACCGGCTGGCAGGCCGCCCAACTCGCCCAGGTCGAGGTGTACGCCGGCACCACCGTCCCGGACAACCCGCCGAGCACCCCGAGCGGCCTCACGGTCACCGGCAAGACGTCGACGAGCGTGTCCCTGGCGTGGACCGCCTCCACCGACGACACCGGCGTGACGGGCTACCAGGTACGACAGGGCGGCAACGTCGTCGCCACCGTCACCGGCACCACGGCGACGGTGAGCGGGCTCAGCCCGTCCACCGCGTACACCTTCACCGTTGTGGCCCGCGACGCCGCCGGCAACACCTCCAGCGCGTCCTCGGCGGTCACCGTCACCACGGACGCCGTGGCGAACTCGGACCTCGCCCGGGGTCGACCCACGTCGGAGAGCAGCCACGTCCAGAGCTACGGGTCGGGCAACGTGGTGGACGGTGACGCGAACAGCTACTGGGAGAGCGCCAACAGCGCGTTCCCGCAGTGGGTGCAGGTCGACCTGGGTTCCTCGCGCACTGTCGGGCGGGTGGTGCTGAAGCTGCCGCCGTCGTCGGCGTGGGGCAGTCGGACGCAGACGCTCTCCGTGCAGGGCAGCACCGATGGGGGGAGCTTCTCCACGCTGGTTGGGTCGGCGGGGCGGACCTTCAACCCGGCCACCGGTAATCAGGTGACGCTGACCTTCACCGCCGTGCAGGCGCGTTACGTGCGGATCACCGTCACCGGCAACACGGGCTGGCCGGCTGGCCAACTGTCGACGCTGGAGGTCTACGCCAGCTGACCGAGGCGTGGGCGGCCGCCGGGGGAGCGGCGGCCGCCCATCCGGAGGGCAAGCACTCTCTTCAGAGCAGAACTGCTCGGCCATCACGGTGTGCCTGACATGTCACCATCATTTCCATAGAAGGCTGCTTCGTTCGGAAGGCTGTCGACTCCGGTACCCCTGCCGCGCGCGCTGCCCCGCCTCGACGTTGTGCTCTTTTTGGCGATCTGCCGAGCAGCGCGCTTCGCCAGCTGCAACTGCTCCTCCCGGCTCAGGGCTCGGGATGCTCGTCGGCGGCTGGCCAACAGCGCCAAACCCACGAGGCCCAACAATGCGAGCGCAACCACAATGCTCCACGCGAGGAGGTGGCCATCCATGCCCGCACGGTAACGGAGACAGCTCACCCCAGCACCAGCGAGCGTGCCCGGCGGCGAAGCTCGACCCGGGCGAACCGACCCGTGACACGGCTCTTGCGCCCAACTCGGCAAGATCACAATCAAAGCCCGAGCGTGGGGGCTCCGCCCGAAGAGAGCTTTTCGATGAGCCGCTATTCGATGGAGCGCGAGGCCTTCGTGGCCATGTCCCGGTTCGTGTGGCAGTTCGCGAACCGTGCAGGGGACGACCTGCTCACGCTTCTGGGAGACATTGGCATCGAGGCAGATGGCGGGACCGGACCCCGCCGCGTGGAGCGACTGGTTGGCCTGCGTCCGCTCCGTAGTAGACGGCGCAGAAGACCCAGCCGGCGGCTCAGCCGGATAGAGACCACCCCAGCGGGCATCCGCTCCACCAGGAGAAGAGCTTCCGACGGCAGCCGCAGCGCCTGCTTAGTGTTCTGTTCTGTCAGCGGATGGCAGTGGTACGACTGAGCCGCCAGCAAGGTACACCGGTGCCTGGCGGTCACGAGCACTCATCGCCGCATGAACTCGTGTGGCGACGTTGTCGGGAAGAAGCTGCTCGGCCTCTCGGGGTGAGAAGAAGGCGGCTTCCTCCAACTCTTGTCCTGGCAGAACGAGGCCATCGAGGTTGGCGATGGACCCGCAGTCGAACGTGAAGCTGACAATCGGTCGTGGCCGCTGCCCGGCGGGTGGTGCCCAGTCCACTACGAGCAGGTCACCCACCAACACAGAGAGTTCCAACTCCTCTCGGATCTCACGGGCGCAGGCATCATGGGGGTATTCGCCCTCGTCGACATAGCCGCCGGGGAACGCCCAGTGGTCGCGGTAGGTGGGTTTGACGAGCAGCACGTTGCCGGCCGGGTCGGTGATGAAGGCCGCGGCGGCCGCGTAGAAGGAAGCCAGATTGGCGTACCACGTGGCGGGCTCCGTCCAGGTCATCTCGGTGACGCTAGCCGGACGCTGACCGTCTCCGTGTAGGCCAAAGCCGACGGCACTGGATCGCGAAGCTTGCAGTTGCTGTCTGATCGACTCGGGTTCTTGGAAGTCGGGGTGTCCTGGTCACTCAGACACCCCGATTCTACTGATCCCGTGTTGATCTGAATCGGAGGGCTGGCACCGGGCGTACGCACGGTTGTGATCGATGTACTGTCCGAAGTGGTGGTCGCCGGAGGGACCGTCACCGGTCGAAATGCCACTCCCCCGGAGCCGTGATGCCCGCGTCTGCCGCACTCTTCGCCGAACAGCTTCGGGCGCTGATGAGGAAGCGCGGAGTCAGCTATCGAACGCTCGCCGCGCAGACCTTCTACAGCAAGAGCTATCTTCACGATCTCGCGAGCGGCCGGAAACCGCCGACCCCGAAAACCGCCGAACGCCTAGACGCGGCGTTGGCGGCGGGCGGAGAACTGACTGTGCTCGCCGCCGAGCCGGGCGTCCGCGAGTCATGGGCGATCGGTGGCGCGGCGCGGTGGTCGCGGCGCGATGCCGAGCGGCTCGCCGACCTGCTAACAGCGCAGGCCCCGGATCCGGACAACGCCGCCGCGCTGGCTCATCAGTGGCTAATAGCGGAGCCACCGCAGCGGTATGAGCTGAGCGCGGGCCGGCGGGTCGGCGTGAGCACGGTGACACGAATCGAGAGTCGAATTCGTCAACTTCGGCGGCTGGATGACCACGTCGGTGGCGCAGAGACGCATGCGCTGGTCGCCGCCGAGTTGGTCGCCACCGCCGAACTGCTTCGGGAGGGCAGCTACTCCGAGGCGGTCAACCGCAGGCTGCTCCACGTCGTCGCGGACCTGTGTCAGCTGGCCGGCTTCGTTGCCGAAGACTCCGGCAGGATCGCCGAGGCACGCCAGCATTACCTGTCCGGAATGCGAGCCGCGCATGCCGGTGAAGACACCGCCAGCGCAGCGAACTGCCTGAGCAGTCTGTCCTACCTTGAGGCGGGCGTCGGCGATCGGCGGGAGGCCGTGACCTTGGCCCGGTCGGCGTACGTCGGTGGTCGGCACGCAGCCGAGGCCACGGGTCAGGCTCTGCTGTTGGAACGAGTCGCCTGGGCGCACGCGCGCCTGGGTGAAGCGAGCCTTGCTGAAAGGGTGCTCGGACAGGTTCAAGAAATCTATCCGCGTTGCGATCTTGATCAAGCCCCGTCCTGGGCGTACTGGCTGACCCGGGACGAGGTGGAGGTCATGGCGGGGCGAGTATGGACGGAGCTGCGTCGACCGCTGCGGGCGGTGCCCATCCTGGAAAGCGCCATTGCTCGCTATGGCGACGACTCTCCCCGGGAAACGTCGCTGTACCTGAGCTGGCTCGCCGAAGCCCTCCTTCAGGCGGGAGAGTTCGAACGGGTGGCGGTAACAGCCGAACGATCTTTGAGTCTTGCTCGCCGGGCGCAGTCGCCGAGGGCGGTAGAGCGTGTCGCCGAGCTGCGTCGCATGGTGGCAGCCGCTGCGGGCGATGCCGGTGCGGTGGCCGAGTTCCTGGAGCTGTCCGCTGACCTGTCCGCCGTCGGTGGCGGGCACCCTGGCGGACAGTAGCGGACGCGATCCGTCTGGATTGTGCACTTTGACCGTCACAAGCTGTCACCTAGGCATTGCTGCGTCCCTACATGGCGCGGCGAGCCGGGCGCGATGACTTCGGCTCCTCTCTGACGTCGCGCCCCGGCCTGAAAGGTGACGGATGAGCAGCACAAGATCCAGCCAGGGTGACGAGTCAGAAAGTAAGGGCGAGCAGGTGGAGGCGGCCGAGCGGGAGGCTGCCAAGCAGCGTCTCCTGGCGCAGGCCGAGGCGGAGCGCGTCCCCGTGGAGGAGACGACCCGTGCGGTCCCGGACCGGCGGTGGCGGCGTGACCAACGATGACGTGCCGATCGGCCGTCGGGTGGCGCGGTGGCGGGTGCGGCGGTCGATGACGCAGCAGATGCTCGCGGACCGGCTGCGCAGGTCGAAGAGCTGGGTGGACAAGGTGGAGCGGGGTGTACGCGCCCTGGATCGGTACTCGGTGATTCAGGAGTTGGCCCACGTCCTGCGGGTCGACCCGGAGGTGCTGCTCGGCCAGCAGCCCAGCACCTCGGCGGGCACGCCGGACGGGGTCGACGGCATCCGGGCCGCACTCGCCCGCTACGACACCTCGCAAGCCCCGCAGGA
Source organism: Micromonospora trifolii (assembly GCF_022229005.1). Classification (GTDB taxonomy): domain Bacteria; phylum Actinomycetota; class Actinomycetes; order Mycobacteriales; family Micromonosporaceae; genus Micromonospora; species Micromonospora trifolii. The sequence continues at coordinate 68,700 of NZ_JAKKFD010000053.1, forward strand.
GACGGACGAGCTAAGAAGGCAGGTCGGGTACGCCTGGTTGAGCTACCAGCATGCGCACTACGGCCAGTTGGTGCGGGTGCTACCGGGTCTGCTCGACACTGCCCAGGGCGCGCGATCACCGGAGCTGCTGGTGCAGTCGTACCGGATCACCTCGTTGTTGCTGGTGAAGCTCGGCGAGGCCGACCTCGGCTGGCTGGCCGCCGACCGGGCGATGTCCGCCGCCAGCGACGACCCGATCCTGGCGGCAGCGGCGGCCATCTCGGTAGTCCAGGCACTCCGCGCGTCAAACCGCGACCGCCTAGCCCTGACGGCGGCCCTAACCGCAGCGAACCGCATCCTCCCGGCCCTCTCCTGCCCTGCTGATCATGGGGTTGGCGGGCTTCGTGGAGATCAAACCGCCCGTCAACCTCATGATCAACGAGGTGAGGGCGAGGGCGAGGGTGCGCCTGCGCGGCAGCGACCGCCGGGGGAGTGGGCGGTGGGCGGGACGTTGCTGCTTCAGGCGGCGTTGGCCGCCGCAGGCTGCGGCGAGCACCGTCAAGCCAACGAGCTGACCGACCGGGCTGCGGGCGTCGCCGCCAGCCTGAGGGGGTACGACGATCCGCACCGCACCAGCTTCGGGCTGGTCGCCGTCGAACTGGCGCGGGTGCTGGTGGCGGCGCAACGGAGTGACGCCGACGAGGCGCTACGACGGCATTCGACCGTCATGCGGCGGGAGGGGTGGCGGCGGTTGCCGGCCGAGTATCGGGGCGCGTACCTGGTCGACGTCGCTCGGGCGTACCTCCAGGTGGGTGACCTGCGCGGGGCCGCTCGCGCCCTGGTCGACGCGGACAGTATCGCGCCGGCTGAGGTTCGGTGTCGGCCTTTGGCGCGTACCGTGATCGCCGACGTTGCCCGCGCGCAGCCGGCGCCGGCCGGTGTGGCGCGACTGGCCACGGTGGTCGGCCTCACCCGCTGACGGACGAGCGCTGGCGCAGGTCGTAGGCCGGGTGGATGGTGCGTAACGGCAGCGTCAGTGCTCCCAGAGGTTTTCGGTGCGGAAGTACCTGGCGGTGAACGCCTCTTCCAGGGAGCCGGTGTCCGTCTCATCTGTCCACCAACCCGGCCAGACGTCGACACCGGAAGGTGCGCTGATGGCCGTCAGGGCGGTGGAGCACCGGTGGCAGCGCCGAGGTGCCGAGTCCCGGAATCGCCCGCCGCAGTCGCATCGTCGTAGCCGCGCCTCAAGCGCCGCCATCAGCGTGGCGTAGGTCCTGTCCTGCGAAGGGACCGCGTCCGCGATGGTTACGAACGTGCTGTCGTAGTAGCCGACATCCACCCGCATCGGGCAGCTGTCGCAGTAAAGGAAATAGCAGTCCAGCAGTGGCGAGTGGTCGAGGCGGTAGAGGCGTTCGTGGCACTCCGGACAGGCGACTTCCTCGCCGTTCAGCCAGTTGTCGTCGTCTTCGTCCGGTTGGCTCACCGGTTGATCATCCCATGGGTGTGACGCGCAGGCGCGTCGGCGATTCGCGTTTCGGCCCGGGTGGCGTCGGCCCGCTGTGAGACTGGGCGAGTGCCGGCACGTCGGTGCATCGGCGCTGGCCGACTCGACTGCGAGGTGGGGTAGATGTCCAACGACAGCGAGATTCGTCCCTTCCGGCTCGACACACCGGAGGACACGATCGCCGACCTGCGTCGCCGGATTGCGGCTACCCGCTGGCCCACTCGCGAGTTGGTCACCGATCGCTCCCAGGGGGTGCAGCTGGCGACGATCCAGGAGTTGGCCCGCTACTGGATCACCGATTACGACTGGCGTGCGTGCGAGACGACGCTGAATTCGCTGCCGCAGTACACGACGAACATCGACAGCGTCGAGATTCACTTCATCCACGTACGGTCGCAGCATGAGAACGCCCTGCCGCTGATCATGACGCACGGCTGGCCGGGCTCGGTCGCCGAGCTGCTCGGGGCCGTCGGCCCGCTGACCGACCCGACGGCGCACGGCGGCACGCCCGAGGACGCGTTCCACCTGGTGCTGCCGTCGTTGCCGGGCTATGGCTTCTCCGGCGAGCCGACCGAGCCTGGCTGGAATTCGGCGCGGATGGCGCAGGCGTGGGCGAAACTCATGGACCGCCTCGGGTATTCGCGCTACGTCGCACAGGGTGGCGATGTTGGTGCGGCCGTCACGGACGCCATGGGGCGTCAAGCACCCGAGGGGCTGCTCGGCATCCACGTCAACCTGCTCGCCGGGGCGGTCGGCATCAAGGACAAGTTGCCGGCGAGTTCCGAGCAGGAACGCGCCGCGCTCGACGCGCTCAACCTGTTCTCGATGGACGGCTTCGGCTACTTCCTGGAGCAGTCCACCCGGCCGCAGACGATCGGCTATTCGCTGCTGGACTCGCCCGTCGGGATGGCGGCCTGGATGCTCGACCACGACACGGACAGCTACTACAAGATCTCCCGCGCGTTCCTCGACGGTGATCCGGCCGGCGGTCTCACCCGGGACAGCATCCTCGACAACATCACGCTGTACTGGTTGACGGGCACCGGTGCTTCGTCCGCCCGGTGGTACTGGGAGCAGGGGCGGTTTCAGGCCGCGGCCCAGGCGGCCGGTCAGGCTCCGCCGCCGGTCACGGTGCCGGTCGGCTTCACCACGTTCCCCGGCGAGATCTGGCCCGCTCCGCGTAGCTGGGCCGAGGCTGTCTACCCCGGCATCGCGTACTTCAACGAGGCTGACCGCGGCGGGCACTTCGCGGCGTGGGAGGAGCCGGAACTCTTCTCCGCCGAGGTGCGGGCCGCGTTCCGGCCGCTGCGGACATCCTGACGCGCCTCACCCGTTGACGGACGATCGTCGGCGCCTGTCGTCGGCCGGGTGGATGGTGCGCACCGGGTCGGGTACCGGCCCTCGGGGCTGCCACTCGCGGGGGTAGCCGAGGGAGACCTCCTGGAAACGCACCCCGTCGTGGAACGTGGTGCGGGGGATGTGCAGGTGCCCGTAGACCACTGTGGCCGCGTCGAAGCGCAGGTGCCAGTCGCTGGTGCGGACGGTGCCGCACCACTGGGCGAACAGCGGGTAGCGCAGGACGTCGGTGGGTTCCCGCACCAGCGGGTAGTGGTTGACCAGCACCGTCGGCAGCGCCGTGTCGCGGTCTGCCAGCCGGCGTTCGGTCTCGGTGACCCGGGCCGCGCACCACGCCTCCCGACTCGGGTACGGGTCGGGGTGCAGCAGCGCCTCGTCGGTGCACACCACACCGGCCGCGTACGCCAGGGCCAGCGACTCCTCCTGGGTGTGTGCCTCGGGCACCCGGAACGTGTAGTCGTAGAGCACGAAGAGCGGGGCGATGGTCGCCGGGCCGCCGTCGCCGTCCCACACCGGGTATGGATCCTCCGGGGTGAGCACCCCCAGCCGCCGGCACATCCGCACCAACTCGCGGTAGCGCTCCTCGCCGCGCAACGTGACCGGGTCCTGCGGCGGCGTCCACAGCTCGTGGTTGCCCGGCGCCCAGACGACCCGCGCGAAGCGACTGCTCAGTAGCCCGAGCGCCCACTCGATGTCGGCGAACCGGTCGGCGACGTCCCCGGCGACGAGCAGCCAGTCGCCGTCGTTGTCCGGGTGCAGGTCCTGAACGAAAGCGCGGTTCTGCGGGTGTCCGACGTGCAGGTCGCTGACGGCCCGCAGCCGGGGTGGAAGTTTCACCCCCCGAGGTTAGGACGGAACGGGCGCGTCACGGAACCTCTGCGGCCTGCCGTTCGGGCCGATCTGACGGTCGCATATCCGGCGACCCGACGGGAAAGCGCGGGGCGTCCGACAGCCCGAGACCGGAGCAGGAGACAAACATGCCTTTCATCACCGTGGGTACGGAAAACTCCGCGCCCATCGACCTGTACTACGAGGATCACGGTTCCGGTAAGCCGGTCGTGCTGATCGCAGGGTTCCCGTTCAACGGGGCGACCTTCGAGAAGGCGACCAACGCGCTCCTCAACGCCGGATACCGGACGATCACCTACGATCGACGCGGTTACGGCAACTCCGCCCAGCCGGCGTTCGGGTACGACTACAACACGTTCGCGGCGGACCTGGACGTGCTGATGACCGAGCTGGACCTGAAGGAAGCGACCCTCATCGGTCACTCGATGGGCACCGGCGAGGTCGTTCGCTACCTGGCCAACTACGGCTCCCAGCGAGTGAGTCGCGGTGTTCTGCTCAGCCCGCTGCAACCCATGCTCGCCAAGGCGAAGGACAACCCGGAGGGCGTCGATACGAGCCTCTTCAAGGGCTTCCAGGACGCCATCATCAAGGACCGCTACGCGTACCTGACCCAGTTCTGCGACGCGTTCTTCAACTACAGCGAGAACAAGGGCAAGCTGGTCAGTGAGGACGCGTATCGGGGGCACTGGCAGATCGGCGCGATGGCCTCGGCCAGGGCCACCCACGACAGCGTGACCGCCTGGCAGGAGGACTTCCGTCAGGACCTGCCGAAGATCGACGTACCGATCTTGATCATGCAGGGCGACAAGGACAACGTGCTGCCCTACCCGGTGACCGGTCAGCGGCTCGGGCCGATGATGCCGACCGCCAATCTGATCACGATGAAGGGCGCGCCGCACGGCATTCCGTGGACCCACGCCGACGAGGTCAACAAGGCGATCATGGACTTCATGAAGCAGCCCGCCAAGGCTCGCGCCTGACCCGTACCGGTAGCCGATCGGACGCCCGCGCCGTGAGGCGCCGCGACACCCGGCCCACGGTTCGCACCGGGGCCGGGTGTCGTCGTCGGTCAGGCCCGGCGGGCCACCACCGCGCCGTTGGCGCCGGGCGCGTCGAACGGGACGGTACGCACGTCGACGAAACCGGCGTCGGTGAGCCAGGCCGCGTACTCGGCGCCCGAGTAGTTGCGGCCGCCCTCGGTCTCGACAAGCATGTTCATCCCCATCAGGGCCGCCTCCGGCGGCCCGGTGCGGTCGTCGTTGAGCAGCAGTTCGCAGACGACGATCGCCCCGCCGGGCGGCAACGCCGCGTGGCACCGGGCCAGCAACGCCCTGTTCGTCGGCTCGTCCCAGTCGTGCAGGATCATGCTGAGCAGGATGACGTCGTGCCCGTCCGGCAGCGCCGGGTCGGCGAGGAAGTCACCGGCCACCGCGTCGATCCGCCCGGTCAGCCCGGCCTCCGCGATCCGCTCCCGGGCCCGGACGCAGACGTGCGGCAGGTCCAGGACCGTCGCCCGCAGCTCGGGCAGGCGTCGGCAGAACTCGATCGGGAACGCGCCCGCCCCGCCGCCCACGTCGAGCAACCGCCGGTGCGCGGAGAAGTCGTACGCGTCGGCCAACGCGCTGGCGGTGAAGCTGGACGTGGAGAACATCGCGTCCCAGAACTGCGCCAGCATCTGCGGGTCCTCGGTGTCGAACATCGACTGTTGGGACTCCGGATCCCAGGTCAACGGCCGATCCGTGCGCAGGGCCTCGCCGATGCGGTGCCAGGGCAGGTAGGTGCGTAGGTCCGAGTAGCGGACCTGCGCCCCGAAGTAGTACGGGCGGCCCTCGACGAGGAACTGCTCGGCCAACTCGGAGTTGCGGTAACCGTCGCCGGCCTTCTCCAACAGGCCGAGCGACGCACTGGCGGCCAGCAGCAGGTCCGCGGGACGGTCGGGTAACCCGAACTCGGCGGCGGCCTGCTCGACGGTCATCGTCCGCCCGCCGGCGAGCCGGGTGAACAGACCGAGTTCAACGCCGACCGCGAGGGTCTTGAACCCCCACACACCGGCCACCAGACGCATGAGGGGAGTCGGGGTGATCACCCCGACATGAGATCACACATCACACGTTTCCAACATGGACGCTCACGCCCGGATCAGCGTCACCAACCCCGCGGCCACCAGCACCCCGGCCCAGAGCCGGTCCACGTTGAACCAGGCCCGACGCAGCACACCGACACCGAGCACCTGGTAGACCAGCAACGCCACCGCCAGGGCGACGCCGAGCATTGCCACTGTGTGCACCCCGGCCGCCGCGAGGCCGGACAGCGCACCCATCGGCGCGGCGGCCAGGTGCCCGGAGTGACCCCCGGGCACCGGCTCGGCCACCAGCACCGGCAACAGCATCAGCCCCGCCCCGTGCGCCGACGACATGAGGAACGACCAGGCGGCGAGCTGCGCCGCCGACAGCCGCATTCCCGCCCAACGGAAGTGCCGCTCGGAGAGCAGCCGCCACAGCCCGAAGGTCACCAGCACCACACCACCGACCACCGCGAGGGCGCTGCTCGTCGTCACCGACCGGGTCGCGGCGACCAACGCGGCGACGATGGCCACCGAGGCGAGATGCCCCGCGGCGATCGGCGGCAGGGCGCGCAGCAACGCCAGCCGACTGCGCTCCTGTAGGCCCCGGGCCACCGCGAACAACCAACCCATCGCCGGGTTCAGACCATGGAACGCGCCGAGCGCGGCGAGCGTCGCCAGTGCGGTGACGGTCACGGATAGCAGTACGAGTCGGAGGAGGCGTCCCCGCCCTGCAACCGGGTCTGGTGCACCCGCAGGCCCCGGAACTCGTCCCCGTGCGGAAAGAACCGCTCATCGGGGGTGAGCCCGCCGGCGTCCACGTCGACGTCGAGCTTGGCCAGCCAGGCGCCCACCCCGTCGGGGTAGAACTGGTCGTCCCACGCGCCGTAGAGCGAGTTGCTGACGTAGACCCGTCGGCCGTCCCGGCTGACCTCCACCATCTGTGGGCCACCGGCCAACGCCTCGTCCGGCGCCGACGGGTGCGCGGTTCGGCGGACGATCCCGCCGAGGTGCACCGAGCCCGTCTGCACCGGGTGCAGCGGATCGCTGACGTCGTACTGGCGCAGCTCACCGGTGCCCCAGCAGGAGACGTAGAGGAACCTGTCGTCGACCGACAGGTCGATGTCGGTCACCAGCGGCGGCACCGCCCCGAACGGCTTGAGCAGGTCGGGCAGGTCCGCCGCGTCGGCCGGCTCGGCCGGGATGTCGATCACCTTGGTGACCGCCCAGGCGTCCCCGTCACGGTGCCAGAGCCAGATCGAGGCGGACAGGTCATCGACGCTGATCACCACCCCGACGAACCCGTACGACTTCGTCGGATCGTGCGCCGGGCGCAGCTCCAGCGGCATCTGGTACTGGTCGCCGAGATCGACCCGTTGGACGTGCCGGCGTTTCGCCAGGTCCCAGAAGTGGATGGCGTGCCCGTAGCGTCGGCCCAGCAGCAACTCACCGATGATGCCGTCCTCGATCATCGACGGCGTGCCCCACTCGCTGGTGACCAGCACGTCCTGGGTCAGGTGCCACCACACGTCGTACGCCAGGAACTGCGGCCCCCGGTCGGCCTCCCACGCCCCGCGTACCTCGAACGTGGTGTGGTCGAGGATGGCGATGCCACCCGGGCCCTCCGCGCCGTCCGCGCCGCCGAGGGCGGAGAGGTAGATGCCGTCCGGGCCGCAGTGCACTGTGTGCGGCCGTGAGTAGCCGGCCCGCTTCGCCAGCTCCTCCGCCCCGATCACCTTGACGATCTGCGGCTGGCGCGGATCGGGCTGGGTGTCGAGCACGTGGATGCGCGACGACCGCAGGCCGGGCACGATCAGGTAGCGCCGCTCGACGTGCGGGTGCGGGGCGGTCGGGCAGAGCGCGCTGCTGCACGCGTTCCAGCCGAAGTGGTGCAGCTCGTCACCGACGTACGGCAGGTCGGTCCAGCCGACGACCCGGCCGTAGTCGGGGGAGCCGGGGTCGGTGTCCAGCACGACGATGGCGTCCGGACGGCTCGCCGTCCGGTCGAAGGCCGCCACGTAGGCGAGCTTCTCCGCCGGTGCTGTCACCGCCTCCCGAGGCGAGGGATAGAACGTGGGGTCGGGGGTCCAGCGGGTCATCGCAGCTCCGCTCGTCAGGTGGTGGGAACGCCGAGTCGGTCGAGCAGGTGGCGGCGCAGCGCGCCGAAGGCCCTGTCGTCCGGCGTACGGGTGGGGCCGAGGTCGACGGGCATCTCGGCGGCGATGCGGCCCTCGTCGAGAAGCAGGATCCGGTCGGCGAGCAGCAGCGCCTCCTCCACGTCGTGAGTGACCAGTAGGGCGGCGAAGCCGTGCTCGGCGCGCAGCCGGCGCAGCAGGATCTGCATCCGCAGTCGGGTCAGCGCGTCCAGCGCGCCGAACGGCTCGTCGAGCAGCAGCAGGTCCGGTTCGCGGACCAGGGCCCGCGCCACGGCAACCCGCTGCGCCTGCCCACCGGACAACTCGGCCGGCCAGGCGCGATCCCGCTCGGCCAGACCGACCTCGGCCAGCGCCCGCCGGATCCGGCCCGGGCCGTCCGCGCCGGACAGCCCGAGCCCCACGTTCTCCGTCACACGTTTCCATGGCAGCAACCGGTGCTCCTGGAAGACCACCGCGGCGGTGCCGTGCACGACGCTCGTCCCGCCGGCCTCGCCGTCCAACCCGGCGAGAATCCGCAGCAGCGTGCTCTTGCCGGAACCGCTGCCGCCCAGCAGGGCCACCACCTCACCGCGGGCGATGGTGAGGTCGACCCCGGCCAGCACGACCGTCGGCCCGAACGCCCGGCGCACCGCGTGGGCGGTGAGCACCGGCTCGGCGCCGTTCAGGTCGCCCGCAGTCCGCGACGCCATGTCAACATCCTCCTCTCCAGGACGCGCAGCGCAAGGTCGGATATCAGCCCGAGCAGGGCATAGACGAGCAGGCCGAGCACCACCACGTCGGTCTGGCTGAACTCCCGCGCCTCCATCATCAGGAAGCCGATTCCGGTCTGGGCGTTGACCTGTTCGCCGACGACCAGGCTGAGCCAGGCCGCCCCGATCGCCAGCCGTAGGCCGAGGAAGAGCGACGGCAGCGCGCCGGGCAGCACCACGTGCCGCAGTCGGGCGGCCTGGCCCAGACCACAGGTCCGGGCGGCCTCCACCAGCCGCTCGTCGATGTCCCGGATGCCGGCGTAGGTGTTGAAGTAGATGGGGAAGAACGCGCCCAGAGCCACCAGGCTGATCTTGAGTGATTCGCCGATGCCGACCCAGATGATCAGCAACGGAACCAGTCCGAGGTGCGGCAGCATCCGGGCCATCTGCACCGGCGGGTCGACCAGGTCGTCACCGAGCCGCAGCAGCCCGGCCACGGTCCCCAGGGCCAGGGCCAGGAGACCGCCGATCAGCAGACCCGCCCCGGCCCGGGTCAGGGAGTCCAACAGGTGGATGCCGAGCGTCCCGTCCCGGCTCAGCCGCCAGCCGGTGGCCAGGACGTCGCTGGGCGCGGGCAGCTTCTCGGCCGCCAGCAGCCCGGTCCGTGCGGCCAACTCCCACCCGAGGACCAGCACCACCGGGCTCACCACCCGCCGCCAGCGCCGGGCCGGCCGCTGACGACGGGGTACGACCGGCACCGCCGCCGCGACCTCGTCGGGCGCCTCGACGAGGCTGGTACGACTCACTGGAACACCGCGCTGAACCGGTCGTCGACCCGGGAGCGGAGGTCGACCGGCCCCGGGATGAGTTCCAGGGCGATGAAGCTGTCGGTGATCGCCTGAAGCTCGTCGCCGATGGCCGGAGTGACCGGGGCGAGGGGCCTGGCGCTGCGGGCCAGGGCGCGGCTGGTGACGTCCTGCGGGATCTTCAGCTCCGGCGCGAGGGTGCTGGCTCGCTCCTCAGGGTGGGCGATGCCCCAGTCGGTCACCTCGCGGTAGCGCTGGAGGAACGCCCGGATGTCGTCCGTCCGCTTGTCGAGCGCCCGGGGCGTGGCCAGGACGTACTCGCGGTTGCTGGCCAGGCCGGTCGCGTCGGCGAGCACCTGGACCCCCGGTTGCTCGGCCAGGGCGAAGTACGGGTCCCAGATCACCCAGGCGTCGATCTGCCCACCGTCGAACGCGGGCCGCCCCTCGGCGGGCTTGAGGTACTTGACCTGGATGTCCTTCAGCGTCATGTTGTTCGCCTCCAACAGCCGCACCAGCAGCCAGTGCACGTTGGACCCCTTGTTGAGGGCCACCGTCCTGCCCTTGAGGTCGGCGAAGCTGCGGTAGCCCCGGTCGGCCTTGACCAGCACGGCCTCACCCTGCGGGATCGGCGCTGACGTGCCGATGACGGAGAACGGGATCTTCCCGGCGGCGGCGAAGACGGGCGGCGCCTCGCCGACCTGTCCGATGTCGATGGAGCCGGCCTTGAGCGCCTCGGTGAGCGCCGGGCCGCTCTCGAACAGCGACCACTCCACATCCGGTGCGGCGCCGCGCGCCTTGACCAGGCTCAGCCCGCCGAAGCGCTGGTAGCCGATCCGGAGCTTGTCCGCGCTGCCGCCCGCATCGGCGGACCCGCCGCACGCACTCACCGCGACAGTGGCGAGCAGCGCCACGGTGGTGAGCACGGCCGTCAGGAGGCGGCGATGCGGGGGACGGCTCGTCGACGGGCTGTGCATGGCGGCTCCTCGGGTCGGGGCAGGCGGACGGTGGCGCATCGACAGGTGTCGGCGCCGGCAGTAGCCTACTAACCCGATAGGTTTTATGGGTAGGCTGTCGACGGGATCGTCCCACCCATCAGGAGGTGCCCGCATCGCCGCGTGCGCCGACCGCCCCCGCTGGAGGAAAGAGCCCCGATGACCCTCACCTTCCACTGGTTCCTGCCCACCAACGGCGACAGCCGGGACATCGTCGGCGGCGGCCACGGCGTACCGACCGGCGCCGCCGGAGGCGCCCGCCCGGCCAGCGTGGCGTACCTCGGGCAGATCGCCCGCAGCGCCGAGCAACTCGGCTTCGTCGGCGCGCTCACCCCGACCGGCGCCTGGTGCGAGGACGCCTGGCTCAGCACCGCGATGCTCACCGAGGTGACCGAGCGACTCAAGTTCCTGGTCGCCTTCCGGCCCGGGCTGCTGGCCCCCACGCTCGCCGCCCAGATGGCCTCGACCTTCCAGCGGCTGTCCCGGGGCCGGCTGCTGCTCAACGTGGTCACCGGTGGCGAGTCGCAGGAGCAGCGGGCCTACGGCGACTTCCTGGACAAGGACGCCAGGTACGCACGGGCCGACGAGTTCCTGCACGTGGTGCGTGCGCTGTGGCGCGGCGAGACCGTCGACCACGACGGCGCCCACGTCCGTGTCGAACAGGCGCGGCTGCACCGGCTACCCGACCCGGTGCCGCCGGTCTACTTCGGTGGGTCCTCCTCCGCCGCCCTCCCGGTAGCGGTGCGACACAGCGACGTCTACCTCACCTGGGGCGAGCCGCCGGCCCTGGTCGCCGACAAACTGGAGCGGGTCCGGGCGCTGGCCGCCGGTGCCGGGCGGGAGCTGCGCTTCGGCATCCGGTTGCACGTCATCGCGCGCGACACCACCGAGCAGGCCTGGGCGCAGGCCCAGCGTCTCCTCGACGGGGTCTCCGAGGCCGACATCCGGGCCGTGCAGGAGGGTCTGCGCCGCAGCGAGTCCGAGGGACAGCGCCGCATGCTCGACCTGCACGGCGGCTCCCGCGACGGCCTGGAGATCGCCCCCAATCTGTGGGCGGGGGTCGGGTTGGTCCGCGGCGGGGCCGGCACCGCTCTGGTGGGCAGCCACGCCGAGGTCGCCGACCGGATCGCGGAATACCACGCGCTCGGCATCGACGAGTTCATCCTCTCCGGCTATCCGCACCTGGAGGAGGCGTACTGGTTCGGTGAGGGAGTGCTGCCGATCCTGCGCGACCGAGGGCTGTGGCGGCACCCCGACGGCCGACCCGGGACCGCCGACCACGTCGACGTCCCGTTCGCCGGCGTGCCAGCGCCGCAGCCCGCCGGAGCCCGCTGACCGGCCGACCCGCGGCAACCGGCACCACAGCCGCCTACAGGTCCATCGCGTAGACCCGGACCTGGCGGCCGGTGTCCGGCTGCACGGTCTCGCGCTCCAGCGACATGCCCAGCTTGACCATCACCCGCGCGGACGCCTCGTTGCCGACGACGTGGATGCTGACCAGCCGCCGCAGGTCGAGCGCGGCGCGAGTGTGGGCGACAACGGCCTGGGCCGCCTCGGTGGCCAGGCCCCGACCCCAGTGTGCGCGGCCGAGCCGCCAGCCGATCTCCACGGCCGGCATGATCTCGGGCAGGAAGGTCGGCACCGCCAGTCCGGTGAAACCGGCCAACTCGCCGGTCTCTCTGACCTCCACCGCGTACAGGCCGAAGCCGTGCTTGTCCCACTGCCGCTGAGAGTTGGCCAGACGCTCCGCGGTCGCGGCCCGGTCCAGGGTGCGGCCGTCATGGATGTAGCGCATCACCTCGGGCTGCGCGTTGATCGCGGCGAAGCCGTCCAGATCGTCGCTTCGCATGCAGCGCAACAGCAGCCGCGGAGTTTCCAGGGACGTGGCATCAGGGGAGCTTGTCAGGTCAGGCACCTCCCCTTCGTAGCATTTCGGCGCTCACAGGGCGATGGGTCGTCCCTAGACGGATCGGCCGGCGAACCGCTGGCCGACCCGCCGCCCGACGAGGCTCACCAGGGCGCTGCCGACCGCCATCCCGACCAGCACCAGAACCGCCCCGACCACCCACAGTCCACTGTCGTCGGTCGACGCGGCCCGCCACGACCAGACCGCCGTGAACGCCACAGTCATCACCGGCGCCACCAGCCAGGGGCTGAGCCGCGTCCCGGCGAGCGCGGCCAGCAGCACGAGCGTCAGCACACAGCCGATCACCTGCCACGGCTCGTACGGGCCACTGCTCGCGCCGGTCTGCGCGTCGACCGTGTACCGGGTGTCCCAGCCCAGCCAGAGGATCCATGCCCCGACCGTGGCCGCCGCCAGGAACAGAACACCGAGCAGTGCGCGGGTACCCCTCGTCGCCGTCATCCGGCGATCATCCCCTGCCTGCCCCGCACCGGAACAGCCGTCCCGCGCCCCGACCTCAGGCGCCGGTGGCGTTCCAGACCACGACGTGGACGACGAACACCTGATCCTTGTTGGGCGGGGCGATCGCGCCGAGGCCCGACCGGGACGACGGAAAGCCCGCCCAGCTCATGCTCTCACCGGATCGCACGTCGCCGGGGGTCAGGACACGCGGGTACGCGGGCCGTCCGCGTTGGACTGTTGCCTCGGTCGGTGGTGATCCTCTACGGTCTGGTCAGCGGTGGGCGGTGCGGTCCGCATCCGACCCGACACCGCCGGTTGCCCGTCGTGCGGGCCGGGATGGTGGAGTCCCGGGTCGCCCCGTCGGCGGTGACCCGGCGGTCGTGTGACTCCCAGCTCGTTCCCAGGTCCTGTGGCCGGGGTGGCTCCGCGTGGAGCCGACAGCGAGCCGGGGCACGCCGACCCACCGGGAGAGCCCCGTGTTCCTCAGCCCGCACGAGCAGGACCGCCTGCTCGTCCACGTCGCGGCCGATGTCGCCCGCGCCCGCCGCGAACGCGGCCTGCGCCTCAACTACCCCGAAGCCGTCGCGGTGATCACCGCGTTCCTCCTCGAAGGGGCCCGCGACGGGCGGTCGGTGGTCGACCTGATGTCGGCCGGCCGGGCGGTGCTCGGCCGCGACGACGTCCAGGACGGCATCCCCGAGCTGCTGAGGGAGGTGCAGGTGGAAGCGACGTTCCCGGACGGCACCAAGCTGGTGACTGTGCACCACCCGATCCCGTGATCCCCGGGGAGATCCTGCCGGCCGCCGAGCCGGTTGAGATCAACGTGGGTCGTCCGGTGACCACAGTGCTCGTGGTCAACACCGCGGACCGCCCGGTGCAGGTCGGCTCGCACTACCACTTCGCCGAAGCCAACCCGGCGCTGTCGTTCGACCGGGGCGCGGCCTGGGGGCAGCGGCTCGCCGTTCCGGCCGGCACTTCCGTCCGGTTCGAGCCGGGCATCAACCGCAGCGTCGACCTCGTGCCACTCGGCGGCGCCCGCGTCGTGCCGGGCCTGCGCGCAGAATGCGCGGGACCGTTGGACCCGTCGCCGCAGCCGGTCACGGAAGACGGGCCGCCACGGTGAGCGCTGTGCGGCGGGACCGCTACATCGACCTGTACGGGCCGACGACCGGTGACCGGATCCGACTGGCCGACACGAACCTGCTGATCGAGGTGGAGACCGACCACTGTGTGGGCGGCGACGAGGCGGTCTTCGGCGGTGGGAAGGTGATCCGTGAGTCGATGGGTCAGTCCCGTGCCACCCGCGCCGAGGGGGCACTGGACACCGTCATCACCGGCGCTGTGGTGCTCGACCACTGGGGCGTGGTCAAGGCCGACGTGGGGCTGCGCGACGGGCGCATCGTGGCGCTCGGCCGGGCCGGCAACCCGGACACCATGCCCGGTGTCCACCCCGACCTGGTCATCGGCCCGTCGACCGAGGTGATCGCGGGCAACGGGCGGATCCTCACCGCCGGCGCAGTCGACACCCACGTGCACTTCATCTGCCCGCAGATCGTCACCGAGGCACTGGCCAGTGGCATCACCACGATGGTCGGCGGCGGCACCGGGCCGGCCGAGGGGACCCGCGCCACAACCGTCACCCCGAACGCCTGGCACCTGGCCCGGATGCACGAGGCGCTGGACACCATGCCGGTCAACGTGCTGCTGCTCGGCAAGGGCAACACCGTCTCCAGCGAGGCGCTGTGGGAACAGTTGCGGGCCGGTGCGGGCGGTTTCAAGCTGCACGAGGACTGGGGTACCACACCGGCGGCGATCGACGCCTGCCTGCGGGTGGCGGATGCGTCCGGGGTCCAGGTGTCGATCCACACCGACACGCTCAACGAGGCCGGGTTCGTCGCCGACACCCTGCGGGCGATCGGCGGGCGGGCGATCCACTCGTACCACACCGAGGGAGCCGGTGGCGGGCACGCACCGGACATCATCACCGTGGCCAGTGAACCGAACGTGCTGCCGTCGTCGACGAACCCGACCCGGCCGTACACCGCCAACACCCTGGCCGAGCACCTGGACATGCTGATGGTCTGTCACCATCTCAACCCGTCAGTGCCGGAGGACCTGGCCTTCGCCGAGAGCCGGATCCGACCGTCCACGATGGCCGCCGAGGACCTGCTGCACGACCTCGGCGCCATCTCGATCATCGGGTCCGACGCGCAGGCGATGGGCCGGGTCGGCGAGGTGATCATGCGGACCTGGCAGAGCGCCCACGTGATGAAGGGCCGGGTCGGCGCGCTGCCGGGCGACGGGCCCGCCGACAACCACCGGGCCCGACGGTACGTGGCGAAGTACACCATCTGCGCGGCGATGGCCAACGGCCTGGAACGGGAGATCGGCTCGGTCGAACCGGGCAAGCTCGCCGACCTGGTGCTCTGGGATCCGGCGTTCTTCGGCGTCCGACCGCTCCTGGTGATCAAGGGCGGCATGATCGCGTACGCCCAGATGGGAGACGCCAACGCCTCGATCCCGACACCGCAGCCGATGCTGCCCAGGCCGATGTTCGGGGCGTACGGCACGGCGGCGGCAGCCACCAGCCTGGCCTTCGTGGCTCCGGCGGCCCTGGACGCCGGACTCCGCTTGGACGTCCGACGCCGGGTGGTGCCGGTGAGCGACGTACGGTCGCGGGGCAAGGCCGATTTGCCGGAGAACAACGCGATGCCGCGCATCGAGGTGGACCCGGACACCTTCACGGTACGGATCGACGGGCAGGTGGTGGAGCCGGACCCGGTCACCCGGCTGCCGATGGCCCAGCGGTACTTCCTGTTCTGATGGCGACGCCGAGCCTGCTGTTGCTGTTGGCCGACGGGCGCTTCCCGGCCGGGGCGCACGCGCACTCCGGTGGTCTGGAGGCGGCCGTCGCCGCCGGTCGGGTCACCGACCTGACCTCGTTGGAGGCGTTCCTGGCCGGCCGGTTGGCCACCGCCGGGCTGGTCGGCGCGGCGTTCGCGGCGGCAGCCCACCGAGCGGCGGTGCTGGCTGAGTTCGCCGCCCGGTCGGGCGCGCTGACTCGGCTCGACGCCGAGCTGGACGCGCGCACCGCCGCCCCGGCGTTGCGGGCGGTCTCGCGTCGGCAGGGCCGGGCGTTGCTGCGTGCCGGCCGGTCCATCTGGCCGGACGCCCCGTTCGCCGACCTGCCTGCGACGCCCGGTGGCCCACACCAACCGCTGGTGCTCGGGCTGCTCTGCGCCGCGGCCGGGCTGTCCCGCGTCGAGACCGCCATGATCGCGGCGTACGGGACGCTGACCGGGGCGGCCAGCGCCGGCGTACGTCTGCTCGGCCTCGACCCGTACCAGGTGCAGGCCCTGCTGGTCGGCCTGGCCGACGCCTGCGACGGCACGGCCGCCGACGCGGCGCGGGCCGCCGATGATCCACCGGAGCGGCTGCCGGCGGCCGCCGCGCCACTCGCCGACATCCATGCCGAAATCCATGCCACCTGGGAGGTGCGTCTCTTTGCGTCCTGACACCGTTGTGCCAAGCGCTGTGCCCGCCGTCGAACCGATCACGCCGCCACCGCCGGCCACCCCACCCCACGACGAGACCGTTGCGCACACCCATCCGGAGCCGGGGGTGGACCCCCATCCGCCGTTGGCGCAAGCCGGCCGTGCCCTGCGGGTCGGCATCGGCGGCCCGGTCGGTTCCGGCAAGACGGCCCTGGTGGCCGCGCTCTGCCGGGCCTTCGCCGACGAGCTGCGGCTCGGCGTGGTGACCAACGACATCTACACGACCGAGGACGCCGACTTCCTCCGGCGGGCCGGCGTGCTGGACCCGGCCCGGATCCGCGCTGTGGAGACCGGTTGCTGCCCGCACACCGCGATCCGCGACGACATCGGCGCCAACCTGGACGCCGTCGACGAATTGGCCGAGGCGGTCGGCCCGTTGGACCTGGTCCTTGTGGAAAGCGGTGGGGACAACCTGACGGCGACCTTCAGTCGGGGTCTGGTCGACCGACAGATCTTCGTGGTCGACGTGGCGGGCGGGGACAAGGTGCCCCGCAAGGGCGGGCCGGGGGTCACCGCCGCCGACCTTCTCGTGATCAACAAGACCGACCTGGCGCCGATGGTGGGTGCCGACCTCGCCGTCATGGATCGTGACGCGCGGGCCCGACGCGGAGACCTCCCGACCCTCTTCCTGTCCATCGTGGGAGACCCCACGGCGACGTCGGTAGCGGACTGGATCCGGCACGAGCTGGCTCACCACGCCGCCCTGCACCCACTGGCCGTGCCGGTCGGCCCGGCCTGATGCGAGCGCTCGCTCGGCTGGTCGCCAGGGCCGACGGTAGGGGCGGCACAGCCCTGGTCGAGTTGCACGGCGAAACGCCGTTGCTGCTGCGCCAGACCCCGACCGACTGTGGTGTCGCCACTGTGCACCTCGTCGGCGGGGCGGCCGGACCGCTCGCCGGGGACGATCTGCGCCTGGAGATCGAGGTCGGGCCGGGTGCGGCCGTCCGGGTGCACAGCGTCGCCGCGTCGATCGCCCTACCGGGTCGCGCGGGTGCCGTCTCCCGGATGGCGGTGCGGGCGGTGGTGCACGCCGGTGCGACGCTGCACTGGCTTCCGGAACAGTTGGTCGCTGCGGCCGGCTGCGCCCACCTCGCCGAGTCCCGGATCGCGCTGGCCGCCGGCGCGAGCCTGCGGTGGCGCGACGAGCTGATCTGCGGCCGGTACGGCGAGGTGCCCGGCGGCGCCGTCGTGCACACCCAGGTCGACTACGCGGGTCGGCCCCTGCTGCGCCAGTCCCTCGCGGTGGGCCCGAACGCGCCGGGCTGGGCCGGGCCGGCCGTACTCGGCGGCGCCCCGGCCACCGGATCCCTGCTGGTGGTCGATCCGTCGCGACCCGCCGAACCTCCAACGGCCGAGGGCAGCGTCGCCCGGCTGCCGCTGGCCGGCGGCCCGGGAACACTGTGGACCGCCACCGCTCCCGACGCGCACACCCTGCGCGCCCACCTCACGGTCTGAGGAGCCGCTTCCGGGCCGCGATGCCGTCTTGGCCCTGCGCGACGCCGCCATGGCCCGTCTCACCCGCGGCGGCCAAGCGGGGATTGGCCTCGACCGCCGAGACCGTTCCCGATGCCAGGTGGGTGCAGAGCACGACGGTGCCGGCCGGCGGACACTCCACAGAGAGCGTGATGTCGGTGGGTCATCGTGATGACTCACCGACATCACGCTCTCTGGATTATGAGGTGCGAGGTCGCGCCGCGCTCAAGGCCGTGCCGACCGCCCGCAAGCCCGACGGCCCCGCAAGCCCGGAGCCGGAGCCCGGAGCGGGGAGCGGGGAAGGGGTCAGCGGCGTGGACCGGCCGCGTCGGCGTGCACTCGTTGCCGGGCCGGGTCGAGGCGGCCGATCAGGTCGTCGAGCTGGCCTACGAGGTTGGCGGCCGAGGGAGTGCCCGGCTCGCTGGTCTCCGCGACGCCCATCTCCGTGATGCCCAGTTCGTCGATGCTGGCCCGGACCCGCTCGTCCAGGCGGGCGTGCTCGCGGCGGCCCCGAGCGGTCAGGTACGCCCGGATCCGTCGGCGGTCGATCGGATCGATCCGGCGGAAGACGAGGTTGCGGTCGACGAGCTGGTCGACCAGCTTGGTGAGGGTGCCCGGTGGCAGCGACGCCTCGGCGGACACCTCACTCATCGGGTGACCCTGGCCGTCGGCGAGCAGGCAGAGCACCCGCCACGCCTCGATGCTGATCGCGTCGTCCGCCAGAACGGCGCTCAACCGGCGGGAGAGCAGCCGTTCGGCGCGGGTGAGCGAGCGCAGCAGGTCCGCTGGCGCCCCGGGCACGTTTGACATTAAACTCCCTGGTCCGGTGGCCCTGTCATGGTAGCGAGTCGTCCCGGTCAGTGGTGAGCGCTGGTCTTCCGTGGTGGGCCGGGCAATCATGTGCTCATGTCCGCGCCGGCACCGCCGTGGCTGACCGTCGACCGCGCCGTGGTCAGCATCGCGCTGGTCTACCCCATGCGCGGGCCGGCCGGCATGTTCGGTCCCACCTGTGAGCTCTGCGCGCAGCTCGCGGTGGAGGAGATCAATCGGTGTGGTGGCGTGCTGGGCCGGGAGGTCCGGCTGGTGCCGGTCGACGGTGGCGCACCGCCGGCCGAGGTGGCCGCCGAGGTCGAGGCGTTGGTGTCAGTGGGAGCCGTGCAGGGGGTGACGGGGTGGCACATCTCCTCGGTGCGCCAGGCGATGGCGCCCCGCGTCGCGCACCGGGTGCCCTACGTCTACACCGCACTCTACGAGGGTGGCGAACGGACCGAAGGGGTCTTCCTGACCAGCGAGACGCCCGATGCCCAACTGTGGCCCGCGATGCGGCTGCTCGCCGGGGAGCAGGGCGTGGGCCGCTGGTTCGTGGTCGGCAACGACTATGTGTGGCCGCGCCGCACGTCGCGAGCCGCCCAGCGGTACGCGCTGCGCAGCGGTGGGCAGGTGGTGGGCCGGCACTTCCTGCCGTTGGACGCGCACGACTTCACCGAGGTGTTGCGCCGCATCGAGCACAGTGACGCGGACGCGGTGTTGATGCTGCTGGTCGGTGCCGACGCGGTGCGGTTCAACCGCGCGTTCGCCCGGTCCGGCCTGGATCAGCGCTGCCTGCGGCTGAGCACCCTGATGGACGAGAACATGCTGTTGGCCAGCGGCGCCGGCGCGACCCGGAGGCTGTACAGCACTGCTGGCTTCTTCGCCGGGCTGGTGACACCGGAAAATCTCGACTTCCACGGCGAGTTCGCGCGGCGCTTCGGGGTGGAGGCACCGCCGCTGGGCAGCCTGGGGGAATCCTGCTACGAGGGCGTCATGCTGCTCGCCGCGCTGATCGGCCAGGCCCGCACCCTCGACGTACGGGCCATCGAGACCGCCGCCGACACTGTCGCCTACCACGGGCCGCGTGGGCGCTTACGGCTGCGTCAGCGGCACGTCCGGCAGCGCATCTACCTGGCCGAGGCCGACGGACTCGACTTCACTGTGCTCGCCCAACTCTGAACCGGGCCCTGCCAGTCGGCCCCCCGACCCTTGACAGCGCCACCCGCCCCCGTCCTAAGATGCTTCCTGCGTGAAGTATCTGGCCGCGGGTCAGATCTCGCCAATGTGTGCCCACCGTCGACGGATGTGTCCGTCGACCATTGTGGTGGCACCTATTCTGCGTCTTTCCGAACGGCCGACACCGTTTCCTCCCCGACGGTGTCGGCCGTTTTTCGTGCGCGCCTCGACGGTCTGTCGGAAACAGTCAATTAAGGACCGGGAAACACCCGCGCAATCATGCCGGTCGACGCTTTCCCTGCCCATATCCGATCCGGTGCCCTGCGCGACGTCCACCCGTCGACCCTGGCATCGCCCACGTCAGCTCCATCGGACCGCACCGACCGTCCTTTCGCCACTTGAGTGCACCGCAGGGAGAGTAGATGTCATTATTCCGGGGCCGCCGCATCCTGGCGGGTGCCATGACCCTGGTCGCCGCGGCCGCGTTGACCGCGTGCGGCAGCAAGACCACCGACGAGGGCGGCGCGACCGGCGTCACCGCCGATGTCTCCGGCGACACCGTCAAGGTGGGCCTGCTCAACTCGCTCTCCGGGACCATGGCGATCAGCGAGGTCACCGTCCGCGACTCGATCATGCTCGCCGTCGAGGAGATCAACGCGGCCGGCGGTGTCCTCGGCAAGAAGATCCAGCCGGTCGGTGAGGACGGCGCCTCCGACTGGCCCACCTTCGCGGAGAAGGCCGAGAAGCTCATCTCCGAGGACCGGGTGGCCGCCGTCTTCGGCTGTTGGACGTCGGCCAGTCGCAAGGCGGTCAAGCCGGTGTTCGAGAAGAACAAGGCGTTGCTGTTCTACCCGGTGCAGTATGAGGGCCTGGAGCAGTCGCCCTACATCTTCTACACCGGAGCGACGACCAACCAGCAGATCGTTCCCGGGCTCGACTACCTCAAGTCGCAGGGCGCGAAGTCGGTCTATCTGGTCGGTAGCGACTACGTCTTTCCGCGCACCGCCAACAAAATCATCAAGGCGTACGCGACAGCGAACGGGATGACGGTGCTGGGTGAGGATTACGCGCCTCTGGGCTCCACCGAGTTCGGCACCATCGTCAACAAGGTCAAGTCCTCCGGAGCGGACGCGGTGTTCAACACGCTCAACGGTGACAGCAACGTGGCCTTCTTCAAGGAGTACAAGTCCGCGGGCCTGACCGCCGCCGCGATGCCTGTGGTGTCGGTGTCGATCGCCGAGGAAGAGGTCAAGGGCATCGGCACCCAGTACCTGGAGGGTCAGCTGACGGCCTGGAACTACTACCAGACCACTCCGGGCGCGGCGAACTCGAAGTTCGTGGCCGCGTACAAGGCGAAGTACGGCGCGGACAAGCCGACCAGCGACCCGATGGAGGCCGCGTACGTCGGCGTGCACCTGTGGAAGGCGATGGTCGAGAAGGCCGGCGCCTTCGACGTGGAGAAGGTCCGCTCCGCCTCGGACGGGATCACCTTCGACGCGCCGGAGGGTCTGGTCACCGTCGACGGCAAGACCCAGCACATCGCCAAGACCGCCCGGATCGGCAAGATCGGCGCGGACGGCCTGATCACCGAGGTGTGGAACTCCGGAAAGCCCGTCGCCCCGGACCCGTACCTCAAGACCTACCCGTGGGCGAGCGGCCTGAGCTGACGACGCCGGCCCGGGCGGAACGCGTTGCCGCGCGCTCCGCCCGGGCCACCCGACCAGCAGTTCGGAGTACCCACCGTGACAGTCCTCTTCGGTCAACTCTTCACCGGCATCAGCATCGGCGCGGTGCTGCTGCTCATCGCGCTCGGCCTCGCGCTGACCTTCGGCCAGATGAACGTGATCAACATGGCGCACGGTGAGTTCATCATGGCCGGTGCGTACACCACCTATGTTCTGCAACAGAGCATCACCGGCGCGGGCCTGTCCCTGGTGGTCGCGCTGCCGGTGGCGTTCGTGGTCGCCGGCGCCATGGGTGTCCTGCTGGAGGTGCTGCTCATCCGCCGGCTCTACGCCCGGCCACTGGACACCCTGCTGGTCACCTGGGGTGTGTCACTGATGTTGCAGCAACTGGCCAGGGACGTCTTCGGCAGCCCGAACGTGCAGACCCGCGCGCCCGAGCTGCTCACCGGCAACGTGGCGCTGCCCGGCGGGCTGACGATCGCCAACAACCGGCTGTTCATCCTCGCCCTGGCGCTGGCCGCCGTCGCGGCGCTCACCCTGGCGCTGCGACTCACCCCGCTCGGGCGTCGTATCCGCGCTGTGGTGCAGAACCGCGACCTCGCCGCCGTGTCCGGCATCGCCACCTCACGGGTCGACCGGACGACCTTCTTCCTCGGCTCCGGCCTGGCCGGGCTCGCCGGGGTGGCCCTCACCCTGCTCGGCCCGATCGGCCCGACGATGGGCACCAACCTGATCATCGACGCCTTCCTGGTCGTCGTGGTCGGCGGGATCGGCCAGCTCAAGGGCAGCGTGATCGTCGCCTTCGCCCTCGGCGTGCTCCAGGCCACCGGGGAGTACCTCACCACCCTCAGCGTCGCCAAGGTGATCGTGTTCGTGGCGATCGTCGCGTTCCTCCAGTGGCGGCCACAGGGCCTGTTCACCCTGCGGACCAGGAGCCTCGCATGACCGCCGTCACCCCCGCGCCACCCAGCACCGCCGTCCGCCCGGCGCCCGCCGGCGCCGTACCACCGGGTCGGCCCGCCGGCCGATCACGGCTGCGGACCCTGGCCGGCTTCGCCTTCGGCGCGGCGGTGCTGTTCGCCGTCGCCCCGCTGGTGCTGTCGGACTTCCGGCTGGCGTTGCTCGCCAAGTACCTCTGCGTCGCCATGGTCGCGGTCGGCATCGGGATCGCCTGGGGCCGGGGCGGAATGCTCACCCTGGGCCAGGGTGTCTTCTTCGGCCTCGGCGGCTACGCGATGGCCATGCACCTCAAGCTCGCCGACGCGGGCCCGGGTGGGATGCCCGACTTCATGCAGCTGTACGGGCAACTCGACGAGTTGCCGCTGTGGTGGCGGCCGTTCGCCAGCCCGTGGTTCGCGCTGCCCGCGACGGTGCTGCTGCCGATGGCGGTCGCCTTCGGGCTCGGCTCGCTGGTCTTCCGCCGCCGCGTGCGCGGCGCGTACTTCGCGATTCTCAGTCAGGCGCTCGCCGCCGCGATGGTGATCCTGCTGATCGGGCAGCAGGGCACCACGGGCGGCACCAACGGGCTCACCGACATCAAGGGCTTCTTCGGCTACGACCTGGACGACCCGGTCAACCAGCGGATGGTGTACTTCATCATCGCCGGGACGCTGCTGGCGTTGCTCGCGCTGACCCGTCAGCTCATCCACAGCCGCTACGGCGAGTTGCTGGTGGCGGTCCGCGACGGTGAGGAACGGGTCCGCTTCCTGGGCTACGACCCGGCGTCGGTCAAGCTGGTGGCGTACGTGGTCGCGGCGGGCATGGCCGGGCTTGCCGGGGCGCTGTTCGTGCCGGCGGTGGGCATCATCTCGCCCGCGCTGATCGGCATCGTCCCGTCGATCGAGTTCGTCATCGGCGTCGCGGTGGGCGGGCGGGCGAGCCTGCTCGGGCCGGTGCTCGGCGCGGTGGCGGTGGCCTGGGCGCGTACCGCCCTCTCCGAGAGGTTCCCGGGCACCTGGACGTACCTCCAGGGGTTGCTCTTCGTGGTCGTGGTGGCGTTCCTTCCCGGCGGCCTGGCGTCGCTGTGGGCGTTGGCCCGCCGCCGCGACGTCGCCGCGCAGCCGCTGCGGCGTGGGCGGTTGTCGCTGGGCCGACGACGCGCTGAGCGGACGGAGGTGCCGGCGGCATGAGCGGTGAGCGGTTGGACGGGTTGTCCGTCCGTGATGTGCGGGTCAGCTTCGACGGTTTCACCGCCGTCGACGGCGTCTCGTTGGAGGTGCCCGCCGGCGACATCCGGTTCCTGATCGGGCCGAACGGCGCCGGCAAGACCACACTGGTCGACGCGATCACGGGCCTGGTCCGGGCCACCGGCTCGGTCCGGTTCGGCGACGAGGAACTGCTCGGCCGCCCGGTGCACCGGATCAGCCGGCTCGGCATCGGGCGGACCTTCCAGACCTCGACGGTCTTCGAGGAGCTGTCGGTGTTGCAGAACCTCGACATCGCTGCGGGCGCCCGGCGTAGCTGGGCGACACTTGCCCGCCGCCGCCGCGGTGTCCCTGACGAGGTCGCCGCCGCGCTGGAGACCATCGGTCTGGCCGAGCGGGCCGCGCACCTCGCCGGGACGCTCGCGCACGGTCAGAAGCAGTGGCTGGAGATCGGCATGCTGCTGGTGCAGGACGCGCGGCTGCTGCTGCTGGACGAGCCGGTCGCCGGGATGAGCCACGAGGAACGCGACGCCACCGGCGTCCTGTTGGAGACGGTGAGCCGGGATCGCACTGTCGTCGTGATCGAGCACGACATGGACTTCCTGCGTCGGTTCGCGCGCAGCGTCACAGTGCTGCACGCCGGCCGGGTGCTCAGCGAGGGCACAGTGGCGCAGGTCCAGGCGGACCCGCGCGTGCAGGAGGTCTACCTTGGCCACCCGGTCGACGCCGGGTCGGCCCGCACCGGCCTGGAGGCATGATGCTGACGCTGCGCGGGGTGCACGCCGGGTACGGGCGTTCCCGGGTGCTGCACGGGGTCGATCTGGCGGTCCCGCCCGACGGGGTGGCCGCCGTGCTCGGGCACAACGGTGCCGGCAAGAGCACCCTGCTGCGGGTCGCGGCCGGGCTGCTGCGCCCGAGCGCCGGCACCGTCGAGCTCGACGGCGAGGACGTCACCCGCGCCGGGCCGCACGAGCGGGTGGCGCGGGGGATGGCGTACGTCCCGCAGGGTCAGCAGTGCTTCCCGCACCTGACCGCGGCGGAGAACCTGCGGCTGGTCGCCGACGGTCGGCGCGACGGTGCGGTGGCCACGGCGGAGGTGCTGGATCTGTTTCCGGCGTTGCGCCCGCTGCTGCGGCGTCGGGCCGGGCTGCTCTCCGGCGGTCAGCGCCAGCAGTTGGCCATCGCCCGTGCCCTGATCACCCGGCCGAGGCTGCTGATGCTCGACGAGCCGACCGAGGGAATCCAGCCGTCGGTGGTCGCGGAGATCCAGGAGCGGATCGTCGAGTTGACCCGGCAGTCCGGGTTCAGTGTGCTGCTCGTCGAGCAGCACCTGGGCTTCGCGCTGCGGGTGGCGGACCGCTACCACGTGCTGGAGTCCGGTCGGGTCACCTCGCACGGCGAAGGGGGTGTCACGGCGGAACGGGAGGTCCGGGCGGCGTTGGCGGTCTGACCGGCGCGGCGCCGGTCAGGTCCTCGGTGCGGGCCCGGTCGAGTCGCGCACGATCAGCAGGTGCCCGGTGGGGCGGCGGCGCGGGCGTGTCGTGCGCGGCTTGAGCGCGAGGGTGAGTGCCGTGCGGCCCATCTCGGTCATCGGCAGACGAATGGTGGTGAGGCTGGGCGCGAGGTCGGCCGCCACGGAGACGTCGTCGAAGCCGACCACTGACATCCGCGCGGGCACCGGCACGCGGCGGGACCGCAGCGTCGACAGCACGCCCATGGCCATCACGTCGTTGAGCGCGACGATCGCCGTCGTCTCGGGATGCTCGTTGAGGATCTGCTCGGCGGCGGCGCGCCCACCGCCGCGGGTGAAGTCGCTGTGCACGACGACGAGGTCGGCGGGGGACCGGCCGCGCTGCCGCAGGGCCGACGACACCCCGGCCAGCCGGTCGGCGACGGTGGTGAGGCCGGCGCTGCCCGCGGCGACAGCGATCCGCCGGTGGCCGAGATCCATCAGGTGCTGGCCGAGGGCATGGCCGCCGGCCTCGTTGTCCGGCAGCACGGCGTCGACGCCGAGCGCGTGTCGTCCGATGGCGGCGGCCCGTCCGCCGTGGTCCTGGAACGCGTCCAGTTCGGCGCGGGCCGCGCTCTCCATCCGTGGGTCGTCGTAGCCGGAACCGCTGATCAGGACGATACCGACCCGCTGGGCGATCAGGTGGCGCAACTGTTGCAGCTCGTAGCCGGGGTCGCGGCCGGACTGGCAGATCTGCACCAGCAGCCCCTGCTCGGCGGCGAGCTGGATGACACCGGCGGCGATCTCGGAGAAGTACGGGTCGTCGACCTGATGGACGATCAACCCCACGGTGGAGGTGGCCCCGCTGGCCAGGGTGCGGGCGTACGGGTTGGCCACGTAGCCCAGCTCACTGGCGATCTGCCGGATCCGGTCGGCGACCTCGGTGCTGACCCCCTCACGGCCGGCGAGGGCGCGGGAGGCGGTCGCCAGCGAGACGGCGGCGTGTTGGGCGACGTCCACGAGGCGCGGCCGGTGGCTGGCCCTGGGCATCGGCAACCCTCCGAGAACATTCATGTCACCCGATCTGTTGCGAGCGACATCGATCGAAGCCTAGGGTACGTAAGCGCTTTCGTAAGCGCTTACGTGACCGGCATCCGGTATGCCGCGAAACGAGGTGACAGCCATGTCCAGGGCCCGACGAGCGGCCGTCTCCCTCCTGGCGATCGGCGCACTGACCGGCGCCAGCGCGCCACCGGCGCAGGCGGATCGCAGCCTCTCGCACGACGTCCACCCGGCGCTGCGCGCGCACCTGGTCGCCGCGTACGACTTCGACCACCCGGTGCCCGGCGACCCCGCCCTCGAACGCGACCAGGGGCGGTCCGGCACCGAGATCGAGCTGATCAACGGCGGCGCCGCCATGCGGGTGCCGGACCGGGCCTACCGGGGCAGCCGCAACGCGGTGCAGACCCGCCAGGTCGACCCCGCCGTCGCCGGCAACGACGACTGGAAGGCCGGCACCTGGTCGGCCAGCGGGGTGCGGACGTTGCGGCCCTTCAGCGCCACAGCGGGCACCACGGTCATGGGCTGGTTCAAGCTGAACATGGACAGCCCCCTGCCCAACTCCACCACCGCCGACCCGGGCGACAGGTACAACGCGATCGGGCTGGCCGGAGTGCTGACCGGCGACTCCGACGGCCACGGCGTCCGCGCCCTGCTGGAGCTGATCGACGTCGACGGGGAGTTGCGCCTCGTCGCGCTCGGCCGGCGGCTCGACGGCGGCAACTCGCAGACCTTCGCCGCCACCCGGGACTGGCGCGAGCTGCTGCCGGTGGGGGAGTGGGTGCACCTGGCCGCCACCTTCGACTTCGACACCGGCGCGCTCGCCCTCTACCGCGACGGCGAACCGGTGGACGGCTTCTACACCCGGGCCGACGACCCGTGGCTGGTGTCCGGGCCGGGCCCACACGTGACCACCGCGTCCGACCCCCGGGGCATCAAGATCGGCGGCAGCTTCCCGCAGGACACAGTTGAGCGCAACCCGTGCGACTGCCGGATGGACGGCCTGATGTTCCTCGACAGTGTGGTCTCCGCGAACGACGTGCGGAGGCAGTACCGCCACCTTGCCCGCTGACCACCCTCGGCACCGTCCCACCGAGAAGGAGACACGCGTGCGCACCCTGCACCGCCGCGCCGGCACCGCCCGCCGGCCCACAGTGAGGGCCGGCCTCACCGCCCTCGTGCTGATCCTGTCCACACTGGTCGCCTCGCCCGCGCGGGCCGCCGACGCTGTCGACGACCCCATCCCCGAGATGCCGGTCCAGTCCCGACTCGGGCTGGTCCTCAGCGAGTACGCCAGCTTCCCGCAGTCGTACCCGACGCCGGCGCCGACCGACGCGCGGCTCATGCGTACCGCGCGGATCAACACCATCATGGAGGTGCCCGACGGCTCCGGCCGGCGGGCGGTGCCCGACCTCAACGGCAGCCTCTACCTGGTCGAGGGCGGCGTGCCGCACGTCTACCTGGACGTGGCGGCGACGTTCGCGCCGCGGTTCTTCTCCGGTCGTGGGCTCGGCCAGGGCTTCGGGTACGTCGCGTTCCACCCGGAGTTCGGTGTGAACGGCCGCTTCTACACCATCCACACCGAGTTGGCGTCGACGACGACCGCCATCCCGGACTATGCCCAGCCCAACGCGCTCTTCCACGGTGTCATCACCGAGTGGACGGCCACCGATCCGGCCGCCGACACCTTCGCCGGCACCCACCGCGAGGTGCTGCGCATCGGCTTCGGCGGCCAGGTGCACGGCATCCAGGAGATCAACTTCAACCCCACTGCCAAGCGTCACGACCGCGACTACGGTCTGCTGTACCTCGCCGTCGGCGACGGTGGCCAGGGCGCGCGCAACACCGACCCGCAGAACCTGGCACTGCCCCACGGCAAGCTGCTGCGGATCGACCCCCGGGGCACCAAGTCCGCCAACGGGCGCTACGGCATCCCAGCCGGGAACCCGTTCGTCGGCCGGGCCGGCGCGCTCGGCGAGCTGTACGCCGTGGGTTTCCGGGACCCGCACCGGTTCAGCTGGGACCGGGCGACCGGCCGGATGTACCTCGGACACATCGGTGAACACGCCGTCGAGGCCATCTACGAGGTCCGCGCCGGGGACAACTTCGGCTGGAGCGAGCGCGAGGGCTCATTCATTTTCGACAAGACGGCCACGAACCCGTGCGACCGGCTGCTCCCGCTGCCCGCCGACGACGACAGGTACGGCTACACCTACCCCGTCGCCGCGTACGACCACGACCCCGCGGCCGGCTGGAACTGCACCGACGACGTCGGTGTCGCTGTGGCTGGCGGTTTCGTCTACCGGGGGCGGGCGCTGCCCGCGCTGCGCGGCAAGTACGTCTTCGGCGACCTCGTCGACGGCCGGGTGCTCTACACCGAGGCCAACGAGATGCGCCGGGGCCGAGGGCTGGCCACCATCCACCAGCTCGCGCTCTTCGACGCGGCGGGCACCCCGGTCCGGATGCGCGACCTGTCCGCCCCGGGCGCGCCCGGTGACCCCAACCGGGTGGACCTGCGCTTCGGCACCGACGCCGCCGGCGAGCTCTACGTCGTCGCGAAGGCCAACGGAAAGGTGTGGAAGGTGACCGGCACCAGGGAGTTCGCCAGCGGCGACGTCGGGGACGTCACACTGCGCCGCACCGCTGGGGCCGCGAACTGGGCGCCGGTGACGCCGGCGAAGTGGCAGTTCACAGGCGACCAGGTCATCCTGGCCGAGGCCGGGGAGAGCCGGCCGGGTCCGCGCCGGCCCTTCGAGTACGCGGTGCTGACCAACGGCCCGGCGTGGTCGTCGGTGCGGGTCGACGCCCAGGTACGACTCGACACGCCGGTGGAGGTCACCAACCGGGACGTGATCATCGTCTTCGGCTGGCGCTCGGACACCGAGTTCTACTACGCCCATCTCTCCACTGACAACACGATCTATCCGCACAACGGCATCTTCAAGGTGGACAACGCCGACCGGGAGCGCATCGACCACCAGTGGAACGGCCGGTCCCGGGGCGCCAACCCGGCGATCACCGATGCCCTGTGGCACCGCGTCCGGGTGGTGCACCTGCCGGCCACCGGCGAGATCGCCGTCTACGTCGACGGGCACCGCGACCCGCTGCTGACCGCGAGGGACACCACGTTCGGCTCGGGACGGGTCGGCTTCGGCTCGTTCGACAACGTGGGCCGACTGCGCAACCTGACCCTCACCGGCACGCCGGCCTGAACCGGGGGAGCGGTGGGGACGGCGACGCTCGCGCCGCCGTCCCCACCGGCTCATCCGTCGACCTGCCCCGGCAGGCCCGGTCCGGTTCGTAGAATTCCTGCCATGCCGGAGATCGTCGAGTTGCTGGCCTCGCCCGTGCACCGCTTCCTGGGCCGGCCCTCCGACGGCCCGGCCCCGGCGCCGCCCGGTGAGCTGGTCGACGCCGTCCGGATCCGGGCCGGCCTCGGCATCGTCGGCGACCGGTACTTCGGCCAGCAGGCGCACCGCGACGCCAGCGTCACAGTCATCGCCCAGGAGTCGCTACCGGCCGGCATCGGCCTGGCCGAGGTACGACGCAACATCCTCACCACCGGGATCGCCGTGGACGAGCTGATCGGCAGAGTGCTGGTGCTGGACTCCGGCGACGGCCCGGTCAGCCTGCGGGTCAACCGGGCGGCCCGGCCGTGCGCCTGGATGGACGTCACCGTCGGCCCGGGGACGTGGAAGGCGCTGCGCACCACCGGTGGCATCCGCTGTACGCCCCTCAACGACGGCACCCTGCGCGTCGGCGCTATCGACGCCGTCGTGAGCTGAGGAAAGGGCTGGACGTCGGCGCCGAGCAGCCGCCGTTGGTGTGAGCGCCGCGTTGCCACCCGGTTGGCGGATTCGGCGAGGTGGCGCCCCGGCGAGCTGGTGCGTGGTAGAACCAAACCGCACATCGGCTCGCCGGTCTCCGGGCAGCCGGGGGCATTGCCGGACGGGACCTCATCCGAACAGAGGTGATGCGGTGAACCTCGAGCTGCGGCAGCTCATCGAGGAGCTGCGGGCTGAGCTGGCCGATCTGCCGGACAGCCTGGCCTACGCCGAGTTCGGCGAGGGGGCGGCCATCGACGCCGTACCGGCGGGGCTCCCGGCCGACCTGCGGGACCTCCTGCTGGTGGCCGACGGGCTGCGGGCGGGTCGGGTCGAGCTGGCGTCCTCGTCGACCCTCGCGGGAATCCAGTACCACCTGGACTACGCCCCGGACTTCTCGTCCATCCCGCAGGACCGGCCGGGCTGGCTGGTGGTCGGCGTTCGCAGCGACGAGCCGATCTTCATGGATCGTGGCACGGGAGCGATCTGGTACTTCCCACCCACCGGCACCGAGTGGTTCATGTCCGACGCGTTCGAGGAGCTCGCCCCCGACGTGGAATCCTTCGTGGACTACTACCTGCTCGGGCCGGGCTACGCCGACCTGACCCCCGCCGACGACAGGTGGTTCGCGTTCCTCGACGAGCAGGGCCTCCTCGACGAGGACGACGAGGACGGGAGCTGAGTCAGACCGGGCTGATGTGTGCGGCCAACACCCGCCAGCCGTGCGGGTCGTCGTGGACCCACGTCCGGGTGTAGCGCAGCCGCGCCGCGAACGGCGCACCCTCGGAGACGCCGGACACCCGGCCCAGGAAGAACGTCACCCCCGTCGCCCCGACGACGAGCAGATCCAACTCCTCCTCCACCAACTCCTCGATGACCGAGCGGCGGTCCCGGTGGGCGGCCAGGTCATCCTGCTTGGTGTGGGTACGCCCGTCCGGGCCGATGGCGATCAGCTGGTCGACCAGCAGCTGATCGAGGGCGGCGACGTCGCCGGCCCGCTGGGCGGCCTGGAGGGTGCGCTCGGCGTCGAGCAGCTCAGCCTCGCGTGCGCTGTCCGGCATTGTGGCGTCCTCCCGTTCGGGTCCGACCCGGTGCCACCGTCGGCCCGGGCTGTCCGCATTGTGGCAGCGAACCTGGCCCGGGCGGGGAGGGATCGCCGCCGACGTTCACAGACTCAGGCGAATCCGTACGACGGTCTGCCCGGGGCCGCTGAGCACCGCTACCTCGTCACAGATCTGCTCCACGATAGCCAGCCCGCGACCCCGTACCGAGTCGGCGGCCGGCATGCTCCGGCCGAACGCCCGCGTCGGCCCCCGGTCGACCACGTCGCAGAGCAGCTGACCCGGCTCGGCCCAGAGCCGTACCCAGCCGCCGCCGGTGGTGTGCTGCAACGTGTTGGTGGCCAGTTCGCTGACCGCCAGCGTCAACAGCTCCACCCGCTCGGCCGACAGGCCGCGGGCCAGCGCGCCGGCGCTGACGAACGCGCGCAGCGCTCGTATGTCGGTAGCGACCTGATACGACATGGTGTCCGCGGCGTGGGTGGGGACACTCTGCTCGGCCACGGTTTCCCGTCGCTCGCCAGGCATCAGCCCGCCCGATGCGGCTGCCCGGCCAGCGGCACCGCGTTCCGCGCGGGTGTCGTGGGCGTGCGAGCCTCGAAGTGCGCCATCGGGCAGCGGGAACCCTTCTCGTAGCGACAGCTGTTGTCGCCACATCATGTCACCCACTGACCTCTTGACTGTCTCGTCCGTTCGGCGGTTGATCACCGGCGGGCCGCCCCGACCAGCCTCGCCGCTCCGACGGCGGCACTCGTCGTCAGGGGCGGATGTCCAGGGCGCCGATCAACCCGTCGCGCAGCGTGAACCGGTACCGCAGCTCGATCGGGCTGCCGGGGAAGTCACCGGACACCCGGGTGAGCGCCAGGTACGAGTCGCCCGCCTGCGACGTGACCCGGACCGGCTCGGCCGTGTACGAGTAGGCGTCCATCGTCTTCTGCCGCCAGGCGCGGATCGAGGCCCGCCCGTCGTACAGCCGGTCCTCGTCGGCGACGCTCGCGGTGTCCGCGAAGCAGGCGACGAAGGCGTCCAGGTCCCGGTCGTTGACGGCCCGGAAGTACCTGTCGATCACGTCGGGCAGGTCGAGGGCCATCTGCTCCTCCTGCGGCACGGGCCGCCGTCGGGCAGCCGTCGGGTTCCCGGTCCGACCTCACCGTACGAGAAGCGGACGGCACCGCGCGGAGCAACCAGCAGAACCATTCCGCTGCGCCTGCCGGGTTTGCTGCCGGTGGGCCCGGGTAGCCACGCGTTTCCGAAAGCGAAGGGCGGGGGCATGGCCGAGCTGGCGTTCGTCGACAAGGTTGCGGCAAGGGCGGGTCTCCCGCCGGAGCAGGCGCGCCCGCTCACCGAGGCGGTCCTGCGGACCCTCACCGAGCGGCTCAGCGGCGGGGAGGCGGGCGCGTTGGCCCCCCACCTGGCCGCCGAGCTGAGCCCGCTGCTGGTCAAGGCCGCCGAGCCGCCGGAGACGTTCGGCTACGACGAGTTCCTGCGTCGGGTGGCCGACCGCGCCGGGATCGACCGTCCGGCCGCCGAGCGGGGCACCCGCGCGGTGCTCCAGACGATGCATCGGGTGGTCGGGCACCGGGAGTTCGAGGACGCCCTGGCCCAACTCCCGGCGGATCTGCGGGCACTGGCGCAGCCGCTGCCGCACGGCCCCTGACCGACGCCTCCACAGCTGGACGCCCCGGGCGTCGGTGACCGTTCGGTCAGTGGCGCGCCGCCACGACACCGGATCTACTGTGCGTTACCGATCGAACGCGCAGTGGTGGTGGTCCCGCGCCCGTCCGCCGGGTCGTCGCCGCTCCGATCCGAGGAGCGTCCCCCTTGGCGTCCATGGTGTCCCCGCGTCCCCTGCTGACCGCGGCGACGACAGTCGTCGCGCTGATCACTCTCGCTCCGGCTCCCGTCGCCGCGTCCCCGCACAGCTACCGGGTCGTCGACCTCGGCACTCTGGGCGGAGGTGACGGCGCTGCGACGGCGATGAACGACCGCGGCGACATCGTCGGTTGGAGCACAGTCGCCAGCGGCGCCCGGCACGCCGTGCTCTGGCGCCACGGTGTCATCACCGACCTGGGCGTGCTGCCGGGCGACACGGATTCCAGCGCGGTGGACGTCAACGAGTTCGGTGACGTGGCGATCACCT
Organism: Micromonospora trifolii; assembly: GCF_022229005.1. GTDB lineage: Bacteria > Actinomycetota > Actinomycetes > Mycobacteriales > Micromonosporaceae > Micromonospora > Micromonospora trifolii. The sequence goes on from NZ_JAKKFD010000053.1 coordinate 101,831, forward strand.
CCTTCGGCTCGGACTATCTGACCCGCGCTGTGCTCTGGCGCGACGGTCAGCTCCACGACCTGGGCACCCTGGGCGGGGAGAACAGCGTGGCGATCGGCGTCAACGACCGGCGGCAGGTGCTCGGCACCAGCGAGCCGGCCGGCGAGATGCCGCACCGCTTCCTGTGGCGCAACGGTGTCTTCACCGACCTGGGTCGGGAGTACTTCTACGAGTTCACCACCGACTTCAACAACGCGGGCGACGTGGTGGGCGGGTTCAACGTCCCGCCGCAGGACTACCCGTGCACCTGCGTCGGCGGTCTCCTGCGCGACGGCGTCTTCACCCAGATCGGCAGCGAGGCCATCGGGGTCAACAACCGGGGCCAGGTGGTGGGCGCGGCGAACGGGCGGGCGTTCCGCTGGCAGAACGGGACACTGACCGACCTCGGCACGCTCGGTGGCTACTGGAGCCGCGCCACCGCGATCAACGACCGGGGCGCTGTGGTGGGCCAGAGCACCACCACCGCCGCGTGGCGCCCGTTTCTCTGGCGCAACGGGGTGATGACCGACCTGACCACCCGAGGCGTGTGGGAGACCGACTCGATCGAGGACATCAACATCCGGGGCCACCTCGTGGGCGCCCGGGGGAACCGGCCGGTGCTGTTCCGCTGAGCGGCGGTTCCCGCACGACGGACGGCTGGGGCGTGGCCTGACCCGCCGGTCAGACCACGCCCCTTCGTCCGAGGTCAGCCGGTTACCCCGCTGCTGACCACCCACTTCTGGTGTGCGCCGCCCGCGTACGTGCCGAGTTGGATCTGGGTGCGGTCGGCACTGCTACCGCCCGCGGCCTCCAGGACCTTGCCGGACTGCGGGTTGCGGATCGACCCGTCGGACTGCGGCTGCCAGACCTGCGCGCCGCTGCCGTTGCAGGTCCAGAGCTGAACCTTCGTGCCGTTGGCGGTGCCGCCGTTGTCCACGTCCAGGCACTTGCCCAGCACCCGGTACGTATCGCCGACCTTCGTCCACGACTGCGCGGTGGTGCCGTTGCAGGTCCAGAGCTGGATCTTCGTGCCGTCCGCGGTGCCCGCGTTGTCGACGTCCAGGCACTTGCCACCGACGCCGGTGATGGTGCCGCCGGTCGGCGGCGGAGGACTGCCCGGGATCGAGTTGAGCGTGTACCACGCCTCGGTGCTCCACAGGGACTGGCCGCTGGTGGAGGTGAACGGGCGCGGCGACCGCAGGTACACCACCCTGCCAGCCTTGCGACCGGGCACCGTGAGGCTGACCTTCTTGCCGTCCGCCGACAGGGTGGCCGAGGTGACGGTCAGGGTCTCCTCGTCGATCTTCGGACCGCCGTAGTTCGACGTCGCCACGTACCGCCACTGCTTGAGCTTGTAGCGCGCGGCCAGGTCGGTGGCGGTCGCCGTCGACACCGGCTGGGTGTACTCCACCTCGAAGCCGGTCGTGGTGGCGCGCATCGCGAGCATCTCGAACGTGGTGGCGGTGTTCGGGGTGAGCTTCTGCAGGCCGTACGACAGCTTGCCGGTCTGGCCCCAGTTGCCGCCCGCGCCGAGCCCGCCGACGTAGATCGCGCCGTCCGGGCCGACGTTGACCTCGGAGACACCCGCCTCCAGGCCCTGGGTGAGCCGGAACAAAGCGCCCTGGTACTCACCGTTGACCTTTTCCACATTCGCCCGTTGCAGGCCGCCGTAGGTCACGTCGCCGATGACGAACTGGCCGGCGTAGCGACCGCTGGTCAGGTAGAGCGGCGTGCTGGGCGAGTTGGCGATCTCGTTCTGCGGCATCCAGAGCACCGGCTGCGTGACCGCAGCGGTGTCGAACGGACCCGCCGGGTTGGTGAAGTGGTTGAAGAACCGGCCCTGCTTGACGTGCACCAGCTTCGACGAGGGCAGCCAGCCGCCCTGGTTGTCGGTGACGAAGATGCCGCCCTCCGGGCCCCAGCCGATGCCGTGGGGCGTCCGCAGGCCGCCGGCGACGTAGCTGACCGCACCGGTGTCCTTGTTGACCTTGAGGGTGGTGCCCCGGTTGGTGGCGGGCTGCGGGTTGGTGGTGGCGCCGCCGGAGTTGATCGACACCGACAGGTTCAGATAGAAGAACCCGTCCTGGTAGAGCAGGCCGAACGCGAACTCGTGGAAGTTGCCCCCGTACGGCCAGGTGGCGACGGTCTCCAGACGCTCGGCCACCTCGTCGCCGCCGGTGTTCACCAGCCGGGTCAAGCGCTGCTTCTCGGTCACGTAGACGACCCCGTCGACGACCTTGAGCCCCATCGGTTCCTTGAGGCCGCCGGCGATCTTCTTGGTGGTCACGGTGCCCGGGCTCGTCGCTCCGCCGGTGTTGCCGAGGATCCAGACCTCGCCGTCCTGGGAGGTGCCGGACTGGTCGCTGCCGCCCCAGGTGCTGATGACCAGCCGGCCGTCGGCCAGCCAGTCCATGCCGGTGACCTTCGGCTGGAAGCCGCTGGGCCGCAGGTTGGTCAGCGCGTAGCCGGGGTGCACGCCGGTCAGCGGCAGGCCGTCACCGGGGGTGTCGGAGACGCCCTCGCACTCCTTGCGTCCGGGTGCGGTCACGCGGACCACGCCGGCGTCGGTGCTCAGCGCCGAGTTCGGTACGACCACGAAGGTCGACGAACCGGGAGTCTTCCACTCCAGGGTGATCTGCTGCCCACCCCCACGCTCGAAGTGGTCGATGCGCAGCGGGTGAAGGCCGGCGGTGAGGGTGACAGTGCCCTCCTTGGGCGGGGTCGCGCCGTGCAGGCCGTCGTGGTTGATCACCACGGCGTCGTCGATCGACAGCTTGGAGCCGTCGTCGCTGCTGAGCCGGAAGGTGTAGCTGCCGGCCTGGGTGGTGGTGATGTTGCCGAGCACCTGCGAGACGAAGTTGTCCTCGAAGCCGAAGTCGGCCGCCGAGGTCCAGTTGATGGTGGACATCAGCTTGTCCACGTTGGGGGTCTGGGCGGGCTTCAGGGTGCACAACTCGGACAGCGGCACCTGCACGTCGAAGACGCGCAGCGTGACGCCCGGTTCCTGTGCGGGGGCCGCGTTCGCGGGGACGGCCCAGAGACCGGCGGCGAGGACGAGTGCCAGCGCACCCAGGACGGGATGGTGGAGTCGGCGTAGCAGGCGTGTGCCCATCGTTCCTCCAGGAGGCAGTGGAGTGTCCGACGGTCGGCGTGGATCAGCGGTGAGGATGACCGTCGGCCCGGCTCCGTAACGTCCTCGACGCCGACGAGTGACGTTGCGGAAACACCGGGTGGATGGCTCGGAACATTAAGGCGTTTCGATTGGACTGTCCATGGCTTCGCCTCGATACATCAAAAGTTCCCAATGTCCGTGCGAAAGTTCGCGATGGTACGCGCAAAATGCCCGGGTATTTGCGACGGTCTACCGCCGTCCGCGCCGCGTCGGACCACCCGTCCGGTTGCCGCTCTTCCGAGTCGGGTTGGCGGACTTGCGGGTCGAGGTGCCGCCCCGGCTCGCGCCGCCGACTGGTCGGCGGTCCGCAGTGGAGGCTCCGCGCACCGCAGGCCGACGGCGGGCCGCAACCAACACGAGCACTGCGACAGTCACGACGATCAGGGCCGGGATCAGCCAGGCCGGGAACCCGCCGTCGCGCTGCTCCTCGGCGGCGCCGGCGGGCTCGCTCGCCGGAGCGCCGGTGGGGGCGACCGGGCTTCCGGTGGCCCCGGGGTTGGTCGAGCCCTCGCCCTCGGCCTGGGCGAGCAGCGCCGGATCCGGCCCCGCCGTGGGCACCGACCAGCCGGCCGGGGCCGGCGTGCCCGGGCCCTGGTAGTCGAAGGTCACCTCGCCCCGCACCGCCTCACCGTCCGAGGCGACGGAGAGGTAGCTCGCGGTGTAGCGGCCCTTCGCCGGCCAGTGCGCGACTGTCACCATGGCCGGGAAACCGGTGTGGTAGAGCCGTGGCTCGAACACACCGTTGACCATGAAGTATTCGGTGACCGGCTTGTCCAGCCGCTTCGGCTCACCGTAGGACCACCCGTTGTCCACTCGCGACCCGTCCGGACCGCTGATGGCGAAGTGTGCGTTGGACGCGGGTTTCTCGGTGAAGTACAACGCCAACTGGGTCAGCGGCTCGCGTACGACGGTGCCCTTCAACGGCGTGGAGGTCGCCAGCTGGCCGTGCGCGGACGCCGGGGCGACCGGCAGCAGCAGCGACACCACAACGGTCGCCGCCAACGCCGCCACGACACGGCTCAGGACCTTACGCACAGTGACCAGCTTCGATCGCATTCGTTCATCATGGTCATTTCCCCGGCACCGAACAAGACGTAGAGTTCTCCTCCCCGACGATCAACCCGACACCCGTCCCCCTCGCGTCGTTCGGAGTCCGCCCGTGTTCGTCAGTACCCCCGCCGCCCGGACCGCCGCCACCCTCGCCGCCGTCACCCTCGGCGCCCTGCTCCTTGCCGGTTGCGGGCAGGACGACGACCCCTCCGTGGCCACCACCTCGGCGGCTCCCACGTCCGCCGCCCCGTCGAGCGCCACCCCCACCGCGCCGACCCCGACGGCCACCGGCACGCCCGGCGCCTCCGCCAGCACCGCCGCGGTCGACAAACAGATCACCGTCACGATCGCGAAGAAGCGGGTCGATCCGCCGACCGGACGGGTCACCGTCAGTAAGGGCCAGCTGATCCGGATCACTGTCATCTCGGACGTGGCCGACGAATTGCACGTGCACGGCTACGACCTGGGTGCCCGGCTGCCGGCCGGCACACCCGGCTCGGTGGAGTTCCGCGCCGACAAGACCGGGCTGTTCGAGGTGGAGACGCACGAGTCCGAGCTGGTGCTCTTCCAGCTCGTCGTCCGCTGAACCACATGACGGCCGCTCCCACGGTGCTGGCACACGGCGTCGGTGGCCGCCAGGACCTGCCGATCACGCTGCCGCAGCTCGTCGTCGCCGCCGCGCTGACCCTCGTCGTCACGTTCGTGGCGCTGGGCCTGCTCTGGCGCGAACCCCGGCTCGACCGGGACGCCACCGGTGGTCGCCCGGTGCCCCGCCAGCTCGCCCGACTCGTCGACGCACCCGCGTTCCGGTGGGCGCTGCGCGGGCTCGGCCTGCTCGCCGCCGCCTGGTTCTGCCTCGGTCTGCTGGGCGGGCCGGACACCGCGGACAACCCCACCGCCGGCGCGCTCTACGTGCTGCTCTGGGTCGGACTGGCCCCGTTGTCGCTGCTGCTCGGCCCGATCTGGCGGGTGGTCAACCCGCTGCGTACGGTGCACCTGCTCGCAGCGCTGGCGGCGCGGCGCGACCCGAACCGTGGCCTCCGTGAGCTGCCCGACAGCGTCGGCTGGTGGCCGGCCGCCGCCACCCTGTTCGGGTTCGTCTGGCTGGAACTGGTCGCCCCCGACCGGGCCACCCTGCCGGTCATCACCGCCTGGCTGGCCGGGTACGCGGTGGTCCTGCTGGCCGGCGCTGTCCTGTTCGGCGCCGGCTGGTTCGACCACGCCGACCCGTTCGAGGCGTACAGCACAGTGATCGGTCAGCTCGCCCCTCTCGGCCGGGCCGCCGACGGCGTCCTGGTGTGGCGCAACCCGCTCGACGGGATCGCCGGCCTGCGACCCCGCCCCGGGCTGGTCGCCGTGGTGATCGTGCTGCTCGGCTCGACAATGTACGACAGCCTCTCCAACGCGCCGGGCTGGTTGCGCTTCAGCCAGGAGAACGGCCTGCACCCGGCTGTCACCGGCAGCGCCGGTCTGAGCCTCGTCATCGCCGCCGTCGCGGTGGCGTACCTTGCCGCCACCGGCGCCGCGGCGCGCATCGGTCGCGCCGACACGGCCGAGGCCCGCGGGGTGCCGGGCGAGATCGCCCACTCCATCGTGCCGATCGCCGTGGGGTACGTGGTGGCGCACTACTACTCGCTGCTGATCCTGGAGGGCCAGCGCACCGTCGCGTTGCTCTCCGACCCCCTGGGCACCGGCGCCAACTGGCTCGGCACCGCCGACTGGGAACCGCAGACAGCGCTGATCACGCCCTCCGGGGTGGCGACCCTCCAGATCACCGTCATCATCCTCGGGCACCTGCTCGGCACGCTGCTCGCCCACGACCGCGCCCTGTACCTGTTCCCCCGGGCCCGGGCGGTGGCCGGCCAACTACCCCTGCTGGCGCTGATGGTCGCCTACACCGTCGCCGGTCTGCTGCTGCTCTACGCGGGGTAGTCCCGCCGGTCTCCGACCCGTGCGCCATGATGGCCCGTGGACTCCGATCTTCAGCGCTACCTCGACGACCTCGTCACCACCGCCCGGGACGTGCTCGGCGCCGACCTGGTCGGTGCGTACGCGGCCGGCTCGGTGGGGCTCGGGGCGTACCAGCCCGGCCGCAGCGACGTGGACGTGGCGCTGCTCAGCGCAGGGCCGCTCACCGACACCGCCAAGCGGACGTTGGTGGCCCGGCTGCGGCACGAGGCACTGCCCTGCCCCGCGCGCGGACTGGAGCTTGTCGTCTACGACCGGGCGGTGGCCGCCTCCGGCACCCCGGAGCCCGGCTTCGAGGTCGAACTGAACACCGGGGCCGGCATGCCGTTCCGGCGCACCCTCGACCCCGCCGACCGCCCGCCCGCCGACGGCCGATTCTGGTACGGCCTCGATCGCAGCATCCTGCACCAGAGTGGACTCCCACTGCTCGGCCCGCCGACGGGGGAGGCCTTCGCCGACCTCGCCCCGGCCGATCTGCGCCGGCTGCTCATCGAGGCGCTGTCCTGGTGGCTCGCCCTGCCCACACCGCCGGACGACCAACCCGCGCCCGGCACCGAGGACGCCGTACTCGGCGCCTGCCGGTCGCTGGTGCGCCACCGCGACGGCGTCTGGTTGGCGAAGGTGGCCGCCGGCCGGCGGCTGATCGACGCCGGCGACCAGGCCGAGGTGATCGGTCAGGCGGTCGCCGCGCGGCACGGCGGGCCGCCGCCCACCGGGGCGCAGGCCCGCGCCTTCCAACGACGGGTACGCGACGAGATCGCCGGCTAGCCCTCGCGCTGTTTGCGGGGCCGGGCGGCGCTCAGCGGACCGGGCGGGACTCCAGCGAGGCGAAGAGCAGGTTGAGCCCTTCGGTCATGGTCGGGTGGGTGATGACGGCGTCCCGCAGGGCGGTCCACGGCATTCCGGCGAGCATCGCCAACTGCACCGAGGTGATCACCTCACCGGCCTCGGCGCCGAGCAACGCCGCGCCGAGGATCCGGTCGGTGCCGGTGTCGATGACCGCCTTCCACATGCCCTGGGTCTGGCGCAGGGTGCGTGCCCGGGGAATGGCGGCGACCGGCAGGTGGGCGACCTGGACGTCGTACCCGGCGTGGCGCGCCTCGGTCTCGGTCAGTCCGATCCGCGCCAGCTCGGGGGTGGTGAAGACGGTGTACGGGATCAGCCGGTCGGCGGTGCTGCGCTGGCCTCCGGCGAGGTTGGCCCGGATGATCCGGTAGTCGTCCAGCGAGACGTGGGTGAACTGCGGGCTGCCGGCGACGTCCCCGGCCGCCCAGGTGCGCTCGGCGCTGGTGCGCAGGTGCTCGTCGACCTGCACGAAGCCCCGCTCGCTGAGCCGTACGCCGGCCACGTCCAGGCCGATTCCGTCGGTGACCGGTTCCCGGCCGGCGGCCACCAGCACGTCGTCGCCGACCACCACGCTGCCGTCGTCCAGCGTCACCCGGAGCGAGCCGTCGGCCTCCCGGTCGACCCGCGCGACCGCCACACCCACCCGTACGTCGATGCCATCATCGAGGAAGACGCGCATCACCGCGTCGCTGATGTCGGGGTCCTCGCGGGTGAGCAGCCGTGGACCGCCCTCGACCAGCGTCACCGCGCTGCCGAACAACGCGAACATCTGCGCGAACTCCACACCGACGGTGCCGCCGCCGAGCACCACCAGTCGGGCCGGCAGCCGGTCCAGGCGCAGCAACTCGTCGCTGGTGAGCACCCCGGCCTCGGCCATCCCGGGCACCGACGGCAGGTGCGGGCGGGTGCCCGTGTTGATCACCACGTCGCTGCCGCGCAGCAGCCGCTCGCCGCCGTCGGCGAGTGTCACCCGTACGGTCCGTGGGCCGACGAACTGGGCATCGCCGATCACCAGGTGCAGGCCGGAGTCGAGGAACTGCTGCCGGTTGGCGGCGACCATCCCCTCGACCACGTCCTGCTTGTGCGCGCGCAACAGGTCGATGTCGACCCGGCCGCCCTCCACCGCCAGGCCGAGCGCCGACGCGTCCCGCAGTTGGCGGGCGGCCCGCGCGCTGGTCACCAGCGCCTTCGTCGGGATGCACGCGACGTTGATGCAGCTGCCGCCGATCATGCCGCGCTCGACCATGGCGACCCGCTGACCGGATCGGGCGACGTCCATGCTGAGCGTCTTGCCGGCCTTGCCGCCACCGACGACGAGCAGGTCGAACTCCTCCGGTTGGTCGGTCACCGGGCGCTCCTCTCGGTCACCGGCCGGGCCGGCGGCCGCCGCTGGTGCGCGGCGGCCAGCCCAGCCTGCCAGCTCAAGCGGGCACGGCGACCCGGTTCCGCGCAGAATCCGCCCGGCCCGCCCCCATTCCGCGATCTTGCACTTACTGTCCCGACGTAGGGGGCATTCCGCGCATCTCGGCGACCGAGACTGCAAGATCGGCGCGGACGGGGCGTTCCTTGAGCTGGAATCAGTGTCGGGCGGCGCCGTTCTCGCTGACCGGCTGCCCGAAGGCCAGGAACGGCACCGGCGTCGGTGCGTCGGTGCCGATGTGCCGAGGGAAGGTCGGCTCGGCGTCGTCGGCGCTCACCTCCCGGGCAGCCGTACGCTCGGGCGCCGTCGACTCGTCCGCCACCGCCGACGCGTCGCCGTGCTCGCCGTTCGCCTGCTCGGCCGGGGTCCGGTCGACATAGCCGTTCTCGGCCGGGACGCGGTCGACAGGCGCGGGGCTGAGCGGGGTGCGGTCGGCGTCCGCATCGTCCGCTGTGGATCGCTCCGGTGAGTGCCGGTCGACGCCGACGCGGTCGACGTGGAGCCGCTCGACGCCTACCCGCTCGGGGGCGGGTCGGTCGGCACTGGAGCGGGAACCCACCATCGGGTATTCGGCGGTCTCCGTACCGCCGGCTGCCGCGGCCATGACCGCGGCGGCGGCGAGATCGGCCACCCGCTTCGCTTCCCGCTGTACGCGGGCGCGGACCTCCTTGGCGTGCCGCTCGGCGGAGTCCCCGGCACGCCGGGCCTCGTCCAGCCGGGCGCTCTCGGCGGTCAGGTCCCGGCGGACCTCACCGAGTCGCTGCTGCATCCGGGACAGCTCGTTCTCCAGCGTCTCGCCCTCCTGGCGGATCTCGGCGAGCTGCTGGCGGCCGGTGTCCAGCTCGGCGTTCAGCTCGGCGGCCTCCTGCCGGCGCTCCGCAAGCTCCTTCTGCAGGGTGGCGAGCTGCTGCTGATGGCTGGCGGCCTGCTCGTCGGCGCGGTTGCGCAGCTCGGTCACGTGCTGCTGCGCCTCGGCCAGCAGCGCGGCGATCTGCTGCTCGGTCGCGCTGCGCTGCTCGGCCAGCTCCTGCTCGGCGGCGGCCTGCTGTTCGGCGATGTCCTGCTCGGCGGCGGTGCGCCGCTCGTTGACCTCTCGCTCCACGCTGGCCTGCCACTGGGCCATCTCCTGCTGGTTCTTGGAGCGGGCCGACTGGAGTTCCTGCTGGATCTGGGTACGGGCCGACTTCATCAGCGCGTCGGCGGCGACCCGGGTCTGGTTGAGCTGCTGCGCGCTCTGCTCGGTGATCCGCTTGGCCTCGTGCTGGGCGCGCTCGTGCGCGGCCTCACCGTCGGCCCGCAACTGCTCGGCGTGCTCGCGGATCGCTGTCAGTTCGGCTTCGGCGTGGGTACGCCGTTCCTCGTGCGCCTGCTCCTGCTCGGTCCGCCGGGCGGCCAGTTCCTCGGCCAGATCCTGACGTGCCTGCGCGGCCCGCTCACGGGTGTCGGCGAGGATCCGCTCGGACTCGCTGCGCAGCTCGTTCGCGCGGTCGGTGGCCGACTCGGTGATGATGCCGGCCTGCTTCTCGGCGAGCGCCATGATCTCGCCGACCATCGGGCCCAGATCGTGGAACGAGGCGCGGTCCACCTGCACGGGTTGCTCCTGAAGCTCGGCCAGTTCGGCGCGCAGACGCTGCACCTCGGCGGTCAGTTCACGGACGCGGACGGCGGAACGCCCATGCTCCCCGCTCAGCATCGCGATCTGACCGTCGAGCTGCTCCAGGTGCCGGTCCACCTGGCGTTTGTCGTATCCGCGCAGGGCGAGCTCGAAGCTCGGCCGGGAGGCCGCATCGTCGCGTGCTGCGTGCGGCTCAGCGCCGATGGACATGCACCATCCTCCGTACGATCGGGGCGTCAGGGTCGGCGGTCGCCTGCCCCACGGGCCGTCAGTGTGGCGCAACGCTACCGCCGAGCGGACCTCATGCGAAGTCCTGCCCCACCTCCTCTCACGTTGCCGACCCGCGTTGCCCCGATCCCGCGCCGATCATGGACTCGTGGTGCCGGAAAGGTGGTGCTCCACCACCTTTGTCGTCCACCACAACTCCATGATCGACGCAGGTCACCTCGGCACGAGGTCAGCGTCGGCGGGCGACCAGGACCGCGTCGTGGTGGGTGATGTTCTCGCCGTCCTGGTTGGTGACGGGGCGGGAGCGTTCCTCCGCCGCCAGCACCTCCCACTGGGCCGGCTCCAGATCGGCGGCCACGTCCTGCGCGGTGTACATCATGTCCGGCATGTGCATCCGGTGCGCCGACCCCCACAGGTCCGACGGGTGGTGCCCGACGATCAGCAGGACACCGCCCGGCGCCACCGCCGCGGCCAGCCGGCCGAACAACTCCCGCCGCTGCACCGGCGGAAGGTGCATGAACTGCGCGGACACCAGGTCGTACGCCTCCTCGGTGGGCGGCTTGTCCCGCAGGTCGACGTGGGTGAACTCGATCCGGTCACCCACGCCGACGGCCTCGGCGTGCGCGGCGGCCCGGCTCAGCGCCGTGCTGGAGATGTCCACGGCCGTCACCTGCCAGCCGCGCTCGGCCAACCACACCGCGTCGGCGCCCTCGCCGCTGCCCACGTCCAGCGCGCGCCCCGGGGCCAGGTCGGTGACCTCGGCGACCAGTTGCGGGTTCGGCCGACCACTCCACACTGTGGGCCGGGACTGGTAGCGCTCCTCCCACGCCGGCTCCTCGAACGTCGTGGCCACCAGCTGTCGGTACGCGGCCACCGCGTCCCGGGTCTCCTCGGCGATGAGATCGGCGTTGATCGCCGCCGCCGCGGTCAGGCCGGCCCCGGCGGACGTGATCACCTGAGCGCGGATGTCGGCCACGTTGCCCGCCACCCAGACACCCGGGACGGTCGTGGCGCCGGTGGCGTCGGTCGGGACCTGGGCACCGATGACGTGCTCACCCATCGTCACCTCCTCCGGGGCCAGACCCAACCCCACCAGCACGTCGGCGCGGGGAGTCAGCCGCGTCGCCACCACTATCGCGTCGAGTGCCACCACCCGGCCGTCAGCGAGCCGTACGCCGGTCAGAGCATCGTCGGTCACCTCCACCGCGGCGACCGGGCCGGGCACCACAGCGATGCTGCGGGCGGCGAGCCGCTCGGCGGTCTCCGCGTCCGGTGCCGGGGCGTCGTGCAGCAGGAGCAGCACGCTGGGGCTCCACTGACGCCACATCTCGGCCTGGTGCACGCTCAGCGGGCTGGTCGCCAGGACGCCGATCCGCTGGTCCCGAACCTCCCACCCGTGGCAGTACGGGCAGTGCAGCACGTCGCGGCCCCACCGCTGGGCGAGGCCGGGCACGTCGGGCAGTTCGTCGGTCAGGCCGGTGGTCACCAGCAGCCGGCGGGCCCGCACCGACTCCCCGCCGTCGAGGCTCAGCTGGAACCCGTTGTCGTGCCGGGTCGCGGCCTGCACCCGCCCGGTGCGGAACTGCCCGCCGTACCCGGCCACCTCGGCCCGTCCGATGGCGAGCAGTTCGCCCGGCGGCGTCCCCTCCCGACCGAGGTAGTTGTGTATCCGGTCGGCCGGCGCGTTGCGCGGCTCACCCGAGTCGATCACCAGTACCGACCGTCGGGCCCGGCTCAGCGCCAGGGCTCCGCTGAGCCCGGCGGCGCCGCCACCCACCACCACCACGTCGTATGTCTCGTCCACTGCTATCTCCCTCGTGCTCTGTCGGCTGCGCCCACCATCCGTCGGCACCGGCAAGGTGGCAACTATCCTTGCCGTTATGGCAAACGAGGACAGCGCCGCGCTGGCGGCCGTCGGCCCCCGGCTGCGTGCCCTGCGTCACCAACGCGGGACCACGCTGACCCAGCTCGCCGACCTGACCGGCATCTCGGTGAGCACCCTGTCCCGGCTGGAGTCCGGCAGCCGTCGCCCCACCCTGGAGCTGCTGCTCCCGCTGGCGAGGGCCTACCAGGTGGCGCTGGACGAACTGGTCGACGCCCCCGCCACCGGCGACCCCCGGGTACGCCCCAAACCGATAGTCATCCACGGTGTGACGTATCTGCCGCTGACCCGCCGACCGGGCGGTGTCCAGGCGTTCAAGCAGATCTTCCCGCCGGACCCGTCCGCCGGGGGCCGAATCCCGCAGGCCCACGAGGGGTACGAGTGGCTCTACGTGCTCTCCGGTCGGCTACGGCTGCTGCTCGGTGACCGTGATCTGACGCTGACCGCGGGGGAGGTGGCCGAGTTCGACACCCGCACGCCGCACCTCTTCTTCAACCCCGGCCCCGGCACCGCCGAAGCCCTCAGCCTCTTCGGACCGCAGGGGGAGCGACTGCACGTCCGCGCCCGCCCCGCCGCCACACGCGATCAATGAACTCGGGGCATCCAGGCCGCCGGAACACCCCGACTTCAGCAATCTTGTGTCGATGTGTCGATCATTGGCGGTCTTGGCTGCTGGCAGATCCGCGTTGGTGGTCTGTTCGTACCCTGCTGGCATGACCACGCGGCGGGCGAGCGGACTGAGTACGGTGCAGGGCCACTACTGGCACGCCGTCCTGCTCGGAGATCGTTCGCTGTCGCGTCGCCTGCAACCCAGGGCGTTCCTCGACCGGAGAGCCTTGGGGGGTGTGTTGCTGGGAATGTTCCGGGTCGTGCTCCGCTGGCTCGACCCAGACCCAAGCAACTCTGCCGAGATTCGCCAATTCGCCGAGCGGGTGATGAGGTACACCTACGCGTCGTACGGCGTCCCGGCGGACGAGGTGTCGCGGCGCATTCTTCAGGAGATGGGGGAGGTGCCGGACGACGACGTCAAACCCGCGCATCCGGGCATCGCGGAGTTGGCGGTGGTCATGACCGGCGTGCGTGATCTTGAGCTCAAGCCCGGCCACATTGATCGCATGATCACCGGCGGCGAGGAATTCGCGAGGCAGTGGGGAATCACTCTCGCCGCCTATCGCCCCGGGCCCATCATGCGGTGGCGTTTCGAGATGGCAGAGGGTCGCTGGTACGGGTACGCGGCCAGGAGACGTTGGAGCGCGGAGCGCATGGGTGCCTTCACCGACTGACGGCGGGACGACCGCGCCGTGGGAGGCACCGTGGAACCGTCGGTGCGAGGATGGCGCGATGACCGATGCGGCACACCGGCACTGGACCGATCGGATCGAGCACCGTGACATCGTCGTCAACGAGGCCCCGGGATTCCGCCCGGTGACGTTGGATCTCGTCGTGCCGGTGGAAGCCACCCGACCGGTCCCGGTCCTGGTGTGGATCCACGGCGGCGCCTGGCTGTTCGGCTCGCCCAAGCACCCGGCGGACTGGCTCATGGAGGCGGACCCCTTCACCGCCGCCATCCAAGCCGGATTCGCGGTCGCCTCCGCGCAGTACCTGCTCAGCGGCGAAGGGCCCTTCCCCGCGCAACTCGACGACGTCAGGGCGGCGGTGCGTTGGCTTCGCCGCCACGGCGACACGGTGGGCGTGGACCGGGAGTGGATCGGCGTGTGGGGCGAGTCGGCCGGCGGGCACCTGGCCTCGATGGTCGCGCTGAACGGGAACGACCAGGACGACAGTGGCATCCAGGCGGCGGTCTGCTGGTACGCGCCATCGAACCTGCTGACCATGCAGTCGCAGGCGCATCCGTCCGGGACGATCGACCACAATGCGGCGGACTCGCCCGAATCCCTGGTGATCCGCGCGGCGTTGGTCAAGAACCCGGAAGCGAGCCGGGCGGCCAGTCCGATCACCTACGTCACCGACCAGGCCCCGCCCATGCTGCTGATTCAAGGCGACCAGGACATGGTCGTACCGGTGGGGGGAGTAACTGCTGGCGTGTCCGCGATCAGGGGTGCTCAGGAGTCGACTTTGGTGACGGTGTGAACTTGAAGGAGTGGGCGGCGGCTACCGGCGTCTCGTACGCGACCAGGCGGCGGCGGCACGAGTCGGAGACCTTGCCTGTTCCCGCTGCCGGCTCGGCCGGCTGATTATGTTCGGTGAGCCGTTGACCGGCGCGGTCCCGGACGCTGGGCAGGTGGTGGTATACGGCCGTCGCGCCGGCGCGGGCCGTGTCCGCCGCGCGGTCGAGGCGGTCACGGGGGACCTGACGTGAAGGCGATCCAGGCGTACCGGTTCGCTCTCGACCTCACTCCGGGTCAGGAACGCGCCGTGAGGGCGCATGTCGGGGCTGCGCGAGTGGCGCACAACTGGGCGCTCGCCCGGGTCAAGGCGGTCATGGACCAGCGCGCTGCGGAGCGCTCTTATGGGGTGCCGGATGAGTTGCTGACGCCGTCGCTGCCGTGGTCGCTCGCCGGGCTGCGTAAGGCGTGGAACGCTGCGAAGGCTGATGCGGCGCCGTGGTGGGGTGAGGTGTCGAAAGAGGCGTTCAACACCGGCCTGGACGCTCTCGCCCGCGGCTTGAGGAACAGCTCGGCATAGCGTCGTGTCGGGCTAGAGTGTAGATCTCGGACGTCGCCGTACCATTACGAAAAATAAAGCTGTTCAATAACGTACCGGAGGCTGGTGAACACTCACACGTGTGACGGTGTTACCTTACTATGGAAAGCAGTAAGTCGAGAATGCAGGCCATCGGTCAGGG
>NZ_JAKKFD010000054.1 GCF_022229005.1 Micromonospora trifolii
CACACCGGTACCGGCCCAGCGCCGGTAGATGGTGGCCTTGCCGACCCCGGCGCGGGTGGCGATCGCCTCGATCGAGAGCGCCTCGATGGTGCTGCCCTCGGCGAGCAGGTCGAGGGTGGCCTCGATGATCGCCTCGTCGGCGCGGATGCTCCGCGGTCGCCCGGGCGACCGCGGAGCATCGGCAGTGGACGTCATGTCCGCCATTCTCCCCGAACCTATGCCGTGCCGGCCAGCTCAGGCTCGGCGACCGGCGCCGCCGGGGCGACGCTCACGTCCTCCTTGCCTGGCATCCAGCGCAGCACCACGATGATCCCGAGTGCGGCGATGACCGCGGAGAGCCCGGCCGCCCAGTGCATGGCGGTGACGAAGGCGTCGTTGGCCGCCGAGATCAGCGCCGGTGCCGCGGGGCCGAGCTGGCCCGCCGCCGCGTACGCCCCGGAGATCGACTCGTTGGCCGCGTCCTGGGCCTGCGTGGGCAGACCGGTCAGCGCGTCACCGATGTCGCTGCGGTAGACCGCGGAGAGCACCGAGCCGAGGACGGCCACGCCGAGCGCGCCGGCCACCTGGCGGATGGTGTTGCTGACAGCGGAGCCCACCCCGGCCTTCTCGCGGGGCAGCGCCGACATGATCGACTCGGTGGCCGGCGGCATGATGTTCGCCATTCCGGCGCCCTGGATGAGGAAGACCAGCAGCACGATCCAGATCGGGGTGGACGCGCCGATGAAGACGAACGCGCCGAGTGACACCACTGTCAGCGCCAACCCGACGGTGGCGACGGCCTTACCGCCGTAGCGGCGGACCATAGCGGCGCTGCGCGGCGCGAAGACCAGCTGGGCGCCGGCGAAGGGCAGGAAGAGCAGACCGGTCTGCAACGGGCTGTAGTCGCGCACGAGTTGCAGGTAGAACGAGCCGAAGAACATCGAGCCCATCGCGGCGAAGAACACCAGGCCGACGATGGCGACCGGCGCGGCGAACCGGGGCACCCTGAACAGTCGGACGTCCAGCGACGGGTGGTCGCTGCGCCGCTCGTGCTGCACGAACCAGCCCAGCACCGCGATGCCGACGAGGATCGAGCCCCAGGCCAGTGGGCGGTCGAAGCCGTGCTCGCCGCCGTCGATGATGCCGTAGGAGAGGGCGACCAGGCCGACCACGGAGAGCAGCACGCCGAGCACGTCGATCCGGCCGGGCCGCGGGTCACGCGACTCGGGGACCAGCAGCGCCACCAGGACCACGCCCACGGCGACCACCGGCACGTTGATCAGGAAGACCGAGCCCCACCAGAAGTGCTCCAGCAGCGCGCCGCCGAGAATCGGGCCGATCGCCACGGCGAGACCGACAGCGCCGGCCCAGACACCGATGGCCCGACCACGCTCGCGCGGGTCGAAGACGTTGGAGATGATCGACAGTGTCACCGGCATGATGGCCGCGCCGCCGACCCCCATCAGGGCGCGGGCCGCGATGAGCTGTCCGGGGCTCTGGGCGTACGCGGAGAGCAGCGACGCCAGGCCGAACAGCACCAGACCGATCATCAGGAAGCGCTTGCGGCCGGCGCGGTCGCCGAGCACCCCGAAGGTGAACAGCAGCCCGGC
Source organism: Micromonospora trifolii (assembly GCF_022229005.1). Classification (GTDB taxonomy): domain Bacteria; phylum Actinomycetota; class Actinomycetes; order Mycobacteriales; family Micromonosporaceae; genus Micromonospora; species Micromonospora trifolii. The sequence continues at coordinate 1,590 of NZ_JAKKFD010000054.1, forward strand.
GAAGACGAGCGTGTAGGAGTTGATGGACCACTCCAGCTCGCCCTGGCTGGCGCCGAGGCCGTGCACCGGGTCGGCCAGGGTGCGCAGGGCGACGTTGAGGATCGTGTTGTCGAGGACGACCACGAGGAGGCTGATCACCAGCACCCCCAGGATCGCCCACCGCCTCGGGTGTCCGGTGTTGTTGTGCAGCTCCATGCCTGGCTTTCCCCCCACGCTGATCACCCGCGACGAAATACGATACGGGTCAGACTCGTAACGCGGGTCAGCCTACGACGCGTATTAACGATACGGCACCGATCCGTATCGTATGTGGTGGGCATCACGCCCCGGCACGACCGCCAGGCAGGCGTTCACGGCCTCGGTCAACGTCCCGAGACGGACCGCCGGGCCGCCGAGCGGCTCGATCCAGCCCGGCCCCGCGCCGTACACCCGAAGGAGCGGAAAGTCCCGGGCGAAGCGCACCAGGCGGTACGCGCGGCCGGTCAGCGGCGTCTGCGACCAGATCACGACGGTGCGCGGGCGCGCCCGGTACACCGCCCTGGTGAGCGCGGACCAGGGCAGCGCGGGGCCGAGGTTCAGACAGCCGCGACCCTGCTCGCGCAGCGCGGCGGCCAGCGCGAGCAGACCCAGACTGTGCGCCTCCTTCTCGGCGCCGGCCAGCAGCACCCCGCCGGTGGGCAGTGACCGGCCCGGCTCCCGGCGGTACGCGTCCAACCCGACCCGAATGCCCTCGAAGAGGGCGTGCTCGACGACGATCTCGGCGGCGGTACGCCCCGACAGCCGGGCCAGCAGCAGACGGCAGACCTGCTCCCAGACCGCCGGCACGCCCCACGCCTCGACCAGCTCCAGCAGCACCGAGGCGACGCCGTTGGCGTCCAGGTCCTCGGCCGCCAGCGAAACCTGCTTGTGCGCGATCTCCACTGCCTCCGCCGGCATCGGATCGGTCAGCACCAGACGTACCCCCGGGTAGACGTTCTCTACCCGGGGGTTCGCTCGGAGGGCGCATGGCGGATGCGCCGTCTGGGGAATTTCAGCGGCGGCGGGCCGCCAGCCGGTGGGCCAGCGCGGCGACGCTGCCCCAGATGCCGCGCCGGAACAGCACCACGACGAGGACGAAGATGCCGCCGGTCACCAGACCGATCGCCTCGAACCCGGAGAACGACAACCAGTCCTCCAGCCGGACCACGAGGGCAGCGCCGAGCACCCCACCCCAGAGGGTGCCGATCCCGCCCAGCACCACCACGATGACCGCCTTGCCGGAGGTGGTCCAGTGCAGCACGTCCAGCGAGACGAACCGGTGGCCGACAGCGAACAACCCGCCACCGAGGCCGGCGATGAACCCGGAGAGCACGAACGCGGTGAGCTTGTAGCGGTGCACCGGGTAGCCCAGCGCCCGCGCCCGGGCCGGGTTGTCCCGGATGCCGACCAGCACCCGACCGAACGGTGAGTGCACGATCCGCCAGGCGGCGGCGAGCCCGAGCAGCACGATCGGCAGGATCGCGTAGTAGAAGAAGTAGTCGTCGGTGAGGTCGAGGCCGAACAGCTCGCGGGGCACCCCCTGGAGGCCGTTCTCCCCCTGGGTCACCGAGCGCCACTCGTTGGCGACGTAGTAGACCATCTGCGCGAAGGCCAACGTCACCATGGCGAAGTAGATGCCGGTCCGCTTGACCGCCAGGTACCCGATCGGCACCGCCAGCACGGCCGCGGCGAGGGCACCGGCCAGCACCGCGAGCGGAAACGGCAGGCCCGCGTGGATGGCCACCAACCCGGTGACGTACGCGGAGGTGCCCCAGAACGCGGCGTGGCCGAAGGACATCAGCCCGGTGAAGCCGAGCAGCAGGTCCACCGCCACGGCGAACAGCGCCCAGCAGAGGATGTCCACGGCGACCGCCGGGTAGAGGCCGTTGGGCAGCCACGCCGCGACGCCCAGGCCGACGGCGAGCAGCGCGTACCGGACCCAGCCGGGGGCCCGGGCCACGGCGATCAGCCCGGACGGTGGCGTCGCGCGGGACGCGTCGGTGGGAGTGTCCACGGTGTTGGTCATGCGGGGGCCTCCTCCCGACCGAACAGGCCGGCCGGGCGCCAGAGCAGCACGCCGGCCATCACGACGAAGACGATCGTCTGCGAGACGAGCGGGAAGTTGGAGAGGTACGCCTCACCCCACGCCTGCACCAGCCCGATGCCGAAACCGGCGGCGACCGACCCGAAGATCGAGCCCAGCCCGCCGATCACCACCACCGCGAACACCACGATGATCAGGTCGGCGCCCATCAGCGGGTTGACCGCGCGCATCGGCGCGGCCAGCACACCGGCGAGGCCGGCCAGCCCGATGCCGAAGCCGAAGACCGGTGTCACCCACCGTCCGACGTCGATGCCGAACGCGCGGGTCAGGTCCGGCCGCTCGGTGGCCGCGCGGACCACCATGCCGATCCGGGTCCGGGTCAGCACCCACCACACCGCGACGCAGAGCAGCACCGCGAAGCCGAGGATGAACACCCGGTACGTCGGGAAGTCGAACAGCCCGAAGTCGACCGACCCGCTCAACAGCGACGGTGTCTCGTACGGGCTGGACTGCACGCCGTAACGCAGTTTCACCAGGTCCTGGAGGATCAGCGTCAGACCGAAGGTGAGCAGGAAGTTGTAGAGCGGGTCCAGTTTGGTCAGCCGGTGGATCACCGCGCGTTCCAGCGCCATGCCGAGCAGACCCAGCCCCACCGGCATGATCACCAGGGCGGCCCAGAACGGCACGCCGGCCTCGCTGAGCAGCACGTACGCCCCGAACGCGCCGAGCATGTAGAACGCGCCGTGGGCGAAGTTGACCACCCGCAGCATGCCGAAGATGACAGCGAGCCCGAGGGCGAGCAGGGCGTAGAACGCCCCACTCACCAACCCGTTGAACGTATTCTGCGCGAATCCGCTCATAGTTTGCAGTCCGCCGAGGGCGCGCGGAACGCCTCCGCGGCGGGGATCGTCTTGAGCACCTTCACGTAGTCCCACGGCTCGGCGACCTCGGACTGCGGCTTCACCTGGGCCAGGTACGCGTCGTGCACCACCCGGTGGTCCTCGGCGCGGATCTTGCCGTTGCGCAGGAAGACGTCCTCGACCGTCTTGCCCTCCAGTCCCTTGACCACGGCGTCCGCGTCGTCGGTGCCGGCGGCCTGCACCGCCTCCAGGTACTGCAACGCCGCGGAGTAGTTGGCGGCGTGCGCGAAGGTCGGCCGGGTGCCGGCCTTCTGCTGGAAGCGGTCGGCGAACTCCCGGTTCTTGGCGTCGAAGTTCCAGTACCAGGCGTCGGTGTACGTGGTGCCGGCCAGCGCGGCCGGGGTGAGCGAGTGGATGTCGGTGAGGAACATCAGCCCCACCGCCAGGCCGACACCCTTGTCCCGCAGCTTGAACTCGTTGTACTGCTTCACCACGTTCACCAACTCCGCGCCGGCCTGCATGGTGCCCAGCACGTCCGGCTTCGGGTTCAGGTTCGGCGCCTTGAGCAGGAAGGTGGAGAAGTCACCGCTGGTGTTCGGGAACGGCGCCCCGTCCTTGCCGACGACAGTGCCGCCGGCCGCCGTGATGGCTGTGGAGAAGCTCTTCTCCATGTCCTGACCGAAGGCGTAGTTCGGGTACAGGATGTACCAGTTCTTGCCGATCTGCTCGGTGGTGGTCTTCCCGGTGCCGTTGGCCAGCATGTACGTGTCGTACGCGTAGTGGAAGGTGTACTTGTTGCAGCTCTTGCCGGTCAGGTCGGTGGTCGCCGCGCCGATGTTGAAGTAGAGCTTCTTCTTCTCCTTCGCCACGTCGGCGACCTTCAGCGCGGCCGACGAGGTGGGCACGTCCAGGATCAGGTCGACGCCCTTGCGGTCGTACATCTCCTGTGCCTTGGAGTTGGCCACGTCCGGCTTGTTCTGGTGGTCGGCGGTCTCCACAGTGATGTCTGTGGTCACCGCCTTGTCGCCGTACTTCGCTGTGAAGTCGGCGATGGCCATCTCCACCGCCGCCACCGAGTTCTTTCCGGACAACTCCGAGTACGCCCCGGACTGGTCGTTGAGCACGCCCAGCACGATCTTGTCGCCGGTCAGCTTCTGGTCGCCACTCGACTGCGGGCCACCGCCGCCGCATCCGGCGACCAGCACCACCACGGCCGACGCCGCGGCCACACCCATCGTCCTGCGCATGCCCACTCCATCCATCCCGCGCGGCGTCGCGCGGGTCGTCGTTGAGAAAATTCAGATCCCGAGGTACGCGAGCAGTTCGCGTTCGCGCGAACGCACCTCGGAGTTGTCCATCGCCTCGGCGACCCGGCCCTCGGCCAGCAGGTAGTGCCGGTCGGCGACACCGGTGGCGAAGTGCAGGTTCTGTTCGACCAGCAGCACTGTCACGCCGTGCCGTTTGGCCTCGCGCAGCAGGTCGCCGACCTGCTGCACCAGCAGCGGCGACAGCCCCTCGGTGGGCTCGTCGCAGAGCAGCAGCCGGGCGCCCATCCGCAGCACCCGGGCCAGCGCGAGCATCTGCTGCTCGCCGCCGGAGAGCATGGTGGCCGCCGAGTCCCGTCGGGTGTACAGGGCCGGGAACGCCTCGTACACCCGCTCCAGCGACCACGGGTCGGGGCCGACAGTGGGTGGCAGCGTGAGGTTCTCGGTGACTGTCAACGTGGCGTAGCTGCCCCGGTCGTCGGGCACCCAGCCCAGACCCAGGCGGGCCCGCTTGTGCGCCGCCAACCTGGTGATGTCCCGCCCGTCCAGCTCCACAGTGCCGCGCTGACCGGGGTGCAGCCCCATCACGCAGCGCAGCAGGGTGGACTTGCCGGCGCCGTTGCGGCCGACCAGTGTGACCACCTCACCGGCGGAGACCTCGAGGCTGACGTCGCGCAGCACCTGCGCCTCGCCGTAGAAGGCGGACAGGTTCTCAATGCGCAGCATCGGCGGCTCCCAGGTAGGCGGTGATCACGCGCTCGTCGGCGCGGACCTGCTCGTACGGGCCCTCGACGAGGACCTTGCCGGCCTGGAGCACTGTGACGGTGTCGGCGAGACGGCCGACCACGCTCATGTTGTGCTCGACCATCACCACGGTCCGGCCCTGGCGGACCCGACCGATCAGCTCGACGGTGCGGTCGACGTCCTCCAGACCCATGCCCGCCGTCGGCTCGTCGAGCAGCAGCACCTTCGGGTCCAGCGCCAGGGCGATGGCCAGCTCCAGGGCGCGCTTCCGGCCGTACGCCAGGGCCGCCGAGGGGGTCTGCGCCAGCTCGGCCAGCCCCACCATGGCCAACAGTTCGTCGGCCCGCTCGGTGTAGCGGCCCATCAGCTTCGCCGACCGCCAGAACCGCCAGCCCAGCCCGCTGGGTGACTGCAACGCCAACGCGACGTGTTCGCGGGCGGACAGTTGAGGAAAGAGGCTGGTGATCTGGAACGAGCGGGCCACGCCGAGCCGGGCCACCTGCTCCGGGGGCAGCCCGGTGACGTCCCGCCCGGCCAGTTCGATCCGGCCGCCACTGGGTCGCAGGAATCCGGTGAGCAGGTTGAACAGGGTGGTCTTGCCCGCGCCGTTCGGGCCGACCAGCGCGTGCACGCTGTCCGACGCCACGTCGAGGTCGACGTCGTCGACCGCCCGGAAGCCCCGGAAGTCGCGGGTCAGCCCACGGGCCGACAGGAGCGCTTGCCCGGCCATCGCCTCATCCTCCGCACGTCGCGGCGACGGTCGATTCGGTGACCGTGGTCACAGGCCCGTCGCGTGGACGAAACCTACGGCGGGCCGCTGGCGTCGAACCATGTCGATGCACTCCATATTCGACCCCCGGTTGACGTGCGCGGACTCCACTCCCCCGCGCCGTCGACTTGACCGGACCCCCTAGGTTGATGATCCACACAGCCCATCGGAAGGTCCTCTCCCCATGCCCGTCGGCTTCACCATGGCGATCGTCTTCGCCGTCGCCCTGGCGGTCAGCGCCGTCGTCGCTCTCGTCGCTCCCGCACGGTCGCTCAAGCGGATGGCCACCCTCGCGGCGCTCGGTTTCCTCGCCCTCACGCTGGTGGTCGGCATCGCCTCCAGCGCCCATTCGGTGCCCATCCGCTCGGTCGGCATCGTCACCAGCTTCGGCAAGCCCACCGGCGAGGTGACCGGCTCGGGCCTGAAGTGGGTGGCGCCCTGGCAGAAGGTCGGCGAGTGGGACGCGGGCCGACAGAAGTACGACCACATCGGCGGCAACAACTGCGTACGCGTGCGCACCGGCACCCTCGCCGACGCCTGCGTCGAGGTGCTTGTCGAATGGCAGGTCAAGCCGGAGAACGCGCCGAAGCAGTTCATGGACTACAAGGGCGACTTCGGCAGTTTCCGGGGTCAGCGGGTGGGCGTGCAGCTCGACAGTGCCGTCAACGACGCCTTCGCCGCGTACAACCCGCTGGAGAAGATCGACGCCCAGACCGGCGACCTGAACGTCGACCTGAAGCCGTTCGCCGCGAACATCAAGACCAGCGGGGAGACCCGCCTCGCCACCGACGTGGACATCCTCTCGGTGACCATCACCCGGGTGAACCACGACGACAAGACCGAGGGCAACATCAAGGCGTTCCAGGACAAGCTGGCGCAGACCCGCAACCTGGAGCAGGACCGCAAGAACGCCGAGATCTCCAAGCAGATCACCGAGACCAACGCAAAGGTCGACAAGGTGACCCGTTGTCTGGAGATCGCGGAGAAGAACGGCGCGAACCCGGGGCTCTGCATCAACCCGGGCATCGTCACCGGCAAGTGACCTAGGCGAAGCTGAACAGCGGCGGGAAGACGAGGACCACGATCCAGGCCCACACGGCGTACACCGGCAGGTAGCCGGTCTGCCAGCGTTCGAGCGTCGCGAACGGCGTGCGCCGACGGATGAAGGACAGCAGCAGCCACGCCGACCACGCGAGGTTGACCAGCAGGATCACGTTCTCGCCGAGCGCAGCCGCCCGGTTGGGCGTGCCGCCGTACTCGTCGGTGATGCGCCCGGTGATCTCCAGCAGCACCAGCACGTCGATGGCCAACGCACTGACCACGAGCGCGAGTTGGAGTTTGTCGAACGGGCCGGGCGGGGCCAGCGGGTCACGGGCCGAGAGGGAGTAGAGCAGCAGCCCCAGCACCACGACCAGCAGGAGGTCGAACAGCAGCAGTGCCTCCCGCTCGACGTCGATGCCGTGGCTGGTCCAGACGACAGCGACGAGGAAGGCGAGCAGGGCGGCGGTGAAGAGCGGTGTGAACAGCCGGGTGAGAACCGGCGCGATGTTCTCGACGACACTCTGCTTGGCCTCGACGAGCCACCCGGCCACCACGACCGCGGCCGCGGCGCCTCCGGGCAGCAACCACTGCGAGACGAACGCCTCCGGCACGATCCCGATGGCCGCGAAGGTGTTGAACAGGAACGCGGAGAGCACGCCCCCACCGAGGGCCATCAGCACCAGGTAGATGAACCATTCGCCGGTGAACCGGATGAAGTCCATGCGTCGACGGGACGAGCGCCAGTCGTCGGCGACATAGGCCAGGCCGACCACCAGCCACAGGGCGATGGGCAGGTGGATGCTGGTGACGACCACTGACTGCGAATCGTCCGCCAGGGGGTAGGCGTTGGCCGCCACGGCGCCGAGGACGAAGAGCACCGCCAGCGCCGCGATCACCGACCGTCGGGCTCCCCGGCGCCAGGCCAGGAACGCCGCCAGCCAGGGCAGCGCAAACAGCGTGAAGTTGCGCGCGTAGAACGAGCTGTCGTCGTCGAGGCTCAGCCCGAACAGCGCCGGCGCCTTGACGGACACCACGGCACCCGCCGCACACGCGAGCATGACCCACAGGTCCAGGCGGGAGCGAGCGCCGCCGACCGGGCTGCCGGAGTCGCCGGTCAGTACCAGCTGCTTCCATAACCGTTCGGAGTGTTCCCGGGCGAACTCGCGGGAGAGGTCGTCGAGGCTGCCCATCCGTTTCACGGCGACCAGGAACGCCTCGTCCGGGCTCAGGCCTGCGGCGACGAGCTGGTCGACGGAACCACGAAGGTGGTCTTCCAGCTCGTCGGCGTCCGCCGCTTGCAGCTCCCGGCGACGCAGCACGTACTGGCGCCACTGCTCGAACTGCGCCTCCAACTCCTGCGGCCCCTCGTGCGCCGTCATGCCAGGCCCTCCAACGGGTGCACGGTCAGCGGCGCGCGGTCGTGCCAGATCTCCTTGAGCGCGCCCACCACCGTGTCCCACTGCCGGCGCTGCTCGGCCAGCTCGGCCAGACCCCGGTCGGTGATGCGGTAGTACTTGCGCTTCCGCTCACCGGCGACCGCCTGCCAGCTCGACTCCAGGTGACCGAGGCGCTCGAGCCGGTGCAGCAACGGGTACAGCAGCCCTTCGGTCCAGTCCAGCTCGCCCCCGGACAGCTCGTTGATCCGCCTGAGGATGGCGTAGCCGTAGCTCTCACCCTCAGCCAGGATGCCGAGCACCATCGGCGTCGCCGAGGCGGCGACCAGATCCTTGGCGACCTTCACGAAGCCTCCCGCTCCCAAACCTAGAGGTACGATGCATAGTACCGCTAGGTATGGCTTCCGGCGCAACGTCCCGAGACGAAGAGGTCGCCCGAATCGCCGATCCGCGCAGCTGTGGTGCCGCGAACGGCATGGTCCGGGTTAGCCTTGGCGCATATGGCTACCTTTCGCAGCGCCTCAGTGCTCCTTTCCTCAGACGGCACCAGGACCCCCGGCACCGCCGCGCTCTTCGCCGAGCCGGCCCGTAGGGGCGGGATTCCTCCCTGGGCAGGCGACTTCCGACCTGCCAACAGCGCCGGCAACGGCCCCAAGAACGCGGTCGGAAAGACCTTCACCTTGGAGCTGCCCGACGGCAGCACCGGCAAGGTAGTGGTCCAGGGCCTCAAGAGCGGCAAGGGCGGCGTCGTGCTGGCGCTGATGGGCGAGGACGCCCCACCCTTCTGACCGGTCGCCCGGCTCTCGTCGCCCGGGTGCCCAGGGTTGACCCTTCCCGGGTCGACCCAGGGCACCTGGCCAACCACGCCGGTCGCTCCCGAGAAACCGCTGGGATGTCGACGGCCGTCTCGCGACAATGGCCGTTGTGCCGGAGGTCGAAGTCGTCGTCGCCCACCAGGAACGCGCGACACTGCGCGTCGGTGACGTCTTCCTGAAGATCGACGCTGATCAGGGACGCACCGACGTCGAGGTCGAGGCGATGGCGCTGGCGCCGGTCCCGACCCCCGAGGTTCTCTGGCGCAAACCGCCCGTGCTCGCGCTCGCCGCCCTGCCCGGGACGGCGCTCGGCCGCCTCGGCGAGCCGTCGACCGCGTCGCCGGCGGCGTGGGCCGCGGCGGGCGCCGCCGCTCGCAAGCTGCACGACGCGCCGCTGCCGCCATGGCCCGGCCGCAGCCGCGCTGAGATCCCGGCTGTGACGAGCGTCAGTCCAGGGTGACCACCCAGCGAGCGCCCTCGCCCCGCGCCAGCCGTTCGAACGCCGTGGGCGCCTCGTCCAACGACATCGTTCCGCTGACCAGCACACCCAGATCCAGTGCGCTGTCGGCGAGCTCGGCAGCCAGCACCGGCACCTCCCGGTCCGGGTCGGACGAGCCGTACACCGAGGAGCGCAGCGTGCGCGCGGAGTGGAAGATGTCCAGCGCCCCCAGGCTGACCATGTCGTCCTTGGCGCCCATGCCGACCACTGTCACCGCTCCACCGCGCCGGGTCAGCCGCCAGGCGGCGCGGATGGTGGCGGCCCGACCGACGCACTCGAAGGCGTGGTCGACGCCGCGGCTCTCGGTGCGCGCCCGTACCTCCTTGGAGAGCCGGTCGTCGGAGAGCAGGAAGTCGGTCGCCCCGGCGGCGAGCGCCAGGTCCCGCTTCGCCTCGGCGACGTCGATGGCCAGGATCGTCGTGGCGCCGGCCCGGCGGGCCGCGCTGAGCACGGCGAGCCCGACCCCACCGAGCCCGACGACCGCGACCGACTCGCCGGGTGTCACCCGGGCGGTGTTCCGGACCGCGCCGACGCCGGTGAGCACCGCACAGCCGAGCAGTGCGGCCTGCTCGGGCGGCAGCCCGGCGGGGATCGGGATGACGGCACGCTCGGGCACCACCACCGCCTCGGCGAGTGCGCCGAGGCCGAGGGTCAGGTGCAGCGGTACCCCGTCGTCGGTCTCGCCGCGTGGCACGGTCGGGGCCGTGGTGTCGGCGCAGAGCCACGGCTCGCCGCGCCGACACCACCAGCAGGCCCGGCAGGCCGGTGCCCAGTTGAGGACGACCGGTGTGCCGACGGTCAGTCGGCTGCCCGGCCCGACCTCGGCCACCACCCCGGTCGCCTCGTGCCCGAGGACCAGCGGGAACCTGGCGGCGAGGGTGCCGTTGACCATGGACAGGTCGGAGTGGCAGACGCCGGCCGCCCTGATGGTCACCCGCACCTCGCCGGGGCCGGGCGCTGGCAGGCGTACCCGCTCGACCCGCAGCTCGGCGCCGGACCCGCGCGCGACCAGCGCGCGAACGATGACCGGCGCGGACGCCGGCTCGGTGCCGCCGCCCGGCGCGGCCGGGGACAGTTCGGTGCCGCCGCTGGGCGCGGCCGGGGACAGCTCGGGGTGGGTCATCGTTGGATCGCCTTCAGCTCGCAGAACTCGGCCAGCCCGTGCACGCCCAACTCGCGGCCCAGGCCGGACTGCTTGTAGCCGCCGAACGGGGCGAGCGGGTTGAACGGGGCGCCGTTGATGTCGACAGCGCCGGTGCGCAGCCGCCGGGCCACCGCGAGCGCCCCGTCGGTGTCGGCGGACCAGACCGCGCCGGCCAGCCCGTACTTCGAGTTGTTGGCGATGGCGACCGCCTCGTCGGTGTCGGCGAACGGGATGACGGCGAGCACCGGTCCGAAGACCTCCTCCTGGGCGAGCGCGCTGTCGGGGTGCACGTCGGCGAAGACCGTCGGGGCGACGAAGTGCCCCCGGGTCGGCACCGGGGCGTCGGGCCCACCGGCGACCAGCCGGGCCCCGTCGGCGAGGGCCCTGTTGATATGGCCGCGCACCCGCTCGGCCTGGGCGGCGGAGACCAGCGGACCGAGCCGGGTCGCCGGGTCGAACGGGTCGCCGAGTCGGTAGCCGGCCACCGCCGTGGCGATGAGGTCGAGGGCTTCGTCGTACCGGTCGCTGTGCACCAGCATCCTGGTCCAGGCGGTGCAGGTCTGCCCGGAGTTGAGCAGGGCGTTGCCGACGCCCACCTTGACGGCGGTGGCCAGGTCGGCGTCGGGAAGGATCACGTTTGCGGACTTCCCGCCCAGCTCCAGCGCGACCCGGGCGATCCGGTCGGCGGCGAGCCGCATGATCCGTGCGCCGGTGGCGGTGGAGCCGGTGAAGGAGACCAGGTCGACGTCGGGGTGCCCGGCGAGCGCCTCGCCGACCACCGGCCCGGTGCCGGGGACCAGGTTGAGCACGCCCGGCGGCAGGCCGGCCTCGGTGACCGCGTCGAAGAGCAGGTACGCGGTCAACGGCGTCAGCTCGCTGGGTTTGAGCACCACGGTGCAACCGGCGGCCAGGGCGGGCGCGAGCTTCGCCATCACCTGGTGCAGCGGGTAGTTCCACGGTGTGATCGCGCCGACCACGCCGATCGGCTCGCGGACCACGAGGGAGTTGCCGATGCTCTCCTCCACCGGCGCGCGGGCGGCGAGCGCGACGTGGTCGCGTAGCACTGTCAGCGGGAGCCCGACCTGCACCCGGGTGGCGAGTTTGAGCGGCGAGCCCAGTTCCACGGCGATGGTGCGGGCGAGGTCGTCGGCGCGGGCGGTGAGCGCCGCGTGCAGCCGGTCGAGGTGGGCGGAGCGCTCGGCGGGGGTGGCGGCCGACCAGCGGGGAAACGCGGCCCGGGCCGCGGCCACGGCGCGATCCACGTCGGCCGGGGTGCCGGCCGGCACCTGCCCGATCAGCTCCCCGGTGCTCGGGTTCTCCACGTCGATGAGACCGGCGTCGGCGGGAGGCGTCCACTCCCCGCCGATGTGCAGGTGGCGCCGCAGGCGCAGGGAGTCGGGCAACAGCGACGGCGGGGCGGCGAGGTCCATGTCGTCCCTTCGAGGGTGGGCGATGGGCGATGGCGACGGGCGATGAAACTAGCGCTGGGAGTTTGGACGCTATCCGTTGGGCCGGGCGGACTCCACCGTCTCGACGGTGCGGGTGTACTCGGCGGCCAGTCCGTGCAGCAGAGCGTCCAGGCCGAGGGCGAAGGCGCCCTCGTCCACGCTCTGCTGGTGTTCGGCGAGCCGGTGGGCCTGGCGCAGGTGCGGGTAGTGCGCCGCGTACAGCTCCGGGTCCTCGACAAAACCGCGGGCGAACGAGCCGAGCGCCGACCCGGCCACGAAGTACCGCAGCGCCGCGCCGATGTGGGTGGCGCGGGCCGGCGGCCAACCGGCCCGGACCAGCCCGCCGTAGACAGCGTCGGCCATGGCGAGGGCGGCCGGTCGACGGCCCGGCCCCTGCGCCAGGTACGGCACGATGTTCGGGTGCGCGGTGAGCGCCCTCCGGTACGACCAGGCCCAGTCCCGCAACGCGGCGAGCCAGTCCCGGCTGGCGAAGCCACTGGTGTCGACGGCACCGGTGACCGTGTCCGCGACCGCGTCGAGGATCTCGTCCTTGGTGGCGAAGTGGTTGTAGAGCGAGGGGCCCTGGACGCCGAGCGCGGCGGCGAGTCGGCGGGTGGAGAGCGCGCCGAGCCCGTCGGCGTCGATCAGCGCGAGCGCCGTCTCGACGATCCGGTCGCGGGTGAGCAGAGGCCGTCGGGGTCGGGGCACGTCAGAACTCCTCGGTCTGCGGTGTCCCTCCCCGTGGGAACCACCTGTTCACGCACCCTATCGGGGACCGCCTGCGGGCAGGCGTCACCACGTCGGCCGGAGAAGGGGTCTGGACGAATGAAAACTTACACCGCTAGTTTATGAGGGACCGCCACTGCCCGTGGCGGCGCACCACCACGCCGACCGAGGGGGAACCGTGGACTTCGCACTGTCCGACGAGGAACGCGCCGTCCGGGACACCGTGCGCGCGTTCATCACCCGCGAGGTGATGCCCCTGGAAGCGGAGGTGCTCCGCCGGGAACGGGCGCACCAGCCGGGCCTCGACCACTCCGAGGTGCGCGAACTGCAACTCAAGGCGCGCAAGTTCGGCTTCTGGGGCCTGGCCACCCCCGAGGAGTACGGCGGGATGAACCTGCCAGCCGTACTCCAGTCGTTGATCTGGACCGAGCTGGGCCGCACGTTCGTGCCGTTCCGCTTCGGCGGCGAGGCGGACAACATCCTGTTCCACGCCACCGAGGAGCAGAAGCGGGAGTTCCTCATCCCGACCATCGAGGGCGAGCGGCGCTCCTGCTTCGCGATCACCGAACCCGGGGCCGGATCCGACGCGGCAAACATCCGGCTGTCCGCCCGCCGGGACGGCGACGACTGGATCCTCGACGGCGAGAAGACGTTCATCACCGGCGGTCACGACGCCGACTTCGCCATCGTGGTCGCGGTGACCGACCGGGAGAAGGGCGCCCGCAAGGGCGGCGCCACCGCGTTCCTGGTGGACCGGTCGATGGGCTGGCGCTCGGAGTTCATCCAGACGATGGGCGAGGGCGGGCCCGCGTCACTCATCTTCGACGGCGTACGCGTGCCGCACCGCAACATCCTCGGTGAGATCGGGCAGGGCTTCACGCTCGGCATGGAGTGGATCGGCAAGGGCCGCTACACCATCCCGTCGCACGCCATCGGCATCGCCGAGCGGGTGTTGCAGATGGCCATCGAGTACGCCAACACCCGGGAGACCTTCGGCACGAAGATCGGCACCAACCAGGCCATCCAGTGGATGATCGCCGACTCCGAGACGGAACTGGAGGCGGCCCGCTGGCTGGTGCTGCGCTCGGCGTGGACTGTCGACGCGGGCCTGGACCCCCGGCACGCCTCGTCGATGGGCAAGCTCTACGGCGCCGGCATGGTCAACCGGGTGGTCGACCGGGTGCTCCAGATCCACGGCGGCATGGGCTACACCCGCGAGCTGCCGATCGAACGCTGGTACCGGCAGGTCCGGCTCTACCGGATCTTCGAGGGCACCGACGAGATGCAGCGGCTGATCATCTCGCGGGACCTGCTGCGCGGGTACACGAAGATCGGTGGCCACCTGGCCTGAGCCGGACGTCTGATGCCGTCGAGGACGGCCGGCTGCACGCCCGGCCGTCCTCGGCGCCGGGTTCAGCCGGTCAACGCGGTCAACGCGGCGTCCACGTCGGCCTCGGTGGAGTAGATGTGGAACGAGGCCCGGGCCCGTCCGGCGCGCACCGCCGCCCGGATGCCCGCCGCCGCGAGGCGCTGCTCCGCGTCCGGCACGTCGACGCTGACGATGGCGCTCTCCCCCGGTGCCCGGCCGAGCCCGGAAAGGAACCGGTTGGCCAGGGCCACGTTGTGCGCCCCGATCGCCGCCACGCCGATCTCGGCGACCACCTCCAGGGCGGGCGCCGCGCCGACCCAGCTGAACCAGGCCGGTGAGATGTCGAACCGTCGGGCGTCGTCGGCCAGCCGCAGCGGCGGGCCGTAGTAGGAGGCGTGCGGGTCACGGCCCGCGTACCAGCCGGCCGCGTCGGGGCGCAGCCGCTCGCGCAACCCGGGGGCCAGATAGGCGTACGCGGTCCCGCGCGGATTCATCAGCCACTTGTAGCCGCCCACCGCCACCACGTCGGCCTGGCTGCCGTCGAACGGCAGCCAGCCACACGCCTGGGTCGCGTCCACCGCCACCAGCGCGTCGTGCGCGCGGGCCGCGGCCACGATCTCGTCATACGCCGCGACCGCCCCGTCGGCCGACTGCACCAGGCTGAACGCCACCAGATCGGTATCGGCGTCGATGGCGTCGACCAGGGACTCCAACGGCACCGTGCGGACCGTGACGCCACGCTCCTCCTGCACCAGCCAGGGGAAGAGGTTCGAGGTGAACTCGACCTCGGGGACCACCACAGTGGCACCGGCCGGCAGCGCCGCCGCGACCGGCGCGAGGAGCTGGGACACCGCAGCACCCACCGCCACGTCACCGACCGGCACCCCGATGAGGCCGGCGAGGGCGACGCGAGCCCGGTGCGTCGACTCGCCCCAGCCCTCCCACGAACTACGACCAACCCGCCAGGCGGCGAGAGCGTCCTGCAACGCCGCCCACGCCGGCTCCGGCGGCAACCCGAAGCTGGCGGTGTTCAACCAGCCCGGCTCCGGCTGCCACAGCTTCTGCGCCTGCTCGATCTCCATGCCGTCGACGCTAGGCCGAGCGACGTGCGACGGGCACTGCCAATCCGCGACCTGTGGCGCTCCCAGGGCTCCGAGGCCGCGTCAGCGAGCATCAGTACCTGAAGAGCGTGATGACTGTGAGGCATCAATATGCCTCACAGTCATCACGCTCACGAGCGCTTTGCCGGGCCGGATGCGGTTGCTCACTGAGCAGAGGCAGCTCCCAGTCCGTCGACGGTCAGCCCGAGGACGGGGTCTCCCTGCCCCTGCTCCACGAGCGGTGAGCGGCGACGACGCGGCTCATCAGGGCTTGTCGCGGTGGCCGGTCGGCCTGCCAGCAGCGGGCAGGGGGATCCGGGCGACACTGTCGGCGAGGCCGGCGAGCCACCTGTCGACCTCCACCAGGTGCCGGACCGACTGATGGTCGGCCTCGCCGAGGAGCGGACGGATCCGGTCCAACTGGTCGACGCAGCTGGTCGAGACCGGCGCCCGGTCCGAGGTCCGGCCGTGGGCGACCTCGTCGGCGAGGGCGTCGTACGCCGATCGCAGGCGTGCGACGGCGTCTCGCAGCAGCGCCGCCGCCCCGGGCCAACCGGCGAGGCAGCCGGGCGGGTTGCGGCGCAGCAGCGACTCCGCGCCGGGCACGACGCGATGCCCGGCGCTCAGCACGGCGTCCCAGTTCACCTGCTGACGGTGCGGATCGTGCCGTTCCGAGTGGTACTGGCAGTACGACGAGTCGATCAGGACCATCCGGCGACGGACCCGGTTGAGGGCACCCTCGGGTGGTGGAGCATCGCCGAGCATCGCCTGGACCGTCTGTTCGACGGCGTCCGCACTGGCCGACAGGTAGCGGGTGGCGTTGTGCCGCAGGTCGTGGCCCGCGCCGCGCGGCCAGATCGCCACGCCGGCGAGCACGCCGATCACCGCGCCGAGCAGCACGTCGACGAGGCGGGCCTCGGCGAGCCGCCACCCTTCCGGGCTGAGCTGGGCGAAGACGACTGTCAGCAGCACTGTGAACAGCGCCTGCTGCCACACCGGGCCGAGCAGGCGGCCGACGCCGAAGGCCAGCAGCAGGGTGACCGGCAGGACGACGGCGTACACGATCGGATCGTCGACGACGAGCATCACCCCGCCGCTGACGACCGCGCCGATGATCGTGCCCAGCACGGCCGGCCGCAGCGCGGTGCGGGTGTCGGCGGCCGACGTGCGCAGGACCGTGAGGGTGGCCAGCAGCACCCAGAAGCCGTGGGTCAGCTGCAACACCCCGGCGGCCACCCGGGCGATGGCGAGCGCAACGGCCAGCCGCAGCGAGCTGTGCAGGTGGGCCGAGCGCGGTGCCAGGTGGGAACGGAACTGCCACCAGTACAGCGTCCACGGGCTGCGGCGGGCGTACTCGAACAGCGCCGAGGAGGCGTCGTCGCCGCCGAGCCGCGCGCCGGTGGCCACCCGGGAGCCGACGACGAAGACCCGCACCTGGTCCGCGAGGGCCACAGCTGTCGCGTCCCGGCACAACCGGGGTACGTCCGGCGCGTCGCGGACCTGACCCCCTCCCACCGGGTACGCCGCCTCGGCTCGTCCGACCGCCACGTCCAGGTCGGCCGGGGCCACCGCCGGGGCACCCGGTGACAGGCTCCGGCCGGCCGCGCGGGTGGTGTCCGCGCACGAGCGCAGCAGGCGCGCCGCCGCCAGGTCCGGGATCGGCTCGGGCGGGGCGTCCGCCGCCAACCGGTCCGCCTCGGTGAGCACCTCCCGTAACGCGGCCGCGCAGATCCGCAACGCCCGATCCTGAGCGCCCGCCGCGGTGGGCGCCCACGCCGGAGGGCTGCGGTTCAGCTCGATCGCCGCCACCACGTCGTACGCCCGCTCGCGCCGCGCGTCCCGATGACCCGCGGCGGCGTGCGGGTCGGTCAACCTCTCGGCGGCGGCGTCGAGGAAGGCGGCGACGCCGTCCGCCGCCCCGGCCAGGCGCTGCCGGTAGGAGACCGGCACCGGGTCGGGCCAGAGAAACACCTCGGCCACGGCGAGCAGCACGACGGCGAGGGTCACCCCACCGAGTCGCTCCGGCAGGGTGCCCGGTTGGTACGGCGGGAACGACGCCAGGATGTAGAAGAGCTGGAACGCGCTCGCCAACCCCACCAGGCGCGGGTTGCCGACCCCGGCGAACGCCACCACGAACCCGACGACCAGCATGCCACCGGCGGCCGCCCAGGTGCTCCACGCCAACAGCGAGCCCGCCACGATCAGCGCCCACACCACCGGCAGCGACAGCACGAGGATCCGCGCCCGTTGCGGCGCCGGGCCAGGTAGCTGCGCGAACGATCCGGCGGCGATCGTGCCGAACAACCCGTACGTGGCGAGCGTCGAGCTGCCCACCCCGTACCGGCAGCCGTAGAAGACGACGGACGCGACGAGCGTCAGCCGGGCCGCGCGTCGAAGGATGGCGTCAACCGGGTCACGGCGGCGAAGCCGGCCAAGGAGGCTGGTTCCGAGCACGACCGCTCCCCCGGTTCGTCGCAGCACCCCTCCCCGGCCCACCATTCTCCACCGCGCCCCGCGACCGGCGGCGGATTTGGCGACGAATCACCGCCGGGAGCCGCCGAGCAGGCCGAGCCGGAGGGCCCGGAACAGGGTGCCGGGGCGGCTCAGGGCGGCCGGGTGGTCGAGCATCGTGGTGACCCGACCCAGCCGGGCGTTGAGCACCGGGTCGGTCAGCGAGGCCCGGAAGAGCAGGTCCCCGAACCACTTGGTGACCTTGTAGCCGGGCGGGTACGGCCCGTCGACGTGCGGCAGCTCGATGTCGGCGGTGGTGGAGATCTGCCAGGCGGCGTCGACCACCACGCGGACCTGGTCGAAGTACGCGTGAGCGGGCTCGTCGTGCGGCTTCGGACCGGACCGCAGGTATTCCGACAGGCAGGAGGCGTGCAGTGTCGCGGAGGTCATGCCCTGGCCGTACACCGGGTTGAAGGACGCGACCGCGTCGCCGGCGGCGACCAACCCGGCGGGCAGACGGTCGAGCTTGTGGAAGTCGCGGCGTCGGCTGTCCGCCTGGTGGTACGTGACCACCCCGCCGAGCATCTCCCCGTTTTCGGCGATGTCGCCGAACATCTGCGGGTAGTGCTCCCGGCAGCGGGCGGTGAAGTCGGCGACGTCGCGGCTGGGCCGGTCCCCGTCGTAGCCGGCCACCAGCATGATCCAGCGGTCCCCCTCGACCGAGTTGATCCCACCGATCCGGGCGGTACGGCCCTTGCCCGCCATGGTGTGGAAGACCGCCACCCAGGCGTCGCTGACCAACTCGTCGCGCTTGAAGAGCGCCGTGGCGTAGTTCAGCTTGATGGGCATGCGGTGCAGCGGCGGGCGCGGCCACCCGTGCTCGGCCAGCCAGTCGCTCAACCGGCTGGAACGCCCCATCGCATCGACTACCAGGTCCGCGGATTCGACGATGGGCTCGGCGCCACCCTCGGGCACGTACCGGGCCCCGTTGACCCGCCGCTCGTCGAAGAGCAGGCCCTCCGCCCGGCCGTAGACCATGCGGATGTTGTCGATGGCGAGGGTGCGCCGACGGACCAGCGCCTCCAGGAACGGGCGCGTGGTGATCAGCGCCGGCCCGGTGCCGGTCGCCGCGGGCGGCAGACCCAGCATGCCGTTCACGAAGACCTTCGCCGTGCCCGGGTCGCGTGGTGGTGGCGGGGCGCCGAGCGCGAGCGCCTCGTCGGCGATGCCGGGAAACCAGCGCTCCAACTGGACCTGACCGGCGGGCAGCAGCGCGTGCACCTGACTGCCCTGGGGCACGCCCGGCCGTGGCCCGGCGTCGACATCGGACGGATCCCGTTCGATGACCAGCACTTCCTCGGCGTGGTCGCTCAACACCCGGGCGGCCAGCAACCCGGCCATGCTGCCACCGAGCACCACCGCCCGCCGCATGACCACTCTGGTCTCGGCGGGTGGTTCGGCCGTCGCTATCGCGGCGAAGAGCCGGGACGGAGAGGGGGACATGCGATCACTCCTCGAACGGTCGGGAAACCTCGGCATTGACGACCGTAACCATCGTGGTGCCCGCCGTCAGCGCTGAGTTGGCTCGCCAGGTCGAGTTGGCGCCCCGCATGTGGTGGGCAGGTCCGCGGCGGGCACCGCTGTCCACTGTCGCGCCCGGGTCCGGCCAGCAGCTATGAATAACGGATGAGTGCCCATGCCGGTACGACCCGGACCCCCCGCGCCCCGGCCCTCGTGGAGCCCGGGGTGGGCCGCCGGACCAGGCCCATTGCCGGGTGGGCCCTCCTGAGCCTGGTGGTGGTCCTGTCCGCCTGCACGCCGACGGGTGACTCGCGCCAGCGCACCACCCCGCCGGCAGACGGCGCAGCGCCGTCGACTGACTCCAGCGGTGGTGGGCCGCCCTGCACGGCATCGGTCGACGCGCTGTCGGCACCGCCGGCGGGCTACCGGCTGGTGGGCAGGGACGTGGCGGTGCCCGATGCCGCCGTGATCTCGGCGGAGGATTCCGGGGAGGCCGACCCGGCGGCGCGGCTGTTCGCCAAATGGGGGCTCGTCGTCCGCGCCGGCGCAGTCGTCGATGTGCGGGTGGCCCCGGGCTGGCAGGACAGGGCCCGGCTCGGCTGGGGCGGCACCGGCACGCCCGCGGCGACCGTCACTGTGCACGCCTGCGCGTCGGAGGGTGGGCAGGGTCAGTGGATGGCCTTCGTCGGCGGCACCTGGGTCGCGCAGGCCGCCTGCGTACCGCTCATCGTGACGTCCGACGGGCAGGACGACCCCGTCGACCTGGGCATCGGCGTGCCCTGCGCCGGGACCACCACGCCTTAGCCTGGCCGGGTGGACGGCGGGGTCTACTGTCTACACAGCCTGCGTACCGACTGTTCGCCGGGATCGCTGTTCACCCCCGTCGACGCCCTGGACGTTCTGTCGAGAGGTCAACGACATGTTGAAGGCCGAGGATCTTCCCCCGTTTCAGCGTGCCGTGTCCTACGAGTCGCAGCGCGGCCAACGCGTGTACGCGACCCTTATCGCGCTGCGGCTGTCCCTGCTCCTGGTGGCCGCGATCGCGGGAGTCGCCACCTGGAAGCTCGACGATTTCGCCCTGGGCCCGGCGCTCGCCGCGGGCGCCTTCGCCGCCACCTCGATCGTCGAGGTCTTCCTCCTCACCAATCGCCCCCATGAACGCTGGTACGTCGGCAGAGCCCTCTCCGAATCGATCAAGTCGCTCACGTGGCGATTCACCATCGCGGCTGACCCTTTCCCCCGGGCGCAGAGCGACTCGGACGGCGTCGAGGAATTCACCAACCGACTGTTGGGCCTGACCGGTGACATGGCGGCCGCCGGGTTGGCGGCCCCTGCGGTGGCTGGGCAACAGATCACTGAAGGAATGCGGACACTGCGGGCCGCCTCCCTCGAGGAGCGCCGCGCCGCGTACCTGACCGGCCGTCTCGAGGCCCAGCGAGCCTGGTACGCCGAACGGTCACTGTCGAATCGGGCGCGGGCGACCCGCTGGTCGGTCAGCATGCTCGTGCTGGAGATAGCCGGCGTGACCCTGGCCGTGTCGCGCGCTGCCGGGCTGACCGACCTCGACCTGCTCGGCGTGGCCGCCGCGGCGGTCGCGGCCGGCGCGGCCTGGACGCAGACACGGCAACACGGCGCGGTGGCCACCGCCTATGCCCTGGCGAGTCAGGAACTTGCCGCCATCGGGTCCCTCGCCACGCGGATCGGCTCGGAGGCCGACCTGTCGCGGTTCGTGAACGACACGGAGACGGCGATCTCCCGGGAGCACACGATGTGGCGGGCACGCCGACGCTGAAGCACTCCGCGCACCTGACCGCACGGCTCCGACCGGCCAGAGCCGATCGTCGGTGTGGTGTCACCGGCTCGGCGGCTCGTGTTGGGCGATGTGAGCACGAAACCAGTCGAGGGTGAAGCGGTGTGCGGCGATGCCGTAGTCGAGTGTCGCGCGTTGATGGGTGGCGAGGTCGCGGTGCTCCTCGGGGACCTCCAGGGCCCTGAGGTGCCGGTCGAGGGCCGAGAGCCGGGCGAGGTCGGTCTCGACGCGGGTCGTGATGCGGCGCAGCACCGGTACGCGTTCGGCTGGCGGCAGCAGCCCGAGGAAGTAGAGCCTGGACAGCGCCGCGGTCTCCAGATCGGGCCCGGTCAGCTCGGCTGTCATCCACGCGTGGAACTCCTGCCGGCCGGCGTCGGTGACGCGGTACACCTTCCGTCCTCGACCGCCGGCTTCGGCGCTGGCGACCTCGATGGACCCGCGGGCGAGCAGTGTGTCCAGCGCGCGTTTGATGCTGCCGGAGCTGGCGCTGTAGAAGAGCGCGACGCCGGCCTCGAACCCTCTGATGAGGTCGTAGAAGCTCTGCGGGGTGATCAGGAGCAGACCGAGGATCACGTGGGCCATCGGCCGAGTCTAGACCGTTGCCTCTCTTAGACATGTCTAGTAGACATATGGAGTCGCCACCGCGAGGAGCACCCATGTGACACCGCCGCTCAGCACCACCCCCGCCCAGGACAACCACGTTCCCGCCGACGTCGACGCCCGGCTGACGCGCCTGCTGGAAAAGCTGGTCGCGCGACGCGGAGTGCACCACGCCAATCTCGCCGTCACCAGTGGCGACGGGGATCTGCGCTGGTCCGCGGCCTCCGGCCCGACCGGCGCCGACGTCCAGCCGTGGCGCCCCGACACCCCGTTCTTCATCGCCAGCGTCACCAAGCGGTTCATCATCACCCTGGTGCTTCAGGCGCAGGAGCGCGGCGAGCTCGACCTGGCCGCGCCGATCAACAGTTACCTACCAGCGCAGACGGCCGCTGCGCTGCACGTCCTGAAGGGAGTCGACCGGACGTCCGCGATCACCGTGCGCCATCTCGCGAGTCACACGTCCGGGTTGCCGGACCAGTTCGAGAGGCGTGCTGGAGGCCCCAGCCTGTACGAGCACCTCGCCGCCGGCCGGGACGTCGCGTGGACCTTCGAGGACACGATGCGCACCACGCGCGAGCAGCAGCGCCCGCACTTCGCGCCGCAGGACCTCACCGCCCGCCGGCAGCAGGCCCGCTACTCCGACACCGGCTTCCAACTGCTCATCCGCATCCTGGAGACGGTGACCGATCGATCGTTCGCCGACCTGCTGACCGAGCGGATCCTCGGCCCGCTCGGCCTGACGCGGACCTGGCTCCCCGGGCATCGTCCGCCGGAGCCGGCGACCGCGCCGCCCTCGCCGCTCTACGCGAAGCAGCGTCGCGTGGAGGTGACGGCGCTGGTCGAGTCCTGCAACGACCTGTTCAGCACCACCGACAACCTGCTCACCTTTCAGCGAGCGCTGCTCGGCGGCGAACTCTTCCGGGACGCCCGCTCACTGGAGTTGCTGACCGAACGGCGCAACCGGCTGCGCAACATCCCCGTCCTGCGCTACGGACTGGGCACCATGGTCTTCACAGCCGGTCGGCTCGTCTCGCCGGGGCACCGCCCGGTCACGCTCGTCGGCCACTCGGGCGCGACCGGGACGTGGCTCTTCCACTGCCCGGAGCTCGACCTGCACCTGGCCGGCACCGTCGACCAGACCACGGGGCAGGCCATCCCCTTCCGGGTGATGGCGCGGTGCCTGGACGCCTGGCGAGCCTGACGGGCGGTGGCTCGGGGTCGTCGTCCCACTGCCGGGCCGGGGTCGCGGGCGGCGCTGCGCCGCCCGCGACCCCGGTCCACTCCGTGACTCAGGCCGGGGCTCCGGCTGGCGCGGCCTGCTTCTCGTCGGGGCGGGACTCCGCCTCGCCGTCGTCGTGCTCGTCGAGCATGTGCGCCCCCGGCGCAAGTGCCCTCGCCGACCTACGCCACCTGCGCCAGGTACCGCGCCAGCAGCCACGCGACATGTGCGATCATCACGTACGACCAAACGTGCCGCG
>NZ_JAKKFD010000055.1 GCF_022229005.1 Micromonospora trifolii
CCGTCCCGCCGCCGGCCCTGAGCTGTATGCCGACCCGCACGCCCGGCCGTACACGGACCCGCACCCCGCGGACCCGTACGACGAGCGTGGCCGCCCGGTCCGCCCGGACGACCGCTTCGACGACCGCGACCGGCACGATCGTTTCGACGACCGGGACCGGCACGTCGACGACCGCAACCAGCCTGACCGGTACGACGACCGGGGTCGCGGTGACCGCTACCCGGACCGACCTCCTGCGGGCGGCGGGCGGCGCGGTGATGGGGTGACGGTGGGCACTGTGATGGGCGAGGAGCCCCGGCGTGGCGAACGACTAGTCGGCGGAGCGGAGGCGGTGGCGGGCGACTGGTGGCGGCCGCTCAGTGTGCGGATGCCGAGCGAATCCTCTACACGCGTCGCAGAAGGCTCGGGAAAGGTCCACGCGACCGCAACCACCCCCTGCGTCGATCAAAGCGCCAGCGAGCCGCTGAGTGGCGCGAAACGGCGTCTCGGTGGTCATCCGCAGCGCCCACCCTCGCGGCCGTTTCTGGCGGGGCAGCCTCACAGCGACCTTGGCGGGAGTCTGCCGGGTCGCCGCGCCGCTGGACCGTCGGACCGCAGGAACTGAGGTGAACGAGCGATAGGCCAGCGGGAACTCGCCCCGGAACTGCCGGCTCGCCTTCGCTGCCCGGCGCTGAACCGCCAGACCGACTTCGCCGCCCGCCCTCCCGTTTCACGTGAAACCGAGTTAGCGCCTCGGTGGCCCCGAACGGAACCACCGGAGTCGAAGGGGCGGTCAAAGCGAAATCGCTCCCCGTCCTCTGACGCTCGACGCCGGTGCTGCGAATCGACCTCCCCTGGCCCTGGGCGTCCAGAGCGTCCGGTCGTCCAGGCGTCCAGGCCGCAAGGGCCGAGGTCTGTGTTGACGCGGGTCCGCGAACGAGCCAGGGCAGTCACCGCTGACGCGTGCCAAATGGGCCGGCGAGCGGTCATTGGCGGCTGGGTACCGCCCCGGCGGCGGCATGCGGCGCCGATCGGAGCGCGCCCGTCCAGCTCCACGCCTGTTGATCATCGATTTCGCCGATTTCGCCGATTTGGCGGTTCGCGGACAACGACCGACCGGCCGAAAAGTTATCCACACCGGTTGTCCACAGGCACCCCCCGTTTCACGTGAAACAGCGCGTGGGAGCGGGTGCGAGCCTGTGGATGACGGCCTGTGTTCAGGATCTCGGCAGCCTGTGGATATCGCCTGTCGGTGCCCGCGCGACCACCCGGACCCGGGTCGACGGGGGGCACCGATCCGGTGGCCCGGGACCGCTCGAACAGGTAGGGACAGCGGTGCCAGACTCGGTTAGGGTCAGCGTCGTGCACGACAACCCTCCCTCAGTCCCGGACTTCACCCAGTGGCCGTCATTTCCCTTCGAGGGTGACCTCCACGTGAAGCAACTCGATGATCCGGTCCCGGTCGAACCGCCCCGGAAGGGCGAGGGTCTCCGGGAATGCACCGCCTGCAACGCGCCCGACGACGCCTACATCTGGGTGGGCGAGCGGTGGCGGGTCCGCGCCATGGACCGGCCCACCGGCCTACCCATGGTGCTCATCCTGGAATCGCGCACCCACCTCGACCTCGGCGACCTGCCGAACCTGCTGGCCGCCGAACTGGGGGTGATGACCGTACGTCTGGAGCGGGCCATCCGGTCGCTCGACGGCGTGGCGCGGGTGCACGTCAATCGCTGGGGCGACGGCTCGGCCCATCTGCACATGTGGTTCCTCGCCCGCCCATACGGCCTCCTTCAGCTGCGGGGCACGTTCCTGTCCCTGTGGGACTCGATCCTGCCGCCGATCTCCGAGGCGCAGTGGCGGGAAAATCTGGCGCTGGTCGCCGCCTGGCTCGCCGAGTTCGGTGGCCGCCCGCTCGCCGAGCCGCCCCGCATCCAGTGGCAGGCGCCGTCCAGTCTGCTGGCCCAGTCCGCTGCCGCGGATGCCGCTGCCGCAGCGGAGGCCGCCTCGGCGGCAGCAGCCGGGACGGAGTCGGTCTCGGTCATCGAGGCGGCGGAGGAGATCCCGGAACCAGCCCTCGACTCCACTCCTGATCCGACCGACGCCGACAGCGGGCCCTCGGCCGATCCGGTGGTGGACCCGGATGCCGATGCCGACTCGACGACG
Organism: Micromonospora trifolii; assembly: GCF_022229005.1. Lineage (GTDB taxonomy): Bacteria > Actinomycetota > Actinomycetes > Mycobacteriales > Micromonosporaceae > Micromonospora > Micromonospora trifolii. The sequence goes on from NZ_JAKKFD010000055.1 coordinate 2,143, forward strand.
ACCACCGTCACCGACCGGACGGCTGGACCCGCTCGGGCCGGCACAGCCACCGGTCCGACGGCTGAACCCGCTCGGACAGCGTCCGCCACCGATCGGCCCGGCACCCGGGACTCCACCACCGCAGGATCGGGCGGCGCTACCACGACGGCCACCGACGGACTCCACGTCAGCCCGGCCGGCGACAGCGCCGACGAGGCTCCCGCCAACCCGGCCGCGTCCGAGCCGGCAAACGGGGAAGCCGTCAGCAAGGCCACCCCCGAGAACGGCGTCGGGGGCACCGGCGGTCAGAGCCCAGCCGCGCCCGCCAACGGCAGCGACACACCCGACGTACGCGCGACCCACTGAACTGGCGACCATGAGGTTGAGCCCGACAGGCCAACCTCATGGTCGACCCACGGGCGGTGCGGCGGTCCGACGGGTTGGCGAGAAGATCAGTGCGTGGTGAGGCGGGCGGCTGCTCGGGCGACCAGGGTGCCGAGGAGTCGGCCGAAGTCCAGCCCGGCCGCCTGCACGGCGAGCGGAAGCAGTGACGTCTCCGTCATGCCGGGCGAGACGTTGACTTCCAGCACGTGCGGCTGACCGGCCGCGTCCACGATCACGTCGACGCGGGAGAGATCCCGTAGACCGAGCGCGGTGTGCGCGGCGAGGGCAACGTCGGCGACTGTGGCAGCCACCTCCGGGTCCAGCCGGGCCGGGGCGTGCCAGGTGGTCCGCCCAGCGGTGTAGCGGGCGGCGTAGTCGTACACGCCGTTGCGCGGCACGATCTCCACCGGCGGCAGTGCCTGCGGGCCGTCGCCGAGGTCGACGACGGAGACCGCCACATCCATCCCCGGCACGTACCGCTCCACCAGCGCCGTGGAGTAGTACGCGAAGCAGCCGACCATCGCGGCGGGCAGCGCGGCGGCGTCCCGGACCACGGCCCCGCCCAGCCCGGACCCGCCCTGCGCCGGCTTCACCATCAGGGGTACGCCCAGACGGTCGACGATCCGGTCCAGGACGGCGACCGCGCCAAGTTCGGAGAAACGATCGTGCGGGAGCGCCACCCAATCAGGGGTGGGGATGCCGGCCTCGCGGAGCACCGCCTTGGCCGAGGGCTTGTCCCAGGCGACCCGGGAGGCCCGAGCGTCGCAGCCGACGTACGGGATGTCGCACAGATCCAGCACCCCGCGCAGTGACCCGTCCTCGCCGGTCGCGCCGTGCAGTGCGATCACCACAGCGTCCGGCGGGTCGGCCGCCAGCGCCGGCAGCAGCGCCACGTCCGCGTCTCGCAGCTCGGCCTCCACCCCGACGGCGCGAAGCGCGTCGAGCACCCGACGACCGGAGCGCAGCGACACGTCCCGTTCGTAGGAGAGCCCGCCAGCGAGCACCACGACGCGCAGGTCGGCCGAGATGGCGGAATCGGTCACGAGGAGGCGCTCGGCGGTCGTACCCATGCCGGCATCATGCCAAGTCGGGCCCGGGCACGTCGGAGCCGGCCCGGCCGCGTCGGCCGGCGGCGCCACCCACGGCACCGAAGACCCGGCGCATCGCGATCTCCTGCTCCATCACACCGGCCAGCCGGCGGACGCCCTCGCGGATCCGCTCCGGCGGCGGGAAGCTGAAGTTGAGCCGCATGGCGTCGGTGCCGGTGCCGTCGGCGTAGAAGCCGGTGCCGGGAACGTAGGCGACCCGGGCGGCGACCGCTCGCGGCATCATGGCCTTCGAGTCGAGCCCGTCGGGCAGGCTGGCCCACACGAAGAGACCGCCGGCCGGTGTCGTCCAGCTGGTGCCCTCGGGCATCAGATCGGCCATCGCGTCGAGCAGAGCGTCCCGGCGTTCCCGGTAGACCTCGCGATAGACCTTGAGCTGCTGCCGCCAGGGCATCGTGCTCAGATAGGTGGCCACCGCGGCCTGGGCGAAACCGCTGGGGCAGAGGATCTGCGCCTCGCTGGCGATGACGAGTTTGTCGCGGACCGCGTGCGGCGCCAGGATCCAGCCGACCCGCAGCCCGGGAGCGAAGGTCTTGGAGAACGTGCTGAGGTAGAAGACGCCGTCGCGGCGGCGGGCCCGCAGGGGGGCCGGGGCCTCACCCTCGAACCCCAGTTGGCCGTACGGGTCGTCCTCGACGACGAGCAGGCCGGCGCGCTCACAGATGTCGAGCACCCGTTCCCGGCGCTCCTCGCTGAGCGTCACGCCGGTCGGGTTCTGGTAGGTGGGGATCGTGTAGAGGAACTTGACCCGCCGGCCCGCGCGGGCCAGGTCGGCGATGGCTGTCTCCAGTGCCTCCGGGATCAGCCCGTCAGCATCCATCGGTACGTGGACGACCTGCGCCTGGGCGGCCTGAAACACGCCGAGCGCACCGACGTACGTCGGCCCCTCGGCGAGCACCACGTCTCCCGGGTCGAGGAAGAGCCGGGCCACCAGGTCCAGTGCCTGCTGCCCGCCCACGGTGACCACGACGTCCTCGGGGGAGGCCCCGCACGCGGCGTCGATCCCGGAGAGCGACATGACCTCGCAGATCCGCTCGCGCAGCTCGAGGGTGCCCTGACCGATGCCGTACTGGAGGGTGGTCACGCCGTGCTCGGAGCCGAGTCGGCCGAGCATCTCGCCGACCGCGTCCAGCGGGAGGGCTGCGATGTACGGTGCGCCACCGGCGAGCGAGACGACCTCCGGACGACTGGCCACCGCGAACAAAGCTCGGATCTCGGAGGCGGTCATCCCGCGTACCCGCCGGGCGTACCGGTCGGTGTAGTCGTCGAGTGTCGTGCCGGTCATGACCTCACCTCGATCACTGCTCGAGTGGCTCCCGCCCCGGGTACCCCGCACACCGCTGACCATGGCGGCGGACACACCGATTGTCGATCCTAGTCCGCCGGAATCGTGCTGCCGCCGTGCCGAGGCAGATCGACCACATGGCGGACCGTCCTCGGCGTCCCCCGCTGAGGTGGGCATCTGCGCGTCCCCTCCCGTATCGCCGATCGGCGGCGTACGATCGCTCGTCGGGGCAGGAAGGCGGCGCTGTCGTTCCATGCCGCTCTCACCACCGAGCCTATTGTGGGGATGCGCCATATGTCGCGACGTCTGGTCAGCCTGACCCTCGACACGTTGGAAGACCTCCCGCGCCCGTGCCGGCAGTGCGTCTACTGGGAGCTCGATCCGGTCTCCGCGGACCGGGCCTGCGCCGCTGGCGATCCGGGCCTGGAGAAGGAGGCCTGGGTCTCCCAGACGCTGCTGGAGTGGGGCTCCTGCGGCAAACTCGCGTACGTCGACGGCATGCCGGCCGGTTTCGTGATGTACGCCCCGCCCGCCTACGTGCCCCGCTCGATGGCGTTCCCGACCTCACCGGTCTCGGCGGACGCGGCGCTGTTGATGACCGCCAACGTGGTCGCCGCGTTCTCCGGGGGCGGGTTGGGCCGGATGCTGGTGCAGGGTGTCGCCCGGGATCTGACCAAGCGGGGGATCAAGGCCATCGAGGCGTTCGGCGACGCCAAGTTCGGCGACGCGGACGACCCGGCCGGCGGTTGCGTGGCCCCGGTCGACTTCTTCCTCTCCGTAGGCTTCAAGACCGTACGTCCGCATCCGCGCTTCCCCCGGTTGCGCCTTGAGCTGCGTACGGCGCTGAGCTGGAAGTCCGACGTCGAGTACGCGCTGGAGAAGCTGCTCGGGTCGATGAGCCCGGAAACCCTGCTCCGGCCGGTCCGTCCGGCCCCGGCCACCCGCTCCACAAACGGCTGACGCCCGGCGGCGAATCAGTCCACGACGGTGCCGGCGGTCACCACGGCACGCAGTTCGCTGACGTCGAGCGATCCCGTCGGGACGTCTCGTTCGATCGGGTAGTACATCCGCTGCACCGCGGCCACGATCGCCTCCACCACCCGGTCCCGGAAACGGGGGTCGACAAGGTGGGCGCGGTCCGTCGGCGAGGTGAGATAGCCGACCTCGACCCGGACGGCGGGCATCCGTGTCAGTCTCAGCAACTCCCACGTCTTGGCGTGGGTACGACAGTCCCGCAACCCGGTGCGGGCGACGATCTCCCGCTGCACCAGCCCGGCCAGGCGTTCACCGGTCGCCGAGGTCACCCCGTTGTCGGTGCCGTAGTGGTAGGTCGCGACTCCCTCCGCATCGGGGTTGGCGTGGCCGTCCAGGTGCAGCGAGATGAACACGTCGGCGCCGAGCGAGTTGGCGAGCAGGGCCCGGTCGGCGTCCGGCAGGCAACTGTCGGGCGACGGGCCCCGGGTGAGCTGCACTCGCACTCCGGAGGCGGCGAGCCGCCCCTCCAGTCGGCTGGCCAGGTCGTGCACCAGATCCGCCTCGGTCCAGCGCAGCGAGCCGTCGGGCACCACCATCCCGGGATCGGTGCCGCCGTGGCCCGGATCGATGACGACCGTCTTGCCGACCAGTGCCGGCCCGGACTGCCGGATCGCGTCGGACTCGCGGAGCCACTGCGGGCGGCCGCCAACCACCTTGCGGCCGATCCGGCGGAGCGCGTTCATCGTGTGTGGGCCACAGGAACCGTCGGGGGTGAGCCCGACCTCACGCTGGAACTGGGCCACGGCCCGCGACGTCCGGACACCGTAGATGGCGTCCGCGCGGCCCACGTCGTACCCCATCTCCAGCAGTCGCTCCTGTAGCGACCGGACGTCCTCGCCGGTGAGAGGCTCGGGGACCGCGTGGTAGAGGGTGCGGGCGCCGAGCCGCCAACGGGCGGCGTCCAGGGCACGCCAGGTCTCCGCGCCGACCCGGCCGTCCACACTGAGCCCCCGCGACTGCTGGAACGCGCGGACCGCCCGCTCGGTGTCGAGGTCGAACTCGTCGGTTTGCGGGCCGGCGGCGGCCAGCAGTTCGAGGCCGGTCAGGATGGTACGGATCTCCGTGACCGCGGGTCCCCGGTCACCGGGTCGGATCGGACGCACGCACGACCCCCTCTGCACGACGCTGGCTGGCCGGGCGGCCCAGGCTTGAGGCTATGCGTTCCGGGGCGGCGAGGTGGCTGGGGCCGAGAAATACGTCGGCGGTACGGCCGGGAAGACACCGAACCCCGCACCCGGCGAGCGGGTACGGGGTTCGGTTGATGTTTCTGCTGGTCAGAGGGCCGATTCGATGAGCCGGACCAGCTCGCCCTTCGGCTTGGCACCGGCGATCGACTGCACCGGCTGGCCGTTCTTGAAGACGGTGAGCGTCGGCACCGACATCACCCGGTAGGCCCGGGCGGTCTCCGGGTTCTCGTCGATGTTGAGCTTGACGATGGTGACCTGGTCACCCATCTCCCGGGCGATTTCCTCGAGCAGCGGCGACACCTTGCGGCACGGCCCGCACCACTCCGCCCAGAAGTCCACCAGCACCGGCTTGTCGGCCTGCAGCACGTCAGCGACGAAGCTCTTGTCGGTGACCGCCTTGGTTGTTCCCACTATGCCCCTCCTCCGGGATGTGTTACTTGTTTCAGCTGAGCGTCGCGATGAACCGCTCGGCGTCGAGCGCTGCGGCACAACCGGTGCCGGCCGCGGTGATCGCCTGACGGTAGGTGTGGTCGACCAGGTCGCCGGCGGCGAAGACGCCCGGCACGTTGGTGCGGGTGCCGGGGGCCTGGACCTTCACGTAGCCCTCGTCGTCCATCTCGACCTGACCACGGAAGAGTTCGCTGCGGGGGTCGTGACCGATGGCCACGAAGACACCTGTCACGTCCAGCACCTTGGTCTCGCCGGTGTGCACGTTACGAACGCGTACGCCGGTGACCTTGCCGTCCTCGCCGAGGATCTCCTCGACGGTGCTGTTCCACTCGACCTTGATCTTCTCGTTGCTCAGCGCCCGGTCAGCCATGATCTTGCTGGCCCGGAACGAGTCACGCCGGTGGATGATGGTGACCGACTCGGCGAAGCGAGTGAGGAAGCTGGCCTCCTCCATCGCCGAGTCGCCGCCGCCGACGACCACGATGTGCTGCTTGCGGAAGAAGAAGCCGTCACAGGTGGCGCAGGAGGAGACGCCGTGGCCCAGGTATTCCTGCTCACCGGGCACGCCCAGCGGCCGCCACGCCGAACCGGTGGAGAGGATGATTGATCGCGCCCGGTAGGCGGTCTCGCCGACCCAGACGGTGCTCACCGCGCCCGAGCCGGCGTCGCCGGTGTCCACCAGCTCGACCCGGGTCACATCGTCGGTGAGGAACTCGGCGCCGAACCGCTCGGCCTGCTTGCGCATGTTGTCCATCAGCTCGGGGCCGAGGATGCCGTCCGCGAAGCCGGGGAAGTTTTCCACCTCGGTCGTGGTCATCAGCGCGCCACCGGACTGCACGCCCTCAATGATCAGCGGCTTCAGGTTGGCACGTGCGGCGTAGACCGCCGCTGTGTAGCCGGCCGGCCCGGAGCCGATGATGATCAGGTTGCGGACCTCGTCCACTGCCGTCTCCCGAGTTGTGTGTGTTCGGCGTCGGCGCGAGCACCGATGCTGATCCGAGTCGCCGACGCCTGGGTGGGGCCGGCAGCTGACTTCCAGAACGTCATCGTACGAACCGGGGATTCCCGAGCCGGGCATCCGGTGGGTCAGGTCACGTGGGGGGTCATCGTGCCATTGACCGTGGATTCACCCTACCCGCGCCGAATACCGGCTGTCCGAGCCGGACCCAGGCACTCCGCACTCCGGACCACTCACCCAGGCCCACCGCGCTCCGGTCGCGTCGGTGAAGTGGATGACCAGCGCCTGATCGCCCTGGAACCGCGCGTAGTCGATCACCTCGACCACCAGTGGGGCCGACCCGTGTTCCGCCGCGACGCTGGCCAGGCAGCTGGTCAGCGTTGCCTCGTCGGTCAGCCGGGCCAGCTGGTCCGACCCGTCGGGAGAGGGCCTGCGGTCGCCATCGGCATCCACCGGCTGCTTGCCGGGAGTGTCGCCGGTCGCCCGGCTGACAGCCGGAGCGTCCGGGCCGAAGGGGTTGCCGAGGGTTTGCGGGGTGTAGTTCGTACCACTGCGCAGCGCCGGGCCTGTGGTGCGGGCCGTTCCGGCCCCCGCGACGCCCTCGGGAGCGCTGGCCGGCCGATCCATGGCGTTGGTGCCACCGGAGTCGTCCGACGCGTGCATCGACAGCTGGTTGAGGCCCAGCGCGACGGCAATGACGGCGATCGCGGCGGCGGCCACGGGCGCGCCCCGGCGGGCCCAGCCGTGCCGTAGACGGCCCGGACCGGTGGACGCCCGGCGCTCCGGCCCGCCGGGCGTGGGGACGGCCGGCCGGCGACCGGCCCCGCCCTGCGCCGGTACGACCGGAGGCATCGCCGGGTCGCGATCGGCGGCGGGTGGCTCCTCGGTGGAGGTGTCGTTCGTCGGCTCCGCGGAGGCCAGCGCGGCCAGGAGGCGGTCGGTTATCGCCGACGGCATCTCCGGGATCGGCTCGGCCCAGCGGGTCAGGTCCGCCCGGACCTCGGTCACGGCGGGGGCCAGCAGCGCGTACGCCTCGGCCCAGGACGGGTCCGCGGAGACCAGTTGGGCGACCTCATCCTGCTGCGGGGTGCCGTCCAACGCCCCGCCGAGGTAGTCAGCGAGGAGGTCGGCATCGACCTCCCGGAACCCCTCGGTCGTCACGTGTCCTCCTGGTTGGCGTCCCGCCGGTATCGACCTGACCCCGATCCGACGCCCTCCACCGGGCCGGGGTTCCCCGGCGTGACGCCGGGCACGTCCGTGATCGGGGCGGCGGCGCCCGGCCGGGCCGAAGGCGTCGCGACGGCGGCGGGGCGGAGATGCCCGAGCAGCACGGCCAGCCGAGCGCGGCCCCGGGCACATCGGCTCTTCACAGTGCCCTCGGCGACGCCGAGGATGCGGGCGACCTCGGCGACCGGGTAGCCCTGTACGTCGACCAGCACCAGCGCGGCGCGTTGTTCAAGGGGCAGCGCGGCGAGCGCCTCGCGGACCACCAGCACTGTGTCGTGGTCCGTAGCCGGTGCCGCAGGCTCGAGCCCGCCGGTGCCGTCGTCGGCCCGGTTGCCGTCCGGCAGCGGCACTGTGGGATGCGCCTGCCGGCGTCGAATCCGGTCCAGGCAGGCGTTGACCACGATCCGGTGCAGCCAGGTGGTGACGGCGGAGTCGCCGCGGAAGCGGGCCGCCGCCCGATGCGCCGACAGGAGGGCGTCCTGAAGGGCGTCGGCTGCCTCCTCGCGGTCGCCGAGCGTCCGCAGGGCCACCGCCCACAACCGGTCGCGGTGCCGGTGGAACAGTTCGGCGAAGGCGTCGCGGTCTCCGGTGACGTGTGCGCGCAGCAGCTCCAGGTCCTTCGCGGCGGCGCGCCCGTCCATCACCGCGTCCAGTTTGTGCGGTGCCCGGATCGTGGTGCCCGGCTCACGACCCCTGGACCGTAATCTCCTGCACCCCCAGCTTGAATCCGTCCTCGGCCGGAGGCAACTCGGTGATCCAGAACAGCAGGTACTGGTATTTCTGGTCGGCGTCGAAGCCGTTGAACGTCATTGTGGTGCCGTCGTGGTCCTCGAACGGCTGACCGATGGCGGTCTTGTAGGCCGCGACCAACTGCTTGTCACCGTTGGAGCTGGACGGCGGGTTGGTCGTGCCGGCGAACAGCTGGGCGGACGCGCTGGTGGCCGACAGCACTGCCTGCACCGACTTGACGGTGTGCGGCTCGCCGAGGTCGATCCAGACGCCCATGCCCTTCTTCAGGTTGCCGAAGTTGGGCTTGTTCTTGTAGGTCTCGGTCTCCCAGCCGTTGTCCTCGTCGCCGTCGATGACCTTCTCGGCGCCACGGACCTCACTGCGGTTGCTGCTGTCCGGGTCGATGATCCGGACGTTCTTCACTGTCAGCTTGCGGGCCGTCACGGCGGCCGGGGTGGCGTCACCGGCCGGAGCACTGGCGGTCGGCGCGGCGGCCGGGGTGGGCTGCGGGTCCTTGTCGTCGCCGCCCAGCGCGATGATCCCGATCAGCAGACCGACCAGGGCGACGGCCAGCAGACCAGCGATGCCGACGGCGACCTTGCGACCCCCGGCGGCGGCCAGCGGCGACGGCTCTTCCCCGGTGTCGGCGGCGAACCGCAGCGGCCCGCTGTTGTCGAGGTAGTGGTCGTCCTCGGCCGGCACGTCCAGTCGCGCCAACTCGGCGGCGAGCACGTCGGAGGACGGCGGCGCGATCTCGGCGTCGAGCAGGTCCATGGTCAGGTCGTCCAGGTACGCCGGAACGCCCGCCCGAACCTGGCGGGGTGCCGCGATGGCGCCCCCAGCGTCTCGAACAGCGTCCGGGATGGCGGCACGGCCGTGGCCGGCGGTGGCACCGTGCAGCGGCGCCTCGGCGTGCGGCCAGGAACCGGTCAGCGCGAAGTAGAGGACACCGCCGACAGCCCGGATGTCGTTCTCCTGGCTGTCGGCGCCGTCGGTGCGGGCGTCGGCCAGGACCACTCGGCCCTCATCGCTGATCATGACGGTGCCGGGGTGGACGTTGCCGTGCACCATGCCGGTGGCGTGCACCGCGGCGAGCGCGCTCGCGACGGCGTTGCCGATGGCAGTGGCCCGAGCCGGGTCCAGGGGGCCGTCGGTCGCCAGGTCCCGCAGGGACTGCCCGTCGACCCACTCGCGCACCACGTACGCCCGGTCGGCCTCGTCGATAGCGTCGTAGACGCCGACCAGGTTGGGGTGGATGACCCGGCTGGCCGCGACGGCGGCCTGAAGCATCTCGGTGGCGGAGTCGCCACCCGGGTAACGCAGCACCACGGCAACGGGACGGCGCAGGATGACGTCGACCCCGCGCCAGACCAGCCGACCCGCACTGTCGTTGTTGATGTGCTCAACCAGCTCGTACCGCTCGGCGAGGACCTCACCGGCCGTGGGAGCACCGAAGGTCATGACCGGAGGAGCGCTTTCGTCCGCCTCCTGACCCTCGCCGACCTGGGTCACCCGTCCTCCCTCGGTGATCGTGTCGATCGATGAACCCGAACTGCTGGGCATGTGGCTTCCCGCTCTGCCGTTGAAGGAACCGGCCGACCGGTGTCGACGCCCAGCGTCGGCCCCTGCCGTACCCGTCGAGAGCGACCTTACCCGGGTTGCCCGTCTCTCCGACATGTCATCTTCCCGCCGTACCTGGCGGGGTTCGAGCAGTCGAAGAAGTCGTCCGGTTACGACCGTTGTCAGCCACGTTGCTGGCACATGTACTAGCTAATCTACGGCTTCACCGCAAGTGACCGACGCCGGGGCTGGGCTGGCGTGGCGCTCGCGCTGCCTCGTACGTTCCCACCGATCGGGTTGCCACCCTCAGCCGTACGGTTGGTTATCCACAGGCCGAAGCGGCGGTTGACCGGCGAATCGCGGAGTTATCCACAGGCGCATCCCCAGCCTGGTGATCCGTAGTCACGGTCCGTATGAATGCCAACTTGTTGTAATCAGATGCTGGCGCTCAGCGACCGAGGCGACGGCGAACCATCCCGACCACCTCGGTGATCTCGCCGATCTTCAGCAGCATGGCCAGACCCAGGTAGGTCCCACCGATCACCACGCCACCGATCACCAACTGGAAGATCGCCTCCAGGCGGCTCGGGGTGTCGTCGCCCGGTAGCAGCTTCACCACCAGAAGGCCGACCACTGCCGAACCCAGTGCTGCGACCGCCACCCTGCCGCCGGTCCGCATGATCTCGCCGAGGCCGATGCGACCGACGCGGGGACGGAGGAGCCAGGCGGACGCGATTGCTGCCGCCAGGTAGGAGACCGCGTTGCCGATCATCATCCCGGCGCCGGCGAAGCTCGCCGAGAAGGCCACGAAGAGCACGATCTGCACGCCGACCCGCAGTGCCACCACCGGAATGTTGATCAGCGCAGGAGTGCGGGTGTCCGGCAGCGCGTAGAAGGCGAAGGTGAAGAGCTGGCTCACCGCGAACGGGACCAGCGCCAGCGCGGCGGCGAGCAGGACGACGGAGGTAGCTGTGGCGTTGTCCTCGTTGAACGCGCCGAAGCGGAACAGCGTGAACGCGATCGGGGTGGCAAGGACGGCATAGCAGACAGCGATCGGGGCGAGCACCGCCGTGACCGTGCGGGTGCCTCGCGAGAGGTCGGCGGCCACGTCGGCGTACCGGCCGTCGGCGGCAGCCGCGCTCATCCGGGGCATGAGTGCCGTGATGATCGAGACAGCGATGATGCCGTGCGCGGTCATCAGCAGGAGGAAGACGTTGTTGTAGATCAGTGGACCGGCGGCGTTTTCCTTGCCGGCCCGGTTCAACAGATTGAACAGGACGATCAAGCCGACCTGGCTCACCGCGACGTAGCAGATCATCCACGCGCCGAGCCGGCCCAGCTCGCGCAGCCCGAGCGCGCGGAAGTCGAAGCGCAGCTTCCAGCGGAAGCCGACCTTGCGCAGCGCCGGCAGCAGGCCCATCGCCTGGATGGCGACACCGAGCAGGGTGCCACCGCCAATCAGCAGGATGCGCCCGGTGGTCATCTCCGCTGGCCGGACGATCTCCGCGCCGAATATGGCGATGTAGAGGCCGGCGGTGCCGATGACCACGAGGTTGTTCAGGATCGGCGCCCACATCGGGGCGGCGAAGTGCCCCCGGGTGTTGAGCACCGCACTGATCAGCGCGCTCAGCCCGGAGAAGAAGATCATCGGCAGCATCAGGCGGGCCAGCCCGGTGACCAGCTTCGAATAGTCGCCGGTCGACTCACCGCTGCCGTAGAGCCAGGTCAGTGTCGAGGCTCCCGCGACCGCGAGCAGCGCCGCCACGCCGAGGGCAAGAACCGCCAGGGTCAGCAGCCGTTGGGCGTACGCCTGGCCGCCGTCGGTGTCGACCTTGCGGCGGCGCACCAGCACCGGGATCAACACACTGGTGAGCACGCCGCCGAGCAGGAACTCGTAGACCATGCCGGGCAGGATCTGCGCGGTGGTGTACGCGTCACCGACCAGCGCGCCGCCGAGCGCCGCCGCGATCACCAGGTTGCGCAGGAAGCCGGTACCCCGGCTGACCAGGCTGCCGATCGCCATCACAGCGCTGTTGGCCGCCGCGCTCGCTTCGCCCACCTGCTCCTGCGGCGGCGCGGTCGACTCCATGGCCGGCTGGTTCAGCGGCTCGGCGGAGATGAAGGTGGCGCCGTCCCCGGGACGGATGCCAGGGCCGCCATCGTTCGCGGCGTTGGCGCTGCGGTAGAGCCCGCCGCTCATCTCCAGCCTCCCAGGGGTACGTCGAGTCGGACAGCGACCCGCACGCCACAGACCATAGTCACCCCACACCCGTTACCCGCGCCCGGCGGATCGGATCACACCCCGGCCCGATAAGCTGGCGATCCCATGTCCGAAGCCTCCGCACCTCACGCCGCCGAGCGCCGCGAACTCACCGCCGCGCAGCGCAACGCCGTCGCCGAACTGCTCCGGGTGTCCCCGGTCGCCGACGAGTTGGGCCGTCGCTTCGTCCGCGCCGGTCACGAGTTGCACCTGGTGGGCGGTTCGGTGCGGGATGCCCTGCTCGGTCGACTCGGGGACGACCTCGACTTCTGCACCGACGCGCACCCCGACGAGACCCTGCGGATCATCAAGGGCTGGGCCGAGTCGATCTGGGAGACCGGTCGGGAGTTCGGCACCATCGGCGCTCAGCGCGACGGCCTCCGGCTGGAGATCACCACCTTCCGCGCGGAGTCGTACGACCAGGTCAGCCGCAACCCGGTGGTGGTGTACGGCACCAGCCTCGACGAGGACCTGAAGCGGCGTGACTTCACGATCAACGCGATGGCGGTCAGCCTGCCGGACCACGTGTTCACCGACCCGCATGGCGGGCTGGACGATCTCTCGGCCAAGGTGATCCGTACCCCGAGCACGCCTGGTGAGTCGTTCGGCGACGACCCGCTGCGGATGCTGCGGGCCGCCCGGTTCGCCGCGCAGTTGCGTTTCGCCGTGCACCCGGACGTGCACCTGGCGATGACCGAGATGGCCGCGGACCTGGACCGGATCACGGCCGAGCGGATTCGCGACGAGTTCACCAAGCTGCTCTGCGGAGCCGACCCGATCACCGGGCTGCGGCTGCTGGTCGACACCGGGCTGGCCGAGCGGTTCCTGCCGGAGCTGACCGGGCTGAAGCTGGAGATCGACGAGCACGCCCAGCACAAGGACGTGTACGAGCACACGTTGACGGTCGTCGAGAACGCGGTCTCCTACGAGGAGGAGGGCTGCGACTTCATCCTGCGGATGGCGGCCCTCCTGCACGACGCGGGCAAGCCGGCGACGAAGGCGGTCGGGTCCGACGGCCGGGTCAGCTTCCACCACCACGAGGTGGTCGGCGCCCGGCTGACCAAGGCCCGGATGAAGGCGATGCGGTACCCGAAGGAGGTCACCGCGAAGGTGACCGCGCTGGTCGCAATGCACCTGCGCTTCTACGGGTACGGGCGGGGCGAGTGGACCGACTCGGCGGTGCGCCGCTACGTCGCCGACGCCGGTGACCTGCTGCCCCGCCTGCACAAGCTGACCCGCTCCGACTGCACGACCCGCAATCGGCGCAAGGCCGCCCAGCTCGCTGCCGACTACGACGCGCTGGAGGATCGGATCGCCCGGATCGCGGCCGAGGAGGACCTGGCGCGGGTCCGACCCGACCTGGACGGCAACGCGATCATGGAGTTGCTCGGTGTACCGCCGGGGCCGGTGGTCGGGCGGGCGTGGAAGCACCTCAAGGAGCAGCGCCTCGAACACGGCCCGCTGAACCGCGACGCCGCCGAGGCGGAGCTGCTGCGCTGGGCCCGCGCCGAGGGTCTCATCGGTTAGTCCGCCGACCGGGCTCGGGTCGATCGACTCGGGTACGCCTTGGCGTCGCACCAGCCATTGGTAACTCACGGTAATTTCCCCAGGTCGTCGCGGGCATTACCTTACCGGCTGGAACCATCTCTTGACAGTGAGTCGCCTGCGCTGCCAATGTACAGCGGCACATTGATGATGAGCAGCACACGGGGGTGTGACGCGTGACCATCTACGCGCTGGAATCTTGCTGGCCGGCCCAATCGCGAGGGCAATCATCTGGCCGTTGCCAATCGGCCGTCACGCTGAAGCCGTGATCGTCGGCATCTTTTTGGCCTAGCCTCCTCTTCCCCGGCTCCGTTTGTCTTGTCGCACCGTTTGGTGCGCCGGGCCTGCGGTGCTGCGCCTCCCTGCTCAATATTGCCGGGGAGCCGAACTCGGTCCACATTCACGAGAGGCGGTACCGTTGCATTATCCGGTCAGTAATCGAACGGCAGTTGTAAGGCTATTGGCAGTTCTTCTTCTCATGACCGTCGGAACGGTGGTCGTTCCGGCTGGGGCTGTTCACGCCGACGCCGCAGGCAAGGGCGGCGACTACGTACCGATCAATCGGACTGTGCTGCTGGACACGCGCAGCGGTACTGGCGGCTACACCGGTCCTCGGGACGCAAATACCGTGGCCACGGTCAGCGCGCTCGGGGTTGGCGGCGTGCCGGCCAACGGGGTCAGCGCGCTATTGGTCGACGTGACGGCGATCAGCCCGACGGTCAACACTTTTGTGACTGTCTACCCGGACCAGACCACGAGGCCAGCGGCCTCATCGCTGAATGCCTCAACCGGTGAGGTCATCTCGAATTCGGTGGTGGTGAAGGTCGGGGCCAACGGCAAGATCGCCCTACACAACCAAGCCGGTAAGGTGAACCTGAAGCTGGACGTGCAGGGCTACTTCACCACCAACACCGGCGGAACCGGCTCGGGCTTCGTGCCGATGGATCATTTTGTGATGGCCGATACCCGTGGCCGCACCTATCCCCCGTACTGCTGCGGGCCGGGCCGGCCGGGTCTGCCGGATGCGCCGAGTGTGCCGCCGGGGAAGCTGGCCAGCGGCGAAACTCGAAGCCTTACTCTAGCGCAGCACAGGCTCTATGGAGAGCCCATCACAATTCCGAGCGCTGCCAAGGCAGTGATGGTGGACGTCGCTGTCATCGGCGCAACCAGCGGGGGCTGGCTGACCATCGGTTCAGACAGTCTTTCCGCCAGTGGCATTGATTATCGTCCCGGCAATACCTCGATGGGGATGAGTGTCAAGCTCAAGGGTGACGGCAGTAACGTAGTCCAGCTCGTCAACGCGGGATCGGCGATCGACGTCGTCATCACGGTGCAGGGATATTTCACCGACGGCCCGACGACGGGGGCCGGGCTGCGCCCGGTGGACGCCAGCCGGCTGATCGACACCCGCAGTATCAATGGTGGGGCACCGATCGCGGCCGGTGCCAGTCTTGAGGTCGCTGTCGGCGGCACCAATCGCCTGCCGGTACGAGGTGTCGCTGGCGTCGTCCTCAACGCCACAGCCGTCAGTCCTACCGCAAGCGGGGCCTTCAGCGTCGTAGAAGGCTCCTGGTCGGCAGATCCCCCTACCCTCGGCCCGGTACTTCGATTCAACACCGGTCAAACAGCCCGATCCAGCCTCCTGGTGGCGAAGGTCAACTCCGAGGGCAAGGTGCGCTTCCGCAACACCTCGAGTGGCACCGTGCATCTGGTGGTCGATCTTCAGGGCTGGTTCGCCGACGCGGTGACCCCCCTGCCGATCGCCACGTACTCCCGAACTTCGGTGCTCCAGGCCAAGCCTTCCGGCACCGCCGTCGGACCCATCGAGTACGCCTTCGTGGACAACTTGGGGCAACTGCGGATCGGTCACCAGAGCAACCCGGACAACTTCTTCGACATTCAGTGGACGGCCGCTTCCGGGTTTGAGGCTCTTACCGGGCAGCCGGCGCTGAATCAGCCTGGCGGCAAGCCCGTCCAGGTGGCCGCACGGCACACCAATGGCACCATCTGGGCCGGCAGCCAGACCGCTGAGGGTGCGGCGACCTGGGGACCGATTGCCACAGTCGGTGGATCGGTGAATGGCCCGCCGACGTCAGCAGTGCTCAGCGACGGCACGAGTGTCATCTTCGGCACCGACGTCGACGGCCGGCTCTGGCACTACCGACAGTCGGGCACCAGTCCCTCGTGGGCGAGCCTGGGTACCGCCGGCCTCCTGGGTTCGGTCACGGCGGTCAACATCGACACTGGTCTGCGAATCATCGGCACCACCGCTGCCGGTTCGGTCAAGACCGCCGTCTACACCAACGACGGCGCCTTGTCGCCCTGGGTGGATCTCGGAGGCACAGTTACCGGTGCTCCTGCGGCGCTCGTCTACCCCGGTCACCGCACGGCCATCTTCGCCCGTGCCGCGGACGGCTCCGTCGTGGTGAAGCAGCAGAACCTCAGCGGTGTGTGGTCATCCAGCTGGAACGGCATCGGCGCCCAGATCGCCGCCGGACCACCCGCCGTGATCCTCGACCCGGTACTCGGACGGACGGCGGTGGTGGTGCGGGGTTCGGACAACGAGATCTACCGGGTCTTCGAGGCATCCCCCGGCTCGGGTGCCTGGGGTGACTGGGCGCGCGTCAATCCGGACTCCAGCGACCAGGCCGCAACCGACCCGACTGTCAGCCCGATCATCAACAGCAGTGGCAACGGGTGGGTGATCGTCTACCGGAACGCCAACGACGCCACGCGAGTCTACGAGCGTCAGGTTCCCTCAGCTGGTGTCTCGGTCGCATCAGCGGGGGAGTTCTCCGGTCACACGGTGCCGGCGCCTCCCGCCTGATTCGGTCAGTGTCGTGAACCGACGGCTCCCGCCACCTCTACCGGTGGCGGGAGCCGTCTTTCGATTCGCTCGACAGACCGCGAAGGCGTCAGCGGCTCTCGACGGCCTTCCCGTCGACTGACGCGGCGCCGTTGCCGGCCGGAGTGGAGGCCGAGCCGAGCCGCGCCAGCAGGCCGGGCAGGTCGATCCCGGTGAGGTCACTGCCGAGTTGGAGCCCCTGGGCCACGTTGCCGGCCACCGACTTCGTCAGCGACGACGCGCCGTCGGTGGAGATCACTGTCATCTTGTCGATCGCCCCGATCGGCGCACTGGCCGCCTCGACGACCTGCGGCAGCACCTTGACCAGCAGGTCCAGAACGGCCGCCTCCCCGTACGCGGCGAACGCCTCGGCCTTGCGCGCCATCGCGTCCGCCTCGGCCTCACCCTTGGCGAGGATGGCCGCGGCCTCGGCCTGACCTTCCCGCTCGACCGCCTCGGCGATGGCGGAGCGCCGCCGCTGTTCGGCCTCACCTTCCTTGGCACCCTCGATGGCGTTCGCCTCGGCGAGTGCGGCTCGTCGGGCCCGCTCGCCCTCACCGGTGAGGCGGGCCTGCTCGGCGGAGGCCTGCGCGGCGGCGATGACCGACTGGCGCTGCGCGTCGGCGTGGAACACCGCGGCGTTGCGGGACGCCTCGGCCTCCTGCTCCACCTTGTACCGGGCCGCGTCGGCCGGCTTGCGAACCTCGGTGTCGAGTTGGCGCTGCTTGAGTTCGGCGTTGCGCTCGGCCACCTTCTGCTGTTCGGAGAGGATCGCCTGGTCCCGCTCCGCCTGGGCGAGTGGTCCGGCCGCTGCGGACTTCGCCTTCGCCGCGTCGATCTCGGCCTGGATGCCGGCCTGCTTGAGGGCCAGGTTGCGGTTCGCCTCGGCGATGGCCTCCTCGGCGAGCAGTCGCTCCTGCTCTGCCTGCTGCCGGGCCCGGGCCTCTGCGATCGCCGCGTCCTTGAGCACCCGGGCGGCCTCGGGCCGGCCCAGGTCCTGAAGGTAGGAGCCTTCGGCGAGGATGTCCTGGAGCTGGAAGGTGTCCAGCACCAGACCCTGGTTGGTCATCGAGTGCTCGGCCTCCTCGGCGACCGCGCTGGCGAACGCCGCCCGGTCCCGGATGACCTCCTCAACGGTGAGCCGGCCGACGATCGAGCGCAGCGCGCCCGCCAGCACCTCCCGGGTGAAGTTGTCGATCTCGTCCTGCTGGTGCAGGAACCGTTGGGCGGCGGCCCGGATCGCGTCCTCGGTGCCGCCGACCTTGACGATCGCCACGCCGTGCAGGTCGGCGCGGATGCCCTGCTTGCTGACGGCGCCCCGGATGCCGACGTCGATCCGGCGGCTGGACAGGTCGAGCGACTGGAGCTTCTGCACCACCGGCAGGACGAACACCGAGGCGCCCAGCACGACCTTCTGCCCGGAGTTGTCGGTGGACCGCCCTCCGTCGGCGGTCTGCGTGGTGCGGCCCTTGCGACCGGTGACGATGAACGCCTCGTTCGGGCCGGCCACCTTGATCCGGGAGAGCACGAAGAGCACCAGGATGAGCGCGAGGAGGACCGCGCCGCCGATGGCGATGAGTAGGGCCATATGAGGAGTCCCGTCTGTGAGGGGGAGGTCAGTAGGTCTCTACGTGCACGCTGGTCTCGCTGAGCGCCTGCACGACGAAGACCTGGGCGCCGATCGGGATCGGCTGGTCCGCGCGGGCGCTGAGCTTGACCGGTTGGCCGGCGAGGCGAATGCGGACCTCGCCGTACCCGTTGGCTGGCACCGGCGTGACGACCAGGCCGAGCGCGCCGACCAGGTCGTCGCGGGTGGGGGTGGGGTCGGTGCGCATGTTCCGCGCCGCCCGGCTCAGCCGGGACGCCAACCAGCCGGTGGGCACGGCCGCGAGCACGCCGCCGGCCACCGCCCCGACGACCATGCCAGGTGTACGCGCACCGAGCAGTTCGTTGACGATGGCGGCGCCGAACCCGAACGCCCCGGCGAAGCCGGCGACCGTCTCGACCGAGATCGGCCCGTCCACGTCGGCGTGCCCGAACTGGAGCAGCTCGGTGCCGAGCAGGGCGAGCGCGAGCACACCGATGCCCGCCCCACCGATGATCAAAAAGATGAGCGTCCCCGTTGCCACGACCTTGACGGTATCGACGTCGCGCAACGCCGAACGGCCCGGCGGCACGCGAAAATGATCAACCGATGCGGGCCGGGAGTGGCGCTCGGCCGGACGCTGGTGGCCGGGCCGGCGAAGAAGTTCGCATCGGGGAGAATGGGGGGATGCACTGGGCTGTGCTCGACTCGCCGATCGGTGAGTTTTCCGTCGCCACCGACGACACGAGCGTCTGTGGCACCCATTTCGGCCGGGTCGAGGCAGCCGCCGAGGAGCCCGACCACGCGTTGTCCCGGCAGGCCGTCGACGAGCTGAGGGCGTACTTCGCCGGTGAGCTGACAGCGTTCACCGTCCCGGTGTCGGTGCCGCGCGGCTCCGACTTCGAGCGGGCCGTGTGGCGGGAGATGACACGGATCCCGTACGGGGAGACGCTGACGTACGGCGAGGTGGCGCGGCTGGTCGGCGATCCCGGAGCGGCACGGGCGGTGGGAGTGGCCTGCAACCGCAACCCGGTCCCGGTGATCGTGCCCTGTCACCGGATCGTCGGCGCGGGCGGCAAGCTGGTCGGCTTCGGCGGGGGCCTGCCCCGCAAGGTCAAGCTGTTGGAGTTGGAGGCCGGGGTCGCGCTGCGACACGCCTGGTCCTGAGCCATCCCGCGTCGGCGGCCGTCCGCTCCCGATGGGGGCGTTACCCGGCCCTGGGCGGCCCTTCCGGTTCGGCGGCGGGTGAGGTCCGGACGGGCCACGGCGGGTCGATCAGGGTCCGCGGCTGGAAGAAGGCGTTGGCCGATGGCAGGGCCAGCAGGACCAGCGCGACGAGTATCGCCATCGGCACGCCCAGACCCAGGGTGAGCAGCAGAGGCTCCAGCCAGTTCGGCATGGCGTCCCGCGCCATTGCGGTGATCCGGTCCAGATTCTCGTCGGAGTAGATGGTGTAGAGCGGCCGCGGCGACCGGGCCGCCCCGACGGTGCCGCAGCAGGCGAGGATGGGCCCCGAGGCCCAGGAGGCGATCCGCGAGCCGTTCACGCCCACGACGTTGACGGCGGCCAGCGTGAGGAGTCCGACCGCCAGCACAGCGGTCAACAGGTCAGCCGCCAGATCGGCGGTGGTGCCGAAAGCGGCGAAGGCGACCCCGCCCATCGGCTCGAAGGACCTGGCGGCCGTGTGGAAGAAGTCCTGGTGCCAGTAGCGGAGTGGCAGTGCGGCCAGTTGCGCGACGGCGGCCAGGGCCAGCAGCAGGCAGGCCAGCGCGACGACGCGCGGCCGAGGAGGTCGGACCAGGTGCGGGACTGTCGCTGCGGTGCCGGTGCGCGAGGCCATGTCTCGATTATCGATAGCCCTCCTGCCGTCCGTGGCCCCGGAAACGGTGGCGGTGATCACGGGGCGGCTCTCGTACCCCTGGGGAACCGACCCACGTGGAAGGGCCGGGTCCGCACGGACCCGGCCCTTCGACAAGCTTGGTGATTCGGCGCGTCAGCGCGTGACCTCACCGGCGATGAACTCCTCGACGGCCTGGTGGGCGTCGTGGTCGGCGTACTGCACCGGCGGGGACTTCATGAAGTACGACGAGGCCGACAGGATCGGGCCGCCGATCTTCCGGTCCAGGGCGATCTTCGCGGCCCGGACCGCGTCGATGATGACGCCGGCCGAGTTCGGAGAGTCCCACACCTCGAGCTTGAGCTCGGCGTTGAGGGGGGTGTCACCGAACGAGCGGCCCTCCAGGCGGATGTACGCCCACTTGCGGTCGTCCAGCCACGGCACGTGGTCCGACGGGCCGATGTGCACGTCGCTCTTGCTCATCTCGTGCGGGATCTGCGAGGTGACCGACTGGGTCTTCGAGATCTTCTTCGAGACCAGCCGCTTGCGCTCCAGCATGTTCATGAAGTCCATGTTGCCGCCGAAGTTGAGCTGGTACGTGCGCAGCAGCTCGACGCCGCGGTCCTCGAAGAGCTTCGCGAGGGCACGGTGCACGATGGTGGCGCCGACCTGGCTCTTGATGTCGTCACCGACGATCGGCAGGCCCGCGTCCTCGAACTTCTTGGCCCACTCGGGGTCGGAGGCGATGAAGACCGGCAGGGCGTTGACGAACGCGCAGCCGGCGTCGATCGCGGCCTGGGCGTAGAACTTGGCGGCCTGCTCGGAGCCGACCGGCAGGTAGCAGACGACGACGTCGACCTGCGCGTCGCGCAGCGCCTGCGTCACGTCGACCGGGGTGGCGTCCGACTCTTCGACGATCTCGCGGTAGTACTGGCCCAGACCGTCGAAGGTCGGACCGCGCTGCACGCTGACGCCGGTCGGCGGCACGTCGCAGAGCTTGATGGTGTTGTTCTCGCTGGCGACGATCGCCTCCGCGAGGTCCATGCCCACCTTCTTGGCGTCCACGTCGAATGCCGCGACGAACTCCACGGCGTTGACGTGGTAGTCGCCGAAGGCGACGTGCATGAGACCCGGGACGCGGTCGTTCGGGTTGGCGTTCCGGTAGTACTCGACGCCCTGAACCAGGGACGAGGCGCAGTTACCCACACCGACGATGGCGACGCGGACGGAGCCCATAGCGTCTGCCTCCTTCTTTTCTGTCACGGCCGCTCATTCCTGGTCTCTCCAGGCGGAGGCGGGCTGTTGTCTTCTCGTCGGCCGCCGGCTGTCCCGATGTTCGGGACCGTCGGGGCTCGGCCGGAGCGCTCGTTGGCGATGAGCTCCTCCAGCCAGCGGACCTCGCGCTCACAGGCATCAAGGCCGTGGCGCTGCAGTTCCAGCGTGTAAGCGTCGAGGCGCTCGGCCGCCCGGCCCAGCACGTCACGAAGCCCTTCGCGACGTTCCTCGATCTTGCGGCGGCGACCCTCCAGAATGCGCAGTCGGGTCGCCTGGTCGGTCCGGGCGAAGAACGCGAAGTGCACCCCGAAGCCCGTGTCGTCATACGTCTCGGGCCCGGCCTGTGCGATCAGCTGGGCGAAGCGTTCCTTGCCTTCCGCGGTGATTTTGTAGACCACCCGACCTCGTCGGCTGGTCAGCGCGGGAACCTCCTCGGCAGTGGCGGGTGTCTCAGCAGCTTCGGTGATCCATCCCGCCGCCTGGAGCCTGCGTAGCGTGGGATAGAGCGAGCCGTAGCTGATCGCCGCCCGGATCGCGCCGAGTTTGGCGGTCAGCTCCTTGCGCAGCTCATAGCCGTGCATCGGAGACTCCTGCAGGAGGCCGAGGATGGCGAACTCAAGCACTGGCCACCCTCTCTTTACCCTCCGGCGTGGAGTGGTAACCGCCGCGATGTATCGGACCGATACATCGCACGTTAGCGGGTCGCGCGGGCCAGGGCAAACCCCCGTTCCGAGATGCTGTCGTCACGGATTGTGAGCGTGGTCGCCTGGTCGGGTCGGACCGCGTACCCTTCTCCGCATGCGTACGCAGCGCCAGGTCGTGGACTACTCGCTTCAGAAGCGAGCAGTGCTGCGTGAACTCCTGGCCGGCCGGGTCGGCACGTACGACGTCTGCGACGCGTCGCCGTACCTGAAGAACGCCGCTCGGTTCCACGGTGAGCCGACCGACCGGCGCTGCCCGATCTGCCGGAGCGAAAACCTGACCCTGGTCCACTACATTTACGGTGACGAACTCAAGCAGTCCGCCGGCCAGGCTCGGACACTGACCGAGTTACCGGTACTGGCGATGACGCTGCGTGAGTTCCAGGTCTTCGTCGTGGAGGTGTGCCTCGGTTGTGACTGGAACCATCTCGTCGAGCAGTACCTGCTCGGCCGGGACGGTCTGACCGGCGACAGCGACGGCATCACTGAGCAGGACGCGGCGGGCGCCGGAGGCGCCGGTCGGCGGAGGCGAGAGGCGCAACGGTGATCTCAGCTGGTTGGACGGGCCCCGGGGCCGCAGACGAAACCCGGGACGGCCGACCGGTTGTTGGCCCGATTGGCCCGATTGATACGGCAATGACCCCGGTCGGCCGGCACCCCCATGCCGGCGCCCCGGGTGAAGCAACTCACGGCAACCCGGTGGCGGCGCAGTCGCGCCCCACCGCGACCGGCAGGGTGTGAGGAATGAACTCGTACGGCGATCCCAGTTCTGCGCGCGGACGGACCCAGTACTCGGGTCCGGACGGTGACCCCGGACCGGGCGCGGACGACGCGTACCGCCGACCCGGCGGTGACTCCGGCGGAGGCGGCTGGTCGGCCTCGGAGGCCAGCGCGGCAACCCCAGGGCGGGCCTCGGTGACGCCGAGGGCCGCCGGTGGTCGCGCCACTGTCGGCGGGTCCGCCTCGGTGCCGCCGCCCGGCGGCGCGGCCGCCGGGTCCGCCTCGGTGGGTTCGGCAGCTACCGGCCGACCCGGTCGAGCCTCCGTGCCGGTGTCACCGGCACCTGGTGTGGCCGCTGGCCGCGCTGGCGCCGGCCGGGCCTCGGTGCCCGTCTCCCCGGCACCGGCGGGGCGGGCCACTGTCGGTGCCGCCGCCGTCGGTGCGGCCTCGGTCGGCACCGCCTCGGCGGGCCGGGCCAGCGTCGGCTCCGCATCGGTCGGTGGTCGTGCGGCGGTTGCCCGGGCGAGCGTCTCACCGGTCTCCGGTGGGCCGGGCGGCCCTGGAGGTCCCGGTGGGCCGGGCGGTCCGGGCGGTCCCGGTCGGGGCGGCCGTGGAGCGGGTGACTCGGGCGCGGCGCGGGCCAAGAAGCGCAAGCGGATGAACCTGCTGATCGCCGGGTTCGCCGTCTTCATCATGCTCGCCGGCATCGGCGTGGTCGGGTTCACGTACTACTCGACAAACGTGGTCATGCCGAACGAGATGCCGCTGCCGCTGTCCACCACCGTGTACGCCAAGGACGGCAAGACGCAGCTCGCCAAGCTGGGCAGCGAGAACCGCAGCTTCGTGACCATCCAGCAGATTCCGCAGCACGTGCAGGACGCGGTCGCCGCCGCGGAGGACCGGAACTTCTACCGGCACTCCGGCGTCGACTACAAGGGCATCGTCCGGGCCGCGTGGAACAACGTCTCCAACGGCGACAAGCAGGGCGCCTCGACCATCACCCAGCAGTACGCCCGCAACGCGTTCGAGAACCTCAAGGACGACACGTACGGCCGGAAGGTGAAGGAGGCGATCCTCGCCTCCAAGCTGAACGACAAGTACGACAAGCCGACGATCATGCAGCACTACCTGAACGTCATCTACTTCGGTCGTGGCGCGTACGGCATCGAGGCGGCGGCGCAGACCTACTTCGGCAAGCCGGCAATCAAGCTCACCCCCGCCGAGGGCGCGGTGCTGGCCGCAGTGATCAAGCAGCCGCAGCCGAGCGAAACGCACAGGGGGTTCGACCCGGGGGTCAACCCGACCGATGCCAGGTCGCGGTGGGACTACGTGATCGGCGGCATGAAGAAGGAGGGTTGGTTGGACTCTCCCAACCACCCCGCGGCGCCCACCGAGTACCCCAAGGTGCTGCCGCTCAAGAAGGACGGCGTCGGCTTCGGTGTCGACAGTCCGCGCGGCAACGTCATCAACTACGTCCGTCAAGAGATGGACGAGATGAAGCTCTGCTCCGACAGCGGTGCGGAGGGCAAGACGAGCTGCGTCGACGCGCTGCGCGATGGCGGCTACCGGATCACCACCACCATCGACCCGAAGCTCCAGGCCGCCGCGGAGAACACCGCGATGCAGTCGAAGAAGGGCTCCGAGCTCAACGACCAGCCGAAGAACCTGATGGCGGCGGTGGTGTCGATCGACCCGAAGAAGGGTCGTGTGCTCGCCTACTACGGCGGTGACAGCGGCGCCGACTTCGACTACGCCGGCAAGAACATCGACAAGAACGGCGACCTGACCGGTGGGCACCAGCCGGGCTCGTCGATGAAGGTGTACACCCTGGCCGCCGCGATCGAGGCCGGCATCTCGGTCAAGTCGCACTGGGACCCCACGCCGTACAAGCCCGAGGGCTCCAGGGACACGATCGGTAACGCCAACCGCACCAACCTCAAGTGCGGCAAGTACTGCACCCTCGAGGAGTCGACGGTCCAGTCGTACAACGTTCCCTTCTACTGGGTCGCCGACACGATCGGCGCCGACAAGGTCGTCGACATGGCCCGGAAGGCCGGCGTGACCACCATGTGGGGCGTCGACCCGCCGCAGGCCTTCGACCTGTCGAAGAAGGGCGCGAAACCGTTCGACAACTACACCGGTTTCGGCAAGTACCCGATCACCGTGTTCGACCACGCCAATGCCCTGGCAACCTTCGCGAACGACGGCAAGTACATCAAGGCCCACTTCGTCGTCAAGATCGAGCAGCAGGACAAGGACACCGGCAAGTGGAAGGTGGTCGGCAGCGAGCGCATCAAGCCGGAGCAGCGGATCCCCAAGAAGGTCACTGACGAGGTCACCGGCGTCCTGAAGCAGATTCCCAAGCCGAATAACATCTCCCTGGAGGACGGCCGCCAGGCCGCCGCCAAGACCGGCACCTGGGAGTACGACAAGGACGACAACTCGCACGCCTGGACGGTCGGCTACACCCCGCAGATCGCCACAGCGGTGTGGGTGGGCAGTAGGGACCCGAAGAAGCCGGAGATCCGGCTCACCGGCGGTAAGGACATCGGCGGTTCGACGCTCCCCGGCCCGATCTGGGAGAAGTACATGAACACCGCCCTCAAGGGCCAGGAGGAGATCCCCCTGCCCAGCGTCACCGGCGAGGGTGACGTCACGAAGGGCAACGGCAAGGAGCCACCGCCGCCACCGCCGACCAACCCCGGGGGCCAGGGTCCTCTCTGTAACCCGCTGATCGATCTGCTCTGCAACCCCGGCGGCAACAACCCCGGCGGCAACCCTGGGGGCAATCCCGGCGGTAACCCCGGTGGCAACCCTGGCGGTAACCCCGGCGGTAACCCGGGCGGCGGCGGCACAGGCGGCGGTGGCGGCGGGCAGTTGCCCAGCCTGCCACCCAACCGGGACTGACCCGCACCACCGAACGACGCCGCCGCCGGCCGGACGACCTGTCCCGGCCGGCGGCGGCGTTTTCGTACCCGGAACTCAGTGCCGGGACGGGACGGGCACCCCTGTCGTACGGCAGGATGCCTCTTCATGAGCACCCAGTCGACGCCCGGCATCGACGACGCCGGAACCACCGATCACCCGTCCCGCTCCGACGGGTTCGTCCGCGGCATCTCCAGCGTCATCGGCGGGCCGCTGGGCGACCACGCGACAGCGCTGAACCGGCCGGCCGGTCGGGAGCGTCGCTTCTGGACCGCCGTACGGATCGTGCTGGCGATGGTGTGCCTCACGCTCGCGCTGCACTGGGTGCAGAAATCACCCTGCCAGGACGGCGCCTGGCAGAACAACGTCCAGTACACCCGGTTCTGCTACACCGACGTCCTCGCCCTCTACTACGCCGAAGGTCTCAACGAGGGCAAGGTGCCCTACCGCGACCACCCGGTCGAGTACCCGGTCCTGACCGGCTACTTCATGGGGGCGCTGGGCCTGCCGGTGCACGCCATCGGTGACGGCGACCCGAGCATCAACCAGGGCCAGTGGTTCTACAACCTCAACGCGCTGGTGCTGGGGGCGCTCGCGGTCGCCACTGTGGCGGTGATCCTGGCGTTGCGCCGCCGACGACCCTGGGACGCGGCGATGTTCGCACTCGCCCCGGCGTTGGTGCTCACCGCCACCGTCAACTGGGACCTGCTCGCCATCGGGCTGGCCGCCTTCGGCCTGCTGGCCTGGGCCCGAAAACGACCGGCGGTGGCCGGCGTGCTGCTCGGGTTGGCCGGCGCGGCGAAGCTCTGGCCACTCTTCCTGCTCGGGCCGATCCTCATCCTGGCGCTACGGGCCGACCGGGTACGTGCCGCGCTCGTCGCCATCGGGACGGCGATCGCGGCGGTGGTGCTGGTGAACCTGCCGGCCGCCCGCGCGTACCCGGAGAACTGGGACCGGTTCTTCGAGCTGAACACCACCCGGCCGATCGACTGGGGCACGCTCTGGTACATCGGGCGCTACCTGGACGGCAAGGTCGGCAACGACCCCGCCAACCTCGGCCCGTTCGAGTGGCTCAACGCCAACATCCCGACCCTCAACACCCTCTCGTACGCGCTGTTCGGGCTGGCCTGCCTCGGCATCGCCGTGCTGGCGCTGCGGGCGCCGCGCCGACCGCGGCTGGGTCAGCTCGCCTTCCTGGTGGTCGCCGCGTTCCTCATCTTCAGCAAGGTCTGGTCGCAGCAGTTCGTCCTCTGGCTGCTCCCGCTGGTGGTGCTGGCCCGCCCGAAGTGGGGCGCGTTCCTGGCCTGGCAGATCGCCGAGGTCTGCTACTTCGTCGCCTTCTACGGGGAGCTGCTCGGCGCGGCAACCAGCCGTCCGGTCTTCCCGGAGGGAGTGTTCGTGCTGGCCTCGACGCTGCGACTGGCCACTGTGGTGGTGCTCTGTGTCTTCGTCGTCAAGGAGATCCTGCACCCCGAGCAGGACGCGGTGCGGGCCACCTACCCGGACGACCCGGACGGTGGCGTCCTCGACGGCGCCCCGGACGCCCCCTGGATAGACCGCTGGCGACGCCCTGCGAGAAGCGAACCCTCCATGGAACCCATCGCCACCTGACCCAGGTCAGGGTTTTCGGGGGAGCACGCCCGGCGCAGGGATCAAGCCTGACCGCCCGGAGCCGGGCGGGCTCCCCGAAAACCCGCCCTTAGAGGCGGTAAACGACGGCCTCGCCGACCTCCTGCCGGCTGATGCCGAGCGACTCGACCGGGGCGTCGATGTTGATCTCCCATGGTGTGCCGGCCACCTGACCGCGCAGCAGCACCACAGTGCGGACGCCGAGCGTGCGCAGGTAGTCGACGCTCGTCTGGTCCGGGAACGACTGGCTCACCCGACGGACGTCGTCGAGCTGCCGCGGAGTGAAGCCGCTACCGCCGTTGACCACGTCGGGGAACCCGCTGGTCGACCAGAGCATGACGTGCTGGTCCAGGCTCTGATTGCTGGGCAGCACCAACAGCGGACCCTCCGCCGAACGCATCGCCGCCGGTTGGGTCGGCACCACGGGGTGCGGGGTGGTGTTCAGGCCCTCGACGGTGACCAACAGCAACGGCAGCAGAGTAGCCATCCGCAGCCACGGCCCCGGCCACGACGGAATCCGTTGCGCGGTCAACTCGCGGACCCGGTCGGTGAGCGCGGTGACCGCGCCCGCCGCGAGCAGGCCGAGCAACAACGTGGTCCAGAGCATCAACCGCCCGGGGGTACGAAGCCCACTCCAGCCCGGCAGGTGCTCGAAGAGCGGCACGTAGGTGAAGGTGCCGTCGAAGAAACGGGTGCCCATCGCGAAGGCCATCGTCAGCAGCACCCCGGCGAGCAGCAGCAGTCGGTGCCGCAGCCGCCAGACTGAGAAGAACAACCCGCCCGCGGCGAGCGCGTAGAGCACGAAGCCCGGCAGCAGGGTCATCTCCGGGTGCCACGGCAGTGCTTCCCGGGCACCTTCGTGCAGGCCACCCCAGATCCGCGACTCCCCGGGGGCCGTCACGAAGCCCGACGCCGGCGGCGAGAAGAGGCTGATGTCGCCGATGGTGCGCTCGGCGTACGGGTGCAGCTCGGTCACCTTGAAGAACGGGAACGCCATCAGCAGACCGACACCGGCGAACAACACCCCGCCGAGCACGTCGGCGGCGAACAACCGGCGACCGAACGGAACGGCCTGCCCGGTGCGTAGCCGCCGCGCGAGGAACAGGACGGCAGCGACCAGCACCACGCCGGCGAGGAAGTACGCGAATGGCAGACCGATGCCGAAGCCGAGGCTGAGTTGCCAGGCCGCCACCAGCCACCCGGCGTAGACCCAACCGTCATGCCGGCGCTCCGGCCGGTAGCCGTGTCGGAGGGACCACCCGTGCCCCCGCGCCAACATCGCCAGCGCCAGCGGAATGCCCCCGTTGGAGAGCACGTGCAGGTGCCCGGCCTGGGCCAGCAGCCACGGCGCGTAGGTGTAGCTCACCCCCGCGACTGCCGCACCGATCCGACCGGCCCCGAGCTGTCGGGCCAGCGCGTACGCCCCGAACGTGGCGAGCGCGTGCGCCAGCACGAACATGATGTTGTAGCGCAGCACGGCGTCCTCGGGACCGCTGCCGAGCATCCCGGCCGGGGCGTACCCGAGCAGCGTGT
Source organism: Micromonospora trifolii (assembly GCF_022229005.1). Lineage (GTDB taxonomy): Bacteria > Actinomycetota > Actinomycetes > Mycobacteriales > Micromonosporaceae > Micromonospora > Micromonospora trifolii. The sequence continues at coordinate 30,898 of NZ_JAKKFD010000055.1, forward strand.
CGGAGAACGCGAAGCTCCACAGCTCGGGGAAGAACGTGTTGGACTGCCACAGCCGCGCCGGGTCGGCCAGCAGGATGTGCCCCGACCAGGCCATCTGCCAGGCCTGCAGGCTCGGGTCCCAGTAGTCCTGCGGGAGGGTGTAGCGCGGGTAGCGCAGCGTCGGCCAGGTCATCAACACGGCCAGCGCCAACGCGCCGAGGGCGGCCAGGGTCCACTCGTGGATCAGGAACCGACCGACCGGCCGGCCAGCCCGACTGAAGATGGAGGGCCGTGGCTCCGGTGCAGAGGCGAACGCCTCCCAACGCTCCGGGCCGACCGGCTTCACCTCGCTGTCGGCCTTGTCCGTACCGTCGGCGCCGTCCGCCTTCGCGCCCTTGGCCGGTTCGCCGTCCTTGGTCGGGTCGCCGTCCTTGACCGCGCCATCTACCGTGCCGCTGTCCTTGGCCGGGTCGCTGTCCTTGGGTGCGTCGGTGCCCTTGGCGGTGCTGTCGGTTCCGGTCGCTCCGCCGTCGCCAACTGGCGGCTCTGCCGCAGTGGTCTCGGCGGCGGGCTTGTCGGGCGTGCGAGCCGGCTGGGTGGGGGCACCGGCCGCGGCCGTGGTGGCGGGTTGACTCTCGGCGTCCGCGCCGGTGGAGGTGGGCCGAGCGTTGCCGGTCCCGGGCTGTCCGCTCGTCATGCCGCCGGGCTCTCCGCTCCGAGCTGCTCACGCAGAAAGTCGATGTCGGCGGCCTGGCCGGTCACACCGCCCGGTGTCTCGACGACCACCGGCGCGCCGGCCGCCCGGATCACCGCCACCACCAACTCCGGGTCGATCGTCCCGCCGCCCAGGTTGTCGTGTCGGTCCTGGCCGGAGTTGAACGCGCCCTTGGAGTTGTTGGCGTGCACCAGGTCGATCCGCCCGGTGATCGCCTTGACCCGGTCGACCAGGCCGAGCAGCTCCTCGCCACCCGCGTACGCGTGGCAGGTGTCCAGGCAGAAGCCGACCTCGTAGTCACCGATCGCGTCCCAGAGTCGGGCGAGCGCGTCCAGCCGTCGGGCACAGGCGTTGTCGCCGCCGGCGGTGTTCTCGATCAGGACCGGTACGCCGAAGCCGCCGGAGTCCGCCGCGTACGCGAAGGTCTTGCGCCAGTTGTCGAAGCCGACGGCCAGGTCGTCGCCGGCGTTGACGTGCCCACCGTGGACGATCAGGCCCTTGGCACCGATGGCGGTGGCCGCGCTGGCGTGCCCGAGCAGCAGCTTGCGGCTGGGGATTCGGATGCGGTTGTTGAGCGTGGCCACGTTGATGACGTACGGCGCGTGCACGTAGAGGTCGACCTCGGCAGCGCGCAGCCGCTCGGCATCTTCGCGAGGCTTGGGTGCCTTCCAACCCTGTGGGTCGGCGAGGAAGAACTGCACGGTGTCGGCGGACCGGGCGGCCGCCTCCGCCAGCGGGTCGGTCGAGTCGACGTGGGCTCCGATACGCATGCGAGCGAGCCTACGTCGCGCCCCCGACCGGCGGGGCGACGGCCGGGGCGGTGTCGCGTCACCGGAGGGACCGACGATCGTTGATGGGTTTGAACCGGAGACCAGCTTCCCGGTGCCCCAGCGGCGCGAGCGTCGCACACGGCGACCGGCGGTCGACGGCTGACAGCGAGGTCACCCCCGCAGCGCGGCCCGGCGCAGCGGGGGCGACCCCCTCGCACACCTGCTACCGAGCAACGACGAATCTCGGAAAATTGTGCTTTTCCCCCCGACAAGGTACGAGTGCTGTTGTATCGTCAGATAACAACACGATAAAGCTCCGCGGGGCGTCTTCGGTCCAACCTCATCGGTGTGGTCGTTCCTCCCCAGGTCCCACCCAAGGAATGCGGACCGGACGCCCCGCGGCCTCGTAGACGGGGGCCCACCACCGACCGATTGACGGTCGGACGGTGGGCCCCCGTCGGCACGTCCGGGTCCGGGCCCGACCACCCCGGGCATGATCGTTGGGACCGGGTATCCTGGTCAGGTTGTCCGCGTCCGGCCGGGTTCCCTCGGCGCGTGCGGGCAGCGACACAAGACCTCCTGCCACGGAAGGACCGTGGCCGCTTAGCCCACAGGAGGTGAGCACGTCTTGCGTCACTACGAACTAATGGTCATCCTCGACTCCAGCCTCGAGGAGCGCACCGTCGCACCGTCGCTCGACACGTACCTGAACGTGATTCGGACCGCGGGTGGCTCGGTTGAGAAGACCGACGTGTGGGGCCGCAGGCGCCTCGCGTACGAGATCAACAAGAAGGCCGAAGGCATCTACGCCGTCATCGACCTGCAGGCCACGCCTGCTGCGGTGGCTGAGCTGGACCGTCAGCTCCGGCTTAACGAGTCCGTGCTGCGCACCAAGGTCATCCGACCGGAAATGCGCTAGAGCATCCAAACCCCGGTTCGTCCGGATCAGCCTCCGCGACTCTGTCGTACGGCTCTGCGAGCCTGTACGACGAGACGTTGAGTGCGCGAGGAGATGGTCATGGCAGGAGACACCACCATCACGGTCATCGGCAATCTGACCGATGACCCCGAGTTGCGGTTCACCCCCTCCGGGGCTGCGGTCGCCAAGTTCCGAGTCGCTTCGACGCCCCGTTTCATGGACAAGGCGTCGAACGAATGGAAGGACGGCGAGCCGCTGTTCCTCGCATGCACCGTGTGGCGGCAGGCCGCCGAGCACGTCGCCGAGTCGCTGCAGCGTGGCGCCCGGGTGATCGTGTCGGGCCGGCTGCGTCAGCGGTCGTACGAGACCCGCGAGGGTGAGAAGCGCACTGTCATCGAGCTTGAGGTCGACGAGATCGGCCCGTCGCTGCGCTACGCCACGGCGAAGGTGCAGAAGATGTCCCGCTCCGGCGGTGGCGGCGGCGGCTTCGGTGGCGGCGGTGGCGGTGGCAACCAGGGCGGCGGCGGAGGCAACTTCGACGACCCCTGGGCTTCGGCTGCTCCTTCTCCCGCGCGTGCCGGTTCGGGCGCCAATTTTGACGAGGAGCCACCGTTCTAATGGCGCCTAGCGCTCGCGATCGCAAACCAGGAGCACGTGCAACGGCCAAGGCTGCGGCACTGCGCAAGCCGAAGAAGAAGGTGAACCCGCTCGACAAGGACGGGATCGCCTACATCGATTACAAGGACACCGCGCTGCTGCGCAAGTTCATCTCCGACCGCGGCAAGATCCGCGCTCGGCGGGTGACCGGCGTTACCTCGCAGCAGCAGCGGCAGATCGCTCGTGCGGTCAAGAACGCCCGTGAGATGGCACTCCTGCCGTACACGGCCACCACCCGCTGAGAGGAGGCACCGATATGAAGATCATCCTGACTCAGGAAGTGTCCGGCCTCGGTGCCCCGGGCGACATCGTCGAGGTCAAGAACGGCTACGGCCGTAACTACCTGCTGCCGCAGGGCTTCGCGATCGTCTGGACCAAGGGCGCGGAAAAGCAGGTCACGGTCATCAAGCGGGCCCGGGGGGCCCGCGAGATCCGCGACCTCGACCACGCCAACGAGGTCAAGGCTCAGCTCGAGGGTCTCAAGGTCAACCTGAAGGTCCGCGCCGGCGACGGTGGACGGCTCTTCGGCTCGGTCACTCCGGCCGAGATCGTCGACGCCGTCAAGGCCGCCAGCGGCCCGGTCCTCGATCGTCGCCGGCTGGAGGTGCCCGGTCACATCAAGTCGATCGGCGCCTACCCGGTGAAGATCAAGCTGCACCCTGAGGTGACCGCGTCGTTCAACCTGAACGTCGTTCAGGGCTGACGTCCGCAACACCACCACGAGGGCCCGCACCGAGCGATCGGTGCGGGCCCTCGTGCGTACGTCGTCTGATCCGGCACTGCCCGGGCCAGGCAAGGGCTCGCCCGCTCTGGCCCCGACCCGCCGACGGGTCAGCCGATGGGCTGGCCCGTCACCGCGCTGATCAGCACCGTGGAGAGACCGCCACCCACCACCGCGGCGGCAACCGCGATGGTCGCCGAGCGCCATGTCGTACCCACCCGGCGCAGCAGCGCCGCCACCACCAGACTGCTCACCAGCGCCAGACCGAAGCGCGGCGAACCGGCCAGCAGTGACTCCAGTGCACGGGACCGGGCGGACTCACACCCGCCCCCGCTGATGTCGGTCACACAACCAGCCGGCGCCTGGCTGTCCAACGTCAACAGCCAAACGAAGATCAGCATCGCCGGCACCAGGTAACAGGCCGCCGTGTACAGCAGAGGCCGGACGGACCCACCCGGATCCGGGTCCAGCAGGTCGTCCTCCAGACGCCGTGCCCAGGCACCCGTGGCCGCCGACTCGACCCGCCGACGTACCGACGCCGTTCCCACCGCCGGCCGATCTGCCCGACGCGTGGGCGTACCCGCACGAGGCGCACCAGCGCGCGGCGCAGGCGCGCTGCGCGGCCGTGGAGCCGTGTATCCCACCACCGGAGACCGGGGCGCCGACGTCGTCGGATCCATCCACCGCGGGTCGTCATCGGCCAACCGAGTGCCGGACCAGAACCCGTCTTCCCGGCCCGGCCACCCCTCGGCCGCCACCGAGCGATCGGAGCGCGGCGCCAGCGTACGGTCCCACTCGTCGTCCTCGATCGCGGACCGCTCCCACTGACCGGTGCGGTCCGACCGCTCCCAGCCACCGACGCTCTCCGCCGCCGACCACTGCCCGCTCAGGTCCCCGCCGTCCGCGCCGGCAGCCGGCGGCCACGCGTGCACGCCCGAGGCGTCCCACGGGTCCACAGCAGGCGGGTAGGACGGTTCGGGCTCCGCCGCCCGGTTCGGTCCGCGGGCCCACGGGTCGGCCGCCGGACGGGACCAGGAATCCTCCGCCGCACGTCGGCTACGCCGGCTGGGACGGCTCGGCTCCTCGTCCGGCACCTGCTCGCTCGGGGCGGACTCCGGCTCCCCGCCCGACCAGATCACCTGGGGACGGCCAACGGGCGCGCGGCGGGGACGCCGGTCCGAGACAGCGCCAGAGACCGGCTCGTCCTCCCCGGCCGCAGCCCGTCGGCGGCCGGCGTACCCCTGCTCCTGCGGCCGGTCGAGCGTCCACTCTCGGGTGTGGTCCGATTCTGGCGCCGGGCCGATCGCTGCCTGCTCTCGCCGACGAGCCTCGCCGCCCCGCCGCCGACCACCCGACGACTCGGCGGACCGGCGGCCTGCACCGGAGGTTGGCCGCTCGGCCTCGGCCTCGTCGTCGTCCGGCGCCGCGTGGCGACCACCGCCGTCCGCGTGCCGGACCCCTGACTCCAGCGCCCACCGGGGCAGGTAGGCGTCGACAGGCTCATCCTGGCCGCGGTCCAACGCACGCCGACGGCTGGAGGTGCGGTAGCGCCCGTCCTCGTCGTACGGATCAACCGGAACGGACGCCGCGCGCTCACCCCACGAGGCGGTTGGCTGGCGCTCGCGCGGGCTGCCATCGCCGCGTCCCCAGTCCCGGTAATTCACGGCCGGAGTGTGACCCTTCTGAACCGAAAGCGGAATCCGCTGTCCAGGTGTAGCCGTTCGCTGGAGATAGTACGGGACGATCGTGTCACAGGCCCGACCGAAATATTCTCCTCCACAGGCTGGGGAGTATGTCTTCGCAGGTCAGCGGCATATGGCCGAGAATTCCCCAATGGTTATCCACAGGCTGTGCACACGCTGCGCACATGCTGTCCACCGGCATCCACAGGTTGTCCCGAGGCTCGTCCACCGGCGTTGTTGAGTCTCTGACCTCGGGGTCCGTATGGTTGGCCCTCGACCGCCGGCGATGGCCCCCGATCGACCGGCCTGGTCGGAGGAGAAGTGTCGTACCCCAGCGGTAGAGCTGGGGTTGGATCCGGCGCAGTGGAGGGGGGACCCGTGTCGGTCACCGACGACATGCGGGCAGAGCCACGCTCCGGTGGAGGCCAGCCACCTGCGCAGCAGCGGGATGGCCACTTCGACAAGACCCCGCCCCAGGACGTCGCGGCCGAGCAGTGCGTCCTCGGCGGCATGCTGCTCTCCAAGGACGCCATCGCCGACGTCGTCGAGATCCTCAAGACCAACGACTTCTACCGGCCGGTGCACGCCACCATCTTCGACATCATCCTCGACATCTACGGCCGGGGTGAGCCGGCCGACTCGATCACTGTCGCGGCGGCGCTCGCCGACTCCGGGGATCTGGTACGCATCGGTGGCGCGCCGTACCTGCACACACTCATCGCCAGCGTGCCCACCGCCGCGAACGCCGCCTACTACGCCCGGATCGTCAGTGAGCGGGCGGTCCTGCGCCGGCTGGTGGAGGCCGGCACGAAGATCGTGCAGCTGGGCTACGGCACCGCCAGCGGCGGCAGCCGCGACGTGGACGATGTCGTCGACCTCGCCCAGCAGGCCGTGTACGACGTCACCGAACGGCGGGTCAGCGAGGACTTCGCGATCCTGGCGGACATGTTGCAGCCGACGCTGGACGAGATCGAGGCGGTGGGCGCGACCGGCGGCATGATGACCGGCGTCCCGACCGGCTTCAGCGACCTGGACCGACTGCTCAACGGCCTGCACGCCGGGCAATTGATCATCGTGGCTGGAAGACCTGGTCTCGGAAAATCAACGGCCAGCATGGATTTTGCCCGAAATGCTGCCATTCGCGCCAACCAGGCGGCTGCCATCTTCTCGCTGGAAATGAGCAAGGTCGAGATCGTCATGCGGCTGCTCTCCGCCGAGGCTCGGGTGCCGCTGCACGTGCTACGCAGCGGTCAGCTCTCCGACGACGACTGGACCAAGCTGGCCCGGTGCATGGGTGAGATCAGCGAGGCGCCGCTCTTCGTCGACGACACGCCGAGCATGAACCTGATGGAGATCCGGGCCAAGGCTCGACGGCTCAAGCAGCGGCACGACCTCAAGATGATCGTGGTCGACTATCTCCAGCTGATGACCTCGCCGAAGCGCACGGAGAGTCGTCAGCAGGAGGTCGCGGACCTGTCCCGTGGCCTCAAGCTGTTGGCCAAGGAGGTCGAGTGCCCGGTGATCGCGGTCAGTCAGCTGAACCGTGGCCCCGAGCAGCGCACCGACAAGCGACCCCAGCTGTCCGATCTGCGCGAATCTGGCTCAATTGAGCAAGACGCCGACGTTGTCATCCTTCTGCACCGCGACGACTACTACGACAAGGAGTCGCCGCGGGCCGGGGAGGCGGATTTTATTGTTGCCAAGCATCGAAATGGACCCACCGACACCGTGACCGTCGCGGCCCAGCTGCACCTGTCCCGCTTCGTCGACATGGCCATCGGCTGATCGACGCGACAACCTGTCGTCGGTCAGCCGAGCAGCGGGAACCAGCCCGCCGACTCACCCAGTTCCAGTCGGTCCCGGTCGGTCAGCGCGACGCGTCCGGTGGCCTTCAGCAGGAAGTCGTTGTCGTCCCAGGCGGTGGGTCGAACGGTGTCGTCACTGAGCAGGCCGTCCATCGTCGCTACCGCGACGTGTACCGCCAGTGGGCCGGGCGGGGGCGCGTCGGGCAGTTCCAGCGTCAGGTCCAGGTGGTGGACGGCGGCCTCGGTGGTCAGGGTGGCGAGGAAGTCCGGTACGCGCAGCACGTGTCCCTGGGTGGTCACGTACCCGTCGGGGTCGGCGGACGTGGCGGCGCGGACCGCCGCCGGCGCGGTGTCCCGCCAGAGCTCGGCGATCCCGGTCGGACGGTCGAAGGCGGCGGCCGATCGGCGGACCCACCAGGCGTGCCGGGCGGCCTCGTCGTCTCCGCCGGGGAAGTCACGCCAGTAGCTCACGTCGTCGACGTCGGCGGGGCCGTCGACGGGGCTGGCCAGGGTGACGAGTGCCCGTTGGGCGTCGCCGAGCACGTGCAGGAGCAGGTCGGCGATGAGCCAGCCCCGGCAGCGGGTGGCTCGTTGCAGGCCGGCGTCGTCCAGGCCATCGACCACGGCGGTGATCCCGTCGTACGCCTGGGCCAGCGCCTCGTCCGGTCGGATCGCGGTCATGCGATTCAGCCTCGCATGAAGCCTCGCGCCCGCCAACGATCAATGGCCCGGGCCGACGCGTGATCGACCCGGGCGGGAAGTCGGCCTGGGCTCAGCCGAACATGTCGTCGAGGAAGCCCTTGCGCTTCTTCTGCCGGTAGTGGCCGTGGTAGCCGTGGTGTTGCTGCTGCTGGTGGCCGTAGGCCGGCTGCTGCGGGTAGCCGTGGGCGGGCGGGGGCGGCGGCGGGACGGCGCCGTAACCGGGCTGGTGCGGCGGGGGCGGCGGGGGCGGGTAGCCGGCCGGCTGCTGCGCGGGCTGCCCTGGCGCGCCGCCGGCCTGTTGGCGGCTCCAGTTGGCCTCCGCCTCGAACAGCTTCTCCAACTCGCCGCGGTCCAGGAAGATGCCTCGGCACTCCCCGCACTGGTCGATGACGACGCCGCTGCGCTCGTACTGGCGCATTTCTCCGTGACACTTGGGACAGGTGAGGCTACTCATCGCCCGACGGTACCCGGTGTTTCTATGCAGTTGCTGTGAGCGCCTCGGTGACTTCTTCGTCGGACACTTCATGAAAATCGTCGTAGTAGACGCTGACGGCGCCGAAGTCCGCCGGGCGTTGGGCGCAGATGACCTGGTCGGCCTCGGCGGCAAGCAGTTCGTACGCCTCCTGTGCGCCGACCGGGACCGCGACCACGACCCGGTGTGCCCCGAGTTGGCGGACGACCTCGACGGCGACGCGGGCGGTTGCGCCGGTGGCGAGGCCGTCGTCGACGATCACGGCCGTCCGTCCGGTGAGGTCGATCTGTGGGCGGTCGCCCCGGTAGAGCCGTTCCCGGCGTTCCAGTTCGGCCTGCTCCCGGTGACGGACCTCGGCGATGTCGTCGCTGCTGAGTCGGCTGGCCACCGCGTCGTTGAGGACCTGGACACCGCCCGGCCCGAGTGCGCCGAAGGCGACCTCCCGGGCCCAGGGCATGCCGAGCTTGCGGACGACCAGCACGTCCAGTGGTGCGCCGAGCCGTTCGGCAACGACCCGGGCGACCGGCACGCCGCCACGGACGAGGCCGAGGACGACGACGTCCGGTTCGCCGATGAGCGCGGTGAGGCGTTCGGAGAGCACCCGGCCGGCGTCGGCCCGGTCGCGGTAGGTGGTCATGCCTTCAGGTCTACGCCCTGACGCGCCGTTCCGCTCGGGAGTTACGCCGAAGTGGTCCGACCGGACCGCTCACCGGCAACCGCTGCGGTCGGTGTGTCGACGGGACGGTGCAGGGCGGGGGCCCAGGTCAGCAGGGCCAGCGGGTACAGCAGGTAGCCGAAGCGGGTCGAGGGCATCAGGGCGATGGCGGCGAGCAGCCCGTACCCGCAGATGAGCGCGGTGGCGACGGCGGTGCGGGGCGGGCGGCGGGCGAGCCGGACGGCGATGGCCACTCCGGCGGCGACCAGCAGCGCGGCGGCGATCAGCCGGCCGGCGGGTAACGCGTTGGCGATCAGGTAGCCGGGGAACGGGGACTGGGCGGGGCTGGTGACCAGCCCGTGGCCGAGGGGGAAGCGCAGCACGTTCTCGGTGAGGGCGTCGCGGTCCACCAGCAGCGCCGGCAGTAGCGCGGCGATGGGCAGGCCGATGGCGCCGACGGCGACCCGGGTGCCGGCGCGTCGGGTCAGGCCCCAGACGATCAGAACCAGGGCGACCGGCCAGGCGAACAGCTTCAGCGCGCCGGCGAGCCCGACGGCGAGGCCGGCCCGGCCGGGTCGGTCGGCGGCGGCGAACGCGAGGGCCAGCAGGCAGAGCGCGAGTACGGGTAGGTCGTCGCCGCCGGTGGCGAGGGTGAGGGCACAGATCGGCAGTACGGTGGCGGCCTGCACGCCGCGTAGCAGGGCGTCGTCCCGTCGGTGGGTAGCGGCGGTGGTGGCCTGGCCGGTGGTGGCCGGTGTTCTGCGCAGGGCGGCCACGGCCAGGGCGAGCGCCAGCGCGGTGCCCACCGCGAACCAGACCCGGGAGTCGGTCCACCAGGTGTCGAGCAGTGCTCTGGGCAGGCCGAACATCGCCATGCCGGGCTGGTACGGGGTGTAGCCCATCAGTTGCTCGCCGGGTGGCAGGGCGGCGATGGCGTCGGGCCCGAGGTAGGGCGTGCCGTGTTCCAGCAGGCGGCTGCCGGCGTGCTCCACGACCAGCACCTCCTCCTGGGCCCGGTCGGTGCGCCCACCGGCCCGGTCGATGCTCTGCCAGGCCAGGGGCAGCAGTGTGGTGGCCGTCCAGGCGAGACCGGTGACCACCCAGCGGGCGGACAGACCGGTCAGCCGGGAGGTTGGGGAGCGTCGACGCAGCAGAAGTTGGGCGATCACCGTCAGCGTTGCGAGCAGGTAGCCGACGGCGGCGACCGCGCCCCAGGCGCGGTGCGGCAGCAGGGTGGACGTGACCGCGGTGATCGCGGCGAAGGTGGCCGACACGGCGTAGAGGCCCAGGTCGAGGGCGAGTCCGCCAGCGGCGTTGTCGAGCGTCCGCCAGTGCCAGCGACGGCGGTGGGCGGTCGGGTCGTCAACGATCACGCGCGACAGTCTGGCAGACCAGGCTGTCCGCGCAGCGGGGCGATGCCTGCTCAGGCGGGCAGGTGTGGCAGGCGGTCGGGCCTGGAACGGCCGGCCTGGCGGCGGTTCTGGCTCAACCGGATCACCGCCCCGGCGTCGTGCAGTGGCGCGGCGAGGGCGCCCGGTCGGCCGCCCGAACCGCGCTGCATCGCCGCGAGCAGGGTGCCGGACGGCATGGGCCGGGCGAACAGATGACCCTGGCCGGCGACGCAGCCCAACTCCCAGAGGGCCCGCCGCTGCGGCTCGCTCTCCACGCCCTCGGCCACCACGTCCAGGTTGAGGCTGCGACCCAGGTCGAGGGTGGAACGGATGACGGCGGCGGCCTCCGCCGAACTCTCCATCGTCGTCACGAAGCTCCGGTCGATCTTCAGCTCGTGTACCGGGATCCGGGAGAGCAGCGAGAGGGAGGAGTAGCCGGTGCCGAAGTCGTCCAACGCCAACCGGACTCCCTCGTCGCGGAGTCGGCTGAGCACCCGGTCGACCACGTCGAGTTGGCTGAGGGTCAGCGTCTCGGTCAGCTCCAGGATCAGCCGGTCCGGTGGTAGGTCGTGGGCGCGGAGGCGGGCCAGTACCGAGCCCGGGAACCGCGCGTCGAGCAGGCTGCGGGGGGACACGTTGACCGCCACCGGTACGTCGAAGCCGGCGTCGCGCCAGCTCACCGCGGCGATCAGTGCCTGGTCGAGGATCGCTTCGGCGAAGGCCGGTAGCAGGCCCGAGCGTTCCACCGCCTCCAGGAACCGCAGCGGGTCGATCAGGCCGTGAGTGGGGTGGTGCCAGCGGGCCAGCGCCTCCGCGCTGGTCACCTCACCGGTGCCCAGGTCGACGATGGGTTGGAAGTTGACGACGAACTCGTGGTCGGCGACCGCGCGCGGCAGGTCACCGCCGAGGGTGAGGCGACCTAGGTCGGCGGTGTCGCGGGTCGGGGCGTACGTGGAGATCCGCTGCCCGGCCCGCTTCGCCTGGTACATGGCCACGTCGGCGCGGCGCAGCAGTTCGGCCATGCCACCGTTGGACGGGGCGCCGGAGATCCCGCCGCTGGCCTCGACGCTGATGCGCATGCCGTCCAGATCGAACGGCTCGTGCAGGGCGGCGAGCAGTGTCTCGGCCCGGTGTGCGGCGACCGCCGGGGCCGGTAGACCCCGCAGGAGTACGGCGAACTCGTCGCCGCCGAGGCGGGCCACCAGGTCGCTCGCCTGGGCGGCACCCCGCAACCGGTCGGCCACCTGCACCAGCACCTGGTCGCCGGCGGCATGCCCGAGGGTGTCGTTGACCTCTTTGAAGTGGTTGAGGTCGATCAGCACCAGCGCTGTCACCCCGTCGGCGTGGCGGGTGCTCAACTGTTCGGTGCCCTCGTCGAGGAGGTGCCGGCGGTTGGCCAGGCCGGTCAGCGCGTCGTGCGAGGCCGCGTACGCGTGCTCGTCGGCGACCCGGGCCAGTTCGGCGTACGCCTGGGCGTTGCGGACGGCGGTGCAGAGCGCGGAGGCGAAGGTGCGCAGGGTGTACTGCTCCCGCTCGGAGAGTTGCACCGGGCCGCGGAAGCGCAGTCGAAGCATGCCGACGTCGACAGTCCGGTCGTGGCCTTCCAGCGGCGCGGGGACGATGGTGCCGTCCACGTCGGTGGGCGTGCCGGTCGGGCCGTCGAAGGTGATGCCGCCGGTGCCGCCGCGTACTGTGCGGCCGCCGTCGCGCAGCTCGATCTCGACCTCGTCGGCGGAGAACAACTCTGCGGCCTGGGTGACGGCGGTGGTGAGGACGTTGTCCAGGTCGACCACGTTGAGCGCGTCGGTGGTGCGGGCGAGCCGCTGCCACGCCTGCTGCTCGGTGCGGCCTCGAATGCGCGCGGAGTAGGCCAGGTGCAGGCTCAGGACCAGGGGTGGAACGGCGAGCAGCAGCCGGGGGTCCATCTGGAGGGTGAGCAGGGTCAGGGCCGCCACCACGAACCGGACCGCGTAGCCGGCCAGGCGAAGGTCCAGGTTGCTGCGGAACTGAGTCGAGATCTTGGTGCCGGAGGCGAGCGCGATCACGGGGATCGCCAGCACCTCGTCGAGGAAGGCGGCGAGGAGGTACGCGACCGAGAGGATCCCCACCAACTGCGGGGCCTGCATGGCAGGCCAGGTCCAACCGAGCAGTGCGAAGGCGATGCCTGCCCCGGCCGCGACGAGGATGTTCTTGCCAACGCCGAAGGCCAGCTTGATCGGTGGTAGACGGGCCGAGGCGATGGTGATCCCGATGCAGGTGCAGAGCACCACCCATGGAACTGGGGCAATGGCAGCCGCGATGACGATCGCCGCCTCGCTCCAACTGATCAGGTGCACCGTGGACCGGATACGTACGCGCGTCTTGACGAACGCACCCAACGCGATCATGGCGGTCAGCGTCACCACTGTTGCTCCGTCGGGTGTCGGAGCATCGGCCGCGGGGAAGGTCAGTCTCAGGGAGGCGAGCGCAACGATCGTGGCAGCAACGACGAGGAGACCGACGATCAGCCGTAGCCGTCGATCGGTCCCGTCATCGCGTCGTTGTGAAGAGGCCACGCAACTCCTGGATTACCTCGCCTGTCGTGCTCGCAACCATATCGCCGGGCGATGCAGAAGTCCTGCACCGATGTCAGCCCCACTCGTTTCCGCGCATCTCACCCACCCTCTCCTTCGTGCGATGTCGGGCTCCGTTGGCGCCGACTTTCTACGAATGGAGCTTAAATGGGGTTGGCCCTAGTTAGGGATGATAAATGTCGTTATCCTCAACATTAGTTAATCCTGTGCGCATAAGTGACATTCTGTTTGCGTTCCGGTGCGGAGAGCGCTGGGATGCTCGCCTGTTGCATCCGGTCCGTTGCGGAATGTCGCGAGCCGTGCCGACTGATTAGACCGCGCCCTCAGTGTGGGTGCTGTTGTGCCGCAACTCATCCGCCGATTCGGTCAAACCAGAAGGTGAGGGCTTTCGCTCCTTCTTTCCGTGCTGCGGCAGGAGTCGAGGCCGCTGAGGCGACAGATGATTCTTGCAATGTTCGCATTGCACTCGTCGGCCCGTCGCAGCGGACGGCTGCGGGAGCGTTCGCATCGGCGGCTTGATTGGCATCGGGCGTTGCATCCGGTGCCCGTAAGCTTCGTTGCGTGATCGGCTGAATACCCCGCTGAAGCAGGGGGGCGGATGGAGATTCAACTTCTGGGCGGCCTCTCGGTGCAACTGCTCGCTCGCAACCTGCACCTGGGTACGCCTAAACAGCGGGCTGTCCTCGCGATGCTCGCCGTCCAACCCGGGCAGCTGGTGACCCTCGACGACCTGGTCGACGAGCTGTGGCCAGACGGACCGCCGCGGTCCGCGGTGGCGAACGTAAGGACCTACGCGGCCAATCTGCGCCGAACCTTCGAGGCTTTCGAGGCTGGTCGGGGTGTCCTTGTCAGACAGCAGAGCGGCTACCGGCTCACCCTTGGGCCGGAAGCTATTGACGTGTTTCGCTTCGAGATGGAGTGCGCCGCGGGTCGCGAAGCCCTGGTAGCCGGCCATGTCGACCGCGCCCTGGAACAATTGGGGTCCGCAGTGGCGCGCTGGCGGGGCGCGATGCTCGCCGGCATGTCGCTCGGGCCCATGCTCGGCCCACGCGTGGTGGCCGCCGAGGAGGAGCGTCTCCTGGCCGTGGAACTCCTTGCCGACGCGCAGCTCAGAGCGGGGCGGGGCGACCTGGCGATCCCTCTGTTACGGGATGCCATCGCCCGTCATCCCCTCCGGGAACCGGCGTACGTCCTCCTCGCGCGGGCGCTGCACGAGCGCGGCGACCACGCGGGCGCGCTCGTCACGTACGACGAGGTTCGCACGAAGCTGATGGACGAGCTCGGCGTCCTCCCCGGTGCCGACCTCCAGGCTCTCTACCGCACGATCGTCTCGGCCGTGCCTTCCCGGCAACCGGCGAACCGCGTCGCATCCCGCCCGGCTGGCCAGAACGCCGGCCGTGCTTCGAACCCAACTCCCACGGGCGGTGTCCCGATCCCCGAAGGAGCGCCTCAGCCCGACCTGGTGGATCACCTCCCCCGAGCGGTCACCGACTTCGTCGGCAGAGAGGACGTGGTGTCGCGGCTGCTGGCGGAGACCTGGCGGGTCGAGGAGCGGGTGCCAGCCGTGCACATGATCGACGGCATGGCGGGCAGCGGCAAGACGACCCTCGCCGTGCACCTGGCCCGCCGACTGTCCGATCGATATCCGGACGCCGCGCTGTTCATCGACCTGTGTGGGCACGGCGATAAGAACCGGGTGGAGTCGGCGAGTGCTCTGGCCTTCCTGCTACGACAGTTGGGCGTCCCGGCTGGTCGTGTGCCGGTGGAGTTGGACGACAGGGTGGAGTTGTGGCGGCAGGAGTTGGCCCGTCGGCGGTCAGTGGTGGTGCTGGACAATGCGGCGAGCAGCGAGCAGATCATGCCCCTGTTACCGGCTGAGCCGACCACTGTCGTGCTGGTGACCTCGCGGCGGCGGCTGTCCCACCCGGATGTCGGGCCCTCACAGACGCTGCCGATCCTGAGCCCTCAGGAGAGCGTGGATCTGCTCAGCCTCAGCGTCGGTCGGGACAGGGTCGAAGTCGAGCCGGAGGCAGCCGCCGAGGTGGTGCGTCGGTGCGGGTACCTCCCACTGGCGATCCGGCTGGCCGGTGCCAGGCTGGCGCATCGGCGCGGCTGGCGGTTGGCGGACCTAGTTGGGCAGATGGCCGGCGAGGCTCCGGTGCTGCACCACCTGGCCCAGGAACAGAGCTCCGTCACCGGGGCCTTCGCCGCTTCCTACGAGCCTCTTCCGAGTTCGACAAAGCGTGTCTTCCGATTCCTGGGTCTGTATCCCGGCAGCCGCTTCAGCACGCCGGCAGTCGCCGCGCTGACCGGTCTGACGATCGCGGAAGCTCGCGCGGCGCTCGACGACCTCGTCGACAGGAACTTGGTGGAGGACGTGGACTCGACGCGATACCGACTGCACGACCTCATGCGGCAGTACTCCATCGAGCTGTGTTCGCATACCGACTCCGGGAGCGATCGAAAGGCCGGGTTGGCTCACCTGTTCGACTTCACTCTGATGGCGGCGTTGAGGGTCGCCAAGACGCTGGAACTCAACGACCTGGAATCTCGCGTCACACATCTCCCGTTCGGGCGGCCCGAGTTGGTCGACGCGATCGGGGAGCCCACCGCTGACTGGTTGGAAGCGGAGCGGACGGACTTGGTGACGATGGTGAGGGCAGCGCTCGACGAGGGCTTCCACGAGCACTCGTGGCGGCTGGCCCGTGCCCTCTGGCGATTCTGTTACATCCGCGGATACTTCGAGGACATCATCACGACCCACCGGCACGCGCTGACCGCAGCGGACGCATCCGGGGACGTCGGTGCGGCGGCATTAATGAACAACTACCTTGCTTCCGGATATATCCGGACTGGCGACAACCGGGAAGCACTGCACCATCTGACCCGTGCTGTCGCCCTCTCCAAAGACTCGCGGGACGTGCTCAGAACCGCGCGTTACCGCGCCAATCTCGCTGCTGTTTACTACTGGAGCGGCGACCTGACTGGAGCGGTGAGGGTCGGTTTTGAGCGCTTGCGTGACTACAAGGGATACGGCAGAGGCAGGGTGCCGATGGCGCTGCCGAACCTCGGCATGGCACTTACGTCACTCGGTCGCTACGAGGAGGCGTTGCGCCTGCATCGCCTGCACCTGGCGTGGGCCCGAACGAACTCGGACGAGTTCCACACACTCAACGCTCTCAGCCACATCGGCGCCGTACGCCTCCGGATGGGTGACGTTCCGCAGGCGATCCGAATTCTCCTGGCCTCGTTAGCGTTACGCGATCGCACCGGCCACCGGTACGCCGAGGCTGAGGTGCGCAACGACCTCGGGATCGCCTATCGCGGTCTGGGTCGTCTGGTGGAGGCCCAGCAGGAGCACGAGTTGGCCCGGAATTTGTCGATCGGTTCGGGGGAGCGACACGTCGAGGCGGCCGCGCTCAACGAACTCGGGCGCACCCTGCTGGCGCAGGGGCGAGGTGGCGAGGCGTTCGAGGTGCACCAGGAGGCGTTGCGGTTGGCCACCCGGATCGCGCACCCTCACGAGCAGGGGCGAGCGCTGGCCGGGCTCGCCGAACACTTCGCCCGCGTCGACCCGGCCGAGGCCCGACGGCACTGGGAGCGGGCGTTGGCGATCTTCCGACGGATGGGCGTGCCGGAGCGATTCGAGGCCGAACGTCGCCTCGCCGAGCTGACCGGCGCGACAGGGGTCGCAGAGCGCTGACCAGCCTGAACGGCGCTTATCGATTTCTTATCGGCAGGCCCGGTAACTTACCGGCCGTATCGGCGAACGGGGGAGGTTCTGCCAGTGGGCAGAACCGGGTCGTCGACACGCCCCGCTGCTGGGTCCCCCCAGCGACCTCGGCGGCGGGCTGGTGAGGAAGGAGCGGCGTCGGGGCCGTTGCGCCGGCAGCACCCGGTGCGGTCGCCAGCGTGACGCCGCTCCTTCCGACCGCCGTCGTACGGCACCGATAGGCTCACGACCGTGACCGAACCCGCGCAGCTCAGCCACGTCGATCGCGCCGGCGCGGCCCGCATGGTCGACGTCTCCGCCAAGGCGGTGACGGGTCGGTTGGCCGTCGCGGCCGGCCGGTTGCGGACCACCCCCGAGGTCATCGACCTGCTGCATCGCGACGGGCTACCCAAGGGTGACGCGTTGGCCGTCGGGCGGCTGGCCGGGATCATGGGGGCCAAGCGCACTCCTGATCTGATCCCGCTCTGCCACCCGATCGCCCTGCACGGTGTCACCGTCGACCTGCTGCTGACCACCGACACCGTGGAGATCACGGCCACCGCCCGCACGGCGGACCGGACGGGGGTGGAGATGGAGGCGCTGACGGCGGTTGCTGTCGCCGGTCTCGCCCTGGTCGACATGGTCAAGGCGGTCGACCCGGCGGCGTCGGTGGAAGCGGTCCGGGTGCTGCGCAAGGAGGGCGGCAAGACCGGCGAGTGGGTCCGTCCGGAGGACCGGCCGTGATCCGCGCTCGGGTGATCGTCGCTTCCAATCGGGCCGCCGCCGGCGTCTACGCCGACACCAGCGGGCCGCTGCTCGTCACCGGCCTGCGTGAGCTGGGCTGCCAGGTCGACGACCCGGTGGTGGTGCCCGACGGTGAGCCGGTCGGCGACGCCTTGCGGGCCGCCCGCGCCGACGGTGTCGACGTGGTGCTGACCAGCGGTGGCACCGGCGTGACCCCGACGGATCGGACCCCGGACGTGACCCGCGGTCTGCTGGACTACGAGATCCCCGGCATCGCCGAGGCGATCCGCGCGCACAGTCGGGACCGGGTGCCGACGTCGGTGCTGTCCCGGGGCCTGGCCGGGGTCGCTGGTCGGATGCTGGTGGTCAATCTGCCCGGCTCGACCGGCGGTGCCCGGGATGGCCTGGCCGTTCTCGGGCCGATCCTCGGGCACACCGTCGACCAGCTCCGCGGCGGGGACCACTGACCGCTTCGCGGCGGCGCCCACTGACCGCTTCGCGGCGGCGACAGCTGACCGGTGCGCGCCAGGCCCGGGCGGGTGTCGGCCTGTGCCGATAGGCTCGGTCGGTGAGCACGGAAACCGCACCCACAGCGGATCGGGTCACCGCACCCCCGCCAGCCGGGTGGGAGGAAGCGCGTTCGCGGGTCTACGCCGTCGGTCTGGCCGCCGCCCTGCCCGCCGCCGCCCGACCACTTGTCGACACCGACGGGTCGACCCTGGCCGAGCCGTTGACCACCCGCACCGACCTGCCGGCGTTCCCGACCTCCAGCGTGGATGGCTGGGCGGTGCGCGGCCGTGGGCCGTGGCGCGTCGTCGGTCGGGTCCTGGCCGGCAGCACCCCCGCGCCGCTCACCGAGGACGACACCACCGTCGAGATCGCGACCGGCGCGATGGTGCCCGAGGGCGCCACCGCCGTGCTCCGGGTGGAAGAGTCGACGAGCGCTGACGGCCTGGTCACCGGTGTTCCCCGGGAGACGCCCGAGTGGCGGAAACCCGGCGAGGAGGCGTACGCCGATGAGGAGCTGTTGCCGACCGGCACGCCGGTCGACCCGGCGGTGATCGGCCTGGCCGCCGCCTGCGGGCACGACACGCTGCGGGTCCGGCGGGCGCCGCGCGCCGCGCTGCTGGTCTTCGGTGACGAGCTGCTGACGGCCGGCCCGCCCGCGGCCGGTCGCATCCGCGACGCGCTGGGCCCCGCGGTGCCGGCCTGGCTGCGGCGTTACGGCTGCCAGGTCCGCCCATCCGACGTGGTCGGCCCGGTGGCCGACACACTGCCCGCGCACGTGGCGGCCCTGCGCTCGGCGCTGGGCAACGCCGATCTGGTCTGCACCACCGGCGGCACGATGAACGGCCCGGTCGACCACCTGCACCCGACCCTGGAGGCGCTCGGCGCCGACTACGTGGTCAACACTGTGGCGGTCCGCCCGGGCTTCCCGATGCTGCTGGCCCGGCTGACCGGCCCCGACGGGCGAGCCCGCTTCGTGGCCGGGCTGCCGGGCAACCCGCAGTCCGCCATCGTCGCGCTGGTGTCGCTCGTCGCCCCGCTGCTCGCCGGCCTCCAGGGCCGGTCGATGCCGGTGCTGCCGCAGGTCACGTTGGCCGAGGCGGTGCCCGGTCGCGGCGGCCACACCCACCTGGCGTTGGTCCGACTGGACCGGTCCGCCGGCGTCGCGTTCCCGGTCCGCCACGTCGGCTCGGCGATGCTGCGTGGCCTGGCCGGCGCGGACGGGTTCGCGGTCATCCGTCCCGGCACCAGCGGCGAGCCCGGCGACCGGGTGCCGCTCGTGCCACTGCCGTTGTTTCCCGGGGAGCGTCCGTCGTGACCGCACCAACGATCACCTTCGGCGAGGTCACCGACCAGCCGCTCGACCTTGCCACGCACGAGGCGGCGGTCGCCGACCGCCGGGCCGGCGCGGTGGTGTCCTTCCAGGGCGTGGTCCGCGATCACGACCACGGCCGCCAGGTCACCAGCCTGGAGTACGAGGGGCACCCGAGCGCCGCACAGGTGCTGCGCGAGGTGGCCGCCGAGATCGCCGCGGAGCCCGACGTGTACGCGGTGGCGGTCTCGCACCGGGTCGGCCCCCTGGCGATCGGTGACGTGGCGCTGGTCGCCGCGGTGAGCACCGCGCACCGGGCGGCGGCCTTCGCGGCCTGCGCCCGGCTGGTCGACGAGGTCAAGGCGCGACTGCCGATCTGGAAGCGGCAGGTGTTCACCGACGGCACCGAGGAATGGGTCAACTGCCCCTGACCGGTCAGCGGCGGCCGTTGACCACCACGGCCCGGGCGAGGCGGTCGCCGTAGAACGCCGGCTCCGCGCCTGGGCGCCAGGGCAGCGCGGCGACCAGCACGATCAGCGCGAGCGCGAGCGAGTTCTCCATCAGTGCCCCGAACAGGCCGTCCTGGTAGTGCGACATCTCCGGCAATTGGTGTTCGTACGGCCAGATCGGAGAGATCAGGAAGAGCAGGTAGAGCCCGATCGCGGCGAAGCCGTGGCGGAGCCCGGTCAGCGTCGGGTACCAGATCGGCGGGCGGAGCCCGTTGACCCCGGGTAGACCGCCGAAGACCGGCCCCTGCCCGGTGCGCTGCGGCATCCCCCGGCTCGCCTCGCGGCGACGCACTGCGGCGTCGGCCAGCACGATGATCGCCGGGATCACCCAGACCAGGTGGTGCGTCCAGGAGATCGGGCTGATCACGTTGGCGGTGAGACCGACCAGCGTGAAGGCGGTCAGCTCGTCACCGTCGGCGCGGGAACTGGCCGCCCGGGACAGGCCCAGCGCCAGGATCAGCACCGAGAAGGCGAGCCACAGCAGCCCCGGAGTCTCGATCGAGTCGTACAGCCGGGCGAGCAGGCCGGCGAGGGACTGGTTGGGCGTCATGTCCGCCGCGCCGACCCGTTCGGTCTGCCACAACACGCTGCCGAAGTAGGTGCGCGACTCGTCACCGACGATCGCGAAGGTTCCCACCGTCACGCCGATCGTGGTGCCGATGGCGGTGGCCGCCACCCGCCACTGACGGGTGATGAGCAGGTAGGCGATGAACAGCGCCGGGGTGAGCTTGACCGCGGTGGCGAGGCCGATACCGGCCCCCGCCCAGGCTCCGCCGTAGATGAAGCGCAGCAGTGGGCCGTCGGTGGCGGCGTAGTGGGTGCCCCGGCGGGACCGCCAGCGGAGGCCGATCAGGTCAGCCATGATCAAGGCGAACAGCAGGATGTTGACCTGGCCGTAGCCGAGGGTTTCCCGAGCTGGCTCGATGGCGACCGCGAGGGGCACCGCCAGGGCCACCGTGAACCACAGTGGCCATCCCAGTCGGTCCACGATGGGTCGGAGCAGCCCGGCCAGCACCAGCGCCAACGCGGCGATGCTGGCGGCGGCGTTGACCAGACCGGCCGCGCCGATCGGCAGCTGCGCCATCGGCAGCATGACCAGCCCGGCGAAGGGCGGATAGGTGAACCCGAGTGTGGTTTCGGGCGCGATGAACTCGTAGAGCTCGTGACCGCTCGCCCACCACACCACGGCACCGTGGTAGATCTTCATGTCGAAGAAGTTGTACGGCCGCCCGAAGGTGCCGATGGCGAGCCATGCGGCGTAGGCGACGGCGGCCACTATGGCGCCCCGTACGACGTTCCTGCGATCGATCCCGCGCGTCACACGGTCGATCCCGCGTGTCACACGTTGGATTGGGGCGAGGCGGTCCGCCCGTCTACCGACATCCGTCGGCATGGCGTGGCCACCCCCGTACCAAGGTCGTCCTACCCGTCCAGGTCCTGCACGGAGCCTAGAACGGCGCCTCACGTCAGTGCCTCCCGCGTTATGCGACCGTGTCCGATCCCACACATGTTTTTGACATTTCCACCGCGTTAACGCCTACCGGGTGGTTCAGGTAATTCGTGGCCTTAGCGAGGGGTGGGGGTGAGACGGAGACGGATCGACGCAGGTCAGCCGGGGAGTCGACGTGCTGTGGACGCGGAGCGGACGGCGATTCGGGCCTCACGGCGGGCGGTTCGGACGGCGCGCTGCATGGAACGTCGAGAGTGGCCGATGCGATGGCCCGTCCGCCACCGCAGACCCGGCTTGCCGCCGGTGTCCGCCGCGGCGAGCAGCAGACCGCCGAGGAGCCCGAGGTTCTTCAGAACGTGAATCTGATTGTTGTTCTTGGCGATCGGGTCGTCGTTGTTCCAGAAGGGATGCCCGGCGATGGTAACCGGCACCAGCGTGCCGGCCAGAACCAGCGCCGCGGGTCGGCTGAACCGGCCGGTGGCCAGCATCAGCCCGGCGCCGACCTGCACGGCGGCGTTGAGCCGGATCAACGTCTCGGTCTCGGTGGGGAAGCTCGGGTGTGCCTTCTTCAGCATGGGTGCGACCTTGTCGGTCACCGGTTTGGCGGCCACCGTGAGCCGGCCGGGGTCGCGCATGTTGCGATACCCGCTGACCACGAAGATGCCGCTCAGCATGGCGCGGGCGAGGGAACGTACGGGCGTCATGGATCAGTCATACCCCGTCGCGACGTTTGCTACCCCGTCAACCGCAGGATCGGATTGGTGTTCGTACACGTGCGCCACGCCGAATCGAGCGACAGTCACTGATGGACGGGCGCTGGCGGGTAACGTCGCGCGGGTGACCACGCTGCGGCTACGCCCCGAGGACCCGGCCGACGCCGGCCCCCTCCGCCGCGTACTGGCCGCCGCCTTCGCCCGCCCGGACGTGGCGACGCCGCCGGAGGTCAGCCTGGTCGACGAGCTACGCGACACCACCGCCTGGTTGCCGCAGTTGGCAATGGTCGCCGAGTACGGCGGTGAGGTGGTCGGCTACGCGCTGCTCACCCGGGCGCGGCTGCGGCCGGAGCGAGGCTCGGACGTTCCCGTCCTGGCCCTGGGCCCGGTGGCGGTCGCGCCGCACCGACAGCGTGTCGGGCACGGTACGGCCGTCGTGCAGGCCGCCCTGAACGCCTCCACCGAGTTGGGCGAGCGGCTCGTGATCGTCCTCGGTGCCCCGGCCTTCTACCGCCGGTTCGGGTTCGGCCCGGCGAGTGAACTGGGCCTGACCGGCCCGTGGGCCGGCCTCGGTGAGCCCTGGCAGGCGCTGGTGCTGCCGCCGTCCACCAGCGAGGAGGGCCCACCGCCTCGCGGTGAGGTGCTCTTTCCGGCGCCCTGGTCGAAGGTCTGAGCGGGTCGACGCGGTGGTTGGCGGTCAGGCCGGCTGGGTCCGCAGGTACCGGCCGAAGTGCGGGACGGTGAAGGCGACAGTGCCCCGCTCACCGGAGTAGATCAGCCCCTTTTTGATCAACGCGTCCCGGGCCGGAGACAGACTGGCCGGCTTGCGGCCGAGGGCACGGGCGATTTCAGCGGTGGGCACCGCGGCGTCCATGTCGTCGCGGACCACAGCGCCGGGCTCGCCCTCGACCGCTGACATCATCGCCATCGCCCGCATGTACTCGCGTTCGGCGGGAGTTGCCCGTTCGAACCGGGAACCGAAGAACCCGACCGCCAGCTCGGCCTCCGCCTCGGGTGCGGCGACCCGCACGTCAGCGGCGGTGATCGGCGAGCGCGGCGCGTGGTCCCAGGTCGCCTTGCCGTACGCCTGGACGAAGTAGGGATAACCGCCGGACTTCTCGTAGAGCAGGTCGAGCGCCTTCTGCTCGTACTCGACCTCCTCGCGCTCGGCCGGCGCGCAGAGCGCCCGGTCGGCGGCGACCCGGTCGAGCCGGTCGATGCGTTGATAGCGGAACAACCGTTCGGAGTACGACTTGGCGGCGCTGAGCACTGCCGGCAGGTGCGGAAGGCCGGCGCCGACGACGATCAGCGGCGCGCCGAGCTGGGAAAGCTCGTGGCAGGCGGCGCAGAGCGCCGACACGTCCTCCGGGCCGAGGTCCTGCATCTCGTCGATGAAGATGGCGATGCCGGTGCCGACGTCGCTGGCCACGGCGGCGGCGTCACTGAACAGCTCGACCAGGTCGATCTCGATGTCGCCGGAGTCGGCCCGACCGCTGGCCGCCGGCACGTCGATGCCGGGCTGCCACCGGTCGCGCAGCTTGGTGGCGGCACCGGCCCGGCCGGTCGGGTTGGACCGCTGGGCGAACGCCTTGAGGACGCCGAGGAACGCGTCGATCCGGTCGGGTGCGCGGTGGCGGGGGGCGAGCTCCCGGACCGCCATGTGCAGCGCGGCGGCGACCGGTCTCCGCAACGACTGGTCCGGTCGAGCCTCGATCTTGCCGCTGCCCCAGAGCCGGTTGATCGCCTGCGACCGGAGCGTGTTGAGCAGGACCGTCTTGCCGACACCACGCAGCCCGGTGAGCATGAGGCTGCGCTCGGGTCGGCCCCGGGCGATGCGCTCGAGCACGATGTCGAAGACGTCCAGCTCTCGCCCCCGCCCGGCAAGTTCGGGCGGACGCTGGCCGGCGCCCGGCGCGTACGGGTTGCGGACCGGATCCACGCATCGCAGATTATCGGGCCATCTAGCTGCGGGGCTAGACATGGATAGATGAGGCTACCGGCGTGTCGACACCGTCGACCACAAACTAGGGCTGTCTAGCGTCCACGCTAGACAGCCCTAGTTTTGGCAATCGGGCCACCGGTCGGCCAGTTCGGGCTAGCGCTTCTTCAGACAGAGCACGTAGTCGAACAGGTCGACCGAGTTGTCGTGCACGTAGTTCGCGGTCGCCTGCGGCGCGAGCGTCTCGCACCGGTCGCCGTCGGTGGTCGCCGGAATTCGCAGCAGCACCTGGTAGGTGTTAGGGGCGCAGGGCACCTTGCGGAGTTCCGCGTCGTCCTCACTGCCGTCGTTCACCACGCAGTCACCCCTGGCGAACTCCTCGTCCGGAGTCGGCGCGGCCGACGTCGGGGCGTCGCTGGGCAGCGTGGGCGGAACGCCCGGGGCACTCGTCGACGGGGTGGGCGCCGCGTCACTGCCGGCGTCGGCCACCTTCCAGACCGCCCAACCGGCCAGGCCGAGGCACGGGCAGAGCACGAGCAGCGCCACCACAGTGATGATGAGAGCGACGTTGCGGCCGGTCTTCTTCACCGGCGCGGCCTGCGGCATCCCGTAGCCGCCGGGAGGCTGCTGACCCCACGGGGCGGGTGGCTGACCCGGTATCGGCCCGGCCGGTTGACCGGGCATCGGGCCCGCCGGTGGGTACGGTCCAGCCGGTGGGAACGGCCCGGACGGCGGCGTCGGGCCGGCTGGCGGGTAGCCCGGCCCCGACGTGGGCGGAGTCGGGCCGGCCGGAGGGTACGGGCCGGGCGGTGGGTAACCCGGGCCCGAGGCGGGCGGCGGCGTCCACATCGGCGTCGTCGGCGGCTCCGGGTTGGTGGGCGGCGGCGCCCACATGGGTGCCGTCGGTGGCTCCGCGTCCGTCGACGGCGGACCCCACTGCTGCCGGGTCGGGTCGTCCGAGGGCGGCTGGGTGCTCCACTGGGGCAGTGTCGGGTCGACCGGCGGTGAGCTGTCAGGCCCGCTGGGCGGGCGCTGGTACGGATCGTCCGGTTGATCGGAACCCGCAGGTCCGTAGGTCGTCATGTCATCCCCGGGGGTGGGTGGTCTCAGCGTTGCTTGAGGCAGAGGACGAAGTCGAGAGTGTCCAGCTCACTGTCGAAGAAATACCAGTTGGTGTAGCCCTCGACCTTGCCGCACTTGGCCTCGGCGTCCCGCTCGCCGCTGGTCGGGCCGTCGATCCGGCTCAGCACCTCGTACGACTTCGCGGTACAGCCGCTGATCAGCAGCTTCGGCTTGCCGCCGGCGGTGCCGTCGTTGCGAACGCACTGGCCGACCTTCGCGAACCGGGGATCGGCCGACGACTCCGGCGCGGCCGCGCTCGGCGCGGGCTCGACCGCGTCCGCGCTGGGCTCACCGGCAGCGGCCGAGCTGCTCGGCGCGGCTGCCGGCGCCGGGTCACCCTGCCCACGGCGGAACCAGAACACGCCGGCGACGGCCACCACCAGCAGCACGACGGCCAGTACCGCGATCAGCGGCCCCCGACCGCGCCGGCTCGGTGCCGGATCCTCGCCGTACGGACCGTCGGGCCGGTACGGCTGCCCGCCGTACGTCGGGGTCGGCGGGGTCGGCTGGTACGAGCCGCCGTAGGCCGTGCGGGGATCGTGCCCGTAGGGCGTATCCGTTCCGCCGCCGTAGGGCCCGTCGGGAGGTGCCCCGTAGGGCGGGGTGGGTGGGCCGCCGTACGGCCCGGGTCGCCCCTGCGGCGCGGGCGGGTACGACGGGACCGCCGGCGGGTAGGGCTCCGGCGTGGGCGGGTAGGGCTGCTGCGCCGGTCGACCGGACGTCTCGTCGGGTCTCTGCCCACGCCACGGCCCCGGGTGGCCGCCCCCCGGTTGTCCGTAGTTCGTCATGCCGCCCTCCTGCACGAGTGGTGAGAGGCCGGCCACCAAAGCGCGACGCGGACTCCGGGGTCACCGTAGCGTGGTCCACTGATGAGCTCACCTTCACCGAGCGCCACGGCCCTCGCCGGCCGTCGTGCCAGTAGTACGCCGACAGTGATCTGGACCGCGTTGATCGTGGTCTACCTGCTCTGGGGGTCGACCTATCTGGCCATCCGGATCACAGTGGAGACGATGCCGCCGCTGCTGTCGGCCGCCCTCCGGTTCGCCGTGGCCGGCCTGGTCCTGGCGGTGGTGCTGCGACTGCGTCGAGGCCCCGGCGCACTGCGGGTGGACCGACGGCAACTCGGCTCGGCCGCGTTGGTCGGGGTGCTCCTGCTCGCCGCCGGCAACGGCCTGGTGGTGCTCGCCGAATCGGGGCCGCCGGGAGTGGCGGTGCCGTCCGGGATCGCCGCGCTGCTGGTGGCCACGGTGCCGCTGCTGGTGGTGCTGTTGCGCTCGGCCACCGGCGATCGTCCGCCGATCTGGACGTTCGCCGGGGTCACAGTGGGCTTCGTCGGCCTCATCCTGCTGGTGCTGCCGGGCGGTGGTTCGGCAGCGGTACCGCTGGTCGGGGCGTTGACAGTGGTGGCGGCGGCCACCTCCTGGTCTGTCGGGTCGTTCCTGTCCGGGCGGATCCGGATGCCCGCCGACCCGTTCGTGGCCACTGTGTACGAGATGGTGGCCGGCGCGCTGGTGCTGCTGGCCGTCGCCGCCGGTCGGGGCGAACTGGCCGACTTCCACCCGGCGGCGGTGAGCACCCGGTCCTGGTTGGCGCTGGGCTACCTCATGGTGGCCGGCTCGCTGGTGGCCTTCACCGCGTACGTCTGGCTGCTGCAGAACGCGCCGATCTCGCTGGTGTCGACGTACGCCTACGTGAACCCGGCGGTCGCTGTGGCGCTCGGCGCTCTGCTGGTGGCCGAACCGATCACCCCGCAGGTGCTGCTCGGCGGTGCTGTCATCGTCGCCGGGGTCGCCCTGGTGGTGACCACCGAACGGCCACGTCGGGCGGGCACGGGATCACGATCGGGGAGCACGCCGGCGCGCGACCGCCAGTAACGTCCGGCCCATGTCGGCCGCCGCGCTGGTGTCGATCGCGCTGCTCGGCGCGCTGGTCGGCTTCGTCGTACCCCTGGTGTCCCGGCGCTTCGCCACGGCGGACGCCCGGCCATTGGCGTTTCCACTGCCGCAGCCGGGCCGACGGCCCTGGGTCGACCCGGCGGTGGCGGCCAGCGTCTTCGTCGGCCTTGCCGTCGCCGTGGGTGACGGCCCGGCGTTGCCGGTGTTCCTCGCGATCGCGGCCGTCGGTCTGGTGCTGGCGCGGGTCGACCTGGCCTGTCTGCGGCTGCCCGACCTCCTGGTCCTCGTCGCCGGGTTGCTGGCCCTCGGAGGGCTGACCGTCGCGGCGCTGCTGTCCGGCACTCCCGGTCGGCTGCTCGGCGCGCTGGGAGGTGCGACGGTCGCGGGCGCGGCGCACGTGCTGCTCGCCCTGCTGCCCGGCTCACGACTGGGCTTCGGGGACGTGAAACTCGCCGCCGTCCTCGGCCTGCCGCTCGGCTGGCTGGGCCGGGATGCCCTGCTCACCGGGTTGCTCCTGCCGCACGTGCTGCACGGCGGGCTGGTGCTCGGCCTGCTCGCCGCCCGAAAGGTGCACCGGAACACCCTGCTGCCCCTCGGCCCAGCCCTGCTGGTGGGCGCCTGGCTCGCCGCCCTCCTCACCTAACCTCCGCCCCGCACCCCGCCCCCGCACCCCGCCCCTGCCTCGTCGATCTTGCAGTTTCTGCACCGACAGAAGGCGCATTTCACGCACAACGGCGACCGAAAGTGCAAGATCGGCGGGGGTCAGGGGGTCAGGGGGTCAGATCAGGCGGAGCTGGCGGTCCTTGGGGCGGCGGGGCTCGGCTTCGCCGAAGCGCTCGAACAGGCCGGGGTCGATGGTGTTGAGGAACGGCGAGGGTGCGCAGTCGCGCTCGGTGCCGTGGCGGGTGCGGCGGGCGGCGTGACTGACGTACAGCCGGTCCTGGGCCCGGGTCAGGCCGACGAAGAGGAGCCGGCGCTCCTCGGCGACGGCGTCCTCGTCGGGCGTCGAGCCCGGCCAGCGCAGCGGCAACAGCCCGTCCTCGACGCCGACCAGGAAGACCACCGGAAACTCCAGGCCCTTCGCTGCGTGCAGGGTGAGCAGCGTGACGGCCTCGGCACGCGGGTCGAGCGCGTCCACCTCCGCGCCGGTGGCCAACTGCGACAGGAACGCCTCCAGGTCGTCGCCGCAGCGTCGGGCCAGGGGGGTCAGCAGGTCCACGGCCGAGCGGACGTCCTCGGGACGGACCGCGCTGGCGGCGCCGTCCAGGGTGGGCACGGCGAACCGCTCGGCGACCACCTGACCGGCCAGCCGCACCCGGGCGGCCAGTGAGCCGGCCAGACCGTCGGCGTGCCGTAGCTCGCGGGCGATGGCCGCCACCCCGAGCCGGTCCCGCAGCCGGTCGTGGGAACGCTTCTGCACGGGGATGTTGGCCCGGGTCAGGGCGTCCACGATCGGGGCTGCCTGCGCGTCGGTGCGGTACAGCACGGCGATGTCGGAAAACGACAGCGAGGTGGACCGGCCGTCGATGCGGCCCGAGTCCAGCGAGCGGTGCGACAACCCGCCGACCAGATCGTCGACGGTACGCACCACGAAGTCGGCCTCCTCGGCCACCGACGCCGCCGGGTAGCGCCCGACCAGCGGAGCCTCCGGGTCGAGCCGGGCCGGGTCCAGTCGCCGACCCCGGACCAGCGAGGACGGTGCGATGGCCTGCACGGCGGCGGCCAGGATCGGGGCCGACGAGCGGTAGTTGCGGTTGAGTCGGACCAGTCGGGCGTCGGTGAAGTCCTCGGAGAAGCGCAGGAAGTAGCCGACGTCGGCACCCCGGAACGAGTAGATCGCCTGGTCCGGGTCGCCGATCGCGCAGAGGTTGCCGTCGGCGGGGCTGAGCAGCCTCAGCAGCTCGTACTGCACCTCGTCGACGTCCTGGTACTCGTCGACGAAGATCCACCGCCAGCGGTCCCGGTACCGTTCGACAAGCTTCCGGTCGGCCCGCAGCAGCTCCACCGGCAGGGTCACCAGTTCGTCCAGGTCGACCAGGTCCTGCTTGCGCAGCAGCGACACGTAGGCGGCACCGTCGTCGCCGGCCTCGGTGCGGGCCGCCGCCCGCTCGGCGTCGTCGGCGATCCGGAAGTCGACCGGGAGACCCGCCGCGTCGGCGTTCTCCCGCAGGATGGTCAACCCCAAGGCGTGGAACGTACCCACTGTGACGTCCTCGGCGACCGGGCCGAGCAGGCCGTCGAGGCGGTGCCGCAGCTCCTCGGCGGCCCGGCGGGTGAACGTGATCGCGAGGCAGTGCTCGGGAAAGACGTTCAGCTCCGCGCACAGGTACGCGATCCGGTGGGTGAGCGTCCTGGTCTTGCCGGTGCCCGGACCGGCCACGATGAGCAGCGGACCACCGGGTGCGGAGGCGGCCACCCGCTGCATGGCGTCCAGTCGGTCCAGCAGGCCGGTGCCGACCTCCTCCATGCCGGAGAGCATCGGCTCGAACGGCTCGTGCGGAGACGGTGGTGACGCGATCGGCGGCGCGGGCGCCGGGACCGTCTTCCGCTTCGGCTCCGCCTTCGCCGCCGCCGGGCGCTTGGCCGGGACCCGGGGAGCCGGCTCCGTGGGTCGCCGCTGCGCCGGCACCGGTACGTCGAACAGCGTCTCCTGCGTGCCCAGCTCGGCCGGGTCGAAGAGCGTGATCACGCCGTACTCGCCGTCGTAACCGGGCACCCGGCGGACGTCGCCACGCCGCAGCCGCCCGATGCCCTCCGCGAGCAGCTCACCACCGGCCTGCGCGACCTCGGTCAGCGGCGTCGTGGTCAGGATCTCCAGCTCGGGGCCGAGCGCGGCCAGCAGCTCGTTGAGCCGCCCCTCGACCTTCTTCGACCGGGCACCCACCTTGTTGATCTCACCGAGGATCTCGGCCAGCGGCACCAGGTGCGTGACGTCCCGGGCGTTCGCCGGCCGGTGCCCGTCCGGACGGTCGGCCAACTCCTCGATCCGGCTGAGGACTCCCACGGTGAGGGGCTTGCCGCACTCGGGGCAGCGCCCGTCGGCGGCCCGGGTGCGCTCCGGAGACCAGTTGACCCCGCACAGCCGGTGCCCGTCCGCGTGGTACTTGCCCTCCTCCGGGAAGAATTCGACAGTGCCGGCCAGGCCGACACCGGTCCGCAGCGCCTCCCGAACGGCGAAGTAGTCCCGTTCGGCGGTCAGCACTGTCGCCTCCCGGCCGAGCGCCGGCGGCGAGTGCGCATCCGAGTTGGACACCAGTTGGTAGCCGTCCAGGCTGCCGACCCGCCAGTTCATGGCGGGGTCGGAGGAGAGCCCGGTCTCCACGGCGAAGATGTGCTCGGCCAGGTCCGCGTAGCAGTCCGCGATCGCGTCGAAGCCGGACTTCGAGCCCAGCGCGGAGAACCAGGGAGTCCAGATGTGCGCCGGCACCAGGTAGCCGTCCGGGCTGGCCTCCAGGGTGATCTCCAGCAGGTCGCGGGAGTCCAGTCCGAGGATCGGTCGGCCGTCGGAGCCGAGGTTGCCGATCCGGCCGAGCGCGGTGTTGAACCGGGCCACCGCGTCCAGATCCGGCAGGTAGATCAGGTGGTGCACCTTGCGGGTCCGGTCGTCCCGCTTGTAGATGGTGGAGATCTCCACGCTCAGCATGAAACGGACCGGGTCCGCCTCCGCCGTCTGCGCGAGCCGGGGTGGCAGCCGACGGGCGATGTCCCGTTCCGCCTCCGGGCCGAGCCGGTAGAGCCCCGGCTCGGCAGGGCGCAGCGTCTCCCGCAGTTGGTCGTACCAGGCGGGGTGGGTGAAGTCGCCGGTGCCGAGCAGGCCGATGCCCTTACGCCGGGCCCACCACGCGAGGTTCGGCAGGGTGAGGTCACGGCTGCACGCGCGCGAGTACTTCGAGTGGATGTGCAGGTCCGCGACGAATGGCGGTAGGCCACCGGGGGGTACGGCGCTGAACGGGGGCACGCCGCATCCTGTCACGCCCGCCGCGCCGGCCAGCCGCCGCCACGCGCGGACGTGACCTCCGCTATGCCGAGCGCAGCTCGACCAGACTGATCTGCGGCTCCGCGCCGACCCGGACCGGCGGCCCCCAGAAACCGGCGCCGTTCGTCACGTAGACCTTGGTGCCGTCGACCTCGCCGAGCCCGCTGACCACCGGCTGCTCCAGCCCGACGGCCAGGTTGAACGGCACCATCTGGCCGCCGTGGGTGTGCCCTGACAGTTGCAGGTCGACGCCGTACCGGGCCGCCTCCTTGGCCGCCAGCGGCTGGTGCGCGAGCAGGACAACGGGTCGGCTCGGGTCGCGGTCACCGAGGGCGGCGGCGAAGTCCGGCCCGGCGGCGAGGCCGGTGCCCACCGCGGTGAGGTCGTTCACGCCGGCCAGGTCGAGCACACCGCCCCGGGCCTGGATCTCCTGCCGCCGGTTCTGCAGCACCCGCAGACCGAGTCGGTCGACCTCCTGGACCCACTCCTCCACGCCGGAGTAGTACTCGTGGTTGCCGGTGACGAAGAAGCTGCCGTGGCGGGAGCGCAGGTCACGCAGCGGCGCGGCGGCCGAGCCGAGTTCGGCCACGGAGCCGTCGACCAGGTCACCGACGACCGCGACGATGTCCGCGTCGAGCCGGTTGATCGCGGCGACGATCCGCTCGGTGTGTGCCCGCCCGCGCAGCGGGCCGAGGTGGATGTCGGAGACGGTGGCGATGCGCAGACCGTCCATGCTGCGGGGGAGCTTGGCCAGCGGGATCCGCACCCGGTCGAGGTGGGGCGGGCCGAGCGCCGTGCGGATGCCGTACCCGGTGACGCCGGTGGCGGTGAGGCCCGCGAAGATGGCCGCCCCACGGGCCAGCATCAGCCGACGGGACGGGTCGTGGTCCGGTGCCGCGACGGCGCCGGCGGCCGGCGGCTCGGTCGGCCCGGCGGCGCCGACCAGCACCGGCTCGGGCGCGGCGGTGGTGGGCTCGGCGGCGACCACGCGGCGACGCAGCACCAGCCGGGCGACGAGCATCGGAACTTCCAGCACTACCAGTACGACAAGCAGGTAGAACATCAGCGCGAGCCACAGGTAGCCCGGCCACGCGAGCCAGTAGAGCCCGGCCTGCGTCCCGGCGAGGGTGACCGGCACGAGCAGGGCCAGCACCAGGGCGGCGATCCCGCCGATCCGTCGCCAGCGGCCCGGCGTGGTGGTGTCCCGAACGAGTCGCTTCCACAGGTAGAGGTGGATGAGACCGGTGACCAGCGCCAGGACAGCCACGAACCCCAGAACCGCCATCATGTGTGCGCCTCCCTCAGCCGCCCGCGAACGGGGGCAGGACATCGATCGTGGCCCCGGCCGGTAGGGGTGCCTGACGATCATGACAGGTGACGCCGTCCACGAGGAAACTCGCAACCCGCAGCACCCCGGCGAGCCGGTCGCCGTGGCGCTGGGTCAGCTCGGCCGTGAGGTCGTCGAGTGACCGCCCGCCGGGGATGGCCTCCTCGGCGCGGCCGGCGGCGGCGCGGGCGCCCGCGAAGTAGCGGATGGTCAGCGGGGTCCCCTCCATGCTCAGCCTCCGATCGCGGACATCGGGCGGGTCGGCTGGAGGAAGGTGGGGTCGTCGATGCCGTGCCCGGCGCGCTTGCCCCACATCGCGGTACGCCAGCGTCGGGCCAACTCGTCGTCATCCGCGCCGGTGCGCAGTGCGGCGCGCAGGTCCGACTCTTCGGTGGCGAAGAGGCAGGCGCGGACCTGGCCGTCGGCGGTCAACCGGGTGCGGTCGCAGTCCCCGCAGAAGGGGCGGGTGACGCTGGCGATCACACCGACCCGGGCCGGGCCTCCGTCGACCAGCCAGGTCTCCGCCGGTGCCGCGCCGCGCTCGGCCGGATCGGGGCTCAGATCGAACACGGTACGCAGCGACGCCAGGATCTCCTCGGCGGTGACCATGGTGTCGCGGGCCCAACCGTGCTGGGCGTCCAACGGCATCTGCTCGATGATGCGCAACTGGTAGTCGTGATCGAGGGCGAAGCGGAGCAGCGCCGGCGCCTCGTCCTCGTTGAGACCACGCATCAGCACTGAATTGATCTTCACGGGGTTGAGCCCGGCAGCCGCCGCTCCGGCGAGCCCGGCCAGCACCGCGTCGAGGCGGGGGCGGCGGGTGAGCGTGGTGAACCGGTCCGGGTCCAGGGTGTCCAGTGAGACGTTCACCCGATCCAGGCCGGCCGCCCGCAACGCCGGGGCCAGCCGGTCCAGGCCGATGCCGTTGGTGGTCAGCGAGACCCGGGGGCGTGGTTCGAGGGCGGCGACCGCCGTCACGATGTCGACAAGCCCGGATCGGATCAGCGGCTCACCGCCGGTGAACCGCACCTCGGTCACGCCGAGCAGCTCGACAGCCACCCGGACCAGCCGGACGATCTCCTCGTCGGTCAGCAACTCGGGGCCGGCCAGCCAGGGGAGCCCTTCCGCCGGCATGCAGTAGGTGCAGCGCAGGTTGCACTTGTCGGTGAGGGACACGCGCAGGTCCCGGGCGACACGGCCGAACCGGTCGACGAGGACGCCGTCGGACCCCGGGGCGACGCTCACCTGTCGACCGTAGCGCGCTCGGCCGTGCTCAGGACGGCACGGGCGGTCTGGACGACCACATCTCGGAAGCTGGCGCCGAAGAGTGCGGTGTGCACGAGCAGCAGATGCAGCTGATGCACTGGCACGCGCTCACGCCAGCCGTCCGGTAGGGGCCAACTCTCCTGGTAGGCGGCCAGCGCCCGATCCAGGTGGGGGATGCCGCCGAAGAGGGCGAGCTGGGCGAGATCCGTTTCCCGGTGCCCACCGTGCGCTGCCGGGTCGACGAGCCAGGCCCGGTCATCGGCCCCCCACAGCACGTTGCCCGGCCACAGGTCGCCATGGATGCGCGCGGGAGGCTCGTCGTCGCCGAGCCCGTCGAGGCGGCCGATCACCTGCTCGACCAGAGCGGCATCGGCGCTGGTCAGCGCGCCAGCGTCGACCGAGCGTCGCAGGTAGGGGGCGAGGCGCCGCTCGGCGAACCAGGTCGACCACCGCCCGCCCGTGGGGGTGTTGTCCTGTGGAAGCGAGCCGATGAACCCGGGCCAGGCGGCACCGAAGGCGGGCGCGCCCGCCCGGTGCAGCCCGGCCAACTCCCGGCCGAAGCGCTCCGCGGCCTCCGGCGTCGGTTCGCCGGGCTCCACCCAGTCGAGCGCCAGCAGCTCCGGCAACACCACGATCACTTCGGGTACGCCGACAGCGCCCGCCTCCCGCAGCCAGCGCAAGCCGGCGGCCTCGGCGGCGAAGAAGCCCTCCGGCGCCGGTCGGTCGGCGCCTTCAGGCCAGGACTTGGCGAAGACGGAGTGGCCGTCGTCGAGGGTGAGCCGGGCGGCGGCGCAGATGTTTCCACCGGCGACCGGCGTCTCCCGGAGCCGCTGATGGGTCCGGAAGGTCGGGAGGTGTGCCGGGTGCGCGCGCAGGTACGCCAGGTCCATCAGCGCACGGTAACCGCTCCTTACGACAGCCAGGTGTCGCCCGACGACATCGGCGCTCTTTCCGCACTCGTAGGTGTGGCGTGAGCAGGGACAACACGTTCAGTAACTGTGGATAAGCCGCGTGTCGTCCACAGGGGTGGCAGGGCCCGGTACGCCCGCCGCAGGCTTCCGACATGACCTCGACCGAACGCCCTCAGCTCGCCGTCCGCTCACCCGCCGACCTGATCGCCGCTGTGCCGTACCTGCTCGGCTTTCATCCCACCGACAGCGTGGTCGCCGTGGCGCTGGTCGGCCGGCAGATCGTCTTCGCCGCCCGCGCGGACCTGCCCGACCCGACCGAGCTGGGCGGGCTGGCCGGGCACCTGGCCGGTGTGATCCGCCGGCAGGGCGCGGAGGCCGCCACCGTGGTGGGTTACGGGCAACCGGAGCGGGTCACCCCGGCCGTGGACGCGGTGCGCGACGCGCTGAACGACTTCGGGCTGCACGTGCTCGACGCGCTGCGGGTGACCGACGGTCGCTGGTGGTCCTATCTCTGCACCGAGCCCGACTGCTGCCCGCCCGAGGGTCGCCGCTACGACCCGACCGCCAATCGGTTGACCGCCTCGGCGGTCTTCGCCGGCCAGGTGGCACTCCCCGACCGGGCCGCCCTGGTGGCGCAGGTGGCACCGGTGGACGGCCCGGCCCGGGATGCTGCCCGCGCGGCCACCGCCCGCGCCGAGCTGAGACTGGCCGAGCTGGTCGAGCAGGCGCCCGAGAGTGACCTGCTCGGGGCGCGGGCGCTGCGCGCCGCCGGGTTGGCGGCGGTCCGCGAGGCCCAGCGCCGGCAGCGGCGTGGTGAGCGGCTCGACGACGACGAGGTGGCCTGGTTGAGCCTGCTGATGACCCACCTGCCAGTTCGCGATCACGCGTGGGAACGCACCGACGGCCGGGACCGGGACATCGCCCTCTGGACCGACGTGCTGCGCCGCGCCGAGCCGGAGGTGGCCGCCGCGCCGGGTGCGCTGCTGGCGTTCGCCGCGTGGCGCGCCGGACAGGGCGCGTTGGCGGCGGTCGCGCTGGAACGGACGCTGAGTCTGCACCCCGACTACTCGCTCGCCCTGCTGCTGGACGACCTGCTCCGGCGCGGCGTGCCCCCGGCCGAGCTGGACGGGTGGCCGTCCGTCGGGATGCCCGGCGTCATCCGGCCCCGCAAACGGAGCCGACGTGGCCGTCGCTGACGGGCCAGATGCGGGAGACTCCGCAGCAGTCGTATCGCAACTTTGCTATAGTCGGCTCTGGTCAGTCCTCTTCCACCCAGAGGCCGTGTCCGAACTGCGAATACCCGCGATCGAGCAGGCGGCAATCGGACACGCCGTCGAAAAGCTGGAGAGCCTTGGCCCCAACCTTGGCTACCCGCACTCCAGCAAGATTCGAACCGCCGACAACTTGCGTGAACTACGCCCACGCGGAGGGCGTAGCCGGTGGCGCGTCTTCTACGCGCAGGTCGGTGAGGCGTTCGTGGTCGGTGCCATCGGCCCAGAAGCCAGCGTCAGTCAGCGGAACTTCGCCCGGGCCGTCGCAGCCGCAGAGCGAAGGATCAAGGACGTGGAGGCGGAGTGATGAAACGTTCCGAACTCAAGACCTCGCAGCAGGTCATCGGCGATTTCAGCCGTCAGGACCCGGTGTTCCGCGCAGAGTGGGATCGGACAGCATTCGCGCGTGAGGTCGCGCTCCGTATCGTGGGATACCGCACCGAGAACCAGCTGACCCAGACCGCGCTCGCTCGCAAGGTGGGGATGACCCAGTCAGTCATCGCGCGACTGGAGTCTGGCGACCAGCCGCCGTCGATCGCGACCCTCGTCAAGCTTTCCAACGGCACCGGCATGGAGTTCGACGTCAAGATCTCCCGCGGCGCCGTCGAGATCGTGGCCGCATAGTCGGACCTAGCCGACTGGGCCGATCTTCTTTGTCAGCCCGACGAAGCCCGCCCAGGCGGCCGGCTTGAAGCTCAGCGTGCCGCCGTCCCGATCCTTGGTGTCGCGCACGAGCACGACACCCGCCAGGTTGTCGGCCACCTCCACGCAGTTGCCGCCATTTGAGCTGCTGCGGGTGCTCTTGCGCCAACGGGCGCCGCTCAGGTCATCCATGCTCGCGCTCTCATCAGGTCGATGGTCAGGTCTCGCGGTAGCGCTAACGACCTCGGGCCAGAGGTCGCCCTCGTCGCGGCCGAGGACCTCAGCGACCTTCGACCGGTGCCGCGTCTGCGGAATCCGTCCCGGGTTCGCCCACTTGGCCGCCGTCTTGGGATCCACCCCGATATGGGCGGCGAGGCTGTCGGCGGTCAGGCCGGATTTCGCGCGAGCTGACCGACCGGCACACCTACCACGGTTGGACCTGGATCGAGGCGTACGAGCTGGGGCCGGACGGCAGCGCACGCGTCAAGCGCGAACTGTTCGTGCTCCGCGAAGGGATCGACCTGCTGTCGTCCGGCCCGACCAGGCAGTCCGGCCGGCCCGGCTCGACGGCGAAGGTTCGACAGCCCCGCTGACTCCCGCCCCGGCGCTGATCCCTCGTCCCCCGAGGTCGATGGCCCGGGGCGGGTTCCTTCCGCAACGCCTCCGTCGAAGGATGTACGCGTTGCTCCTGTCCACGGCCGACGCGGCAGGGTCACCGCCGCCGGAGAATGATCTCGTGGCCGTTCTCCGCGTTGGTACGACATGACCCCCGAGTTGCTGCTGTCGCTGGCCGGGCTGGCGTTGATCGACAGCACCAGCATCGGCACCCTCTTCATCCCGGTCTGGTTGCTGCTCGCCCCCGGGCCGGTCAACGTCCGGCGGATCCTGGGCTACCTCGCCACCATCGCGGCGTTCTACCTCGCGGTAGGGCTGCTGCTGGTCTGGGGCGGCAGCGCGTTGGGGGACGCGCTGGGCGGAGCCCTGGACAACAGGGGTGTCCTCTGGGCGCAACTCGTCCTCGGCGTGGGAATGCTGGCGCTCAGCTTCCGCTACGACGGCAAGCGGCGTCCCCGTACCGGTGGCGTGTTGCGCTGGCGGGACCGGGCCACCGCCGGAGATTCCTCGGCCCGCTGGTTGGTCGGGCTCGCGCTGCTCGCGGCGCTCGCCGAGGTGGCGACAATGCTCCCGTACCTCGGTGCTGTGGGTCTGTTGGCCACCTCGGGGGTGGGGGCGGCGAGCGTGGTGGCGCTGCTCACCGGGTACTGCCTGGTCATGGTGCTGCCGGCGGTGTTGCTGCTGGGTGCCAGGGTGGCCCGCCCGCGACTGGTCGAGCCGGTGCTGGCCCGCCTGAACGCCTGGATCGTCACGAAGGCGGGTAGCGCGTTGGGCTGGATCCTCGGCATCGCCGGTTTCCTCATCGCCCGTGATGCCGCCGCACGGCTGGCCCTGTTCGACCTGATCGACCGGATCGGTCGCTGACGGGCCGCTCACGTCAGGCTGGCTGCTCCACGGTGATCCGGTGCGGCCCGGTGTAGACGTTCATGGTCCGGCCACGCAGGAAGCCGACGAGTGTCATCCCCGCCTCGTCGGCCAGTTCGGCGGCGAGGGTGCTCGGGGCGGACACCGCGGCCAGCAGCGGCAACCCCGCCATCCACGCCTTCTGGGTCAGCTCGAAGCTGGCCCGTCCGGAGACCAGCAGCAGGTGCCCGGCGAGCGGCAGCCGGCGTTCCCGCACGGCCCAGCCGATCACCTTGTCCACGGCGTTGTGCCGGCCCACGTCCTCCCGGAGCACCACCAGCTCACCGTCGGGGGTGAACAACCCGGCCGCGTGCAGCCCGCCGGTCCGGTCGAAGCCGCGCTGGGCGGCTCGCAACCGGTCGGGCAGTTCGGCGAGCAGCGCGGCCGGCACGCTGAGCGGATCCGCCGCGACCGGGAAGAGCGACCGGGTGCGTACCGCGTCGATGCTGGCCTTGCCGCAGACCCCGCAGGAGCTGGTCGTGTAGAAGTTCCGGGACGGGTCGGTGGCCGGTTCCGGTACGCCGGGGGCGAGCACCACGTCCACCACGTTGTACGTGTTCGGCGTCTCCGCGCCGGCGCAGAGTTGCGCTGTCAACACGTCGTCGGTCGACCGGATCAGCCCCTCCGTGAGCAGGAACCCGATGGCCAGGTCCAGGTCGTCGCCGGGGGTACGCATGGTGACGGCGAGCGGCTGACGTTTGCCGGGACCGGCCGCGCCGACCCGGATCTCCAGCGGCTCCTCCACGGCGAGCGTGTCCGGTCGGCGGACCGCTCCGCGCCCGGCGGTGGCCGCGTCCAGGTCGATCCGGAGTACGCCGCGTCGATCAGTTGCCCGTCCCATCCCGCCATCCTCCACCTCCCGCCGGCCCCACCCCACCCCCACCCGTTGATCATGAAGTTGGCCGCGCGTGTCGTCGGCGTGTCGAGCGATAACGTCATGATCAACGGGGTGGGGGGTTGGGCCGGCACTGTCGGGCGCTGGCACGGCTACGGTGGGCGGGTGGGGACGTACGCCGCAGTGGTGCTGGCGGGTGGGGCCGCCCGACGGATGGGCGGGGTCGACAAGCCCGCGCTTCCGGTCGGTGGCCGGCCGATGCGTGACCGGGTGCTGGCCGCCGTCGGCGACGCGACGCCGCGGGTGCTGGTCGGTGCGGCCGACGCCGTGCCGCCGGGTGTGCGGGTCGTCCGGGAGGACCCGCCCGGCGGGGGCCCGGTCGCCGCGGCGGCTGCCGGCCTGGCGCTGCTGGATGCCGACGTCAGCCTGGTCGCGCTGCTCGCCGCCGACCTGCCGCTGCTCACCCGGGCCGCGATCGGTGACCTGCTGGAGCACCTCGACGAGGAGACCACCGGCACCGAACCACCGGGCGGCGGCTCTGCGCCAGCGCCGCCGGCCCACAGCGGCCTCGACGGCGTGCGGGCACCGGACGGGGCGTGCTTCGTGGACGGGGCCGGGCGGCGGCAGTCGCTCTGCGGTGTCTGGCGGGTCGCCGCGCTGCGGGCGGCAGTGGACCGGCTGACGGTCGAGCGGGGCGGCAGTCTGTCCGGAGCCCCGGTCCGGGCGTTGCTGGCGGGTCTCGTCGTGCGGGAGGTGGCCTGGTCCGGCGAGGGCCCGCCACCGTGGTTCGACTGCGACACTGACGAGGACGTACGCCGGGCGGAGGAGTGGACGCGATGACGGTGATGGACGACTGGGTCACGGCCGTGTGCGCCGAGTTGGATCTGGACTCGGCCGCGGTGCCGGTGCCGGCGGTGCTGGATCTGGCCCGGGACGTCGCTCACCAGGTGCTGCGTCCGGGTGCGCCGGTCACCGCGTACCTCTTCGGCTTGGCGGTTGGCCGGGGCGCGGACCCGGCGGACGCCGCGGCCCGGCTCAGCGCGCTGGCGGGCGCCTGGCCGGTCGAGCTGGGCGCCGACCCCGCCGACCCGACGGCCCCCTGACCGCCGCTGTCCGATCCCGGTCGGGGCTGATTCGACCAACAGGCGGCGTGGGTAGGGTGATCGTGACGGACGGAGGCGATCATGACGGCTGACCACCCCTCGGCGCCGCACGGTGATCTGCCCGGCGCTTCGACTGAGCCGGCGGAATCGATCCTGCTTGACGAGCCCAGCACCACCGACCTGCGGGCGAAGGTGACCGAGGCGTGGCGGGAGTTCGCCCGCGCGCTCGCCGTACGGCTGCGGGAACTTCCCGTCGGCGCGCACCTCGACGTGACACTGGACCCCACCGCCTCCGGCACCGGGGACGCCGTCTATTCGATAAGCGTCGACGTGGACGCGGACCTGGTGTTGTCCGCCCGCGCGGTCGGCAACGCCGCCCTGCCGGCGGGCTACCGACTGGACCGGGGCGCGGTGGCGGACATGGTCGCGCTCGGTTGGTCCCCGCCCGGGGTGGTCGCCGGATCCGGCGGTTCCTTCGGGCTGAACGCCACGACGGCCGAGTCGACCCAGGTCGCCACGCTGCTCTCCCGCACGCTGCGGGACGTCTACGGTGCCCCGCACCCGGCGTTCCTCGTCTACCTGGTGCACGACGCCGAGGGCGAGCCGTTGGCAGTGGACCCGCTGGGCACCGCCCGCAGCGAGTTCGGTCCGGACGCCGACGTCGAGGGGGACCTGGAGGAGGCGTTGGCCGAGGCGGCCGCCGCGCAGGTCGAGCGGGACGACGTGCTCGACCTGGCCGATCGGGTCCGCACAGTGGTCTCCACGATGTTGAAGTCGGACACCGACCGGTTGCAGATCGACTCGGACGGCGACATCACCATCCGCGCCGGGTCGGCGATGGTCTTCGTGCGGGTGCGGGACAATCCGCCCCTGGTGGACGTCTTCTCGCCGGTGCTCACCGAGGTGGAGCCGACCGAGCGGCTCTACGTCAAGCTCTCCGAGCTGACGAACCGGATGCCGATCGGTCGCCTCTACTGCGCCGACGACACGGTCTGGGCGTCCATCCCGGTGTTCGGCCGTAACTTCCAGGCGACCCATCTGATGCTGGCGGTGCAGGTGATGACCGGTCTCGCCGACGAGTTGGACGACCGTCTGCACGGTGAGTTCGGCGGCAAGCGGTTCTTCGGTGAGGGTGACAAGCCGGTCCGGCGCGACGAGTCGGAGCACCGCACCGGCATGTATCTCTGAACCCGATCAGGCCACGTCCAGCAGGGTCTTGCCGACCGTCGCGCGCGCCTCGATGGCGGCGTGCGCGTCGGCGGCACGTTCCAGTGGGAAACGTTGGCCGATGAGCGGTCGCAGGCGGCCGGCCGCCGCGTCCGCCAGGGCCTGTTCGGTGTACGTCCGCAGCCGGGCCGGCGGCACGTCCGGGCGGACCAGCGTGACCTGCCGTGCCGTGGCGGCCTCTGCCGACACCGGGGACCACTCCCCGCTCGCCAACCCGAAGCTGACCATCCGGCCGCCCGGGGGGAGCAGGTCGAAGGCGGCTCGGGCCACCTGACCGCCGACCCCGTCGAGCACCACGTCGACACCGCCCACCGCGGCGCGGACCTGCTCGGCCCACTCGGGCAGCAGGTAGTCGACGGCCAGCTCGGCGCCCAGGCCGGGTAGCAGGTCCACCTTGCGTCGCCCACCGGCCGCGCCGATCACCCGGGCCCCGGCCCGGACCGCGAGCTGCACCAACAGGCTGCCGACGCCGCCGGCCGCGGCCTCCACCAGCACCCGGTCACCTGGGCGGACGCCGACCGCCTCGATCAGCATGGTGGCGGTCCGCCCGTCGGCCAGCAGCGCCACCGCCTCGTCCAGCGCCAACCCGGCCGGCACCGCGATCGTCGCCGACGCGTCCACTGCCGCGCGTTCGGCGTAACCGCCGGAACCTCCGGTGGCGCTGACCACCCGCTGCCCGGTCAGCGCCGGGTCGACGTCCGACCCGACAACCGTGATCACCCCGCCGACGCCGTTGCCGGGGATCAGCGGTGGGGTGAGGCGGAACGGGCCGGGGTGACCGGCGCGAAGTTGCGTCTCGATGAAGGTGATGTTCGCGTGCGCGACGTCGATCAGCACCTGGCCGGGGCCGGGGACCGGGTCGGGCGCGGGGCCGGGCACCAGCACCTCGGGACCGCCGAACTCACGTAACCAGATCGCCCGCATGACAGCCCCCTCGCCCCGATGGGCTGCCTCGCCCACTCGGGGGCCAGTCCATCTCCTCAACCTGGGTTGAGGTCAAGGGGTGCCGGCGGACGGGCCG
This sequence comes from Micromonospora trifolii, assembly GCF_022229005.1. GTDB lineage: Bacteria > Actinomycetota > Actinomycetes > Mycobacteriales > Micromonosporaceae > Micromonospora > Micromonospora trifolii. Next base: position 72,939 of record NZ_JAKKFD010000055.1, read on the forward strand.
ACGCCGGGGGATTCGACCAGCCGGGAGAGCACGATGGTGCTGCGGGTGGAGGTCACGAAGGACTCGGCACGCAGCCGCTCCAGCGCTGCCTCCAGGTGGCCGATGTCGGCGGCGCGCAGGTGCACGAGCGCGTCCGCCTCCCCGGAGACGGTGTACGCCCCGACCACCTCGGGGTGTCGGCGGGCGGCCACTCCGATCTGCGCCGGGGTGGTCCGGCCGGCGCAGAACAGCTCGACGAAGGCCTCAGTGGTCCAACCGACGGCGGCCGGATCAACGACAGCCGTGAATCCCCTGATCACACCGGTGGCGCGCAGTCGGTCGACGCGACGCTTGACCGCCGGGGCGGAGAGTGACACCCGGGCGCCGATGTCGGCGTAGGACGCGCGGGCGTCCGCGACGAGTAACGCAATGATCCGCTGGTCTACCGCGTCTATCTGCAACGTTCCGCCTCTGGGAAGCAACGCTTGTGGCTGTTTTCAAAGTTCTACGGTACCTACTCTTGGTGACCGTGAACCAGCAGCGTTTCCCGCGAAAGCGGACATATCTCATGTGCTCGCCGGAGTACTTCGCGGTCGAGTACGCGATCAACCCGTGGATGGACGTGACCACCCCGGTCGACCGGGACCTGGCCGTCAAACAGTGGGACCGGCTGCGCGAGACGCTTGTCGGCCTCGGCCACGAGGTGCATCTGCTCACCCCCGAGCAGGGCCTGCCCGACATGGTCTACGCCGCCAACGGCGGCTTCGTGGTGGACGGAAGCGTCTACGGCGCCCGGTTCAAGCACGAGCAGCGGGCCGCCGAGGCCGCCGCCCACCACGCCTTCTACGAGGCGCAGGGCTGGCGGTTCATCGCACCCAGCGAGACCAACGAGGGCGAGGGCGACTTCGCGTACGTGCCGGAGGCGCACGGCGGGCTCATCCTGGCCGGTCACGGCTTCCGCACCGAGATCCCCGCGCACGCGGAGGCGCAGGAGGCGCTGGGTCGTCCGGTGGTGTCGCTGCGCCTGATCGACCCCCGCTTCTACCACCTGGACGTGGCGCTCGCGGCCATCGACGACGCAAACATCGTCTACTTCCCGGGCGCGTTCTCCGCGGCCAGTCAGCGGGTGCTCACCCAACTCTTCCCGGACGCGGTGATCGCCGACGACGAGGACGCGATGGCCTTCGGGCTCAACCTGGTCAGCGACGGCGCGAACGTGGTGCTCAACAGCGAGGCCACCCGCCTGGCCGGCAAGCTCAAGGCGGCCGGGTACACCCCGGTCCCGGTCGAGCTGGCCGAGCTGAAGAAGGGTGGCGGCAGCGTGAAGTGCTGCATCGCCGAGCTGCGGCACTGAGCCGCGAACGCCTCGGGGCCGGCCTCCCACTGGGAGACCGGCCCCGAATCGTGCTCCGGGTGGGCGTTCAGCCCAGCGTGGCCAGCTCGTTGATCAGCACGTTCGACATGACCTGACCGTCGCGCTGCACCTCGCGCAGGTACCACTTCTGCTGCGGGGTACGCGGCTGGTTGAACTGCCAGATGCCGCGCGGGCTGTCGATTTGGCCGATCTTGCCCAGCGCCAGGTTGACCTGCTGCGGCGTGGGCTTGCCGCCGGTCAGCTGGATGGCCTGGTCGAGCACCTGCGCCGCGTCGTACGACGCCATCGCGTAGGTGGTGGGGGTGACCTGGTACTTCTTGCGGTACGCCGAGGCGAAGACCCGGTTGGACGTGTTGTTCAGGTCGGCCGAGTAGTTCAGCGCGGTCTGGATGCCCAGCGCGTTGTCCTTCAGGTTCTCCAGCACGGTGCCCTCGGTGAGGAAGCCGGGTGCGTAGATCGGCCCGGCGAACTTCTCGCGCAGCTGCTTGATGAACTCCACGGCGGCCGCGCCGGCGAAGAAGCAGAAGACAGCCGTGGGCTTCTTGGCCAGTGCCCTGGTGATGTCCGAGGCGTACGTCGTCTTGCCGGGGTTGGAGGTGGCGCTGGTATAGGTCACCGGGTCGCTGATCCGCGGATCGGTGGTGCCGAAATACTGCCGGAAGCCGCGGACCACGTCCGGGCTGCCGACGTTCTCCGGCATGATGATCGCGACGCGGCCGTTCGCCGGCAGTTGGTCGCGCAGGTAGCGGCCCAGCGCCTTGCCGGCCTCGTCGAGCACGTACGAGGTCCGCCAGATGTAGAAGACGCTCTGCAGGCTGCTCGGTGAGGCGTTGGAGCCGATCAGCGGGACCCGGGCCTGCTCCACTGTGTCGCGGATGCCGACCATCACCGCCGAGTTGACCACGCCGGTGAGCGCCAGCACGCCCTGCTTGAGCAGGCCTTCGACGGCAGCCTTGCCGGTCTTCGCGGTGTCGCCCTCGTCGGCGGTCAACAGCTCCACCGGGTGGCCGCCCAGCCGCTGATCGTGTATGTCGAGGAAGAGCTGGAAGCCATTGGTGATGTCATCGCCGATGCTCTTGAAACCACCAGCCTGCGGCGTGATCAAACCGATCTTGATCGGGCCCCGGTCGGCGGTCGGCTCGGCGTCACCGTCTGAGCCGCACGCGGCGACGAACCCGGTGGTACCGAGCGCGGCCAACAGTTGGAGCGCCCGCCTGCGATTCATCTGCGACACCGAGTTCCTTCCAAGGAAGCGTTACAGGGCCGAACACCGCCCCTCCGGCGTTCTACCTGGTCCGCGACGCTGCGTCAATGGCTAGTGATCATCGTGCAGGGACCGCAACACGGCAAGGACCTGAGGCCAGGCGACGGCCTCCGGGTCGATCAGCCCGAAATGCTCGCATCCGGGCAGTTCAACAAGGGAAATATCGGAACCTGCGGCACGCGCCTCCGCGACGAAATCCCGGCTCATCTCCACCGGAACCTGATGATCGTCCGAGCCGTGAACAACTACCGTCCGTGTCCGTGTCGGTACCAACATCCGTGGATCCGTGCTCGCGTACCGGTCCGGGACCTGAGCCGGGCCGCCGCCGAGCAGCGCGGAGACCGCTCCCGAGTCCAGATCTCGCCGGTACGCCTCGGCCAGATCGGCCACCGGGGCCAGGGCGAGCACCCCGCCCACCGTCGCCGGGGCGGTGGCCGCCACGTATAGCGCCAGGTGGCCGCCCGCGGAGTGCCCGACCAGGATCGGCGCGGCCAGGCTCACCCGGCCGGGCAGCGCCTCGGCCGCCAGCGCCGGCAGCTCGGCCACCCCGGTCAGTACGTCGGTCAGGGTGCCCGGCCAACCGCCTCCGGGCTGCCCGGTGCGGCGGTATTCCAGCTGCGCCACCGGGTAGCCGTCAGCGGCGAGGGCTGCGGCCAGCGGGCCGGTGTGCCGTCTGTCGTACTCGGCCCGCCAGAAGCCGCCGTGCAGGACGACGACCAGCGGCCGGGCCGGCCCGGTCCCCGCCGGGAGGCGCAGATCGGCCACCTGATCGGGGTGGTCCCCGTACGCCACTGTCCGGTCGGGCTCCGGTGCGGGCCGGGTCAACACGGCGCGCGGGTCGACAGGCATGGCGCGACGGTAGCGCGCCCCGCCCGAGTGGTTCGGCCCCGGTAGTCGGTCCCGGCCGGCATGTCTCGCGCCCGCTGGGTAAAGATGGACCCCATGACCGAAGCGCGCTCCGCTGGAGAGAACGACCAGCCCGGCCCCGACGACTCCGGCCACTCCGGCACCGTGGTGGTGGTTGGCCCGGACGGCCGGCCGATCGGCACGATGCAGACCGACGAGGGCCAGGGCGAGGACCCGACCCGCCTCGTCGAACAGCCGGCCAAGGTGATGCGGATCGGCAGCATGATCAAGCAGTTGCTGGAGGAGGTGAAGGCCGCGCCTCTCGACGACGCCAGCCGCAACCGCATGCGGGAGATTCACGAGCGGTCGATCGTCGAGCTCAAGGAGGGCCTCGCCCCCGAGCTGCGCGACGAGCTGGAGCGCATCTCGCTGCCCTTCGCCGAGGACAAGGCCCCCAGCGAGGGCGAGCTGCGGATCGCGCACGCCCAGCTCGTCGGCTGGCTGGAGGGCCTGTTCCACGGCATCCAGGCGGCCCTGGTGGCCCAGCAGATGGCCGCCCGGGTGCAGCTGGAGCAGATGCGCGGTGGCCGGCAGGCGCTGCCCAGCGGCCCCGGTGGGGTAGTCCCCGGGATGCCGGGCATCGGCCAGCCGGGCGCCGGCGAGGGGCACAACACCGGTCAGTACCTCTGACCTCAGTCCACCCCGAAGATCTTCTCCAGGTACGCCGCCACGCCGTCCTCGGTGTTCGCCGTCGTCACATCGTCGGCGACCGCCAGGACGGCGCGGTGCGCGTTGGCCACCGCCACGCCACGCCCGGCCCAGGTGAGCATCGGCACGTCGTTGGGCATGTCGCCGAAGGCCAGCACGTCCGCCGCGGCCACCCCGAGCTGATCGCAGTACCAGGCCAGCCCCGCCGCCTTTGTCACCCCGGCCGCGGAGATCTCCACCAGCCCGGAGGACGACGAGTGCGTGGCCTCGGCCAACCCCGCCACCGCCGTGGCGATCAGCTCGGCGAAGGCATCCGGGTCCTGCTCGCCGGCTCGGGCGAGGAGCTTCACCGCCGGCACCGAGAGCAGCTCCTCCGGCGTCTCGATCGGCCGGATGCCGTTGGCGTCGGCGTCCCAACGCAGCGGGTAGTGCGCCTCGTGCCGCATCTCCCGGCTGTCCAGGATCTCCACGGCGAAGCTGATCCCGGGCACCTCGGCCCGTAGCCTCCGGGCCACCTCGGCCAGGTGGTGCGGAGCGAGCGGGTCGGCCCGCACCACCTCGTCCTCGAACGGGTCGTAGACCACGGCGCCGTTGGCGCAGACCGCCGGCAGCGGTCGCGCGAGCTGGTCGTACACCATTTTGAGCCAGCGGACCGGACGGCCGGTGACCAGGACGACCGGCGTGCCTCGCGCGGAGATCCGCGCGAGCAGGTCGGCGGTGCGTGGGCTGACGGTGTGGTCGTCGCGGATCAGCGTGCCGTCGATGTCGGTGGCGATGAGGCGGGGCGTGTCTCCCATTACCGGGACAGTAGCCGGTCCAGATACACCGCCACCCCGTCGTCGTCGTTGCGCAAGGTCACCTCGTCGGCGACGGCGCGCAGCGCGGGGTGCGCGTTGGCCACTGCCACCCGCGACCAGCCGGCCCACTCGAACATCGGCAGGTCGTTGGGCATGTCACCGAAGACCAGCACGTCGGCCGGGTCGACCCCGAGGGTCTGCGCCACCACTGTCAGCCCGGTCGCCTTGTCGACGCCGGGCGGGCAGATCTCGATGAAGCCGAGCCCGGCCTGGGTGAGCGTGGCGACCTGCGGCGGAACGATCCGACGGGCCACCGCCAGCAGTTCGTCCACGTGGTGGTCGGCGGTCCGGGCGAACGCCTTGATCACGTCGCAGGCGAGGCACTCGTCGCGGGTGCGCGCCTCGAAGCGGTCCTGGTAGGGCCAGCTCTCGTGGTAGTCGCCCCACAGCGGGGCGTCGTGCTCGTCGGACGCCTCGACCATCACGGTCAGCGGGCCGACCTGCGCCTCCAGGTCGGCGAGGAGCCGGGCCAGTACCTCGGCGGGCAGCCGCTCGTCGCGGAGCACCACCGGGCCGGTCGGGTCGCTCTGGTCGACCACCCGTCCGCCGCCGGCCATCACCAGGAAGTCGGCGGCGCGGATGTCGTTGCGGGTCAACTCGGTCAACCGAGGGCCGCGTCCGGTCGCGCCGACCACCGGAATTCCGGCGGCGCGGACACGGTCGAGCACCCCATGGGTGTACGCGGAGACGGTGTCATCGCTGCGGACCAGCGTCCCGTCGAGGTCGGTCGCGATCAACTTGGGCAGTCCCGGGCGGGTCATCGTTCCTCCTTCGCCCACCGCCGTCGCACCGCCAGGGTCAGGGAAACCGACGCCCGGCGTGACGGCGGGCAGCAACCGTACCTCGCGAAACGGGCCCCAACCATGGCTTCCAGGCGAATCGGACGCCAACCCCGGGCACCCGCAAGGTGTCCCCCGCGCGCGGCCCCCACCGCCCCCGCGATCTTGCACTTTCGGTTGCCGGTTTGCGTGTTTATGCGCCCTATGCCGGGACAGCAACTGCAAGATCGGCGCGGCGGGGGGAGGGGGCAGCGGGGTGGGGCGGGGGTTAGGGCTGGGGGTCGGGGCGGGCGAAGGGGGCGGCGGGGGTGACTGTTAGGTCGGCTGGGGCGGGGAGGCCGTCCTCGATGGGGCCGGGGTCTCGGCGGCGCCAGGAGCGGGGTGCTGGCGGGTCGGCGGGGCGGTCCTCGTCCGGCGGCCCGAACGCGCTGGGGGGTGCGGCGGGAGCCAGCCGCAGGGCGGCCGCGAACAGCACACAGGCGACGAATGCCATCACCAGCCCACGGCCGTACTCGACGTGAAAGCCTTCCTCAAGCGAGGAGAAGAAGTTTCGCTGACCGGGGTTGTCGAGGCTGGCCGTGGCGGCCAACAGCAGCGCCAGCAGGGCGCCGGCCAGGGTGAGGCCGGCCAGCCGGGCGTTCGGCCGCACGGCCGCCGTGCCGCGCAACGTCAGCGCCACGGCGCAGACGAGGGCGAGAAGCCCAACCAGATAGCCGACCCCGAAGCCGCCGACCTCGGACACCCCGGCGGGCACCTCGAACGCCGCGTTGCCCTCGGGCCCGCCGTTCGGCAGGTTCATCACCAGCCACTCACCGACGAGCGAGGCGATCGCGGCCACCGCACCCAGACCGGCGAGCAGGAGGGGCAGCCGAGGATCCTGCGCGAAGTCGGCCAGGGACCAGGTGAAGCGACGTCGCGGGGCCGGCTCGTCGGCACCCCACTCGATCACCGCCGGGGCCTCGGATCGGTCGCCCTGTCGCGGGATTGGAAGCTCCTCGGACATCGGCCACCCTTCCGCCGGTCACGGACCTGGCTCGCATCATGGCACAGCAAGCTGGTGGTGACAGGGATCGCAGGGCTGGCGAGCGCGCCGGTCTGTCGCTCGGCGGTCGCCTTTCCGCTAGCGTTTGCCCCATGCCTATCCGTACCGCTTCAGCACAATGGCAGGGCAATCTCACCGAGGGCGCGGGCACCATCCGCACCGGTAAGGGCGGCCTGTCCGGCAACTACTCCTTCAAGTCGCGCTTCGAGGAGGGTGAGGGCACCAACCCCGAGGAGCTGATCGCCGCCGCGCACGCCGGCTGCTTCTCGATGGCGTTCTCCAAGGCGCTTGCCGACGCGGGCTCGACGGCCACCTCGGTCGAGACCACCGCCAAGGTGCACCTGGACAAGACCGACGCCGGCATGACCGTGACCCGGATCGACCTGGAGACGGTCGGTCAGGTCCCGGGGATCGACGACGCGGAGTTCCAGAAGCTCGCCGAGGCCGCCAAGGCCAACTGCCCGATCTCCCGCCTGCTCTCGCCGGGTGCCGAGATCACCCTCAACGCCCGCCTGGCTGCCTGAGCCAGCCAGCGCACACCGCACGTCCACGGAAGGAGCCTCCGCCCGGTCCCGGGTGGTCGCTTCTTCCGTGCATGTGCGGATGACGGCCATGGCCGTCCAGCAGGACCGGGCCGTGTGCCCCCGCGTCGGGCACAATGGGCGAGGTGCCGGTGGAGATGAGCCGTGAGCGCTTCGAGGAGTTGGTCGGCGAAGCCCTCGACGAGGTGCCCGAAGAACTACTCGGCCTGATGAACAACGTGGTGATCCTGGTCGAGGACGACCCGCCACCGGGAGAGGTCGACCTGCTCGGCCTCTACGAGGGGCATGCGCTCACCGAGCGCGGTTGGGACTACTCCGGCGTGCTGCCCGACCGGATCTTCATCTATCGCCGTCCGATCCTGCGGATCTGCGACAACGACGAGGACGTCATCGACGAGGTGGCGGTGACAGTGGTGCACGAGATCGCCCACCACTTCGGCATCGACGACGCGCGGTTGCACGCGCTCGGCTGGGGCTGAGCCCCGCCGCTCGACGCCCGCCCGCGCCACACGGCCGGGCTGCGCCGCGCCGGCCGGCCGATGGCCGGTGCTTGCCGAGGTCGCCTACCGTCGGTGCAGCGAACTTGACCCTATTCAGGAGGCCCTTTCATGCGCAGCGAGCTGTTCTCCGCGGAAAATCTGGAGAAGGAGTCCGCGCAGCCCGGCATGCGGTTGCAGAACTCCAAGATGTTGAAGATCGAGCTCAACGGTGAGGCGATGGCCCGGGTCGGGTCGATGGTCGCCTATCAGGGGAACGTGCAGTTCCAGGCGTTGGGTTCAGGCGGGCTCGGCAAGTTCCTCAAGCAGAAGCTCACCGGCGAGGGCGTCCCGCTGATGAAGGTCTCCGGCCAGGGTGACGTCTTCCTCGCCGAGCTGGCCAAGGACGTGCACATCATCGACCTGGAGCCGGGCGACGCCCTCTCCATCAACGGCTCCAGCGTGCTCGCCTTCGACTCCACCCTCCAGTACGACATCAGGATGGTCGGCGGCGCCGGGATGGCATCCTCGTCCGGCCTCTTCAACTGTGTGTTCAGCGGCTACGGGCGGATCGCCATCACCACCAAGGGCACCCCTGTCGTGCTCAACGTGGACGCCCCGACGTACGTCGACCCGCAGGCCGCGGTCTGCTGGTCGGCCAACCTCCAGACCGGCTACCACCGGGCCGAGCAGCTCGGCCTCGGCACACTGCTCGGCCGCCGCACCGGTGAGTCGTTCACCATGAGCTTTGCCGGTCAGGGCTTCGTGGTGGTGCAGCCGTCCGAGGAGCCGCCGGTCCTGGGCAGTGGTCAGCAGCAGCAGGAGGGCGGTCTGCTCGGCGGTCTGCTGAGCTGACCGCAGCGGCGCGGGCGCCCCCGGTTCTCCTGGGGGCGCTCCGCGCCGGTCAGGTCAACTCACCGGTACGCAGGCGGCTCAGCCAGGCCGCCGCGTCGGCGTAGTCGGCGTCGGAGAGGCCCGCTGGGGCGGGCACCGGACGTTCGCCCGCCTCGGCCCACCGGTGCCGGGGATAGGAGCCCAGGAAGCGGACGTCGGCGCAGACCCGTCGGAGCCCCTGCAACGCCTCGCCCAGGCGTACGTCGGCCACGTGGCCGGTGCAGTCCAGGAAGAAGACGTAGCGGCCCAGCGCCTCGCCCGTCGGACGGGATTCGATCCGGGTCAGGTTGACGCCACGGACGGCCAACTCCATCAGCACGGACAGCAGCGCGCCGACCCGGTCGTGGGCGATGTAGACCGCGAGCGAGGTGAGGTCGTCACCGGTCGGCGGCGGTGGCGGCCCGGGGCGGGACACCAGCGCGAACCGGGTCACCGCGTCGGGGTGGTCGGCGATCTTGTCGGCGAGTGTGGTCAGCCGGTGCCGGGAGGCTCCGATCGGTGCGCAGATCGCCGCGTCGTACTCGCCAGTGCCGGCGCCGGCGGCGGCCGCGCCGTTGGAGAGCACGTCGACCACCACGGCGTCGGGCAGGTGGTCGCGCAACCAGCCCCGGCACTGGGTGGACGCCTGTGGGTGGGCCGCCACGGTGCGGATCGAGGTCAGCGGGGTGTCGGGCCGCGCGGCGAGCACGAACTCCACCGACAGGATCACCTCGCGGGTGATCACCAACGGCTCGCCCTCGGCCATCTCGTCCAGCGTGACGCCCACCGCGCCGCCGATCGAGTTTTCCAGTGGCACCAGCGCGGCGTCGGCGTCGCCGGCGCGGACGCTGTCCAGTGCCTCTCCGACGCTGCGGGCGGGCGTACGGGTGCCGCGCTCGGCGGCGGGTATGGAGCGCAGGGCCTGCTCGGCGAAGGTGCCCTCCGGCCCGAGGAAGACGAAACGTGTCGGCGGTGTTCCCGGCATGACGATCAGCCTACGCACCCGGCCCGTTGGCCGGGCCGGCGTCGCAGGCGAGGGCGCGGATCCCGGCCGGACTGGTGGCGCGTACCTCGATGGTGCAGACGTCGGTGCCAGCGGTGACCAGCACCGGCGAACCGGGCTCGCCCCGGGTGACCACCTGGAGTTCCTCGTGCCCGGTCACCGTCAACACAGTGAACTGCCAGTCGCCGGCACAGAGCGGCCCGGTGCGGACCTGGACCCGGACGTTCGCCGGCAGCACTCCGGCCCGCCCGCGCAACAGTTGCAGCACCCGCTGGCCGGTCGGCCCGTTGCGGCAGGCCGTCGCGACCAAGCCGGCGTCCGGGGTGGGCGTGACAGTGACGGGAGACGGCGCGGTGGTCGGCGGCGTGGTCGGTGCGGTGCTCGGGCCGGACGGTGTCGGGGCCGCACTGTGGGTGGGCACGCTGGTCGGCTCCCCCAGCCCGGGTGGGGCGCCACAGCCGGCCAGCGCCGCGACGGCGAGCGCCATCGGCAGGACTCGGGCGAGGCTCCGCGCAGGAACGCGCTGGGCTGCTCGGCCAGGAGTCGCCGGCGGGTTGTGAATCGTCGACCGCGTCGAGGGGGGCGCGGGCGAGGGTGGGGTGAACGGCACGGGCCGATCCTCGGGACATCGGAGAATTCGTCGCGGCCGGGGTGGCCGAGCCCATCGTAGGGTGAGCGGCCGGTCGGGTGAAGGTCAGCCGGTGACGCGGTGCCCGGCGCGCTGGAGCGCGGCAGTGCCCTCGGTCAGCCGGACGGTCGGCACCAGCAGGTAGTCGGTGTCGAACGTGGAGAACGTGACGGCGCTGACCCGTGCCTCGGCGAGCGGGTCGACCAGCGCGGCCAGGCTGCCGGTGCCGGCCGGCGCCGCCGCGGCGGTGACCCGTAGGCAGCGCCAGGTCGTCTCCACCACGGCCTGTGCCGGCGCCCGGTTGGTCGGGCAGATCACCGAGATCCCATCGGAGGTCCAGCTCACCGTCACCACGTCCGCGCCGCGCAGCCCACTCGAAAGCGCGTACGGCACTGTGGTGCCGGCGGCCAACCGGCACACAGCGTATTCCCCCGGCAGCAGAGCGATATCGAGCATGAGGGCACCCTACGGCCTTCGTGTGGGCCTGCCCCGGCAACGCCGCGTGCGGCGAAGGACACACTGCGCCGCAGGTCAGACCTCGGAGAAGAAGGTGAGTGAGCCGGCGACGGTGCCGTCGGTGAGCACCGGGGTGGAGATCGCGTCGACTGTCGCGTCGGAGCTGTTCGCCGAGGCGGCCTGCACCCGGAGTAGCCCACGGGCGAGTCGGCCGGAGGAGAGCGCCAGCAGGGGCGGGATCTTGTCGATCTCGGCTTCGGTCAGCTCGCCCCGGTTGGCGGTGAAGTCGAGCAGGCGAAGCCCGCCATCGAGCAACGGTCGCCCGATCAGCCCGGCCGGCTCACCGAGGCAGAGCAGCTCACAACCGGCCGCGGAGATCGCCACCACCCGGGTGTCGGCATCGATCAGCAGACACGGCTCATCGGCCCGGGAGACTGTCGACGACCATTGGCCGACATTGTCGGACTCCGGCTCTGTCGAGGCCCGCGCCGCCGGCACGAACGCTTCCGAGAGCGAAAGTTCGACGTGGGCCACCGCGCCTCCTATGTGCACCGATCGACTGTCCACGCTAGCGGGTCGCCGACGGAATCACCGAGCGCACCGGGTCACCGGGCGCACATCGTGAACCGAGGCGACCGGTGACGGCGCGGAGACCGGTGAGGTGAACGGGGGGACCGGAGCCGCGTGGCGTCGCCGGTGACGTTACCGGCGGTGGGCCGGCTTGTCAGCGGCCGTTCGGCCCTCGTCGTACCACCGGTAGTCGGCCGTTGGACGGTACGTGCCGTTCAGCCAGGTGCCCGGGTGCTGTGCGACCCGGGAAAGCTTCTCGGCGGTGGCGGGGCTGATCCGGCTGCCGCCAGCCACGAGCAGCCGGTCCAGTTCCCGGTGAGTGGCCATCAGGCAGTCCTTCGGAAGGCCGTAGACGCTGATCACGCCCGAGCCGACGAAGGTCAGCACCGGTGTCACCGGAACGGGCAGCCCCACCGCGTCGGAGAGCGCCTTGCTGGCCCGTTTGGCGTCCCGGCGGGACTCGGCCACGTACGGGGGCCGCTTGCCGTTGATCTGCACCACGTCGCCGGCGACGAGCACTCTGGCCCGGCCGTGGTCGGCGATGGTCACGGCGAAGAGGCCACTCGGCCCGATGGCGAGGAACCCGGCTCGGTCGTCCTGACCGCGGTCGAGAACGTCTGTCACGTCGGTGCGCGGCCACTCGATCACATGCCAGGCGGGCCCGAGGTGGTCGAGTTGGCCCAACGCCCGTGCCCCGGCCGCCTCCAGGCGTCGTGCACCGCGCTCGGCCCGACGGCGGCGGGCCCATTCGAGCGGTGTCGGACGGACCGGTTCCAGAACCCCCGGCGCCTCGACGCGGGGGTGTGGCACCGCGACGGGCGGCAGTGCCCGAGCGGACGGTACGGCTCGTCGTGCGGGAAAGACAGTCATCGCGACCTCCGGCAAAAGGTCCCTCGAAGTTATGTCCTCACTACCCTACGTTGCCACTACCGGTGTTCGGCAAGCCGGAGCGCCGGAATGACTGTGGATGAATGCCATATTCATCCACAGTTCTTTTCTCGGATGCCGCTAAACCCTGCCCTACGCTGCGGGAGTGACCCACTACGTCGACAGTGAAGTCGGGCGGCTCGGCACCGTACTGCTGCACCGGCCCGGCCCCGAACTGGCCCGGCTCACCCCACGCAACAACGACTCGCTCCTGTTCGACGCGATCCCCTGGGTGGGGCGCGCCCAGGAAGAGCACGACGCGTTCGCCGCCGCCCTGCGCGAGCGCGGCGTCGAGGTGCTCTACCTGGCCACCCTGCTAGCCGAGACGCTGGCCGTCGCGGACGCCCGGGCCGAACTCACCGAGCAGGTGCTCCGCTCCCGGCGGCTCGGCGACACCCTGCGCGCCCGCGTCGCCGACCACCTCTCCTACCTGGACCCGGCCGCCCTGGCCGACGTGCTCACCGCCGGGCTGGCCCACGAGGAGTTGCGGATCAGCTCGGAGCGACCGGGTGGACTGGTCTACACGTTGATGGACCGACACGACTTCGTCATCGACCCGTTGCCCAACCTGCTGTTCACCCGCGACTCGTCGCTGTGGATCGGCGACCGGGTCGGTGTCACCAGCCTGGCCATGCCGGCCCGGCGCCGCGAGACCACACTGACCGACGCCATCTACCGCCACCACCCCCGGTTCGCCGGCACCGAGTTCGTCTACCGCCCCAGCCTCGAGCACCTGGAGGGCGGGGACGTGCTGCTGCTCGCACCCGGGGTGCTCGCGGTCGGGGTGGGCGAGCGGACGACCCCAGCCGGTGCCGAGCGCCTCGGACGGCAGGTCTTCGCCGCCGGCCTGGCCCACACCATCCTGGTGGTGCCGATCGCGCAGAAACGCGCCACCATGCACCTGGACACCGTGTGCACGATGGTCGACGTGGACGCCGTCCTGATGTACCCCAACATCGCGAGCACGCTGTCCGCGTACACGGTGATCGCCGGCGGGGACGGCGAGGACCCACGGGTGGACGGGCCGGCGCCGTTCCTGCGCGCCGCCGCCGACGCGATGGACCTCGACGTGCTCCGGGTCATCGACACCGGGCTGGACCCGGTCACCGCGGAACGAGAGCAGTGGGATGACGGCAACAACACCCTCGCGCTGGCCCCGCGGCTCTGCGTCGGCTACGAGCGCAACACGGAGACCAACGCCCAACTGGAGCGGGCCGGCATCGAGGTGATCCCGATCGCCGGCTCCGAGTTGGGCTCCGGTCGGGGCGGACCGCGCTGCATGTCCTGCCCGATCACCCGCGACCCGCTCCCCGTCGCCGGATGAGCGGGACGACGGCCCCGACTCAGCGCAGTGTGAGTTGGCGGCCGAGCAGCCCCTGACGGGCCCGGCGACCGGCGGCGTCGAGTGGGTCGGTGACGGTGAGCGCCTCGGCGTACCGCTTGGCGAACTGCGCCACCGGCTCCTCCCACTCGGCGGCCGGGGTCTCCTCCGGCAGGTCCCAGACCGGCACGAGTCGACCGTGCGCGCGGAACATGCCGGCGAACTTGGTCTGCTCGCCGAGCGTCAGCGTGCCGGCCGCGCCGAGGCGGGCCAACGCGTCCAGGGCGGCGTCCTCGTCGTCCGGCAGCACCCAGCGCACGTGGGCCTTCTCCGGGACCTGACACCAGTACGCGGCCTTCGCCGCGGTCAGCCGTACCGTCGGGTAGATGGCCGCGTTCGCGCGCTCCAGCGACGCCTGGACGGTCGGATCGTCGGCGGCACCGGGGTCCAGCCAGAAGTCGAAACCGTCATGCATGGTGATGTCCAGCGGACCATCCACGAGGATGTCCTGCAGGCGAGGACCGGGGCCGGGCAGTGGCGCCACGGCCACCTGGCCACCCGGCTCGGCGCGCAGCGCGCTGAGCAAAGCGTCGGCCAGATCCCGGGACACGTCGCCGGACTGCTGGTGGCGCTGGAGACCGATCAGCACGCGGCCGTCCGGCTTGGTGATCGCCGGGGCGGCCATCGGCAGCACCGTGGCGAGCGTCGCCGCCCGGTCACCGAACTCCTCGACCAGGGCGGGCGCCAGCCGCAGCGGGGCGGAGGCGGCGGGCACCAACTCGCGCAACGCGATCCACTCGGACTCGTCGACCAGCCCGTCGAACGGACGTGGCACGAAGACGTCCCGCACCTTCTCGCGGCGGGGGGTGGTGTCGGCGGCGGTGCGCTGGCTCTTTCGACGCTTGCTCACGGCGTCACAGCCTAGAGCCCCGGGCGGCTCGCCGTGGCCGGGACCCGCCCGAGCCGGCCTCAGCCCGCCGGCACCAGGTCGGGTCGGGGTGTCGGCACCGGATCGAACTCCGCCCAGACGCGCTGGCCCATGCCGTCCTGCTCGACGCCCCAGCGGGTGGCCAGGCCGGCCACGATGTGCAGCCCGCGCCCGTCCGCCGCGTCCGGGCTGGCCGTCCGGAGCCGTGGCCCGGCGCTCGCGCTGCCACCGTCGGTGACCCGTAGTTGAATCAGTGCGCCCTCATCCGAGGGCCGCAGCTGCCAGGCAACCCGGATCACGCCGCCGGGCAGCGGTCTGGCGTGCCGCACCGCGTTGCCCACCAGCTCCGCGAGCACCGCGATCAGGTCCGCGAGGAGCGTCGGGGGTACGACGTCCGCCAGCTCGGCGGCGAGCCGGTGCCGGGCCAGCCGCGCCCCGCCCGGGTGGTGGGGAACCACCACGCACCAGGCTCGATCCCTCGTTGCCGCTGCCACCGTCGCCTCCACGTCGCGCCACCCCTGGTCAACCGCGTGGTAGCCGCACCTCTGCGACCGTACCGCCGCCGGTCCTCGGACGTAGGGATACCCATCCATTCTGCTGTTCAACGATCCGGCGGACGAGATAGAGGCCGAGCCCGGCCCCCGGGTAGCCGCGACGGTCGCCGGACTCGCCCTGCCAGAACCTGTCGAACGCCCGTTCCACGTGCTCGGGCCGGATGCCGATGCCCTGGTCGCTGACCCGGAACGCCACCAGATGAGCGTCGCCCGAGGCGGTGATCTCGATGGGCGAACCAGGTGCCGAATATTTACCGGCGTTCGTCGTCAACTCGGTCAGCACGGTGGACAGGCTGGGCCGGTGACCGAGCGCCTTGGGTAGATCGCTCGGGAGTCGGAGCACCAGCCGACGGCGCAGCTCCGCCGGCAGGTCGACGACGGCGGAGCGCAGCGCCTCACCGAGGTCGAACGGGGTGGGAGGGTCGTCGCCCGGCCCCACCTCGGCCGCCGAGCTGAGCAGACGGTCGACCAGCCGGGCCAGCTCGTTGGCGCGTTGCCCGATCACCCGGGCCGCCTGCCGTCGGTCGACGTCGGTCAGCGACTCCCAGTGGTCGGTGAGGGTGTCCGCGTACCCCTTGATGACGGTGACCGGGGTGCGCAGCTCATGGCTGGTCACCGCGACGAACAGCTCGCGGTCGTGGTCGCGGCGCTGCTGGTCGGTGATGTCGCGGAAGGTGACCACCCGTAACGTGCCCGGACCGGGCAGGTCGCCGGAGGTGATCCGCAGCCAGCGACCGTCCGGCATCCGGTGGTCCCGGACCTGCCCGGAGGGCGGCAGCGGGAACGGCAACGGGCGGCTGAGCGCCTGCTCGACCGTCCGGCCGGTGACCTGGGCGGCGGCCGGGTTCCAGAGCCGGACGTGCCCGTCCCGGTCGACGACGGCCAGCCCGTCGGCGAGGGCCGCTACCACCGGGCCGTCGCCGTGCACCGGCAGGCCACTCTGGTCGCCGTACATGTGCCCGACGCAGGACGCGAGGTAGGCGATGACCCCCTGCTGCTCGGCGCCCGGCTCGTCATCGCCCGGATAGAGCGCGTGCAGGCTGCCGACTGTGTGACCGCCGATCTCGGCCCGGGAGACCACCATCCGGCGCAGGCCGCTGCCGGCCAGTTCGCCGGCCAGCTTGCCGTTGAGGTCGCTCACCCGCGCCTGGCGTACCCGAGGCCCGGAGAGCAGGCAGACGGTGTCCGGGTCATCGACCGCCAGTGGTCGGCCGAGGGCCCACTCCGCCGCACCGGTCGCGGCGATGACGCGGCCGCCGGTCGGGCCGAACTCTACGAACGCCATCCCGGTCGCGCCGAGCGCCGGCTGGGCCACCCGGAGTAGTTGGGTGAGGACCGGCAGCCCCGCGTCCCCAGAGTTGATCATCTCGATCACGACGGTGTGGCCGGCGAGGAGAGCGGGGAAATCGATACGCTCCGGCATGTGCCGAGTCTGCCCCGCCGACCCGGTTTTGGGCACCCCCGCCCGGTCGATGGGTCAGCGGTCCAGCCGGGCGAGGGCGTACGCGGGCCGGTCGGTGATGATCCCGTCCACCCCGGCGGCCAGCACCAACTCCAGGTCGATCGGCTCGTTGACAGTCCAGACGTACACCTGGTTGCCGGCCGCGCGCAGTGCGGGCAGCAACTGCGGGCGGGCCCGAACCAGGCCGATGCCCGGCCCGGCGATCCGGGTGCCGAACGGCAGCCGACCCAACCGCAGCCAGCGCGGCAGCACCTCCAGCAGCAGCACTGTGGGCAGCGTCGGAGCCAGCTCGCGCACCCGACGGACCGCCAAGGGGGAGAACGACATGACTGTGACCTGCACCCTGTCGTCCGGCGCGGGGTCGGCGAGCCCGTACCGGCGCAGCAGGCTGACCAGTCGCCGTTCCACGTTCGAGCCGTAGCGGGACGGGTGCTTCGTCTCCACCAGCAGTCGGACCGGCCGCCCGGCGGCGAGCACCGCGTCCAGGAGCCGGGCCAGGGTCAGCAGCCGGGTGTGCGACTCATCCGGCGGCAGGTCGCCGTTCGGGGCGCTGCCCGGGTGCCACGAGCCGAAGTCCAGGGCGTCCAGCTCGGCGAGCGTACGCGCGCTGACCAGACCGCTACCGTTGCTGGTGCGGTCGAGTCGTCGGTCGTGCACGCAGACCAGGTGCCCGTCCCGGGTCAGCCGGACGTCGCACTCCAGGCCGTCGGCGCCCTCGTCGAGGGCGCGCAGGTACGCGGCGAGGGTGTGCTCGGGTAGGTCGAACGAGGCGCCTCGGTGCGCGAAGACCAGTGGCCCGCCCATTCCGCCGGCCTCAGATGACCTGGCCGGGCTGCCCGTTCGCGTCGACCACCGGTCGGCCGACCGCAGCCCACTGGCGCATCCCGCCGTCTGCGTTGCGCACCTGCTCCCAGCCGTTGTTGATCAGGTAGGCGACGACCTGGGCGGAGCGTCCGCCGGAACGGCAGACGACCGCCACCTCCCGGTCGGTGGGCACCTCGGCCAGCCGGGCCGGCAGCTCCATCATCGGCAGGTGGTGGGCGGTGGGCGCGTGGCCGGCCGCCCACTCGTCGTCCTCCCGCACATCCAGCAGGTAGGTCTCGTCGGCGATCTCGGTCACGGGCACGGTGGGAACCTGGGGTCCGAACACAGGAAGCAACACTAGATCCTTGTGGCCCGGTTCGGCACCGACCGGGCCGTCGGCACCATCACAACCGGGTCACCCAGCGGGGGTTGGCCTGCGCCCAGACCGGCACCCGGGTGCCGCGGAGCGCCTCGAAGAGCCCGTTGCCGCCGTTGTCCAGCACCACGTACGAGACCTCGTCGATGGTCTGCGGCGAGGAGGGCACCTGGACGCCGCGCATCCCGTCGGGCGGCAGCGCGCGCAGCGCGAGGAGCAGGTCCTCCAGGGGCACGCCGTTGGTGTCGACTGTCAAGGAGCCGCCGACCGCCCGGAGCACCTGGTCCAGTTTGACGGGGTTGCTCCGCAGGTCCGCCTTGCCGGCGCTGTCCAGCATCGCCCGGAGCAGCTGCTGCTGGTGGTGCTGCCGGTCGTAGTCACCGCCGGGCAGGTCGTAGCGCTGTCGGACGTAGTCCAGCGCCTGTGCGCCGTCCATCTGGTGGCAGCCGGTGGGAAAGACCCGGTTGGTGTGGATCGAGCGGACCTCGGTGTCCACGCACATCTCCACCCCGCCGAGCAGGTCGATGACCTTCCGGAAGCCGGAGAACTCGATCAGCGCGGCGCCGTCGAACCGGATTCCGGTGAGCCGGTGCAGGGTGGCGGAGAGCAGTTGGGCGCCGGCCTGCCCGCCGCCGCCGTGCTCGTACGCGGCATTGATCTTGTCTTGACCGCCGCCGAAGCCGTTGCCGGGCGGAATGGCGACCAGCAGGTCCCGCGGGATGGAGACCAGGTACGCCTCCCGCTGCCCGGCGGGGACGTGCACGATGAGGATGGTGTCCGAGCGTTGGTCCGGGCCGCTGTCGCCGGGGCGCCGGTCGGAGCCGACCAGGAGGTAGTTGAGCGGCCCGTCCAGGTCGGTGCGATCGGTGCGGGCGTCGGTGGCGAGCAGTTGCTCCTTGGTCACCGTGCGGTCGTAGCGGTGGCTGAGGGTCTTGAGCCCGGCTACGGCGAGCCCCGCCAGCAGGACGAGGGCCAGGCCGATGCCGAGCAGGATCCGCGGCCCGCGGGCGCGAGGCGCCCGGGCGGACGGGGCCGTTCCGGCCCGGCCCGCTGCGTTCCGTCCCCACCTGGACGTGTCCGCCTCCCCGCAGCCGATACGTGAAACCTGCTCACGTAAGGCTACGGGTGGTGAGGAGGCAGTCGCTGACTTTCCGCGACTCCCGGTCTCACTTGCGGCTGGAGATCACCTCGGGGTGGGTGAAGACGAACTCGGCGAGTTTGTCCTGCTTGACAGCCTGGAACATCGCCATCGTCTCGTCGCTCAAGCCCTCGGTGTTGTTGTTGTTGGCGTTGAAGGTGCCGTTGTTGGTCTTGAGCATGGTCAGCTCGTTGCCGGTGACCCCGCGCATGGTGAAGATGAAGTCCTCGATCGGCACGCCGCCGGTGTCCAGCACGAACGCCTTGCCCGCCGCCTTGATCAGGTTGTTCATCTTGGCCGGGTTGGACAGCATCCCGCCCTCGGTGGCCTTCTTCGCCATCGCCTTGATCAGCTGCTGCTGGTTGGCCTGCCGGTCGTAGTCGCCGTTCTTGAGGGACTTGCGCTGGCGGGAGTAGTCGAGCGCGGCCCAACCCTCCATCTCCTGGCAGCCCTTCTTGTGCACCACAGGGGTCCGCTGCTTGCCGGTCTTCTTGGCGTCCGCGTTCCACATCGGCTTGCCGTCGACGTACGACATGTGCAGCGACTTGACCTCCTGGCTGACGCAGATCCGCACCGTGCCCAGGGTGTCGATGACGTTCTTGAAGCCACCGAAGTTGATGATCGCGGCGCCGTCGAAGCTGATCCCGGTGAGCCGCTTGATCGTCTGGGCCATCAGCTGGGCGCCACCCTCCCAGCCGCCGCCGTTGGCGGCACCGGCCTGGAACGCGGCATTGATCTTGCCGGAGCCGCCGCCGTAGCCGCTCTTCTCGAACGCCGGGATCTGCGCCTCGGTGTCCCGGGGGATCGAGATCAGGTACGCCTGGTCGTGCGTGGCCGGAATGTGCAGGATGATGATGCTGTCCGAGCGGACGTTGTCGGCGGCCCAGCGCTCCCGCGCGTCAACGCCGAGAAGCAGCATGTCGATCGGGCCGTCCAGGCTCGCGCCGCCCTCGGCGTCGGACTTGCCGGCATCACCCAGCAGGTTGCCCTTCGCGATGCCGCCGGTCGCCTGCCCGATCAGCGCCTTGCTGCCGACGATTGCCACCCCGCTGCTCAGCATCAGCACGGCGCCGAAGACCACTGTCAGCCTGGCCCAGAGCGGGTCCTTGCGCTTGGCCCGCTTCTTCGACGACCCACCGCCACCCGGGCGGTCGCCACCGCCACCACCGCCGCTGCCGGGCGGACGCGAGCCCGGCCCGCCACCTGAGGGGCGTGCCTGTGCGGGTATGGCCGCAGCGACTCGACCGCTGGGGGCGGCGGACCCGGAGGAAGAAGGGCGACGACTGGCCTGAACCGGCATGCGTGCTCCAGCTCGTGATCAGGAGGGGGCGGCACCACTGTACGTACATCAATTCGACTTGGCGAGTTCATCCCGGGTCAATCCGGACGTCGAATTTTGCAAACTCAGTCGATCGTCGCTGCTCGATGAGCCGAACGGCTGGTGCCGGCCGGGTCGCGGTCAGCCGCCGTTGTTGCTCTTCGGCGGGTTCGCCTTGACCCAGTCGGCCATCGTGTCAGCCGACATGGCCTGGTACATCGCGAGCGCCTTCTCCCGGTTCGACACGACCACCGACTCGCCGTTGATGGTGTCGCTGCCCGAGTTCGGGCTGGTCACAAAGGTGAGGTTCTGGCCGCGCAGGTTACGGAACTGCAGCGCCATGTCTGTAACCGAGAAAGTCTGGTCGACGGTTACGGCCGCGGTCACCGACTTGAGGAAATCGTTGAGCTTCTTCGGGTTCGCCAGCGTGCCGGTGCTGGCCGCCTTGTCCATCAGCGCCCGAAGGAACTCCTGCTGGTGCCGCATCCGGGCGAAGTCCCCGTCCGGGAACTGCTTGCGCTGCCGGATCCAGTCCAGCGCCTCCGCGCCGTCCATGTGGTTGGTGCCCTTGGTGAAGGTCCGGTACGGCTTGTGGATCGAGGTGACGGTGCGCTCCACCTTCAGATCCACCCCGCCGAGGGCGTCGGTGACCTCCTTGAACCCGCCGAAGTCGATCGCCATCACGTGGTCGATCCGAACGTCGGTGAAGCACTCCACGGTGCGTACCGCCAGCGGCAGCCCACCGAACGCGAACGCTGCGTTGATCTTCGCGCGCGAGCCGGAGCCGCAGTCCGCGCCGGCGCTCTCCGGGATCGGCACGTACAGGTCCCGGGGGATGGAGACCAGGTAGGCCTCCTGGTGGTCGGCCGGGATGTGCATGACGATGATCGTGTCGGCGCGCCACTGACTCTTGCTGTCGACCGGCGCGTCCGGGTCCCGCGAGTCGCTGCCGACCAGCAGGATGTTCAGCGCGCCATCGACGGTCTTGGCAGGCCGGCCGCCGGTGATCTCCGCGAACGGGTCGGTGCGGGCCAGGTCACTGTTGAGGTTGCGGGCGTACAACCAGGCGCCGACGCTGCCGAGCAGCGCCAGCACCAGCACCGCGGCCCCGGCCACCAGGGCGATCCGACCCCAGCGCGGTCGCGGGCCGCGCCGCCCCGGACCACCGGCGCCACCCGGGCCGTCGGGCCCGGTCGGCCCCGCCGGGCCGCCGGAGCGAGGCTGCTCCTCGTCGTACGACGGGTAGAAGCGCGCCTCGGTCGGACGGGCACGCCCGGAGGCGCCCCGGTCGGGGCCGGGCACCGATGCGCGCCCGGCGCTGCGGTTCAGGTACGGATGCGGGACGCCGGCAGACGAGGTCGCGGACATGTAACTCAGGGTACGTAGCGAGAGCCACCGCCGCCTTCAGGCGACACTCAGCGGCAGGCGGTACGCGAAGATCTGGTTACCCTAGCCGCGTCCGGAAGTACTCGATCGTGCGTCGCAGGCCATCTTCGGGCGCGACCGACGGCTCGTATCCGAGCAGTTCACGAGCGAGCGTGAGATCCGGCCGACGCATCTCCGGGTCATCCGAGCTGCGGGTGACATAGGTCACCTTCGAGGTGCTGTCGGAGAGCGACACGATCAACTCGGCGAGTTGCCGCATGGTCAGCTCATGCTCGGTGCCGCAGTTGACCGGGCCCGTCTCGGTCGAGTCGAGCAGCAGCAGGATGCCGCGCACCAGATCCTCGACGAAGCAGATGGACCGGGTCTGGTTGCCAGTGCCGTGCACGGTGATCGGCTCGCCGCGCAGCGCCTGGGAGATGAAGGTGGGGATGGCGCGGCCGTCGTCCGGGCGCATCCGCGGGCCGTACGTGTTGAAGATCCGGACGATCGCCGCGTCGAGCCCTCGGTAGCGGTGGTACGCCATCGTGGCGGCCTCGGAGAAGCGCTTGGCCTCGTCGTAGACGCTGCGGACCCCGATCGGGTTGACGTTGCCCCAGTAGGTCTCCCGCTGCGGGTGCTCCTTCGGGTCCCCGTACGCCTCGGAGGTGGACGCCATCAGGAACCGGGCGCCGTCGGCGGCCGCGCGCTCCAGCAGGTGCAGGGTGCCGACCGAGCCGACCCGGAGGATCTCCACCGGCAACTGGGCGAAGTCGGTGGGGCTGGCCGGCGAGGCCATGTGCAGGATCGCGTCGAACCGCTCGGCCAGTGCCGGGTGGTGGGTCGGCAGACCGTCGGAGATGTCCGCTTCGACGAGGGTGAAGGTCGGCCGGTCCAGCAGGTGGGCGACGTTCTCCTTGGAGCCGGTCACGAAGTTGTCCAGCGCCACCACCGTGCAGCCTCGGGCGATCAGCGAGTCCACCAGGTGCGACGGGACGAAGCCAGCTCCGCCGGTGACGAGGACGCGGTGACCGGACCCAAAGCGCTCAGCAACCTTCATACCGCTCAGCCTACCGACCGCCGAATTGGCGGAAGGGGTCCCCTGTTGACGTCACGCGTCAGCAGGGGACCCCTCGACAGGTGCCGCGATCAGTGGGCGCCGGAGCCGGTGAGGGCTCGCACCTCCAGCTCCGCGTACTTGTCCTCGTCGTGCTCCTTGGAGATGACGGTGCCGATCCATCCGCAGAGGAAACCGAACGGGATGGAGAGGATGCCCGGGTTGGACAGCGGGAACCACTGCCAGTCGTGGTCCGGGAACATCGAGGTCGCCGCACCGGAGACCACCGGCGAGAAGAACACCAGCAGCACGGCCGAGAGCAGCCCACCGTAGATCGCCCACACCGCGCCGGAGGTGTTGAACCGCCGCCAGAAGAGGCTGTAGAGGATGGCCGGTAGGTTGCCCGAGGCGGCGACCGCGAAGGCCAACGCCACCAGGAACGCCACGTTGAGGTTCTGCGCGAAGATCGACAGGGCGATCGACACCGCGCCGATCGCCAGGGCGGAGATCCGGGCGACCCGCACCTCCTGCCGCTCCGACGCCTCGCCCTTCTTCAGCACGTTCGCGTAGAAGTCGTGCGCCAGGCTGGACGACGACGCCAGTGTCAACCCGGCGACCACCGCGAGGATGGTGGCGAAGGCGACCGCCGCGATGATCGCCAGCAGGGCTGCCCCACCCAGTTCACCGCCGAAGAAGTCGATGCCGAGCGCTTCGGCCAACTGCGGCGCGGCGGTGTTGCCAGCCTTGTCCTGTGCCGTGATCGCCTGGCTGCCCACCAGCGCCGCCGCACCGAAGCCGAGGGCCAGGGTGAGCAGGTAGAAGGTGCCGATGATGCCGATCGCCCAGAGCACGCTCTTGCGGGCCGCCTTCGCGGTCGGCACCGTGTAGAAGCGGATCAGGATGTGCGGCAGACCGGCGGTGCCGAGCACCAGGGCGATACCCAGGGACAGCAGATCCACCTTGTTGTAGAACGTCTGTGTCGAGTTGCCGGCGACCTCGACGCCGTACCGGAGCCCGGGTTCGAGGAACGCGCTGCCCTTGCCCGATGCGGCGGCCGCCTGGCCGAGCAGCTCCGACAGGTTGAAGTTGAACTTCGCCAGCACCAGGATGGTCATCAACAGCGCGCCGCCCATGAGCAGGAACGCCTTGACGATCTGCACGTAGGTGGTGCCCTTCATGCCGCCCACTGTGACGTAGATGATCATCAGCGCGCCGACCATGATGATGGTGGCCACCTTCGCGGTGTCCGCGTCCATGCCGAGGAAGGTCGTCCCCGGCCGGATGCCGAGCAGCAGCGCGACCAGCGCGCCGGCGCCGACCATCTGGGCGAGCAGGTAGAAAATCGACACCGTGATGGTGGAGACCGCCGCCGCCGTACGCACCGGACGTTGACGCATCCGGAAGGCCAGCACGTCCGCCATCGTGTACCGGCCCGAGTTCCGCAGCAGCTCCGCGACCAGCAGCAGGGCCACCAGCCAGGCGACCAGGAAGCCGATCGAGTAGAGGAAGCCGTCGTAGCCGTACAGCGCGATGATGCCGGCGATGCCGAGGAACGAGGCGGCCGACATGTAGTCGCCGCCGATCGCCATGCCGTTCTGGAAGCCGGTGAAGGACCGGCCGCCCGCGTAGAAGTCGGTCGCCGTCTTGGTCTGTCGGCTGGCCCAGATGGTGATGCCCAGGGTCACCGCCACGAAGACCAGGAAGAGCGTGATGGTCAGGTTGCGGGCGGTGTGATTGCCCGCCTCAGCCGCGAGGAACGTCTCAACCGCGTGAACCGTCTTCACGGGTCACCTCCCCGATCTCGGCGCGGATCCGGTCCGCGATGGGGTCGATCTTCCGGTCCGCGTACCGGGAGTAGAGCCAGGCGATCAGGAACGTGGAGACGAACTGGAGCAGGCCGAAGACCAGTGCGACGTTGATGTTGCTGCCGAACAGCTTCGTGCCCATGAAGTCCCGGGCGTACGCGGAGAGAATGACGTAGAGCGCATACCACAGGAAGAAAGCGACGGTCATCGGGAAGACGAAGCCGCGCAGCGCACGCCGCAGCCCGGCGAACTCGTCCGACCGTTGTACGGCCAGGTACTTGTCCGACTGGGAAGCGGCCGGAGCGGGTGTGTCCGTGGACATCTGTGGATCACCACCTTCACAGGCGTCAGAGGAGTTTCGCGCACCGTAAAGAGCGCACTCCCCGGCAGGGAAGGCTGAGATCGACGCCGGTCGGCGAGTGCGCCGAGCGGTTGGCTGGCTGCGCCAAGTGACTCAGGTCACTGCGGTGATCGGTCGCCCCAGGCGAGGCGTCCGTTCAGGCCGGCAGCTCGTGGTAACGACCGCGGTAGTGCAGCAGCGGAGTGGCCTCCTCGGCGAGGTCGACAGCCTCGATCGTGGCCTCGACCAGCAGGCCCCAGCCGTACTCCCGGGCGGTGTCCAGCCGGCACCCGGCCCAGCCGCCGGCGTCCGCCGGCACCGGCCCGAACGGCGTCTCGATCCACGTGCCGGTGGCGAAGAGCCCGCCCGGGGCGGGAAAGAGGCCGGCGAACCGGTCGGCGAGTTGCCGGTGCGGCGGGCCGAGCGGCGTGACCGCGAAACGACCCGACTCCTCGACGGCCGCCCAGAGGTCGGACTCCGGGTCGATCAACCCGAGCAGCCGGTCCGGTTCCCCCTCGGCCACCAGGGTGGACGAGACGGTAAGCCCGGCCGGACCGGGTGCCGTCCAGAGGGTCACCGGTGCGGCGAGACGACCACGCAGCCTGCGTACCGGCGACCGTTGCCCGGTCGGCACCGCGAACGGATCGGTGTGATGGATCTCGGCACCCGGCTCATGATTCACGTGAAACATTGTGCCGCCCCGACCCCTCGCCCGTCGGCTGGCACGGCCAGAGCGTGCCGCATTGGCAGGTGTGGCCGGCTCGCCTTGGCTCTCCGGCCGTCCGGGGCGGTGGAGTTGCCCGGCTACGGCGCGGTCCGCTCGGCGGAGGGCGATACCCGAATGACCGTGATGCCTCTGAGTCATATTGATGCCTCAGAGGCATCACGCTCGCGGTGACACACCGATCCCTGGTGGGATGCGCCGTCCGGTCGCTTGCGTGGTCTGAGGTCCGATCCGCTGGCCGGTCGATTCTGCGGGCCTGCCGACCGCTCCGGCCCGACCCTCACCTTCGCTCCGGCCGCCTGGCGCGGCTTCCTTGCCGAGGCCGTCCAGGCGGCCAGCCGACGGGCCGGCTAGCGGCGCGGCGTGACGGTGGCCAGCAACTCCGGCTGGCGTCGGTCCAGCACGTCGCCGGCCAGGTATGCGCCCAGCAGAGCCGCGCCCAGCCCGTACGCGGCGCCGACCGGCAGGGCCAACCAGAGCCACGCGTCACCGAGCAGCGCGGCGGCCACCACCATCGGCACCGCGACGACCACCGAGACGAGCATGGCCAGCAGGGTGAGCAGCCCCTTCGCCAGGCCCGCACCGCTGTTCATGGCGAACGGGTTGCTCGTCTCCGGCAGTGAGTACGCCCCGAGCACCGAGATCAGGCTGTTCACCGCCAGCCCGGCGCCGTAGGTGGCCACCAGGCCGCCGATGGTGAGCCCGATCCACTCCGGTCGGCTGAGCAGGAACGACAGGACCACCGCGACGAAGCCCAACATCGGCAGCACGTACAGCGAGAAGGCCGTCATCCGGGCCCGCAATTCGACCCGGCCGGGCACCCCGGCCACCACGTTCGCCGCGTACGCGCTGCCGTCGAAGCCGAACTGGTTGGCCAGGGTGACGGCGGCGAGCACGCCCACGAGGACCATGGAGATGGTGACTACGACCGGTGAGCTGTCGCTGGCAGCCGCAGTGAACCCGGCACCGCCCTCGACCGCGAAGTCCCCGCCCGTAACGTTGATCAACACCGGTACGAAGATGCCGACCACCGCGATCGTGATCAGGTTGGCCCGGCGACGCGCGTCCCGCCACCAGTAACGGGCCTCCCGGGCGACCAGGGCACCGAACCGGTCCCGGCCGGCCCAGGTGGCGATCCGCGGAAACAGTTGGGCGACAGCGCCGCCGGTGACCCCGCGCCGCACCGGGGCCTTACCGGCGCTCGCCGCACCCACCATCGCCGACTCGAGCGACCGGGACCACCAGGCCAGCAGGGCGCCGAGCGCCACCACCGTGATCAGCAACTTGACCGGTGCCGCCCACACCCGGCCCTGGGCCACGTCGATGCCGACGGTCCACGGAGCGCCCAACGGCGTCCAACCGATAACTGTCGCCACGCCGGTCAACCGGGCCCAGTCCGCCTCGCGCAGCGCGGCGAGGCCGAAGACCTGCAACGGGCCGAGCAGCGCGGCCGTCACCGCCAGCAGCACGGCCGCCAGGTCACGGACCCGTCGGGACCGCAACATGGTGGCGAAGGCGCTGGTCACCGCCCGGCTGGCGGCCACACAGAGCAGCAAACCGGCGAGCACACCCACGACGGCGACCAACCCCGCCGACCAGCCACCCAACGACCAGGCGGTCAGCACCAGCCCGAACGACGCGATGAGCACCGCCAGCACCGGCACGCTGATCAGGGCCGCCACGAACAGGCCGGTCACCAACGTGCGCCGGGGCAGCGGCAGCAGCGCGAATCGGGCCGGGTCCAGTGTCTCGTCCACACCGAAGAAGACCAGCGGTAGAAAAAGCCAACCGAGCACCAGCAGCCCGCCACCGGCCGCCGCGATGAGCACCGCGTACCGGCCGTTGCCGGTCAGGCCCGGCGCGGCGAAGAGGAAGAACCCACTGGCGGCGAACCAGAGCCCGAGCAACGCGCCGCCGACGAACAGGGCGATCCGCCAGCCCTGGCCTCGAAAGTTGTTGCCCATCACCCGCAGCTTGAGCCGCACGAAGTGTCGAGCGGAAACCGACCGTACCGGCGCGGCGGGGGTGGCGTCCGCACTCACTGGGAGAGCCACGACAGCTCCTCGCCGGTCGCGGTGCGCCCGCCGACCACCTCGACGAAGACCTGCTCCAACGAGCGGCCGCCGCGGACCTCGTCGATGGTGCCGACCCGCTTGATGGTGCCACCGGCGAGGATCGCCACGTGCGAGCAGAGCCGCTCGACGACCTCCATCACGTGACTGGAGAACACCACAGTGCCGCCGCCGGCCGCGTAGCGGGTGAGGATGTCCCGGATCAGCGCCGCGGAGACCGGGTCGACCGCCTCGAACGGCTCGTCCAACACCAGCACCCGAGGGCCGTGCAGCAGCGCGCAGGCCAGGCCGATCTTCTTCTTCATGCCTGCCGAGTAGTCCACCACCAGCGTGCGACCGGCGTCTCCGAGCGCCAGCACGTCCAGCAGCTCGGCAGCCCGCTGGTCGACCACCGCAGGGTCCATCCCCCGCAACAACCCGTTGTACGCCAGCAGCTCCGCGCCGGTCAGCCGGTCGAACAACCGGACCCCGTCGGGCATCACTCCGAGCAGCCGCTTGGCGGTGACCGGGTCCTGCCAGACGTCGTGCCCGAGCACCCAGGCCGAGCCGGCGTCCGGTCGCAACAGCCCGACCGCCATCGACAGGGTGGTCGTCTTGCCGGCGCCGTTCGGGCCGAGCAGGCCATAGAAGGAGCCGGCGGGGACGTCCAGGTCGACGCCGGCCACCGCGATCGTGCCGTCGAACCGCTTGGCCAGGCCACGCAGTGCGAGCGCGGGGTGCTCAACAGTCATGCGCCGACGTTATCCGTCCATCGCCAGTTCCGCCGTCCGGCGACGGGCGGACCCGCGATCATCCCCGAGGCGGACGGTGATTGCGCCGATCTTGCAGCTTCTGTTGTCGAATTGGTTGACCTGAGCCTTGTGTCGGGACAGAAAGTGCAAGATCGCGGAACGCGCCGGCAGCGCCGAGGATCTCGCAGGCACGGACTCGGTGCTGGTCCGTGTTGAGCACCACGACAATGCCGTTTCCCAGTACCTGTTCGTTCGGGTCGGCGATCTGACTGCCGAACTCTGGGTGGCCGACCGCGCGGCCGCTACGAGGTACGCCCCAAAGGTTGCCGAACGGCTCTGCGTCGGCACCGACGCCTGCTGAGTTCGACGTCCCGGACTCACATGCGGAGGGCTTCCGGGGTGTGCAGGCGGAGCATGGTGGCGGCGACGTCGGCCGGGGCTCGCCGGCGGGTCGCCATCGACACGACGACCATCACTGTGAAGGCCAGCGGCACCGTCCAGGCGGCCGGCTGCGCGATGAGCGTGGCCGGCCAGCCGGACAGCGGTGGGCCGAGCACTGTGACCAGCACCGCGCCGATCGCCGCGCCGCCGCCGGCCACCACGCCGGCGGTGGCGCCCACGTCGGTCAGCCCACGCCACCAGATGCCGAGCACCAGCAGCGGGCAGAAGCTCGACGCGGCGACCGCGAACGCCAGCCCGACGACCTGCGACACGTCCAGCCCGGAGACGTGCAGCGAGAGCACCGCGGGCACACCACCAGCGATGACTGTGGCAAGCCGGAAGCCGCGTACCGAGCCCCGACCGAGCACGTCGGTCGAGATCACCCCGGCGACGCTGGTCAGCAGGCCGGACGAGGTGGAGAGGAACGCCGCGAAGGCGCCCGCGGCGACAAGCGCGGCGAGTAGCCGTCCGGCCAGGCCGTCACCCAGGGCCGCTTCGGGTAGCAGTACCACCACCGCGTCGGTCTGGCCGCTGAGCAGCAACTGCGGGGTGTAGATCCGGCCGAGGACCCCGTACAGGGTGGGCAGCAGGTAGAACGCGCCGACCAACGCCAGCACGACAAGTGTGGTCCGGCGGGCCGCCGCGCCGTCCGGATTGGTGTAGAAGCGCACCAGCACGTGCGGCAGACCCATGGTGCCCAGGAAGGTGGCCAGGATCAGCGAGTACGTGGCGAACAGGCCCCTGTCGTCGTCACCGGCGGCACTGGGCAGCAACCAGTCGTTGGCGTCGGTGGCCACCCCGGACACGTCCGGCACCGGATCACCGGCAGCGAAGGTCAACTCGTCGCCGGGGCGTACCTCCCGGATGTCACCGTCGGGCAGGGTGAGGGTCGCGCGGTGCTCGACCACGACGGTGGTCGCGGCCCGGAACGTGGGCCCGTCGGGCGGGGTCACCGCCGGGCGGCCGTCGGCCTGCCACTGCAGGGCCAGGAAGATCACCGGTACGGCGAGAGCGGTCAGCTTGAGCCAGTACTGGAACGCCTGCACGAAGGTGATCGCTCGCATGCCGCCCAGCGCCACGTTGGCGGTGACCACGGCCGCCACCAGCAGGGCGCCGAGAGGGTACGGGGAGCCGGCCACAGTGGCCAGGGTCAGCCCGGCGCCCTGAAGTTGCGGCACCAGGTACAGCCAACCGATGAAGATCACGAAGGCGGTGGCCAGGATGCGGAGCCGACGCGACCCCAGCCGCAGCTCGCAGAAGTCGGGCAGGGTGAACGCACCGGAGCGGCGCAGTGGCGCGGCCACGAAGAGCAGCAGGGCCAGGTAGCCGGCGGCGAACCCGACCGGGTACCAGAGCACGTCCACGCCGTACTTGAGAACCAGACCGGCGATGCCGAGGAAGCTCGCCGCCGACAGGTACTCCCCGCCGATGGCTGCGGCGTTCCAGGTCGGACTGATCGCCCTGGACGCCACCAGGAAGTCGGAAGTGGTCCGGGCCAACCGCAGCCCGTAGAAGCCGATCCCGACGGTGACGAGGGTGACCGCGACGATGGCCGGGACCACGAAGTCGTTGCCCACTCAGTGCTCCGGCCGTTGCACCAGGTCGGTGAAGTCCTGCTCGTTGCGCTCGGCCAGCCGCACGTACGCCCAGCCCACGCCGATCAGGAACGGGAAGGAGGCCACCCCGAGCAGCAACCACGGCAGGTTGACACCGGCGATGGTGGTCCGGCCGAGCGAGGGCGCGATCGCGAACAGCCAGGGCAGCCCGCCCAACCCGATGGCCACCACCAGGGACAGCCGCAGCGCCAGCGCGAGTTGGGCCCGGACCAGGCCGCGGACCAGCGCCTCGCCGACCTGGGTCTGCTGGGCCAACTCGGCACGGGTCCGCTCGGCGCGGGTGTCCTGCCTGGTGATTTCGGCCAGCACGATCCGGGACCGCCGGGGCGGCGGCACCGCACCGCT
This sequence comes from Micromonospora trifolii, assembly GCF_022229005.1. Classification (GTDB taxonomy): domain Bacteria; phylum Actinomycetota; class Actinomycetes; order Mycobacteriales; family Micromonosporaceae; genus Micromonospora; species Micromonospora trifolii. The sequence goes on from NZ_JAKKFD010000055.1 coordinate 103,658, forward strand.
CGACCCCACGTCAGGGAGTTGCTTGGCCACCCCGGCAGTCTCGCCCGCCGTACGCGATTGTCAAGCGTTCACGCTCACCAGCGTTGCAACCCGAGGCAGTCGGTCACGGTGGCGCTCACCGGGGTCGTGTCGAGGACCCGCCGGGCGCGTTCCCTGCCGAGGTTCGTCGCCCAGAAGCCGTCCCGGGGCAGCTCGGCGGCGATCTCCCCCAGCGCGCAGGAGCGCATCGGCTCGGGCAGCCGGTCCAGGGCCGGCACGGCGTCGGCCGACAGCCCGGACAGGTAGCTGACGTCCAACCGGCCGGTCTCCAGGTACCTGTCGACGTTCCGTTCGGCGATCATGCGATCCGGGTTGAGAAGGGCCAACCCGAGCAGCGCCAACACCGCGGTGCCGACCACCAACCGGGGGAGCCAGTCGGCCCGCAACCGCGCCACGGCCACCCCGACCAGGACGAACAGCAGCCCCAGCCAGAGTTCGACTGTCGACACGACGAGCCGCAGCCGGGTGGCACCGTACGCATCGGCGTAGACCTGCATCCGGTAGAGCGCCGACGCGACGATCACCAGACTGAGCGCGGCGAGCGTGCCGAGCAGTACCCGGACCAGCAGCCGGTCCCCCCGGGTGGCCTTCGGCGCCCGGCGGGCGGCGATCGCGATGACCAGCAGGGTGAGCGCGGTGACGGCGAGCAGTTGCCAGAAGCCGCCGCGGGCGTACTGGGCGTAGGTGAGCCCGGCGGTCCGCAGCACGTGCCCCGCCCCGCCGAACAACACAGTCAGCTGGACCAGCACGAATACGGCGAACAGGGCGTCGAGCAACACCAGCGGAAGGGTCCACTCCAGCCGGTGCGCCGGCCGGGACGACGCCGGTCGCAGGCCCTCCAGGTCGGGTGGGCGGCTGACCAGGTACGCGCCACCTAGCAGACCACAGCCGATCAGCATCAGCCGCAGCAACCAGCCGATCACACCGGCCGGCGCGATGTCGGGCAGCAGACCGCCGACCAGGTTGGCGAATACCGCGTCGGCGGAGGAGAAGAGCAGCCCGAACAGCGTCAGCAGGACGGCGGACACCGCCAGGCTGGTCACTATGCGTCCGAACCCGATCCCCGACCCCGCCGGGCGGTTGTTGCGCACTCCGCGTACCGCCCACGGGAGCGCCCGTACCGTCGCGGCCGGTGGCAGCGTCGCGGCGACAAACATTCCGAGCGGGCTCCGCCCGCCGGTCACCGCGAGCGTCACGGTCCCCACCGCTGCCAGCAGGCAGAGCACGAAGAGCCAACCGGCGGCCCGGAACGTGCCGACGGCGACCAACGCGACAGTCGCGGCAGCCCAGGCGACCTGCGCCACCCGCCCCGGTGCCCCCGTGGCACCGGGACGGGCGGGTTCGGCGCCGGTTGCGGTGCCGGGCTCGGTCGGCTCGGTGTGGCCCGCAACCGGGGAGGACGCCCCGGGCTTGACGATGGCGGCGGTGCCGAGGGCGGTCGTGCCGGCCAACGCGGCGAGCAGCCAGCCGAGGCCCGGACGAACCATCGTGAGCACCGAGGCGCCGACGACTGCCGCCGCCGTCGACGCCGCCAGGACCATCGGACCCGCATCCCCGGATGGCCCCGGCCAGCGCCGCGCGATCATCGATGGCGGCCGGGGCAGGGCCGGTGCGGCCGGAGCTACCTGGGGCCGACCGGCCGCCGGCGGTGCGGCCGGCCAGGTCGGCCCGGTGGCCGGGATCGGGGTGCTGCCGGGGCTGGTCATGCTGCCTCTTCTCGATATGACCCGTCGCACGGGATGGTGACCTGAATGCGGCAGCCGGGCCGGTCACCCCGGTCTGGCCCGGCGGGATCGAGGACACGGATCCGACCGCCGTGCAGTTCGACGACCCACCGGGCGATGGCCAGGCCGAGCCCGGTCCCACCACCGGCCGACCGGTCGCCGCGGGTGAACCGCTCGAACACCCGGGAACGCTCGGCCGGCGGAATGCCCTGGCCCTCGTCGCTCACCTCGAAGCGGAGCTGGTCGCCGTGCTCCTCTGCGCTCACCCGCACCGTGCCGCCGGGTGGGCTGTGTCGTGCCGCGTTGTCGAGGAGGTTCGCGAAGACCTGGTGCAGCCGCCACGGGTCCGCGTGGACAGTCAGCGGTGCCGGCAGGTCGCGGAGCTGGAAGCACACGTCCAGGCCCGCGCCGGACGCGCTGGCAGTGGCGTGCTCCACCGCCTCGTCGAGGAAGTCCCCCACGTCGATGCGTACGCGCCGCAGCGGCACCACCCCGGCGTCGAGTCGGGACAGGTCGAGCAGGTCGGCGACGAGGTGCCCGAGCCGTTCGGTCTGGGCCAGCGCCGAACGCAGCGCCGCGGGCTCGGGGTCGGCCACCCCGTCCACCATGTTCTCCAGCACGCCCTGCAACGCGGTGATCGGCGTACGCAGCTCGTGCGACACGTTGGCGATCAGCTCGCGTCGACGCTGGTCGGCGGCGTGCAGATCCTCGGCCATCTTGTTGAACGCCTGGGCCAGCTCGCCGACCTCGTCACGGGAGGTGGCGCGTACCCGACGTGTGTAGTCGCCGCGGGCCATCGCGCCGGCGGCCGCTGTCATGTCCCGCAACGGCGAGGTCATGCCGTGCGCGAGCACCTGCGAGGTGAGCAGGGCGACCGCGATGGCGGTGGCGGAGGTGATCGGCGGCGGCCAGCCGATGCCGTACGAGAAGTAGGCCAGCCCGGCCGCCCCGGAGGCGACCAGCAGCACACCCAGCTTCAGCTTGATCGAGCGCACCGGGTCCAGCGGTCGGGGCAGCAGCTCCAGCACCCGGTCCAGCCGGGTGAGCAGGGTCGCCGTCATGACGGCAGCTCCAGGGCGTAGCCGACCCCGTGCACAGTGCGGATGAGGTCGGCACCCAGCTTGCGGCGCAGAGCCTTGATGTGGCTGTCCACGGTGCGGGTGCCGCTCCCGTCGCCCCATCCCCAGACGTCGGCGAGGAGCCGTTCCCGGGGGAGCACGGTGCGGGGTCGACCCGCGAGGTGGACCAGCAGGTCGAACTCGGTCGGGGTGAGGTGCACGTCCGCCCCGGCCCGGCGGACCCGTCGCTCGGCCTCGTTGATCTCGATGTCGCCGAGGCGGATTGCGGGCGGCGCGGGAGTGGCGGCGGCCCGCTCCATCCGGCGCAGCAGAACATGCACCCGGGCGGTGAGCTCCCGCATCGAGAACGGCTTGGTGAGGTAGTCGTCCGCGCCGACCGCCAGCCCCACGAGCAGGTCGGTTTCGTCGTCCCGTGCGGTGAGCATCAGCACCGGCACCGCACGGTCAGCCTGGATCCGGCGGCACACCTCCAGGCCGTCGAAGCCCGGCAGCATCACGTCGAGGACGACGAGATCCGGCTGTACGGCGTGGAACTGCGCGACCGCGCTGGGCCCGTCCGCCGCGATCTCCACCGTGAAACCCTCGGCCCTTAGTCGGGCGGCGATGGACTCGGCGATGGTCCGTTCGTCCTCGACCACCAGTACCCGGCGTTCTTTCATGGGTCCTGACTGTAGGGAGCGGCCGTGGAGATCAGTGGTTTGCGTTGTGAATAACCTGTGGAGAACCGCTCACGGCTGTGGATAACTCGGATGCGAAGCGGGGCCGGTGGCACGATGCCGCCGGCCCCGCTGCACCAAACCGTCAGTCGACAGGTACGACCAGGTCCACTGACATGCTGCCGGTGGCCGGGACGGTGAAGAGCGCCAGCTTTCGGCTGCCGTCCGGCTGGGTCACCAGGTAGCGACCGTCGAAGTACTCATCTCCGAGCGAGACGTTGTAGGTGAAGTAGATCCGCTGCGGTCCCTTGAGGCGAATGCTGAACCGACCGTCGCTGATCGACCCGTTGCCCGCGATGTCGCCGGTGTCGGCGCTGCGGGCGATGACGAATCCGCTGGTGAAGGAAGCGCCGTCCGGCGTACGGAGGGTGCCGGTCAGCTCGATGCCCTGGTCGAGTTGGACGTTGTGGGTGGCGGCCGCCCCGGCGGTCACCGGCACCGGAGTGGCCTTGAACCGGCTGGGCTTGTCGCCGGACCACTCGCTGGCGTACGGGTTACCACCGAACACCAGCGGCCAGGCGTACGGGCCGAGGCGCTTGATGGTGTAGACGCCGCGCTCGTCGGTGATGGCGTCCTGGGCGCCGACCCCGGGGTGACCGGTCAGCACCGACACGCCGGCGTTCGCCACCGGCTTGCCGGCCACGTCGGTGACAGTGCCCGTGACAGTGCCCGCCCGGTCGAGCAGGACCTGCGGTCCGGTGACGACCTGACCGGCGGTGGCGGCGACGACGGCTGCCTCCCGCTCGTCGCCGGTGCCACCGTTGGCGCCCACCCACTGACGGCCGTACGTGTCGCGTTGCGGCACCGCGAAGAGCTTGTAGCTGCCGACGGCGAGTGGTCCCACCTGGATCTTGCCGTTGCGGTCGCTGCAGTCGCCGTAGCCGTCCTGGAGCGACGCCTGCTTCGGCAGGAAGGTGTCCAGGCAGATGTTCGACACCGGCGCGCCGCTCTGCCGGTCCACGATGGTGGTGCTGATGACCGCGCCGGGCCGCATCTTCACTGTCAACTTGGTGTCGACGTTCGCCTTGACCCGTACCCCGTTCACCTCGCGGGAGAAGTGCAGCTTGTCCGGTGCGTCCAGGTAGATGGTGTGTTTGCCCTGCGGCAGGCCGGTGACGGTCACAGTGCCGGTGCCGTTGCTGCAGATCGACTGGGCGCAGAAGTTTGCGATCGGGGCGCCGGTGACCGAGTTGATGGCCGACAGGGTGACCGAGCCGGTGCCGAGCAGGCTGTCCGCGATGGTCGTCTGCTGCCCACCCCGCACCTCGACCAGGTTGGCTTCCTCAGAGGTCAGCTTGCCGCGGTAGTACTGCTGACGCTCACCGGCGGTCACGCCAACCTTGTAGGCGCCCTGGAGCAGTTGCGCGGTGAACTCGCCGTTCGCGTCGGTCTGCGTCCACGCCCCGCTGGACGAGTTGGCGGTGGTGATGCTGACCTCGGCGTTCGGGAGTGGGGCGCCAGCGGCGGTGGTGAACCGGCCGGTCAGGCTGCCCGCCGGCAGCGCCGTCTCGTTGACCACGATCGCCTCGTCGGCCTTGACCTCGAAGACGTCGGCGCTCTCCTGGTCGAGCTTCCCGGGCACGTACTGCTCCTGGTAGGAGCCCTCGATCGGTTGGATGCTCACCGTGTAGCGACCCGGTCGGGCGGCGATAGTGAACCGGCCCTGGTCGTCGGTGCGACCCCACGCCCGGGCATACGTTTCGGTCTCCCGAACGTCGACGCTCAGGTCCACCACCGGCTGGCCGTCGGTGTTCACGATGCGTCCGGTGATGCTGCCGGTGGCGAAGAGCTGCTCGTCGACCCGGGTGGTGCCACCCTCGGTGACGGTCACCGGGTCGGCGTCGAACGCGCTGTCCTTCTGGTGGTGGTACTGCTCAGGCTTCTCCCAGGGGAAGTAGCCCACCACGTACGAGCCGGCTTGCAGCCCGCCGACCGTGTAGTTGCCGTCGGCGTCGGTGTTGGTGGAGCCGACGTACTCGTAGCTGTCGCTCTCGTAGAGCTGCACGAGGACTTCGGCGGCGGGTGTGCCTGCGCTGGTGGTCAGTCGTCCGCTGACCGCGCCCGTCGCCGCGGCCTGGGCCGGGGTGGCGCCGGGCAGCACGAGCGCCGCCACGACGGCACCGGCCAGGAGAACGCGGCGGGCTTCGAATAGCTGCATCGATGTCCCAATGTGAGGGTGGTGGGGCGGCCTGAGCAGGCTCTGCCCGCACCGACCCTGCGCCCCGTACGGGGTCGGCACCCGAAGAATAGGTCACCGACGATGGCTCTGGAATTGCCCGACCGGGCGAGCATCCTCAGTGGAAACGGGCACCCTGGCGGTCAGCCCAGGCCGATGCGCTCCGGCCGGGCCGAGGCGGAGCCGAGCCAGGTGTGCGGGTTGCCGTACCAGCACCAGCCCAGCTTGGGTGCGCCCTGGCTGATCCACAGCGCGGGCACCCGCTTGTCGCCGCAGCGGGAGCCGACCAGCGAGAAGCACCGGTTGCTGGCCAGCGCGGCCGGGTGCAGCGTGATGAAGGCGAGCCCCTCGTCGATGCTCAGCGGCAACCGGCCCTGCGCGGTGATCCCCTCCATGGCCGTGGCCGGGGCCAGGTTGCGGAACTCCTCGCCCCGGTCGACGTCGAAGAGCAGGTACGCCGGCCCGGCCGGCACCTCCAGCTCCTTGATCGGGTCGAAGCGGGGCAGGTCGTCCTCGGCGTAGTTCCGGTCGACGACGCCGGGCTTGCGCTTGCCGGCCACTGTGGTGAGCTCCACCCGTTCCGGCACCCCGATCAGCTCTCGGGTGATGACCAGCAGGAACGGCACCCGGGCGTCGGTGGGGGCGGGCAGGCCGGCGGTGCCCTCGACCGCCCTGGCCCGCAGTGGCGCGACCAGGTCGCGGAAGGCGCCCTCGGTCAGCCCGGCGAGGGCGGGGTAGCCGAGCTGCACCAGTCGGTCGAGTTGGTTGTCGAACTCGGATTCGGCGTCGAACGGGGTTGCGGTCACGGCGAGCCTCCCGGAAGTCGTACGGACTAGCGTACAACGTACGGTAGGGCTGGTTCCATTCCCGGCTCAGCGACTCCAATCCTGCTTCGCGGCCCTGACCAGCTTGTCCTTCAGCTCGCGGGTGTGCCGCCGGCTCACCGGCAGCTCGGTCGAATCGATCACCACCACGTAGCCGGAGTTGACCAGCCGCAACTCCGCGATCAACTTCAACTGCACCAGGTACGACCGGTGCACCCTGACGAAACCGGCATCGGCCCAGCGCTCCGCCAGCGTGGCCAGTGAGACCCGCACCAGGTGCGACCCCTCAGCGGTGTGCAACCGGGCGTAGTCGCCCTGCGCCTCCACCCACCGCACCGCCGAGCGGGGCAGCATCCGGGTGGTGCCGGCCAACTCGATGGGGATGGTCGGGTCCTCCTCCGCGCGGGCCAGCGCCGCCGGGTGCGACGGCACCACCCGCGAACCGATCACCCGGCGCAGCGACTCGGCCAGCCGATCGGCGCGCACCGGTTTCCGGACGTAGTCGGTGGCGCCCAGATCGAACGCGTCCACCGCGCCGTCGTCGTACGCGGTGACGAACACGATCGCCGGTGGCCGGGCGAAGCGGCGCAACACCCGGGCCAGCTCCATGCCGTCCAGGCCGGGCATCCGGATGTCCAGGAAGACCACGTCCACGTCACCGTCGCGCAGCAACCGCAGCGCCTCGGTGGCATCCCCGGCCGTGTGCAACCGGGCCACCCGGGGGTCGGCCCGCAGGTGGTACGCCAGCTCGTCGAGCGCGGGCGGCTCGTCGTCCACGGCGAGGACGCGCAGGAAACCGGACGCGTTCACCGCACCCGTTCCGGTTCGCTCGCTCACGACCCTGCCCGCACGCCGGGGTGGAACTTCGGCACCCGCATGCTCACCTTCGTGCCCGAGCCCAGCCCGGTCTCCACGACCAGGCCGAACCGGTCCCCGAAGACCGAGCGCAACCGCTCGTCGACGTTGGAGAGGCCGACGTGCTGGCCCGTGTCGTCGCCCGGGTCGCCGGTGCCGCGGGCCAGCTCGGCGATGCCGGCGGTCAGCGTGGTCGGATCCATTCCCACTCCGTCGTCCTCCACCGTGATGTGGCATTCGGCTCCCGCGTCCCGGGCCTCGATGCTCACCATGCCCGTGCCCGGCTTGCGGGACAACCCGTGGCGAACCGCGTTCTCCACCAACGGCTGGAGGCAGAGGAACGGCAGCGTCACCGGCAGCACCTCCGGGGCGATCTGCAACCGCACCTGCAACCGGTCGCCGAACCGCGCCCGTTCGATGGTCAGGTAGCGGTCGATCGACCGCAGCTCCTCGGCCAGCGTGGTGAACTCCCCGTGCGCCCGGAACGAGTACCTGGTGAACTCGGCGAACTCCAGGATCAGCTCCCGGGCCCGCTCCGGGTCGGTGCGGACGAACGAGCCGATCGCGGTCAGCGCGTTGTAGATGAAGTGCGGGCTGATCTGCGCCCGCAACGCCCGGATCTCGGCGCGGGCCAGCCGCTCCCGCGACGAGTCCAGCTCGGCCAGGGCGAGCTGGTTGCCGGCCCAGTGCGCGGTCTCCAGGGTGGCCTGCACCAACCCCGGAGGCGGCGGGCTGTCGGCGACAGCCACCAGCGCGCCCACCACCCGGCCGTCCGCCCCCAGCAACGGCGCGACCACCGCTCCGCGGACCGGGCAGTCGACCCGGTCGCAGTGCAGCTCCTGCTCACCCAGCACTGTCGAGCGGCCGGTGTCCACGGTCCGCTGGGCCGCCGCGAGCAGTTGATCTCCGTGGTGCGTGCCGCGCCCGTCGAGGGCCAGCAGCCGGTCGGCGTCGGTGAGCGCCAGCCCGACCGCTCCCACCAGCGCCCGCAGATGGCGTACGGCCTTCGCCGCGCCCGCCTCGCTCAACCCCGCTCGCAGAGGCTCGGCGGCCAGGCCGGCGGTGTGCAGCACCTCGTAGGTGGCCCGTTGGGTGGCGGTGGCGATGCCACGGCGGGCCCGCAGCCGCAGCACCGCCAGCAGGGCCGCGGTCAGCGCGGTGACGAGTGAGACGACGCCGACCACGGCGGAGAGGTTGGCAGCCACGCAGCGATCCTCGCCCCTGCGAGCCGGCGCGCCAACCCTCTAGTACGCGCCCTTGCGGGCGAGCACCACCCCGACGGTGCGCCACAGGATGCTCAGGTCGTACGCGAGCGACCAGTTGTCGACGTAGTAGAGGTCCAGTCGGACCGACTCGTCCCAGGACAGGTCGGAGCGGCCGGAGACCTGCCACAGCCCGGTCATGCCGGGGCGGACCAGCAGCCGGCGCCGCACGTCACCCAGGAAGTCACCGTCGTCGGCCGGTAGCGGGCGGGGCCCGACCAGCGACATCTCGCCCCACAGCACGTTGATCAGCTGCGGCAGCTCGTCCAGCGACGTGGCCCGCAGGAAGCGGCCGACCGGGAAGACCCGAGGGTCCTCCTTCATCTTGAACAGCATGCCGTCGGTCTCGTTCCGATCGACCAGGCTGGCCAGGCGGTCCTCGGCGTTGACGTACATGGTCCGGAACTTCCACACCCGGAACGTGCGCCCCTCGTGCCCCACCCGGGGCTGGCGGAAGAAGACCGGCCCGGGGTCGGAGATCCGGATCGCCACGGCGATGGCCAGGAAGAGCGGGGACAGCAGCAGCAGGCCGAGGCCGGCGGCGACCCGGTCCATCAGGTTCTTGGCGAGCAGCGCCGGCCCGGAGAGGGTCGGCTCCTCGACGTGCAGCAGCGGCAGACCCTCGATCGGCCGGATGTGCACCCGAGGGCCGGCGATGTCGGTGAGCTGCGGGGCGACCACCAGGTCGACGCCGGAGCCCTCCAGCTGCCAGGCCAGCCGGCGCAACTCGCCCGGCTCCGCGCTGGCCGACCCGCAGACGGCGATGGTGTCCCCGCCGACCTCACGGACCAGGGCCAGGACGTCGCGTCCGGCGTACACCGGAACCGGGGTCGGCATGCCTCGGGCCGCCGCGTACCCGTCGGTGATGTGGATGGCGACGGGCATCAGCCCGGCGGCCGGGCTGCGGGTGACCGCCGCGTAGACCTCCAGGCACTCGGGCAGGGTGCCGACCAGCACCATCCGGTGGGCGGCCTGGCCGGCCCGCCGCCGGATGTAGTGCAGCGCCCACCGGGCCACGAAACGGCCCCACAGGATCAGCAGCAGCGCCCCGAGCAGGGCCGTGCCGACCGTCCAGCGGGACAACTCGGTCTTGGTGGCGAAGGCGAGGAACGAGACACTCGCGGCGACCGTCACCCCGGCCCGGATCACCCGCTTGAACTCGTCCGGGCCGAGCCCCAGGTAGCGGCGGTCGTACGCCCGGTTGCTCCAGAGGATGATCACCCAGCCGAGCGGGAGCAGCAGGTAGGAGACGGTGTGGAACCAGGTCGGGTCCTGCTGGGTGCCGGAGAACCCGGAGGCGGCCTGGTCGAACAGCTGGATCGCGATCCAGCTGGCGAATGCCGCCGCGCCGAAGTCGAGCAGCAGCAGGATCGCGGTGTAGGGGCGGTGCCAACGGGAGACGCGGCGTCGCGCCCTGGTCCATGCCGACCGAGGGACGCCGTTGTGGGACGGCGGCGTCGGCGGCTGGATCTCGAAGCTGTCGACGTGCCGCACGAGTCTGCTCCGGCCTTCGTTGGTTACCGGGCGCTGGAGGCTTGCCGTCACCTCACCCATGTCCTCCCGCATGACACGGGCCGCTCACTCGGCGTGAAGGCCCGGGTCGCCCACCGTCCCAGTCTCCCACGCGGGCTCCGAACGATCGTCGCCCCGAAGGAGATTGGCGACCGACGGTGCTGGAGGGATCTGGCCGGCTCCGCACCATTTCAGAAGCCGGGGACCGGGCCACTATACCGATGGATGCGCGCGTGGCGAGAAGGGCGGACCGGAGCTTCCACTCAGGGAGGGCGATTCCGCTCTGTAGCCCTGAAGTGCAATTACTCACCGTACGAGGCGAGACAACCGACGGTCAGCGAGCGGCTTGCCGCCGGTCTGGCAGGTGGGGCAGTACTGGAGGCTGGAGTCGGCGAACGACACCTCGCGCACTGTGTCCCCGCAGACCGGGCAGGGCAGCCCGGTGCGCGCGTGCACCTTCAGCCCGGAACGCTTCTCGCCCTTGAGCTCCGCGGCCCGCTGACCGAGGGACCGCTCTACCGCGTCACCGAGGACCTGTCGGGTGGCGGCGTGCAGTGTGGCGATCTGGGCGTCGGTGAGCCGATCGGTGATCGCGAACGGGGACAGCTTCGCGGCGTGCAGGATCTCGTCGGAGTACGCGTTGCCCACCCCGGACAGCACCGACTGGTCGGTCAGCACCCCCTTGACCTGCCCCCGTCTGCTCCGCAGCCGCTCAGCGAAGAGGGGCAGATCCGCGGCGAGCGCGTCCGGGCCCAGCTTGGCCACCCCGGGGACCGCCGCGAGGTCGGTCACCAGATAGGCGGCCAGCTTCTTCTGCGTGCCGGCCTCGGTGAGGTCGAAGCCGGAACCGTCATCCAGGCGTACCCGCACCGCGATCGGACCCTTGCCCGGACGCAGTGGGGTGGTGGCGGGGAACGCCTCCCGGTAGTGCAGCCAGCCCGCTCGCGCCAAATGCACCACCAGGTGCACTCCGCCCTCGAAGAGGACGTCGAGGAACTTGCCGTGCCGACTGGCGTCGACCACCGCCCGGCCGGCGACCTCGGTCGGCGCCGGCTCGTACGTTTTCAGGGCGCTGATCGCGGCGATCTCCAGCCGATCGACGCGCCGCCCCACCGCGCGCTGACGCAGGTAACCCGCGAGCGCCTCAACCTCCGGTAGTTCGGGCACGACACAACGGTAGCCTTCTTTCCCGTGAGCGTGAGGAATGAGCTTGCGAGTCCCGCAATCGCGAACGAAGGGCAAGCTCCGTGAGAATCGTGGTGGCACACAACCGGTACCGGGAAGCGCAGCCCTCCGGTGAGAACACGATCGTCGACTCGGAGATCGCTCAGCTCACCGCCGCTGGCGTCGAGGTGCTGCCCTTCATCCGTAGTTCGGACGAGATCCCGTCGATGTCGAAGGCGGCGAAGGCGCTGCTGCCGATCTCGCCGATCTGGGCGCCGCGCGCCCAGCACGACCTGAGCCGACTGCTCACCGAACACCGACCGGACGTTCTGCACCTGCACAACCCGTACCCCCTTATCTCGCCCTGGGTGGTGCGGACCGCGCACCGGCACGGCGTGCCGGTGGTGCAGACGGTGCACAACTACCGGCAGGTCTGCTCGTCGGGGATCTACTTCCGCGACGGCGTGATCTGTCAGGACTGCAAGGGTCGGGCGTTGGGTGTGCCGGCGATCAAGCACCGCTGCTACCGCGACTCGGCGGTGCAGAGCGCGCTGATGGCTACCACCCTGGCCGTGCACCGGGGCACCTGGCGCTCGGTGGATCGGTACATCGCGCTCACCTCGGCGATCGCCGATCACCTCCGCGACTACGGCATTCCGGACGAACGCATCGTGGTGAAGCCGAACTCCGTACCCGATCCGGGTCGGCCGGCGCCGCTGGGTGACGGGTTCCTCTACATGGCCCGGCTCTCCCCGGAGAAGGGCGTCGACCTGCTGCTGGACGCCTGGCGTCGGCACCCGGTGGGTTCGCTGGGCACGCTGCGGGTGGCCGGCGACGGCGAGCTGCGCCACCTCGTGGAGGCGGCCGCCGCCGAGCGACACGACGTGGTCTACCTCGGTCAGCTCGACCGGGCCGGCGTGCAGGCCGCCGTCGAGGCGAGCGCTGTGGTGATCGCCGCCGCGATGTGGCACGACGTGCTGCCCACCGTGATCATCGAGGCGTTGGCGAACGGCCGGCCGGTGCTCGGTACGGCATTGGGCGGCATTCCGTACCTGGTCGGGGCCGACGCCCCGCACGAGCCCGCCGGCACCGGGCCCGCCGAGGTCGCCTCCGCGGTCGCCGGGGGCGGCGGCGGGTCAGCCATGCCGGCGGGAATCGGTCTGGGTGAGGCCGGTTGGGTGGTCGCTCCGGAGCCGGCCGCGCTCGCGGCCGCGCTGCCGGTCGCCCGCGCCGGTGCGTCCGGGCTGACAGTGGGCGCCCGCGCCCGCTATGAGCGAACCTTCCACCCCGACGTGGTCACCAAGCGGCTCATCGACATCTATGCGGGCCTGGCCCGAACTCCCAACCACGTCTGAACCCGACCCACCCCGCCCCACCCCGTCCCGTCTTGCGCCGTGCCGTGCATGATCGCGCTCGATCCAGGAAGTAGTCCCGTCCGGCTGCTCCGAGGCCACTACATCCTGGATCGAGCGCGATCATGGCGGCGGACGCCGCCACGCCGCCGCCCCTCCGCGCGGCGCTGCGGACGGGGCAGGCGGATCTGCCCGCAAGATCTGCGCAACATCAGGGATGTTGTGGTCTCCCGCCGGTCGGAGGCAGCAACTTCGGGGAAGTTGGGTGGATCTTGCGGGCGGGCAGCGCGCAGACAGGCGGGCGCGTGGGTGAGGGGTTGGGCTGGGTGGGTCAGCGCAGGGAGGCGCGGGCGGAGAAGGCGATGCTGGCCAGCAGGAAGCCGCCGTTGACGATCGTGAAGGCGACCATCACCCAGAGGACCAGCGCGGGGGCCACGGCGAGCACCAGGGCGGCCACGAAGACCACAGCACCGTAGTCGCGGACCAGCTTCACCAGGCGCACCGGCAGCGAGGTCGAGGTGACCATGCTGGCCGCGTTCGGGCCGGCCTGCATCACCGACGTCACCAGGTTGACCATCCAGGTGCCCGCGAAGGTCGCCACGAGCCAGGTCGGCGTGGCCGGCTCCTGCGCCACGGCGGTGGCGGCCAGGGCCGCCACCAGGGCGATCTGCGCGGCCACGTCGCAGAGCACGTCGACGCGCGCGCCGGCCGCGCTGCCCTGGCCGGTCACCCGGGCCAGCTGCCCGTCCGCGCAGTCCAGGGAGTACGCCACCTGCCAGCCGACCAGGGCGAGCAGGCCGACGACCCAGGCCGGTACGTCCCCGGCGGCGACCGGGCCGGCGAGCGCCACCACGGTGACCGAGGTGGCCAGCCCGAGCACCAGGTTGGTGATGGTCAACGCTGTCGGTCGCAGCCCGAGCCGCTGGGCGACGAGCGCGAAGACGGCCCCCAGCCACTGGCTGATCGACTCGCTGAACAGGCCGCCGCCCCGGTTCACCCGGTGGAAGTCGGCGACGGTGGGACGGGGGTCAGCCAAGCTGGTCGCGGATTGCACCGGCGTAGTCTGCCAGCCGTTCCCGGGTCTCGGTAGGCGACAGTGCCAGGTGTTCGAGGATGGTGTACCGGTCCGGCCGGGTACGCGGCGCGAACTGCACCGCCTCGATGAACTGGTCGTCGGTGAGCGCCACCTCGCCGGGGAGCCGGGGCAGACCGTGTCGGGCCAGGCAGGCGGACATCTCCCGAAAGCGGCGGAGGTCTCCGCGCAGCCAGGTGCAGAACAGCGCACCCAGCCCGGCCAGCTCGCCGTGCGAGGCGGTCCCGGGAAAGAGCGAGTCGACAGCGTGCATGATCTCGTGGCAGCCGCCGCTGCACGGACGGCTGGTGCCGTCGACAGCCATCGCCAGGCCGCTGGAGATCAACGCTTCGGCGAGGACGATCACGAAGGCGTCGTCGCTCATGTCGCCGGGGTGGTTGAGCACCGCCTCGGCGCCCGCTCGCGAGAGCGACGCGGCCAGCCCGTCGACCGGCTCACCGCGTACCTGCCGGGACAGCTCCCAGTCGGCCAGCGCGCTGATGTTGCTGATCACGTCGCCGATGCCGGCCCGGTTGTGCCGGTCCGGGCCGCTCTCCACGAAGTCCAGGTCGACGATCACCCCGATCGGGATGTGGACGCCGTAGGAGCCCTTGATCCCGTCGGTGATCAGGCTGGCCACCGGGGAGGCGATCCCGTCGTTGGCGAGGCTGGTCGCCACCGACACCATCGGCAGACCTCGACGGGTCGCCGCGTACTTGGCCACGTCGATGGTCTTGCCGCCACCGATGCCGACCACCGCGTCGTACGACCGGGCGCGGAGTTTGCCGCCCAGGTCGTCGGCGGCGTCCAGGGTCCCGCCGGAGACGGTGAAGACGTCCGCCGAGCGCAGCGACGGTCGGATCAGCTCCGCGATCTGGGCGCCCTGACCCGGGCCGACCACCACCGCGACGTCACCCCCGGAGGAGATCCGCCCGTCGGCCAGGATCGCCCCCAGGTCGGCGACCGCCCCGCGTCGCACGTCGATGTGCAGCGGGGTGAGGACGCTCCGAGCTAGTAGAGGCACGCGATCTCCCGCGCGCGGGCCAGGTCGGCGTGGTTGTCGACCTCGACCCAGGGGACGTCACCGATCGGCGCCGCCCGCACCTCCCCGCCCCGGTCGGAGAACTCCTGGTAGCCGTCCTCGTAGTACAGGTTCGGGTCCCGTCGCCAGGTCGCCTCCAGCGCGTCGGCGAGGGCGTCGGCGATCTGCGGCTCGATCAGCGTCGCGCCGATGTACTCCCCGTACGCCTCGCCCGGATCCATCAGCTTGGTGATCCGGGTGAGCTGACCGGCGGCGTCGAAGGTGGTCTTCATCTCCTCCTCGGCCAGCGGCTTGAGGGTGTCCACGGCCAGCAGGATGCCCGGGCCACGCTCGGCGAGCAGGGTCTTCTCCACGCTCACCGGGTGCACGGTGTCCCCGTTGACCAGCAGCACTCCGCGCGCGAAGTACTCCCGGGCGAGCCAGAGCGAGTAGGCGTTGTTCCACTCCTCGGCCTTGTCGTTGTGCACAAGGGTGAGGGTGACCCCGTACCGCTTCTCCAGGTCGGCCTGCCGCTCGCGGACCGCGTCCGCCGCGTAGCCGACGACGATCACGATGTCGGTGAGCCCGACCTCGGCGAGGTTGCCCAGCGCGATGTCCAGGATCGTCGTCTCGCCGTCCACCGGCACCAACGCCTTGGGCAGGGTGTCGGTGTACGGGCGCAGCCGTCGTCCCGCTCCGGCCGCGAGCACCATTCCGATCATCGCGACATCCTCCCTAGTCCTGCTCCCGTCACCGCTGGAGGATAGCGCCGGCCGGGTGTGCCGCTCCGGCCAACCGGGTCAGCCGGGCAAGGCTGCCAGGTCGGCCAGCATGGTCAGGCGCTCCTCCGCGCTGAGCACGGCGTACGGGCCGGCGGCCCGCCGGTCGGTCTCCAGCTCGATGGCGAGCCGTTCGGGACCGGCCGGAAGGGCGGCGATGCTCGACGCGGTGTGCCCGGCGGCAGTCCAGGCGGCGGCGTGCGCGTCGGCCCGGTGGTATCGCATCGTGCTGAGCCGGTTGAGCAGCAGCACGCCCGACGGGGTGCCGTCCGGCTCGTACGGGGGCGCCAGCGCGGCGAAGGCCGAGGCGACCCGGTCCCCCTCCTCGTCGGTCAGCACCAGGGCGTACGACAGCAGTCGGCCGAGCATGGCCA
This sequence comes from Micromonospora trifolii, assembly GCF_022229005.1. Lineage (GTDB taxonomy): Bacteria > Actinomycetota > Actinomycetes > Mycobacteriales > Micromonosporaceae > Micromonospora > Micromonospora trifolii. The sequence continues at coordinate 119,607 of NZ_JAKKFD010000055.1, forward strand.
CCAGCCGGGCCACCCGGTCGTCGTGCCCGGCCCACAGCTCCTCGGTGACCTCGGCGTGCACCTGGTACAGCTCGGCGAGGAAGGCGGTGCCCCGCTCGGTGGCGGACAGGGCGCCGGCCGGGCCGCGGTAGATCATCCCGTGTGCCACCTGCTTGTCCACTGTCCGTCGGCAGACGACCGGGTCCTGGTAGCGGGTGATCGCCGCGAACCCGGGCCCGTCGACAGTGCCACCGGGTGCGGCCAGCCGGGTGCGGAGGTCGACCAGGAAGCCGGTCGCCGCGATTCCGCCATAGCGCTGGGACAACTCGGCGCCACCACCGTCCCGGCCGGCCAGGATGCCGGCACGGAAGGTCCGGTCCACGGCCGGGGCGAGCAGCCCGGCGATCCGGTGGGGCGCCAACTCGACGGTGTTCACAGACCGATCGACCGCAGGACGGCGAAGCCCTCCTGCGCGATCCGCCGGATCAGCCCGTCGTTGACGTGGCGGTGCTCGTCGAGCACTGTCACCTCGTGCTCGGCCAGCCAGCGGTACTCGGTGTGCTTGCCGGCCTCCAGCGTCGGGCGGTCGAGGTCACCGTCGACGCGGACCAGGAAGTCGTACTCCGTCCGGGCCAGGCCGTCGTCGCCGACGTAGCTGTACTCACCCACCTGGCCCAGGACGTGGGAGAGGACCCAGCCGGTCTCCTCGGTGATCTCCCGGCGCAGCGCCTCGTCGATGTCCTCGCCTGGCTCCACGTGGCCGCCGACGATGTCCCAACAATTGGGAAACAGGCGTCGGTGTGGTGAGCGGCGCTGAAAGAAGATGCGGCCGTCATGGTCGACGATCAGCGCGCCGGCGCAGCGCAGGGGCTCGGTGGACACCATCCGACAGTAGCCAGCGCCCGCAGCTTGTGCGATGCCGCTCTTGTCCAGGAAACATCCACCGACCACCATGTCCGTACCGAATGCCACCGTCCCAAAGGGGTGATGTGTGATGCAGGTACGGGATGCGATGTCCAGCCAGGTCCTCGTCGTCGGTCCGGAGCACACGCTCCGACAGGCGGCCCGGATGATGTCGGCCCGCGGTGTCGGGTCGGCGGTCGTGATCGACCCGGATTCCGAGGGCGTGGGGATCATGACCGAACGCGACGTGTTGAAGGCCATCGGCGCCGGTCTGGACTGCGACGTGGAACGCACCGGCGCCCATCTGACCTGGGACGTGGTCTACGCGGGGCCGGAGTGGACGGTGGCCGAGGCCGCCGCCGCGATGGCCCGGGGCGGGTTCCGGCACCTGGTGGTGCTGGACGGCCAGGAGGTGGCCGGCGTGATCTCGGTGCGGGACATCATGCGGGTCTGGTCGGAGAGCCAGGCGGTCGCCGCTACCTGACCGGGGGTGGTGTGCCGGGCCGGATCGATGGGTAGGCATCCCTTGCGGGCGCGGAGACACCGTGGCCCGTGAGGGAGGTCCCGATGCGCGACGCGGAGCGGCTGGTCGAGCAGCAGTACGCAATGCTCCTGCGCCGGGACGTGGCCCGGCTGCCGGATCTCTACGCCCCGGAGGCGTTCTACGCCATGCCGGGCGTGACGGTCCGTCCGATCGAGCTGCCCGCGCTTCTGCGCACCTGGACCGGCGCCTTTCCGGATCTGCGGGTCGACCCGATGGGCGCCGTCCGCACCGGCGGTGGCGCCGCCGTCGAGCTGCGCCTGACCGGCACCCACACCGGCACCCTGCATTCGCCGTACGGCACCGTCGCGCCAACCGGCCGGCTGGTGAGCTGGGAGGTGGCCGACGTGGTCCGGGCCCGTAAGGGTCGGATCACCGCCTGGCGCTCCTACTTCGACTGGAGTCAGCTCCTCGACGCGCTCGGCGTGCGGCTGGAGGGACTTTCCCGGGCCGCGCATCACGACGCGCTCGCCCTTCCGGTCTGATCTGCCGCCGACCGGTGGAGTGGGGTCACCCGACCCGGTGGCTCAGGATGCGGACATCGCCGTGCCGACCGCGCGTTCCCCACCGCCGCCCGTACGCTCAACATCCATGACCGCCGAGCAGTTGATCTCCTTTGCCCGTGGGGCTCCCTCGCTGGACATCGTCGATGTCGAGGGGCTCAAGGCCGCCGCCGTCCGCGCCTTCGACGCCGACCCCGCGGGGGTGACGGCGTACGGCACCTCCGTCGGGTACCTACCGCTGCGAAAGTGGATCGCCGAGAAGCACGGGGTCGGGGCCGATCAGGTGCTGGTCACCAACGGGTCGCTCCAGGCCGACGCGTTCCTCTTCGACCACCTGGTCCGCCCCGGCGACGCTGTGGTGGTGGAGCGCCCGACGTACGACCGGACGCTGCTCAACCTCCAGCGGATGGGCAGTGAGCTGCACGGCATCGCCGTCCAGCCGGATGGCCTGGACACTGCCGAGCTGCGCAAGCTGCTGGAGTCCGGGGTCCGCCCCCGGCTCGCGCACGTCATCCCGAACTACCAGAACCCGGCCGGCATGACGCTGTCCCTGGAGAAGCGCCGGGAGTTGCTCGACCTGGCCGCCGAGTACGAGTTCACGATCTTCGAGGACGACCCGTACGCGGACATCCGCTTCCGTGGCGATGCGCTGCCGTCGATGCTCTCGCTGGACACCCGCAACGTGGTGGTGCACGCGTCGAGCTTCACCAAGACGGTCTGCCCGGGCGTACGGGTCGGTTACCTGGTCGGCCCGGCCGACCTGATCGCCTCCATCGCGAAGAACGCGACAAGCCTCTACATCTCCCCCGGGATGGTGTCCCAGGCGATCGTGCACCAGTTCTGCGTCTCCGGTGACATCGACCGCTCGATCGAGACGGTCCGGGCGGCGCTGGGCGAGCGGGCCCAGGTGCTCGCCGAGTCGTTGCGCCGGCACCTGCCGCAGGCGCAGTTCGTGGAGCCCGACGGTGGCTACTTCCTCTGGGTGGAGTTCCCGGAGGACGTGCTGGTCGACCGGCTCGCCCCGGCGGCGGCCGAGCGCGGGGTCGCCGTGGTCAAGGGCAGCGACTTCGTGCTGGACGGCGGGCGGCACGCGCTCCGACTGGCCTTCTCGGCGGTGACCGCCGACAAGATCGACGAGGGTGTCCGGCGGCTCGCGGCGGCGGTCGAGGCCGTCCGTAGCTGAATTAACTGTCGGGTTCCTGACAGAACGACGTTGCCGGCCGTCCCGGGGCTCCCCTCCGGGCGGCCGGCTGGCCCACAATGCTGCGAGCGTCACCCCGTCAGCTGCGGCTTCACCGCCCGGCCTCCGGGCCGGCCCCGCCCGGGTTGACGCGGCAGCACAACCTCCCGCCCCCACAGGTGCCGGGTGGGCCGTGTCGTCCCCCGCACACCCCCCGATGCGGCCCGGCCCGCCCGGCGCCGCCCCACGCGACCGCCGTCACACCGGTCCTCGACCGCGATCGGCGTAGCCTGCAAGCCGCAGCTGAGCGCGGGAGGTGACGCGATGACGGATCGGACAGAGCGGGACCGGACGGCACCGTCGACCACCGGTCGGGTGCTGCGACCTCGGGCGTGGCCCTCCCCGGTCCGGGCGATGACCCGGATCCTCAACGCCGACGGCTCGCCGCCGGTCCCCGCCCCGACGGGCACGGGCACCGGCCGCAGCGCCGTGGTCGACTGCGCCCTCTACGTCGACGGCAAGCGGCAGCCCGGCGACTGGACCTACGCGGAGGCGCTGGCCGCGGCCCGCCGCGAGGAGCACGGCTTCGTCTGGATCGGTCTGCACCAGCCGGAGCTGGCCGAGATGACCGCCATCGCGGAGACCTACGGCCTGCACGAGCTGGCGGTCGAGGACGCGGTCAAGGCCGAGCAGCGCCCCAAGTTGGAACGGTTCGGCGACGTCGTCTTCCTGGTGCTGCGCACCGCCCGTTACTGCGAGCACACCGAGCTGACCGAGAACTCCGAGGTCGTGGAGACCGGCCAGGTGATGCTCTTCATCGGCCCGAACTTCGTGATCAGCGTCCGACACGGGGATGCCTGCCGGCTCGCCCCGATCCGCGCCGACCTGGAGACCAAGCAGGAGTTGCTGCTGCACGGGCCGTGGGCGGTGGCGTACGGGGTGACCGACCGGGTGGTCGACCTCTATCTGGAGGTGGCCGACCAGATCGAGGACGACCTGGACATGCTGGAGGCGGAGGTCTTCGACCGGCATGGCCACGGGCGGATCCAGCGGATCTATCAGATGAAGCGGGAACTGGTCGAGTTCAAGCGGGCGGTGGTGCCGTTGCAGCGGCCGCTGATGACGCTGACGTCCCAGGTCAACCGGGACGTGCCCAAGGAGATCCGCAAGTACTTCCGGGACGTGCAGGACCACCTGAGCCGCACCGTGGAGCAGGTGAACTCGTACGACGACCTGCTGAACTCGATCCTCCAGGCGCGGCTGGCCCAGGTCACCGTCGACCAGAACAACGACATGCGCAAGATCGCCGCCTGGGCCGGTATCGCCGCGGTCTGGACCGCCATCGCCGGCATCTACGGCATGAACTTCGACAACATGCCCGAGCTGAAGATGACGTACGGCTATCCGGTGGTGCTGGCCCTCATGCTCGGCGTCTCACTGGCCCTCTACCGGTGGTTCCGCCGCAACGGCTGGCTCTGACCGCGAGGCGGAGGCGCCGCCGGGCGAAGAGCACCACCTGACGCGGAAACGCCGACGAGTGGGTGGACCCACTCGCCGGCGCCCGATGCGCTGCTGCTGACCTCAGCGGCGGCCGTTGGTGCGGGCCGTGTCCTTGCCCAGAGCCTTGGTGAGGTCGTCGGTCGGCCGACCGGAGACGTCGGTGGCGCCCTCGGCGACCGACGGGACCTTGTCGGTCGGGCGGACACCGGTCTGCTTGGCCGGGGCGGTGGTGCTGGCGCTGGAGCCGCCGGCCACCGCCGAGCTGCCCGCGCCGGTCATCCCCGCCGCGCCGGACATGGCGGAGCCGTCGGACCCGCGGGCGGCGGACGGCGTACGCACCTCGATCGAGTCGACCTCGTCGCGCATCGGCTCCAGGGTGCTGCGGGTCGGGTCGTACTCGGCCCACTCCTGCTGCTCCCGGCGGCGACGCAGCGCGACCGCGCCGGCCAGGCCGGCGATGGCACCCGCCGCCAACAGGCCGGTCATCATCGAGCCGCGACGGCGCGGCTGCTTCTTCTTACCGGTGATCCGCATGGTCTTCGACTTGGCCTTCCTGGTCAGCGGCCCTGCCTGCGCGGCGCCGTCACGAGCAGCGGCCGCCAGCGGTGCCAGCGTGGTGAGAGTCGTCCCCCAGCCGGTCGACGCGCGGTCGCGTACCTTCGCGGCGGTCGGTGCGACGTAACCCCGGGCCACCTGGACCCGCGGGCCGACGGTCGCGCCGGCGCCCTTCGCGGCGTGGTTGGCTGCCAGCATCAGGTGGCTGATGCTCTGGTTCAGCTCGGCCAAGGCCTGCTGCCTCTGGGACTTGCGCCGCCCGAATCCAAACACGGTCCTACCTCCTGGGAGTTGTTCCTTCGTCATCCTCCACCTTCGGATGCCTCCGCGATGCCAGATCGGGCACATGGGAGGATCCGCATGGAACTGACCAACGAGTGAGGAGTACCCGTGGCCGAGGCTGTCTACGCCACCCTGCACACCAACGCTGGCCCAATCCGGCTGGAGCTCTTCCCGAACCACGCGCCGAAGACCGTCCGCAACTTCGTCGACCTGGCCGAGGGCAACCGTGAGTACACCGACCCGCGCACCGGTCAGCCGGGCAGTGGTCCGTACTACGACGGCACCATCTCGCACCGCGTGATCAGCGGTTTCATGGTCCAGATGGGCGACCCGACCGGCACCGGCCGGGGCGGACCGGGCTACAAGTTCGCCGACGAGTTCCACCCGGAGCTGCGGTTCGACCGTCCGTACCTGCTGGCGATGGCGAACGCCGGACCGGGCACCAACGGTTCGCAGTTCTTCATCACCGTGTCCGCGACGCCGCACCTCAACAACCGGCACACCATCTTCGGCCAGGTCGCCGACGAGGCGTCGGTGAAGATCGTGGATTCGATCGCGAGCACCCCGACCGGTCCGAGCGACCGTCCGCTCCAGGACGTCGTCATCGAGCGGGTCGAGATCGAGCGGTCCGCTTCCTGAGCGACTGGCGAGGTACCTTTGCTCGCATGATTGAGCGCTCCGGAGCACGGCCGGTGCCGGTGGACCGTGTGGTGTTGGACGGCGGGTCGGCCCGGTGAGCGAGTCTCCGCCGACCACCCCGGTCTGCTACCGGCACCCCGGCCGGGAGACCTACGTCCGGTGCTCCCGCTGTGACCGGCCGATCTGCCCGGACTGCATGCGGGATGCCGCGGTCGGGCACCAGTGCCCGGAGTGCGTCAACGAGGGACGACGCAGTGTCCGGCCGGCACGTACCGCCTTCGGCGGCGGTACGGCCGGTCGGCACGGCTACGTCACCAAGGCGCTGATCGCCGTGAACGTGCTGTTCCTGCTGCTCTCCATCGCCTCCGCGCGGGGCGGGGACGCGGCGGTGGGCGGCTCCGGCTTCGGTGGCCTGATGGGTGGCAGCACGCCGCTGACCGAGTGGGGTGCGGTGCTCGGCCGGGCCTACCTGTCCGACTACACGCTCGGCGGGATCGCCGAGGGCCAGTGGTACCGGCTGGTCACGGCGATGTTCCTGCACTACGGCGTGCTCCACCTGCTGCTCAACATGTGGGCGCTGTGGGTGCTCGGCCGGTCGTTGGAGGCCAACCTCGGGCGGGTGCGGTTCGCCGCGCTCTACCTGATCGCGGGCCTCGGCGGCAACGTGGCCGCCTACCTGTTCAGCAGCCCGCGGGCGGCCACCGTCGGCGCGTCGACGGCCGTGTTCGGTCTCTTCGCCGCGCTGATCATCATCGAGCGCAGGTTGGGCCGGGACATCTCCCGGATCATCCCGATCCTGGTGATCAACCTGGTGTTCACGCTGGCCGTGCCGGGCATCTCGATCCCCGGGCACCTGGGCGGCCTGGTGGTCGGCGCGTTGATGGCGTTGGTGCTCGCGTACGCGCCGCGCGGTCGGCGCACGCTGGTGCAGGTCACTGGTGGGGCGCTGATCCTGCTGATCCTGCTCGCGCTGGTGCTCTTCCGGACCGCCGCACTGCTCACCTGACGGGGCGGGCGGCGCGCAGTGCGGCGGCCACCTCTTCCGGGGTGGCCCCCAGGTCGTACCGGCCGAACAGGTGCAGCGAGTTGCCCGCGTCGATCTCCAGGGTTTCGCTGGTCAGCCCCAGCCGCGGCCGCCGGTCGACGGCGATCGCCTCGACCGACGACCAGGGCAGCAGACGTCGGCCGGCGAAGCCGTTGATGACTGTGAGCCCGGCCGGGGCCACCGCCAATCGGACCGGCGCGACCAGGTCACGTACCGCCCAGCCGGCCAGCGCGGCGGCGGCCAGAGCGGCCAGCGCCAGGCGGACCGGGTCGCCGTCGGCGAAGAGCAGCCCGAGCGCGAGGAGCAGGACGGCGCCAGCCAGCTTCGCCGCCGGCAGGCTCGACGGCACCCGCCACTGCTGTGCCGGGGAGGTCTCATTCACCCGCCCAGCATGCCAGCGGCCGTCGGATTCCGGCACCTCGTGCCGGTGTGGCCGGACGACCGGTCGATGGACGACGTAGGATCGGGGCAGCCCAAGTTACCGGGGAGTAAACATGAGTGACGCGGTCATCGTCGGCGCGGTACGTACCCCGGTCGGGCGGCGCAAGGGCAGCCTCGCCAGCGTCCACCCGGTCGACCTCTCGGCGCACGTGCTGCGCGCCCTCGCCGAGCGCACCGGGCTCGACCCGGCCCAGGTCGACGACGTCTTCTGGGGCTGCGTGTCCCAGGTCGGCGAGCAGTCGTGGAACATCGCCCGCAACGGCGTGCTCGCCGCCGGCTGGCCGGAGACGGTGCCCGGCACCACACTGGATCGCCAGTGCGGCTCCAGCCAGCAGGCCCTGCACTTCGCCGCCGCGACGGTGCTCTCCGGCCAGGCCGACCTGGTGGTCGCCGGTGGCGTCGAGTCGATGACCCGGGTGCCGATGGGCTCCAGTGTGGCCGGCGGCATGCCGTTCAGTGACCAGCTGCGCGCCCGCTACCGGGGCGTCGAGGGCTTCGCCGACGACGCGCCGCTGCCGTTCAACCAGGGGGTCGGGGCCGAGCTGATCGCCCAACGGTGGCGCCTCTCGCGTACCCAACTGGACGAGTTCGCCCTGGCCAGCCACGAGAAAGCCGCCGCCGCGCAGGACGCCGGCGCGTTCGACCCGGAGCTGACAGCGGTGCCGCTCGCCGACGGCGGCAAGTTCGCCGCCGACGAGGGCATCCGCCGGGAGACGTCCCTGGAGAAGCTGGGCGAGCTGGCCACCCCGTTCCGCGCTGACGGGGTGGTGACCGCCGGTTCCGCGTCCCAGATCTCCGACGGCGCCGCCGCCCTGGCGGTGACCACCTCCGACTGGGCCAGCCGGCACGGCCTGCGCCCGCTGGCCCGGATCCACACCGCAGTGGTCGCCGCCGACGACCCGGTCACCATGCTCACCGCGCCCATCCCGGCCACCGCGAAGGCGCTGCGCCGCGCGGGGCTGGGCATCGAGGAGATCGGGGTGTACGAGGTGAACGAGGCGTTCGCCCCGGTGCCGCTGGCCTGGCTGGCGGAGACCGAGGCGGACCCGGAGCGACTCAACCCGCGCGGCGGGGCGATCGCCCTCGGCCACCCGCTCGGCGGCTCCGGTGCCCGGATCATGACCACCATGCTCCAGCACATGCGGGACAACGGCATCCGCTACGGCCTGCAGACCATGTGCGAGGGCGGCGGCATGGCCAACGCCACAATCGTCGAGCTGGTCTGACGCGCGGCGGGAAAAGACCTCGCCTCAAGGCGGAACGGCCGCCTAAGGTGCCCAGCGTGACGACGATCGCCGGTGAGCGTGCCCCCGACTGGTCCAGCGAGCAGTGGCAGGTGCGGGCCCGGTCCTGGGTCGACGCGCAGCTGAGCCGGGCCGGTCGACGGGTGACCGGGCTGGTGGAGCCGAGGCTGCGGCCCTGGTCGCTGGTGTGGCGGGTGCCCACCGACGACGGTCCGGTCTGGTTCAAGGCCAACAACCCGGGCACCGTGCACGAGGCGGTACTGATCGCGGCGCTCGCCGAGTTGACGCCCGACCGGGTGCTGACGCCGATCGCCGTGGACCCGGCGCAGGGCTGGTCGCTGCTGCCCGACGGCGGCGAGTCGCTGCGCGACGTGCTGGCGCGCGACCCGGACCTGGCGCACTGGGAGCGGGCGCTGCCCGGGTACGCGGCGCTGCAACTGGCGAGCGCGTCGCGTGCCGACGAGCTGGTCGCCAGTGGCGTGCCGGATCAGCGTCCGGAGGTGCTGGCCGGTCTCTTCGCCGAGCTGCTCGACGATCACGAGGCGCTGCTGGTCGGCGCCGAGGGCGGGCTCGGTCCGGAGGTGCACGAGCGGTTGCGGGCCGAACTGCCGGCGTACGCACAGCGGTGCCGCCGGCTCGCCGACATCGGCATCCCGGCGACGGTGCAGCACGACGACCTGCACGACGGCAACGTCTTCGCCGGCGCGGCCGGTTACCGCTACTTCGACTGGGGCGACGCCTCGGTGGCGCACCCGTTCGGCACGCTGCTGGTGACCCTGCGTTCGATCGGGCACGCCGGCAAGCTCGCCGCCGACGACGCCCACCTGGTGCGGTTGCGCGACGCGTACCTGGAGGCGTGGTCCGACAGGTACGACCGGCGGACCCTCGTGGAGGCGGCCGACCTGGCGATCGGTCTGGGGCCGGTGAGCCGGTCGCTCTCCTGGCGGCGGGCGCTGGACACCCCCGAGGAGTCCCGCGCCGAGTACGCCGACGCGGTCCCGGGATGGCTGGAGGAGCTGTTCGCCGCCAGTCCACTTCAGCCCAACTCCTGACCATGATCCGTCCGAGTCGGAAGTCGGACAGGCAGTGCGACAGGCGGCGTGGAACTTCCAAAAAACCCGCGTGACCCACGTCACCCTGCTGGGGACGTCGTTGGGCAGGTCATGGACGTCTTCTCCCGAACGTTCCTCCCGGCCGCCGCTGAGGCAGGCCTGGCCGTGCAGACGGTGAGCCGGCACATGCCGGTCTTCCGGCGCTGCGTCGGCTCCGGTGACGCCACCATCCTGGTCACCCGTTGCAGCCGCCCCGACCGCCCGGTCACCGGCGACTACCTGTTGCTACTCACCCACCGCCGCCTGGTGGTGACCCAGCAGACCCGCCTTCTGCACCGACTGCGCCTGCACCTCAACACCGAGTTGCGCGAGCTGAGCAACGTCACCTGGAGCCCGGACCCGCGGCTGCAGTCGGTGGAGATGGCGGCCACCGCGATCGACGGGATCCGTGAGCGGTTCCTGATCCGGACCAGTCACCCGAAGCAGGTCTGGCAGCTTGACGCGTTGCTCAACCAGGCGTTCCGGACCCGCCTGCGGCCGCCCGGCGCGCGGGTCGTCGCCAGCATCGGCGACGCACCGGCCGCCGCCCGGCCGGGCATGTTCGCTCCGTCCTGGTGAGCTGACCGCGCATCGGGCGTCGTTCCACCTTTACCGAACTCGAACACACACCGATCGCGCCGAGCATCAGCAGTCGGCAATCATGGGCCGGTGACCGTCGAACCACCGCATCGCGGGCTCGTCCTTGTCGTGGAGGACGAGCCGGCCATCGCCGACCTGGTCCGGCTCTACCTGACCCGGGACGGGTTCGGCGTCCACCTGGAACGTGACGGCGAGGCCGGTCTGAGCGCGGCCCGCCGGTTACGCCCGGTGGCCTGCGTCCTGGACATCGCGCTGCCGGGCCTGCCCGGCACCGAGATCTGCCGCCGGCTGCGCGAGGCCGGTGACTGGACCCCTGTCATCTTCCTCACCGCGCGGGACGACGAGGTGGATCGGATCGTCGGCCTGGAGATGGGTGCCGACGACTACGTCACCAAGCCGTTCAGCCCTCGGGAGCTGGTCGCCCGGGTCCGCGCGGTGCTGCGTCGATCCGCCGGCGGCCCGGAGGGCGCGGACCGGCCACGCGTCGTCGGCCCGGTGACGCTCGACCCGGCCCGCCGCACTGTCACCGCCGCCGGTGCCCCGGTGCAGCTCACCTCCACCGAGTTCGACCTGCTGGCCCACCTGATGGCACGGCCCGGCCGGGTCTTCACGCGGGAGGAGTTGCTGGCCGGAGTCTGGGGCTATGCGGCGCACGCCGGCACCCGGACTGTGGACGTGCACGTCGCCCAGGTGCGGGCGAAGCTCGGCCCGGCGAGCGTGATCCGGACCCATCGCGGCGTGGGGTACGCGGTCGATGCCTGACCACCCCGGGCGCGTCGAGTCCCCGACCATGGCTCTGCCGGTGGTGGGCGCCGCCCCACCCACAGCACCCCGACGAGCCCGATTCGGCCGTACGCTGACCGCCCGCGCGGTGCTCGTCACCTGCGCTGTGGCACTGGTGTCGGTGCTGGTCACCGCCATCGTCGCGGTGCCGTTGGCGATCCGTGGCGCGGAGCGGAGCGAGCAGCAGGCGCTCGCCGCCCAGGCCCGGCTCGCCGCCGAGGTGCTGCGCACCCGCCTCGACCGGGGTCGCAGCGCCGACGAGGAACGGCTCATCCAGCAACTGCGCGACCAGGGCATCGACGCGTACCTGATCCGGCGCGGGGCGGTCGACCGTTCCGGTCTGCCACCCCGGGTGGTGCAGCGGATCGAGCAGGGCCGCAACGTGTCGGCTCGCCGCTCGGTCAACGGGGAGCGGGCCCTGGTCGAGGGTCGGGCCCTGCCCGGCGGCAACGGTGTGGTGCTCTCCCGTCCGCTGGCCAACGGACTGTGGGCCCGGGTGCTGCTCAGTCTCTGGCTGCCGCTGCTCGCCGGGTTGACCGCCGGTGTGGTCGCCGGGCTGCTGCTGGCCCGTCGGCTGGCCCGTCCGATCCGGGTCGCGGCGACCGCCGCCGCCCGGCTGCGCGCTGGTGATCGTGCCGTCCGGGTGCCGGTGGAGCCGCCGGACGAGGTCGCCGACCTGGCCGAGGCGTTGAACGGGCTGGCTGCCGCGCTGGCCACCAGCGAGGGTCGACAGCGGGAGTTCCTGCTGTCCGTTTCGCACGAGCTGCGCACCCCGCTGACCGCGATCCGGGGGTACGCCGAGGCGCTCGCCGACGGGGTGCTCGGCGCCGACGACACTGTGGACACCGGTCGAACGATGCTGGCCGAGGCCCAACACCTGGACCGGCTGATCGGTGACCTGCTGGCACTGGCCCGGCTGGAGGCCGCCGACTTCCCCCTCGAACCGGTGCCGGTGGACCTGACCCAACTGGCAGTGGACGCGGAGCCGACCTGGTCCGGTCGGTGTGCCGCGGTGGGCGTGCCGTTCCGGGTGGAAACGCCTGGTCAGCCGGTGCCGGCGTACACCGATCCGGGGAGGATCCGGCAGGTGCTGGACGGGCTGCTGGAGAACGCGCTGCGGGTCGTACCCCCGGGGTCGCCGGTGGTGCTCGCGGTCCGGCCGGCCGGCGCGGACCCGGCGCACGGCGGTGTGTTGGAGGTCCGCGACGGCGGGCCCGGCTTTACCGACGACGACCTGGCGGTGGCCTTCGAACGCGGTGCGCTGCACGAGCGTTACCGGGGGGTGCGAAAGGTGGGCAGCGGGTTGGGGTTGGCGCTGGCCGCCGGGTTGGTCCGCCGGTTGGGCGGCGAGATCGCCGCCGGGCACGCACCGGAAGGTGGTGCCGCCTTCACCGTCCGGCTGCCCGGTGATCCTTACCTGACCCGAACATCGGCCTGACGCTCTGCTCGTCGTTCCCGGGAAGGCTGAGGGCTCCACTGACGAGAGGGAGAGTCATGCCACGTTGGGGTATCGCCACCGGCACCACTGCACTGCTCGCGGCGGTCGCGCTCGGCGTCAGCGGCTGCGGCGCGGCCGAGGTGGCCAGTCAGCCCGCCCGGGATGTCGCCGTCGAGGTCGCCGCCGCCATGGGGGTCGAGGGTCAGGCGCTGACCGCGATGGGCTTCGACGCCGACGACCTGGACGTGCTGACCGTCGCCGCACCGGCCACCCCGACGCCGGGTGCGTCCCCCGGCGCCAAGGAGAAGGCCCGGGACAAGCGCGGCGAGGAGTGGCGCAAGCGCCGCCAGGCCCGCGTGCTGCTGCGCAAGAACACACTGCACGGTGAGGCGGTGGTGAAGACGAAGGACGGCGGTACGCAGACAGTCGCCGTGCAGCGCGGCGAGGTGACAGCCGTCGACGGCGACTCGATGACGGTCAAGTCCACCGACGGCTTCACGATGACCTGGACCTTCGGCGACGACCTGCGGGTGGTCGAGCGGCGGGCCACGGTGCAGCCGAGCGAGGTAACTGTCGGCGCGACGCTCGGCGTCGCCGGCGCGAAGGACGGCGACAAGGGCGTGGCCCGGCTCATCCTCGTTCCCCGCGCGAAGTGAGCGCAGGGGCCCTGGTGGACGCCAGGGCCCCTGCTCTCGTCAGTAGACGCGGGAGCCGATGAAGTCGTCGTGACCGTAGCCGACCGGGTTGGCGGCGGTACGGGCCTCGAACGACCACTGCTGCCGGGTGCTGCTGGAGCAGTTCGCCAACCGCAGGCGGGAGCTGCCCAGCAACGGGTTGTCGAACGCCACGCACAGGTTGTTGGCGCTCGCCGGCCTGATCTGGTTACCGACGAAGACGAACTGCTGCGCGCCGGTGCCGTTGCAGTCGTAGATGTTGACAGCGGTGCCGGCGCTCATCGAGCTGTTGGCGACGTCCAGGCAACGGTCGTGGGACAGCTCCGAGTGCAGCGACCGTCGTGCCGAGTCGTACCAGAAGCCCTGGTTGCGCCCACCGTGGCAGGAGTACGGCTGCTGCGCGGTGCCGTTGCGGGAGTCGTACCCCTTGCCGTCGACGCAGGTGCCGGTGGCCAGGTTGCGCAGTTGCTTGAACTCCAGCAGCCCCGGGTAGAGCACACCACCGCCGGTGCTGGCCGGGTCGACGCAGCTGGCCCGCGTCTGCCCGGAGTTCCAGAACTGGGTGATGCACTGGGCGAACATGCCGTGCCCACGGGCGTTGGGGTGGAACGACTGGCGGGCGGCGTTCTCGTTCCAGATGCCGACCTCGATGAAGAGGCCGCGGACCGAGGTGTTGTCGGTGCACACCTCGTGCCCGTGGAAGAGCCGGCTGGCGTCCAGGTAGCGGGTGCCGGTGTTCGCCGCGGCGGAGCGCAGCGCCGACTCGAACATCGGCACCGCCTTGTTCCGGGCGAACGCCGCGTCGGCCAGGTAGAGCAGACAACCGCCGGAGTACCAGCCGGGGAAGTTGGGGTTGTCCTCCACGTCGGGGCTGCCGGGGCTCGGGTACGACATCAGCACCAGCTCGTAGTCCGACAGCAGGTAGCCGGCGTTGGTCATGGTCTGCCGGATGTCCGTGAGCGCCGACTCCACGGCCTGCCGGCTGCCGTCGGTGCGGATCGTCCACTGGTCGGTGTAGGTGGGGTAGCAGACGCCCTGGAAGAAGACCCGGCGGACGGCGCAGTCGGTGGCGACCGGACCGAACTGGATGGTGCCGTCACCGTTCGCGCCGACCACCACCCAGATCAGCTTCACGTGCGTGTTGCGCGCCTTGATGCCCAGGTAGTCGCCCTGGTTCAGTTCGTTGTGCTGGGTCGGGCCGCCGGCGATCAGGTTCCAGGGGGTGGCACCGGAGCAGGCGATGTTGTACTGCGCGTCCGACGTGATGCCGGTACGGAAGACGGCCTGGTCGTAGGAGCGGTCGCACCAGTTGCCGTCCTGGTGGGTGCCGGGGACGTAGTTGCCGACCCCCTCACCGGAGATCTCGCTGTCGCCCATGGTGACCAACGCGGTGCGGCGCTGTTCGATCGGGCGGATCGCCGGGCTGCCGTAGAGGGCTGTCGCCTCGGCGGCTCGGATGGCTTCGAGGTTGGCGGGGAGTGGTTGGACTGTCGGTCGGTCGGCCGCGGTGGCGGGGGTGGCCGGTCCGGCGAGCATCGGTAGGACGAGAGCGGCGACGGCGACGGCGACGGTGATGGCCCGTCGTCGGGTCGCGCGTTCGGGCCTGGCGGGGATTGCAGGCATCGACGCACTCCTTTCGGCTCAATCGCGGGACGTCGATTGAGTTACCAGACGGTAACGTGCGGATCAACGGATGTGAATGCGCCTCAGGTCCTTGCGCGCGGGATGCAGAACCGCCCGGATCGGACTATCCGGGCCGGCTTGTGGTTCAGCGGCCCGGCAGCGGTGCAGCCGGCTTCTTGTTCAGCGGCCCGGCGGCAGGGCGTAGCCGACGTAGCCGCGGAACTCCAGCCGCCAGCCGGCCGGGACGAGTTTGGCGCAGGCCGCCCTGTTGCCGGTGCAGACGATCGCGTCGACCGAGGAGGGGTCGGCCGGCGGTCGTTCCGGCAGTACCGACTGCAACGCCACCAGGTCCGGTGAACTGCCGTCGGGCTGCCGCAGCAGCAGCCACCACGGGTACTCCCAGTTGTCGTTCTGCTGCACCAGCCCGATCCGACGCGCACCGCTGTCCTGTACCGCTGTCGCCGCCCAGCGGAACTCGTCGGCCCACTGCGGTCGGCGCAGGAACCGGGTGTCCCAGTCCGAGGTGGTGAAGACCGAGCCGGCGCCGACCAGCCGGCGCGGGAAGCCGTACGACAGCGCGAGCACTCCGGCCAGCGCCGAGGTGGCCAGCACGGTGACGGCCGCCACTGTGGCAACCGTTCGACGCCCACCCGCGCGGTTGCGCAGGAGCGCGTCCAGCCAGAGGCCGGCGAGGGGCACGGCGAGCACCACTGCGTAGAGCAGCAGCCGGTTGCCCCACGGCTGCCACTTGATCATCGCGGTGTGCAGCAACACGGCGGTCAGCACCACCACGGCGTACGCCCGCAGCGACCCGGCCCGCTCGGGAGCGATCCGCCGTGGACGGGCGAGCGCGATCACCGCGCCGATCATCGCCAACGCCCCGGCCAGCGGAAACGCCACCCGGTCCTCGTCCGGATACCAGGCCGGCTCCGGGAACAGCTCCCGCCCGAAGGTGATCGCGCGGTCCTGCGGGTCGACCCCGATCGCCTCGGCGCCGCTGATGATCACTTCGGCTCCGGCCCGACGCAGCGGCGCCAGCGGCGTGTCGAAAGCGGTGTGCCCGATCCGCAGCGCGTTGACCACAATCGACGCTGGGTCGTGCCGCTCCATCGGAATGGACTCGCGCAGCCGGGGCGGCCCCAGCGGATGCCCGAACTCGGCGGTCACCCGGGCCAGGAACGGGCCGACCACCACGGCCGCGACCACCAGGATCAGCACCGAACCGCCGACAGTGCGGGCCAACCCGCCGACCGGCCAGGACCGCCGAACCTCGCCCGCCGCCGCCGACTCATCGCGCCGGGCCAGCCTCAACTGGGCCAGTCCCCAGAGCACCAGCAGCGGGCCGACAGCGATCAGGCCGCTGGTCTTGGTCACCGCGGTCAGCCCGGTGGCCGCCCCCAGCCCGAGCAGCGTGCCCCAGCCGGTCCGCCGACGCAGCCCGTCGAGCGCCAGTGTCGCCGCGCAGGCCACCCACGCCGCGCAGATCAGGTCGGTCTGCGTGCTGGTCGCCTGGAGCACCACCATCGGCGTGGTCGCCAGCACGAACGCGGTGAGCAACTGGGCCCGCCGGCCACCGCCGAGCTGCGCAGTGATCCGTGCCGCCACCAGGAGGCAGACCACCCCGGCCGCCCACTGCACCAGGTTGTACAGGTGGTCGCCGCCGGTGAGCAGGCGCAGGTGCAGCAGCAGGTACTCGGCCCCGGGCGGGATGGTCACCTGCCGGTGGATGGCGGTGGGCCAGAAGTCCAGGTCGCCCTGGGCCACCCAGTGCTCCACCTTGGGCAGGTGATAGGTCTGTGAGTCGAAGTTGTTCGGTTCGGCCAGCAGCGCGACCAGCAGCTCCACCAGGACCAGCCCGCCGACCGTGCCGGCGAGGAGCCGCTCGCCCGGTCGGGCCGTACGCCAGGCGTCGACCGCCATGGCGAGCAGACCGGCGGGCCCCCGACCGGCCCGCGGTGGCGCGGGGGCCGGCTCATCGCGCTCGGCCACCGGGGCTGCCACGTCGGTGCCGCCTCCGGACACTCCAGCGCCGACCGGCACCGTCCGTGATGCGGCGCTGACTGTCGGTGCAGCGCGGACCGGCACCGGTGCGGCGACTGGCGGCTGCCCGAGGTGGGTCGCCCGTCGCCAGCGCAGACCGGCCGCCGTCGCGGCAGCGATCAGGAAGAGCAGCCAGGCGACGGTGAACGCGGGCCGGGTCAACGCGTGCGACGCGCCGAGCACCTCGACGACGAGCACCGCGTACGCCCCGCTGAGCAGGGCGGCGCGCACCACGGCGAGCCGCAGCGGTGCCACAGCACCAGCCTCGCGTGGCATCGCCGCGACGGTGAGCAGGAGCACCGCGGCGGCAGGAACCACCGCGAGCAGGGAGCCGGCAGCCGACATGGCGGAAGTAAACACCATTGATCTGAACCCGCCGCGCCGGCTGCCCAGCGGTGGCGGTACGCGGTGAACAAACCAACCAGGCTAGGCTATGGCCGACGTGTTGCCGCCACCGTGGAGATCCCCGTGAAGCTCTCGATCCTCATGCCGGTCTACAACGAGGAAGAACGCATCGCGGATGCCCTCAAGCAGGCACTGGCGGTGGACTATCCCTGTGAGATCGAACTGGTCGTCGTCGACGACGGCAGCCGCGACGGCACCGGCGAGGTCCTCGGTCGCGCCGACGACGCGCGCCTGCGGGTCATCACCCACCAGCGCAACGCCGGCAAGGGTGCCGCCATCAAGACGGCGGTCGACAGCGCCGAGGGCGACTACATGGTCATCCTCGACGCCGACCTGGAGTACGACCCGCAGGACATCCCCAAGCTGCTCGACCCGGTGCTCGACGGGCGGGCCACTGTGGTCTACGGCAATCGCACCTTCGGCAGCCACAGCGCCTACAGCTTCTGGTACGTGATGGGCAACAAGGGCGTCACGATGGCGGCCAACGTGCTGTTCAACTCGTACATCGGTGACCTGGAGACCTGCTTCAAGCTGATGCCGGTGGCGCTCTACCGGTCGCTCGAGGTGCGCTCGCGCGGCTTCGGCATGGAGGCCGAGGTGACCGGCAAGCTGCTGCGTCGCCGCATCCGGCCGTACGAGGTGCCGATCAGCTACCGGGCGCGCGGCCGCGAAGAGGGCAAGAAGATCACCTGGAAGGACGGCGTCGAGGCGATCTGGATCCTCGGGCGCGAGCGCGCTCGCCGCCGCCCCGCCGTCTCAGCCGCCAACTGACCCCAGGAACGCGCTGATCGACCGCCGCAGGCCGTCGGCGTCCAGACCATGCCACCGGGCGTGGTCGGCCGGATCGCCGTACCGTCGCAGGTCCGTCTGACCCACCCCGAGGGCGAGCAACCGGTGCGGTACGTCCGCCAGTGCCCGGTTGACGAGTGCGCTCGACGTTCCCGCCAGGTACGGCTCGACCAGCACCACGTCGGTGTTGGCGAGCGCCCGCAGCCCGGGCGTGTCGAGCGGCCGGGACGTGTGGGTGTACGCCACCGTCACGTCCATTCCCTCGGTCGCCGCCATTGTGGGGTCGAGCATCGGTCCGACCGCCACCACGAGTGGCGCGTTCGACAGGCCCCGCCGGAGGACCCGTAGCGCTGTGGCATCGGGGTACGCCTCGGCGTTGCGCTGCTCGGACAGCCGCAGGTAGGTCGGATCGTCGGTGGTCGCGGCGTTGCGCAGCAGCGGCGCCACCTCGTCCGGGTGGCCGGGCACCCGGACCGTCCAGCCGTCGCCGAGGGAGTCGAAGAGCGCCACGTCCCCGGGCGACTGATGGGTTCGGCCCTCCGCCGACCCGTCGTACGACGCGCCGATGCTGACCAGGATCGCTCCCACGCCCTGGTGGTCCAGATCCAACTTGATCTGCTCGTACGCCCGGTCCACAAGGAAAGTCGCGTACGAGTGCGCGATCGGACGCAGCCCGGTCAGGGCGAGCCCACCGGCCACACCGATCATCAGTTGCTCCCGGATCCCCACGTTGAGCACGCGGTCCGGGTGTCGGTGGCCGGCTGGGGCGAACTGACTCGCCGAGATGTCGGCCAGCACCAGTGCGGTGCGCGGATCCTCGTCGAGGAGCGCGGTGGCGGTGTCGATGAAGGCGGTACGCATGTCGATCATCCCTTGCTCTCGATGCGGGCGACCACCAGGTGCGGGTGTCGTGGTCGGTGCCCGGTCAGCGCGGCGTACAGGGCTTCGTGGTCCCGGCCGTCGACGGTGTCGGCGGTCCAGCCGTTGACTGTGAACCGGCTGGCGATGCCACCGGCCCACCCGTAGCTGGCCGACGCGTTGTCGACCACGACAGCGGTGAGGCTGTCCAGGCCGGTCGCTCCCGCGTACGCGATCGCCTCGTGGTTGGATCCCTCGTCCAGTTCGGCGTCGCCGAGCAGCACGTACACCCTCGGGTTGAGCAGCCCCTGGGCGCGCAGGCCGAGCGCGGTGCCGACGGCCAGCCCGAGCCCGTGCCCGAGGGAGCCGGAGCCGATCTCGACCCCGGGCACCAGGAGGCGGTCCGGGTGGTGGCCGAGCCGGCTCTCCGGCCCGGCCAGGTCGTCGAGCCAGGCGTCCGGGATGAAGCCGTGTGCAGCGAGCACCGCGTAGTAGGCGGCCGGTCCGTGGCCCTTGGAGAGCAGGAACCGGTCCCGCTCCGGGTCGTCGGCGGTGTCGGGGGTGACCCGTAGCACCCGGTCGTAGAGCACCTGGAGCACGTCGATGGTGGAGTGCGCGCTCGGCGCGTGTTTCTCGTCGCCGGTCAGTCGTCGGATCAGCCCGGGCAGTCGGGCGCTGCTGTCGGTGGGCAGTGTGGTGGTCATGCCACTACTGTGTGAGTTGAAGTGGACTTCAACTCAAGGACCTGGTGATGCCGGATCTATTGACGATCGGTGAGCTGTCCGCCCGCTCCGGGGTGGCACCGTCGGCGCTGCGCTACTACGAGCGACTCGGGCTGATTCGCGCCGACCGCACCGGCGGCAACCAACGCCGGTACGCCCGCGCCGAGTTGCGGCGGGTCGCCTTCATCCGGATCTCCCAGCAGGTCGGTGTCTCGCTCGACGAGATCCGGGAGGCACTCGACTCGCTCCCCGAGGCCCGCACGCCGAGCCCACAGGACTGGGCGCGGCTCTCGGCGAGTTGGCGCAGCCGGCTGGACGAGCGGATCCGGCTGCTCAGCAGGCTCCGCGACGACCTGGACGGCTGCATCGGCTGCGGCTGCCTGTCGTTGCAGCGCTGCACGCTCAACAATCCGGAGGACACCCTGGCCGGCGAGGGCCCGGGCGCCCGGCTGGTGCTGCCCCGACCGACCGACGACCCGACGCTGGCGAGTTCGCTCAACTGACGGCCGAGCCGCCGCCTGCTGGGCGGGTGAGCAGCACCTTGCCGAAGTGGTCGTTCGACTGGACGAGCCGGTGCGCCTCCGCCGCCTCGGTCATCGGCAGCCGCCGGTCCACGATCGGCCGGATCCGGCCCGCCTCGACCAACGGCCACACCTCGTCCCGTACGCCCTGGACGATCTCCGCCTTCTCGGCGAGCGGACGGGACCGTAGCGACGTCGCGGTGACACTCGCCCGCTTGGTCAGCAGCGCCCCGAGATCCAACTCGGCCTTGCGCCCACCCTGCATCCCGATCACCACGAGCCGACCACCGGTGGACAGCGCGGAGACGTTCCGCCCCAGGTAGGACCCACCCATGATGTCGAGGATGACGTCCACGCCGCGCCCGTCGGTGACCCGCCCGACCTCCTCGACGAAGTCCTGCTCCCGGTAGTCGATGATGTGCGCCGCGCCCAGCTCACGCAGCCGGTCGTGCTTGGTCTCCCGCGCGGTGGTCAGCACTGTCACGCCGAGGGCCGCCCCGAGCTGGATGGCGAAGGTGCCGATCCCGCTGCCGCCGCCGTGCACCAGCAGCGTGTCGCCCGCGCCGAGCCGCGCCACCTGGACCAGGTTCGACCAGACCGTGCAGGCCACCTCGGGCAGCGCCGCCGCGTCGACCGGGTCGCACGCCGGCACCGGCAGCAACTGCCCGGCGGGGACCGCCACCCGCTCCGCGTACCCGCCGCCGGCCAGCAACGCGCAGACCTGCTGCCCGACCGCCCACCCGGCGACCTCCGCGCCAACCTCAGTGATCACCCCAGAGCATTCCAACCCGGGGTACGCGGGCGCGCCCGGCGGCGGCGGGTAGTGCCCCTGCCGTTGCAGCAGGTCAGCGCGGTTGACCCCGCTGGCCCGCACATCCACGATCACCTCGTCCGGGCCCGGCTCCGGGTCGGGCACCTCGGCCCAGACCAGCGCGTCGGGTCCACCGGGCTCCGGAATCGTGATGGCTCGCATGGGCCCAGTCTTCCCGATCTTTCCGGATGTCGCAGGCGCACCGTTCAGCCCACAGTGGACCCAGCAGGCCGCCTGGCCGGCGCACCGGGGAGGGACGCCGGGCCGCCCGGAGCGAGCCGTGGCAGACTATGCGTGGCCGTACGCCCACGGGTGGCGGCCCAGGAGGGTTCGCCTAGTGGCCGATGGCGCTGGTCTTGAAAACCGGTAAGGCAGCGATGTCTTCGTGGGTTCGAATCCCACACCCTCCGCCACCTTGATCCACTCGACCTCCCGGAAGTCGGGGTTTCAGGACTCCTGGGACACCCCGACATCACTGAACCCGAGTCGATCTCCTGGTCCACGCCTCGTAGCTGAGCAGCGCGACGAGAAACGCGGTGAGCAGGCCGAGAGCGGCCAGGCCGGGCAGGTAACGGCCGACGGGCAGCAACGGCAGCGCCACGACGGGAGCGACGAACTGCCCCGGTCGCACGCACCGGACGCTGAGACCCAGGAACGTCGCCCTGCCTGCGAGGAACAGGGCGGTCCCGCCGAACAGCGCGATCGCCGGCATCCAGTCCGAGGTGCCCTGGGACTCCTCGTGCGCGAGCCCGGCGAAGATCTGCTCGACTCCCAGCGCCACGTAGATGGTCCCGGCGAGCAGCGGAAAGTGGGCGAGGGTGTAGGCGTTGGCGCCGACGTGGGCCCGCCGTAGCCCGGACTCCATCATCAACGCCTCGCCGGCGGCCATCGCTGTGGAGGAGTACAGCCAGTACAGGCACACAGTGACGGCCAGCGTAAGGACCGCGGCCAACAGGATCGGTCCACGGATCCGCTGTACACCGACACCGGCGCCGACCGAGATCAGGGACTCGCCGAGCGCAATGATCACCACGAGGCTGTGTCGCTCCGCGAAGTGACCGGGGCTTCGCACCGGCCATCCGCTCAGCACCGAGGACACCACCCCGCCGCCCATGTCGATGGTGAGGGCCGCCGCCCAGAGCAGGAGTTGTGCGGTGCCACCGAGCAGGGCACCGAGCACGAAGGGGATCCAGGACAGCGCGGTCGAGAGCGCGTACAGACGAATGGTCCTGCTCACCTGTGGGTTGCCCGCGGCGGCCCAGTGGAAGAGCGCGAGAGCGATGACGCGAAGCGTGACGTAGGCCAGCACCAGGATCAGTCGTTGTCTCGTCGTGCCGGGCCCGGTCGCCCAGGCGTCGGGAAGGACCAGTGCGACGACGAAGACGGCTGCCATCGAGACCGTCACACCGGCACGGATCAGCCCGACGTCGATCCGGACGTGGTTGCCCAGCCAGGAGTAGACCACCCAGGAGATCCACAGCAACAGGAGTACGAGGAATCCCTGCGTGAGCGCCACCGGCGACGGCCGCTCGCTCATGAACGTGGTGACCCGGATGAGTCCGAAGACGAACACCAGGTCGAAGAAGATCTCGAAGAGGGTGGTTCGGTGTGTCTCCGCGGTCGCCACCGGCCGCGCCGGGAAGATCCGCCCCATCAGGTCATCTTCACCGGTTGCACGGTGGCAGTCCGGCGCCCCGCGTCCCGGTCACTCCGGCGGGTCGGTGGCCCGTTGCTCGCGGCGGATCGTCTCCTCGGCCAGTCGCTCGACAGCTCGTCGGCGCTCATCGGCGATGGCGCGCTCATCCCGGTGGCGGAACGCGGTGAAGACGGCCACCACGAAGTCCCGCCAGACGCCGGCCATGATGTCCCCCTGAGGAACGCTGCCCGACCTCAAACGTAGCTCTGCGAAACCACACTGGGTCAGCGCGTGCTTCCGGTCGTTGGGAGGGCCGTGGCGGGGTAAGAAGGGGCTGGTATCTCCGCACATCGGAAGGACGCGTCCCCATGACCCTGGAACGACCGATCGCCCCGGACCCGTACGAGCTGCTGCCGACGCTGCCCTCGTTCACGCTGACGAGCGACGACGTGCAGAACGGCGAGCCGATGGACGCCCGGCACGCGCATGGCAGCACCGGGGGTGACAACGTCTCGCCGCAGCTGGCCTGGTCGGACTTCCCCGCCGAGACGAAGAGCTTCACGGTGACCTGCTACGACCCGGACGCGCCGACGGGCAGCGGGTTCTGGCACTGGGTGCTGGTGAACGTGCCGGCCAACGTCACCCAGTTGCCCACCGGGGCTGGTGGCGCGGCGGGCACCGACCTCGGCGGGGCGTTCTCGGTCCGCAACGACTACGGCGAGCAGGGCTACGGTGGGGCGGCTCCGCCGGCCGGCGACCGCCCGCACCGGTACGTCTTCGCGGTGCACGCCCTGGACGTCGACCGCCTGGACCTGACTCCGGACGCCAGCCCCGCCTATGTCGGCTTCAACCTGACGTTCCACACCCTGGCAAGGGCGGTAATCCGCCCCACGTACCAGATCAAGGACTAACCGCGCCCCCAGCTCCCGCGATCTTGCACTTACTGTCCCGACATCCCTGACATAACAGGCATAAGGACGACAGGAAGTGCAAGATCGCCGGGGCCGGGGCCGGGGCCGGGGCCGGGGCCGGGGCCGGGGTCAGGCTGGGACGCGGGCCACGGCGAAGACGGACTGGCCGAACGGTGGGAGGACGAGCTGCTCGGCGGCCTTGGTGGCGGGCAGGACGAGGGTGTCGTACACCTTGACCATCGGGCCCTCCTTCGGCATCAGCCGGAAGACCTTGGTGGCCATGAAGTAGCCGATCAGCCCGAGCGCGTTGGCGTAGTGCATCTTCTCGATGGTCAGGCCGGCGTCGGTCATCGCCGCCCCGAGCGTCTTCTTCGTGTAGCGGCGGACGTGCCCGGTGGCGATGTCGGCCGGGCCCATCGCGAACTGGAACGCCGGCACGATGATGATCACAGCGCCGCCGGGTCGGACCAGGTCGCGCATGCTCTCCAGCGCGCCCACGTGGTCCTCGATGTGCTCCAGGACGTTGTACGAGACGGCGGCGCTGTAGTCGCCCCGGTCGTTGTGCGGCAGCAGCATCTGCCGGACGTCGACGTTCGGACGGTCGGCGAGGCGCTCCTTGAGCTGCACCAACCGGTCCGGGTCGGCCTCGGTGGCGGTGAACCGCGGCAGCCGCTCGGACCATTCCAGCGCGTAGTCACCGAGACCGCTGCCGATCTCGATCGGGTCGTCGCCGAGGTACGGCACGGCCAGTTCGATGAACCAGCGACGGTGGTTGACAGCGGTTGCCAGGCCTTCCAGCACCTCGGACTGCACGCGCTGATCCCCAGTGATTTCTGCCATGCGTCGATTCCTCACGATATGAACTCGACCCGTGCCTGGACCGACAGAGTGAATCATCCGCTGGGACGGCGAAAGAATCGGGGCATCGGGGTGGCCGAATTGCGGTCGGGGGGTGGGTTCGTGATCGGCGGTCGGCGAACCCGGCACATAGTACGGCAGTACCCCGAAACATGTCACGGCGGCGCCATACGCTGACTACCCTGTGAATTGTCATGACTACTCCTGAACCGGACGCGCCCAGCGACAGCGGCGGCCCGGCCGCCGCGCCGTCGGCGGAGGGGGCCTCCGGTGCCGTTCGGCCTTCCCGCAGGGGGATGTGGGCCGATCTGGCCGCCGTGCTGAGCTTCGTGGTCCTCGGCTTCTGGGTGACCGGCCGGCTCTGGTTGGACCCGGGCAGCGATGTGCGGGACAACCAGTCCGATCAGTCGCAGTTCGAATGGATGATGGCCCACGGTGCGCGAGTAGTCACGCACTTTGCGTATCCGTTCCATTCCAATCAGATGAACGTCCCCGACGGCGTCAATCTGATGGCCAATACGTCCGTATTATCCATTTCATTGCCAATGACGCCGATCACCCTGTTGTTCGGGCCGCGAGCGTCATTTCTGATCTTTCTCACCCTCGGCATGATTGCCACTGCCACTGCCTGGTATTTCCTGCTCTCCCGGATCCTGATCGGCAGCCGGGGGCCGGCGTGGCTGGGCGCGGGCTTCTGCGCGTTCGCGCCGGCCATGGTGTCGCACGCCAATGGGCACCCGAACATCGTGTCGCAGTTCGTCGTCCCGTTGATCATTTGGCGCACCCTACGACTCGGCGAACCGGGCCGCTGGCTGCGCAACGGGGTCCTCCTCGCGCTGGTCATCGTCTGGCAGGCGTTCCTCAACCTGGAGATCCTGCTGATGACCGCGATCGGGCTCGGCGTGATCGCCGGCGTGCTCGCCCTCGGCCGCGCGGATCTCCGGTCGCGGGCCCGACAGTTCCTCGCCGGCCTGGCCGTCGCCGCCGGGGTCGCCGGGCTTCTGCTGGCGTACCCCCTGTACGTCCAGTTCTTCGGACCGGACGCGTACTCCGGGCTGTCCCGCCTGATCCGCGGCTACTCCAGCGACGTGGCCTCGTTCGTCGCGTACTCCCGGGAATCACTCGCCGGCAGCGCGCGCACCGCCGCGGGCCTGGCCAAGAACCCGACCGAGGAGAACAGCTTCTTCGGTTGGGCGCTGGTGGTGCTGGTGATCGCCCTGGTCTGGTGGCTGCGTCGCTCGATCGTGGTGCTAGCGCTGGCCGCGCTCGGGTTGGTCTTCGCGGTGCTCTCGCTGGGTCGGGAGGTCCGCTTCGACAACCGGGGTACGGGTGTGCCGGGCCCGTGGGCGGCGCTGGAGAACCTGCCCATCCTGCACTCGGTGGTGCCGACGCGCTGGGCGTTGGCGATCACCCCGATCATCGGGCTGCTGCTCGCCTATGGCGCAGAACGTGCCCGCGAGTTGGCCGGCGCGCATCCGGCCGCCCGGGGGCAGGTCCGCTTCGTCACCGCCACAGTCCTCATCATGGCCCTGTTGCCGATCGTCCCCACCCCGCTGCCCGTGGCTCACCTGGACCCGGTCCCGAGCTTCGTGACCAGTGGGGCGTGGCGGCCCTACGTGGCCGGTGGGCGCAGTGTGGTGACGCTGCCGTTGCCGGACAGCACGTACGCGGAGCCGCTGCGCTGGTCCGCAGCGACCCGGCTGGACATGCCGTTGGCCCGTGGCTACTTCCTCGGCCCGGACACCCGCCCGAACGCCGATCCGCCCAAGGTCGCGTTGTTCGGTGCGACTCCCCGCCCCACCAGCAGCTTCTTCGCCACCATCCGGCGCACCGGGGCGGTGCCGCCGATCACCCCGCAGAGCCGGGTCCGAGCTGTCGACGACCTGCGCTACTGGAGGGCCGGGGTGGTCATCCTCGGGCCACACGAGCACGAGGCCGCGCTACGTCGGGGGATGACCGAGCTGACCGGGATCCAGCCGGTCTTCACCGGCGGTGTGTGGGTGTGGGACGTCCGGTCGTTTACCGACTGAGCAGTGCGGCCCAGCCCGGCTCAGAAGGTGCAGCCTGGCCTAGCGGACGCAGCAGCCCTGGCAGACCTTCGGCCGGGGCAGGGTGAAGGCGAGGCAGCAGGTGCGGCGCTGCACTGTCGGCTCACCGGTCGGCCCCGGCACCAGCTCGATCAGGTCGTTCAGGTCGAGTGCGCCGAGCACTGTGTCGATGCTCTGCACCGTGGAGCCGGGCAGGGCGTCCGCGGCCCGCAGGAGGCCGTGCGCGATGCCGGAGGCGACCGAGCCGAGCAGCGTCCGGGTGCCCACCCGGACCTCGGACTGGATCGCCGTGATGAGCGGCGCCAGGTGGGCGTCGAGCAGTGACGCGCGCATCGCGGCCAGCAGTTCCGCCTCGTCGGCGACGACCCGCACCTCCGGCAGGCCAGCCAGCGCCAGCGGATCGTTCGGCAGCACCGCCACCGTGGTGCCCCGGCGCAGGCCCATGGTGAGCAGCTGCCGGTGGTCCTCGAAGTGGATCAGCAGGTCGGCCGGATCGAGCAGCGGCACCCGCCGGGCGGAGGCCCAGCCGAGCACGACCGGCAGCGCGGCCCAGTAGCTGTACGACTTCCACGCCAGCGCCGCGCAGGCGTGCGGGGTGCCGCCCCAGCGGACGGCGGCGCCGTTCAACAGCTCAGGCAGCCGGCTGCCGTCGATCAGGGTGGTGGCGGGCGCCCAGCCGAGCTCGTCGTCGACCAGCAGGCCCCGGGCGAGGCCGGGAAGGTCGTCGGTGCCGAACATGGCCCGGAGCGCCGCGGTGACGGGGGCGAGCGGCGTGGTGGCGGCCTCTCGCCGTGGCATCACCGCTGTCACCTGAGTCGTCCCCTGTCTGTGTGACCGAGGAGTGCGCCCCGGCGGACGAACCAGTGCCGTCCTGAGCTAAGGCTAGCCTAACCAAGCCTCTAGCCGTAAGGGAAGCCTCACCTTGGTCAAATCCCAGACGCCCAGGTCACTCCGTATCCGACGGGAGTAGCGCTTCGCGTACTACCCGGAGTCAGTGCTGGGAAACGCCGCCGCACAATCGATGGTCATCGGTGAATTGTCAAGCGGTGTGTCGAAAACATGCCACATGCGTGTGCGCTCGCGCACCGAACGTGAAACTTATAGCCCCGGCCACGAGGAAGCTGATGACGACCTCACCCCTCGAACGGGCTGCCGACTCCTTCGCGGCCGAACTCGCCCGGCAACGGACCGGGCGCGGGCTGTCCAAGAAGCAACTGGCCGTCCTGATGGGGTTCGACCCGTCCTACGTGAGCCACGTCGAGGGGCGCCGGCACCGCCCAACCGAGGACTTCGCCCGTCGTGCGGAAGCCGTCCTGGAGGCCAGCGGCGCGATCTGGCAGCGCTTCCGGGAGTACGACGACCTACGGCACGCCCGAGCCGGTCAGCCGCACCGCGAGCCGTACCTGCCGGGACAGTGGCTGCCACCCGGCACCGGCCTGGTAGTGGAACGGGAACTGGCCACCCTCACCCACGCCGACGACGGCTACCGGTGCGTCATCCACCGTGAGCTGTACAACGCCGGCACCGAGCCGGTCACCCGCTACCTGGTCCGGGTCGCCGTCGACCGTTACCCGAACGACCCCGGCCGCTCCAACCGGCACCACCGGGAGCATCCCCTCACCTTCGCCGAGCTGCAGATACAGGCCCGTCGGGACGACGGCGGCGGCGACCCGGAGCCGATGCACTGGCGAGCCAAACACGATCGGGACGCGTTCAAGGAGATCTGGCTGCTCTTCGAGAACGGGGATCGACGCTTCCCCCTCTACCCGGGCGACCGGGCCACCATCGAGTACGCGTACAGCGTCGGGCACGAGAAGTGGGGCCCCTGGTTCCAACGAGCCGTCCGACTGCCCACCCGGCAGCTCGCCGTACGCCTGGACCTGCCTGCGGCCCTCGACCCGCAGGTCTGGGGCGTGGAAACCTCGCTCAGCGCGGAGGAGGGCCCGCTGCGGACGGCGCCGCAACGTCACGACGAGGGCGACCGGGCGATCTACGACTGGCAGACCGACGACCCACCGTTGAACGCCCGCTACCGGATGCAGTGGCGGTTCCGCGCCCGCCCCGACACCGAACCGGACATCGGCCCCGGCGGCACCCGGGTCCGACCCAGCGACCGGATGCGCGGCCTCGGCATCGTGCAACGCGGGGCCGACCTGCTCCGTCAGCGCGCCCGCCCGTTCGACCTGCCCGGCGACGAACACGTCGCCCGGGACGTGGTCGACCGGCTCACCATGGCCCTGGCCCGGCTCGACGAGCTGCACCCGTTCAGCAAGGGGGTGGGCGTCGCCGCCCCGCAGTTCGGCATCGGCCGCGCGGCGGCCGTGTTGCGGCCCCCCGACCGGTCGGCGGAGCCGGTCGTGCTGCTCAACCCCCGGGTGGTCGACGCCGACCCGGAGACCGACGAGCAGTACGAGGGCTGCCTCTCCTTCTTCGACCACCGGGGTCTGGTGCCCCGGCCGCTGCGACTGGACGTCGAGCACGCCCAGTGGGACGGCAGCCGGATCATCACGTCGTTCGAATTCGGTATGGCCCGGCTGGTCGCACACGAGATCGACCACCTGGAGGGCCGGCTCTACGTCGACCGGATGGCCCCCGGGGTGCCGTTGGTGCCGGTGGAGGAATACCGCGAGACAGGGCACCCCTGGCGCTACTGACCACGAAGGGGCCGGGGCGCGTGCCCCAGGGGGCAGGGGCACGCGCCCCGGCGTGGGGGGAGGAACGTCTAGAGGTCACCGAAGGTGTCGTAGCGGATCTGCGGCGGCGGCACGTCGTCCGCGGCGAGCACCCGCAGGGTGGACCGGACCATCCGGGCGGCACCGGAGACGAAGCAGTCGTGCGTGGTCCACGGGCCGTACCGGGCCACCACCTCCGGGATCTCGCCCTGCTCGCCGTCGAAGTCCGGGTCCTCGCTGCACGCCGGGGTGACCGACAACCACGGGTGTACGGCCACCAACTCCTGCAACCCGTCCAGGCCGTACAGGTCGGCCGCCTGCCGGGCGCCGTAGAAGACGTGCACCCACCGGGTCCGGTTGTAGGTGGCCAACTCCTCCACCAGCGCCTTGATCGGCGCCAGCCCGACACCGCCGGCCACGCAGAGGATGTCCCGTTCCGAGGCGCGGTCCAGGGTCATCGACCCCATCGGGGCCGCCAGGCGGAGCAGGTCACCCGGCCGCACCCGCCGCACCAACGCGCCGGACACCCAGCCGGCCCCCGGAGACCGCACGTGGAACTCCAGGACGTTGTCGTCGTTCGGGGCGTTCGCCACCGAGTAGTTGCGCCACACCCGGGGGTGGTGGCGCGGTGCCTCCAGGCTCACGTACTGCCCCGCCTGCCAGCGCAGCGGATGCTGCAACGCCCGGCAGGTCAGCACGGCGGTGTCCGGGCCGTACCGCTCGTGGGTCAGCACCTCGGCGTGCCAGAACGGCGGGTCGTCGTCGGAGACGGCGCCGGCCACCATCAGGGCGGCGATCGCCGCGTACGCCTCCCGCCACGCCTGGTCGTACTCCAGGTTCCAGCCGTCGCCGGCGGTGCTGCGCAGCGCGTCCAGCAGCGCGACGCCCATCGTGGCGTAGTGCCGCTCGTCGACGTGGTACTTGCGGTGGTCGCGGCCCAGCGCCCGGAGGAACTCGTCGAAGCTCTCCGGATCGTCGACAGTGTGGATCGCCGTGATGATCGCTTCGAGTAGGCGGTCGCCCTGGCCGGTCATCTGCACCGGGAAGAGTTGCCGCAGGGCGGGGTCGAGCAGGAACACTCGGGCGTAGAAGTGCTCGGTCAGCCGGACCCGGTCGTCCTCGACCAGGGTCCAGCTCTCCTTCAGCAACCGCGCGAGGTTGTCCACGGACGCTCCTCCTCCAGACGGCAACGGATCGGGCGCTCATAGAATCTCCACGGAGCGTGTCTACTGGTCGCACAGAATGTGCGATCGGCTCATGGTGGCCGGTCGGCCATGTCACGGGTGCCGCCCGTCGGGCAGAGTGGTGCGGTGACCGTTGAGCTGACCCGTCCGGTGTCCCGCCGACTGCTGGGCACCGAGACGCTGCTGGTCCTCGGCCTCTCTCTCGGCCAGTCCGCGATCTACGCGGTGGTGTCGATCATCGCGAAGTTGACCGCCGACGGTCCGCTCTCCAAGCAGACCGCCTCGCTGAACACCTCGGCGTCGGCCCGCCCCTGGCTGGACCTCACGTACCAACTGCTCGGCATCGTGTTCGCGCTGCTGCCGGTGCTGCTCGCCGTACACCTGCTCAGCCGTGACCCCGGCGACCCGGCAAGGACCCTCGGCCTGGACGCCCGGCGGCCCGGCCAGGACGTGGCGCGCGGAGCCGGCCTGGCGGCGCTGATCGGCCTGCCCGGGCTGGCGCTGTTCTGGGTGGCCGCCCACCTGGGCCTCAACGCCACGCTGGTGCCGGCCGCGCTGCCGGACGTCTGGTGGGCCGTCCCGGTGCTGATCCTCGCCGCCGTGCAGAACGCCGTGCTGGAAGAGGTGATCGTGGTCGGTTACCTGGTCACCCGGCTACGTCAGCTCCAGTGGCGGTTGGCAGCGATCATCGCGGCCAGTGCTCTGCTGCGCGGCTCGTACCACCTCTACCAGGGCTTCGGCGCGTTCGTCGGCAACGCGATCATGGGCGTCGTGTTCAGCCTCTTCTACCTGCGCACCCGGCGGGTGCTGCCGCTGATCATCGCGCACACCCTGCTCGACGTGTTCGCCTTCGTCGGCTACGCGCTGCTGCCCCGGGAGTGGTTCGACTGGCTCTGACCGGTCAACGCCCGAGTAAGGGGTGAGAGGCTCTTCGACGACCCGTACCCGCGGGAGCACCGAATCCGGGAAGGCAGAAAACGGCGGGATTCAGCAGACGTGCGTCCGCCAACTCACCTTCGTCACGGTCATGGGAACGTAGAAGAATCCGTCACCAGGAGTAGCACAGTCCGTGCCGGTGAAAGTCATCCCTTGGGTGGTGAACGACCAGCTTATCTCGGCGTTCCGGTTGGTGTAGTTGTAGTAGTTGAATCCCGTGATGTTGCCGCTCCACTCCGTGGTGGTCACCAGGGACGGAGTCGCCGTAGGAACCCCGTTCGGGTGATCCCAGTGGGGCCAGACGCAGAATGTGCCCGGCTGGCAGTTCCCGGGCGGGTAGACGCCGGCCCCCGACTGGGGTGCCGCCGAGGCGGGAGGGGCAGCAGCCAGCACGCCTGCAATGACCCCGGCGATGGCGAAGGGTTTCAACAGCACAGCGACCTACCTTCATCGATAAGAATGAATTGACTCAAGCTACCGGCGGAAAGTTGCACCGTCAAGTACCTGCGCTACCGTCCAGGTGGACGGCCGCATCGTTCGCAACGTGGGCAATGCGTCACGATCGCCGCAGCTTGCAACGACAGCAGGGCCATCGGTCGGCGGCCAAGGGTCAGGGCGACGAGCTGCTCCGCACCGCAGGCCGTGGCGCCGCCTACGGTCACTGACGGCAGGACGCCAGCGACAGCGCTCAGCGGCGGGTTGGTTGACACGGGGAACATAATCGATACAACTAAATCTATCTCTGGGCTGAACGAGCTCCGGTCGCGTCCCTGAACACCGTTAGGAAGGGAAGCTCATGCGCAGATTTACCAGCCGAATCGCTGCGGGTCTCGCCGCCGCCTTGATCACCACACTGGCCGTGACGATACCGGCGTCGCCCGCAGCCGCTGTCGAGACGCTCAAGGTTCCCGACGCCGGCCTCGTCTTCTACCAGGCCTACACGCAGATCATTGTGGGCAGGCAGGCAACGCCCGACGGTATCTGCCGCCCGGTCCCGGCCGAGGCGATCTGGGCGATCGGCTGGAACGGCTTCGGTTCCGTCTCTGGCTACCGGACCTCCGACTGCACCGGCGCTGCGTCCGAGCTCAACAACTTCCACAGCTGGCCGCACGAGGGCTACTACCTCTCCTACCGGGCCGGTTGACCACCGTTCCCGGTGGCCGATCGCGGACGGCCACCGGGAAAGCGCCGATCCGGAATTGCCCGGATCACCCCGCCGGTCAGCGGGCGACGCCGGGACGTTGCCGGGCGGGCCAGAGTGGCATACGTCTGGCAGGCGATGGTGCCGCTGGTTAGGGGGCCCGTCGGGGTCGACCAGGGCCCCGGTTACGGCATCGCCCACATCGGCGACAGCACCACCGTGGCGGCCGATTCAAGCGGGCCGCCGGTCGGGTCGGTAGACGGCCACCGTTCGGGCCGCGAGCCGGTCCGCCGCCGCCGCGTCACCCAACGCCGCCGCGAGCACCGCCGCACCCGGCAGCAACCGGGCCACCAGCCGCAATGCGACCCAACCGCCGGCCTGCGCGGTGAGCGGCGCGGCCAACCGCCAGGCCGCCTCCGCCGCCCGCGGCCACGCCCCCTCGACCGGGTCACCCGGCGTCTCGGCGGCGGCCAGAGCAGCCGCCGCGCTAGCCCGATCCGGGTGCACCTGGGTCAGCACCAGCAGGTCGACGGCCCGGTCGGTATGCGTCGGATCCTTGCCGTACGCCGCGGCCAGGTGCAGCACCAGCTCCGAGTGCGTCCACAGCACCGCCGCCAACTCGGCCAGCGGCGCGAAGAAGCCGGCCAGCGCGGCGGTCGCCCCACCCGCACCCGCCGAGCGGACGAACCGCCGGGCCGCCAACCGGGCCAGGCCGTCCGCCGAAGCGTCCGGATACCGGGCGCGCAACCCAGCGGCCCACCCGGCCGCGCCGGGCCCGAACGTCCGCACCGCAGCCAGAGCCAACAGCTCCGGTGCGAAGCCAGGGTGGTCGAGCACGCGCGCGGCGACCGCGCGCAGCTCCGATTCCGGGGTACGCCCCAGGGCCGGCTCAGCCTGCCGAACGGCGGGTGCTGCCGGTGCCGTCAGCTGCGGGGCCACGGGTTCGGGGGTGGGCTCCGCCGGCGTGGTGCTCTTGCGTGGGGTGACCGCGCGCTTGGTTGTCTTTGCGGCCTTGACCGGGATCGCTGGTGTGGTGGTGCTCGCTGCCCTGGTGGGGCTCGCGGTGCGCTTGCGCGGTGCTGGCGTGGTCGGGGTCACCTCGGTGGGCGTCTCGGCCGCCTTGGGGCGGGCAGCCTTGCGAACGGGGGTGGTCCGAGCATTCGGCGGCTCTGGGAGTGCCGCGCTCGTGTCGGTGGTCACGTCGGTCGGTGCGCGTCGAGGCTGTGGAGGCAGGGGACGGTCCGGATCCGGAGGCTGGAACAGCACCGCCGGGGCAGCCTTGGCCCGACGAGGACGCGGGCCCACCGGAGCGGCTGCCGGCGGTGCCGTCGACTCGGTGGGCTCCACCGTCTCGGTGGGCTCCTCGGCCACGATCGGCGGCCTGAAGGTGGCCCGTGGGGAGCGCCGACGCGCTCGTTCAGCAGGCTCTCGACTGGTCGACTCGCTGGGCGGCTGCTCCTGCATATCGATGGAGCGTAGTCCCGATCACGCCGTCGCACAGCGTTGAAACACGGACGGCGGGCGGGCCTGGTGGGCGCACCCCGGAAGTCGTTTTGCTCCCGGTGGGTGGCGACCTGTATCCTCGGGCGCGGTGGTCTGAGGATCACCAGGGAGACTTCGCCTAGTCTGGTCTATGGCGCCGCACTGCTAATGCGGTTGGGGTCTTAAAGCCCCTCCCGGGTTCGAATCCCGGAGTCTCCGCGCGAAAGCCGGGTGTGTAGACTGGCTGAGCACAAGCGCCCGTAGCTCAATGGATAGAGCATCTGACTACGGATCAGAAGGTTAGGGGTTCGAGTCCCTTCGGGCGCACAGCAGTTGAGCAGGCAAAACGCCTCTTTGGTCATCGACGTAAGTCGACCAGGGGGCGTTTTTCGTGCACCCATGGGTGCGCAGCCGGCCGCCGACGCTGGCTGACCGTTACGGAAAGTTGCCGAGGGTGAGCTCTGGAGGGGCAGAAGCCTCTCGCCATGGTGCTGACCGCCGGTGAGCGCGGTGACAGCCCGCAGTTCAAGGCGATCCTCGGGGCTGTTCGTGTTCCCCGCCTGGTCACGGGCCGCCCCAGGACCGGCCGGACCGGCTCCTGGCCGACAGGGCGTACGGGTCGAAGGCGAGCCGGGCCTACCTGCGCCGGCGCCCGATTGCCGCAACGATCCCCTGAGTAAGACTGACCAGGACGCCCACCGACGGGCCAAGCACCATCCAGTTCGCCGCTATCAACGAGTGGCGGTGACCGACTTCGACACAGGCCCTGGCCGGAGATCAGGGCGTCGAAGCCGGTCGGGCACCGTTGTGGTGTCGCGATGCTCGAACCGCAACGCCATGGCCTCCTCCGTCTTCGATCCGCCGAGGTTCCCTCCTGAGGCTAGCGACGTCGACGATCAGGACCGACAACCTCGGTGGACGCCCATTGGTCGCGCTGCACCCCGGCGAGGAGTCGTGACGCGCGGCGCGGGATGAGTACGAGTGCGGATGGCAGCCGTCGCTCGGGGCGACCAGAATTTCTCCCCATGCGAACGCGAATCGTGATCGCCCTGGCCGCGGTCGGCCTGGGCGGGCTGCTGACCACCACCGGTTGCTCGTTTCGGGAGAGCATCTGCGCCAGCGGTGAGTATCCGGCCATCGCGGTGGGCGGGCAGGGCGGCAGCGCCTGCTTCCCGGACGGGCAGGAGCCGACCCCGCCGTACGTCCGCTACCCGGAGGGCAAGGTCCCGCAGCACGTCGACGACGAGTGGGACGTCTATTGGCGCAGCCACGGCATCGACGAGAACAACAACATCATCGAGACCTGAGCCGCAAACCCGGAGGATCGTCGCCCCGGCGGAGGAGCGACGGTTCGAGTCCCCGCGGTCGTTCGGCGGACGGCATCCGGTCCCGCCGCAGGTCCGATCTTCGTGACCGAACCTGTGCGGGACCGGATGCCTGTCTCGTGCTACCCGGGTGCCGGGGCGATCTGGTGATCAGCCGAAGCAGTTGGGCACCGGCGGTGAGCTGGGTGTGCAGTTCGTGGGCCTGTTGCCGCTGATCACCGTCTTCTGGTCCACGGCGACCTGGCCGCCGTCGTTGAAGATCCCGCCGGGTGCCAGGAAGGAGATGTTGTCGGTGACCTTGCTTTCGGTGAGGGTCAGCGTGGCGTTGTTGTAGATTCCGCCGCCCTGGGAGTTCGTGCCGATGGCCCGGTTCCGGTCGACGTGGGTGCGGCGCAGGACGACGGTGCCGCTGCCGTTGTAGACGCCGCCGCCGTGTTCGATGGTGCTGTTCGTGCTGGCGACGTTTTCGTTGATCCAGCTGTCCTCGGCGACGAACTGGCCGATCTGGTTGTAGACGCCGCCGCCGCGTTGGCCGGCTTCGTTGTGGTGGACCTTGCCGTGGCGGAGTTGGAAGACGCCGTCGGAGAAGATTCCGCCGCCTTCGCTGCCGGCTCGGTTGTCGTTGACTTCGACGTTCTTGGCCTCGGTGGTGGAGTTGATGCCGCCGCGGATGCCGCCGCCACGGAAGCCCGCGGTGTTGTTGTCCAGGTGGACGTTCTCGAGCACGGCGACGCTGCTGTTCGACAAGCCGCCGCCCGCGCCACCGAGGGGCAGGGTGTTGAAGACCCCGATCGTGTTGTTGTAGCTCAGTCGGGTGTCCTGCACGGTGAGGCTGCCGTTGTTGTGGATGCCCCCGCCGTCGTACAGGGCGCTGTTGTTGCTGATGATGCTGCCGCCGTCCTTCTTGTTGCCCTTGTCCTTGCCGTTCCAGTCCTTGCCGTGGTCGGTCCCGCCGAGGATCTTCGCGACGCCGAAGTTGGCGATACCGCCGCCCAGGCCGTTGGTCTGGTTGTAGACCACGTTGGTGTTCTCGATGGTGGCCTTGCCGCCGATGTCGATCCGGATGCCGCCGCCTCCGCCGCCGACCCCACTCTCGGCTTGGCCGCCCTTGATGGTGGCGTCGCGGAGCGTCAGGTCGCCGCCGGCTCCTACCTCCAGGATCCGGAACGGGGTGGCGTTCGCCGCGCGGACGATGGTGGACCCGTTTCCGTCGATCACGACGTGCTGGGTGACGATCGGCAGGCCGACCGCGCCGAAGGGCACCGGTGGCTGGGGTGCGGACCTGTTGAGCGTGTAGGTGCACTTCTCGGCGAGCCGGAGCTTCGCCCCGGAGTTGGCGTTCGCGCGGACGATCGCCGCGA
>NZ_JAKKFD010000056.1 GCF_022229005.1 Micromonospora trifolii
CCGCGCGTGCAAAGACCGGACTATCGCGTTCGTCGTCCCATGCCGCGCAGAGTGATACCGGGACACCTCCCGAGACACCGTGCACACCGGCACCCCCAACAAACCGGCGATCTCACTAATACGCCGACCCGCACCCCACAGATGCTCCAACACCTGCCGATGCCCGAACGTCAACACACCCGGCCTGGCCACCAACACCCCCCAGCACAACCAAGATCAGTTGCACTGAACCTTAGAAACCACCCGGACGAAACGGCCCGTCAACCCCATGATCAACGTGGTGTGGTGGTCAGGCTGCGGTGGTTGGGCGGAGTTCGGCGAAGTGGCAGGCCGAGGGGTGGGGGTCCGCCGCTCTCGGGACCGCCTTGGGGTCCTCGGTGGCGCAGATGTCCTGGGCCTTCCAGCAGCGGGTCCGGAAGTGGCACCCGCTCGGCGGGTCGGCCGGGCTGGGCACGTCGCCGACCAGCCGGATCATGTTGCGCTGGTCGCGGGCCTCCGGGTCCGGCACCGGCACCGCAGAGAGCAGAGCCTGGGTGTACGGGTGGGTGGCCCGCTCGTAGATCTCGTCCTCGGTGCCGATCTCGACGATCCGACCGAGGTACATCACCGCGACGCGGTCGGCGATGTGCCGCACCACTGACAGGTCGTGCGCGATGAAGATGTACGAGAGCCCCAGCTCGCCCTGTAGCTGCTTGAGCAGGTTGATCACCTGGGCCTGGATGGAGACGTCCAGCGCCGACACCGGCTCGTCGCAGACGATCACCTCGGGCTTCAGCGCGAGGGCGCGAGCGATGCCGATGCGCTGACGCTGACCGCCGGAGAACTGGTGCGGGTACCTGTTGATGTGCTCCGGGTTGAGCCCGACCAGGTCCAACAGCTCCTGGACCCGCTTGGCCTTGCTGCCCTTCGGCGCGGCATCCGGGTGGATCTCGAACGGCTCGCCGATGATGTCGCCGACGGTCATCCGCGGGTTGAGCGAGGTGTACGGGTCCTGCATCACCATCTGCATGTTGCGGCGCAGCCGGCGCAGCTCGCCCCCGGAAGCCTTGAACAGGTCCTTGCCCTCAAGGGTGGCGCGTCCGGAGGTGGGCGTCTCCAACCGCATCAGCAGCCGGGCGAGGGTGGACTTGCCGCAGCCGGACTCGCCGACCACGCCGAGTGTCTCGCCCCGGCGCAGCTCGAAGCTCACCCCGTCGACGGCCTTGACCGCTCCGATCTGCCGCTGGAACAGCACGCCCTGAGTGATCGGGAAGTGCTTCACCAGGTTGTCGACGGAGAGGATCGTCTCGCCGCGGACCTTCGTGGGGTTAGCGGGCGACGCTGTCATCACGGACCTCCTGCGCGAAGTGGCAAGCGCTGGTCCGGCCGTCGCCGAGGACCAGGTCGTGCGGCACCTCGTCCACGCAGACCTGCTGGACGTACGGGCACCGGGGGTGGAACGGGCAGCCGGACGGGATGCGCATCAGGTTCGGCGGCAACCCCTTGATCGTCGACAGCTCCTGGCCGCGGACGTCCAGGCGCGGGATCGACTCCAACAAACCCTTCGTGTACGGGTGGGCGGGCGCCTTGTAGAGCGAGCGGACATCGGCGTGCTCGACGATCCGGCCGGCGTACATGACGGCGATCCGGTCCGCGACGCCGGCGACCACACCCAGGTCGTGGGTGATCAGGATCATCGCCATGTTGAGTTCCCGGCGCAGGTCGGCCAGCAGGTCCATGATCTGGGCCTGCACTGTCACGTCGAGGGCAGTGGTGGGCTCGTCGGCGATCAGCACCTTCGGGTCCAGCGCCAACGCCATGGCGATCATGACGCGCTGCCGCATGCCGCCGGAGAACTGGTGCGGGTAGTCACCGATCCGCTTGGCGGCACCGGGGATCTTGACCAGATCCATCAGTTCGACGGCACGACGCCGAGCGTCGGCTCGGGACATGCCGGCGCGCTGGCGCAGCGTCTCACCGATCTGCCAGCCGACCGGGAAGACCGGGTTGAGGGCGGAGAGCGCGTCCTGGAAGATCATCGCGATCTCCTTGCCGCGTATCTGCCGGCGCTGCTCCTCGGGGCGGGTGAGCAGGTCCTCCCCCTGGTAGAGGATCTGGCCGGAGCGGACGAACGCGGGCGGGGTGTCCAGGATGCCCATGATCGCCTGTGCGGTGACCGACTTACCCGAGCCGGATTCGCCGAGCACGGCGAGGGTCTCGCCGGCGTCCAGGTGGTACGACACACCGTTGATCACCCGGGCGACGCCCTCGTTGGTGCGGAACTCGACGTGCAGGTCCCGCAACTCCAGCAGGTGACCGCCCTCGGGTGTGGCAGAGGCGGGCGTGGGATTGATGGTCATGAGGGATCACCGCAGCTTCGGGTCGAAGGCGTCACGGATCGCGTCGCCGAGCATGATGAACGCCAGCACGGTCAGCGCCAGGAAGGCCGACGGGACGATCAACGGGGTGGCCGCCTCCCGCATGTGGATCCGGCCGGTGTCGATGTCCTGGCCCCACGAGATGGTGGGCGCCTTCAGGCCGATGCCGAGGAAGGAGAGCGTCGCCTCGGCGGCGATGAACGAGCCGAGCGCGATGGTCAGTACGACGATCGCCGGGGCCAACGAGTTCGGCAGGATGTGCCGCCACATGATCCGGCTGTTGCCGGCGCCGAGCATCCGGGCCGCCGCGACATAGTCCTGCTCCTTCGCGGTGATCACCGAGGACCGGACCACGCGGGCGGCGGTGGTCCAGCCGAGGAGGGCCAACACGAAGACGACAGCGCCGATCCGAGCCCACTGGCTGTCACTGGACACCCGCTTGAGCAGCACGATCGCGGCCAGCAGCAGCGGGATGCCGAGCACCACGTCGATCACCCGGGAGAGCACCGCGTCGACCCAGCTGCCGAAGTAGCCGGCCAGCATGCCGATCACCAGCGCGATGATTCCGGTGCCGAGCGCGGCAAGCGCACCGACCAGCAGCGACGCCCGGGTGCCGTAGACCGCCCGGGAGTACGTGTCGCAGCCCTGGAAGTCGTACCCGAAGATGGCCCCGCCGGACGGCCCGGCGTGCTGCCGGGAGAGCAGGCAGTCGTTCGGGTTGTTGGCGGTGAAGACCCCGGGGAGCAGCGCCATCAGGGTGAAGATGACGACCAGCGCCAGCGAGATCCAGAAGATCGGGTTGCGGCGCAGGTCGCGCCAGGCGTCCCCGGCCAGGCTGCGGGGCTTGTTCGCGGCGCCGACCTGGTTGGGCGTGCCCGGCTCCCCCGAGGGGCCACGTCGCGCGGCCTGGTTCTCGGTGGCCGCCACAGTCTCAAAGTCACTCATGCCGCCACCTCGCTGCACTTACTCATAGCGGATCCTCGGGTCGAGTACGGCGTACAGGACGTCCACCACCAGGTTCGAGACCAGGTAGACCACGACGAGCACGCTGACGATGCCCACCACCAGGGGGCCGTCCTCGGTCCGGATGCCGCGGAAGAGGTTGAAGCCCACGCCGGGGATGTTGAAGACGCCCTCGGTGATGATCGCGCCGCTCATCAGGTTGCCCAGTTCCACACCGAGGAAGGTGACCACCGGGATCAGCGAGTTGCGCAGCACGTGGACGACGACGATGCGCCGCTTGACCAGGCCCTTGGACCGGGCGGTCCGGACGTAGTCGGCGCGTAGGTTCTCCGCCACCGAGGCCCGGGTGAGTCGTAGGGCTGTGGCCAGCGACAGCGAGCCGAGCACGATGCCCGGCAGCAGGAGCGCGTAGAACGTCGGGTCGGAGCCGGCGGTGGGTGGGAAGAGCTGCCACTTGACGCCCAGGAAGTACTGCGCCAGCGGCGCCAGCACGATGGTCGGGATGCCCAGTACCAGCAGGGTCAGCACCAGCGTCGAGTTGTCGAAGATGCTGGCCCGGCGGATGCCGGCGAGCACCCCGGCGGTGACGCCGAAGATGATCGCCACAGCGAGCGCGATGAGCGCGAGCCGCACGGTGACCGGCCAGGCCTGCTGAAGGATGTCACCGATGTTCCGACCGGTGAGTGACTCGCCCAGGTTGCCCTGGAGCAGGTTCTTCACGTAGTCGAAGTAGCGGTAGAAGAAGCCGCCGACGCCAGTGGCGTCCAGGTGGTACTTCTCGGTCAGGTAGGCCCGCTGCGCTGGCGTCACCGGCCGTTCGCCGGCGAGCGCCTGGATCGGGTCGCCCTGCCCGGCGAATGTCAGCGCGTAGACGATCAGGGTGGTCCCGAAGAACGCCAGGACCATCTGCAGTAGGCGCCGCAGGATGTAGCGGAACATGCTTAGCAGTCTCTCCGGAAATGTGCGAAAGGGTCGCAGGACGGCATCTCTGGTCGTACCCGAAATATCCGAGACGTGCCGTCCGGCCGGGGGAGCCGGCACCACCGACGCCGGGTCCGCTGCTGCGGCCCGGCCCCGGTGGTGCGGTCCGGGCCACCCGGGCTTCGTCGCCCGGGTGGCCCGCACCATGGTCAGCTCAGCTGGCCGCTTCGATCTTGACGAGGTTGACCCGCTGGAACAGGTCCATCTCCACGTTCTTGACCTTGGACGAGTGCCCGAACACGTTCTCGCCGAAGCGGAGCGGGATCACCGGCATGTCCTTGGCCAGGATGTCCTCCGCCTGCTGGTACTTGGCGATCGCCTCGTCCTGCGTCTTGGCGGCGGAACCCTCCTTGACCAGCTTGTCGAACTCCGGGTTGCTGTAGCCGTAGTAGTTCGACGAGCCGTTCGTGCTGTACAGCGGGCCGAGGTAGTCCTCCATGGTCGGGTAGTCCATGACCCAACCCATCCGGAACGCACCCACCGGCGTCTTCTTCTCGACCTTGGTCAGCAGGTCGGCGAACTTCGGCTCGACCGAGCCGACCGCGTCCACGCCCAGGTTGGTCTTGAGCTGGTTGACAGTGGCGTCGACCCAGTCCTTGTGCCCGCCATCGCCGTTGTACGAGATGACGATCTTCGACGGACCGCCGGCGGCCTGGTAGAGCTTCTTGGCCTCGGTCGGGTTGAACTCGGCAGCCTTGCCCGCGGTGTCCTCCCGGTAGCCCGGCAGGACCGGCGCGACGAAGGAGCGCGCCGACGTCTGCGAACCCTTGAAGACCGACTTGGTGATCTCGTCACGGTCGATCGCCATCGAGATGGCCTTGCGCACGTCCGGGCTGCTGTAGTCCTTGTCGAACGTCGGGAACGCGAGGAACTGGAACGACGACATCGGGCTGGTCTTGTACCGGTCACCCAGGTCGCTCGGCGCGGTGCTCAGGCTCTCGGTCGGGATCGTGGGCAGCACGTCCAGGTTGTCCGCCAGGACGTCCGCGTAGGCGGCGGTGAGCTGCTGGTAGATCCGGAACTCGATGTTCTTGACCTTGGGCTTCTCGCCCGGGTACGCGTCGTAGCGCTCGACGTCGATCTTGCTGTCGTGCTGCCAGGTGCCCTTCATCTTGAAGGGGCCCTGCCCGATCGGCGCCTGCTCGTAGGAGTCCTTGAGCACGCCCGGAGCCGAGAACGCGGCGTCCGGCATCGGGAAGAACGCGTTGTAGCCCAGCGTCGTCTTGAAGTCGATGTACGGCTCGGAGAGCGTCGCGGTGAAGGTGAGGTCGTCGACCTTCTTCAGACCGGACATCTCCTTGGCCTTCGGCGCCTTGCCCTGGAGGTCGGCGTAACCAGCGATCTTCTCGAAGAAGGGGTTGGTGTCCTGACCGTTCGGGGCGTACGCGCCGTAGTTCCAGGCGTTGATGTAGTTCTGGGACGTGACCTTCTCACCGTTGTGGAAGGTGAAGCCGTCCTTGATCTTGATCGTCCAGACCTTGTTGTCGGACGAGGTGACCGACTGCGCGGCGACCTCGTACGGCTTGTTCTGGGCGTCGTAGTCGACGAGCGGGCTGAACAGGCCGGCGATCACCTGCGACCCGGACGTCTCGGTGGTGTTTGTGGGAACCAGGTGCTTCGGCTCGGCGATCTGGATGCTGACCACCGAACTGT
This sequence comes from Micromonospora trifolii, assembly GCF_022229005.1. Taxonomy (GTDB): domain Bacteria; phylum Actinomycetota; class Actinomycetes; order Mycobacteriales; family Micromonosporaceae; genus Micromonospora; species Micromonospora trifolii. The sequence continues at coordinate 5,955 of NZ_JAKKFD010000056.1, forward strand.
CGCTGCCACCGGATCCACCATCTCCGCCGCTGCCGCAGGCCGCGAGGCCCAGCGTCACCGCGAGCGGGAGGGCGGTCCAGGCGGCGAGTCTACGAACTCGCATTGAGCCTCCTCATCTCCTCACGCTGCGCAGTCAGGCCCGACGCTGGGTTACGCTGCGCAACAAGCGGTAACGGTAGGTCGGCGATGGGCCTTCGACAACGACGCGGTTGCGGGTGGGTAACGGTCCGGGGTTGCCCCACTTGTCGAGGGCGAACGAACCTGCTAGCAAAAATCGGGTTTATCGACGGTGAGCTGCGGAAATCACGATGGTCCACGAAGTGGTTGGCCCCGCCTGGGTTGCTTCGATGCGCCTGGGGCGGCCGTCCCGTCTCTGCGACACAGGCCCGTCCTGTCTGGTTCGATCGTGATCGAATCCACAAATTGTGACCGGGAGTGACGAGCAACACCTCACGCACGGTCATCCCGTCGGTCGTCGCCCCGGCCTGGCCCGGCCCGCCCGGTGGCTGCCCCACCGCACCGACTGCGGACGGCCCGAGCGAGGTCGTCTGATCCGCGGGTGGTGGCCGTGAGACGATCGGGTCGTGACGGCGACGCTTCTGGACGGCAAGGCAACCGCAGCGGAGATCAAGGACGAGCTGCGCATCCGGGTGAAGGCACTCGCGGAACGCGGCATCATCCCCGGGCTCGGCACGGTCCTGGTCGGGGCGGACCCGGGCAGCCAGGCGTACGTCAACGGCAAGCACCGCGACTGCGCCGAGGTGGGCATCGCCTCGATCCGCCGCGAACTGCCGGCCGACGCCACCCAACAGCAGGTCGACGACGTGCTGGCCGAGCTGAACGCCGACCCGGCGTGCCACGGCTACATCGTTCAACTGCCGCTGCCGGCCCACCTCGACACCCAACGGGTGCTGGAGCTGATCGACCCGGACAAGGACGCCGACGGCCTGCACCCGGTCAACCTGGGTCGCCTCGTGCTCGGCTACGACGGCCCGCTGCCGTGCACCCCGCGCGGCATCGTCGAGCTGCTCCGCCGGCACGACGTGGCGCTGCGTGGGGCCACCGTCGCGGTGGTCGGTCGCGGCAACACAGTTGGCCGACCGCTCGGCCTGCTGCTCACCCGGCGCAGCGAGAACGCCACTGTCACCCTCTGCCACACCGGCACCCTCGACCTCGCCTCACACACCCGGGCCGCCGACATCGTGATCGTCGCGGCCGGCGTGCCGGGTCTGCTCACCGCCGACATGATCAACCCCGGTGCGGTGGTGGTGGACGTCGGCATCACGCGCGTGATCGGCGCGGACGGCAAGGGCCGCTACACCGGCGATGTGGCCCCGGAGGTGGCCGAGACGGCCGGCGCGCTGGTCCCCATGCCCGGCGGCGTGGGCCCGATGACCCGGGCCATGCTGCTCACCAACGTCGTCGAGCGCGCCGAGCGCGGCTGACCCACACGTCGGCGGCGCCGAACCAGGACGGCGGTGACGTTCGCCCCATCCCGGCGATGGCCGCCGCCCCTGGCCTGATCGGTGCCAGGATGACTGATACGGTCCGGAAAACCGACTGGTATCAGGGAGTGGGACGACCATGGGTAAGAAGGTCACTGTCGTCGGGGCTGGCTTCTACGGCTCCACCACCGCACAGCGCCTGGCCGAGTACGACGTCTTCGACACCGTAGTGATCACCGACATCGTGGAGGGCAAGCCCGCGGGCCTCGCGCTCGACCTCAACCAGTCCCGGGCCATCGAGGGCTTCGAGACCAAGGTGGTCGGCGTGACCACCGGCCCCAACGGTGAGGGCTACGAGCAGATCGAGGGCTCCGACGTCGTCGTGATCACCGCTGGTCTGCCCCGCAAGCCAGGCATGAGCCGGATGGACCTGCTGGAGACCAACGCCAAGATCGTCCGCCAGGTCGCCGAGAACGTCGCCAAGTACGCCCCGAACGCCGTCGTCATCGTGGTCTCCAACCCGCTGGATGAGATGACCGCGCTGGCGCAGCTCGCCACCCAGTTCCCGAAGAACCGGGTGCTCGGCCAGGCCGGCATGCTCGACACCGCCCGGTTCAGCAACTTCGTCGCCGAGGCGCTGAACGTGCCGGTGGCCTCGGTACGCACGCTGACCCTGGGCTCGCACGGCGACACCATGGTCCCGGTGCCGTCGAAGAGCACCGTGAACGGCAAGCCGCTGCGCGAGGCCATGCCGGCCGAGCAGATCGAGGAGCTGGTCGTCAAGACCCGCAACGGTGGCGCCGAGGTGGTCGCGCTGCTCAAGACCGGTTCGGCCTACTACGCCCCGTCCGCCGCCGCCGCCCGGATGGCGAAGGCCGTGGCGGAGGACTCCGGCGAGGTCATGCCGGTCTGCGCCTGGGTCGACGGCGAGTACGGCATCTCCGGTGTCTACCTGGGTGTCGAGGCCCAGATCGGCGCCGAGGGCGTCAAGCGGGTCGTCGAGACCGACCTGGACGCCGACGAGCGCGCCAGCCTCCTGGAGGCTGCCGAGGCCGTCCGCGCCAAGCAGGGCGACATCTCCAGCATGTAGTTCCCCGTACCAGCACGAAGGGCGCGTCGGCCAAGCCGGCGCGCCCTTCGCCGCCCCACGGCACTCTCCCCGCCCCGCCCCGCCCCCGCCCGTGATCTTGGCCGGGCCGGCCGGTGAGCGATCAGTGGTGCGGGGTGAAGGGGGTGCCGAGGTGGGGGGTGGCCAGGACGGTGGGGGAGTGGGTGTTCAGGGCGGCTCGCCGGGAGACGCGGGCCTGTTCCGGGTCTTCCTCGTGGGCGTACGCCAGGTCGGGGTCGACGAGTTGCACCATGTGCACCAGCAGGTCCCCGGTGAGCAGCATCCGTTCGTCGGCCGAGGTCAGGAGCACCGACTGGTGGCCGGGGGTGTGGCCGGGGGTGGGCAGCAGACGTACCGCCGGGGTCAGGGCGGTTTCCCCGTCGACCACCCGGAGCTGGCCGGCGGCGCGTAAGGGCGCGATGAGGCCGGCCGGCAGCCCCGGGTTGAGCGTCTCCGCCGCGTCGAGTTCGGCGCGCTGTAGCAGGTAGCTCGCGTTCGGGAAGTACGGCCGACCCGGTGTGCCGGTGACCGCCCAGCCGATGTGGTCGCTGTGCAGGTGGGTCAGGACGACGGTGTCGACATCGGCCGGGTCGATGCCCGCGGCGGCCAACTCGGCGGGCAGCCGCCCCGGCACTGGCGCCCAGCTCGCGGCGGGTGCGTCGGCCGGGCCGATCCCGGCGTCGACAACTGTGACCGGCCCGTCGCCGGCGCGGATCGCGAAGCTGCGGAACGGCAGCCACCACTGCCCGTCGGCGGTCACCGAGTCGGGGTCGCGCCGGTCGGCCTCCGCCCAGTGCGCCGCCGTGGCCTGCGGAAACGCCTCCGCGCGGGGCTGGAAGAAGGCACCCTCACCGTCGGTGAGTGCGGTGACCGTGATAGACCCGAGGGTGCGGTTCAGTGGCATCGGACGATGATTCCAGGGCATTCCTGTTCCGCGCAGCCCGGTTCCGCCGGCCGGTCGAGGCCGGCTGGGGGCTGCCGGCCCAATTGCAGTACGCTCGTACTGCTTGAGCACGTGTCCCCCGAGAGGAGCGCCGGCCGATGGCGAAGATCAAGGTAAACAACCCGGTCGTAGAACTCGACGGCGACGAGATGACCCGGATCATCTGGAAGCAGATCCGGGAGCAGCTGATCCTGCCCTACCTCGACGTCGACCTGCACTACTACGACCTGTCGATCCAGCACCGCGACGAGACCGACGACCAGGTCACGATCGACGCCGCCAACGCCATCAAGGAGCACGGCGTCGGCGTCAAGTGCGCGACCATCACCCCGGACGAGGCCCGGGTCGAGGAGTTCGGCCTGAAGAAGATGTGGCGGTCGCCCAACGGCACCATCCGCAACATCCTCGGCGGCGTCGTCTTCCGTGAGCCGATCATCATGTCCAACGTGCCGCGGCTGGTCCCCGGCTGGACCAAGCCGATCATCATCGGCCGGCACGCCCACGGTGACCAGTACAAGGCCACCGACTTCGTCGTCCCCGGCCCGGGCACGGTGACCATCACCTACACCCCGGCCGACGGCGGCGCGCCGATGGAGATGGAGGTCGCCAACTTCCCCGGCGGCGGCATCGCCATGGGCATGTACAACTACGACGAGTCGATCCGGGACTTCGCCCGGGCGTCGTTCCGCTACGGACTGGACCGCAACTACCCGGTCTACCTGTCCACCAAGAACACCATCCTCAAGGCGTACGACGGCCGGTTCAAGGACATCTTCGCCGAGGTGTTCGAGGCCGAGTTCAAGGCCGAGTTCGCCGCTGCCGGCATCACCTACGAGCACCGGCTCATCGACGACATGGTCGCCGCCGCGCTCAAGTGGGAGGGCGGCTACGTCTGGGCCTGCAAGAACTACGACGGTGACGTGCAGTCCGACACCGTCGCGCAGGGCTTCGGTTCGCTGGGTCTGATGACCTCCGTCCTGCTCTCCCCGGACGGCCGGACCGTCGAGGCCGAGGCTGCGCACGGCACTGTCACCCGGCACTACCGGCAGTACCAGAAGGGCGAGAAGACCTCGACCAACCCGATCGCGTCGATCTACGCCTGGACCCGGGGCCTGGCCCACCGGGGCAAGCTGGACGGCACCCCGGCGGTCACCGAGTTCGCCAACACCCTGGAGCAGGTCATCGTCGACACCGTCGAGGGCGGCCAGATGACCAAGGACCTCGCGCTGCTCATCTCGCGCGACGCCCCGTGGCTGAGCACCGACGAGTTCATGAACGCGCTCGACGAGAACCTGGCCCGCAAGATCGCTGCCTGATCCAGGCGTACCGCGTCATCGGAGCCCGCCGGCACCCCTGCCGGCGGGCTTCGGCGTGTCCGGCGCCACCGCGCCGGTCGGCGTCACTGCGGCCGGCGCGCCTCGTTGACCAGGATGGACGAGATGCCAGTCGCGTCCAGGAAGGTTGACCACGGTCGACCCGCGGCACCCGTGCGCCGATCAGCCAGCCTTCCCGGCTGTGCCGTGCACAGCCAGCCGTCCCTTCCCTGCGGGGGGCCCTGTCCCGGGCCCCCCGCGCCCTGTTTCCCGACAAGCCCGCGCCGCGCACGGCAGGTTTTCAAACGGCGCGCAGCAGGTCGGCGGCGCGTTCCGGGGCGATGTCGTTGATGAAGACGCCCATCCCGGACTCCGAGCCCGCCAGGTACTTCAACTTGTCGGCGGCCCGCCGGATGCTGAACACCTGTAGGTGCAGGTGGCCCAGCTCGCGGTCGATCCGCACGGGCGCCTGGTGCCAGGCCGAGATGTACGGCATCGGCATGTCGAACAGGCCGTCGAAGCGGCGCAGCAGGTCCAGGTAGAGCGGCCCGAAGGCGTCCCGCTCGCTGTCGTCGAGCGCCGGGATGTCCGGCACCACGCGGCGCGGCGCGATGTGCACCTCGAACGGCCAGCGCGCGGCAGCCGGGACGAACGCCGTCCAGTGTTCGTTCTCGGTGACCACCCGGTCGCCGGTGGCGCGCTCGGCGGCCAGCACGTCCGCGTACAGGTTGCCCCCGCCGGTTCGCTCGGCGTGCCGGCGCGCCGCGGCCAGCAGCGCGCGGGTGCGCGGCGTCACGAAGGGGTACGCGTAGATCTGGCCGTGCGGGTGGTGCAGCGTGACACCGATCTCGACGCCCCGGTTCTCGAAGCAGAAGATCTGCTCGACGCCGGGTAGCGCGCCGAGCACCTCGGTGCGGTCGGCGAGCGCGTCCAGCACGGTGCGGACCCGGCGCGGGGGCAGGCTGGCGAAGGAGGCGTTGTGATCCGACGTGAAGCAGACCACCTCGCACCGGCCGAGGCCCGGCCGGACCGGTGTGAACGGGGTGATCTCCCCGGGCTCCTCGGCCACCCGACCGCTCAGCGAGGGGAACCGGTTCTCGAAGACCACCACGTCGTAGTCGGGTGCGGGGATCTCGGTCAACCGGTCGCCCACCGACGGGTCGAGGGGGCACTCGTTCGCCGGCGGGAGGAAGGTGCGGGTCTGCCGGTGCACGGCGACCGCCACCCACTCGTCGGTCAACGGGTCGTAACGCAGCTGCGACGCGGGAGGAGGTGGCGGCAGGTCCCGGCGGTCCGGCTGGTCGCGGACCGCGTCGTCGCGCTCGTCGAAGTAGATCAGCTCCCGGCCGTCGGCCAGGTCGATCGCGGTGCGCTTCACGGCGCCGTCCCCTCAGTTGTCGGCGTGCGCGTCACGCGGCCCGCCCCTGTCGCCTTCACCATGATCAGTTCGCCCACCTGTTCGCCGAGTACCCGTCGTGCGGGTGGAGGCAACCGGTCGTCGCTGACCAGTACGTGGGCCGCCGCCAACGCGACGATCGAGGAGATGCCGACCGTGCCCCACTTGGTGTGGTCGGCGAGCACCACCAGTTGGTCCGCCGCCGCCACGAGCGCGCGATCGGTCTCCGCTTCCATCAGGTTCGGGGTGGTGAAGCCGGCCCGCTCGGTGATGCCGTGGACGCCCAGGAAGAGCAGATCCAGGTGCAGTGACCGGACGGCCCCGACCGCGAGCGGGCCGACCAGCGCGTCCGACGGTGTGCGTACGCCGCCGGTGAGCACCACCGTCTGGTCGGGGCGGCCGCCGGCGTGCATGATCTCGGCCACCGGCAGCGAGTTGGTCACCACTGTCAGCTCGGGCACGTCCACCAGTCGGCGGGCCAGCTCGGCCGTGGTGGTGCCGGCGGAGAGCGCGACCGCCGCTCCCGGCCGGACCAGCTGAGCCGCCCGGTCGGCGATGGCCGCCTTCTCCGGCAGTTGGCGGACCGACTTGGCGCGGAAGCCCGGCTCGTCGGTGGAGCTTGGCCCGGTGGTGGTGGCGCCACCGTGCACCTTGGCCAGCAGGCCGCGCTCGTGCAGCGCGTCGAGGTCACGCCGGATGGTCATGTCGGACACGCCGAACTCGCCTGCCAACTCGCTGACCCGGACGCCGCCGGTCGAGCGGACCCGCTCCAGGATGGCCGCCTGCCGCTGCTGAGCGAGCATCCGCCGTGCCTCCCCGAGCGTCCACGTACCCTCACGCGGTCAAACGTGTTCCAACAAAGATGAACACTAGCGCGTGGCGCTCAGCGGTGGAAGGAACGGGTACGGCGACGCCTCAGGCGGTGGCGATCTTCAGCTCCACCCAGCCGGTCTCGGTCAGGTGGTGCAGCACGGCCTGCACCGCGTCCGCCACGCTGATTGCTGTGGTGTCGAGCACCAGATCGGCGTCGGTCGGCTCCTCGTACGGGTCGTCGATGCCGGTCATCCCGGTGAGCAGGCCGGCCCGCGCTCGCGCGTACAGACCCTTGCGGTCCCGTCGCTCGCACACCTCCAGCGGGGTGGCAACGTGCACCAGCACGAAACCCGCCCCGGCGGCGAGAGCCATCTCCCGGGCGGTGGCCCGGGCCGCCGCGTACGGGGCGATCGGGCAGCAGATGCCCACCCCATGGTGCCGGGCGATCTCGGCGGCCACCCAGCCGATCCGCCGGACGTTGAGATCCCGGTCGGCCTTGCTGAAGCCCAACCCGGCGGAGAGTTCCCGGCGCACCACGTCCCCGTCGAGCAGGGTCACCGTACGGTCGCCGCTCTCCCGCAACGCGTCCGCCAGCCCTCGGGCGATGGTCGACTTGCCGGAGCCGGAGAGGCCGGTCAGGAAGACCACCAGCCCACGCTGCCGACGCGGCGGCCGGGCCCGGGCCAACTCCCGTGCCACGGCGGGCGGGGTGTGCCACTCCGGGAGCGGGAAGCCCCGATCGAGCAGGTCGTCGATCTCCGGCTGGGTCAGCGCGAGCCGGCGGTTGCGCGGTGGGATGTCCTCCCGCCAACGCCACTGCCCATCCCGGTTGTCGTAGGCGAGTTCTCGCGGCACCAGCACCCGCAGCCCGGCGCCGGAGAGCATCTCCCCGGTGGAGAGCAGGTGGGTGACCCCGTACGCGGCCGAGACCCGGGCGCGCAGCAACGCGTCGCTGATCTCCTCCCGGCGGTGCGACAGCGGCACCGCGACCAGGGTGGCGGGCGGCATCCGGTCCCGGGCGGCGAAGATCGTACGGACCAGCGCCTCCGGCGGGACCCCGTCGACGCCGCCCTCGCCGACCGGGATCATCACGAGCAGATGAGCGGCCAGGGTGCGGGCGGCGTGCGCGATCTGGGCGAGCTGTGGACGATGCAGCGGCCGATCGGCGATCACCCCGAGCACCCGGCCCGGCGGCAGCAGCGCGCGGACCTCCTCCGGGTTGCGCCGCAGACGTTGGAACGGACCGTGCCCACCGTCGCCCAGCCGCCGAACCTGGCCGCCCACCCCCGCCACGCCCTCGCGCACCGGCCAGACGTCGGCCACGTCCAGGGCGGCCGCCGGAGCGCCCTCCCCGTCGGTCAGCACGAGCGCCCGCCGGGCCGGGTCGCGCGGATCGAAGCTCTGCGCCAGCGCGGCCGGCACCTGGAGGACGACAGCTACCTGCCACGGTGTGCCGTCGGCCAGCCGGGCGCGCCGGCTGACCGAGACCAGGTCGGCGCGGGTCATGAAACCGGTCAGAGGGGCGTACGCGCCGGTCAGCAGCAGCTCCAGATCCGCGAGCTCACCGGGACGTGGCGTGTACGCCGGTGCGTCCCGTAGCACCTCGTCGGGCAGCACCCAGCCGTTGCTCATCCACACCCCCCACTCGCTGACCGGCACACAGTTTCGCAGCCGACCGCCCATCGGTCGAGGGCGCCACTCCAGGACCCCCGCGGGCGGATCAGCGCTTGATCCGACGGCCTACCGCCGACCGCACCCGGTTCCACACCTTCCGCTCGTCGCGGATCCGGGGTCGCGAGCCGTCGGCTCGGCAGATGAACACCAGCGGCAGTCGCGCGTCCTCGGTCCAGCCCACGTTGGTGATCCGGGCCTTGAGCAGCCAGCTGCCCCTGGTGCGGCCGCCGTTGAGGGCGGCGAAGTCGATTGTGGCGGTGGCCCGGTGCACCAGGTGGACGGTGTCCGCTCCGGTCGTACCGGTGATCCGCTCGGTCTCGAAGGTGTTCGGAAGGAAGATCTCGGCGCCGGTCTCCCGGTGGCGGGCCACCAGGTCCAGGCGCGCCTTGCGCACCTGCGCGGTGGCGTCGAGCACCTCGGGGGCGATCTCCTCCATCGGGAGCACCAGCACGTCGCGGCCGTCGTCGGCGCGGAAGCCGACCGGCTGGTCCGCGGCGCGCAGCTCGGCGGCGATGGTCACCGTGACGGCGTGGTCGGCACGCCGGAGTTCGTCGATGGTGCCGTGCGCGGCGATGCCCGCCTCCCAGCGGGCAAGCCTGCGCAGGTCCGCGACGCGGCCCTGCTCCGCCAGGTACGCCACGGCTCGGAGCAGGGGTGGCAGACCGCCTGCGACACCGGGGGCGAAGCGGTCCTGGATGACCTTCTGGATCTCCAGCGCGACCTGCTCCAGCCACGCCTCGGGGGCGTTCAGCAGCCGCTTGCCGCGCAGCCGGCTGAGCATCTCGTTGCGCAGCCAGCGCCGGTGCAGCCGATCCCGCAGCGGACCCGGCTCGGTGTTGGCGTCCACGACGTCCAGCGCCTCGCGCACGCTGGCGTAGTAGCTCGACGGGTCCAGCTGGCCCGCTGTGACGTTGCGCGCGTCGCCCCGCTGGACGTGGTGGTAGCAGGTGTAGTCGGACAGCACTGAGGTGCGCCGGGACAGGAAGTAGGCCCGGACGACCAGCGAGTGGTCCTCCAGCCGACGCTTGCCGCCCTCCGGGAACCGCAGACCGTGCTCGTTGAGGAACGACCGCCGGAACAGCTTGTGGCAGGTCAGGCTGTCGATCAGGGGGGAGTTGCCCAGTGTGGCGTCGAAGCGGTTCTTGCGGAACAGCTCCCGCGGCACGGGGCGCCCGTACCCGGCCATCTTCCCCACCACGATGTCGGCGTCGTTCGCCTTCGCGCAGGCGTGGAGCCGCTCCAGCGCCTCGTCGGCGAACCAGTCGTCGTCGTCGGCGAAGAAGACGTACTCGCCGCGGGCGTGGTCGATGCCGAGGTTGCGCGGACGCGACGGCCAGCCGGAGTTCTCGATGTGCAGCACGGTGATGTGCGGGTGCTCGGCGGCCAGCCGGTCCAGCCGCTCCGCGGTGTCGTCGGTCGAGCCGTCATCGACGAATATCGCTTCGAATTCGTCGGCGGGCAGTGACTGGCGCAGGAGCGAGGCGGCGAGCTTCTCGATGTGCGGGCCGCAGTTGTACGCCGGCACCACGACGCTCACCTTGGGGACGCCCACCTCGGCCATCAGGATCCCTCCCGCGTCGTCGGTCGATCACCGGGCGGGTCGATGCCTGGTGAACGGGAGGTGAATGGTGTCACCCTGGACGTGTCTTTCCCAAGGCGGGGTCGGGCCGAACGCGGGACCGGCGGAAACGTCGCGAGGGCCTCGGCGGGGGACCTTAGGGGTCCGGCGCGGAAAGGATCAGGGGAGTGCCGGGGGCGTGCCGGTGTCCCTGCTGGGCATCGACTCCCTACGCTGGGCGCGTGACACTGATCGCGACCCAGTCGCTCACCAAGACGTACGGAGGTCGGGTCACCGCGCTGGCCGACCTCACCGTCGCCGTCGAGCCCGGGATCATCGGCCTGGTGGGCGCGAACGGCGCCGGCAAATCCACGTTGATCAAGATTCTGCTCGGCCTGATCGCACCAACCAGCGGTCAGGTCTCGGTGCTCGGCATCGACCCGACCGCAGACCCGGCGGCTGTCCGCAGCCGGGTCGGCTACATGCCGGAGCACGACTGCCTCCCACCCGACCTGTCCGCCGCCGAACTGGTCACCCATCTCGGCCGGATGAGCGGCCTGCCCCGCACCGCGGCCCGCGAGCGGGCCTCGGAGGCGCTGCGGCACGTGGGGCTCTATGAGGAGCGCTACCGCCCGGTCGGGGGCTACTCGACCGGCATGAAGCAGCGCGTCAAGCTGGCCCAGGCGCTGGTGCACGACCCCGACCTGCTGTTGCTGGACGAGCCGACCAACGGCCTGGACCCGGCCGGCCGCGACGCCATGCTGGCCCTGGTACACCGGATCGGCACCGAGTTCGGCATCTCCGTGCTGGTCTGCTCGCACCTGCTCGGCGAGGTCGAGCGGATCTGCGACACGCTGATCGCCATCGACGGCGGCCGGTTGCTGCGCGCCGACAACATCTCCGCGATGACGACGGCCACCGACGTGCTCGCCGTGGAGGTCAGCGAGGGCACCGAGGAACTCGCCGCCAGGCTCGCCGAACTGAAACTGCCGGTCGCCCGGGACGGGCGTCTGCTCCTCGTGCCGCTCGCCGACGACGGCACCTACGACCTGATCCTCGGTGCGGTCGCCGAACTGGACCTGCCACTGCACCGACTGGACCAGCGCCGGCACCGGGTGGCCGAACTCTTCGCCACGAGGGAGCTCACTCATGCCTGAGCCGTCCACCGCCGCCGTGCGCTCCACGCCGACCGGCGTCATCCACGACATCGGCTACCAGCGCTACGAGGGGCCGAGGCTGGGCCGCCGACAGGTCTTCGGCGCGCTCTACCTGCACGGTCTGCGCACCGCGTTCGGGCTCGGACGCAGCGCCAAGGCCAAGATCTTCCCGTGGCTGGTGGTCGGCATCGTCTCCCTGGTCGCGGTGGCCCTGGCCGCGGTACGCAGCCAGATCGGCGAGCCCGTCGCCACGTACGCCCAGTTCGCCGACGCGATGAGCTGGCTGGTCATCTTCTTCGTCGCGGTCGTCGCTCCGGAGCTGGTCTCCCGGGACCTGCGCAGCGGTGTGCTGCCGCTGTACTTCTCCCGGCCGCTGCCGCGCGCCGACTACGCGTTGGCCAAGCTGCTGGCGCTGGTCACCGCCCTCTGGCTGCTGCTCGGCGGGCCGCAGTTGCTGATGTTCCTGGGTGCCGCCTTCACCACCAAGCAGGGCATGCGCGGGGTGTGGAACGAGCTGCTCGACCTGTTGCCCGGGCTGCTCTACGCCGGGCTGTGGGCGGTGGTCTTCGCCTCGGTCGGGCTGCTGGTCGCCTCGTTGACCGGCAAGCGCGCCTTCGCCGCCGGTGGGGTGGTGGCGGTCTTCCTGATGACCACCCCGATCGTCGGGGTGCTGAGCATCCTGCCGTCGCGTGCCGCCAACGAGCTGGCCGGGCTCGCCTCGCCCTCCACGCTGGTGCAGGGGGTGGGCATCTGGTCGCTGGGTGACCTGCTGGTCGAGGGCGATCCGGGCGAGATGATGATCGGCGGGTTCGGTCCGGTCTACGCCCTGGCCGCGGTGCTGTTGGTCGCCGGCGCGACCGCCCTCCTGCTGGCTCGCTACCGGAAGGTCGCCTCCTGATGAGCACGCTGAGCCTGACCGGGGTGTCCCGGTGGTACGGCAACGTGGTCGCGGTCAACGACATCAGCATGGCCCTCGGCCCGGGTGTGACCGGGCTGCTCGGCCCGAACGGCGCCGGCAAGACCACGCTGCTGCACATGATGGCCGGGTTCCTCGCCCCGTCGCGCGGCACCGTCACCCTCGACGACGATCCGACGTGGCGCAATCCCGACGTCTACCGGCGGCTGGGGCTGGTCAGCGAACGGGAGGCGGTGCAGGGTTTCCTCACCGCGTACGAGTTCGTGCTGGCCAGCGCGAAGCTGCACCGGCTGCCCGATCCGGCGGCGGCGGCCCGGCGGGCGATCGACCTGGTGGAGCTGGAGTCGGCGCAGGACCGCCGGATCGGCACGTACTCCAAGGGAATGCGCCAGCGGGCCCGGGTGGCCGCCGCGCTGGTGCACGACCCGCAGGTGCTGCTGCTCGACGAGCCGTTCAACGGCATGGACCCGCGCCAGCGGCTGCACATGATGCAGCTGCTGCACACCCTGGGCGACGCCGGTCGGACGATCCTGTTCAGCTCGCACATCCTGGAGGAGGTCGAGCAGGTCTCCGGGACGGTGCAGGTGATGGTGGCCGGGCGGTTGGCGGCCTCCGGCGACTTCCGGACCATCCGCCGGTTGATGACCAACCGCCCGCACGTGTTCGCGGTGCGTTCCACCGACGACCGGGCCCTGGCCGTCGCGCTGATCGCCGAGCCGTCGGTCAGTGGGGTCGAGTTGGACCCGACCGGCCTGACGGTGCGGGCCGGTGACTACGGCGCGTTCACCCGGGCGCTACCCCGGATCGCACTCAACAAAGGCATCCGGGTGCGCCAGTTGGTGCCGTCCGACGAGTCCCTGGAGAGCGTCTTCTCCTACCTCGTGGAGGCATGACCGGTGAGTGCGAGGAGTGAACGAGCGCAGCGAGTGAGCCCCGCAGTCACGAACGAAAGAAGCTGACATGTCGACAGTTACCTGGATCACCGCGCGTGGGTTGTTCGGCCGACGTCGGTTCCTGCTGCTGCTACCGCTGCCGTTGGTGCTGCTCGGGCTGGCCGTGCTCTGCCGGTCGCTGGGGGTGGACCCGGGCGAGTGGGGGCCGCCGGTGCTGGTCGGCCTCGGCCTGGCAGTGGTGCTGCCGGTGGTTGCGTTGATCATCGGCACCGGCGTGCTGGGCGCCGAGATCGACGACGGCACCGTGGTGCACATCCTGACCAAGCCGCTGCCGCGCTGGCAGATCGTGCTGCCGAAGCTCGCGGTGGCCGCCGGGGTCACAGCGGTCACCGTGGCGGTGCCGCTCTACGTCGCGGGCGTGCTCGCCGATTCGGTACGCCTCGGACTGGCGCTGGCGGTCGCGGCGGCGCTCGGCGCGCTGGCGTACTCGGCGTTGTTCCTCGCGCTCAGTCTGGTCACCAGGCGGCCGGTGCTGCTCGGGCTGGTCTACGTGCTGATCTGGGAGGGGCTGCTGGGCAACTTCGTCAGCGGCACCAAGGTGCTCTCCATCCAGCAGTACGTGATCGCCCTCGCCGACCGGATCGCCCCCACCGGGCTGCTGGAGACCAGCGTGTCGGTGCCGGTGGCGTCGGTGATGACCGCGCTGGTCAGCGTCGGCTTCACAGTGCTCGCCATCGACCGCCTGCGCTCGTTCAGCGTGGCCGGCGAGACGAGCTGACAACGATGTTAGGGCGTGTGTCAAAGCCCCTGGCCGGACCGCCGCCTGGACTCCGCCTCGGCTCGACCGAGGCCTTGACACACGCCCTGGGCGCTGTTCCGGCCAGCCCCCGCGCTGCGGTAGGGCTGGCCGGATGGACCGGCCGGGCCACATCGGGCCAGGCTGGTGGGCGTGAGCGTCGAAGCGGAGCGGACGTCGTTGGCTGAGCCATACTCCCGGAGCAGCCGGCCCTGGCTGACCAGCCTGGCCGTCGCCGGGCTGGCCTGTGCCACTGTCGCCACCGCGGCTCAGGGCAGCGGCCAGTTCCACTGGTGGGCGGTGTTCATCCTGATCCCGGCCGCGTTGATCGCGGCCAGCGGCGGGCCGTTGCTGGCTCGCGGCGGTGGCCGGGCCTTCGCCGGGTACATGCTCGCCTGCGTCGGCACGATCGTCTTCGCAGTCGGCGCGCTGCTGATGTTCGGTGTGATGGGGCGAGGTTGGCCGCTCCTGGTGGTGCTGCCCTGCCTGGCGGTGGCTGGCACCTACGGCTGGCGCGCGGCCCACCCGCTGGCCCGCGGCCTGCACCGGGCGGTGGCCCTGCTCGCGCTGACCGGAGCGCTGCTCGGGCTGACCCTGCAACTGATCCGGGTGGATCTGATCCACCTGGAGACCGGCTGGTGGGGCGCGTTCCTGATGCTGGCCGGGGCCATCGTGCTGGGCAACGCGGGCGAGCTGACCCGGCACCGTATGCCGTACCGCCTCCAGGCGATCACCCTGCTGGTCGGGCCCGCCGTGATCGCGTTCCTGCTCGGGCTGCGTTTCCTGCGCGGCTGGTGAGCCGCCGGTCCGCCGCCGCCCGAGCGGACGGCGGCGGACCCCGGTCAGAAGGCGCAGGCGATGACCAGCTCCGGGGTGCGGTCCGGGAGCAGATCGAGCTTGGCGATCCGGCCGGCCGCCCGTAGGTCGTCGGCGACCAGCGTGAGCTGCTCCAGCAGCGCCGCCGGGCCGAGCGCCTCCGCCAACGGCACCTCCGCCTTCATCGACAGCTTCCGCTCCGACTTGGCCCGTCGCACCTGGCTCAACGCGTCACCGGCGAGCCGCAGCAGCGCCGGCTCACCCGATCCCTCGATCGTCCGGGCCACCTCGTAGGTGGTGGGCCACGGCGCCAGGTGCACCGAGCCGTACCGCCACCACGACCAGACCTCCTCGGTCACGTACGGCAGCACCGGGGCGAACAACCGCAGCTGCACCGACAGCGCCGAGGCCAGCGCCGCCCGTGCGGAGTCGGCCGCCGCTCCGGTGCCGTAGGCCCGCTCCTTGACCAGCTCGATGTAGTCGTCGCAGAACCGCCAGAAGAACGCCTCGGTGACCTGCAGGGCCGCCGTGTGGTCGTACGAGTCGAAGGCGGTGCTCGCCGCGGTGACAACGGTGGCCAGCTCGGCGAGCATGGCCCGGTCCAGTGGTGTGGTCGCCGACAGCTCCAGGTCGCGGCGCGGCGTCAGACGCGCCGAGCTGGAGTTGTCGTACGGGGCGCGCAACGCGTCCGCCGCGCCCAGCCCGAGCGCGAACTTGGACGCGTTGAGCAGCTTGGTGGCCAGTCGCCGGCCGACTTTGATCTGCGCTGGGTCGAAGGCCAGGTCCATGCCGGGCTTGCCGCTGGCCGCCCAGTAGCGCACCGCGTCCGAGCCGTGCTGCTCCAACAGGGCCACCGGGGTGACCACGTTTCCCTTGGACTTGGCCATCTTCTTGTGGTCGGGGTCGAGGATCCAGCCCGAGAGCACTGTGTCCCGCCAGGGCAGCACCCCGTGCTCCAAGTGCGAACGGATCACGCTGTCGAAGAGCCAGGTCCGGATGATCTCCTGCCCCTGCGGGCGGAGATCCATCGGGAAGACCCTGGCGAACAGGTCCGGGTCGGTCTCCCAGCCGCCGACGATCTGCGGGGTCAGCGACGAGGTGGCCCAGGTGTCGAGCACGTCCGGGTCGCCGATGAAGCCACCCGGTCGGCCGCGCTGCGACTCGTCGTAACCGGGCGCCGGATCGCTGGATGGATCGACTGGCAGCGAGGACTCGTCCGGCGTGAGAGGGTGGGACCAGTCCGGCTCGCCAGTGTCGTCGAGCCGGTACCACACCGGCACCGGCACCCCGAAGAAGCGTTGGCGGCTGACCAGCCAGTCCCCGTTCAGGCCGCCCACCCAGTTGTCGTAGCGGTGTTTCATGTGCGCCGGCACCCAGTGCAGCTGCTCGCCCCGGGCCAGCAGGGTCGCGCGCAGCGCCTCGTCCCGGCCGCCGTTGCGCAGATACCACTGTCGAGTCGAGACGATCTCCAGTGGCCGGTCGCCGCGTTCGTAGAACTTGACCGGGTGGGTGATCGGGCGCGGCTCGCCGATCAGGTCACCCGCGTCGGCCAGCATCCCGACGATCTCCCGGCGGGCGCCGTTGACGGTCTGCCCGGCCAGCGCCGCGTACGGCTGCGCCGGCACCCCGTGCGGCGGCTCGGGAAGCAGCCGACCGTCCCGGCCGATCACCACCCGGGTGTCCAGCCCCAGCTCACGCCACCAGGTCACGTCGGTCAGGTCACCGAACGTGCAGACCATCGCGACACCGGTGCCCTTGCCGGGGTCGGCGAGTGGATGCGCGTACACCGGCACCTCGACGTCGAAGAGCGGGCTGCGCACCGTGGCGCCCACCAGGTCGGCGTACCGCTCGTCGTCGGGGTGGCAGACCAGCGCCACGCAGGCCGGCAACAGCTCGGGCCGGGTGGTGTCGATGAGCACCTCACGCCCGTCGGCCGCCGCGAACCGCAGTCGGTGGTAGGCGCCGGGGCGCTCCCGGTCCTCCAACTCCGCCTGGGCGACAGCGGTGGCGAAGCCGACGTCCCAGAGGGTCGGCGCCTCCGACTGGTACGCCTCGCCACGGCGCAGGTTGCGGACGAAGGCCCGTTGGCTGGTGGTCCGGGCGATCCGGCCGATCGTCGTGTACGTCAGGGACCAGTCCACCGAGAGCCCGAGCCGCCGCCACAGCGCCTCGAAGGCCTGCTCGTCGGTGACCGTCAGCCGTTCGCACAGCTCGATGAAGTTGCGCCGGGAGATCGGGGTGGGGTCGCGGCGGGCCGCGTCGTCGACCGGAGCTGCCGGTGGTCGCCACACCGGGTCGTACGGCAGTGCCGGATCGCAGCGCACCCCGTACACGTTCTGCGCCCGACGCTCGGTGGGCAGGCCGTTGTCGTCCCAGCCCATCGGGTAGAAGACGGCCTTGCCGCGCATCCGCTGGTACCGCGCCGTGGTGTCGGTGTGCGTGTACGAGAAGACGTGCCCCATGTGCAACTCGCCCGATACGGTCGGCGGCGGGGTGTCGATCGAGAACACGTCGCTCCGCTTTCTCGAGCGGTCGAACGCGTACGTGCCTTCCTCCTGCCAGCGGCGTGCCCAGCTCTCCTCGAGCCCGTCCACTGTCGGACGCTCGGGAACGCCGGCGCGGGCCGTCCTCGCCGTATCGGTCATCCTGCGATCGTAGGCAGGGGCCAACGGCCGGACCACGGGTTAACCACTGCGCCACGAGAATTCGTGCCGAAGGGCTGTCGGCCGGCGCGGCGGCAACCCGCCGACGAGGTGTGCCGGGTCGACCGCTGGGGGCCGACCGGCTGGTGCCGGTCGGCCCACTCGTCAGCGGGCGACCGGGCCGGCGGCCGGGCCGGACGTGGCCAGCCGGATCCGCAGCCTTTCGCCGCTGCGGGCGTTGGCCCGATCCAGGATCGTGGAGATCGGGGCGTAGGAGTTCTGCTCGTTCGGGTTGGTGCAGGCGCCCTGCCCCGGGTCGCCGTTCGAGAGGATGCCCAGCGCCTTGCCGTCGGCCTCGGTGAACAGCGGCCCGCCGCTGTCTCCCGGCCGGGCGCAGATTCGCACGTCGATGCCGCCGCTGCTCTTGCCGGTGATCTCCCCGCACCGGGTGCCGGACACGTAGCCGGCGCCGGCGCCGGAGTCGACGTACTGCTCACCGGCCTTCGGGGTGTACGCCGAGCCGGTCGCGCAGACGACCCAACCGCTCTGGATGGAACTCCACGGGACGTAGCCGGTGATCCGCACGTCCCGGCTACCGCTGGTGGCGCATCGCGGGTTGTCCGCGACGCACCAGTAGTTGACCAGGCTGGGGGTGCTCTTGGTCCCCCGTGGGTACGTCCACTGGCGCAGAGCTGCGGGCTGGTACGGCATGATCGCGTAGTCGTACGGGTAGGCGTTCTCGGCCAGGTCCGGGTTGGGCGCCTCCACTGTCACGGGCGCCTTCGGGCCGAGGAACTGATGCCAGGTCCGGTCGACCTGCTGGTGCCGTCCGCCGACGACGCAGTGCCCCGCGGTCAGCACGTACGCGTCGCGCACTCCGACGATGAGGTTGAAGCCGGTGGTGCAGCCGCCGACGGTGCCGTCGTCGCGGGGCACGTCAAGGCGGATGCCGCCGCGCATCGGCGCCTGCGGGCAGTAGCGCGGGTCGCACGCCTTCTGCACGTTTGTCGCGGGGGTCCGGGCCTGGGTCCGGGTCGGCACGCCTGCGGCGCGGCGCGCCTCGGCCAGCCGCGGGTGGTCCGCCGTGATCTTGTCGCCGGTGAGCACCACGATCTCGTTGGCCTGCTGATCCACAACGACATCCGAGCCGGGTGACGCGTCGAGCGTGACGGCGATGGTGGCTGCGGCCTCGGTCAGCTGACTCACCGTGTGCCGTACGGCGACCACCCGGACGTTCGCCGGGTCCGTCACCTCGGCCACGGCCGCCTGCACCGCCGCGACGTCGGTCGCTCCGACGGTCAGCACACCGCCGGCCTTCTGGTCGAGCCACATGCCGCCGTACGAGCGCGGGACCTGCTCGGTCAGCCGCGCGGCGAGCGGCGCGGACAGTTCCTGAAGGGCGAGTCGTCGGGCCGCCTCGGTCGTCGAGATCCGGTAGCGGTCGCGCAGGTACGCGACGGATTCGGGCGCGGCCTGAGCGACCGCCTGGGCCGGTCGGACGCGCACCGGCCCGGACGCGGCATTCGGCGCTGTCCTCTGCTCCTTCTGCGGCCCGGTCCCGACGCCACCGGAGGCGGTTGCGCCCGGTGCCGTGCTCGCTCCGCCGGCTGTCGCGCTGCCCAGCCCTTCCTCAGCCGCTGCCGCCGTCGTCGACGGGCGCTCGGCTCCGTCTCCTGTGGTCACCGCGACGGCGGCTCCGATCAGACCGATGGCGGTCAGCCCAGCCACGATCACGCGTCCCCGTGTGCGCACCCCGTACCCTCCCCGTGTGTTCGGTGGTGCCGACCGGAACGATCCGGTCGCTGTTGCCGGCCTCACCGGGCGGGTGCGGTCGACGAGCCGTGATTGTAGCTAGACCAGTGATTCCCGCCACTGCCGATGCAGGGCGGCGTACCGGCCGTCGGCCTCGGCCAGCACGGCGGGTGGACCGTCCTCGACGACAGTTCCGCCGTCGAGGACGAGCACCCGGTCTGCGATCTCCACTGTGGATAGACGATGGGCGATCACCAGCGCGGTGCGGTCGCGCAGGATGGTGCCGAGTGCCCGCTGCACCAGACGTTCCGTCGGCACGTCCAGCGACGACGTCGCCTCGTCCAGGATCAGCACTGTCGGGTCGGCCAGGAACGCGCGGGCGAACGCGACCAGTTGCCGCTGCCCGGCGGAGAGCCGGCCGCCGCGCCGGTGCACCTGAGTGGCGTACCCCTCGGGTAGTGCGGCGATGAAGTCGTGCGCGCCGATCGCCCGCGCGGCGGCCTGGACGGCGGCGTCGTCGGCCCCGGGGCGGCCGAACCGGATGTTCTCCGCGACGGTCCCGCTGAACAGGTGGTTCTCCTGCGTCACCAGCACCACGGCGCGGCGCAGGTCGGCGTCGCGTACGTCGCGCAGGTCGACCCCGTCCAACCGGATGGTGCCGGTGTCGGGATCGTGAAACCGGGCGACCAGCTTCGCGATCGTCGACTTGCCCGCCCCGGTGGGGCCGATCAGCGCCACGGTCTGCCCGGCCGGCACTGTCAGCTCCAGGCCGCAGAGGATCGGGGTGTCGGCCCGGTAGCCGAAGCCGACCGCGCGAAAGATCAACGCACCACGGCCGGGACCGGTCGGCAGCGGTGTGGGCCGGGCCGGTTCGGCGACGGCCGGTCGTTCGTCGAGCACCCCGGCCAACTTCTCCAGCGCGGCGGTGGCCGACTGCAACGAGTTGTAGAACTGGCTCAGCTCCTGCATCGGCTCGAAGAAGCGGCGCAGATAGAGCAGGAACGCGGCGAGCACGCCGATCTCGGTCTGCCCGCCGAGCACCCGCCAACCGCCGTAGCAGAGCACCACAGCCACTGTGACGTTGCCAATCAGCTTGATCGCGGGCGAGTACGTGGCGATCAGCCGGAATGCGTGCAGGCTGCTCCGCCGGTAATCGTCGCCGAGCGCCACGAAGATGCGTTGGTTGCGAGGCTCCCGGCGGAACGCCTGCACCGCCCGGATGCCCCGCATCGATTCGACGAAATGCACGATGACCAGCGCGACAGCGTCCCGGGTCCGTCGGTACGCGCTGGCCGACGACCGGGCGAACCAGCGGGAGAGCCAGAACAGGAACGGGAAGGCGAACAGCGTCACGGCCGCCAGCGGCAGGTCCAGCCAGAGCAGGATGGCGGCCACCGACAGGATCGAGAGCCCGGCCAGCACCAGGCTGTCGATCCCACCGTCGACCAGCTCGGCGATCGAGTCCAGGTCGCTCGTGAGCCGGGAGACCATCCGGCCGGACGTGTACCGCTCGTGGAAGCCCACCGACAGCCGCAGGAAGTGCCCGAACACCCGTTGCCGCAGGTCGAGCAGGACGGCCTGGCCGATCCGGGCGGAGAGGGTGAGGAAGCCGCGGCGGGCCGCGTACTCGGTCACCGCGGCCACCGCGAACGCCCCGGCGACGGTGACCAGCGGGCCGGCGTCGCCGGCACGCAACGGCGGGATGGCCCGGTCGATGCCGATCATGACCAGGTACGGGCCGGCCATCGCGGCGGCATTCTGGGCCAGCAGCAGGGTGACCGCCGCGGCGAGACGCCTCCGATGCGGGCGGAGCAGGCCGCCCAGCAGGGTGCGGCTGAGCCGGCGCAGCCGGGCCACCGCCTCGGGGCTGGTGTCCTCGGCTCGACTGCGGTCGGCCTCCGGGTCGGTGGCGGTTCCGCGCCAGCGGGTGAGCTCGGGCTCCTCCTCGGGAGACGGGTCGGGCTGCTCCGGCACGCTCACGAGCGCACCAGCCCCCACCCGTCCGAAGGGGACGAACTCGGCCCGCTGGCCCCATCCGACGGTGGATGCCCGGCGGGCGGCTCGGCGGCGAGCAGCGCCCGGTACGCCGGGACGGTGGCCAGCAGGTCGGAGTGCCGGCCGGTGGCGGTGATCCGCCCGTCCTCCAACAGGGCGACCCGGTCGGCGAGCGCGATCGTCGACGGCCGGTGCACCACCAGCAGCGCGGTGCTGTCGCGCAGGACCCGCCGCAGCGCCGCCTCGACCAGGGCCTCGGTGTGCACGTCGAGAGCGGAGAGCGGGTCGTCCAGCACCAGCACCGCCGGTCGGCCGAGCACGGCCCGCGCCAACGCGAGCCGTTGCCGTTGCCCGCCGGAGAGGGACAACCCCTGCTCGCCCACCCGGGTCGCCAACCCCCAGGGCAGGTCGTACGCGAAGTCGGCCTGGGCCAGCGCGAGTGCGGCGTGGATCTCGTCGTCACCGGCGTCCGGGCGACCCAGTGTGAGGTTCTCCCGCACCGACATGGAGAAGAGCGTGGGCTCCTCGAACGCCACCCCGACCAGCCGGCGCAGCGAGGCCAGCCGCAGCTCGCGCAGGTCGTGCCCGTCCAGGGTGATCCGGCCGGTGGTCACCTCGTGCAGCCGGGGCACCAGGGAGAGCAGCGTGCTCTTGCCGGAGCCGGTGGCGCCGACCAGGGCCAACGTCTCGCCCGGCTCGATGGTCAGGTCGATCTCGCGCAGCACCCCGGTGGTGGCACCCGGGTAGCTGAACGCGACCCGCTCGAAGCGCAGACGACCGCGCACCGCGTCGCGCGGCAACGCGACAGCGCCGGGAGAATCCACGATCTCCGGCGGAGTGTCCAGCACCTCCTGGATCCGGTCGGCGGCGGTGGCCGCCTCCTGACCGTTGGCGATGATCCAACCCAGCGACTGCACCGGCCAGATGAGCATCAGTTGGAGACTGACGAACGCGACCAGTTCGCCGATGGTGAGCGCGCCCTGCGCGGCGGCGGCCGCCCCGGCCGCCAGCACCACGCCCAGTGTCACGTTGGGCACCAGGTCGAGCAGCGCCGACGTGTTCGCCAGCAGCCGCCCCTTGCCGACGCCCGTGTCGTGCAGCCGCCGGGCCGCACCGGCGAAGCGAGCGGCCAGTTCGGGCCCCCGCCCGTACGCCTTCATGGTGCGCAGGCCCTGCGCGGTCTCCTCGACCAGCGTCGCCACGTCGCCCTGCTGATCCTGCATCCGGCGGGACGCGGCGTGGTAGTGCCGGCCGAAGCGGCGACTGATCAGCAGCAGCGGCACCGCGCTGGCCGCGACCAGCACCCCGAGCGCCGGGTGCAGGTTGATCAGGAGCACCACCACGACCAGGTACGTGGTCAGGTTGAGCACCAGGAAGAACACGCCGAAGGAGAGGAACCGGCGGATCACCGACAGGTCGCTGGTGATCCGGGAGAGCAGCTGGCCGGACTGCCAGCGGTCGTGAAAGCTCGTCGGCAGCCGTTGCAGGTGGGCGTAGACGTCGGCGCGCAGCGCCGCCTCCATGCCCACCGCCGAGGACGACTGCACCCACCGGCGGATGAAGATGAGCACCGCCTCGACGACGCCGAGCAGCAGCGCCAGGCCGCCGAGCTGGAGCAGCCCGGCCGGCTCGTGTCGGGCCACCGGCCCGTCCACCACCCGCTGCACCACCAGTGGTACGGCGATCCCGGCCGCGGTGCCGGCGAGGCCCGCGACGAGCAGCCAGGCGAACTCGGCGGCGTACGGGCGCAGGTAGGGGCGCAGCCGCCAGAGGTTGTGCACGGGGTGGGTGCCCGCAGCGGCCCGGGCGGCCGGGTCGCCGTCGCTCTCCACAGGCACTACCAGACGGTAGCGTCAATGAGTGTCGATGTTCCTGTCAGCTTGTTGTCAGGCGTCGCTCATGACCGAGAAGCCACTTCTTCACGTCCAACCCCCAGCGGTAGCCACCGAGCGTGCCGTCGGTGCGGAGAACCCGGTGGCAGGGCACGAAGAGGGCTGCCGCGTTGCGGGCGCAGGCGGCCGCTGCGGCCCGCACCGCAGGTGGTCGACCGGCCAGCGCCGCGTACCCGGTGTAGGTGACCGGGGTGCCCGGCGGCACCTCGCGCAGCACCTGCCAGGCGTGCGCCATGAACTCTCCACCGGTGTGTTGACGGACCGGCACCGTGTCGATGGCGGCGAGGTCACCGTCCAGGTAGGAGTGGACCGCCGCGCTGACCGGGCCGAGGTCGGCCCGCGCCCGCAGCGGTGCCCGCAGGGTCGGGTGGACCAGGGGGAGCAGCGCCGCCGGGTCCGGGGTGAAGCCGGCCGCCAGGACGTCACCGTCGGGACCGGCGAGGATGCTCAACGGGCCGGCCGGTGTGCTCAGTACTGTGCTGTCGATGTTCATGCCGCTCTCCAGAGTCTGATCGTGGCGTAGGACCGCCAGGGACGCCATCGCTCGGCGTACCTGTCGAGGGTCGGTGGGGTGTCGGGTAGGCCGAGCGCGGCGGCGCCGCGCCGGACCGCGAGGTCGGAGCTGAGCAGGACGTCCGGGTCGCCGAAGGCGCGCATGGTCAGGTAGTTGGCGGTCCACGGGCCGATGCCCGGGAGCGCGAGCAGCCCCCGAACGGCCTCCTCCCGATCCACCCCCGGGGCGAGGTCGACAGACCCGTCCACGACCGCCCGCGCCAACCCCCGCAACGCCTCCCGCCGCCCCACCGGCATCCCGAACCCCGAGTCGGGAACACCGAGCAGCTCCTCCGCGCTCAAGAACCCCCGCAGCCCACCCGCCGACCCACCCCGTTGATCATGAGGTTGACCTGGGCTTTGATCTTCATCGACCTCGCCAACCTCATGATCAACTCGGTGGGCGAGGAGGCGGGTGAGGGTGGTTCTCGCGGAGGTGACCGAGACCTGTTGGCCGATGACGGCGCGGACAGCCTGCTCGAAGCCGTCGACGGCGCGGGGGACGCGGATGCCTGGTTCGGCGGCGACCACCGGGGCCAGCGCCGGGTCGGCGGCCAACGTCGCGTCGATGGCCGCCGGGTCCGCGTCCAGGTCGAGCAACCGGCGGCAGCGGGCCACCGCCGGCGCCAGGTCGCGCAGGTCCGCGAGCCGCAACGTCGCCGCCACGTGCCCGTCCGCCGGGGTCAGCTCCACCTGGCCGGTGCCGTGCGGCAACCGCAGACCCCTGCGGTACGTCAGGTCGCGGACCTCCTCCACGCCGGGCAACGCCCGCACCGCCAGGAAGTCCAGCAGCGCCCGGGTGTGCAGCGGCGGACGGTACGCCAGCCGGAGCGCGATGGTCCCCGCCCCGGCCGGCGCCTGCTGGCGGCCACGGGCCGTGCGCAGGTCCGACGGGGCGCTCGCGTACACCTCGCGAAGCGTGTCGTTGAACTGCCGCACGCTGCCGAAGCCGGCGGCGAACGCGATCTCGGCCATCGCCAGCTCGGTCGTCTCGATCAGGATCCGGGCGGTCTGGGCGCGTTGGGCCCGGGCCAGCGCGAGCGGTCCGGCACCCATCTCGGCGCTCAACATCCGGTGCAGGTGCCGCTCGGTGTAGCCCAACCGGGAGGCCAAGCCCGGTACGCCGTCCCGGTCGACAACCCCGTCGGCGATCAACCGCATCGCCCGACCGACCACGTCCGCTCGGACGTCCCAGAGCGGTGAGCCGGGCGCGGCGTCCGGCCGGCAGCGGCGGCAGGCGCGCAGCCCGGCGCCCTGCGCCGCGGCGGCGGACGGGAAGAACCGGACGTTCTGCCGCTTCGGCGTGATCGCCGGGCAGGACGGCCGGCAGTAGATCCCGGTGGACGTCACGCCGGTGTAGAACCAACCGTCGAACCGCTGGTCACGGCTGTCCACGGCCCGGTAACACCGCTCGAAGTCCATCTCCATGTCACCGATGATGCCCCGCTCGACCGGTCATCGGCTGGCGGGAATCGGACCTGGGTGTGCGCGGCGGCCCCGGCGTCAGCGGCGGCGTCGGTGCGGCTGACCGGACCGGCCCGTCCGGGAGCCCTGACCGGTCCGATCGGCCTGGCCGGAGCCGTTGGTCCGGCTGCCCTGGCTGGCGCGGTTGGTCTGGCCGGTCAGCAGGGCCGAACGGAACACACCGTCCGGGTCGTACCGCTTCCACAGCCGCCGGACCCGCGACCCGGTCTCGCCCGGGTAGATCCGGGCGAACGCGACCGGGTCCGGCCGGCTCTCGAAGTTGACGTACGCGCCGTCGGCGCGCGCCCCGGCGGCCCGCCAGGCGGCGTTCAACGCGGCGTCGGCCTGCGGCGGGAACACCGAGGCCACGATCAGCGTGTCCTGGTGGCGGTGCGGGTACGCGGTCGCGTCGGAAGCGACGTCGTTGACCGCCCCACCCAACGAGCGGAGCTGGATCACCGCCCGCCCCGGCCCGGTCACCGCTCGCGTCACGGCCCGCGCCCCGGCGTCGTCCAGCGCGGTGAACAGACCGTTGGTGGTCGTGCCACGCTGCTGCCCGACGTTGGGGTTGAGGTGCGCGGTCGGCACCAGCGTCGGGTAGGGCAGCAGGTCGGTCCGGTGTTCGAGAACCTTGCCGATGGCGAGCAGCGGTTCCACCGCCGGTCGGGCCCGGCGCAGGCTCTCGGCGGCGACCACTGCGGTGATGGACATGAGGACCGATCGCCCCTCCGCGAACACCACAGCGGCCGCGGACAACTCCCGTGGCGCCTGGGCGAGGTAGCTCGTCCACTCCCGGACGGTGCGACCGTCCGGATGCGCCTCGACGACCAACTGCGAGACACCGACGTTGCGCTGCTCGGCCGCCTCGATCTCGAAGGCCACCACGATGCCCGCGCCGGCCCCGGCCCCGCGGACCAGCCAGAACAGCTCCGGCTCGTGTTCGGCGTCCGCGCGTACCAGCGTCCCGTCCGCCAGCACCACCTCGACGGCGCGGACCCGGTCGATGGTGAGGCCGTGGGCGCGGACCAGCCAGCCGACACCACCGCCGGTGGCCAGGCCGCCGACACCGACGCCGCCGTAGTCACCCGAGCTGATCACCAGGCCGTGCGGGGCCAGCGCCTTCGCCACGTTCGCCCAGCGTGCGCCGGCCTCGACCCGGACCAGCCCGGCCCGCTCGTCGATCACCTGAACCCGATTGAGCATGGACAGGTCGATGACCACTCCACCGTTGTTGGACGAGGCTCCGGACAATCCGTGCCCGCCGCTGCGGACCGCGATGGGCAGCCGCTGTTCCCGCGCGTAGCGGAGCGCGTCGACCACCTGCGCGGTCGTCTTCGGCAGCAGAACCGCGGCCGGCGACGCCGACCTGGTGTACGTCGAGCGCAGTTGCGCGTACCGGCGGTCGCCGGGTGTGACGATCTGCCCCCGCAGGGAGTCGGGCACCCGGGCCATGGCGGTGCTCATCGTTGCCCCCGCAGCGCGTACCTCGGGCGTCCGGGATCGGTCATGGCCCAAGAATGAGCGGGCATGCCGGCCTCGACAAATCTCGTGGACCGGTGCCCGCCGGCCGCTGCCACGCGCGGCGCTCGCCGGTACGGGGAGCGCCGCGCGGAGGTGACCGGAATCTCCTGGGTTGACCGGTCAGGCCGGGGCGGTTCTGCTCAACGCGCCGGGCTCAACGCGCCGGGCTCGGCACCACAGTCGGCCGGCCCGGCACACCGCCCGGGGCCGGCGGAGTCGACGGGGTTGGCGTGACAGTCGGTCGGCCCGGTACGCCGGGCGGGCCCGGCGGAGTCGACGGGCTCGGCTTGACGGTGGGTTGGCCCGGTACGCCGGGCGGGCCCGGTGTGATCGACGGGTCCCCGGGCGCGCCGCCGGGGCTCGGTACGACAGTCGGCACCGTGGTGGGCGTGGACGGGGTGGGCACGGGTGGGCTGGGCACGGCCGCCGGGCCGGCCGGGCTGGGCACGGCCGGAGGAGGCTCGTCCGAGCCGGTCGCGGCCAGGGCGAGCGGGGTGGCGATCAGGATCGCCGCCAGGGTGCTCACCGCCCCCACCGTCACCGTGGCGCGGCGTCTGTTGCGCACCCGCCGTTCCGCTCGGCTCAACTGGTCATGCACGATCGGTGCCTCCTCGGCCAGGTCGGTGAGGGTGGAGCGGATGAGGTGCTCGAAGGGTTCGGTCATCGCCGTACCTCCAGCCTGTCGACGTCCGGCAGCAGGTCGCGCAGTCGCTTCACCGCTCGATGGGTACGGCTGCGTACGGTCCCGACCGAGCAGCCCAGCAGTTCGGCCACCCGGGCTTCGGGCAGGTCCTCGTAGTAGCGGAGGACCACCACCGCCCGCTGCGTCGGTGGCAGGTGACGCAACGCGGCCCGCATCGCCAGCCGCACGTCGGTGCCGCCGCTCGGGTCGCCGCCGACCGGTTCGTCCGCCGGGTTCAGCGGTGTCTCCCGCCACCGGCGCAGTCGTCGCCACCAGCTGATCTGCTCGCGGTACATCACCACCCGCAGGTAGCCCTCGGGATCGGCGTGCCGAATGGTTCCCCACTTCGGGATGGTCCGCGCCAACGCCGACTGGAACAGGTCCTCGGCGGCGTTGCGGTCCCCGGTCAGCAGGTACGCGACCCGCATCAGCGCCGGAGTCCGGCTGCCGACGAACTCGGCCAGCCGCGCGCGCTCGTCCTCGTCCACCCACCACCCCCGTTTCGTTGTCACAGATACAGACGTCCCAGGTCATCGTCGCTATCCACGATCGGTGGGGTTTTTCGGCCCGAAAGTGTCGGTCGTGCCGGGTAGCGTCCGGCCACCAACTGAAGAAGGGGTGCGGCGAATGACGAGCGTGGCGGGTTGGGCGGCGGCGTCGACACCGGGTGCGTTTCCGCCGCTGCCCCGCGCGGTGGCGCAGTCCTTCTACCGCCGGATGCGGGCCGTCGCGCCGGCCGCAGTGGGCGCCATCGAACGGGACCGGGCGGGCGGCACCGAGCAGAGTTTCCCCGACACGGCCTGCGGCCGGTTGGCCGGCTCCCTGGACGACGCGGGCCTGCGGGCGCTCGGGATGTGGACGCACCACTGGTGCATGCGCTTCTACGACGACGACACGACTGTCGGCCGGCGGTTGATCCGCGAGATCGCCGCGCGGCCGGGGCTGGGCTGGACGGCCGACGAGGTGCGTTGGATGTTGCGCGAGTCGGTCTCGGCAGGCCCGGCCGCCGCCGACCGGTTCACCCTGCCCCGCGCCGCCGCCGGGCAACTGCCCCCGGCCGATCGCCGGGCCCTGGGTCACTGGCCCGAGGTCGAGGTGCCCCGCCAACGGCGGCCCGACCAGTCTCGTTGATCATGCGGCTGCCGGGGCCGGACCGCACCCGCGGGTGCGGTCCGGCCCCGCACCGAGCGAGCGGGAGACCGGCTGCGGCAGGATGGACGCCGCACCGCCCCCGACGGAAGGACGCTCCGATGCCCGCCAGCGAACCGACCATCATCGCCACCAGCATGGGCTTCTTCCGGGGCGGCCGCGGGCCCTACGACCTGCGCCCCAGCCCGGTCTTCGAGTTGGCGGCCGAGCTGGCCGAGGCCGGACCGCAACCGCGGCTCTGCTACCTCGGGCAGGCCATCGGCGACCAGCCCACCTCGTTGGCCGCCGTCTATGCCGCGTTCGCCGACACCCGGTTCCGGCTGTCACACCTCGCCCTGTTCCCGATGCCGAACGTCGAGGATGTCCGTGCCCACCTGCTCGCCCAGGACGTGATCTGGGTCGACGGTGGCAGCGTGGCCAACCTGGTCGCCGTGTGGCGGGTGCACGGGCTCGACGAGATCCTGCACGAGTGCTGGCAGGCCGGCGTGGTGCTGGCCGGTGTCTCCGCCGGCTCGATCTGCTGGCATGTCGGCGGCGCCACCGACAGCTTCGGCCCCCGGCTGCGCGGCTTCACCGAGGCTCTGGCCTGGCTGCCGTACGGCAACGGGGTGCACTACGACAGTGAGGGCCAGCGCCGTCCGCTCATGCACGAGCTGGTCGGCGACGGCACGCTCCCCACCAGCCACTGCACCGACGACGGCGTCGGCCTGGTCTACCGGGGCACCCGGCTGGCCGAGGCAATCGCGGACCGCGAGGGCGTCTCGGCGTACGAGGTCAGCCGCGGCGCGGACGGCAGCGTCCGGGAGGCGGTCATCGCCCCTCGCCGGCTCGGCTGAGCGTCACGCCTCCTCGACCGGCCGCCGGCGGCGCAGCACCGCGTCGAAGACCTGCGCCAGCTCGGCGGCGTCCTCCCCGGCGTGATGCGTGTGGGGCATGTCGTGCAGGCCCAACTCCTGCTTGATCGTGCCCTGGCGGGTCCGGGCCCACTCGCTACCGGTCAACCCCATCCAGTAACTGCGGAGATCAACACCGGAGCCGGTCGCACCGAACGGGCTGTGCCCGACGAAGCGGAGGAAGTACCAGTGCACGAACATGCCGTCCCAGACGGCCGGGGCGGCGAGGAAGACCGGACGGCCGACCCGGCGCAGCCCGTCGACCCAGGCCGCCGCGGCGGACATCGCCTCCTGCGCTGTGGGCGCCTCCCGCAGTAGCCGGTCCCGGTCCAGGCCGGAGACGGCCAACGCCGCCGGGACGAACTCGTCGGAGATGGGACGCAGCTCGGTGTAGAAGGTCAGGTCCGGTCGGCCGGCCACGGCCATCCCCAGCGAGATCATGCTGTACGGCCCGGGGATCGGTCCGTCCGCCTCGACATCGACGGCGATGTACAGCTCAGGCAACGTCGAGGTCATCCCCACCTCCAGCAGCGGACCATCGAACCGGGAGATTAGCAACGCCCGCCGGGGCCCGCTGGGAGCGACGATCGACAACCGGCGCGGCGCCGAATCGGAGCCGCCTGGACCGGCCTGGCCGGGACCGGCGTAAGCTGGCCCGTCGTGAGTCTCACCATCGGCATCGTCGGCCTGCCCAACGTCGGCAAGAGCACGCTTTTCAACGCGTTGACCAAGAACGACGTGCTGGCGGCGAACTACCCGTTCGCCACCATCGAGCCCAACGTCGGCGTGGTCGGGCTGCCCGACGAGCGGCTGGGCACGCTGGCCGAGATCTTCTCCTCGCAGAAGGTGCTGCCCGCGCCGGTGTCGTTCGTCGACATCGCCGGCCTGGTCCGCGGCGCGTCGAAGGGGCAGGGCCGGGGCAACGCCTTCCTGGCCAACATCCGGGACGCCTCGGCGATCTGCCAGGTCGTCCGGGCCTTCTCCGACCCGAACGTGGTGCACGTCGATGGCAAGATCTCCCCGGCCGACGACATCGAGACGATCAACACCGAGCTGATCCTCGCCGACCTGCAGACCCTGGACAAGGCGCTGCCCCGGTTGGAGAAGGAGGCCAAGCTCCGCAAGGACCGGGCCGCCGCGGTCGCCGCCGCGAAGGCCGCGATCGAGGTGCTCGACGGTGGCACCACCCTCTACTCCGGGGCCGCCGCCGCCAAGATCGAGCTGGAGCACCTGCGCGAGCTGCACCTGCTCACCACCAAGCCCTTCCTGTACGTGTTCAACGTCGACGAGGCCGAGCTGGCCAACGAGACGTTCCTCGACGAACTGCGCGCCCTGGTCGCCCCCGCCGAGGCCATCTTCATGGACGCCAAGATCGAATCCGAGCTGGTGGACCTGCCCGAGGACGAGGCCCGCGAGCTGCTGGAGTCGATCGGGCAGAACGAGCCCGGCCTCAACCAGCTCGTCCGGGTCGGCTTCCGCACCCTCGGCCTCCAG
The DNA here is from genome assembly GCF_022229005.1 of Micromonospora trifolii. Taxonomy (GTDB): domain Bacteria; phylum Actinomycetota; class Actinomycetes; order Mycobacteriales; family Micromonosporaceae; genus Micromonospora; species Micromonospora trifolii. The sequence goes on from NZ_JAKKFD010000056.1 coordinate 36,819, forward strand.
ACGTACCTCACGGCCGGCCCCAAGGAGGCGCGCGCCTGGACCGTCCCGGTCGGCGCCACCGCGCCGGAGGCCGCGGGTGTCATCCACAGCGACTTCCAGCGCGGCTTCATCAAGGCCGAGGTGGTCTCGTACCACGACCTGGTCGAGCACGGTTCGATGGCGTCGGCCAAGGCGGCGGGCAAGGTCCGCATCGAGGGCAAGGAGTACGTCATGCAGGACGGCGACGTGGTGGAGTTCCGCTTCAACGTCTGAATCCGGCCTGTTCCCGCAGGTCAGATGGTCGAGTCGTGGCGCGGCGGGTGCGTTCTTCCGAATCCGGCATCAGGTGCCGTACGTCGACACCGCCCTACGCGCCGACTTCGCCGCCCTCACCCCTTGACCTCCATAGGAGCATCGGGATGGCAGCGGCCGTCTCATCCGGTGACATCGTCGATAGCTGGGTTGAGCTCGTCGATGAGGTCGGGTTCCAGGCTGTCTTGCAGGATCCGGCGGAAGTCGTTCGGGCTCATCTGTTGCCGCAGTTGCTTCAGCTCGGTCAGCGGCACTTTGGGCCACTGCCCGTACAGCGATCGCCAGATAGCAGCCGCTTTGATCAACGCCTGCGTTGCCTCGTCGAAGCGCCGCTGATTCTGCGCGACCAGGCCGAGCTGGCCGTAGGTGAAGGCGGCGCTGTGCCGGTCGTTGAACTCGAGGAAGGTGGTCAGGGCCTGCTTGTAGTGGGCTTCGGCCTCGTCGAAGCGTCGCTGCTCCTGCGCGACCACGCCGAGATTGTGGTAGCTGCCGGCGGCGCTGTGCCGGTCGTTGAACTCCAGGTGGATGGTCAGGGCCTGCTTGTAGTGGGCTTCGGCCTCGTCGAGGCGCCGCTGCTCCTGCGCGACCCTGCCGAGCAGGCCGTAGGTGAGGGCGGCGCTGTGCCGGTCGTTGAACTCGAGGAAGGTGGTCAGGGCCTGCTTGTAGTGGGCTTCGGCCTCGTCGAAGCGCCGCTGCTCCTGCGCGACCCTGCCGAGCTGGCCGTAGGTGCCGGCGGTTTCGTGCCGGTCGTTGAACTCCAGGTAAATGGTCAGGGCCTGGTTGTAGTGGGCTTCGGCCTCGTCGAGGCGCCGCTGCTCCTGCGCGACCACGCCGAGATTGTGGTAGCTGCTGGCGGCGCTGTGCCGGTCGTTGAACTCGAGGAAGATGGTCAGG
>NZ_JAKKFD010000057.1 GCF_022229005.1 Micromonospora trifolii
ACGCTGCGCGCCGACATCGTCCGCACCGTCGACGACGGCCGGGCCGTCGTCGCGAACATCGCCGGCACCAGCACCGACACCGACGGCACCACCCACTCCTACGAAGGCGGGCACTACATCAGCGTCGTCGGCTACCACGACAACGGCAACACCGTCACCATCGCCGACTCCGCCGACCCCAACCAAGCCGCCTACCAGATCAGCGTCGAACACCTCGCCGACTGGATCGCCACCCGCGGCTACGCCACCAGCTGACCCCACACCACAACACCGAAGGGCCGGACCCCACCACGGGGCCCGGCCCTTCGGCATGCCTGGGTCAGTGTTCGTTGCCCGTCCGGACCGAATCGACGCCGGGCGCCACAGCAGTCGACCCACCGCCGGGGGCCGCCTCGGCCGCCTCCACGCCAGCGGCGCCGTCGGCGGACGTGACGCGGTGCGCGCGTCGGCGCAGCCACCAGGTGCTGCCGAGCCCGGCGAGCACCGCGAGGACCAACCCGGCCCAGGAGATGTCCTTCAGCCAGTGTTCGGCGGCCCGGCCCACCGAGTAGAGCAGGTACGTCGTACCGAAGGCCCAGACCAACCCGCCGGCCGCGTTGGCCACCAGGAAGCGGCGGTACGGCACGTGCAGCGCCCCGGCGAGCGGCCCGGCCAGGATCCGCAGCAGTGCCACGAACCGACCGAAGAAGACCGCCCAGACTCCGTGCCGAGCGAAGCTCTGTTCGGCACGGGCGAGCTGTGCCGGGCCGAGGTGCTTGGGGAACCGTCTGCCCAGCCGGGCGAGCAGCGGACGACCGCCGCGTCGGCCGACGGCGTACCCGACGGAGTCGCCGACGATGGCGCCGAACGCCGCCGCGCTGGCCACCCACTCCGGCTCCACCACACCGGTGGCGGCGAGCAGGGCGGAGCTGACCAGGACGATCTCGCCGGGCAGCGGGACGCCCATGCTCTCCACGCCGATCACTCCGGCGACGATCAGGTAGACCACGCCCGGAGGCAGCGCCGAGAGCCAGTGCTGAACGTCGATCACTCGGCACCCCTTCCGAATCGGCCCCGACCCTACCCCGCCGACCCGACGACGCCGCGCAGTCGTTGGCCACTCAACCCGTGACGCCAGGTTGCGCAGATAGCAAGACGGACGTACGGTTTTGTTGGAAGCGGAATCGGGCGGTAAGTGTCACCTAACCTCGGCGGCACCCCTACCGGTGCGACAGACTGCTCAGGACTACTCACGGTCGCTGGTGTGAAGGAGTACGACGTGGCGAGCCTCGACACCTTCGGTGCGAAGACCCAGCTACGCGTCGGAGACGCGAGCTACGAGATTTTCAAGATCGACAAGGTGGACGGCCAGGCCCGACTGCCGTACAGCCTGAAGATCCTGCTGGAGAACCTGCTGCGGACCGAGGACGGCGCGAACATCACCGCCGACCACATCCGCCAGCTCGGCGGGTGGGACTCCACCGCCGCCCCGAGCGTGGAGATCCAGTTCACCCCGGCGCGGGTCCTGATGCAGGACTTCACCGGCGTGCCCTGCGTGGTCGACCTGGCCACCATGCGCGAGGCCGTGCGTGACCTGGGCGGCGACGCCAGCAAGGTCAACCCCCTCGCCCCGGCCGAGCTGGTCATCGACCACTCGGTCATCGCCGACCTGTTCGGCCGCGAGGACGCGTTCGCCCGCAACGTCGAGCTGGAGTACGAGCGCAACAAGGAGCGCTACCAGTTCCTGCGCTGGGGTCAGACCGCGTTCAACGAGTTCAAGGTCGTCCCGCCGGGCACCGGCATCGTGCACCAGGTCAACATCGAGTACCTGGCCCGCACGATCATGGAGCGCAACGGCCAGGCGTACCCGGACACTGTGGTCGGCACCGACTCGCACACCACGATGGTCAACGGCCTGGGTGTGCTGGGCTGGGGCGTCGGCGGCATCGAGGCCGAGGCCGCGATGCTCGGCCAGCCGGTCAGCATGCTGATCCCCCGGGTGGTGGGCTTCAAGCTCTCCGGTGAGATGCCGGCCGGCACCACTGCCACCGACCTGGTGCTGACCATCACCGAGATGCTGCGCAAGCACGGTGTGGTCGGCAAGTTCGTCGAGTTCTACGGCCCCGGCGTGAGCGCCGTGCCGCTGGCCAACCGTGCCACCATCGGCAACATGTCCCCGGAGTACGGCTCCACCGTGGCGATCTTCCCGATCGACGCGGAGACGATCCGCTACCTGGAGCTGACCGGCCGCGACGCCGCGCAGGTCGCGCTCGTCGAGGCGTACGCCAAGGAGCAGGGCCTCTGGCACGACCCGAACCACGAGCCGGAGTACTCCGAGCGCCTGGAGCTGGACCTCGGCACCATCGAGCCGTCGCTCGCCGGCCCGAAGCGCCCGCAGGACCGGGTGCCGCTGGGCGCCGCGAAGACGCTGTTCCGCTCCGCGTTGACCGACTACGTGGCCGACGACTCCGTCGGTGAACGTGACCTCAAGCCGGGTGTCCCCCGCGAGGAGCTGCCGCGCGGCGCCAACGGCCCGGCCGACGAGGCCAGCGCCGAGTCCTTCCCGGCCAGCGACCCGCCGGCCAACGAGTTCAGCGACCCGGCCGACGAGCCGCGTGACCTGGAGACCGCTGCGGTCGGCGCGGGTGGCCGGGCCAGCAACCCGATCCGGGTCACCAGCGCCGACGGCGTCGAGTACGAGCTGGACCACGGCGCCGTGGTGATCGCCGCGATCACCTCCTGCACCAACACGTCCAACCCGCAGGTGATGATCGGTGCCGCGCTGTTGGCCCGCAACGCTGTGAAAAAGGGCCTGACCCGCAAGCCGTGGGTGAAGACCACCCTGGCGCCCGGCTCGAAGGTCGTCATGGACTACTACGAGCGGGCCGGCCTCACCCCGTACCTGGACAAGCTCGGCTTCAACCTGGTCGGCTACGGCTGCACCACGTGCATCGGCAACTCGGGCCCGCTGCCCGAGGAGGTGTCCGCCGCTGTCAACGAGCACGACCTGTCGGTGGTCTCGGTGCTCTCGGGCAACCGGAACTTCGAGGGCCGGATCAACCCGGACGTCAAGATGAACTACCTGGCGTCGCCGCCGCTGGTGGTCGCCTACGCCCTTGCCGGAACCATGGACATCGACCTGGCCAATGAGCCGATCGGTGAGGACACCGAGGGCAACCCGGTCTACCTGCGCGAGATCTGGCCCAACAGCGCCGAGATCCAGGACGTCATCGCCCAGGCGATCGGCGCCACCGGTTTCAGCGCCGCGTACGCCGATGTCTTCGCCGGCGACGAGCGGTGGCAGTCGCTGCCGACCCCGACCGGCGACACCTTCGCCTGGGAGAGCGACTCCACCTACGTGCGTAAGCCCCCGTACTTCGAGGGCATGCAGCAGGAGCCGAGCCCGGTCGTCGACATCTCCGCGGCCAGGGTGCTGGCCAAGCTGGGTGACTCGGTGACCACCGACCACATCTCGCCGGCTGGCGCGATCAAGGCGGACTCCCCGGCCGGCTCGTACCTGGCCGAGCACGGTGTGCCGCGCCACGAGTTCAACTCGTACGGTTCCCGCCGGGGTAACCACGAGGTGATGATCCGGGGCACCTTCGCCAACATCCGGCTGCGCAACCAGCTGGTGCCGGGGGTGGAGGGCGGCTTCACCGTCAACCACCTCACCGGCGAGAAGACCTCGATCTACGACGCCTCGGTGGCCTACCAGGAGGCCGGCATCCCGCTGGTCGTGCTGGCCGGCAAGGAGTACGGCTCGGGCTCGTCGCGGGACTGGGCGGCCAAGGGCACGATGCTGCTGGGCGTCCGGGCGGTCATCGCCGAGTCGTACGAGCGGATCCACCGCTCCAACCTCATCGGGATGGGCGTGCTGCCGCTCCAGTTCCCGGTGGACGTCACCGCCGAGTCGCTCGGCCTGACCGGCACCGAGACGTTCACCATCACCGGGGTGACCGCCCTGAACGACGGTGACACCCCGCGCACCGTGCAGGTCAGCACCGACACCGGCGTCGAGTTCGACGCCGTGGTGCGGATCGACACCCCCGGTGAGGCGGACTACTACCGGCACGGCGGCATCCTGCAGTACGTGCTGCGCCGCATGATCGCCAACTGACGTACCGACGTCCGGCGAAAGGGCCGCTTTCCCGCGCTTGCGGGGAGCGGCCCTTTCGTTTCTCCTCGCTCTCGACTCGGCAGCGGCTCCATGCGGCCCGGTCGTAGGGCCGGGCCGCATGGGTTGTCGCCGCCTTCGGTGGGCAGCCGGGCCCGCCGCCCGGTTCAGGTTGCGTCCTTTGCTCTGCACCCGCCCGCGCACCACGAACGGTCCGTAACTGGCGCGTGGGCGGGTGCAGAGCAAAGGACACGAGGAGCACCTGCACCGCCGGGCCGGATGGCGCGAGGAGCGGGTCAGCAGCGCACGCCCAGCTCAGCGCAGCCGCAGCGCGACCGCGCGGGCCTCCTCGTCGGTGAGCGGCAGGAACCAGAGGAAACGGCGGACGATGGCGACCGGATCGGGGCCGCCGGGCTGGCCGCGCAGGTCGCGGATCGCCCGGCGGGTGATCCGGGAGAACCTGGGGATCAGGGTCGCGCGGCGCGTGGCGTCCGTCGGGGTCGCTCGCAGCGCCGGGCAGGGCCAGTCCTGACCGCAGGCGTCGCACGTCCACAGCGGGCCGTCGGCGGTGTGCGCGACCGGCGGGCCGCACCGGGATCGCCAGCGTGATTCGGGTACGACGTTCGCCGCGCGACCGGGGCCACGGTACGGAGGGCGCCGGGGTCCGGTCGGGCGGGGCAGGCTCGGCCCGATCGGTGGCGGACCGCCCGTCGGCTTCGGGTGGTTCCGGGGCCTGTCCTCGGGCATCCTGTGCTCCCTCCTCGATGCTGTCTACACAGCACACTGCCGAGGGTTGCCAAGCGATCACACCGCGTAGAAGTATTTCCTTCCGACGTCTGGAACGTTCTGGAGGGCCTGGAGATGAATCGAGCAGTACAGGCGGCGATGGCCGAGAGGGGCCACACAGCGGACAGTCTCGCTGCTCAGATCGGTGTCGATCCGAAGACGGCCGCCAAGTGGGCGAGCACGGGACGAATTCCGCAGACGCGTCATCGCGCGCGGGTCGCCGAGCTGCTCGGTCGGAACGTCGACGAGCTGTGGCCGGACGCGCTGAAGCGCCGGACGCCGGCCTGGTTCCGGCCCTGGGCCGAGATCGAGCGCGAGGCGCTGTCGCTGCGGTCGTTTCAGCTCGCGTGGATACCGGGCCTCCTTCAGACCAAGGCGTACGCGCTGGCGACGCTGGTCGGCGAGGCGCTGACAACGGCCGAGGCCGACGACCTCGCCGAGGCGCGGCTGAGCCGGCAGGCCATCCTGCGCCGGGAACGCCCGCCGCTGCTCGTCGCTGTCCTCGACGAGGGAGTCCTGCGGCGCACCCTCGACGGCGACCGGGCCATGATGCGGGAGCAGTGCGAGCGGCTGGCCGAGCAGGCCGCGCTGCCGAACGTGTCGCTGTTCGTCGTGCCCGCCGACGTCGGCATGTACCCGGGCCTCGGTGGGCCGTTCACAGTGGCCGAGATGCCGGACGGGGGGCGGGTCGCGCACGTCGACAGCCAGGCGCAAGCGCAGCTCATCGACAAGGTTGCCGACGTTGCTACATTCGACCGACGGTGGGAACGCATTCGCGACGGCGCCCTGTCGCGGGCGCAGTCCCTCAATCTCCTCAGGGAAGCGGCGGCATCATGGACCTGACCGGCGCTCGGTGGCGCAAGAGCAGCAAGAGTGGCAACAACGGCGGCGACTGCGTCGAGGTGGCCGACAACCTCGCGGGCGTCATCGGCGTACGCGACTCCAAGGACCCGGCCGGTCCGACGCTCGCCTTCGACAGGGCGGCCTGGACCCGGTTCCTGGTGTTGGCCAGGCGCGGCTGACCCCCACTGTCCTACCGGGTGAGTTCGTCGGCCCGGTCGAGCAGCGCCCGGCGCTCGGCGGTCGAGCCGACCGCTGCCGCCGCCTCCCGGAACAGTCCGGCCGCGCGCGGCCGGTCCCCCTGCCGCGCCACCAGATCGGCCTGCACCGCCATGGCGAGCGGATAGCCGTCCAGCCCGCCCCCGGCGCGCGCCGCGTCGAGCAGCACCAACCCGGCGTCCGGCCCGTACGCGTAGCCGTGCGCGACCGCACGGTTGAGCGCGATCACCGGCGAGGGGCGGAGGTCGGCGAGCGCGTCGTAGGCCCGCGCGATCGTCGACCAGTCGGTGTCGTCGGCCGAGGCGGCGGTGGCGTGGCAGGCGGCGATCCGGGCCTGCCAGGCGTACGGCCCGTCGTGGCGTACCCGATCGAGGGCGGTCAGGCCCTCGGCGATGGCGGCGCGGTCCCACCGGTCGCGATCCTGCCGCTCCAGGGTGAGCAGGTTGCCGGCGGCGTCGCGGCGGGCGTCCCGACGGGAGTGTTGGAACAGCAACAGCGCCAGCAGCGCGGCGACCTCGGACTGGTCGGGCATCAGCCGGGCCAGCAGCCGGGCCAGCCGGACCGCCTCGTCAGCGAAGGCCGGTTCGCCGTCGGCGACGTAGCCCCTGGTGAACAGCAGGTACAGCACGGCGAGGACACCGGGCAGCCGCTCGGTCAGCGCGGGTCCGCTCGGCACCCGGTACGGGATGCCGGCCTGGGCGATGCGGGTGCGCGCCCGGGTCAGCCGGCGGGTCATCGTCGACTCGCTGACCAGCAGGAGTCGGGCGATGTCGGCGGTCGGCACGCCGCAGACGGTTCGCAGCGTCAACGCCACCCGGGCTTCGATCGCGAGCGCCGGATGGCAGCAGGTGAAGATGAGCCGCAGCCGGTCGTCCACCACGTCCTGCCCCGCCTCGGGCTCGGGCTGCGCGTCGTCCGGCGCGAGCAACGCCAGGTCGTGCAGCTTGCGCCGCTCCACTGTGGCCCGGCGCAGCACGTCGATCGCCCGGTTGCGCGCCACAGTCATGAGCCAGCCGCCCGGGTTGGCCGGCACACCGTCGGTGGGCCAACGCTCCAGCGCGACTGTCAACGACTCCTGGGCGCAGTCCTCGGCCAACGCCCAGTCCCCGGTCACCCGGATCAAGGTCGCGACAATCCGGGGGTACGCCTCGACGCTGGCGGCCGCGACGGCCGCCGCCGCCGCGCCGGCCGGTGCCGACGTGCGCACCGGCCGGCTGTGCGAGGTGGACAACTCGGTCAGTCGGACAGGTCCGCGAACGGACGCAGTTCCAGTCGCCCTTCGCGGGCCATCGGGTGGGTGCGGGCCACCTCGATCGCCTCGTCCAGGTCGGCGCAGTCGAGCAGGTCGAAGCCCACGATCACCTCGGCGGTCTCCGCGAACGGCCCCTCGGAGACGAGCAGCTCACCGTCACGAACGCGGACGGTGGTGGCCGCGCTGGTCGACGCGAACACGTTGCCGGTCAGGCGGCGGCCACGGGAGTCGTTCTCCGCCACCCACTTGTGGATGTCGGGCAGTTCGGTGGGGTCGGTGTCCGGCTCGGTGTCGCTGCAAACGAACATCATGTACTTCATCTGGTCGCTCCCTGGTTTCTCGGGGTGTCGCCAGCATGACGATCGGCCGGCAGCGTTCCGGACACCCTCCCCCGAAAAACTTTGGTCAGTCTTCGCTGGCAGCGCGACGGCGGGCCTCGCGCGTCTTCATGGCGTGCTCCATCAGCGTGACGAGCACCTCCTTGCTGGACTCGCGCTGCCGGGCGTCGCAGAGCAGCACCGGCACGCCCGGGTCCAGGTTGAGCGCGGCCTGCACCTCGTCGAGCCGGTACTTCCGGGCGTCCTGGAAGCAGTTGACCGCCACCACGAAGGGCGTGCCCCGACCCTCGAAGTAGTCGATCGAGGGGAAGCAGTCGGCGAGCCGGCGGGTGTCGGCCAGCACCACAGCGCCGATCGCCCCCAACGCCAACTCGTCCCAGACGAACCAGAACCGGTCCTGCCCCGGCGTGCCGAACAGGTACAGCACCAGGTCGTCGCTGATGGTGATCCGGCCGAAGTCCATGGCCACGGTGGTGGTGGTCTTGCCCTCCACCCCGGACAGGTCGTCGATGCCGACCCCCGACTCCGTCAGGACCTCCTCGGTGCGCAACGGCCGGGTTTCGCTGACCGCGCCAACCATTGTCGTCTTGCCCACGCCGAAGCCGCCCGCGACCAGGATCTTGATCGCGGTGGGCAGTGGCGTCGCTCCCGCCGGCCGGTCAGAGTGCCCGTAGTCCATTGATTACCGCCTCGAAGATGCTGTTGTCGGGAAGACCGGCCGTGGTCTGCGGCTCGCGGACCTGCACCAGGCTGCGGGCCGCCAGATCACCGAGAAGCACCCGGATGGTGCCCACCGGCAGGTCGAGATGGGCGGCGATCTCGGCGACGGACTGTATGCGTTGGCACAGCCCGACGATCGCCAAATGCTCAGGACCGAGACCGACCTCGGGCGTGACCTCGGCTTGGGTCGCCGTGACCAGGGAGATCAGGTCGAAGGTGCCGGTGACCGGGCGGGCCCGACCACGCGTCACCGCGTACGGACGCACCACCGGACCCGCATGGTCATCCACCCACTGATGGTCTGCCGACTCCCCCTGGACCGTCATCGCCGCTACCTCTCGCCGACCTGCTGATCAGTGCCGCGCGACGGCGATGCGACGTACTTGCCGACGCGGGTGACCAGCATCGCCATCTCGTAGGCGATCAGGCCGACGTCGGCGTCCTCGCTGGCCAGTACCGCCAGGCAGGCGTTGCGGCCAGCCGCGGTGACGAACAGGAACGACGACTGCATCTCGATGATGGTCTGCTGCACCTGCCCACCACCGAAACGCTTGCCGGCGCCTCGGGCGAGGCTCTGGATGCCGGCCGCCATCGCTGCGAGGTGCTCGCCGTCGTCCCGGTTCAACCCCTGGGAGGATGCCATCAAGAGGCCGTCGGTGGAGAGCGCGACCGCGTGTTCGGCCTGCTTCACCCGGCCCACCAGGTCATCCAGCAACCACGTCAGGTCGGCGCTCGAAGCCGTCTTCTGGGTCACTTCGTCGTCCTCTTCTCGCCCGGCTGTGCGCCGTGTTCGTTTGGGCTTGACCGTCACACCGCGCGGAGACCCGCGTCGTCGGTGCTCGGTCAGGTCGCTTGTGGATCCTCGTCGGTCGGCTCGGACGGCGTCGCCGCCGGGGCGCCGGAGGCACCGCCGAGCAGCCGAGCCGCGTCGGTCCGCCCACGGCGGGTGCCGGTCTGGTAGGAGCTCATCATCCGGCGAACCTGCTCCGGTGGGCGCACCACATCCTCGTCGTCGGTCTCGGACACCGCCGGGTCGTCTCGCAGCTCGGGAACGATGTTCGCCTGTCGGACCCGGACGGGCAGACCGGAGTCGGTCCGCTCCGCCTCGGCGCGGGCGGGCGTCGGGCCAGCGTCGCCTGCCGGGGCCGGCTCTCCGTCGAGGGCTTCCGGGCGGGTGCGGTCGACGGCGGGCAGGCCGGTGGGCACCGTCGGGGCTTCCAGGGCTGGCTGAGCCGGGCCGCGCCGGGCGCGGGTGGGCAGGTCGGGGGTGCCGGTTGCCGGGGTGGTCCGCTGTCGGGTGGGGAGAACGGTGTCCGCCTCGGCCTCCTCGCCCGTCGTCGGTGCTGTGGTGTCGGCCGGCATCGGCACCGCCGAGGTCACCGCCACCTCCGGCGCGGTGGTCGTGGCCGCGGCGAGCGCGACAGGTGCGAGGGACGCCGGACGGCCGCTGTCAGTGGCGGGCGCCGACGGCATCGGGGTGGCCGAGCCGGCCCGGAACGAGCCCGAGTCGTCCGGGGAGGCGCCGGTCTCGGTGACCAGCTCCAGCGGGATCAGCACTACCGCTGTGGTGCCGCCGTACGCGGACTCCTTGAGCCGTACCCGCACGCCGTGCCGTTCGGTCAGCCGGCTCACCACGTAGAGCCCGAGGCGGGCGGCGTTGGCGAGGTTCAGCTCGGACTGGTCGACGATGCGGTGGTTCGCCGCGGCCAGGTCCTCCTCGCTCATGCCGAGGCCCCGGTCCTCGATCTCGATGGCGAACCCGTTGGAGACCAGCTGACCCCGGACCTCGACGGTCGTGTGTGGTGGGGAGAACGACAGGCCGTTCTCGATCAGCTCGGCGAGCAGGTGGATGACGTCGCCGACCGCGCGGCCGGCGAGGGAGACCGGCCCGAGCGGCAGCACGTTCACCCGGGTGTAGTCCTCCACCTCGGCCACGGCACCGCGCACCACGTCGACCATCGGGACGTTGCGCCGCCAGGCCCGACCGGGGGTGGAGCCGGAGAGCACGATCAGGTTTTCCGCATTGCGCCGCATCCGGGTGGCCAGGTGGTCGACCCGGAACAGGTCCTCCAGCTCCTCCGCGTCGTGCTCGCGGCGCTCCATCGCGTCGAGCAGCGTGAGCTGGCGGTGGACGAGCGCCTGCGTGCGTCGGGCCAGGCTCAGGAAGACCTCGCGGACGTTGCGACGCAGGTCGGCCTGCTCGACGGCGGTGCGCACTGCGGTCTCCTGAACCGCGTTGAACGCCTTGCCGACCTGGCCGATCTCGTCGGTGCCGAACTCCAGCGGGGGCGCCTCGGTGGCCACGTCGACCTCCTCGCCGCGCCCGAGCCGCTCCACCACCCGGGGCAGCCGCTCGTCGGCGAGCTGCCAGGCGGCCTCCCGCAGGCGGTCCAGCTGGCGCAGCAAATTCCGCGCGGTGGTGATCGAGACGACGACGGAGGCAATGACGGCGAGAAGGCCCAGGCCGGTGGCGAGCACCAGTCGGACGACGACCATCACGGCGATGCCGGTGGCCCGGTCCACGATGCCCTCACCGCCGGCGGTCACGACGTCGTTAACCTCGGCCAGCGCCGGCTCGACGGTGCCCCGCCACTGCTCGGCGCCGACCGGCAGCTGGGTCGACGGCCGGCCCTCGCGGATGATGCTGTCCTGCACGGCGCGCAGTCGGGTGAACGCCTCACCCTCGACGAGCTGTTGGTAACGGCGCTGGTCGGCGTCGGCGAGCCGGACCCGGGTCTCCTCACCGACGAACCGCTCCGAGCCGACCAGCGCGACGTAGCGGGCGTACTCGGCGCCGCTCATCCGACCGTTGCCGAAGAGGCCGCTGAGCAGCGCGTCCTCCTGGGAGATCAGCTCCTTCATCCGGTTGAGCTGGATCAGGGCCGCGGCCTCGCCGGCGATCTGCTTGTCGTCCAGGCTGCCCGTCACGTCGTAGATCTGGAAGATCGACTCGATCGCGTCGGTGTACGCCTCGGCGGCGGCGATCCGGTCGATCTTGCGGTCCAGCACCTCGGCGCGGGTCCGCTCCAACCCGTTGACCTCAGCGATCGTCATACCGAGCTGCGTGTCCAGTGCAGAGCTGCCGGCGACGTCGACCTGCCAGTTGCGCACCGAGGCGGCGAAGTCGGCGGCCAGCTGTGCGGTCTTGCGCTGCTCGGCTTCGAGCGCCGTCCGCTGCGCGGCCTCGGGGTTGCTCAGGTACGCCTGGGTCAACCGCCGCTCCACCTGGAGCTCCTGCAACAGCGGCTCGCTCGGCGTGTAGACCTTGCTGTTGAGCAACTGGACACCGAGCAGGTTGAAGCCGTCACGCAGGGTCACCCACGCCGCGAACATCCAGAGCGCGACCAGGGAGAGCAGCAGGGCGACAACCTTGGTGCGGATACTCGTACCGCGAGAACGCATTGAACCGTCCCAGGCCGGGCGTTGACTCAGCTCATCAACGAATGATCAGAGGGGGCGACGTCCCACCACAGCGGGGCATCCGGGCTGAGGCTCTGCGTACGCTAGCAGTGTCCACACAACCCCTCAAGTTGTTGTTTTTGTTGACTGGTAACCGCAATCCACCACCGATCGGTCCACGCTCGAGGCTCGAATGCCGGCCAGCCGGCAGGCGGCGAGCACAGTGGCGCGAACGATGACTGTCGGACAGTACAGCTCCTTGCCGTACCACAGTGGAGGGTGCTCCCCGGCGGCGGATTCGTGCAGGTAGGCGTGCCCGCGCGCCACGGCGTCGTCAACCCGTGGCACCGTTGTCGGCACCGTCAGCAGCACCTGGAGGGCGTACGCGCTCTCCTCCGCGGTGCCGCCCCACCGCCCCCACGAACCGTCCGCGCGCTGGCTGCTCAGCACCCAGCCGGCCGCCCGGTCCACCGCCTCGGCGGCGGGCGCACCCCGCCCGAACTCGGCCAGTGCCAGCACGCAGCAGGCGGTGGCGTAGTACGGCGAGGCGTGCCACCGGTCCTGCCAGGCGCCGTCCGCACGCTGGTGCCCGGTCAGCACGGTGCTCAGCCGGTCGACCGCCCGGTGATAGCGCGCGTCGGCGTCCGGTTGCCGGATCAGGTGCTGACCGAAGGCGTCCAGCACGTGGGCGTTGGTGGTGACCGAGAAGCCGTCCTCCCCCGGCCAGGTGCAGAAACCGTCGGCCGTCTCGTACGCCCACAGGCTGGCCGGGTCCGCCGGACGGCCGAGCCGGGCCAACGCGTCGAGCGACACCGCTGTGGTGTCGGCGTCGGTCGGCAGGCCGTCGCCGGTGGCGATGCCGTGGCCGGCGGTGGCGGCGGCCAGGCTCTCCACGACTGCGGCCGTGGGGTTGACCGTGATCCCGGCGCGACTCAGGCCGCTGAGCACCCAGGCCCGCTCGAAGACGGTGATCGGTGCCGGACAGGGCACCGGGCCGCCTCCGTCGCGGATCAACGCCCGCAGGAAGGCGTGCGCGGCGGGGCCGGCGGCCGGGCCGGCCGCTGTCAGCCAGGCCGCGGTCGCGGCGGGTGAGGCGCCGACCGCTGTGAGCGTGGGGCCGGCGTCGGTGGGTGTCGCGTCCAGGATCTCGTAGAAGTGGGCCAGCTTCGGTGGCAGCGTCGCTCCGGCGGCCACCGCGGACCGCACCGCGCGCAGCCGGTCCCGGTTGAGCCCGGTGGGCAGCGGCAACGGCGGGCGGGGCAGGCGGGCGGCGGTGGCGGGCTCCAGCCGGGCGAGCCGGTCGTTGATGGTGTCGACGAGCGCCGGAACGATGAGGTCCAGCGCTGGGGTGTCCGGCAGGGTCCGGGCGTCGGTGGGGAGCAGCGTGCCGACGAGCGCGCCGAGCCCGCGGGCCACCGGGGCGAGCAGTTCCGTCCCGGCCCTGCCGTCGGCCAGTGCCGTGAGCAGCGCGTCGGTGGCGCTCAGCGTCGGCACCAGGGCGTACCCCTCGGGTGGGCCCCACGCCCCGTCCGGGCGCTGACTGCGCAGCAGGAACGCGATCCGCTGGTGGTGCCCGGTCAGCCAGGGCGCGACGGCGACCAGCCGCCCGGTCTCGTACACCGACGCGGCGACCTGCCCCCACGGCCGCAGACCGAGGCCGGCGATCAACTCACGGGCGGTGGCGGCGACCGGGTCGGCGGCGGTAGCCGCGTCGGCGAGCACCCGGGTGGCGCAGTTACTCACCGCGCGCCCCAGAAGTCCGACAGTTGGTAGAAGCCCCCGGTGAAGGAGATCTGCCGGTTGAGGTAGTCCGCCTGGCGGGGGCACCGTTCGGCGAGGGCGGCCAGGTCCCCCCGGGACCGTGCTGTCAACTCGGCCAGCCGGTCGTGCACCTGCGCGGGGTCGTCGACCAACGAAAGGGCGTTCAGGTCACCCCATTCGGCGTCCCGACCGTGAGTGGCAAGGTCGTTGACCAGCCGCAGTACGCGCTGCACCCCACGACCGGCGTCCAGCAGGTCGGTCAGCTGGGCGAGGGTCTTCTCGTCGCCGGTGGCGATCCAGTGGGTGACGTTGACGAAGGAACAGGCGAGGTTGTCGGCGTTGTCCAGGTAGCGGTCCAGGTCCGGCAGGCGCCGGCCGGTGGTCGGGTCGGTGGGCAGATGCTTCCAGTCCCACTCCCGCGCCACGGCGGCCAACATCCGGGCCAGCTCGTCGCGCCAGATCGGGCGTAGCCGGACGAACGCCGGCACCGTGGTCAGCTCGTCGCGCAGGTCGGCCAGCAGTCGGGCCAGGTGTCGCCCCGGTGGCGGCGCCGCGCCGTCGGCCACCGCGAGGCAGTCGGTCACCACCTCCCGGACGTCGTCGACGGACCGCGCGAGGTAGTCGACCTGCCAGTCGGCGGCGAAGACCCAGAGCAGGGTACGGGTGGTGATCCGCAGTTCCGAGGCGGTGTGCCACGGTGCGGTGAAGGCGATGGCGGTAGCCACCGAGCTGAGCATCGCCGGGTCGAACGGCGCGGCGTCGAACAGCTCCGGGTGAGCGGCGGTGACATCCTGGAGGTCGCGTACGCCCCGCACGGCGAGCGCGCACACCCGGCCCTGTTCGGCGACCGCGTCCTGACCGGCCCGCGCCGGTCGCGGGGTCCCCGTCACGATGCGACCGGGCGCTCGACCGGGGTGAGGATGACCTCGGCCCGCTGCTTGGGTTGCAGCGAGGCGCCCATCCGGGGGGTGAGGTCGACCGGTTCGCGCAGCCGGAAGCGGTAGCGGCTCAGCACGGTGCTGACGATGAGCTGGGCCTCCAGCAGGAACAGGTACTGCCCGAGGCACTGGTGCGGGCCTCCGCCGAACGGGAAGTAGGAGTAGCGGTAGCGCCGCCGGGGCAGCTCCGGCGCGAACCGCTCCGGGTCGAAGAGCGCCGGTTCGGTCCAGAACGTCGACATCCGCTGGGTGACGTACGGGCTGACCAGCACGGTGCCGCCGGCCTTGATCCGCACCCCGCCCAGTACGTCGTCGCCGACGGCTGTGCGCGGGATCATCCAGCCGGCCGGGTAGAGCCGCAGCATCTCGTCGAGCACCATCCGGCCGTAGCGCAGCTGGGGCAGGTGCTCGCGGCCGACCCGTTCGGCGCCGACCACCCGCTCGATCTCGTCGGTCATCCGATCGGCCACGTCGGGTCGGGACGCCAGGACCGGCCAGAGCCAGGAGAGCAGGGCGATGGTGGTCTCGGTGGCGGTGGAGAACATCGCGACCACGTCGCCGCGGATCGCGTACTCGTCGGGTTCGCTGCCGTCGGCGCGCGGCCGGCAGAGCGTGGAGATGATGTCGTCGCCGTCGGTGGGATGGGCTCGGGCCTCCCGGATGATCGGCAGCACCACCTCGTCGATGGTGCGCACCGCGTCGGCGAAGCGCCGGTCGCCGGGCATCGGCACCGCGTACGGCACGGCGGGCATCAGCAGTCGGGGGAGCATCGCTGTGGTGACGGTGTCCAGTGCGGCGCTGATCCGCAGGGCGTCGGGGACGGAGATCCGGTCGGCGAAGAGCACCCGCATGGTGGTGCGCAGGACGATCCGGGTCAGCTCGGCGCCGCCGTCGATGGGGCGACCGGCGAGGGCCGGTTCGAGCCACTCGTCGACGGCCTCGTTGATCGCTTCGGCCATCTTGTCGACGAGCGTCTCGGCCCGCTTGGCGGTGAACAACGGTTGCAGTGCGCCTCGGCTGGACTCCCAGATCTCACCCTCGGCGACCAGGATGGCGTCACCGACGATTCGGCGCACGGGTCGCCAGAGCAGGCCCTCGCCGTCGCGGGTGTAGTTGGCAACGTTGTCCCGCAGGACGCGTTGCAGGTGCTCAGGATGGCTGACCAGATAGGGGCGGAACGAGCCGAGGTTGAGCCGGACGACGTCGCCGTCGGCGTCCTGTGCGAAGGCGACGAGCGCGCCGAGCGGATCGCGGACCAGTGCCGGCAGAGCGCGTCGTAACGGGATTGTCCGGGGCTCGGTGCTGACGGTGGCGGGGCGCGCCTCGGACACCTGCGACATCGAACCACGTCTCCTCGTCGTCCCGGCGACCGCAGCGGTCCACTTCGGTCGGGCAGGTTGATGAAACTTTCACCTTCTGGGCCGACGGAAGCATCTCACCAAACGAGGGGCACCTCCAGACTTGCGGACGGCGCAATTTCCATCTAAGCGTGCGCACACTCGTCGATGTTTTCATCTCGCTCAAATCCTGAATGGATATTCAGGCGCAGCACCCTTCCCGGGTGGGCCGACCAACCAGCGCGGCGGCCGGATCGGCCGCTCGGCCGCCGACCCGGCTGCGGTATCGGCACCCGGCCGGCGGTGTCGGGCTGGCCGGTGCGGGTCGGTGACCCGGGACGCACCGGTACCCCCGAATCCGGGCGATGCCCGGCACCCTGTGCCAGGCTCTGTGGCATGGACGACAAGACCATCCTGAACCGGATCTCCGAGCTGGTTGACGAGGAACACAAGCTGCGTGCCGACGCCCAGGCCCACGAGTCGGGCACCGAGGGCGACGCCAGCGAGCGACTGCGTGCCCTGGAGGAGTCCCTCGACCAGTGCTGGGACCTGCTGCGCCGCCGACGGGCCGCCCGGGAGACCCACGGCGACCCGGACGCCCAGGGCGAACGCCCCAAGCCCGAGGTGGAGCGCTACCTGCAATAGCCGACGGAGCGGGTCGGGCGGTGGCCGCCCGACCCGCTCCGATCAGCGCAGGCCCGCCTCGTGCAGCAGCTCCCGGGTCAACAGGCCGGGGTCGACCTGCTCGGCGGGGAGACCCCGGGCCGCGAACCAGGCGCCGACCACCCGCACATCGCGGGCCAGGAACTCCGGCCCCTGTGGGTTCGCCACCACGTCGACCACCTGCGGCAGGTCGATCACGACCAGCCGGCCCTGGTGCACGAGCAGGTTGTACGGCGACAGGTCGCCGTGCGCGTAGCCGGCCCGAGCCAGCACCCGCAGCGCCTCCACCAGTTGAGCCCACAGGTCACGCAGCTCGGTCGGGTCGGGTCGCAGCTGGGCCAGTCGGGGTGCCGCCTCCCCCGACTCGGCGTCACCGACGAACTCCAGCATCAGCTCGGTGCCCCGCACCTGCACCGGGTACGGCACGGCGATCCGGTCGTGCCCGGCGCCGATCTCCCAGAGCCGACTGAGCGCGGCGAACTCGGCCGCCGCCCACTGCCCGGCGATCATCTGCCGGCCGAACGCCGTCCGGCCGGCCATCGCCCTGTTCTCCCGGGACCGGCGCACCCGACGGCCCTCCAGGTAGCCGGCATCGCGGTGGAACAACCGGTGCTCGGGATCGCGGTAGCGTTTGACAGCGAGTAGGCAGGACCGGTCGGTGTCCGGCACCGCGCGACGGACCAGGTGGACGTCCGCCTCCTTGCCGGTCTTCAGCACACCCAGTTCGGTGTCCTTGGCGGCCAACTCGGTGACCAGCCAGGTGGGGTACGGCTGCGGTCCGTGCACGGCGTCGTCCCAGGACGACCAGCGCTCGCCGGTGTCCGGGTCGGGTTCACTGTCGGGGTCTGCGAGCGGCTCGGTGGGCCGCCCGCGCTTCAGAAACTGCGGTTCGTCGTCGTCGAAGCGGCTCTTGCCGCGGCTTCGGCGCTCGAGCGCCGGAAGGTCATGATCGCGCACTGTGGTGAGGTTCCCTTGGTCGAGGCTGAGATAGGCAGCTGGAAGCGACCTGCAAAGACGGCCATGACCGACCCCCTGTCCTCGACCGGGCACACGCCCGGGATGCACCATGCGCGGACAATGCTGGTACCACCACGTCCGCCGGTCAACCGAATTACCGGGCCACCACCCGTTCAGCCGCTCCGGCGCCCGGCCGCAGCGCGAGCACCCTCAGCGGGCCAGGACTGTGGCGACCGCGGCGATCAACCCGTCCACGGTGCGGCTCGGCGCGAACCGGACGTCCGTCCAGGTGCGCCCCCGGTGCAGCCAGACGCTGGGCAGCCCGACGGCGGCGGCACCGCCGATGTCCGCCTCCGGGCTGTCACCGATCACCCATGCCCCCCGCAGCGGCATCCGGACCCGCTGGGCGGCGAGCGCGAAGATTCTCGGGTTGGGCTTGCTGACGCCGGCCTCCTCGGAGATCACCCAGTCCGCGACGTACTGGTCCAGCCCGGTCTGGCGGATCTTGGCGTCCTCGACGCGTACGGTGCCGTTGCAGACCACCACCGGCACCCAGCCGGCGTCGTCGGCGATCCGCAGCGCGCAGGCGGTCAGCGGGTCGAGCCGGGTCTGCGCCACCACCCCGTCGTGCAGCTCCTCGACCAGGTCGATCGAGGGGATGCGCAGCTCGTAGCGGTCCCGGATGGCGTCGGCGAGGTCCCAGCGGTCGGTCAGACCGTCGGCGTCGATCGAGATCAGCCAGTCGATGTCGGTGTGGGGCGCGCCGATGCTGTCCAGGAAGCGCTCACCCCAGCGGCGGAACGGCCCGGCCCGATCCAGCAGGGTGTTGTCCAGGTCCAGCAGGAGCAGTGGCACTCGGGCACCCTACGGGACCGACGTGTCCGCCAACAGATGCGGCGGGTATCGAGCTGACGAAGGGCTCAGCCAGGCATCGACAGCCGCGGGCCACCCTGGTCCGCCAGCCGATCGACGAGCATCGAGTGGGCCGCCCGGGTGGCCGCGAGCACTGCGGGATCCAGCGTCGCCACGAGCACCGCCGTGCCGTCGTCCGCCCCGCGAGCCAGCACCCGCCCCTCGGGGTCGTAGATGGCCGCGCCGCCGTTGAACCGCCACGGGTCGACGCCGCCGACCGCGTTGGCGAAGACCACGAACATCGTGTTGTCCAGGGCGCGTGCGGCGTAGTAGAGATCCCGGCGGTGCTCGGAGCCGGCCAGGTATCCGCTGGGACACAGGTAGGCGTGTGCGCCGTCGAGGGCGGCGGCCCGGCCGTGCTCGGGAAAACAGCCGTCGTAGCAGATGCCCAGCCCGAGCCGCCAGTCGTCGACGAGCAGCGTGGCACCCCGCTCGCCGGGGGTGAACAGCTCCCGTTCGTCGCCCCACAACTGCTGCTTGTCGTACCCGACCCGCACGTCGCCGGTCCGGTCGACCACCAGCGCCGCGATGGTCCGCCGGCCGTCGGGGTGCCGGACCGCGGCGCCGACCAGCGCGGTGACGCCGGCCTCGCGCGCCGCGACGCGCAGCGGGTCGAGCCGGGGATCCGCGACGATCCCGGCCGGGTCGGCGGCGACGTCGGTGCCGGCCGGGTCGGCGGCGAGGACCGGCGGGTGGTACGCGCAGAGGAACAGCTCCGGTAGGACGGCGACCCGGGCGCCCCGCTGGCCGGCTCGGCGGACCAGGTCGGCGGCCATGACCGCGTTGCCGGCGACGTCGCCCGGCGTGGGGGTGGCCTGGACGGCGGCCACTGTCAGCGGGGAGCTGGGCACTGTGCGGGGCTGGGTCACCGGGCGATGGTAGTCGGCGACATCCCAAGCCGTACGTACGGTTTGCATGCCCCGGGGTGACCTGCGACGATCGACGTGTGCCCAGAGTAAGCCAGGACCAGCTCGACGCTCGCCGGCAGGAGATCCTCGCCGCGGCCCGGGCGTGTTTCGCACGGCTCGGCTACGAGGGGGCGACAGTACGCCGCCTCGAGGAGGCCACCGGCCTGTCCCGCGGCGCGATCTTCCACCACTTCCGCGACAAGGACTCGCTCTTCCTGGCCGTCGCCGAGGACGACGCCGCCGCCATGGTCGAGACGGTGGCCCGCAACGGCCTGGTGCAGGTGATGCGCGATCTGCTCGCCCGCGCCGTCTCCCCCGACACCACCGGCTGGCTGGGCAGCCAACTGGAGGTCTCCCGGCGGCTACGCACCGACCCGGCGTTCGCCCGGCGCTGGGCGGAGCGGTCCGCCGCCATCGCGGAGGCGACCCGGGACCGGCTGGCCCGCCAGCGCGACGCCGGGGTGCTGCGCGAGGACGTACCGATCGACGTGCTGGCCCAGTTCCTGGAGCTGGCCTACGACGGCCTGGTGCTGCACCTGGCCATGGGCCGACCGGCCGGTGACCTGGGCCCGGTGCTCGACCTGGTCGAGGAGGCGGTCCGCCGCCACTGACCGCGCGGACACCGGTCGGTCGACCGTGGCGAGGCTGCTCCACAATGGGGCCGCCGATCCCTCCGGTGACAGGAGCAGTCGATGATCGTCCACGCCGCGTCCGGCGACACCTGGGGCATCTCCGGCCCGACCTTCCTCCGGTACTACATCGCGGCGGCCATCGTGGTGGTGGCGATCGCGGCGTACTACCGGATCCGCCTGTTGACCGCCCCGGCGCACACCACACTCGACCCACTCGGAGCACAGCAGGTCGCGTACCTCAACGGTGGCCCCCAGCTCGCAGTGCACGCAGCGCTGGGCGGGCTGCGCGGCAGCGGCGCTGTCGGCGTCCGACCGGACCGTCGGCTGACCACCGGCGGTCACGCGCCGACCGGGCTCACCCCACTGGACCAGGCCGTCCACTGGGCCGCCCACCAGCACTCCCGGGTCCGGGACCTGCCGCAGGACCAGCGCGTACGCACCGCGCTGGACCAGATCCGCAACGGCCTGGAGCAGCGCGGGCTGCTGACGAACGACACACAGCGCGCCCGAGCCCGCCTCTGGAGCCAGTTCCTGTGGGCCCTGCTGGGCCTCGGCGTGCTCCGGCTGTTCTCCGGCCTGTTCAGCGGTCGCCCGGTGGGTTACCTGCTGCTCACCCTGGCGGCCCTCCTGTGCGCGGCCCTGCTGCTGCGCCGGGCACCCGTCCGCACCCGGGCCGGTCGGGCCGCCCTTCGTTCCGTCCGCGGCGAGCACACCCACCTCGCGCCTGCCTCCGCGCCCGCCTACGCCACCTACGGAGCGGCCGGCGCGGCGATGGGCGTGGCCCTGTACGGCACCGCCTCGCTCTGGGCCCTCGACCCGGGCTTCGCCGAGCAGGCCGAGATCCAGCGTCAGGCCATCTCCAGCAGCGGCGGTTGGACGGGCGGCTCCGACGGCTCGTCCGGTGGCGGAGGCGACAGCTCCGGTGGGGACGGCGGCAGCTCCTGCGGCGGTGGAGGCGGCGGGTGTGGGGGCGGCGGCGGGTGCGGCGGATGACCGGCCCGTCCGGGGTCGGCATCGGCTGGCGTCCGGAGATCGCCGGCTTCGTGGCCGAGCTGCCCGGCCTGCGCTTCGTCGAGGTGGTGGCCGAGGGGGTGCCCGCCTCCGGGCCGCTCCCAACCGGTCTGACCCAGCTGCGGGAACGCGCGGTGACCGTCGTACCGCACGGGGTGCGGCTCTCCCTCGGCGGCGCCGAGCCGGTCGACCCGGCCCGGGTCGCCCACCTGGCCGCGGTGGCGCAACGCCTAGACGCCCCGCTGGTCAGCGAGCACATCGCGTTCGTCCGGGCCGGCGGCCTGGAGGCCGGTCACCTGCTGCCGCTGCCGCGCAGCCGGGAAGCCGTGGACGCGGTCTGCGCCAACGTGGCACGGGCACAGGCTGAGCTTCCGGTGCCGATCGCGCTGGAGCCGATCGCCGCGCTTGTCGACTGGCCCGACGACGAGCTGGACGAGGCGGACTTCCTCACCGAGATCCTCGACCGGACCGGGGCACTGCTGCTGCTGGACGTGGCCAACGTGCACGCCAACGCCCGCAACCGGGGCGTCGACCCGCTGGCGTTGCTCGACCGTCTGCCGCTGGAGCGGGTCGCGTACGCCCACGTGGCCGGCGGCGCGGAGCACGGCGGTTTCTACCACGACACCCACACCGACCCGGTGCCGACAGCGGTGCTGGAGCTGGTCGGCGCGCTCTGCGCCCGTCGGCGACCGCCGGCCCTGCTGCTGGAGCGCGACGGCCACTACCCGCCGGCCGCCGACCTCCGCGCCGAACTGGACGCCCTGGCCGCCGCCGCGGGCTTTCCGGCCGTCACATGACGGGCGAACCCGACGGCGACTCCACGCCAACGCCCCGCGCCGGTCTCGCCGAACGGCAGGCCGAACTGGTCGCGGCGCTGGTCGCCGGAGGGCCACCCCCGCCGGGGTTCGCGCCGGGCCCGCTGGCCGCCACCCGCGCGGCCCTGCTGCGTAAACGGGCCGGCGAGGTGGCCCGGCACTGGCCACTGCTCGCCGCCGGCCTCGGCGCCAGGTGGTCGACCACCTTCGCCGAGTGGGCCGCCCGGCGACCCACCGCCGGATCGCTGCGCGACGGTTGGGACCTGGCTCGGGCACTGCACGCCCAGCACGCGCTCCCCCCGGCGGCCGCCGAGGAGCTGGCCGTCCGGGAGGCGCGCCTGCGCTACGACGGGCTCCGGGCTCCGCGCCCCCGTCGGGCGCCGGCGGTCGGCCGCGCCGGTGGCGCCGTCGCGGTGCAGATCGCCGGCCGGGTACGCCTGCTGCGCCCCGCCCCACGGGTATCCACCCTTGCTGGCGACGCCGTGGCGGATGCGGCAGGATCGTAGTTATGGATCTCGGACTGACCGACCGCGTGTACGTCCTCACCGGCGCCTCCCGCGGTCTGGGTTACGCGACCGCGCAGAGCCTGGTCGCCGACGGCGCGCGGGTGGTGCTCTCGGCCCGGGACCCGGACGCGGTGGCCGCCGCCGCGCAGCAGCTGGGTGGCCCGGAGCACGCCGTCGGGCTGACCGCGGACCTGACCGACCCGGAGACCCCGGGGCAGCTCGTCGCCGCCGCCCAGGAGCACTTCGGCCGGCTCGACGGCGCGCTGATCTCGGTGGGTGGTCCACCGGCCGGCAACGCCGCGGCGATCAGCGACGAGCAGTGGCGGCTCTCCTTCGAAACCGTCTTCCTGGGCACCATCCGCGCGGTCCGCACGATCGCCGCCGCACTGCCCGAGGGCGGCGCGATCGGCCTGGTGCTCTCCACCTCGGCTCGCGGCCCGGTGCCCGGCCTCGGCATCTCCAACGGTCTACGGCCCGGCCTCGTCGGCGCGGCCAAGGACATCGCCGACGACTACGGCCCGCGTGGGGTCCGGGTCGTCGGGCTGCTGCCCGGCCGGATCATGACCGACCGCAACCGGGAGCTCTTCGCCGCTACCGGCGACCCGGATCGCGCCCGCGCCGACGCGGAGGCCAGCATTCCGCTGCGCCGCCTCGGCGACCCCGGCGAGTTCGGCCGGGTGGCCGCGTTCGTCCTCTCCCCCGCCGCGAGCTACCTCACCGGGATCACAGTGCCGGTCGACGGCGGCGCGCTGCGCGGGCTGTGACCCCCGACGGGG
The DNA here is from genome assembly GCF_022229005.1 of Micromonospora trifolii. Lineage (GTDB taxonomy): Bacteria > Actinomycetota > Actinomycetes > Mycobacteriales > Micromonosporaceae > Micromonospora > Micromonospora trifolii. The sequence goes on from NZ_JAKKFD010000057.1 coordinate 22,864, forward strand.
CCCGAGCTGCCCGTGCCGTCACGCCGCCCGAGAAGGCTCAGTCCGACGACCCGGCCGTTGATCGACTCGGCTTCGAGGAAACCGGGCGGTTGGAGCGACCAGGACACCCCGACTTCCAGGAACCCGGGTCGACCAACGCACCGACCCGAGCGGGCCTGACGGCCGGGACGACCCGGCCGACCCGGGCGGAGCTGGCGGCGGCTGCGGACCGGACCATTCCCGACGTGCTCGCGCCGGGGCTGGCGGTGCTCTTCGTCGGCATCAACCCGGGCCTGTGGTCGGCCGCGACCGGCTGGCACTTCGCCCGGCCGGGCAACCGGTTCTGGCCCGCGCTGCACCGGGGCGGGTTCACAGCTCGGCTGCTGCACCCCAGCGAACAGGACGAGCTGCCCGCGCTCGGGCTCGGCATCACCAACATGGCCGCCCGGGCCAGCGCCCGCGCGGACGAGCTGAGCGCCGAGGAACTCCTCGACGGCGCGGTGATCCTGACCGACAAGGTGGCCCGGTACCGGCCGCGCTGGGTGGCGGTGGTGGGGGTGACCGCGTACCGGATCGGTTTTCAGCGGCCGAAAGCCACCTTCGGGCCGCAGCCGGAGTTGCTGGCCGGGGCTCGGCTGTGGGTGCTGCCCAACCCGAGCGGCCTGAACGCGCACTTCACACCGGTCACCCTGGGCCTGGCCTTCGCCGAGCTGCGCGCGGCGACCGAGCCGCCGACCCCTTGATCGACTCGGTTTCAAGGAAGTCGGGCGGTCAACGCGACTCGGACACCCCGGCTTTCAGGAACCCGAGTCGATCAAAGCGGCGCGGACGTCAGTTGGCGGCGGCGGGCGGCAGCACCTCGTCGGCGCGGTAGGTGCCCAGCGGCATGACCACCGGCTCGGGACCGGTCGCGTCGACGAACGGGGTGGGCGAGTCGGCGACCGCGAACTGGGTCCGGTACAGCTCGGCGTAGAGCCCGCCGACAGCTACCAACTCCTCGTGCCGCCCCCGCTCGACGATCCGCCCACCGTCCAGGACCAGGATCTGGTCGGCGTCGCGCACCGTGGAGAGCCGGTGCGCGATCACCAGCGCGGTACGCCCGGCCAGCGCCACGGACAGCGCCCGCTGCACCGCCGCCTCGCTCTCCGAGTCCAGGTGTGCGGTCGCCTCGTCGAGGATCACGATCGACGGGGCCTTGAGCAGCAGCCGCGCGATCGCGATGCGCTGCTTTTCACCGCCGGAGAACCGGTAGCCGCGCTCCCCCACAGTGGTGTCCAGACCGTCGGGCAGCGCCCGGACCAGATCGGCCACCTGCGCCCCGGCCAGCGCCGCCCAGATCTCGTCGTCGGTGGCGTCCGGCTTGGCGTAGCGAAGATTCTCGGCGATCGTCTCGTGGAACAGGTGCGAATCCTGGGTGACCACACCGATCTCGTCCCGCAGGGAGGCCAGCGTCGCGTCGCGCACGTCCACCCCGCCGACGAGCACCTGCCCGTCGCTGACATCGTAGATCCGGGAGATGAGCATCGACAGTGTCGACTTGCCCGCCCCGGACGGGCCGACCAGCGCGACCATCTGCCCCGGCTCGACGCTGAACGAGACCCCCTTGAGCACCGGCTCGTTGACGGTCCGGTCGAGCGTGGCGACCTCCTCCAGGGAGGCGAGGGAGATCTCGGCGGCGCTCGGGTAGCGGAAACGCACGTCGCGGAAGTCGACCCGACCGGCGCCCACTGGCACCGCCACCGCGTCGGGCTTCTCCACGATGCCCGGCTTGAGGTCGAGCACCTCGAAGACCCGGTCGAAGGAGACCAGCGCGCTCATCACGTCCACCCGGACGTTGGAGAGCGCGGTGAGCGGCCCGTACAGGCGGGTGAGCAGCAGCGCGAGTGTCACCACGGTGCCGGCGCTGACGCCGCCGGTCACCGCGAGCCAGCCGCCGAGACCGTAGGTCAGCGCCTGTGCCAGTGAGGCGACCAGCAGCATCGCCACGAAGAACGTGCGGGAGTACATCGCGGACTGGATGCCGATGTCCCGGACCCGCTCGGCCCGGTCGCCGAACCGGCGGGCCTCGATCTCGGGCTGACCGAAGAGCTTCACCAGCAGCGCGCCGGCCACCCCGAACCGCTCGGTCATTGTCGCGTTCATCTTGGCGTCGAGGTTGTACGCCTCGCGGGTGATGTCCGCCAACCGCCGACCGACCCGACGCGCCGGAATGATGAAGATCGGCAGCAGCACCAGTGAGAGCGCGGTGATCTGCCAGGAGAGGGTGAACATCACCGCCGCGGTGAGCACCAGCTGGATGACGTTGCTGACCACACCGGACAGGGTGGAGGTGAACGCCCGCTGGGCGCCGAGCACGTCGTTGTTGAGCCTGCTGACGAGCGCGCCGGTCTGGGTACGGGTGAAGAACTGCAACGGCATCCGCTGCACGTGGTCGTAGACCCGGGTGCGCAGGTTGAAGATGATGCCCTCGCCGATGCGGGCGGAATACCACCGTTGGGCCAGCGACAGCAGCGCGTCGGCGACCGCCAGCGCGGCGATGAACAGGGCCAGCCGCACCACGAGCCGGCCGGCCTCGGTGCCGCCCCGGTTGATCGCGTTGATCACGTCACCGGCGAGCACCGGGGTGGCCACGCCGATGATGGCGGCCAACACCACGGTGGCCAGGAAGACGATGATGTCGCGCCGGTAGGGGTGGGCGAAAGCGACGATGCGGCGGGCCACCCCACGCTTGAGCCGGTGGGTGGAGACCTCGTCGCGGTTGCGCATCGACCGGAGCATGCTCCACCCGGCCATGCCACCGCCGGACATCGGGTTGGACATCGCTCACCTCCGGGTTGCCGGGCGGACCGCACCGTCAGGTCAATTCTCCCGACGAGTGTGACAACCTCGGTCGTAACCCGGATCTTCCCGTGCGGTCCTTACCTATTCTCCCCTGCCGGCGAGGTCACGCAGCCGACGGGTCTGTGCCTCCCGCTCGGCGCGCTGCTGGTCGGCGTGCGACCGCCCGCCGGCGCCGGCGAGCAACGCCTTGATCTCCACCACCGCGTCGCGTGCCCCGGAGAGCAGGCCGGCGGTCAGATCCCGCACCGCGTCGTCCAGCTCGGCCGGGGGCACGACAAGGGTGGCCAGCCCGATCCGGTCCGCCTCGGCGGCGTCCAACCGGCGGCCGGTCGCACAGATCTCCAACGCCCGCGAATATCCGACCAACTCGACGAGGCGTTTCGTGCCGGCCAGGTCGGGCACCAGGCCGAGGGTCACCTCGGCCATCGACAGCTTCGCGTCCGCGGACAGCACTCGCAGGTCACAGGCGAGCGCGAGCTGGAAGCCGGCACCGATCGCGTGGCCCTGTACGGCCGCGACGGAGACGACATCCGGCCGGTGCAGCCAGGTGAAACCGGCCTGGAACTCCGCGATGCGCTCGGCGCACTCCTGCTCGGGCAGCGTGGCCAGCTCGGCGAAGGACCCCGGGCCCGAGGCGCCCGCCACGGCGAGATCGAGGCCGGCCGAGAACGCGCGACCCTCGCCACGGACCACCACCACCCGCACGTCGCCGGGCAGGTCGCGGGAGAAGTCGCTCATCGCCTGCCACATGGCGGGCGTCTGGGCATTGAGCACGTCGGGCCGGCACAACGTCACCGTGGCGACCGGCCCGTCGCAAGTCAGCCGAACCCCGGTCGCCTCGGCGGTCACCGGACGTCCCGGGGCGCGGCGCTGGTGGACGACGCTGAGTGGCGGGTCACGCCTTCTTGCGGCGCCGGGCACCGCCGCGCTGACGCAGCTGCACCCCGGACTCGGTGAGCACTCGGTGGATGAACCCGTAGGAACGGCCGGTTGAGGCCGCCAACGCGCGGATGCTCTCCCCCGAGGTGTACCGCTTTACCAGGTCCTTGGCGAGCGTCTGACGCTCGGCTCCGACGATCCGGCGACCCTTCTCAGTGCTGGTGGCTGTGCCAGTGGCTGCCATGCTGTGTCCTCACGTCCCAGACTGTGCGGTTCGGATACGGTCCCACCTATTAGACCGCCTCGAACGATCATGCGCCAGATATCAACTCTTCGCCAACCGACACGCTATGCAATGTCAGCTTCCCGATAGAGTGATCCTGGCGATCCGGCCCGCCGCGGCGTCCGGGCGTACCACAGCTGGAAGCTGGCGGCTGCCGACGGCCCGTAGCCTTCGGTCGTGATCGACCTGTTGAGCACCGCCGGCGCGGCGGCCGTGGTCTTCGTCGCCACCGACATCGACGACATCGTCATCCTGACGCTGTTCTTCGTCGCGGCCCGCACCACCGGCCAACCCCGCACCTGGGACATTGTCGCCGGACAATACCTCGGCATCGGCGCGCTCGCGTTGGCCAGCGCGGTGATCGCGGGTGGACTCCTGGTGGTGCCCGACCCGTGGACGGGGCTGCTCGGCCTGCTGCCGATCACGCTCGGCGTACGCGCGCTACGCAGTTCGGGCGACGACGAGGCGCCGGCGGTCGTCACCGGGGCGCTCGGCGTGGCCGGGGTGACGATCGCGAACGGCGCCGACAACGTCGCGGTCTACGTACCCGTCTTCCGCGCCCTCGGCGTGGCCGACAGCGCGGTGTTCCTGCTGGTCTTCGTGCTGCTGATCGCGCTCTGGTGCGCGGCCGGGGCCTGGCTGGGCGGGCACCGGAGGGTGGTCCGGCTGGTCGAGCGCGCCGGCGCCTGGCTGGTGCCGACGATCTTCATCGCCATCGGGCTGGTGATCCTGGTCAACTCCGGTGTGCTCGGCAGACTGGCCGACCTGCTCGGCTGAGAAGCCGGCCGAGCAGCCTCGGTCAGGCCAGCTCGACCAGTTCGAGCAGGTCGTCGCTCCAGGCGTCCTCGTCGCCGTCGGGCAGCAGGATGGCCCGGTCCGGCTTGAGCGCCAGCACCGCACCCGGGTCGTGAGTGACCAGCACGATCGCGCCCGGGTAGTTGGCGATGGCGTCGAGCACCTGCTCCCGGCTGACCGGGTCGAGGTTGTTCGTCGGCTCGTCGAGCAGCAGCACGTTGGCGCCGGAACAGACCAGAGTGGACAGGGCCAGTCGGGTCTTCTCGCCGCCGGAGAGCACCCCGGCCGGCTTGTTCACGTCGTCACCGGAGAAGAGGAACGCGCCAAGGATCTTGCGCAGGTCGGTGTCGGACTGCTCGACGGCGGCGGCGCGCATGTTCTCCAGCACCGTCCGCTCCACGTCCAGCGTCTCGTGCTCCTGGGCGTAGTAGCCCAGGCGCAGGCCGTGCCCCGCATGCACCTCGCCGGTGTCCGGGTTGAGCAGCCCGCCGAGCATCCGCAGCAGGGTCGTCTTGCCGGCGCCGTTGAGCCCGAGGATGGCCACCCGGGAGCCCCGGTCCACCGCCACGTTGACGTCGGTGAAGATCTCCAGCGAGCCGTACGACTTGGAGAGGCCGGTCGCCGTGAGCGGGGTCTTGCCGCACGGCGCGGGGTTGGGGAAGCGCACCTTGGCCACCCGGTCGGAGACCCGCACCTCCTCCAGGCCGGAGATCAGCTTCTCGGCACGACGGGCCATGTTCTGCGCGGCCACGGTCTTGGTGGCCTTGGCCCGCATCTTGTCGGCCTGCGCCATCAGCGCGCCGGCCTTCTTCTCCGCGTTGGCCCGCTCCCGACGGCGGCGTCGCTCGTCGGTCTCGCGCGCCTCCAGGTACGCCTTCCAACCCAGGTTGTACACGTCGATGACCGACCGGGTGGCGTCGAGGAACCAGACCTTGTTGACCACCGACTCCAGCAGCGCGCCGTCGTGGGAGATCACGATGAGGCCGCCCTTGTGGTTGGCGAGGAAGCCCCGCAACCAGGTGATCGAGTCGGCGTCGAGGTGGTTGGTGGGCTCGTCGAGCAGCAGGATGCCGCCGCCGTTCTCACCCGCGTCGCGGAACAGGATCCGGGCCAGCTCGATGCGGCGACGCTGACCACCGGAGAGGGTGCCGATGGTCTGCGCGAGCGCCCGGTCCGGTAGGCCGAGGTTGGCGCAGATCCGCGCGGCCTCAGCCTCGGCCGCGTACCCGCCGAGGGCGGCGAACTGGTCCTCCAGCGCGCCGTAGCGACGGACCAGCTTGTCGCTGGCGTCCTCGGCGAGGCGAGCCTCGATCTCCTGCATCTGCGACATCAGCACGTCTAGCCCGCGCGCGGAAAGCACCCGGTCGCGGCCGGTGACCTCCAGGTCACCCGTGCGCGGGTCCTGCGGCAGGTAGCCGATGGCGCTGCGCTGGTCGATCTGGCCGCCGTACGGCTGCCCCTCGCCGGCGAGCACCTTCAGAGTGGTGGTCTTGCCGGCGCCGTTGCGACCGACCAGGCCGATCCGATCACCGGGCTGCACGCGCAGGGTGGTGTCGGACAGCAGGATCCGGGAACCGGCACGCAGTTCCAGGCCGGTGACAGTGATCATGTTTGCGGGCTCGCTCTCGGGGTTCGGAAGGCTGACTCGGGGCACGCGAAACGGCCGGCGGGCTCAAAGGGCCCGACGGCGCGGGGCGGTTCAGCCTTCGCAGCGCAGCACCTGACAAGTGTACCGGGCGCCGCTGGACGGCCCGCCCGGATTACCAATCAAGATCATCGGGTACCGGAACGCCTGTCCGGACCCCGTCCGGCACTCGATGGACGAAACGACACACAAAGACACTCACCGGCATACGGCGATCGGGGTCACCATGGAACTCAACGAGCGGGCCGAAATCGACACCTCCCAGGTCAACGACGTGGGCCGCGGTGGCGGATCCGGCGGCGGCTTCGGCATCCCGATCCCCGGCGGCGGCGGTCGAGGCGGCATCATCGGCATCGTGGTGGCGGTGCTCGTCGCGCTGCTCGGCGGCGGCTTCGGCCTCAACGCCATGACCAACGGTGACGAGGGCGGCGGGCAGGCCGGCGGCACCGACCTGGAGCAGTTGTGCTCCCGCGACAACCCCGACCGTCTCGACGACGCGCGCTGCCGCAACGCGCTCTACGTCAACAGCATCCAGGCCTACTGGCAGAAGGCATACCCGGAGCTGGGCAACGGCAAGTACGAGGCGACCACCACGAACTTCTTCCAGGCCGCCGTGAACACCGGCTGCGGGCAGGCCGACTCGGGCGTCGGCCCGTTCTACTGTCCGGCCGACCGCAAGGTGTACATCGATCTGAGCTTCTACGACGAGCTGGCCTCCCGGTTCGGCGCCAAGGGCGAATTCGCCCAGCCCTACGTGCTCGCCCACGAGTACGGCCACCACATCCAGAACCTGCTCGGCACCAACGCGAAGGCCGGCCAGGGCGACCAGAGCGGTCCCCAATCCGCCTCCGTGCGGCTGGAGTTGCAGGCCGACTGCTACGCCGGCGCCTGGGCCAAGCACGCCACCGAGAGCAAGGACAAGACCGGCCAGGAGCCGCTGTTCACGTCCATCACCCAGACCGACATCAGCGAGGCAGTGCAGGCCGCCGAGGCGATCGGCGACGACAGCATCCAGGAGCGCTCCGGCGGGCGGGTCAACCCCGACCAGTTCACCCACGGCACGTCCGAGCAGCGCAAGCGCTGGTTCACCCAGGGCTACGACCGCGGCGATCCGAAGACCTGCGACACCTTCGGCACCGACCAGCTCTGACCTCGCCCCGAGATCGTGGCAGGTCCTTCGGGGCCTGCCACGATCGTCGTTCCTGCCGCAGCTCCCGGGTCAGGTCAGTCGCGAGACCTGGTAGTGGCCGATGAGCCAGTCATCGCCGACCCGCCGCAGGAGCACGCCGAGGTTGACGGTCAGGGCCGGCCGGTCGGTGAAGCCGAACTCCACCTCCAGGTAGCCGAGGACCACGTCATCGGCCAGACGGCGGACCTCCCGGATGTCGTACGCGGCGGTCAGGCCGAGCGGCTGTCCGGCGTAGTACGCGGCGACGCCGCCACGACCGACCGTGTACGGCTGCAACCCCTGGAAGATCGCGTCGTCGGTGAAGCACGCCGCGACCCGATCGGGCTCGTGGGCGTCGACAGCCGACCTCCACCGGTCGAGGACGGTACGCAGAATCTCCGCGTCGGACATGATGATCTCCCTGCTGACGGACGTGTCCCATGGCGTGCCTGTCGAGCCGGTGTGCCCCCGCAGGCTCAGCGAGGTGGCTGCCCCGGGTCGTTCGGGTGCGGCGTCAACGGCGTCACGGTCTCGCGCCGCCAGGCGCGCAGCGGCATCGACGCGAGCACCGCTTCCAGCTCACCGGCGTCGTCGGCCTGGAACAGCCCCCACGTACGCCACTCCCCCGGCGCCAACGGCGGCCGCCACAGCCGCAGAAGGCTGCCCTGGGCGGTCAGCTCGGCCGAACGCGCCGCCTCCCGCGCGCGCATGTCGGCGACGCCGTCCTCCGACGTTCCCCGCGGCACCGTCGTCACCATGTCAACCAGAAACTCCACGCGCCCATCCTCCGGCGGCCGGCCGGGCAGCACGCCGCGAACCCCGTTTTGGGTGGCGATCGTCTCCCCTCCCTCACCGCCAGCGAAGGCCGAAATCAGTCCGGGTCGCGCACCAGGATCCGTACCGCCCGGGCCGCACCCACCGCCGCGACCAGCACCGCGTGCCGGGGCTCCGGCACGTCGAGCAGCCGCTCCGCCCGCAACGGCACGAGCGGGGCCAACCGCCGGTCGGCCAGCACCCCTTCCACCGCCCGTCGGTCACCGCCGCAGACCAGGGCGGCGAGCGTCGCCGCCTCCGGCAACAGCAGCCGTACGGCCAGGTCCGCCGCGTCACCCAGCGCAGCCTTCGCCTGGTTGTCACGCCGGCGGGCGAACCGGTGCTGCGACCATCCCCCCGCAGCGGTACGCCCCTGCACGTACCGGGTGTCCACCTTGGAGACGACGAGGTCGGCGCCCTCGGCCACCCCGAGCGCCACCGCGCCCTTGCGGGCCAGCAGCAGGCCGATCCGGCGGGGCAGGACGGCGGAGGCCACGAACCCGGCCACATCCACGCCGGCCGGCGCACCCGGCGGGGAGTACAGCTCGGCGGTTGCCCCGTCCGGGGCGGCGAGCAGCAGGCCGTACTCCTGGGCGCTGGTGGTGGGCGGGCCGTGCCGGTCGGCGAAGCCCTGGACCCAGCGACCGACGCGGGCCGGGTCGACCTCGACCCACCGGCCTCCGCCGGCTGCGGGTCGACTGGTCATCGCCCGACCGTACGGCACAGCGGACCCACCCAGGGCCCCCGGGCGACCCGTGGGCCCCGCTGGGACACACCAGGCGGCACCGCCGGTCCGGCGCGGTCGGGCCCCGGCCGGGCGGCTGAGCCGTCGGATGGTTGCCGCGACCGTTCAGTCTGGCAGCAACGCGGCCACCGCCAGCGCGGCGATGAGCGCGCTGGAGACCAGGCCGGTGACCAGCCGGCCCCGCGGCCCGGTCAGCGCCCGGCCGACCACAGTGCCACCGCCGGCGATGACCAGTTGCCAGCTCGCCGACGCCAGGAACACCCCGGCCACGAACAACGCCGCCGGGACCATGCCCGAGTCGGCGGTGTCCCGGCGGCCGAGCACCAGCGCGGTGAAGTAGAGCACCGTCATCGGGTTCAGCAGGGTCAATCCGAGCAGCGCCGCGTAGGCCCGCCCCGGAGTGCTCATGCCCCCACCGTCGCGTGCCGTCGGCGGCCGCCGCGAGCGGTGCGCGGACCACGTCCGCCACAGACCGTGCCCGGCGAGACCCAGCAGGACCACTGCGGCGACCACCCGCAGTGGCCCGGCGACCGGCGCGATGCTCCCGGCCAGGCCGGCACCGCCGAGCACCGCCACCACCGCGTAGAGCCCGTCGGCCGTCGCCACCGCGAGCGCTGCGGCCGCACCCACCCGAAAGGAGGTACGGGCGCTGAGCCCCAGGATGAGAATCGCTATCGCGCCGACCGGAATGGCGACGCCGTAGCCGGCCACGAGACCGGCCAAAAACGCGCCGCTCACGAGGGCGGGCGCGGAATCGAGGCGGACCGGGGCACGGTGCGCTGTCGACGCGCGGCAGTGGCCGCACGGACAGGAACCTGCTTCGGGTACGCCTCAATCACACGCGCATCCTCCGCGCCGAACCCGCACCCCCGCCACCGAATTTCCCCGCGCCCCGCGCCCCGCG
>NZ_JAKKFD010000058.1 GCF_022229005.1 Micromonospora trifolii
GAAACCACCCGGCGTGTCGTGGCAACAACTTCATGATCAACCATGGCCAGGCCCGAGGGCGGGGTCAGTCGGTCAGGAGGATTCCGGTCAGGAGAACGCCGTGGGCCAGGTTGAGGATTCCGTCGCAGCCGGGGTAGCCGACCCTGGCCAGGCCGCCGGAGGCGTGGCGACCGAACAGGTACGGGGCCAGGGAGTACGGCACGTCGGCGGTGACCGTCTCACCCGTCTCGACCTGGACGAAGTCCATCGACACCCGGTCGGTCGGCAGGTACTCCTGGAGGATGGCACCGCCCTCGTCGACGGCGGCCCGCACACCGTCGGCCCAGTCCGCCGCGCTCAGCTCCGGGCCCAGCAGCACGCCGTGCCCGGCCGAACCGTCGGCCGGCTTCGCCACCAGCGTGGCCTGCTCGGCGATGGCCCGGTCGAGCACCGCGGCGGTCAACGGCACCGTGTACGGCACGTGCCGGCGGATCAGTGTCTGGTCGTCGGCGGGCAGCCCGTCCACGTCCTCCCACAGCCAGGCGAACGTGGTCTTGTTGCCGAGCAGCCAGGCCGCCGCCGACACGTACATCGGTAGGGTGCCGGCGGCGAGGGCCACGGCCACCGCCTCCAGGCCGGCGGTCGGAGTGACCCGGTTGGGCACGAACAACCGGAACAGCGCGTCGACCGGCGCGCCGTCGACGACCAGGCGGTTGTCGGCGTCCACCGTGGCGGTGGCGACCGGGGCGATGACCAGGTCGATGCCGAAGTCCCGGGCCCGTACGGCGAGGGGGTCGAGGATCCGGATGAACGTCTGCGGGTCGTCGAGGCCCGGGTAGTCGCCGTCGAAGTCCATCAGCAACGCCACCCGGGCGCCCTCGGGCAGCCGCAGCTCCTCGCGGATCGCCACGAACCGCTGGTCCAGCAGCGACGGCGCGGCCCGTACCGGCAGGTCGTCGAGGATGCCGCGCTCCCGGTAGAGGCCCGCGTACCGCTGGATGACGGTGTCGGCGTCGAACCCGCCGCCGAGGCTGCTGTCGATGTTGTACTCGACGAACTTCGGCACCCCGGCGGAGAAGATCACGTCCGGGCGGTACGCGGCCAGCAGCGCCTCGGTCAGCGGTTCGGCCTCGTCCAGCAGCCGGGTCTCCCCCGCCGGTACGCCGAGCAGCCGGCGCAGCTCACCGGCGGTGCCGGCCCGCCGACGGCAGGCGTCGAGGATGAGCTGGGCCAGCCGGTCGCAGACCTCGTTGAGCTCCCGCCAGGCGTCGGCGGTGAGCACCGGGGGGCGGGCCAACCGCCACTGCTTGTTGTAGGTGGCCCGGCCGTGGAAGACCTGCTCCCAGGCCGCCGCGCCACTGGCCACCATGGCCCGACGGGCCGGCTCCGGAAGGTCGGTCCAGGCCCGGTCGGCCGGCGGCCACTGATAGTTCGGGTCGATCATGGTCCGTCCTTCACTGTCAGGTGGATGGCGGTGGCGAGCTGGTCCCGGCCGGGCTGAACGGCCCGGTCCAGTGCGGGGGCGAACGGCAGCACCGCCCCGTCGGGGCGGGTGACCCGGCGCGGTGGGGCGAGCAGCCGGACCCGCTCCACCACCGAGGCGATGATCTCCGCGGCCATCCCGCAGGAACGGTTGCCGTCGTCGAACACCACGAGGCGTCCGGTGCGGCCCACCGACTCGGTGAGACCGTCGATGTCGAACGGGTACAGGGTGCGCGGGTCGAACACCTCCACCGAGACCTGGTCGGCCAACTCCTCGGCGACGGCGAGCGCGTCGTGCACCAGGTGCCCGATCGCGACCACTGTCACGTCGTCGCCGAAGCGGTGGATCCGGCCCCGGCCCAGCGGCACCGGCGCCAGGTCGTCGACGTCGTCGCGCACGTCCATGGCGCCGGCCGGCGCGAACACCACCACCGGGTCGTCGTGGCGGATCGCTGTGACCAGCAGCCCGTACGCGTCGGCCGGGGTGGCCGGCACGACGGTGACCACGCCGACGTGTGCGAAGAGGCTGTACGGGTGGTCGGAGTGCTGCCCGGCCCACCCGGTACGCGAGCCGGAGCCGGGCACCAGATAGGTGACGGGAACGCTGCACTGCCCACCGGTCATCAGCGGGAACTTGTGCGCGTGGTTGACGATCTGCTCGAAGACCAGGAACAGCAGCGACGGAATCTGAAACTCGATCACCGGCCGCAACCCGGCCAGCGCCGCCCCGGTGGCGAAGCTGGTGAACGCCTGCTCCGACAGGGGGGTGTCACGGACCCGTTCGGTCCCGAACCGCTTGGCCAGCCCGGTGGTCACCAGCGACGCCCCGACCTGGACGTCCTCGCCGAGCAGGAACACCGCCTCGTCGCGAGCCAACTCGTCGCCGAGGGCACGGGTCAACGCCCGGCGGTACGACAGTCGGGGCACCTCAGCCACCTCCGGTGCGGGCGGTCAGGCCACTGGCGTACAGGTAGGTCAACGCGTCGGCCGGGTCCGGTCCCGGGCTGGTCAGGGCGAACCGCACCGCCGCGTCGAGGGTCGACTCGACCTCGGCGTCCACTGCGGCGCGGTCGGTGTCGGGAAGGCGTTCGCCCTGGATGCGCACGGGGTCCCGGGCCCGACCACGGGTTACCTCGTCGGGTGGCCGGTAGTCGAGGCGTACCACGTGTTCGAAGGTGTGGTGCACGTCGAAGCGGTAGGTCCGGGCCTCGATCAGCTCGGGGCCGCCGCCGGCGCGCATCCGGTCGACGGCAGCGGACGCGGCGACGCGTACCGTCTCGGGGTCCTGGCCGTCGACCCGCACGGCCGGGATGCCGAACGCGGCAGCCCGGCCGGCGATGCTGCCGGCCACCGCGCCGGAGACCGGCATGGTGGTGGCGTAGCCGTTGTTCTCGCAGACGAACAGCACCGGCACCCGCCAGAGCGCGGCCAGGTTGAACGCCTCCAGCAGCATCCCCTCGTTGACAGCGCCGTCGCCGAAGAAGCTCACCCCGACGGTGTCGCGGCCCTGGCGGCGGTGGGCCCAGACCGCGCCCGTGATGATCGCACCGGAGGCGCCGACGATCGCGTTGGCGCCGAGCACGCCGATGCTCAGGTCGGCGGCGTGCATCGAACCACCCCGGCCGGCGTTGAGGCCGGTGACCCGACCGCACAGCTCGGCGAGCATCCGGGCCGGGTCTGCCCCGCGGGCCAGGACGTGCCCGTGCCCGCGGTGGGTGCCGGCGAGCACGTCGTCGGCGTCCAGCGCGGCGCAGACGCCGGCGGCGATCCCCTCCTGACCGAGGTACGGGTGGATGCCGCCGACGATCTGCCCGCCGTGGACCAGCTCCACCGCCCGTTCCTCGAACCGGCGGATCAGCCGGACCGTGCGGTAGAGCCGGACCGGGTCGGCGTCGGTCACGCAGGCCCCTTGATGGCGGCCAGGATGTCGTCCCAGAGCCTGGCCCGGGCAGCGAGGGCGGTGTTGACAGTGTCGGCGCACTCCTGCCACTTGCTGTCGTCGTCGCCGCACAGGTCGGCGAGCATCTGCATGGCCATCGGGGTGTGCTGTTCGCCGTCGACCTCGATGTGCCGTTCCAGGTAGTCGACGAAGGTGTGCAGCCGGTTGCTGTGCTCGTTGACCGAGACGACCTGGGTGAACATGTCCGGGATCAGGTCCTCCCGGCCGAACGCGAAGGCCGCCGCCTGGCAGTGCACCGGGGTGGACTCGATGATCTGCCAGGTGGTCGCGGCGAACCTCGCCGACGCGGCCGGCACCCCGGCCTCGGCGAGCGCCTCGGTGACCGGCCGGCCGGCGCGCAGCAGGTCGATGAGCGAGTTCACCGCCGTGGTGTCCGCACCGGCCTCGGCCATGCCCTGCACGTACAGCTCGAAGTGGCTGATGTAGCCGCCGCCCAGCTCGTCGCTCTCCTCCACCATGACGATGTCGTTGATGAGGCGGCGGCTGCCGGTCGGGCCGGTCGGGATCCACGGCACGCTGACGCAGGTCAGTTGCCGTTGCAGCGACTTCAGCAGGGACATGAAGTCCCAGACCGCGAAGACGTGGTGCTGCATGAAGGTGACCAGCGCCTCGTGGGTGTCGAGGTTGGCGTAGAGCGGGTGCTTGACCACTGCGTCGCGCCGGTCGGTCACCGCCCGTTCCAACCGCTCGATGCCCGGGTGCGTCTTACCCCAGTCGTAGCGTGACATGTCAGCCTCCCTGCTGGGCGCGGTGGCGCCAGATGACCGGGCAGTAGTCGGGGTCCGCGTAGTCCGGCCGCCCGTCGTGGGTGCGGCGGACCAGCACGTCGTGGTTGTACGCGGCGAGCGTGCCGTCGGAGAGCGGATACTCCCGCCAGGCGTTCTCGCCGTCCTGCAGGTGCAGCGAGATCGCCTGTCGGGGGCGACCGCTGACGTTGGGGCCGCTGCCGTGGTAGGTGCGGCAGTGGTGGAAGCTCACGTGTCCCTTGGGGATCACCATCGGGATCTTGCGGATCTCCGCGCCGTTGTACGCGGCGTTCTCGGCCAGCATCTCCTCCAGCTGGCTGCGGTCCCGGTCGGCGAAGTGCCGCACCACTGTGTCGTCAGCGCCGATCTCCTTCCACCGGTGCGACCCGTCGACCATGGTGATGGTGCCCATCTCCTCCCCGCAGTCGTGGAAGGGGATGAACGCGGTGAGCATCTTCTCCGACGACGAGGACGCCCAGTAGTGCTTGTCGAAGTGCCAGGGCACGATGTTGCTCGGCTCGCCGGAGATCGGCGGCTTGTAGATCAACGTGGACTGGAAGACCCGGATCTCGTCGGCCTGGGCCAGCCGGGCGGCGACCGCGCCGAGCAGCGGCTTGCGCAGGATCGCGCCCAGCCCGTCGTGTTCGTGGTGGACGTAGTCGTTGTGCCGCTGCACCGGGCCCAAGGACTGCTCCCAGTAGGCCAGCTTCGGTGGGCGCACCGGCAGCCGACGGTCCCGCTCCCCGTCGTAGTAGCGCTGCGCGGCGGCGGCGAGGGCGTCCACCTCGTCGTCGGTGAACACCTTCCCCGACAGGTACCAGCCATGCTCGGCGTAGTGCCGCACGTCGTCGTCGGACGGCAGCAGCGCCCGCTCCTCGGCGGTTAGTGTCGGCTCGTAGTCGGTAGCGGTCACTGCGCCTCCTTGGTTCGCGACTGCGGGGCTCGCAAACCCGGCTCACTCCTCGCGCTCACGCCCCCACCCCCTGTGGTGTGGCCGCCACGGCGGCCAACTCCCGCTCCTTGGCCTCGTAGAGCGCCTTGATGTTGCCGCTGCCGAAGCCCCGAGCGCCGCGCCGCTCGATCAGCTCCAGGAAGAGCGTCCGACGCACGTGCATCGACTCGGCGAAGATCTGCAACAGCTGACCGTCGTGGTCGGAGTCGACAAGCACACCCAGCTCGCGCAGCCGGTGCAGCGGAGCGTCGATCCGGCCGACCCGCGCCTCCAGGGCGTCGTAGTAGCTGGCGGGGGTGCCGGCGAAGCGCACCCCGCGCCGGCCCAACGCCTCCACAGCGCCGACGATGTCGTCGGTGCGCAGCCCCAGGTGCTGCACTCCCCCACCGGCGTGCTGGTCGAGGAACGCGTCGATCTGCCCGGGCCGCCGTGTGCGGTCCGGTTCGAGCAGCACCACTGTGACCCGCCCGGACGGGCTCTGCACCACCTTGGAGTTCATCCCCTGCCCGTCGACCTCGATGTGCTCCTCGAAGATCTGCGCGAAGTCGAACAACGCCTCGAAGTGCCGGACCGTCTCGTCGAGCTGGCCGGGCGGCACGCAGACCGCCAGGTGGTCGATCTCCGCGAGCACCGGCGGGTGGCCGTCCGTCGTGGACGCCGCCGCGGTGATGGCACCGGGCAGGAACCCGCCCCCCTCGCCCCGGCGCTGCACCAGCCGGTGCCGCACGTCGGCGAAGCCGTCCACCTCGGCGATCACCACCTCGGCGTCCGCGCCGGTGTGGGTGGTCGGCGGCATCACCCCGGTCGCACCCCGACCCACCAGCTCGGCGTACGCGGCCGACACGTCGTCGACCTCGACCGCGACGACACCGATGCCGTCGCCGTGGCGTTGCACGTACCGCGCCGCCGGATGCTCGGCGCTCAGCCCGGAGGTGAGCAGCAACCGGATGTCACCGTGGCAGAGCAGCAGCGAGCGCTGCCCCGCCAGCCCGGTCTCCGGACCACCCTGGCCACAGATCTCGAAGCCGACGGCGGTGCTGAAGTAGAAGGCCGCCTGTCGGGCGTCCCCCACGTAGAGTTCGATGTGGTCGATACCACGGATGTCCATGTCCCCTGAAACCCTTCCCACCCGATTCCCCCTGTGTTGCCGTCCGGGCACACCCCGCCCGGAATGCCGCCTCGATCACCCCCTCGGCTCGGCGACGCGTGCCAGCAGCAGGCTCACGTTCTGGCCGCCGAACCCGAACGAGTTGGTGACCGCGTACTCCAGGTCGGCCTTGCGGGGCGTCCCACGGATGTGGTCCGCCGGGCAGGCCGGGTCCGGATCGTCGAGGTGGTACGTCGGCGGCAGCAGCCCCCGACCGAGCGCCAACGCGGTGGCCGCCGCCTCCAGCACCCCGGAGGCCCCCAACAGGTGACCGGTGAGCGCCTTGGTGGAGCTGACCGGCACACCGCCGACGCCGAAGACGTCGGCCAGGGCGGTGGTCTCCGCGATGTCACCGAGCTTCGTGCCGGTGCCGTGCGCGTTGACGTAACCGACCGCCGCCGCCGGCACTCCGGCGCTGCGCAGCGCCCGACGGATGCACGCCGCCGCGCCTGCGCCGTCCGGGCGCGGGGCGGTCGGGTGGTACGCGTCAGTCGTCGCGCCGTGGCCGGCCACCTCGGCGTACCCGACGACGCCGCGCGCCGCCGCGTGTTCGGCGCGCTCCAGCACCAGGAGCGCGGCCCCCTCGGACAGGACGAACCCACTGCGGGAGGTGTCGAACGGGCGACTCGCCCGGCCCGGGTCGGTGCCGGCGCGGGCCAACGCCCGCGCGTTGCCGAAGGTGTCGGCGAAGGTCGGGAAGAGCGGTGCCTCGCTGGCCCCGCAGAGCACCACGTCGACCTCTCCGGTAGCGATGAGTCGTACCCCGTCGGCGACCGCCTGGGCACCGGAGGCGCAGGCGGTGCCGACCGATGAGCTGTAGCCCCGGATGCCGTGCGCGATGGCGATCCGCGCCGCCGGCATGTTCGGCAGGATCCCGGTGAGCAGGTACGGGCTGACCGCCGCCCGACCCCGGGCCGCCCGGGCCAGCACCTGCGACTCCAGGGTGGCCATCCCGCCGACCCCACCGACGATCACACCGATCCGGTCGGGGTCGACGTCGCGGCCCACCTCGATGCCGGCGTCGGCGAGAGCGTCGGCGGCGGCGAGCAGGGCGAGGACGATGATCCGGTCCAGTACCCGGGTCTCCGGCCCGGACGCAACGGTGCGCGGGTCGATGTCGGGCAGCAGGCCGGCCACGTCCAGTGACGTGCTGACCGGGTGCCCCTCGGGCGGGCGGGTCAGCCCGGACCGGCCGGTGGTCAGCGCGTCGAAGGTCTCCTCGACGCCCCGCCCGACCGGGGTGAACAGACCCATCCCCGTGATCAGGGCGGTCACGCCGCCGCTCCGCTTCGCTCCGCGGCGGCGCGAGAGCTGGTGGGCTGCCTTTTTCGTCCGCTCCGCTCGCTCATGAACTCGCCTCGGTGAGGTAGCGCTCGCGCAGGACCACCTTGCGGACCTTGCCGGTCACCGTGACCGGGATGTCGGCGGAACGCACCGGCACGACCCGGCGCAGTGTGGCGCCGACGTCCGGGCCGAGGGCGGCGCGGACCCGCTCGGTGCGGTCCTCGGCCTCGTCGGCGCCGGCGGTGAGCTCCAGCAGCACGTCGGTGACGACAACGCCGGCCTCGGCGACGATCACCACGGTGCAGTCGGTGACGTCCGGGCAGGCGGCGAGGATGCGCTCCTCGGACAGCGCGGTGTAGAAGCGCCGCCCGTCACCGGCGTCGACCGAGTCCACCGCCCGGTCCAGGTGGTAGTAGCGGCCGTCGGCGTCGGCGCGGACCAGGTCACCGGTGAGGTACCAGCCCCGTTGGCGGAAGCGGTAGGTGGTGACCGAGTCGTTCCAGTAGCCCCGGAACAGCGACGGCGAGTCGATGCCCAGGAAACCCACCTCGCCGACCGGCACCGGCTCGCCGTCGGCGTCGAGCACCGCGACAGTGGCGAACTGGTACGGGCGGCCGATGCAGCGGCCGTACCGGTCGGTGTCGGCGCGGTGGGTGATGTGGAACATCGAGTGTCCCATCTCGCTGGAGCCCAGCCCGTCGATGAAGACCGAGCCGGGCACCTTCGCTACCCCGTCGCGGGTGACGGTGTCGTGCCAACCGACGGCGACGAGGCGTCGGATGTGCGGCTCGTGCGAGGCGTCGCCGGTGTTGAACCACAGCCGCACCGAGTCCAGGTCGTACCCGGACAGGTCGAAGCGGGCCAGCTCCGCCCAGGTGACCGAGAAACCGAACACCCCGTCGGGGCGCCAGCGTTGGATGGCGTCCAGCACCCGCTCGCCGCCCTGCTCGGAGAGCAGGAACATCTGGGCACGGTTGCCCAGCGCCTGGTTGACCATCAGCACAGTGGCGGTGTGCGGTGCGGGCAGCGCGTTGAGGATCCGGGTGGTGCCCTGCGCCTGCGGCATGGTGAGCAGGTGTCGGGTGGCAGCGAAAAGGCTGGCGTGCGAGTGCAGCACCGCCTTGGGCACCCCGGTCGTCCCGGAGGTGTGGGTGATCACGATCGGGTCGTCCGGGTGGTGCCGGTAGTGCGCCGGGGCCGTGGCCGGGTCGCCCGTGCCGGCCTGCGCGGGGGTGCCGAGCACTGGTACGCCCAGGTCGTGCCCGGCCAGCATCGCGGTGTGCGCGTCGTCGGCCAGCACACCGACGCCCCGCAGGCGGCGGATGTACTCGGCGGCGATCTCCGGGCGGAGTTTGCCGTTCATCAGCGCCGGGATCGCCCCGAGCCGGGCCAGCGCCAGGTAGCTGAGCACCATGTCGGCGGCGGCGGTTGCCCAGACGGCGACCGGGTCGCGGGGGCGTACCCCTTGTTCGTGCAGCCAGGCGGCGCGGGCGGCGACCCGCTCGTCGAGCCGCCCCAGCGTCAGTGGCGTCTCGGCGGGGTGCCCGTCGACGGCGGTGTCGAAGGTCAGGCCGGGCCCGTCCGGGTCGGCGCCGTGCGCCAGTACCCGGGCCAGGACGTTGCCCGCACCCAGCTCGGTGTCGGCGGCCAGTGCGCCGCGCAGTCCCCGTTTCCTCATGGTCGTGCTCCTCCCCCCAGCAGCACCGCGACGGCCTCGGTCGGCTTGTCGGGTGCCTGTTCGATCAGGATCAGCAACACCTCGTCGGCGTCGCCGTCGTCGCGCAGCAGGTCGGCCTCGCCGACGCCGTCGGTGTACGGGTCGCCGGTCGGGCTGAGGCAGACCACCGGGCCGCGCAGGTTCCAGCGGGCCGCGATGTGCCCGGCGGCGCTGTTGGGCACGGACTGGAAGAAGAACAGTGGGCCGATCCGCCCGCCGGCCTCGACTGTCGCCCGTACGTGCTGGGCGCTGGCGAGATCACCGCTGGCGCTGACCAGCACGATCCCCGTACGCATCCCGGCGGGCACTCCCGCCGAGCCGTACGCCCGCCGCAGACACCGTTCGGCGACGGCCACCACCACCGGCGCGAAGTCCGAGTGCACAAACCCCGGCACCCCCGCCACCGTGCCGTCAACGTCCCCACCCTCAGGCCACGAAGCGCGAGCCCTCTCCCCCGGCGATCTTGCGATTGCCGTTGTCGGTTTCGGTGCTTGGTCGGATTCGTCGGGGCGGAAAGTGCAGGATCGCGGGGAGTGGGGGGCGGTCATCCGACGCCGACCAGGAGAGCGGTGTTGGCGCCACCGAAGGCGGCGTTGAGGGTCAGGGCGTGAGTTGCCGTTGTCCTCTGTGGACGATTTCTGACGACGTTCAGGGGGCAGGAGTCGTCGGGGCCCAGCCAGCCGGCGTTGACAGGCAGTTCGCCGTGGCGCAGCGCGAGCGCGGTGACCACCAGTTCGAGCAACCCGGACGCCTCCAGCGCGTGCCCGTGCACCGACTTCGTGGAGCTGACCGGAACCCGGCTGGCATGCCCGCCGAGGGCCCGGCGCAGGGCGGCCGCCTCGGCGGTGTCGCTCTGCGCGGTACCGGTGGCGTTGGCGTTGACGTAGCCGACGGACTGCGGTGGCAGCCCGGCCCGGCGCAGCGCGCCGTCGACCGCGCGGGCCAGCCCGGTGCCGCCGGGCTCCGGTTGGCAGGGATGGAACGCGTCACCGGCCCGCCCCCAACCGGCCACTGTGGCCACCGGATCGACACCGCGTCGTCGGCCGGTGCTCGATTCCAGCACCACGGCGGCCACGCCGTCGCCCAGCAGCAGCCCTCGGCGACCAGCGCTGAACGGGCGGACCGCCCCGTCGACCGCGAGGGCGCGACCGGCGTCGAAGAGCGCGAACTGGTCCGGTTCCACCAGGTAGCCGGCCGCGACCACCACCCGCTCGACGTCACCTCGGGTGATGCGGGCGGCGGCGTCGGCCACCGCCGTGCTCGCCGACACGCAGGCGCTGGTGTAGACCCGGGTGTGACCCGACAGTCCACATCGGGTGGCGAGCTGACCGGCGAGCACGGCCGGAGTCGGGCCCACGGCCGGGCCGCCGTGCACGGCGAGCAGCAGGGCGCACCCGGCGCGCTGCGCGCGGTCCAGACCGGCCGCCCGACAGGCCGCGTCGATCGCGGCGGCCAGCTCGTCGGGGAGCGTACCGACCTCGGACACTGTGGCCGCCACTGTGACCCGGCGGGCGGCGGTGTCGAACCGGCCCACCGGTCCGAACGCCGGCACCCCGGCCAGCACACCGGCGAGCTGCGCTTCGGCGCCCCGTCCCAGGGCACTGACCGCGTGCACACCGGTGAGCTGGGCGACCCGCGCCTCAACCATCTGCGGAGGCGGTCAGCGACGCCCGGAACACCAGCAGGGCGTCGTCGACGGTGCGGATGCCGGCCAGTTCGTCGTCGGTGATGTCGAGCCGGCGTTCGTAGCGCTGCTCGACGAGGTGCACCAGCCAGGCAAGCTCCATCGAGCCGATCCGGTCGGACACCTCGGCAGCCGGTTTCGCGGTGAGTTCGGCGAGCATGGTCATCAGGTCAGCTCGCCCCAGATCGGGCTGACCGCTCATCAGGCTTTGTCGCTCGTCGCCTCGGTGACGCGATTGGCGACCATTGTGGTGAACTCGCCGACCGTCATGAGGGCCAGCTGCTCCGACTCGTCGTCGGCGAACGTCAGGCCGTACCGGTCCTCGACCCGGACGGACAGGTCGGCCAGGGCGAGAGACTCCAGGTCGACGCCGGAGGGCCCGAGCGTGGTGTCGTCGTCGAGCCCCTCGACGTCGTAGTTCATGTCGGCGAGCTGCTCGACGACGAAGGCGCGGACCTCGGCTCTCATGGATACCCTCTCTGCGTGGCTCAGCTGACGGTGTCCGGTCGGGACACTGCCTACGTGTGGGTCGGTCGGGACACCGGCGGTCAGCCGGATCCGGCCGCTGTGCTGTTGCGGCGGGCAGGTGCCCTGCTGCTCGGTCGCCCGGAGGCCGAGCTGGTGCTGACGCACGACCGCGAAGGACGGCCGGTCGTCCGGGTCGACGAGGTGACCGGGTCGGTCGAGCTGGCGGTCAGCGTCAGCCGCACCGCCGGTCTGGTGGTGGTCGCCGCCCGTCGGGCCGGTGCGCTCGGGGTGGACATGGAGCGGATCCGTCAGCTTCCGGCGCTCGCGCTGGCCCGCCGCTGGTTCCCGCCCGCCGAGCTGGCCTGGTTGAGCGATCGGCCCGAGGCCGGCCGGACGGTGGACTTCCTGCGGCTGTGGACCGCCAAGGAGTCGGTCGGTAAGGCGCTCGGGCGGGGGTTGCGGAACGGCGGGCTGCGCCGGTTGATGCCGGTGCCGGGGCTGCCGTTGCGACAGGTGCCCGGTGCCGAGCCCCTCTGGGTCGGTCACCCGCAGTTGGGCGGGGACCTCGTCCTGGCGGTCGCCGCGCGGGCGAGCGCGCCTGTCGACGTCGAGGTGGTGCAGCGGCCCGCTCACGGGGTGACCGCCGAGCGCAGCGCGTCGGTCGAGCGGACCAGCTTGCCGGTGGTGGTACGGGGCAACTGATCGAGCAGGTGCAGCGCGCGGGGCCGTTTGTAACCGGCCAACCGCTCGGCGAGGAGCTTGTCCAGCGTCTCCTCCGACAGCGGGCCGTCGGGCTGGACATACGCGGTGATGCCGCCGTCCCAGACCACCACAGCGGCGGCCACCCCGGTCAACTCGGCGACGGTGGCCTCCACCTCGGTCAGGTCGACCTTCATCCCGCCGACGGACACCTGCGAGTCGAGTCGACCGCGCACCGTGACCAGGCCGGTGTCCTCATCGACGGTGCCGGCGTCACGGGTGTGCAGCCAACCGTCGGACCAGCGGGTCGGGTCGCTCAGTCCGACGTACGGCGACGCGGGGCAGGACACCCACAGCTCGCCGCCGGACTCGCGAACCTCGATGCCGGGCGCCGGGGCGATCGACGGTCGGTGGGCGCCGTGCAGGTCGGTGCCGATCACCCCGACCTCGGTCATCCCGTACATGTTGCCCAGGGGCACCCCGTACCGGTCGGTGAACGCCCGGGCGACGGCGGCCGGCACCAGCTCGCCTCCGGTGGTCATCCGGCGCAGCTGCGGCAGCGGACCGGCCGGGCGGGTGGAGGCGAGCAGTCCGATGTGGAACGGCACTCCGAGCACTGTGGCAGGTGAGGTGCCGGCACCGATCGCGGCCAGCACGGCGTCGCCGCTGAGCCGCTCCGGCGGGACCAGCTCGACCCCGGCGTGCAGCCCGTAGAGCAGGCCGCCGACCAGGCCGAGCACGTGCACCATCGAGGGCAGCAGGATGATCCGCTCGCCGGGCAGCGCGACCCCGTCGATCCGGGTGTAGCGGTGCACCTCGGCGACCAGGTCGGCAGCGGTGCGGCCGATCACCTTGGACGGGCCGGTGGAGCCGGAGCTGAGCTGGATCACGGCGTGGCCGCTGACCGCCGGACGGTCGGCGTACCGGGTGACGGCCTCGGTGACGTCGACGAAGATCTTCAGCGCGCCGCCACCGGTCCGCAACGGGGCGACCACCACCTGCGGGGTCAACCGGGCCAGCGCCCGGTCCACCTCGTGGTCGGTGAGCCGGTGGTCGAGCAGGATCGCCTGCCCCCCGGCGCGCCAGGTGGCCAGCAGGTTCACCACGTACGCCAGGGACGGCGGCAACCGCAGTGCCGCGGCACCACCGGGGCGCAGCCCTGCGGAGGTCAGCCGGTCCTGCGCGGCGGTGACCAGCCGGTGCAGGGTGGCCCGGTCGACGGGCTCGGGCAGACGGAGACATACGTCGGTCGGGTGCCCGGCAAACAGGACTTCGTCCACCCATCCCGGGTCGGTCGCCGTAGGATCTTCTGCCGTCACTGCCGTTCACCGCCCAGCATGAAAGAGGGCGAATCCGCCCATCACGTACGCTTGTTGGGGTGCTGCGGGGAACCATACGACGCTCACAGGGCCATTGCTAGATGCGAATGGATGGATCAAAAGAAGCGGCCAGCCGGATTGCCGACAGCCCGTTCGGCCGACAGGATCGGGCGGGCGATTCGGCGGAGCGTCACCGAGGCATGACGCCTCGTACAACCGGCGCGTGGCCCCAGCCGGACGGCCGATGGCGTCGCGGTCTCCGAGTGAGCCCGACGATTCTCGGGCGCTAGCTCGGTTTGATGCTGGCGAGTTGGACCAGCAACTGAACCAGCCGGTACGCCTCGGCGACGTCGACGGCGCGGAAGGCGACAGTCCGCCCGCCGCCGACGCGGGTCACACCCGGCACCAGAGTGGCGAGGTCGACCATGTACGGGCCGTACAGGTCGACCTCGACGTCCAACGGTCCGGCCAGCTTCGCCGGGGGAATAGTGGCGCGCCGGGCGATCGCGTCGGCGGCGGCGTGGCGCAGCCGCTCCCGTGCCTCCTGCGGATGCAGGGCCACAGCGGCGGCCTGCCCCAGGGTCTGCTTGACGGCGACGGTGACGGCCGAGGGCACCAGCTCACCGAACTCGGCGCAGGCGGTGTCGTCCCCGGTGAGCAGGACGACGGGCGCGTCCAGGTGCCCCGCCATGGCGACGTTGAGGCCGATCTCGCCCAGCGATCGTCCGGCCACCCGCACGTCGAGGACGGCGTCGCTTATCGTGTGCGCCAGCACGGCGGGCCCGGCACCGGCCCGAGCGTGATAGCCGACAAGCAGGACGGCATCCGTCTGCTCGTCCAGCCCCGCGAGCATGCCCAGCGGGCGGGGTTTGCCCCGCACAAGGTGAGCACGCCGGTCGAGGTCCTCCGGCAGGATGTTCCGAAACGTTCCGTGCGCGTCGGCGACCCACACCACGGCGTCGGGCTCGGCATCGAGGACCCCGGCGATCACCGCGTTCGCCTCGGCCGTCATCAGCGCCCGGCCGCGCTCGTAGTCGTACCGATCCGGGTTCGTCTCGGTGGGGTGCACGATCCCCGAGATGCCTTCGAGGTCGACCGAGATCAGCACCTTCATGGCTACGGACCCTACGCGCACTCGCCCCGATGTCGACCCCGCGCGGCGCAGGGCGCGGCCCTACCCGTCCCGCCACGCCACGCCACGCCACGCCACGCCACGCCACGCCACGCCACGCCACGCCACGCCACGCCGATCTTGCACTTTCGGTCGTCGAGACGCGTTAAATGCCCCCTATGCCGCGACAGCAAGTGCAAGATCGGGGGGAGGTCCGTCGATCATGGAGTTGTGGTGCCGCACTTCGTCCTGATACCGGGCACTTTGTCACCCACCACAACTCCATGATTGGCGGGGGCGGGGGCGGGGGCGGGGCGCGGGGGAAGACGGGGCGGTGGAGCTGTCAGGGCAGGGCTGGGGTTTGGGCTTGGATGTGGAAGCGCAGCGAGCGGGCGTCGGTGAAGCACTCCCGCATCGGGCGCACCAGGTCCCGGTGCTCGGGGCTGCGTTCCCACTCCTCGAAGTCGGCCAGGCTCGCCCACTCACTGGTGATCAACCACTGCTCCGGGTCGGTTGACGACCGGCACACCTGGTCGACCAGGTGCCCCGGCACACCGCCGGCGACCAGGTGCCGCACCTCCTCGTACGCGGCGAGGAACTGCTCGGTGCGTGGCGCCGGCACCCGTACCAGAAAGACCACCCGGGCTCGTTTGTCGCTCATGACGCCTCTCCCCTCATCGGCGCGGCCCCGCGCAGGACCAGCGCGCTGTTGAACCCGTCGAAGCCCCGCGCGCAGATCAGGGCGAGTCGGCTGCGCGGTCGGCGGTGCTCTCGCAGGAAGTCCAGCTCGCAGCCCTCGGCCACCTCGTCCGGCCCCGCCGACGCGGGCAACGTGTCGTGGGCGAAGGCGAGCAGCGCCGTGGCCACGTCCAACGCCGAGCCGCCCTGGTACGCCCGACCGGTCAGCGGTTTCTGCGTGGTCACCGGGGGCGGCCGGTCGGCGAACACGGCGCGCAGCGCCTCGGCCTCGCTGCGGTCGTAGCGGGGCACACCCAGCGCGTCGGGCAGCACCACGTCGATTCCGGCCGCGGCGACGCCCGCCCGGTCCAGGGCCAGACGCATCGCCCGCGCGTACTGGGCCGGGTCGCCGGTGCTCTCCGCCGTGGTGTGCGCGGCGTCGTGGGTGGAGCCCCAGCCGCTCACCTCGCCGTAGACCCGGGCGCCCCGGGCCACTGCGTGCCCCAACTCCTCCACCACGAACACCGCTCCACCCTCGGCCGGCAGGAAACCGCTGGCCGAGGCGTCGAACGGCCGGTACGCCCGCTCCGGGTCGGCGACGTCACTGAGCAGCCCCGAGCGCAGCTGGCAGGCCAGCGCGTACGGGCTCAACGGGCACTCGGTGGCCCCGGCGATCACGACCGGGGTACCCCGGCGCACCGCGCGGGCGGCGTGCGCCAGGCTGTCCAGCCCGCCGGCCGACTCCGCGACCAGCACCCCGCTCGGGCCCTTGAACTGGTGGTGGATGGAGAGCTGCCCGACGCTGGCCGCGTAGAACCAGGCGATCGACTGGTACGCCCCGACCGTCCGGGACGTGCCGCCCCACAGCCGTTGCAGCTCCCGCTGACCGAACAGGTTGCCCCCCGACGAACTGGCCAGTGTCACCGCGTAGCCGTACGGGTCGGGGGCCCGGTCGGGCAGGCCGGCGTCGGCCAGCGCCAGCCGGGTGGCGGCGAAGCCGAGGTGCGTCCACCTGTCGGTCTGCACCAGTTGTCGACTGTCGGCGTAGGAGTCGGCGGTGAAGCCGGGAACCTCCCCGCCGAAGCGGGTCGGATAACCGGCCGGGTCGAACAACGTGATCGGGCCGGTCCGGCGGGTGCCGGCGAGGACAGTGCGCCAGTGCGCGTCCGCGCCGATGCCGCTCGGTGCGACCACCCCGATGCCGGTCACCACCGCCCGGCCCGTCGCGCCGCCACCGTGCGGAGCGGCGCTCACGCCAGCACTCCGCTTCGCTCCGCGCCGGCGCGAGACGCCACGCTGCTGCGCCTGATGGTTCGCTCGCTACGCTCGCTCACGCCAGCACTCCGCTTCGCTCCGCGCCGGCGCGAGACGCCACGCTGCTGCGCCTGATGGTTCGCTCGCTACGCTCGCTCACGCCGTCACCGCGCCGAGCATCCGACGGAAGACCATCGCCGACTGGAAACCGCCGAATCCGCTGCCCACCGAGAGGGCCACGTCCACCGGCACCTCCCGAGCCTCATTGGGTACGTAGTCCAGGTCGCACTCCGGGTCCCGGGTGCTCCAGTTCGCCGTCGGCGGCACCACACCGAACTCGATGGCGAGGGCGCACGCGGCCATCTCGATCGACCCGATCGCGCCGAGCGAGTGCCCGACCATCGACTTGATCGAGCTGATGGGTATCCGGTACGCGGCCTGGCCCAGCGCCCGCTTGAACGCGGCCGTCTCGTGCCGGTCGTTCTGCCGGGTGCCCGAGCCGTGCGCGCTGATGTAGGAGACCTGCTCGGGCAGGATCCGACCCTGCCGGAGCGCGTCGGTGACGGCGAGGCCCATCTCCAGCCCGTCCGGCCGTAGCCCGGTCATGTGGAAGCCGTTGCTGCGGCTGGCGTAGCCGGCCACCTCGCAGTAGATGTGCGCTCCCCGCCGCCGGGCGTGCCCGGCCTCCTCCAGCACCAGCACCGCCCCACCCTCGGCCAGCACGAACCCGTGCCGGTCGGCGTCGAACGGGCGGGAGGCGTGCGCCGGGTCGTCGTTGTCCGGGCTGGTCGCCTTGATCGCGTCGAACGAGGCGACAGTGACCGGCGAGATCGGCGAGTCGGACGCGCCGGCCAGCATCACGTCCGCCTCACCGTCCACGATCATCTGGTGGGCGTACCCGATGGCGTCGATGCCGGAGGTGCAGCCGGTGGACACCACCTGCGCCGGGCCGTGCAACCTGTGCCGGCAGGCCACGTCCGCCGCGAGGCTGCTGGGCACCAGCGCCTGATAGAGGTACGGGCCACCGCGCGCCCCGTCCACCAGCCAACGCCGGCCGTGCTCGCTCACTGTGACGTACTCCTGCTCCAACGCCATCGTGCCGCCCACCGCCGTGCCCAACACCACCCCGGCCCGGTCCCGTTCCGCGTCGGTGAGCACCAACTGGGCGTCGGCCACCGCCTCGGCGGAGCAGGCCAGCGCGAACTGCACGTACCGGTCGGCCCGCCGCAGTTCGGCCTCACTGAGCCCCGCCGCGACCGGGTCGAAGTCACACTCCGCAGCGATCTGCGACCGGAACGCCGACGGGTCGAAGAAACTGATCCGCCGGGTGGCGGTCCGCCCCTCGGTGATGGTCTTCCAGAAGCGGTCGCGGCTGGCGCCGCCCGGGGCGACCACCCCAATCCCGGTCACCACCGTGCGGCGCCCGCTCATCGCGCCACCTCTGTTCGCAACTGCGGGGCTCGCAAACCCGGCTCACTCCTCGCGCTCATGACCCGCCCCGCTGCTCGACAAGCTCGGTGTCGACGTGACCCAGTTCGGGCCGGGGGGCGAGCGGGCCCAGGTGGAAGACCACCTCGGCCGGTTCGACGCCGGTGTTGCGCAGGCGGTGCCGCACGTTCACCGGCACGAAAAGGCCCTCGCCGGCGGCCAGCAGCGTCGGCTGGTCGTCCAGGTCCACTGTGATCGCGCCCCGGACCAGGTACAGGAACTCCTCGCTGTACGGGTGGTAGTGCTCGGCGATCCGCTCCCCCGGCTCGAGCGTGGCCACCCCGAGGAAACCCGAGGTGCTGCCGACGGTGCGGGGGCCGAGCAGCACCCGCAGCTCGCCGCCGCGCCGGCGGTCGGCGGGTACGTCCCGGGCGGCGATCGGGCGGGTGCTCAGGTCACTCATCGTCGGCCTCCGTCGGTGCGTCACTGGCGGTCGGGCTGCCCTGGTCGGCGCGCTGCCAGGCGGTCCGCTCCACCCGGTCCTTGATCACCGCGAGTTGGATCACGCTGTTGGTGTTGATCCGCTCGGTCATCGCGGCGTTGTCCACCGGCGCGGTCGGCTTCATCGCGAAGTCCTGCGTCCAGGTCATCCGGGTGCCGCCGGCCTCCTCGGTGTAGCGCCAGTGGATGCGCATGTACTCGAACGGCCCGGTCTCCACCCGGTGCGCCCGAACCTGCCTGCTCACCGGGTCGGCGGTGCGTTCGCTGACCCAGCTCCAGGACACCCCGTTCTCGTCGGGGTACATGGTGAGGCGGAACCGCACCGTGTGCCCCTCGCGGTGCAGGATCTCCACCACGGCGTACTCGGTGAACAGCTCGGTCCAGTTCGCCACGTCGTTGGTGATCTCCCAGACCAGCCCCAGCGGCGCGTCGATGACCACGCTGTTCTCGGTGTGCCCGGGCGGGTCGGCGCGGCGGGCGACCAGGTCGGCCACCGCCGGGATGCTCAACTGCCCGGCCTGCTCGGGGATGGCCACCTGCCAGCGGTCGGCGACGACCGCCGACAGTTCCAGCAGGGCGAGCGAGTCCATGCCCAGCTCCTCCAGCGACGCGGCGGGCGCCCGCGCCGCGGCGTCGGCGTCCAGCCCGCAGTGCGCCACCAGGATGTCGGTGATCTCGGCGGTCATCGGTCGACCATGGGTGACGGTCATCGGGTCCTCCTGTGGGTTGCGTCGGGATCTGCGGCGGGCGCGGTGCGCGGTGCGGGGGTGGCCGCCGGCCCCCGCGCGGGGGCGGCGAGCAGACGGTCGACCAGGCCGGTGGTGTAGCGGCCCTTGCGGAATGCGGCGTCGTCGAGCACCCGCCGGACGAACGGGATGGTGGTGTGCACGCCCGGACCGGCGATGTCGAACTCGTCCAGGGCACGTTCCAGCCGGTTGAGGGCCAACTCCCGGTCGGGCGCCCAGACGATCACCTTGGCCAGCAGCGAGTCGTACCAGGGACCGACCAGGTAACCGGCGCTGGCGTGCGTGTCCACCCGGGTGAACGGGCCGCCGGGTGGGGTGAACCGCTCCAACCGGCCGGGGGTGGGGGCGAAGCCGCGCTCGGGGTCCTCGGTGTTGACCCGACACTCCACCGCGACGCCGTGCAGGCGGATCTCCTCCTGCCGCCACCGCAGCGGCACCCCGGCGGCGATGTGCAGCTGCTCGTGCACCAGGTCGATGCCGGTGACCATCTCGGTCACCGGATGCTCCACCTGGATCCGGCAGTTGATCTCCAGGAAGTGGAACCTCTCCTCGGCGTCGACCAGGAACTCCAGCGTGCCGGCACCGACGAAACCGACCTGGAGCGCACCCCGCAGGGCGGTCTCGGCGATGGCGTCGAGAACGGCGGCGGGCAGCGCCGGGGCGGGCGCCTCCTCGACAAGTTTCTGGTGCCGGCGCTGCACCGAGCAGTCCCGGGTGCCCAGGTGCACCCCGTTGCCGTGGGCGTCGCAGAGCACCTGCACCTCGACGTGCCGGGCCTCGGTGAGGTAGCGCTCGACGTACACCCGGTCGTCGCCGAAGGCGGCCTGCGCGGCGGCCCGGGTCCGGGTGTACGCCCGGCGCAGCTCGCCCGGGGTGTGCACCACTGTCATCCCCCGGCCCCCGCCCCCGGCGGCGGCCTTCACGATCACCGGGTAGCCGACGGCGTCGGCCACCTCGGCCGCCTCGGCGGCGGTCGGTACCGGCGCGACACTGCCCGGCGACAGCGGCAGGCCGGCGCGGCTCATCAGCGCCCGTGCCGAGGACTTGTCGGCCAGCGCGGCCATCACCGCCGGCGGCGGGCCGATGAACGTCAGCCCGTTGTCGGCGCAGATCTCGGCGAAGTCGGCGTCCTCGGAGAGGAAGCCGTAGCCGGGGTGCACGGCCTGCGCACCCACCTGCCGGGCCGCCTCCACGATCGCGGCGGCGTTGAGGTAGCTGCGTCGACTAGACGCCGGTCCGATCCGGACAGCCTGATCGGCGAGGCGGACCACCGCCGAGTCGGCGTCGGCGGCGGAGTAGACCACAGCAGTTCGCACGCCGAGCTCCTTGCAGGCGCGCAGCACCCGCAGCGCGATCTCGCCCCGGTTGGCGATCAGCACGGTCTCGAACATGGTCAACCACCCCGCGCCGTCATGCCGGGTCCAGTTCGACGAGCGGCTGGTCGTACTCGACCGGCTGGCCGTCCTCGACGAGGATCGCTGCCACCCGGCCAGCCCGATCGGCGGTCACCTCGTTCATCAGCTTCATCGCCTCGACGATGGCGACCGGCTGCCCCGGGCGGACCAGGTCGCCCACCGCGACGAACGGTCGCGCGCCGGGCTCCGACGCCCGGTAGAAGGTGCCGACGATCGGTGCCCGCACCGCGGCGCGCCCGGGCACCGATGGCCGGAGTACCGCGGGTGCGGCGCCGGGCGCCGGCACGACCGCCGGTGCCGTCTCGGCCCGGGGCAGTGGTACGTCCGGCCGGGTCGCGTCCTCGGGGTGCCACTCGACCTCCAGCACCGCCGGCCCGCTGCGCAGCCGGATCCGGCGCACCGGCCCGGCCAGCTCGGCGATCAGGTGCTGCGCCTGCCGGCGCAGCCCGGCCAGCGCCTCCTCGCCGTCCACCCCCACGTCGTCGGACGCGTCGACTGTCGACAGCGCGCGGTCGCCGGCGGTCACCGCAGGCCCGCCCGAGTGCCGACGCGGTTCGCGCCGAATCGTCGGAAACGTTGCCGGCGCAGCCGGACCAGCATGGCCGGCGGCACGTCCAGCAGCGGCAGGAGGTTGGCCAGCAGGGCGGCGCGTAACCGGTGGGCGGTCTCCGCCGGGTCGTCGTGCGCGGCACTCGACGGCTCCGACACGACCTCGTCGACCACCCCGAGCCGGCGCAGGTCGGGCGCGGTCAGTCGCAACGCGCGGGCGGCCTGCGGCGCCGCGGACCGGTCCGGCCACAGGATCGCCGCACACCCCTCGGGGCTGATCACCGAGTAGACGGCGTTCTCCAGCATCAGCACCCGGTCGGCCACCGCCAGCGCCAGCGCGCCGCCGCTGCCGCCCTCGCCGGTGATCACCGCGAGCACGGGGGTGGGCAGCACTGTGAGGGTGAGGATGTTCTCGGCGATGGCCGCCGCCTGGCCCTGTTCCTCGGCGCTGACCCCGGGGTCGGCGCCGGGGGTGTCCACCAGGGTGACCACTGGCAGACCGAGCCGGGCCGCGAGGCGCATGAGCCGCAGGGCCTTGCGGTGCCCGGCCGGGCTGGCCATGCCGAAGTTGCGGGCGACCAGCTCGGCGGTGGTGTGCCCCTTCTGGTGACCGATGACCATCACGTGCCGGCCGGCCAACCGGGCCACCCCGCCCACGATGGCCGGGCAGTCCGCGCCGAGCCGATCGCCGTGCAGCTCCACGAACCCGTCGAAGACCGAGTCCAGGTAATCCAGTGTGGTGGGTCGCCCCGGGTGCCGCGCCATCCGGACGGTGTCCCACGCGTCGCGTACCGCCGGGTTGTCCTCCGCTCCCGGGGTGCCGGCGTCTCCCTCGGCCGCCGGGTCCGCCAGGGCGGCGCCGTCGTCGGCGAGACGCTCGCGGCGCGACGCCGGCTCCTGCCGGGGTACGGGCGGACGCGCCGGACGGCCGGCGCGGGTCGCGGCGAGCAGCGCCATCAGCCGTCCGCGCAGCGACCGGCGCTGCACCACCATGTCGACCTGCCCGTGTCGGAGCAGGAAGTCGGCGGTCTGGAAGCCCTCCGGCAGGGCCCGCCCGGTGATCTGACGGATCACCCGGGGGCCGGCGAAGCCCATCCGCGCGCCACTCTCGGCGAGCACCAGATCGGTGTTGGTGGCGAACGAGGCGGCCACCCCGCCGTAGGTCGGGTCGGTGAGGACGCTCACGGTGAGCAGTCCCGCCTCGCGTAGCGCGGCGATGGCCTGGCTGACGGTCGCCATCTGCATCAACGACAGCGCGCCCTCCTGCATCCGCGCCCCACCGGAGGCGGTGATCAGGACGAGCGGGGTGCGGTCGTCCAGCGCCCGTTCGGCGGTCCGGGTGATCAGCTCACCCACCGCGCAGCCCAGGCTGCCGCCGAGGAAGCGGAAGTCCATCACCGCCAGGGCCACCGGATGCCCGC
This sequence comes from Micromonospora trifolii, assembly GCF_022229005.1. Lineage (GTDB taxonomy): Bacteria > Actinomycetota > Actinomycetes > Mycobacteriales > Micromonosporaceae > Micromonospora > Micromonospora trifolii. The sequence goes on from NZ_JAKKFD010000058.1 coordinate 22,541, forward strand.
CGATGGTGGCCGTGGCGCAGACGACCCCCTCGGCCAGACCCGTACTGGCCCGCGCCCCGGTGAGCCGGTGCGGGTACGGCAGCACGTCGACGAAGTCGAGCGGGTCCGCCTCCGGCAGCCGGTCGGGCAGCAGGCGCAGCGAACCCGGGTCGACCAGTTGGCGCAGGCGTTCCGGGGCGCCGAGTCGGGCATGTTCGCCGCACTCCGGGCAGACGTCGAGGTTGCGGCGCAGCCGTTTGCGGTAGAGCAGGCTGGCGCAGCCCGCGCAGCGGGACCAGAGCTGCTCCTCGCGCGGCGCGGTGGCCGTCACGACCGCCGCCCGGCGTCCGGGGCGTCGAACCGGTAGAAGCACCGCGCCATGGCGTCGCGCGGCGAGCGCCAGGTCGACAGGTACGGCGACACGTACGGGCGCAGGCGGTCGCTGACCCGGATGAACTCGGGGTGGTCACGAGCGGCCTCCACAGCGCCCTCCGCCGGCTGCGCGGTCTCGAGCAGGTGGACGTAGAGGTCGTGCAGTCGGTACAGCGAGCGGTGCCGGACACCGACCAGGCGCGGCAGCTCCGTCGCGTCCGACTCGGCGAAGATCTCGGCGACCCGATCCTCGGCGGTCGGATCCACCTTCGCGACGATCAGCGATCGGTCCATACTGGGCCTCCCCCCACAGCGTCCGGCCGGCGACGGGTGGCCCCCGGACGCGCTGGACGACTGCCGACACGATGCGCCGATCCTCGTCACGGCGGCGTCACCGCGCCCGGTCGGCCAGCGACGGATGGTGGTGACGCTGCGTTGACGCAACCTGTGTATCAGCTATGTGCCCGGTGTGCTGCAAGCGCTAATGTTTGTGCAGTTCAGAACCGATCTCGGGTTGACTGTCGCTAATAGAAGGTCCACGCCAGCGTTGACGCAACGTGACCATTATTGATAATCTTCAGCGTGGTCAGCCCGGCGGCCTCGGCGGGCGGGGCCGCGCCCGGCCACGCCGCGATCGGCGGGGTCGACAGTGGCGTCGAGGGCAACCGATCCGGGACACAGCAGACAGTCGGGACGAGCGTTCCGCAGGGGGTGCCGCCGTGGCCGCTGATACGTCCGTGCCGACCGCCGGAGAACCGCCCGACGAGGGCGTCTCACTGCACCTGCTCGGTGGCTTCCGACTCCTCCGCGAGGCGGTGCCGGTCGTGGTGCCGCGCGGGCTGCAACGGGTGATCGCGCTGATCGGGCTCCGCCCCGGCGCCACCCGCAGCCAGCTCGCCGGGCTGCTCTGGCCGGACGCGTCGGAGGAACGGGCGCTGTCCTCCCTGCGCACCGCCCTGTGGCGGCTACGACAGGACCCGTGCTGCCCGATTGCAGTGGCCAGCGACACCGTACGCCTCGGCTCGGCGGTCCGGCTCGACGTGGACGACCTGGTCGGCACCGCGGCCCGGGTCCGGGACGGCGACGACCCGCGCACAGCGGCCGGGGCGCTCGCCGCCGGGCGGCACGATCTCCTGCCCGGCTGGTACGACGACTGGGTGCTGCTGGACCGGGAACGCCTGCGCCAACTCCGCCTGCACATGCTGGAACAGGTGGCCGGGCACCACCTGGCCGCGGGGCGGCACGGCGAGGCCCTCGAAGCCGCGTTGGAGGCGATGGCCGCCGAGCCGTTACGGGAGACACCACACCGACTGGTGGTCCGCATCCACCTGGCCGAGGGCAACGCCTTCGAAGCTGTGCACGCCTTCTACGTCTACCGGGACCTGCTACGTCGGGAGCTGCGGCTGGAGCCGAGCCCCGCCATGTCCGCCCTGCTCGACGACACCCTCGCCCCGATCCGCCAGGCCAGCCGCGAGGCCATCACCGACCGCCCGTCACCGGCCGTTCGGCGTACGTGACGGTGATGTGACAGGCGGTGCGGCACTGTGGGCGCACAGTGCACGTGGCACCGATCCCCGAGGGTTCGGGCAGGCCACCGGCGGAAGGGGTCCCATGAGTCGTCTACTGATCGTCAGCCGGATCATCCCGGGAGCGGAGGGTCGCGTCGCGCAGATCTTCGCCGAGTCCGACGCCACCGAACTCCCCAGCCTGACCGGTGTCACGCACCGATCCCTGTACTGCCTGCACGACCTGTGCGTGCACCTGCTGGAGACCTCGGACGACGTCGACCCCGACGCGCTCGCGGCGGCCCGCAACCACCCGCTCTTCCAGCAGGTCAACGAGCGGCTCTCCGCGCACACGTCGCCGTACCTGCCGACCTGGCGCTCCCCCCGGGACGCGATCGCCGGCTGCTTCTACCGCTGGGACGCAGCCGAGTTGCCCGCTCCGCGCCCGGCCAGCACCGAGGCGCCCGCCGCGCACCCGGCCGGCTGACATGTCCGCCGCGCCGCCGCACGTCCTGATCATCGGCGCGGGCACAGGCGGGCTGTGCCTGGCGCACGGCCTGCGCCGCGCCGGGATCAGCGTCGCCGTCTACGAACGACACCGCGACCGCGCCGAGGGGCTGCTCGGCTACCGGGTCGGCATCGGCCCCACCGGTAGCCGGGCGCTGCGGGAGTGCCTGCCCCCGGAGCTGTTCGCCACCTTCCTGGCCACCTGCGCCCGGCCGCCGCACTATTTCAACGTCGTCACCCAGGGGCTGCGCCAGACCGCATCGTTCGCGCTGCGGCCGAGCACCGACCCGGTACGCACCGAACACTCCGTGGCCCGGATGGTGCTGCGCCAGGTGCTGCTGACCGGCCTGGAGGACGTGGTGCACTTCGACAAGACCTTCACCCGGTACGAGCAGCGCGACGACGGCACCGTCACCGCGCACTTCGCCGACGGCACCAGCGCCACCGGCGACCTGCTGGTGGCGGCCGACGGTACCCATTCCGCAGTACGCCGCCAGTACCTGCCGCACGCCCTCACCAGCGACGCCGGGACGATCAACATCGCCACCCGGATCCCGCTGACCCCGCACACCAGCGGCCTCATCCCGCAGCGGGTCCAGCAGGGCATCTCGCTGATCTTCGGCGTCGGCGGGATGATGGGCGTGCTGCACGTCATGGAGTTCAAGTGGGACGCCGAACGCGCCATCAAGCCCGGCGTCGGCGAGCCCGACGCCGCACTGCTTCGAGACTGGCCCGGTCTGGCCCACGACACCACCACCGACAACATCAACCTGATCATCTGGAGTGCGGCCAACCGGTTCCCGGCCGACATCATGGAACGCCGCGGCGAGGACCTGGTGCAGGTCGCCCTCGACCTCACCTCGAACTGGCACCCGTACCTACGGGAGCTTCTCGCCCACGCGGACCCGGCCAGCGCCCTGCCGATCAAAGTGTCCACGTCCGAACCGGTGCCGCCCTGGAAGAGCAGCACCGTCACCATGCTCGGCGACGCCATCCACACCATGACCCCGGGTCGGGGTGTGGGCGCCAACACCGCGCTGCGCGACGCCCGCCTTCTCTGCGCACAGCTGAGCCGCGCCACCGCCGGCGACAAGACGCTGCTCCAGGCGGTCGCCGACTACGAGGCCGTGATGGCGCCGTACGGCTTCGCCCGGGTCGCCGAATCGTTGAACCGCAGCGGCACCAGCGGCGACGACCGGATGTACCGACCTGTGGTGGGACGGCTCGCGCTGCTCGGCGCGCGCGGCTACTTCGGAGTGACCAGCCGGGTCCCACGGCTCCGTCGCCGGTTCGTCGACGACTTCCACACCTACGAGGGCGACCGGGACTGAATTCCGCATCGCCCGACCCGGGCTCGGCGTCTCACGCCGGGCCCGGGTCTCATCGTGTCCGGAGCGCTCCGCCGACCGATCCGTGCCCGGCCCGGTCTCACCGGGTCGGGTTTTGGTGTGATCGGGCGACGCTGTGTCACCCGGCAGGCACCGGCTGAGGTGGCTGTCCCACCCGCACCGCTGACGGCCGATCCTGCCTGTCGGCGGCAATACGCGTGTGCGAAGCTGCGGCGAGTTTTTCTCGTGACTTTTCCAACGAGCTGAGAGGGAGGTTCGCCGTGGCGTGGTCTTTCGGACACTCGCTGATAGTGGTACTGGCACTGTTGCTGGGCCTGGCCGCCGGGTGGCTGCTGCGCGGCCGGCGGGGCGTACAGGGCAATTCGATTGTGGATGGTGACCCCGTCGCCGGTCTGGCCGTGATCAACACGCCCACGCCGGCTGCCACCACCGACGAGGCCCGGCCTGCGGCCGCCGTCGACCCGGCACCGGTCGCGGTCGCCGACGAGCCGGTACCGGTCGACACGGTCAGCGCGCCTGGCGCGCTGACCGAACCGGACGGTCCCACCCCGGTGCCCGTGCCGGCGGACGCCCCGAGCACCGTCGACTCGGCGGACATGGCCCTGACCGAGGACCCGCCGCCGGTTCCGGCCAACGAGCAGCCCGACGCCGCTGAGCTGCGGCAGGAGCCGGACGTGGAATCGGCCCCCGAGCCGGTCACTGCCGACGAGCAGCCCGCCCCGGCGGCCGTGGTCGCTCCCCGCCAGCCCGCTGACGATATCCCGTCCGCCGACACGGCACCGGTCGACACGACGCCGGTCGAGGATGCGCCGGTAGCGGCAACCCCGGCCGACACCACGCCCGCCGACACCACGCCCGCCGACACCACGCCCGCCGACACGACGCCGGTCGACACGACGCCGGTCGACGATGCGCCGGTAGCGGCCACCCCGGCCGACGACGTGGAAACCACGGCGACGGCGGTCGACGCGACGCCGGCAGGGGCGTTGACGACCGCAGGTACGTCCGATGCCGAGCCGGTGCACGCCGATTCCGTGAACGCCGAGCCCGTGGTCGCCGACGCGGAGGCCGAGCGGTCGACGGTGGCCACGCCACCGGTCCGACCGGTCAGCACCGCCACCCCTCCGGTCCGTTCGGCCGCCGACGCGGCGATCGGCAACGTCGACGCCGACCCGACGGGCCCGGCCGACGACTTCCGCCGGATCCAGGGGATCGGGCCGAAGATGGCGGCCGCGTTGCAGGACGCGGGCGTGCGCACGTACGGCCAGCTCGGCGAGTTGGACGAGCCGGCTCTGCGTGACCTGATCCGGGCCGCCGGCCTGCGCGCCGCACCGGGGCTGGCCAGCTGGCCGCAGCAGGCCCGCGTGCTCGCCGGTGCCGGCGACGAGATGGCCTCGCTGCTGCCGGGCAGCAACCAGGGCTGATCGCCTGCATTCGAGCCCCCGGCAACCGTCCACCGCGACGGCGCGCCGGGGGCTCGGCCGTAGGTGGCCGAGGATGCCCCCGCCGCTCACCGGGTGATCGACTCGGCATTCAGGAAACCGCGCGATCCACCCGACCGGGACACCCCGACTTCCCGAGACCCGAGTCGATCACCCCGCGGCGCGGGTGACGTCCAGGCTCAGGCGCGCAGCTCGGCCGCGAGGTCACCGATCGACGCCATCGCGTACCGCTGCATTCCTGGACCGAAGGTGATGCGGGTGGCGCCCTGCCGGCCCAGCTCGGCCACGGACTCCCGGTCCGGGCCGGCGGCCATGTTGATCGGCCCGGAGATGCCCTCCCGCAACTGCGGGAGCACCTGCGACGGCGCCAGGATCGGGTAGACGCAGTCGGCGCCGGCAGCCACGTAGAGACGGGCGCGTTCCACAGCATCGGCCGGGTCACCCGTGCCGACCAGGAAGGTGTCGACGCGGGCGTTGATGAAGAGGGCGTCGCCCGCCTCCGCGCGCACCTCGGCCAGCCAGTCGGCGTGCCGCCGGGGGTCCTTGAGGGTGGCGGACCCCTCCGAGTCTTCCAGGTTGCAGCCGACGGCACCGGCCTCCAACAGGCGTCCGACCAGCTCGCGGGGGGCGAGACCGTAACCGCCCTCGACGTCGGCGGAGACGGGAACGGACACGGCCCGGACGATGCGCGCGACCGCCGCGAACATCTCGTCCGGCGGGGTCGCGCCGTCCTCGTAGCCGAGCGAGGCGGCGACACCCGCGCTGGGGGTGGCGAGCGCCGGGTAACCGGCGTCGGCCAGCACTCGGGCGCTGGCCGCGTCCCAGGGGCCCGGCAGGACGAGCGGGTCACCGGCGGCACGGTCGTGGTGCAGGGCACGGAAGATGGAGGCTGTCATCGTTGTGGTCTCCCGACGGGGCTGCGGAGGGGCGGAACTCAGGCGGTGTATCCGCCGTTGGAGTCAAGCACGGCGCCGGTGATGGACGAGGCCGCGGGGCTGGCCAGGAACTCGCCCACCATACGTTTGGTGGACCGTACGGTCAATAATTGCTACGCTGGTCACATGGCCAGGCCACGGCAGTTCGACGAGGAGCAGGTGATCCGCGCCGTCCGGGACCAGTTCTGGGACGCCGGCTACGCGGCGACCTCGCTGGAGGACCTGGTGCGCGTCAGCGGGCTCGGCAAGGGCAGCCTCTACGGCGCCTTCGGCGACAAACACCGACTGTTCCTGCGGGCGTTGCGGGAATACACCGACACCAGCGGCGGCTACCTGCGCGAGATGCTCACGTCCGCTCCCCGTGCCCTGGACGCGCTGCGCGCCTTCGTCATGGCGCCGGTGAACGATCCGGGTGGAGCTGCCGCCCGACGCGGCTGCCTCATGGCCAACAGCACGTCCGAACTCGCCACCAGCGACCCCGACGTTCTCGCCGAGGCGCGGCGCACCTACGAGGCGACGACCGCCCTGGTCGCCGAGAGCGTCGGGCGGGCCCAGGACGAGGGTGACCTGCCGCGCGACGTCGACCCGGTCGAGACGGCGCGGGCGTTGCTCGCGGCTCAGCAGGGCCTGGTGTTCATGGGGCGGACGGGGCTGGGCATCGACACGCTGACCGCGACGGCCCGCACCCTCGCCGCCAAGCTCCTACCGGACGCCTGACACCACGCGACCAGGGGCTGCGGTTATTTGATCTTGCGGGTGGACCGGACCACGATGCTCTCGTACTCCGGGTGCTTGACCACCCAGTCGGCGAGGAACGGGCAGATCGGCACGACGGTCCGGCCCTTGTTCCGCGCGTCGTCCAGCACGGCCCGCGCCAGCGTCGACCCCAGGCCCTTGCCCTCGTACGCCGGATCGACCTCGGTGTGGGTGTAGGCGATGATCGAGCCGGTCAGCTGGTAGGTGACGAACCCGACGACCGCGCCCGCCTCGTCGCGCGCCTCGAAACGCTCCCGCGCCGGCGCGTCTGTCACTGTGAACTGCACCCGACCATCCAACCACCCGCCCCGGCGGCGCCACCCGCGAGGCCGGCCGGGGACGCGACCCCCGCGCATTGTCTCGGCCGAAACGGGAGACGCAACGCCGCCGGGCACCGGGAGACGCGCCATCGCCGGGCACGACAGTGGGAGGAGACACGCCACATGACGAACCCATCGACGGACGGCGGCTTCGCCGTCGTCGAGATGTTCACGTCCCAGGGCTGCAACAGTTGCCCTCCCGCGGAGGAGTTGCTGAGCGAGATCGAGCGCGACGCACGGGAACGGGGCCAGAACGTCTTCGCCCTCGGGTTCCACGTCGACTACTGGGACGACCTGGGCTGGCCCGACCAGTTCGCGGACGCGGCGTACACCGCGCGGCAGGAGGCGTACGCCCGCGCGTTCGGTACCCGAGGTCTGTACACCCCGCAGATGGTCGTCAACGGCACCGTCGAGTTCGTCGGTTCCGATCGCCGGCGGGCGGCCGCCGCGATCATGTCCGCCATGGCCTCGACGGCCACCACACCAGTGGCGCTCTCCATCGCCAACCTCGGCAATGACCGGGTGATGGTGGACTACCGCACCGAACAGCCGCCGGAGCGCGCGGTGCTGCACGTGGCGGTCGTGGAACGGGACCTGACCAGCGAGATCGCCCGGGGGGAGAACGCCGGGCGGACGCTGCGGCAGGACAACGTCGTGCGCGCCTTCCGGTCGGTGGGCCTGGACGCCGAGCGGGGGCAGGTGGAGCTGGCGACACCGCCTGGCCTCGATCCACGCAGCGCCAGCGTGGTCGGCTATGTCCAGGAGAACGGCGAACGGGCGATCGTCGGCGCCACGACCATCGAGCTGTCCACCGCGTAATCTCGGCGCATGCGGATGGTGCGCGGTGCGAGGGGGCTCGGTGGCTGACGCGGACGACGTACGCCGGGTGGCGTTGGGCCTGCCCCACACGGTGGAGATCGCCAGTGACGGCTTCGACTACCGGGTGGCCGACAAGGGCTTCGTCTGGTCCTATCCGGAGCGGATACCGGGCAAGCCGCGGGTGCTCCGGCTCGACGTCGCGGTGCTGTTCGTCGGCGACGAGGCCGAGAAGCAGGCTCTCCTGCTCGGGGAGCCCGAGGTCTTCTTCACCGCGCCCGGTTACGACGGCCTGCCCCTGGTGCTGCTGCGCCTGGCGGCGGTCGACCTGGACCGGCTGACCGAGCTGGTGACCGACGCGTGGCGGATGCGCGTGCCGGACTCGCTGGTGAGCGACCGTGCGGGCGAGCCACTGGGCGACCGTGCGGGCGCCGGCAAATAGCGACATCAGCACGCAACGGGTTGGACACATTGACGGGGATCTCGGTACTCCATTACCGTTGCCGAGAGAGCGCTCTCTCACCTGACCTTCCCCCCAATTCAGACGCAAAGCGCTGGACCCGGCAAGGGCCGCACCCGGCGCGCGCGATGGAGGCACGATGAAACCTCCCGTCCCCCACCGCCGATGGGCCCTGGCCGCCGCCACCGCGCTGGCCCTGGTCGTCGGCGGCCTCACGATCCCGGTCACCCGCGCAGCCGAGGCCGCGCCCGTCGGCGCCGGCAGCTACACCACCACCCCGGTCGGCGCGCTCCCCAGCGGCTGCGGCGCGATGTCCAGCAACCCCCGTCAGTTCGCCACCGCCAACGCGCCCGCCGGGCCGATCCCCACCAACGACTGGTGGTCCTCACTGCTGTGGAAGCGCACCGACTGCTCCTTCAGTGAGCCGCTGCACGCCCACCCGATCTCGTACGACACCTTCGGCGACGGGCTCGGCTTCTCCGCCAACTCCACGCCCGCCATCAGCGGCACCGCCACCGGTGTCGGTGAGTTCCACTACCCGTACGTGCAGGACATCCGGGTCGGTGTGGCCGGGCTCGCCGCACCACTGGTGAAGGTCGACGGCTGGACGGACTGGACGGTCAGCCCGCACTGGAGCGACGGCACGCGCACCATGCGCGCGACCATCGGCCACGGTCTGCCCTTCGCGTACTTCCAGACCACCGGCGGGAACGCGCAGATCAGCACCGCCGGCACCCCCGACGTCTGGTCCAACAGCGGCGCCACCATCGGCTTCCGGGTCAACGGCCACGACTACGTCGGGTTCGCGCCCAGCGGCGCCAACTGGACAGTGGCCTCCGGCCGGATCTCGTCCACCCTGGCCGGTCGCGGCTACTTCTCCGTGGCCCTGCTGCCGCCGACGTCCAGCGCGACCGAGCGCGCCGCACTGGCCGCGACCTACGGCCAGTACGCGCACGCCCACGTGACCGGCACCCAGGTGTCGTATGCCTACAATCCCGCGACCAGCGGCCTGACCACCACGTACGCGTTCACCACGACCGCCCGGGAGGGCACCGCCACGCAGACGGTGGTCAGCCTCTACCCGCACCAGTGGAAGTCGCTGAGCGGTTCCACAGCGATCACGCCGACCTACCCGTCGGCGCGCGGCCGGATGAAGGTGCTCACCGGCGTCAACCAGTTCCGCACCGCCATGAAGTTCCAGGGCATCCTGCCGGAACTGCCGGCCGTCGGCGACGGCAGCGGTGGTGACCTGTCGACGCTCACCGGGCACCTGACCGCCACCCGCGCCAACCCGATGGACCAACGCGGCAACGACACCTACTGGACCGGCAAGGGGCTCGGCCGCGCCGCGCGGATCGCCGAGATGGCCGACCTGGTCAACGACACCACGACGCGCGACAGCGCGCTGAACGCGATCCGTAGCACGCTCACCGACTGGTTCACCGCGTCGAGCGGCAAGACCAGCCGGGTCTTCTACTACGACAGCAACTGGGGCACCCTGATCGGCTACCCGGCGTCGTACGGGTCGGACCAGGAGCTCAACGACCACCACTTCCACTACGGCTACTACATCGCCGCCGCCGCGACGCTGGCGAAGTTCGACCCGGCCTGGGCGGCCACCAGCCGCTACGGCGGCATGGTCGACCTGCTGATCCGCGACGCCAACAACTACCGCCGCGGCGACACCCAGTTCCCGTACCTGCGCGACTTCGACATCTACGCCGGTCACGACTGGGCGTCCGGGCACGGCTCGTTCGGCTCCGGCAACAACCAGGAGTCGTCGTCGGAGGGGATGAACTTCGCGAGCGCCCTGATCCAGTGGGGGCAGACGACGGGTAACACTGCCGTCCGCGACGCCGGCGTCTTCCTCTACACCACCCAGGCCGCGGCGATCCAGGAGTACTGGTTCGATGTCAGCGACCAGAACTTCCCCGCCGCCTTCGGGCACTCAACGGTCGGCATGGTCTGGGGTGACGGCGGCGCGTACGCCACCTGGTTCAGCGGCGAGCCGGAGATGATCCAGGGCATCAACCTGCTCCCGGTCACCGGCGGGCACCTCTACCTGGGCAACAACCCGGCGTACGTGCGGACCAACTACGCCGAACTCGTCCGCAACAACGGCGGACAACCGACGGTGTGGCAGGACATCCTCTGGCAGTTCCAGGCCCTCGGCGACCCCGACGCGGCGCTGGCGAACCTCCGCGCGAACCCGGGCTACACCCCGGAGGAGGGCGAGAGTCGGGCACACACGTTCCACTGGATCCGTAACCTCGCCGCCCTCGGCAATGTCGACACGACGGTGACCGGAAACCATCCGCTGTCCGCGGTCTTCTCCCGCAACGGGGCCCGCACCTACGTGGCGTCGAACCCGACGGCGACGCCGATCACTGTGACGTTCTCCAACGGCACCACGCTCAGCGTGGGCGCCGGCAAGACGGCCACCACCGGGGCGTACACCTGGAGTGGCGGCAACGCGGCCGGAGGTGTCCCGCCGACGACGCCGACGGACCCCCCGCCGACGACCGACCCGCCGACGACCCCGGGCAACCCGACGCGGTACCTGCTGCCCGGGGGCGGGTTGGGCGCCGCCGGTAGCGCGGCCACGACGACGGTCGCGGCGGCAAACGGAAACCACGACGGTACGCCCACCAACGCCCAGGTCTTCACGGCCACCGGCCTCAACCTCGCCTACACCGGCGGGCAGACGGCATTGGACCTGTTCGTGGACGCCGGGACGGCGGTCGGCAACGGCGTGCAGGTGCGGATCTCCTACGACCTCACCGGCAACGGCAGCTGGGAGCGGGTGGAGACGCTGCGTTACTTCGCCACCGACCCGGTCACCGGCTACGAGCACTACACGCAGAACGCGGGCCTGTCCTCGGCCACCGGCACCTTGGGCGCGCTGAGCAACGGCACGGTCCGGGTGGAGGTCTGGTCGGCGATCGGCAACAACCCGACCACAGTGGGCATCGGCAACCAGTCGGTGCTGCGGCTTCCGTACTCCTGATCGACAGGCACGGCGCGACATGACGTCGGCCGGTGCGGAGGACCAGGATCGGTCCTCCGCACCGGCCGACGTCGATTGTTCAGTCGGTCATCGGGTGATCACGAGGCGGTGCAGGTCGGCGTGACGCCGGAGGCGCTGCCGGTGCCCTGGAAGCCGAACTCGGTGACCTGGCCCGCGCCGAGCCGGCCGTTGTAGTTCACGTTGGCGAACCGCACAGTGCCGGTAGAGCCGCTGGCCGTCGCGCTCCAGGTGTTGGTGACGCTGGCGCCACTCGGGAGCGTGAAGCCGACGTTCCACCCGCTCGTGCCGGCGGAGCCGGCGGTCACCTTCACGGTGGCCACGAATCCACCGGTCCACGAGTTCAGGGACACCGATGCCGAACAACCAACCGCCGGTGGGTCCGTCGGCGGGTCGGTCGGCGGGTCCGTCGGCGGATCGGTCGGCGGGTTCGTCGGCGGGTCCGTGGGGATGGAGGGCCCGGCGTTGAGGGCGTTCAGAACGTTCGTGTACGCGGCCTTCTTGTTGCCGTTGCAGTCGAACAGCAGCGCGTTGTCCGATCCACGCCACGAGTCGCAGTCCCGTACACCCCACACCGTGATGCCGGTGCAGCGCGAGACGTTCATGCAGGCGCGGGTGACGGCGCCGTAGATGGTGGCCTGGTTTCCGCCGGTCATCACGTCCAGCTCGGTGATCTGGACATCCACACCGAGATCGGCGAACCGCTGGAGGTTGGCCTGGTAGTCACCGGCCAGCGAGGTGCCCAGGTGCGACTGGAAGCCCACACAGTCGATCGGCACGCCACGGGACTTGAAGTCCCGCACCATGTTGTAGATGCCCGTCGACTTCGCGTTGACCCCGTCGGTGTTGTAGTCGTTGTAACACAACTTCGCACCCGGATCCGCCGCCCGCGCAGCCCGGAACGCCGCCTCGATCCAGTCGTTGCCGGTGCGCTGAAGGTTCGAGTCCCGACGCCCACCGCTACCGCCATCGGCGAACGCCTCGTTCACCACATCCCAGGCATAGATCTTCCCCCGGAAATGCGTCGCGACCTGCGTGACGTGGTTGATCATCGCGCTGCGCAACGCGCTGCCCGACATGCTTTGCGCCCAACCCGGCTCCTGCTGGTGCCACAACAACGCATGGCCCCGCACACTCATGCCATTGGCCTGCGCGTGACTGACCAGACGATCACCACCGGTGTACCGGAACTGACCCTGCTGCGGCTCGGTGGCGTCCCACTTCATCTCGTTCTCGGCCACGACACTGTTGAACTCACGGTTCAGGACGGTCACGTACGCGCTGGTGGACAGCTTGCCGGTCGCGACGGCTGCACCGAAGTAACGGCCCTTCTCGGCCGCCGAGGCCCGGAGGGTGGTGCCGGCGCTGGCCGTGGAGGTCAGCGTCATCGTCATGGCGGCGGCGAGGGCGCCGGTGACCGCGACGGTCACCGCCGCCCGCAGGGCTCTTCTGTGATTCATGCGGATTCCTTCTCTGTGGTGGTGCAGCGATGGAGACGCACGCCCGAATCTGCTCCTGCGACATGGGAGACGTCAGCAACGGTCGCCGTCGCGGCAGCGGTGCGGGGAGTCCTGACCCGACGTCCGGCATGCCCTGGGCGGACGTCGCGGGCCGAGGTGCCACAGCAGGTTCGCCCGGTGAACCACGGGTGCAGCTACCCTCAACCATCGACTGTGAGCGATAACATGCCGTTCGTCAAGTCGTAACCAACAGCGCCGGGCACCTGTCGCTCCGTCGCAGTGGTGGGGCACGTCGCCGTGCTGCCGGAGCCGCGCCGAGCACGGCTCCGGCAGCACCCGTCACTGGAACGAGGCGTCGTCGACGAGGAGGCTGTCGGTGCCGTCGGCCGTCTCCACGTAGAAGGCGGCACTGGACAACGTGCCGCTCCACGACACGGTCGTGGTGCCGGTGAGCAGGGTCCAGCCGTTGACGTTCACCCCCACCGCCGGCGTCAGCTGGAGGTAGTTCGTCGTGCCGTTCGCGGTCAGCGACAAGGTCGCCTTCGCCGACGGGGTGCCGCTCTGTGCTCGTACCCAGACGTTCGTGGTGTAGCTCTTGCCGTTGGTGAGCTTGGCGGTCACGTCCTGGCTAGGGCCGTTCCAGGCACCGGTCCGGCCGGTGATCGACAGCGACCCGCTGCCGCCGTGCGCGACAGTGGTGTTCCGGGCGAGCGTGCCGCTGCCGTGCACACCCCAGCCCGTCGTGCCGTTCTCCACGTCGCCGTTGGTGATCAGGTTGGTGGTGCTACCGCCGCCGGTGCCGCCGAACTGCCACCAGTTGATGTTGAACAGGTTGCCGCTGCCGCCGGCGAAGCGCAGGTAGAGATCATGGGTGCCGGTCGCTCCGCTGACCGCGCAGGTGCTGGTGGTCCAGGTCTGCCAGCCGCTGGTGCCACCCACTGTGCAGGTGCCCACTGTCGGACCACTGGCACTGTCGAGGCGTACCTCGATCCGGCCGCCGCTGGTGGCCGACGCGACCCGGGCGCTGAACGAGGTGGCACCCGCGCCGAACGCGACGCCCTTGACCCTGATGTAGTCGCCGTTCTCGATCCAACCGACGTTCATCCCGCCCTCGCTGGACGCCTCGGTCTCGATCCCCGAGCCCCACGCGATCGTCTCGGCTTCCTGCCGCACGTACGGGTTCAGCGTGCCCACCTGTGGGGCACCCGTGTTCGTCATCGTGATCGTCGGGAAGAGGCCACTGCTGGTGTAGCTGAACTTCTCCACAGCGACCGAACGGGTGTAACCACCACCACCGGGCAACGCCCCGTTGTGATAGAAGAAATACGAACCACCCTGGAAATCGATCACGCCCGCGTGATTGGTGAAGCTGGCGCCCTGCCGCGGCATGATCGTTCCCCGATAGGTCCACGGCCCGGTCGGTCCGGTCGCCGTGGAATACGCGATGAACTCCGAGCAGCATTCCGCCGCGAACACGTTGTAGTACAACCCGTTGCGCTTGAACACCCACGGGCCCTCCTCGTACAGCGTCGGCCGACTCGCATTGCCGTTACGGGTACCGAATCCCGCCGTCGTGAGGGGAATGCGGGTCGCGCTGCCGGAGAACGAAATCATGTCCGGGTTCAGTTTCACGTACCACAGACCCGGGTTACCCCAGTACAGATACGCCTGCCCGTCATCGTCGATGAACGCGTGCGGGTCGATTTCGTTGTTGCCGACCAGTGGTCGACCGAGTGCGTCGCGGAACGGCCCGGTCGGGCTGTCGGCCACGCCGACGCCGATCACCATCTGCCCGTTGGAGCGCTGGCGCACCGGCACGTACCAGTAGAACTTTCCGTTACGCGGAACGACCTGTCCGGCCCACGCGTTGGCGTCCGCCCACGCGAACGTCGCCAGATTCATCGGCGATCCATGATCGGTCCAGTTCACCATGTCGGCGGACGAGTACACCCGCCAGTCACGCATTGTGAAGTAGGTGGAACCGTCCTCGTCATGTCCGGTGTAGAGGTAGACCCGGCCGTTGTGCACCATCGGCGCCGGGTCGGCGGTGTAGATGTTCTGGACGATGGGGTTGTCGGCCCTGGCCGTGCCCGGGATCAGTGCGAGAACACAGACCATGCTGGCCAGCCAGGCGATGGCGCGACTGGTCCGGTGGCCGACCCGGGTTGTGGTTCGGTTTTTCACTTCCACTATTGCTCCTACGGAGAGTGCGCCGTGCGCGATGTCTGACTGGGTGAGCCACCGCAGTGACTGGCGGACGTGTTAGCGCTAACAGCCTTTCCTGAATGCCCCCTCCCCCATCTGACCTGGATTTATGTGAGGCGGGATGACCGTCGTAACCACATCGCAGCATTGATGTATCGACGTTGACATCGAAGAATTACGATGCACCGTACTGAGCGGCCGGACGGACGTCAACGGACGGGAGCCCTCGGCATCCCGTCACCCACTGTCACGCTCCGATGATCGTGATCCGGGTGGATGTCCGTTTCGGGCCATAGCTGCCCCCGAGCCAGGCGGCACCGGGCCAGGCCGCCACAGGGATGGGTCGACGAGGTGCCCCGGGGGTTGCGGGCGTGTTAACGACGAACTATGTTAGCGATCACATCGATGTGCCGCGATAAGCGCAGGGGTGGGCACCCGGCGTCCACGGCGACCCACGTCCCACCCACCACACCGCACCCGACGTCGGCTCCTTTACCGCCGACCACCCACCGCCATCGATGGCGGCCCCGTCGTACCCGGCCACCTGGAGGTTCCCCATGCCACCACCCCCGCCCCTCAGCCGCCGCCACCTGCTTCAGGCCGCCGGAGCCACAGTGGTGGTCTCCGCGACTGGCGCCGCCATCTCCCCCGGGAGCGCGTCCGCCGCCGTCGTGCCCCCGGCCCGGTCCGACATCGGCGTCTCGGCGTACGCCTTCGACCCGGGTCAGGTCCGACTCAGCTCCGGCCGTTGGATGGACAACCAGACCCGCACGCTCAACTACCTGCGGTTCGTCGACGTCGACCGGATGCTCTACAACTTCCGCGCCAACCACCGGCTGTCCACGAACGGCGCCGCCACCAACGGCGGCTGGGACGCGCCGAACTTCCCGTTCCGGACCCACATGCAGGGCCACTTCCTGAGCGCGTGGGCGTACGCGTACGCGGTGCTGGGCGACACGACCTGCCGGGACAAGGCCAACTACATGGTGGCCGAGTTGGCCAAGTGCCAGGCCAACAACTCCGCCGCCGGGTTCGGCGCGGGTTACCTCTCCGGCTTCCCGGAGTCCGACTTCACCGCGCTCGAGGCACGGACGCTGTCCAACGGCAACGTGCCCTACTACTGCATCCACAAGACCCTCGCCGGTCTGCTCGACGTCTGGCGCTACATCGGAAACACCCAGGCCCGAACGGTGCTGCTGTCCCTCGCCGGCTGGGTCGACACCCGAACGAGCCGACTGAGCTCCAGCCAAATGCAGTCGATGCTGGGCACCGAGTTCGGGGGCATGAACGACGTGCTCGCCGACGTCTACCAGCAGACCGGCGACAGCCGGTGGCTCGCCACCGCGCAGCGGTTCGACCACGCCGCCGTGTTCGACCCGCTGGCCAACAACCAGGACCAGCTCAACGGCAAGCACGCCAACACGCAGGTGCCCAAGTGGATCGGCGCGGCCCGGGAGTTCAAGGCCACCGGGACCACCCGTTACCGGAACATCGCCAGCAACGCGTGGAACATCACCGTCGGCGCGCACACCTACGTCATCGGCGGCAACAGCCAGGCGGAGCACTTCCGGCCGCCCAACGCGATCGCCGGCTACCTCAGCAACGACACCTGCGAGCAGTGCAACACGTTCAACATGCTCAAGCTGACCCGGGAGCTGTGGCTGCTCGACCCGAACCGGGCGGACTACTTCGACTTCTACGAGCGCGCGCTGATCAACCACCTGATCGGCGGGCAGAACCCGGCAGACAGCCACGGCCACATCACCTACTTCACCCCGCTGCGGCCGGGCGGACGTCGGGGTGTGGGCCCGGCGTGGGGTGGCGGCACCTGGAGCACCGACTACAACTCGTTCTGGTGCTGCCAGGGCACGGGCCTGGAGATCAACACGAGGTTGATGGACTCCATCTACTTCTACAACGGCACCACACTGAGCGTGAACCTGTTCACGCCGTCGGTGCTGAACTGGACGCAGCGCGGCATCACTGTCACCCAGACCACCAGCTTCCCGGTCAGTGACACCAGCACGCTGACCCTGTCCGGCTCGATGAGCGGGTCGTGGAGCATCCGGGTGCGGATCCCGTCCTGGACCAGCGGCGCGACGATCGCCGTCAACGGCGCTGTGGAGAACGTCACCACCACGCCGGGCAGCTACGCCACTGTCACGCGTACCTGGGCTGCTGGCGACACCATCACGGTGCGGCTGCCGATGCAGCTCGCCGTCAAGGCCGCCAACGACAACGCCAATGTCGGCGCGGTCACCTACGGCCCCTCGGTGCTGGCCGGCAACTACGGCAACACGGCCCTGAGCACCCTGCCCACCCTCACCGTCTCCTCGATCACCCGGACCAGCACCAGCTCGCTCGCGTTCTCCGCCAGCGCCAACGGGTCCACAGTGAACCTCGCCCCCTTCTACGACGCCCACGGCTACAACTACACGGTCTACTGGAACACCAGCGGCAGCGGAGGCCCCACCGGCAGCTACCGCCTGGTCAACGTCGGCACCGGGCTGGTCCTCGGTGTGCAGAACATGTCCACCGCCGACGGTGGTCTGGCCGTGCAGTGGAGCGACAGCGGCACCGCTGACCACAACTGGGTGGTCATCACCGACGGCAACGCCGTCCGGTTCCGCAACGTCAACAGCGGCAAGGTCCTGGGCGTGGAGAACATGTCCACCGCCGACAACGCCCGGGTCATGCAGTGGGCCGACAACGGCACCGCCGATCACCGGTGGATCCTCGTGGACAACGGCGACGGCACCTACAAGATCCGCAACGTCAACAGCAACAAGCTGCTCGGAATCCTGAACGGGTCGACCGCCTGGGGAGCGCAGGCCGTGCAGGATCCGGACAACGGCAGCGCGGACAACCGGTGGAGGCTGGTCCGCAACGCCTGATCTCCGCCCCGCTCGACGGGCTCACCGGCGCGGTCACCCGAAGGCCGCGCCGGTGACGCCGAGCGGGCGCCCGCCGGCGGTCGTACAGTGGGGAGGGTCCTGGCCCCAGTGAACGTGGCGGACGTGTCGGCTCGTGCCGCTTCCGCCCGGAAGGAGCACAGTGAACCGCCCCCTCCGCACCACGCTCGGCGGCGCGTTGACCGCCGCCATGCTGGCCACCGTCGCCGTCGCGCCGGCGCAGGCGCAGGCGCACCCCGCAGGGCGGCCGCCGGCCGTCCTCGCCCTCCCTGACGGGTTCCAGCCCGAGGGCATCGCCACCGCCGGCCGGTACGCCTACTTCGGCTCCCGCGCCACCGGTGCCATCCAGCGCGTCGACCTGGTCACCGGCCGGGGCACGACGATCGGCGCGGCCACCGGCACGCCGTCGCTCGGCCTCAAGGTCGACTCACGTGGCCGGCTCTTCGTCTCCGGTGGCACGGCCGGCGACGCTCGCGTGCTCGACACCCGCACCGGCGAGGTGCTGGCCCGCTACCAGTTCGCCACCGCCCCGACGTTCGTCAACGACGTCGTGCTGACCCGCGACGCGGCATACTTCACCGACTCGAACCGGCCGGTTCTCTACCGGCTGCCGCTCGGTCGCGGCGGGGCGCTGCCGCCCGCCGACGCGTTCACCACGATCACGCTGACCGGCGCGTACGAGCAGGTCGGCACCGGTGTGAACCTCAACGGCATCGCCACCACACCGGACGGCCGGGCGCTGATCGTCGTCCAGTCGAGCACCGGCACCCTGTACCGGGTCGACCCGGCGACCGGCGCGAGCACCGTCGTGGACGTGCCGGGCCACACCTTCACCAACGGCGACGGACTGTTGCTGCTCGGCCGCACCCTCTACGTCGTGCAGAACCGCCTCAACCAGATCGCTGTGGTCCGGCTGAACCACGCCGGCACCGCCGGAGCGCTCACCGGCACCATCACCGATCCGAACTTCGACGTTCCCACCACGGTGGCCAAGGCGCTGGGCCGGCTGTACCTGCCCAACGCCCGGTTCACCACGCCGCCGACCCCCACCACGCCGTACACGACCGTCGCGGTCCGCGCCCACTGAGCGACCCGAGGGGGTACGCGCCGCGCCCGTGCCCCCTCGGGCCCACCCTTCTGGATCCCGACCGCCGATTCGGCCGCCGGTAGGATCACTCGCACCTCGGCGATGACTGTCGCCTCGTGCACCCCGGAGTCCGTGTGGCCGCCCGTCCGTACCGGTTCCTGCGCCGAACCCTGGCCGTGGGCTGCCTGCTCGCCGCCGCCGCACTCCCGGCCAACCGGCCGACCACATCACCGTTCGCCGGGGACGCCGCGCAGCCCACGGTCCTACGGATGCTCCAGCTGAACCTCTGCAACAGTGGCCGCGCCGGCTGCTACACCGGCCGAGCGATGGCCAGAGCCGCCGAGGTGATCACCATGGAGGCACCCGACCTGGTCACCCTCAACGAGATCTGCGAGCCTGACGTGTCCGCCCTGCACGGCGTGTTCCAAACAGTCCACCCTGGGCGGACCGTCGTGGCCGCGTTCCAGGCCGCTGGTGACCGTCCGAGCGGCGACGACACCCGCTGCCGCAACGGCCAGCGGTTCGGCATCGGGCTGCTGGCCCACGTGCGGGCGCCGGCCACCTCGAACACCGTGTACGCCGGGACCCATCCGACACAGGACCTCGCGGACCCCGAGGAACGAGCCTGGCTCTGCGTCGACGTCGACGGCGGCCTGCTCGCCTGCACCACGCACCTGTCGGCCACCGGCTACCGCGTCGCGCTCACCCAGTGCGACCATCTGGTCGACACCATCCTGCCGACGATCAGCCGCAACGCCGGATACGAGCCCACAGTGCTGGCCGGCGACCTCAACCTGCGCGCCGGCCACGACCCCGACGTGCGGTCCTGCACTCCGCCGGGCCATCAGCGGATCGACGACGGCCGACTGCAACACGTCACGGCCACCACCGACATCGCGCTCTGCTGTCGCAGCCTGGTACCCATGTACGGGGCGACCGACCACCCGGGGCTGCTGGTCACCCTCAGCATCGACCGCGGCCGACCCGGCCGGCGGCCGGCCTGATCCACCTCCGTAGCGGGGCACGGCTGCGGCCTGATCCACGAGGCCGCCAGCAACCTGGCGCAAGCCGGCCGCCCGGTGTCAGCGCGGCGGCGTGTCCCGGCGCGACGGGAACGGGGTGCCGGGCTGGCCGAGGGTGGAGCGAGCACGCAACCCGACCGGGTCGGGAGCAGCGGTGGGCGCCGGGGCCGCCGGCTCCGAGAGCCGCCGCCCGTCCAGGTACGCGGCAGCGGCTCGGTCGTCGTCGGTCGGAGCGGCGAGCAGCGCGTAGAGCAGACCGACCACCCCGAAGATCACCGCCAGCACGATCGGCACCAGCAGGGTGCTCACCCCGGCGCCGGTCACCTCACCTGCCCGTTCGTGGCGGTGCACCGACAGGGCGCTCATGCCGGTGAAGTGCATCCCGTTGACGGCGATCCCCATGACCAGCGCGGAGGCGAAGATCGCCAACCCCCGCCGGACGGTCATCGCGAGCCACAGCGCGACGGTGGACGCCACCACGGCGATGACCACCGAGAGCACGACCCGGACCGTGTCGTAGCCGAGGCTGCCGTTGAGGCGCATCGCGGCCATGCCGGTGTAGTGCATGGAAGCCACGCCGGCGCCGGTGAAGACGCCGGCGGCGATCAGTCGTACCGGGTTCAGCCGGCCGGTGCCCACGATGGCCAGACCGATACCGACCGCCACCACGGCGATGGCCGTGCTGGCCGCGGTCAGCGGCACGTCGTAGCGGATCCGGGTGTTCTCGACGGCGAAGCCGAGCATGGCCATGAAGTGCATCGCCCAGATGGCGGTGCCGCCGAGCGCCCAGGCCGACAGCAGACCCCACCACGCCCGCTGACCGTTCGTCCGGGCCGTACGGATGCGCCCAGCGCAGACCAGACCGAGGATCGAACCGAGCACGGACAGCGCGTAACTCAGCGCGGGCGTGATCCACCCGTACTCAAAGTGATTGATCTCCGCCACGGCGGCTTTCTCCCCATTCGTTACCGACGCGTCAACAAGACGCCTCGGCAATGATCAGGGGTGCTGTGATCAGGCGCAACAGTGCCCCCCGGGCTATCCGAGGGGTGCCGTTGCAGTGACCGTCCGCTGCGTCGATTCGACGACGATAATGACTGAGAGTAATTGTCAGGCTGACGTGTGGTACGCGAGAACGCCCCGATTGACGGCCGCTATAGCCTGTCGAGCGGTGGACCGCAGCTCCGTTGTGGCACCGCCGGAGTCGGCAATCTGACCCAGCAGGTCGACGACCTGTCGGGCCCACCGGACGAAGTCACCAGCGGGCATCTCACCATCGATCTCGTGCCCGCTGCCGAGCACCTTGGCCAGCGCCTCGCCCCGGGCCCACCGGTAGACGGGCCAGGCGAAACCGAGATCCGGCTCCCGGGTCGCGCTCAGCCCCCGCGCCGCCTCGTCGGCCTCGATCTCCCCCCACAGCTTCAGCGTCTCGTCCACCGCGTCGGCCACCGGCCCGCGCGGCAGCGACGCCCGCTCGTCGACATCGCGGCGCGCCTCGAACACCACCACGGACACCGCGGAGGCCAACTCGGCCGGAGACAACCCGTTCCACACGCCCCGGCGCAGGCACTCGGCGACCAGCAGGTCAGCCTCGGTCCAGATCCGGCCCAGCATCCGACCGGCGTCGGTGACCGCGCCGTCGCCGGCGAGGTAGCCACGCTCGGTCAACAGCGCCACGATCCGGTCGAACGTCCGCGCGAGGGACCCCGTACGACTGTTGACGCGCTCGTGCAACTCCTCGGTGTCGCGCTCCAGCCGCCGACGCCGCTCCGCCCAGCGGGCGTGCTCCTCCCGCTCGGGGCAGGCGTGGCAGGGGTGGTTGCGAAGCTCGGTGCGGAGCTGGGCGATCCGGTGGTCCTCGCCGGTCACCTGCCGGGAACGGCCCCCACGTCGGCCACCGTGCCGGTCCAGGCCTGTGCCGCTGACCTCGGCGGCGAGATCCCGCCGGGCGCCCGGCGACCGGTGGTTAAAGTGCTTGGGCACCCGGATGCGGGCCAACACCTCGGCCGGAGTGGTGAAGTCGCCGGGGCTGACCCGCCCGGCCCAGCGGTCCTGGGTGAGCACCAGTGGCCGGGGCTCACCGAACCCGCCGGTCGCCGGGTCCAGCACCACTGCCAGCCCGGCCCGCCGGCCCGACGGCACCCGGATCACGTCGCCCACCCGCAGCCGCTCCAACGAGGCCACCGCGGCGGCCTTGCGCTGGGTCTGCCCCTGCCGGGCGATCGCCTTCTCCCGGTCGGCGATCGCCACCCGCAGCGCGAAGTACTCGTCGAAGTCGCCGTGGTGGCAGGCGGCCTCCACGCCGTACGCCTCGATGGTTTCGGTGTTGCGCTGCACCTGCCGGGCCAGGCCGACCACCGACCGGTCCGCCTGGAACTGGGCGAACGAGGACTCCAGCAGGGCCCGGGCCGGCTCCGCGCCGACAGTGCCTACCAGGTTCACCGCCATGTTGTACGACGGCCGGAAGCTGGAGCGCAGCGGGTAGGTGCGGGTGGACGCGAGCCCGGCCACGTGCCGTGGGTCGATCTCCGGGGACCACACCACGACGGCGTGCCCCTCCACGTCGATGCCTCGGCGGCCGGCACGCCCGGTGAGCTGGGTGTACTCCCCCGGGGTCAGGTCGACGTGCGCCTCGCCGTTGTATTTGACCAGCCGTTCCAGGACCACGCACCGGGCCGGCATGTTGATGCCCAACGCCAGCGTCTCGGTGGCGAAGACCGCCTTGACCAGGCCGCGGACGAACAGCTCCTCGACGATCTCCTTGAACACCGGCAGCATGCCGGCGTGGTGGGCGGCCAGACCGCGTTCCAGGCCGTCCAGCCACTCCCAGTAGCCCAGGACCGACAGGTCGTCGCCGGGGATGGCGGTGACCCGGGACTCGACGACCCGGCGGATCTCGGCCCGCTCCTCCGCCGAGGTGAGCCGCAGCCCGGCGGCGAGACACTGCTGCACAGCGGCGGCGCAACCGGCCCGGCTGAAGATGA
The DNA here is from genome assembly GCF_022229005.1 of Micromonospora trifolii. Taxonomy (GTDB): domain Bacteria; phylum Actinomycetota; class Actinomycetes; order Mycobacteriales; family Micromonosporaceae; genus Micromonospora; species Micromonospora trifolii. The sequence goes on from NZ_JAKKFD010000058.1 coordinate 45,677, forward strand.
ACAGGATCGCCGGCAGCAGACCCTCCCGGTCCAGCCGGTCGACGATGTCCGGGCGCAACGGACCACGCCAGCGCGGGCCGCGCCGGCCGGCACCGGGCCCCGCGCTGCGCCCCTCGCCCAACTCCAACCGCCGCGCGGTCTCCCGGGTGTAGCGCAGCAACTCCGGGTGCACGTCGTGCTTGCGGGCGGCGTCGGCGTCGTGGAACAGGTCGAACATCCGCTTGCCGACCAGCATGTGCTGCCACAACGGCACCGGCCGGTGCTCGCTGACCACCACCGCGGTCTCGCCGCGCACGGTGACCAGCCAGTCGGCGAACTCCTCGGCGTTGGAGACGGTCGCCGACAACGAGATCAGGGTGACCGAGGCGGGCAGGTGAATGATCACCTCTTCCCACACCCCACCGCGGAACCGGTCGGCCAGGTAGTGCACCTCGTCCATCACCACGTACGCGAGGCCCTGGAGGGTGCTGGAGCCCGCGTAGAGCATGTTGCGCAGCACCTCGGTGGTCATCACCACCACCGGCGCGTCGCCGTTGATCGCGTTGTCGCCGGTCAGCAGGCCGACCTGCTCGGCGCCGTACCGGGCGACCAGATCGTGGTACTTCTGGTTGGACAACGCCTTGATCGGCGTGGTGTAGAAGCACTTGCGCCGCGTCGGCGGGGTCGTCGCGTCGACCGCTGGCACCGGATCGTCGGGCCGCCCCCGCAACGCCAGGTGGACGGCGAACTCCCCGACCACCGTCTTACCGGCGCCGGTGGGAGCGCAGACCAGCACACCGCTGCCCCGCTCCAGCGACTGACACGCCTCCCGCTGGAAGTCGTCGAGGTCGAACCCCAACTCGAGGGCGAACTCGTCCAGCGCCGGAAACTGTGCGGCTTGTGCGGCCTTGCGGCGCGCCGCTGCGTACCGCTCGGCGGGGCTCGACATGGCACCAAGATTAGTGCGTGCCGAGTCATGTCACCCCACAAGGCCGTCCGGAGGCACGGTCGGGGGCGGTCGGTAGGGTGCACGGCGTGCCGGACCATGCCGAACCGCCCCAGACCAGTCCGCCAGGCACCGCCGAGGCGCCCGCCGCCCGCCGGGCGTCCCGACGCCCTGTCAAGGCGGTGCTCTTCGACTTCCACGGCACCCTGGCCCAGGTGGAGGACCCCCAGCGGTGGGTGCTGGAGGCCGCGGCGGCGTGCGGCGTCACCCTGGACCGGGTTCGCGCCACCTCGCTGGCCGACCGACTGCTGACCGCCGGCCGCGCCGGCGGGCCACTGCCGGCGCGGGTGCCGCCCCGACTCGCCGAACTGTGGGCCGACCGGGACCTCTACGAACACGCCCACCGGGGCGCGTACACCGGGCTGGCCGAGACCGTCGACGCCGGCATCGAGGGCTTCGCCGACGCGCTCTACGAGCGGCTGCTGACCGCCGAGGGCTGGCTGCCGTACGCCGACGCCGCCCCCACTCTCACCGCGTTGCGCGACGCCGGGGTGCCGGTGGCGGTGGTCAGCAACATCGGCTTCGACCTGCGGCCACACTTCGACACCTGGGGGCTGACCGACCTGGTCGGCGCGTTCGTGCTCTCGTACGAGGTGGGGCGCTGCAAACCCGACCCGGCGATCTTCTGGCGTGCCTGCGGGATGCTCGGCGTCGACCCGGAGCAGACCCTGATGGTCGGTGACACCCCGGCGGACGCGGGCGCGGTGGCCGCCGGCTGCTCGGTGCTGGTGCTCCCGGCAGCCGACCCGGGCCGGGAGAACGGGCTGGGCGCGGTGCTCGACCTCGCCCTGCCGGGCTGACCGGTACCGCCCGTGCCGTGCCGTGCCCGCCGTTTGTCACGCCGGTGGACACCGCCGCGAGGTAGCCGGAGCTGACGGCCTACCGTCGTGCCCGTGACGGACACCCTGCTGCCCACGCCACCCTCGGGCGAGACACGACCGGCCCGGCGCGGTGGCGTCGCCGCCGTGGGGCTGGTGCTCGGCGGGGCCCTGTCGGTGCAGTTCGGCTCCGCCGTGGCCGCGTTGCTCTTCCCGCGTACCGGAGTGGCCGGCGCGGTGACCCTGCGGCTGACCATCTCGGCGGTGCTGCTGCTCATCATCTGCCGGCCCCGACTGCGCGGACACGACCGGTCCGCCTGGCTCGCGGCCGGCGGGTTCGGGCTGGCGCTGGCCGGCATGAACTCGTTGTTCTACCAGGCCATCGAACGCATCCCGCTGGGCCTGACGGTGACGCTGGAGGTGCTCGGCCCGTTGGCGCTGTCGGTGTTCACCGCGCGACGACTGGCCAGCTGGGGCTGGGCGGGGCTGGCACTGGCCGGGGTGGCGCTGCTCGGGCAGGGCGGCTTCGACCGGCTGAACCCGGTCGGGGTGGCCTTCGCGTTCGGCGCGGGCGCGATGTGGGCCGCGTACATCGTGCTGAGCGCCCGGGTCGGCGGGCGGTTCCCGGGCGCGGACGGGCTGGCCCTGGCGCTGACCCTCGCCGCACTGGTCACCCTGCCGCTGGGCATCGTCGACGGGGGTGCGGTGCTGCTCGACCCACAGGTGCTGGCGCTGGGCACCGTCCTCGCGGTGCTCGCCTCCGGGCTGCCCTACACCCTGGAGCTGCTGGCGCTGCGACGGATGCCCACCGCCACCTTCGCGGTGCTGATGAGCCTCGGCCCGGCCGTCGCCACGCTCGCCGGGTGGCTGGTGCTGCGGCAGGCGCTGACGGTGCTGGAATGCGCCGCCATCGTGCTGGTCATCGCCGCCAGCATCGGCGCGGTACGGGTCAACGCAGCAGCCGCAGGGCGCCTGGAACCGCGCTGATCGTCAGCGGCAGCTTCAGGGAACGTTCCCCGTCCGCGTACGAGGTGATGCCCTCGGCGGCCAACTCCACCGTGCGGGCCCGGAAGCTGCGCACCAACGGGTGGCTGACGTGGGTGCCCTGGTAGATGCTCGGCTTCACCCGCACCAGCGTCCGCCGGTTGACCCGACCCGCCACCACCACGTCGAGCAGCCCGTCGGTCGGGTCCGCGTCGGGGCAGATCCGCATCCCACCGCCGTACGTGGGGCAGTTGCCCACCGCCACCAGCACCGCGTCCAGGTCGTGCGACACCCCGTCGAGGCGCAGCGTGTAGCGGCGTGGGCGCAGCCGGGCCAGCTCGACCAGGATCGCCAGGTCGTACCGGCGCGGGCCGCGGGGCCAGCGCATCCGGTTGGCCCGCTCGTTGACGATCGCGTCGAACCCGGCCGCGAGGACCGCCCCGTACCAGCGCTCGACGCCGTCGACGCCGACCATCCGGGCCAGGTCGACCGGTCGGCTGCGGCCGTCACGCACCGCCTCGGCGATCACCGCCGCCGCCGCGAGGGGATCGGCCGGGAAGCCGGTGTCCAGGGCGAAGTCGTTGCCGGTGCCAGCCGGGATCGGGCCGAACGGCACGGCGGTCCCGGCGACCGCCTGCAACGCCCGGTGCACGGTGCCGTCGCCACCGACCGCCACCACCGCGCCAGCGCCCTCGGCGACGGCGGCCCGGCACGCCGCCTCCGCCTCGGCGGGGCTGGACGCCGGCAGCAACCGGACCGGCCGCCCGGCGGCGGCCAAGCCGTCCAGCAACCGGGGCAGCAACGCCCGGTGCCGTCCGCGACCAGCGGTCGGGTTGGCGAGCACGGCGACCGGGCCGGGCAGGTGATCGTCTGCGGTCACGGGCAGCACCGTACCGGTCGGACGCCCGCCGTTCACCAGGGGCAGGTGTCGTCACCATCAGTTCCGCTACGGGCGCGCGAGGTGACGCGACGACGCCGCCCCCGGAAAACGGGGACGGCGTCGGTGGACCAGTCGGCGCGGGGCCGTCAGGTCATGTCGTCGTAGCGGCGTTCGATCGGCGCCGGTGGGGCGACCGGTTCGGGTACGCCGATCGGCGCTGTCGAGTCGACCCGCTGCCCGGCCACGACCGGGTCCGCGTCGAACTCCAACGGCGACACCTCGTCGTCGTCGATGCCGGCGTAGACCTCCTTGCCCCGCCCACGCCGCCGATCGTTGATGAACGCGACGCCGACCGCGGCGAAGTAGAGCGCGGTCAGGCAGAGCGCCAGAGCGGTCATCCCGAACGGGTCCGGTGTCGGGGTGACCACCGCGGAGAAGGCGAAGAACACGAAGATCGCCACCCGCCACCAGCTGAGCAGCCGTTTCGCGCTGGCCAGGCCGACGAAGTTGAGCATCAGCACGATCAGCGGGAACTCGAACGCCACACCGAACAGCAGGATCAGGTTGGTGACGAACGAGATGTACCGGGTGACTTCCAGATTCGTCGCGATGTCATCGCCGGACACGTTGAGCAGGAACTCGAGGCCCTTGGTGGTGACGAAGAAGGCCAGCACCGCGCCGGCCGCGAACAGCGGCGCGGCCAGCGCCGTGAAGATGTACGCGTAGCGCCGCTCGTGCCGGTGCAGACCCGGCGCGATGAACGCCCACAGCTGGTAGAGCCAGATGGGCGCCGCGATGATCAGGCCCACCCACAGACCGATCTTCAGGTTCAGCAGGAAGACGTCCGCGACACCGAGCTGGACGAACTTGCACTTGCCGGTGACCGGGTCGAGCGAGGCGTCGAGGCTGCAGTACGGCTCCGACAACAGGATCCGGACCGGCTTCGCCAGCCAGATGCCGACGCCGAAGCCGATCATGATCGCCAGCGACGCGCGGAAGAGGCGGTTGCGCAGCTCACGGACGTGCTCGATGAGCGTCATCGACCCGTCGGCGGCCCGCTCGAACGCCTTTGGGGCGCGTTTACGCAGTGCGAAGGCCACGGTGGTGGGGCCCTTCGGTCAGTTGTCGCGGACGCGGTGCACCGGGTCGACGACCGGCTGCTGCGGCGGCGCCTGCTGGTAGGGCGCCTGCTGCGGCTGGCCAGCGTACGGCGCCTGCTGCCCGGCGTGCGGCGGCAGCGGCTGGTAGCCGGCCTGCGCGTCGGCCTTCTCGGCGAGGTCGCGGTCGTCGTCCTGCAGGCTCTTGGTCTCGGCCTTGATGATCCGCAGCGACCGACCCAGCGAACGGGCCGCGTCGGGGAGCCGCTTCGCACCGAAGAGCAGGATCAGCACAACCACGAGAACAGCGATGTGCCACGGCTTGAGGGCACCCATGAGAAGCTCCAGTCGCTCTGTGTCCGGGGGGTGGTACGCAGCCCATCGTACGTGCGGATCGGCTGCCCGCCACCCGCTGGGTGGTGGTGGTCTGGGCGGGAGGGTGAAGTCTTGACCAACCCGCGATGATCCGTCAACCACCGTCGGGTGCGTGCTCGATCAGCCGCGCTTGGCCTTGATCACCGCGAGTCGCTGGGATGTGGTGTCGAGCCGCCGTTGGACTTCCTCGGCACGCTGTTGCAGCGCCTCGGCGGTTTCCCGTAGCGCCTCGGCCTCGGCGGCCCGCCGCTGCAACGCCACGGCGGCCCGTTGCAGTCGGGGCAGCCGGGCCAGCACCGGGCGCACGGCCAACGCGAGCGCCACGAGGGGTAGCAGCACCACCGCGAGCACGATCCAGATCAGCACGGCGGTCAGCCTACTGGGTGCGGCCAGCCACCGCCGGGTCACCCGACGGCGCGCGCTCCGGGTCGACCTCCGACGGCCGGGGCGTGGGCACGGCGTACGCGTCCAGCGCGGCGGCCGCCGTCGCCCGCACCTGCTCGGCCAACTCGACCGGGGCGACCACAGTCACCTCCGGCCCGAGGCCCAGCACGAAGCGGCGGGCCCACCCCAGGTCGGTGACCCGCAGGGAGACGAGCCACTGGTCGCCGTCGCCGGCCTCCACCCGCTCACACGGGTAGTACTCGGTGATCCACCGCTCGCCCCGACCGATGCGCAGGGTGATCAGCGGCAGGTCGGCCGAGGGGCGGAACACGCCCTCGGTGAGGTCGTGCGGGACGGCCTGCGGCGGCACCGTGGCCGGCTCGTCCAACTCGGTGACCGCGTCGATCCGGTCGGCGCGGAACAGTCGGACGGCCTCCGCACGCCGACACCACGCCTCCACGTACGCCCGGCCGCCGACCATCAGAATCCGCAGCGGGTCGATGACGCGCTCGGTGGTCTCGTCCCGGGCGGCCGTGTAGTAGGTGATCCGTAGGGCCTTGCCGCCTTCCACGGCGGCGCGCAGCGCCTCGACCCGCGGGGTGTCCCCGGGCAACCGGACCGCGACCGGCGCGCCCACCAGGTCGCCGGCGGCCTCGATCTTGGCGAGGGCGCGTTCGACGGCCTCCCGGTTGGCCACCCCGGGTGTCTCGGCCAGCATCCGCAGGGCCACCACCAGCGCCAGGGCCTCGTCGGGGGTCAGCCGCAACGGCCGGTCGATGCCGGCGTCGTAGGTGATGGTCACCCGGTCACCGTCGAACGCCATGTCGATCAGGTCACCGGGGCCGTACCCGGGGAGCCCACACACCCAGAGCAGCTCCAGATCCTCCCGGAGCTGGCGCTCGGTGACGCCCAGGTCACCGGCCGCCTCGGCGACCTCGATGCCGGGCCGGGCCAGCAGGTAGGGCACCAGGTTGAGCAGTCGGGCCAACCGGTCGGCGGACGCGCGGGAACCGTTGCGGCCGGCCGGGCGGGTCACCGGGCGCCCCCGCTGACGGCCAGCTCGTCGTGGCGCACGGCGATCTCCTTGAGTCGTTGGATGACCGCCTCGCGGACCTCCGGTGGGTCGAGGACCCGCACGTCCGGGCCGTAGCCGACCAGATGACCGGCCAGCCCGTCCGGGTCCGCGTACGGCAGGACCAGCCGGTCGCCGTCCGGCCCGGCGGTCACCTCCACCGCCCAGCGGCGCAGCCCGGCGGCCCGCCCGGGCGCGGCCAGCACTGTGGCCCGACCGGTGCGCTCCACCGGACCCGACCAGCGGGCGACGTGGCTGATCAGGTCGACGTTGGCCGGCGGCTCGTACGCGCCGGGGGCGCCGGACACCCGGACCGCGCCGACGACCCGGGACAGCCGGAAGCAGCGGGTCGCCTCCCGGTCCTTGTCGTGGCCGACCACATACCACCGGCCGCGCCAGCAGACCACGCCCCACGGTTGCAGCCGACGCCGGCTGGGCGCGTCGCGGTCGGGCACCCGGTAGTCGAACCCCACCTCGCGGCGGTCCCGGGCGGCGGCGGTCAGCGGCGCGAACGCCGGGTCGACGGTGACCATCGGCTCCAGGCCGAGGGTGGCCTGCGGGTCCACGTCCACCCCGGCGGCGCGCAGCTTGGCCAGCCCCGACGACGCGGCGGCGGCCAACCCGGCGTGCTGCCACAGCCGGGCGGCGATGCCGACAGCGGCGGCCTCGTCCGGTTCGAGCAGGATGTCGGGCAGCGCGTATTCGCGGTGGGCGATCCGGTAGCCGGGCTCGGCGTCGAAGGCGCTCGCCGTGCCGGTCTCCAGTGGCACACCCAACTCGCGCAGCTCGGCCTTGTCCCGCTCGAACTTGCGCTGGAACGCCTCGTGGTCGCGCGCGTCGTCCGGATCGTGCTCGTAACCGGGCACGGTCGCGGCGATCTGCGCGGCGGTCAGGAACCGTCGCGTGGACAGCAGGCAGATCACCAGGTTGACCAGGCGTTCGGTGCGGGTCCGCGACACGCGGTAGACGCTAGCAGCCGACCCGCCCAGACCGTGCACCCACGCGGGCGTGCCGCACACTTGTTCGGATCGGGGCCTCCCCCGGCGCGTCGCCGCCCGCGGTCATAGGGTGATCCTCATGTCGCAAGCGGACGTCAGGCCCGAGAGCGAGAGCGTCGGCACCGTCGTCGTCGCCGGCGCCGCCAACCTCGCCATCGCGATCGCCAAGCTGGTCGCCGGGCTGATCTCCGGGTCCGCCGCGATGCTCTCCGAGGCGGCCCACTCGGTCGCCGACACCACCACCGAGGTGCTGCTGTTCCAGGCGCTGCGCCGCGGTGCCCGCCCGGCCGACCAGCGGCACCCCTTCGGGTACGGCAAGGAGAGCTACGTCTGGGCGTTCTTCGCGGCCATGTTCACGTTCGTCGCCGGCGCCGGTTTCGCCGTCACCCACGGCGTCACCACGATCCTGGTGCACGAGCACAGCGGCGACTACCTGATCTCGTACATCGTGCTCGGGGTGTCGTTCGTCATCGAGTCGATCTCACTGGCCCGGGCGGTGCGGCAGGTCCGCCGCGAGTCGCGACGCTGGCAGACCACGCCTCGGCGGTTTCTGCGGCTGACCGCCGACACCACGGTCAAGGCGGTCTTCCTGGAGGACAGCGCGGCCCTCATCGGCCTGGTGCTGGCCGGGCTCGGCGTCGGCCTGTCGCACGCAACCGGCGACGAGGTGTGGGACGGCGTCGCGTCGATCCTGATCGGGCTCCTGCTGCTGACGGTCGCCGGGGTCCTCGCCGGCAACAACCTGTCGCTGCTGGTCGGCCGGGCCGTCCCGGAGCGGCTGCGCCACGAGATCGAGCAGGAGTTGGCCGGGCTGCCCGAGGTGGAGCGCATCGACACGCTGTTGACCATGCAGCTCGGCCCGCAGGACATCCTGGTCGCCGCGAAGGTCGACTTCCGCGACGAGGCCACCGGCGCGCAGATCGAGGCCGCCGCCGACGAGGCCGAGCTGCGGCTCACCGACCGGTACCCGGAGATCCGGTTCGTCTTCCTCGACCCGACCCGTTCGATGCCGGGCGCCACCGGCACGGCCCGGCACACCCAGGCCGGGCCGAGCCCGGACGCCGGCGGCCCCGAACCGACCTGACCCACACCCGGGCGCGGGCCGCCGGGCCCGCGCGGCTAGCGTGCCCGTCATGGTGCGATGGCGTACGGGGACGGTGGCGACGCTGCGACGGCAGTGGACCGGGGCGGTGGAGCTGGACGTCGACCTGCCCGACGGCACCCGGATGCGGGCGCTGGCCTACCCGGAGCTGGTCGGCACGCCCGAGCCCGGCGACCGGGTGCTGCTCAACGCCGGCGCCCTGCTGATGGGGTTGGGCACCGGCGGGTACGCCCTGGTGGTCGCCCTGCCGGACCGGCTGCCGCCGGACCCGCCGGACGTGGCCGACACCCGCGACGCCGGGCACCTGGTCAAGGCCCGCTACACGCCATTGCAGCCGATCCTCCTCGGCGTCGACGAGGAGGCGTCCCCGCACCGCGACGTGCTGGCCGACGCGGACGGCCTGGGCGGCCTGCCAGTGGTCACCGCCGACCTACACTCGGCGCTCCCGGCGATCCTGGCCGGTATCCGGGCCGACGCCCCGCAGGCGCGGGTGGCGTACCTGCTCACCGACGGAGGGGCGCTGCCCGCCTGGTTCTCCCGCACCCTCGCCGGGCTGCGGGCCGAGCTGGCCGGCACGATCACCGTCGGGCAGGCGTTCGGCGGCGACCTGGAGGCCACCACCCTGCACGGCGGTCTGCTCGCCGCCCGGTACGTGCTCCAAGCGGACGTGGCGATCGTGGCGCAGGGGCCGGGCAACCTGGGCACCGGCACCCGGTGGGGCTTCTCCGGCGTCGCCGTCGGCGAGGCCGTCAACGCGATCGCCACGCTGGGCGGAAAGCCAGTCGGCTCGTTGCGCATCTCCGACGCCGACCCCCGCCCTCGGCACCGGGGCGTGTCACACCACAGCCTCACCGCGTACGGCCGGGTGGCGCTCGCCCCGGCGGAGCTGGTGGTGCCCGAGGACCTGGCGCCGTCGCTCGCGACCGAGGTGCACGCGGCGCTGGCGCCCCTGGCTGCCCGGCACCGGATCGTCCGGGTGTCCACCGACGGTCTGGACGCCGCGCTGCGGGCCAGCGCCGTGCCGCTGTCCACCATGGGCCGCGGCCTCGACGCCGACCACGCGTACTTCCTGGCGGCGGCCGCCGCCGGCCGCCACGCCGCAGCCCTCCTCCCCTAACCCCCCAGCCCCCGGGCCCCCAGCCTCATCCGGTTGATCATGAGGTTATCGCCCGCCGCCTCGGCTTGGGGTCAAGGGGTGA